>JBNKUV010000072.1:0-36227 GCA_050298815.1 Polyangiaceae bacterium
CGCTCACCTGAAAGTTGGTGGGAGAGCTTCTCGAAGACGATCCTCGTCGGCATCACCCGCTCTACGGACTTGGGGTCGATCGGAGTGGCCTTGATCCGTGAGACGGTGTTCTCGGGCAGGGCGGGTGATCGCGACTACGCCATGGGCGTCTATCAAGCCAACGTGGATGCGGTGCTCGCGACTGTACCGAAAGAGCGTTTGCTGGTGCACGAGCTGGGCGACGGTTGGGAGCCTTTGTGCGGACACCTCGGCGTACCGGTGCCCGAGCAGGCGTATCCCTCGGGCAACTCGTCAGCCGAGTTCGTGCGCCGCGCCCAAGAAGCGCGTAAGTGATACACGCGCCCCCCTGTTGTTCGACGCGGGTCCGGAGGAGCGCCCTTCTCCTGCCCGAACTCCCAGACCACATGCGGGAGAAGTGCACAAGTCCGCTATTGGTGTCCTCGGAGCGCCTGAGTCACCGACGAGCGGGGCAGAGGAGTCCTACCGCAGGCGCGGCGCGAAGCTCCGGAGCAAGAAGAGAAGGCGCACCTGTGCATCGCCCTGTTAGGGTCGCTCACGCGGTGGGCGGCGGAGTCGAGGCACATCCCGGTGCTCAGGCAGGGTCGTCGAAGAGCACGCCTTGGGCCGTTTTGCCTGGGTCGCGCTGGCGATGCCTCTGGGGCTGGGCGTTACGTACGGCGGGGGTCGGGGGCTGCCGCCGTTGGCGACTGCTCCAAGCGCGTGAGCACGTCTACTCCGACAGTGCGTTGTCCTCGAGTTCGCTCAGATCCATGAGCTGTGAGCAGTAGAGGCCCACACACTCGTCGTTCGTCGAAGCCGCGATGATGGTCTGCATGGCGGAGACATACTCGAGGTGCAGGGCCCGTATTCGTCTGAGATCTTCCCTGGAAATCGCAAACAAGCTGTAGCCGAATGTTCCTGGTGAACCCCGCCTGAGTTTGCCCAACGAAAACTCCAACCAAGACGCTTTGACTTCCCGGGCTCGTACGCTGTCCATTCGCGTATCCACCGTGAGAACTCGGCGGGGCGCGTAGCGGCTGCCCTGCTTACGCACCTGACCGCTGGCGTGAAGCATCGCGAGGGAGCCTTCGACTTGCTCCTGGCTCAGCCCCAGTTTCTTCGCGAGCCACCCGGGTTGCCGATGTCCGAAGGCCCGGTAGTCGCTGAGCTCGAGACCGCGCAGTACGGCGTGGGACCACGGCCGCTCGTAGGCCGTCTCTCTTGCCAGCTGAAGCCTCGCCCATTCATCCGCGACGCTCGGTAGTTGTTCCACGGGCATCAAAGCCGCCACGAAGTCCAGCAACCGGCGGGTGCAGGCTTGAATCAGCCTCAGATACTCTGGCAGCTTGGGTTGAGCGGTGCCCTTGAGCCAACGCGCGATGCTCTGCCGGTGATAGCCAGTCGTTCGTGCCAGTTCCGCCATGGGAACGCGGCCCCGAATCTCCACGAGGAAAGCATGTGCGGCTTCAGGTGAAACTGGTGAATCGGCTAGCGCACCCCGCGGAGGGCGTTGAAAGAACGTCTGGTAGCAAGCCGGCAAGTCCACCCCCCGTCGGGCGCAGATTGCTAAGAACCGGGCGGCGGTCGGGAAGCACAGCTGATGCTCCCACCGGTAGGCGATGTTGCTCCGGTATCCCAACCAGCGAGAAAAGCCGCCTTGCGTCCGTTTACCCCTCAGGGCTTTCAGTAGTTCCGCAGCCAGAGTTTCCGTGTCGACGTCCATGAGTAGTCATGAATTGTACATCCGGGCTCATTTGGGGCAACGGAATGTTCGTTTCACGCATTGTTCTGGCGCTCGCGGCGTGGCACCTTGCAAGCATGGCTGCTCCAAAACAACACCGAAGGTCCAACACTTGGTGCTGCCGTCGGGCTGGAACACGAGCGCTGTTGAGGCGCGGCATGTGCCTGGTAAGCGTCGTGGCTTCCACTCGCTGCGGTACTGACGTGAGTGGCGGGGGAGCGTCACAGATGACCGATGAGCCCGCTCCCCAGGTCGGCGGAGAGACGAGCGACTTCGGGGGTGGTCGACGGCTGCCCACTCCTTGCGTCGGCTGGGTCGACCCCTATCAACTTCAAGGCGTGCCCGTTCCGCTTGCGCTCCGCGAACTGATTCCGGCGGACGACTACCTGATCCTCCCGGTCAAAGGTTACGACTTCAACCTGGGTCAAGTCACGGAGGTCAACCCCTCCCTGGATGGGCTCGAGGTAAACGTTGCAGACAACTCAGGGGGCATGCTGAACGGGCACTTGGAGCTATTTGACGAGGCCGTCGTATGCGCGCCGGGTCTGAGCTCAGCGGTCGTCTTGTGGCGCGGCAGCGAGGCGTTGAGCCCGGGCGGCAGCTACTCCGTCAGCATCCGCGCTGCCAACACTCATTGTGAGCGAGGTACTCCGCTAGATACGGACTTCAGAATTGCCATCGACCCACTGATGCCGAGGGAACGAGCGGCGACTCTGCCGACGCTGGGCGAGCCAGCGTTCGAGTGGGACAGTGAAGAGCCAGACGCGCTGTCCCAGTGTTGCCAGGCACGAACCCCTGACACCTGTCCCGATGACACCGCTTCGTGCGTCGCTTGTGCCGGCCTGCTCCTGACTCGGCGGGCCGTCGTCGAATTCGAACCTTTTGCAGAGGTCAACGACGTCTATTGGCACTATGAGTTCGGCGGCAGCGAAGAGGCCGAATGGTTTTCGATCGATCCCACTGCGGCGATGATGTACCAACGCACCCAGGCGCCGTTTGAGCCGACCAGTGGTGTCGCATCGACGCGCTTGCGGGCTTGCGCTGAGAACTTCTGCATCAGGTTGAGCGTCGATTCCGCCATCTCCGACGAATTCGGCACCACCGAGCCTCGCTGTTTGCCTGTGCCAGACGACCTGCCGATGTTGCCGGCGCCTTGGGAACTTTTTGAAGGCAATCCTTGTGCCGACGATAGTGGTCCGCAGACGTGGCGACTCTCAGATCCTCCGCAGTGTTGGCAGTACCCCGGCGTACGCTGGTTCGACAACATGGAAGCGGCTGCCGCCGCACTGGGCGGGGGATAGGTGGCGGCGCATCGGAGCGCCGCAGACAGCTGCAAACAGGATGCGGGGCGGGGGGACGGCTATACGCCCCGCAGCGTCCCGAGGCTCCTTCAGAGCTCCTTGGCGCGCACCGTCAGCGGCTCCGGCATAGTACGCCGCACTCGCATCGTATGGAAGCGGGCAACTGCGTTCCTGCTTGATTCAATGTGGCCACGTCCTGCTATCGCGCTGTCAGACCAAAGAGGCACAGCCGCTCAAAGCGCTCGCGGAGCGCGCCCACCCAACCCGTGCACGTCGCAAGATCGCCGTGGTAGCAGCTGCTCGCCACATGGAGGGCGAAGAAGCCTCGCCTGCGACCGGTTGATCGTGTGATCTTGGTAGCTGCCGCGGCCTTGACCTCCACGTGGCGAGAAACGATTTTGCTCGCAAAACCGAACACGGTGTTGCGCTGGCATCGGCAGGGCTTTCAGCTGTTCTGGAGGAGGTAGTCGCGTCCAAAGAAGGCACCGAGCAGAGTGCCCGCGGACGTCATCGCGTTGATTCGGCAGGTGGCGAACGAGAATGCGACCTGGGGAGCTGAGCGGATCCGCGGCGAGCTTTTGAAACTTGGCATCAACGTATCTAAGCGAACGATTCAGCGGCACATGCAACCGACTCGCCCCCATGGTGCTGGCCAGCGTTGGTTTACGTTCTTGAAGAATCATAGCGTGTCGGCCTGCGATTTCGTGCAGACGTACGATTGCTGGTTCCGACCGATCTTTGCGTTTTTCGGCCGTAGCAGGAACACCGCGGTGCTCGCCGCCTGGGCGGGGCAGGAGTTAAGCGCATGACGTCCGTACCCGGCGATCATCGAGCCGGCGCAGGTGGTCGTGGAAACGCTCTTGCCGCAGCGCTGCCCGTGGATCGAGGAAGGTACGCCCAGCGCTTGGCTATGTGAACCCGAACGCAACGACCACGCGCGATTCCACCACGTGTTATCCCAAGTTACCCAACCGCGAAATTGGTGTTTTCGTTACGTGCCAGGTCGCTTCGCGAGGCTTCACCCACTCTCGCGCTGAGTTGCCGGCCCGCCTCCGGACCATCGCTCCAGGTCACGGCGACCATCATGAGATCTAAGCGCGCGTGCGAGCTCTGTCGGAAAGATCTAGTCGAAGTGTTACTCAGGGACGCTGCGTCGGTCTCAATGCAACCAGCTGAAGTGTCTGAACACGAGCTCGCTACTCTCCGCCGCCAAGGGAGGACAGATTCGTCCCCCCCATCGGCGTCTGAACATTTCGACCTGAGTGGGGAGGACGAATACGTCCTCTCCCGTAGGCGGACGTAGCATGTGATTAGACACGTATGAGACGCCCTCGAAGCCATTGGTCCCTCCTCCTCTTAGCGTGTGCTTGCTCCTCTGAGTCCGGCGAGGACGGCGCAGCGGCGACACCGTCCACCTTGATGCCTGGACCGGGCGCCATGCAGAGCGCGACTGGCGGCACACCGACGAACAACTCGCCGACCATGACGAGTCCAGTCGCTCCATCGACGCCGAGCCCGCCGGCGGTGAACAATCAGCCCCCAGCCGGCATGACAGAGATGAATCAGCCCCCAGCCGGCATGACAGGCCCGCCTCCCCAGTCGACGACGCCGGAGATGGAGGCCGTGCCCACCGCCAGCGACACCGGCATGATGCCGGTGCCCTCCTCACCGGACACTGATTCGATGTCCGGTGGCGGCGGTGCCGGCGGCAGCGACATGATGGAACCCCCGGACGACATGGAAGACGGAGCGGGTGGTGACATGTCGATGGACGACGAGATGATGGACGGTGCTGGCGGCGACCCAGGCATGGAAGACATGGGCGGCGGCGACGGCACCTGCGAGAAGGGTCGCATCATGGCTTCCGAGGTCGTGATCATGGGTGAGTCGTTCTATGCCATCGCTCCGCAGTACATTCAGAATCGGATCCAGGACAACGCCAGGCAGGCCGGCGCGCTCGGTGCGAACGAGAGCTATCGTAACGTGGCCGTCAGCGGGCAAAACATGAACTACATCGCCAACAATGAGTGGAACGAAGCAACGGCGGGCGGCGCGTCTGTCAAGTTCGTCATCATGGATGGCGGCGGCATCGATTGCCTCGGCGGGGGGTGCCCCGCGTGCGCTACCACCTTTCAGGGCCTGCTCGACAAGATGGCTGAGTACGGAGTAGAGGACGTCATCTACACGCGTTATCCGGAACCGGGAGCGCCACCTGGGTCCAACGCCTCGTTGAAGGCCTGCCTGGACGGCATGCAGCCAGACATGCAGGCAGTGTGCGAAGGATCGACTGCACCTGTGTGCCACTGGGTAGATCTGCGACCTGTTTGGGTAGACGGTGACACCACCGACGGCCTTCACCCGACCCAATCCGGCGGGGAACACGTTGGCGACCGGATCTGGGAGGCGATGGTCGATCTGTGCCTCGCTCAGTGAGGGCAACCAGATTCCGATGGTTAGTGAAGGGCGCTGATGTTACGTTGGCTACCCGGTGGCGCAACGGGGTCGCAGACGCCTGATCAGCCGTTTTTGGGTTAAGAACAAATGAAGATTGGTTGCTTGGCTGCGACGGTCATGATGGCCGCGTGGGTACTCTCGGCGTGCGGAGACGACACTCCAGACTCTCCGCCCGAGCCTTTCGAGCTCGATGGCGGCTGGATCTACCTCGGACCGTCGGATCCCCCTCACACGCTCACGATCAGTGATTCGTCGATGGTGTACACGGCCGTCGATGGGACTTGGTCGTCAGAGTGGAACATTTCGGATTACGATAATGCCCTTCACCAGTTTCGAGTCGCCTTCGGCTCCGGTGCGGGAACGTACGTGCCGCTCAGTGGGAGCACCAGCGGGGCATACGAGCTAGGCGGCACACTGCTGACGATTCAGTTGGCGCCAGGGCCCGACTCTTATCCGACAGTGCAAAACGCTGGGACGTGCACCGATCCCGTCAACGGCACCCCCACGCTCGACTGCAGGTTGTACATCAAGGAGCAATGAAGGACGGGTGCATGGCGCTCATGGCTCGTGGAGAGCTCGGGCGACGGTGCGCTGAACGAAGTCGGTCTTGCCCTCGGTATATGCCTCGCGATCGTTCCTGTAGACTTTGGCGAGATCCTCTTTGAGGGCCTGGTATTCTGCCGCTGTCGCAGCATCGCGCCGTAGAAAATCTCGAAACGCAAGTCGTGCCCGCCACAATTCGCTATTGAGCGGTACGAGATGGAGGTGGTGTGTCCTGAACTCGTCAGACGGCTTGCACAGCCAGTGCATCACATCGGTCTTGTAGGGCCAGTACTGGTAACCGAGGTCCTCAAGCACCGGAATGGCGCTCTTGGACGCCAGGAGAGTCTCGACGCCCACCATGATGTCAATCACGGGTTTCGCCCGGAGCCCCGGTATAGCGGTGCTCCCAACATGCTCAATGGGGCCAAATAGCCAGGGCTGGAGAGAGCCGAGCAGCAGCGCTCGCTCGGTAGTGAACTTCGCGGGCCAAGTGGGATCGTAGTCGACAAGTTCGATCGGTGCGCTCATTGCAGGGCATCGTACCAGTTTGACCAAGAGGTGTGAACCTGTCGGTCCAACGAGGCCGTATGGACGGCTCAGACCATCACAACGGCCCTGCGAGCCAGACCGCAGCCTGCAGCCACGGCCGTCCGTGTTCATTGGATTGCTAGAAGGGGACTCAGGGCCGTGTTGCCTGAACCACGAGTTCGTCACCGTCAGCGGAGAAGGTCCGGCCGTCGAAGCCACCGAGAAGGCTGTACCCGACAAAACCCGCGTCCTGGAGGAGTCGCTTCAAGTCCTCCGGATAGAGGTACGCCAGTTCAAGTCGTTGAATGAACACGGAGGTGAGTTTCCCCGAGGCGTCGAAGCGCTCGTAGCGATGTCTAGAGTGGACGATGCGTTTGACGGAATCGTACGCGTTGGCCTCACTCCGGATGAGGAATCCGCCGTCGTTGAGGGACCACTCGCCATTGAGCCGCCAGATACCTTCGAGGTGGCCGGTGTTCTGCGCCATGAACGAGAGCGATGGATGGAAGACGTTGAGCGCGAACGTCCCGCCAGGGAGCAAATGCTCGAAGACGCTGCGGACGCATGCAACTTGCGCCTCTGGTGTGAGATTGTGAAGAAACGCCCGAAACGGGGCGATGATGAGCTTGAACTGCCGATCGAGTCTGAATGAAGCCATATCGGCTTCGCTGGTGGTGACACACGAGCGCAACTCGGGTTGGAGTCGCTCTGCTTTCTCGGTCAAGCGAGCAAGCATATCGGAATTGGAGTCGAGCCCAACGATGTCAATTCCAGAGCGGGCGATCTCGAGCGTGATGCGTCCCGTTCCAGCGCCAAGTTCCAACACAGGACCGCCCGAGGAGACGGCGAGTTCACGGTACCAATGGACGTCGCCGCCGAGGTCGGCGGGTGTGACGAGATCGTACACTTCTGGATCGTATGTCGAGCTCATGCTTGCCCTCCGAGCGCTGACCATACCGCAGAAGTCCTACAGCGGTTGGAGGACTTCGCACCACGCCAGCAAATCGCGTTGAGGCGTGGTGCGTTGAAGCCACACAGTACTACCGGAACTTCTGTTCGATCCGCAGCCACGCTCGGCCGCACTTCCTTCAGGCGGCGCGACTGGGGCGCAGGAATCAGAGCCGCTCTCAAATCCAGCAGGTCTGTCTCAGGACTGTACAGCAACGGACGAGTGACGCATAGTGCGACTATGGCGCAGTTGACGCGGTGCTGTTGTTGCTCGCGACATGTCCGAGTAGGCGAATCGTGTTGCCCGTTCTGTGGTGGTGAGTTAACGGCACCGGAGCCAGGACCGTGCGTGTGCACGAGCGGTTTGAAACGGTCGGCGCTCTACGCGTTGGGGGTGGCAGTGGTTCCAGCGATGGTCCAGGCATGCAGTACGCCCGTGTATGGTGGCGCGCCGCCACCCGAGTCATCGGAAGCGGCGCCGAGCGGAAGAGATACAACGCCAGGCAGCCCCGCGGGTGCCGGCGGCAGTGATGCAAAAAGCGTGGCTGCCAGTAGTGCAGGTGGTGCAGGAGGTACGCCTGCGGTCGAAGGCGACTGACAAGAACCTCGCATGCGGAGGGAGCGTATGGGCGGCCTGGCGTTGCTCACAGTCGTGTAACGACCGTCGCAGGAAGGACAGAGCAAAGCACCCAGGTAGCGTGGCCCCCTCGGATCTTGGGAATCTGATCGCACGCGAGAACTTCGTCGACTAGCGACTCTGCGCGCTGCTCGCAAGCACTAGCATTGCCGGGCAGCCTAGACCATGGTCGAAGAGCCAAGGGAAACGACCCACTGGTGTAGATGCTGCTGCAGAGGTGTCTCTGCCTCATGGAGATGACGTTCGCAGGAATTCGGGGTTCCATGTTCGCATCACGTCGCTTCTGCCAATTCGACCGTCCTTGGATAGAGCCACCTGACAACGATCGAAACATCTGCAGGACGGTCGGCAAGAAAGGTGATGTCGATATTCACGCGGCTGAACGTAGCAGGTGGCGAGGGCGTTGGCGTACGGCCTTTAAGGGAGCGATGAGCCAACGAGCGCTAGGGTTACGGCAAGCTGATCTTCATATTGTGGTTGCCGAAGAACGGGAGACTCGATGGCCCCAAAAGCGACCATGGCGCCCCTGGCCTCAAGTCCAATGGCGAAGGAAGGGCTGGTGGCGAAGTCAAGGCCGATGCCGACGCCGATTGCAGGAGCCCAGGAGCTGTAGACGGCATGAGGTCCGAGTTCGCCCTCAGCCAGGGAATCCAGAGCGAGGACGGCGCCACCGTCGATGCCGATCCAAGGCGTCCAGCGCAACCTGTGGAGGGGCAGCCAGCGCACGTCAGCGGCGAATCGAGCCAAGGTGGTCAGCGAATCGCCGCCGTTGCTCCATCCGGCATGGACGAGTGCGCCAATTGACCAGGGACTTTCGAAACGCCATCTGGGTGAGAGGACAAAGCCCGCGGCCGATGGACCACCGGTGGTGCAAGAGGTGACATCGGAAAGTTCGCGGCGGCAGGCATCACCGAAGCCGAGTGTAACTTGGGCCCCCGCGCCGATTTGGAATCCGGCGCGTCCCACATCTGGATAGCTCAGGCTGGCGGGCGGGGGAACGGAACGTGTGGGATCAGCGGGGGCAGGACTAGCCGCGAAGAGCACGGCGAGTTCGCAAACCACGAAGTAGATTCCGAGTCGTGCAGGGCGGAGCATGTTCAAGGCTTGTAATCGTGAGTGTCGAGCAGGAGTGAGACGATGAGCTCCTGCTGCTCGCGGGTGAAGACGGTTCCAGATTCAGCTTGGTGCCAAGAGTCGAGGTGCTATCTCAGAGTGACTTGAGCATCGCCACGCTGGGCGCTGCGTCCCGCGCGGGATCGGTCGCAAAGCCGAGGCGGGAATAGAATGGAACGGCGTTGGCATCGACATTGGAGAGAATCGTGGAGCAGCCCGAATGGGAAGCGAAGTTCTCGGCGAGGCGAAGCAGCACAGAACCATGACCCAGGCGCTGGAGTTCTGGGATGATGGCCACGCGCCTGAAGTAGGCAATTGGAGGTTGGACGTCGATGCGAATGACGCCGATGGGCCGCGTCCCGAGGAGAAGAAGAAACGGATAGTTTCCTTGCAGGTGCTCGTCGGGATGATTTCGGTCGTACACGCCAAAGCGACCGCGCGCTTCGAAGAGCACGTGCTCGCGGATGGCATGGTAGGAATCCCACTCAGCGTCAGTTCGGACGTGTGCAAGCCGGTGCTCGATCATGGTTCACAGTCTGCCCAAT
The DNA here is from genome assembly GCA_050298815.1 of Polyangiaceae bacterium. GTDB lineage: Bacteria > Myxococcota_A > Polyangia > Polyangiales > Polyangiaceae > SZUA-265. The sequence continues at coordinate 9,811 of JBNKUV010000072.1, forward strand.
CATCATAGCGGGATGGTGTTCAAAATCCCACCGGTCCTGATCCACGGGTAGGTGGGTCTCGATCAGCCCGGCAACGTCGAGGCAAACGTCTTCGCGCCAGAGGTCGGCTTGAATGAGGACGCTGGTCGGCAGCCCGTCGACACGGCCCATGGGCAAAGCGAGGGACGGAAAGCCGAGGGCATTGGCAGGAGCGATGAAGCGAGTGGCGTCAGCGATGAGCTGGATGCCAGTGGTGGGATTCAAGTCGGCGTCGACGGACCAGATTGGGGTGGCGAGATTGGGGCCGATGAGGACGGGGTACGCCGAGAAGAACTGAGACCATTCGCGGATGAGGCGAGCGCGCTCAGTGTGGAGCGTGAAGTCGGAGAGCTGCACATCGGTGTCGATATCGGCGAGGCGTTGCAAGTGTTGGAACAACGAGTCGGAGATGAAGGGCTCGAGCTGTCGGTGTAGGACTCGAGCTTCGCCAGCGAGGAGAGAAGCGAAGACGTCGAGCACGCGTTGTAAGTCCGGCGGCGTAGCCTCTTCGACATTCCAGCCAGCGGCTTGGAGCACCTGAGCAGCACGGAGAGTCGCCGCAACCGCGGAATCTGGCACCGATGAGCCTGGGAGCGATGTGACGATGGCGGCGGTGCGCTCGGTGGGCGGGGGGCCAACGAGGGGCGCATCGACAGAGCGGGGGTCACGGATATCTCTGCCGGCGAGGACCGGAAGAAGGAGCTGCAAGTCGGCAACGGAGCGAACGATGGGGCCGACCGAGAACATGAGCTGGGTGACGAGGGAATGGTCTCTGGGCGGCAGGGACGAAGCGTGCGGGATTCGGCCGCTGGTCGGCTTGAGGGTGACACAGCCGCAACAAGCAGCTGGGACGCGCAGCGAACCACCGAGGTCGCCGCCGATGCCGAGCGGCGTCATGCCGGTGGCAACGGCAGCCGCATCGCCTCCGCTGGAGCCGCCGACGGTCAGCGACCGATTGTAGGGGTTGAGCGTCCTGCCGTGCAGTGGATTATCGGTGCAGAGTCGCAAGCCCATCTCCGACAGGTTGGTGCGAGCGATCGGAATGGCTCCGGCGGCCTTGAGTCGAGCCACGACGGGCGAGTCGGTGTAGGGGAGCGCGTTTCGCAGGGCGGGAACGCCCCGGGATGTCGGCGACCCGAAGCAGTCGATGTCGCTTTTTACAGTGAACGGCAGACCCCGGAGAGGGCCAGCGTTTGGCTTGGAGTCAGCCAGTCGCGCCGCGGCTCGGGCATCGTCGGCGAGTACGGTCGTGACAGCGTTGATGGTTGGATTCACGTTTGCAATGCGATCGAGATGGGCGCTCACCAGTTCGGCGCAGGAGAGCTCACCAGTCGTGACGAGCGCTAGCTGCTCAGTGGCACCGAGCTTCCAAACGTCGTTCGGCGTTTCATTTTTCGTCGCTTCCATTGTCTTGGATTTCTACCTGCCATTCACCCGCAGCGGGGCAAGGAAGGCGGTCCAGGTGGGGTTGGGCGGCCGTCGCGGAGGTATGGTTCGCACGAAGACGAGAAGGATTCGGGGTTGTGTATCAGGAAGCAGGAAGTTTCAGTGAGCCGGTAGCAATTGCCTGGATGGTCTCGACCAAGAACAGGCGCTCTTGGGATTGGACGCGTGCGCAGAGGGAATCAGCAGAGTCGCCCGTTTCGACGGGCACGCAGCGTTGCGCGAGGGTCGCGCCGTGATCGTACTGTTCATCGACGAGGTGAATTGTGATTCCCGTAACTGTGTCGCCAGCATGGAGTACGGCTTCATGGACATGAAGGCCGTACATTCCCCTTCCGCCATGACGTGGGAGCAACGCGGGATGCGTATTGATGATGCGGTTACGGAATGCAGCGACCGTTCTGGGACCGAGGAGCTTCATGTATCCGGCGAGCACAACGAGGTCGACCGAGTATTCATGGAGGCAACCCAGGATCGCAGCGTCGCGGATCGCGGTGTCGGCGAAGTCAGGGCCACCGATGTGGGCGTGAGGTATGCCGGTATCAGCTGCGAAGCGAAGAACCGGAGCATTGGCGTTGTTGCTGATGATGACCGCAGGCTCAGCGTCGAGCCGACCTTCGCGGTAGGCGTTGACAATAGCCTGTGCGTTGCTGCCGCGATGGGAGGCGAGGAGGCCCAATCTGAACACACTCAACTCTTAAGTAGGGATGGCAGTTCTCGGAGCGTTCCTATCACGCTGCACTCGATAGTGTCAGTGTGATCGGGGGCGAGCAGGATCGGCCGCAAGCCAGAACGCCGAGCGCCAAGAACGTCCCAGCGTGGGTCATCACCAACGAAGGCGGCGTCCTGGGGCAGGACGTTGAGCCGCCTGAGCGCCTCCGCGAAGGGGGCCGGATGTGGCTTGCGTCATCCGACATCCACACAAAACACGACTGCGTCGACCAGCTGGGATAGACCGTGGCGTTTCCAGGCGCTGCGTGCTCGAGGCCAAGGAGCTGAGTCAGACCGAGACCGACGCCTGGACCCGGGAGTTCCGATCGAACCTCGAGCAGATCGACAGGGGGCGCCGCGGGCAGGCCGAAGCCCCCCGCCCCGGGGCCCCCGACCTCCCCGGCGCGGTCGCGCCCCGCTGACCGGGCCGCGATCCCGCCCCTCTCACGCCGCCGCGATCACTTCCGTCGCCAGGGGTAGTAGGCCGCCGCGCCGATGGCCGAAAGGGGCGCGAGCCATGTCGAGCCGTAGCCCAGCGCGTACATCGTCTCGCTCCCGAACTGCACCGCCAGCGTCCGGACCACCAGTTGCCCGAAGACCCACAGGCCGACGCCCACGATCAGCGCCGCCTTCGTCTCCCGCCGACGCATGCCGGCGATCCAGCCCGCCACCGCCCCGCCCACGAGCATCTCCGACGACTCGACCAGGCCCGTCAAGCCGAGCGTCGGGGTGATCATACCCAGCACGGTCGCTACTGCGGCCAGCACGGTGGCCACTGCGGCCCCCCACAGCGCGCCGGGCACACGTCGCACCGGCTCCTCGCTCGCCCCGACCCCGGACGCCCGCGCCGGCTTCGGCCTCCTGGGCTCGGCCTCGCTCGGAGCCTCCTCAACCGCGGGCCTCGGCGTCTCGCGCGTCGCCTCGGGTGCAGGAGGGGAGGGCGCCTCGGGCGTCGCCACCCCGGCGGTCGTCCCCGCCAGCGCATCGATCTCCTCGGCGATCACCGCCAGCAGCTCCCGTCGCGCGCGCAGGCGCGCCAGCAGCTCCCGCGCGTCGTCGTCGACCTCCGGATCGCCCAGCGCATGCTTGAGCTGCAGCAGCAGCGCGCTCTGGGTCTCGAAGCCAAGCGCCTCGCTCGAGTCGAGCTTGTCCTGCAGCGCGCCCAGATACGACATGGGCGCCTCCGGCGGATCCGGCACCGGGGTCGGAAGCGGCTGCGGCGCCGGCAGCACTGTGAACGCCCGCCCCAGGCGCAGGGCCGCCTCACGGTCGGCTTCGCGGTGGTCCACCAGCTGCAGCTGCGCCAGGGTCGTCGGCAGGCGATTCGTCGAGACCCCATCCGTGATCAGCACCGGCAGAATCGGCTTCCTCAGCGCCTCGGCGTAGGCCAGCTCCCGACGGCACGCCTCCGACTCCAGCGACTCCGGCGCGATCGCGCACACGAACACATCGCACTCCCGCACCTGGCTCGTGATCTGGTCCCACCAGCGCTGCCCACCCCCCAGCTCCTGGTCGAGCCACACCCGGTGTCCCAGCGCCTCCAGGTCCCCCGCCAGGGACTGCGCCTCGGACGCATTACGCCGGCTGTAGCTCAAGAACACGTTTCGCATCGGCCCTCTCGAGACCCGAACACCGCCGCCGGCAAGCACCACCGCCGGCCGCGGCGGCACCTTAACATAGACCCCAACGGCGCCGCGACCTGGACGGGCGCCGACAGGATTGAGGCATCCCGAAGCGTCCGTCGAGGGAGGATCGCTCCGACCACGGTCGCCCATGGCGCAATCCTGTAACCCATGGGCGGCGCCTCAGGCTTGCGCGCGCGGTATCCTCCTCGGCCACCCCGTCGACCCCTTCGACCCTGCCCTCGTCCGTGCCACCATGGGCGCCCTCTTCGCACTGCTCTCGCAGTTCGCTGCGCGCGTTGGTGACGAGAAGCTCACAGGGCTCGAACCACAGTGCTCGATGACTTTGCGGTCGAGAAAGGGACGATGTCGTGGTGGAACTCTCCCTGCTGCCAGTGGTCGAGCAACTCGTAGGATCCAAGCTCGGCCTGCAGAACGTCGAGGAGCGAGCTCAGCACCATCGATTCGGCAAGTCTTTCGGAGCCAGGCGATCCATCTCTGGTGCGAGCGCGCCCGGTACGATTCGAAGATGTGCCCCCATCCGGGCCGCCGCTGGGGGCGGAGGTGTTGGAGCGGAACTGAGCTTCACTTGCGGCCCGCTTCGCCCCTTGCCGTCCTCGCCCTTCGGGCTGCGGGCGCCGGGGGAAGGGCGCGATTGGCGTCGGGATGCGTCGCGGAATCGTCGGGGGGCCTCCTCCGCACAGAGCTGAGCTTGCCCTCGAGGTGTACCGCCCTCCAGGGCTCCGCCCGCCACTGATCGCGGCGCAACCATCGCGCCGCGCCCACGAATTCCGTCACGACAACGACCGCCACGTCGGTGGCGCGTCACGCTGCTTGCGCCTGGTGAATGTGTCGGGCGGCGCCCTGGAGGTCAGCATGGTTCGTCGGTCACGGTCAGTTAGTTTACATCAGCGCAAGTTGCTGAGGAGCCGGGCGCGGCGCATGCGGCAGGCGCTGCGGCGTTCGCAGTTGGGTGTTTCCTTCCGGCGGCAAGTGGTGCTTCGGGGATACATCGCGATTATTACGCGTGCGCGGCGCACTTGATTGTGGAGGTTGACGGCGGCTGGCACTCCGGCCGCAGCCGCGCTGACGCGCGGCGCAACCGCATGCTCGCTGTCGCCGGTTACCGGGTGCTGCGGGTGGCTGAGCAGGAGGTGCTGTCGGCTCTTCCGCAGGTGCTGGCGCGCATTCGTGCGGCGATCGAGGAGGCTGGCTGAGGCGGGTGTCCAGGGTGGCCAAACTGGCAGGTGGCCGGCGGAGTCGCGTTTCGCCACCCCGTCGCCTGGCTCAAGTGATGGGAATCGTTGCGAAGTGCCTCCGGGCACGCGGTTCGCTTTGGCCAGCGAGTGGCCGAGCCTGCCGCTACGCATCCCCCGAGTGCCCATGCCGTCACTCGTTCCGACGGCTACGAGCGGCGCCGTCCGGAAGAGACGGTGCTGTATCAGACGATCGCGGCGCACTGGCCTGTGTTTCGCGAGCGGATGGAAGAGAGCGGCGGGTTGCCGCAGTTCGTGGTCAGCGAGTTCGAGGAGTACCTCGACTGCGGGCGGCTCGAGGCGGGTTGCCTCTTGCTCGAGTGTCGCAGCTGCGGCTACTCGCAGCTCGTTGCGTTCAGTTGCAAGCGTCGAGGCTTCTGTCCCGGTTGCGTCGCTCGGCGCATGGCTGATACCGGCGTGCACTTGGAGCAGCGAGTGCTGCCAGAAGCGCCGGTGCGGCACTGGATCTGTTCCCTGCCGTGGGGACTTCGTGCGCTGCTCGGCTACGACAAGCGCCTTTGTGCCGACATCCTTGCCGCGGTCATCGCGGAGCTCGGACGCTCGCTGAAGTGGCGAGCGAAAAAACTGATGGGTCTGCCGAGCGTGAGCGACGCTTTGACCGGTGCCGTTGGTGCCGTGCAGCGCGTGGATTCCGCCCTGCGGCTCAACGTGCACTTCCACATCCTCTACCTCGATGGTGTCTACGTGCTCGGGGATGGCAGGCGCTACGACAGTCCGCTCACCTTTCACGATTTGCCGACTCCAACCCGTGCAGAAACGACCGAGATCGCCAGTCGCATCGCTGATCGCGTCGAGGTGATTCTGAAGAAGCACGGTCGCAGTCTCCACGTTGATGAGGCAGACTCCGAGCCGACCGAGGTGCAGCTCGAGCATCCCGCGCTGGCTGCTTGCTATGACGCTGCCGCCTTGGGTGTCGAGGTCGGCGGCGACAGGGCAGGGCAGGCGACACTGCGACTGATGTCTGGGGAGCGCACCGAGTCTGCCAAAGACACCGCGCTTCCAGAGCTGCCCGTGGCGGAGGTTCGGGGGATCAATCTGTACGGTCGGCAGTGGGTGCACGGAGGTACATCACTCGGCCTCCTATCGCACAGGAGCGACTCACCCAGCGTTCTGACGGTACGCTGCTGCTGGAGTTCAAGAAAGCTTGGAAGGATGGGAGTCGAGGTTTGGTCCTCACGGCCGAGGACTTGTTGGTGCGCCTCTGCGCTGCAGTGCCGCCGCCGCGCTTTCACATGGTGCGCTATCTATGAGTGCGTCAACAGCGTTGTTGATGCCCCTGAGATTTCGGCGACTTCTCGTCGCTTGCTCGGTGAGTTTTCTTCAAGCGGGTAATGGTTCGTCGGTTTGAGGCGGCGGCCCGCTTCTCAGCTTTGCGTGGGGGTGACGGTGCCGGGATGCCGGCTTCAGCGCAGACAGCCTCAAGCGTGGACGGGACCTTCCCGCGCCCGACGCGGGGTGCGTCCGGGGTGAGTCGTCGGAGCTTCTGTCGCGTCCTGGGGATCGGGGCGTATCGATAGGGCTCGTTGTTGCGAAGCATGTGCCACACGAGGACCACGAGCTTGCGCGCCAAGGCGCTGACGGCGACGTTGTGCCCCTTCTTGCGACGGACACGATGGTAGGCGGCGGCAAGCGGCACGTTGCTGTTGGCGATAGCTTGTGCAGCCTCGACGGCCAACCAGCGCGCGTGACTTCTGCCCTGCTTGGTGAGTCTGCCGTTATAGCAGGTATCGCCTGACTGGTACGTGCTTGGTGTCAGTCCGAAATAGGAGCTGAGCCGGGCGGGAGTGGGGAATCGAGCGATGTCGCCGATTGCGGACAACAATCCGATCGCGACGGTGACGTTGACGCCGGGGATGGTCATCAGCAGCTTTGCCTGTTCCTTCAGCTGTGCCTGCGCACGCAACTTGTCGTCCACCGCGCGGACTCGCTCCTGCAGTTGGTCCAACAGTGAGAGCGAGCTGTCGAGAATGAACTGCTCGGTTTCGTCGAAGGTCTGCTCGCCCAGCCAGGACCGTCCAGAGGGGCTGAGCAACTCGACGAAGGGACAAGTGAGCAGCTTCTTGTTGATGATACCGCGGATGGTGTTTTTGACGGCGACCAAGCGTTTTCCGAGGAAACGCCTGTGCGCCACCAATTGACGCAGCTGCCAAGTCTCTTGGTCTGGCAGTTTCACCTCCGGAATCAGGTCTGCACGCAAGAGCTGAGCCAGAATATGAGCATCCAGCTTGTCCGTCTTGACCCGTGCGTGTGCGATGGCCTTGACCTGCATGGAGTTGGCCACGACGACTCTCGCGACGTGTGGTCTGAGCAACGAACAGATCTGCCAGGTGTGAAAGGTCGCCTCGAGGACGACGTGATCATCGTGGCTGAGCCCTTCGGCGAACGCAGTGACCGCCTCGGTGGTGGCTGCGACGCGAAACTCGCCACGTTTTTTGCCTTCGCCATCCAGACGACACACTTGAATGAAGCTTGAGTGCTGCCCTCGATGCGGCGGTCCGATGCGATGGGCCGAGGTTGCGAAGACGACGAGGGCGGCGCTCCGCTTGATGGCGAAGCTCGGTTTGGCGGCGAATCCACCGCCCGACACACCAGCGACCCCGCTCGGTCAGCTGGGTCTGCGGTTTGGGTACTGAGCGGCACTCGAATTTGCCCTTCGAGTTGTTCGAGGGGGTGCACTGGTCCATCCTCTTCGGTGCTTTCGCTCGCGAGGAGGGTTTATCGACGAGCGATGGGGCACGCTGGTGCTCGAGATTCGCGTCACGGCATCTCCAACGGGACTCCCGGCCTGGGTTCCATGTTCGCAGCACGCCGTTTTTGCCAGTTCGATTGCCCTTGCCTCTGAGGAGACCGTTTGCACGCTCGCGCAGGTCTCCCGGAACCACCTCGAGCGGCGCCCCGCAACTGGCACCGCGGATGCTTTGAACGGCGCGCTGCTCACTCGCGTTCAGATGCCAGTTCGCTTCAGGATCACCGCTCCAGGTCACGGCGGCCATCATGAGATCTTTGCGCAGACGGCGAGGAGAATACCCGAAGCGACCGTGAGAGCCACGAACGGCGCTACCGGCCGCGAAAACGTGGTCAGGCTTCGGCCAGCGCGTCAGCCGGGCTTTGGAGCCCTGGGATGAAGACGGCACTCGGTCGGTCCCGTCTTCATCCCACGTTGGGGGCTTGTTCGTTGTGGTGTCTCAGCCCGGTTCGCAGCGGAGGAGGAGCCGCGCGGTGTAGGGTTCGTCGGACCGCTCCGGCTCTGGCATCGTGATGCTGGTGCCACAACCACCTGCGTAGTCGTGATGGAGCAGCTCTGCGAAGTATTCCGTCGCGTCTCTGAAGGACGAGAACTGGATCGCTGCGAGGCATGTCGTGGTGCGGCACTCGACACTCTCCACATCGAGAGCCCCTTCGTCGAGTTGCTCGAGCTGTTCGGCGAAGCTTCGCTCGATGTCGACTGCCCATGAGGGGTCGCGAGGTTCTGTTGAGTGGGAGTCCAGCTGTGCCTCCCACTCAGCGATTGCCTCTTGGCGTTGCGCCTCCGCGATTTCGCCATCGATCGACGGAGGCGTCTCTTGCTCCACCGCCGACGTGGGGTGCACTGGCGAGTCCTCCTCCTCCGCTGGAGTTGCTCCTTCGAGTTCCGCCAGCCTTGCCTCCAAGAGTCTCAACCGCCAATTCGCTCTTGCCCGTGCGACGCCGTTATCGTCCACGCTGGTCACAGTTTTGGTGGGCTGAGCAACGGGATCCGACTTCGGCGCCTCGCTGGAGACGACCGTCACCGCCAGCCCAGAAAGGGCTCCCGCCGCGGTAGCCACCATCAACCCAAGTCCATTCGCAATGATTCGCATCTGCGTGTCACCTCGAGGCCGAATCAGTCGGCGTAGAAGTAGCCGCTCACACTGTTGCCCCCTGGCGGGAGCGAGACGTGAACGTAGGAGAAGTCAGCGGCATTCGCCGTCGTGAACTCGGTCAGTGGGAGTGACAGTCCATAGCTTCCAACGTACGAGGTGCCGCTGTACCCGCTCCCCGCGCAAGTGCCGGACCACGAATTCCATCTCGTGATGCATGTTCGAGCGCTCACGGTGACGTTGCTCATTGCGTCGTAGCCGTGGACGTTCAGGGTCTGTATGTCTCCGACCCGGAAGTCGCTATCGTCATCGAGAGAGCAGTATAGGTCGATGGTGGAGTTGCCGTAGTTGTTGATTCCCATCTGGCTACGCCAGACGACGTCCTCGGTAGTGCAGGACATGGAGCTGCGCCGTCGCCACGTGGCCTCCGCGTCGTCGGGACTGGTCAATACGCCGACGGTGGTGCTGGCCAACAAGAACGCGCTGATATGCTGAAATTTCATGGTACCTCTGATTAGTTGTGTTGACCAAGGTCTGCGACCATTGGTCCTCGTTGCTTCTGTCACGTCCGACTCGAGCTCGAGTCGCGTATCGTGAGATCAGTGCAGGAAGAGTGCCAAAGATAGGTGTTGTCGCGAAACACTGCGTTCGTTGGTGATCGACGGCCACTTGTTCACTTTGCGCGATAAGTTTCGCGCCTAAGGTTCCACAGGCGGGCATTAGCGTTCGCCTGAAGCGCAGGTAGCCATTGCGCTTCAAGCGAAGCTCGCGACTGTGCGAGCTGTCAGTGCGGGCCATGTCCAAATTGCGCGTCATCAGGTGCCCCCAGCGGTTCGGCGAACAACGCTGTGCCTCTCCCGAGTTGGCGTAGCTCGGACGATTCGACGACTGAACTGTGTATTGGATGAACGCGACGAGACAGGCTGAAGCTGCACCGAGCCGCTAAGTCTTTTTTCCGCCGGAACCAATGTCAACGCGACCGGCAACAAAGCTTGGCGCGCGGATCGCGTTGTCCGCTCGTCACGGTAGGGGAGCGAAAGCTCCCCTACCGTGACGAGGATCGTTCAGCATCAGCGCTAGTCAGCTCGCGAGACCGCTGCTTGGTGCGAATCGCGGCAGTTCCGCAGACAGGTTCGTCGGAAGAGCCTGCGCTATTTGGTGCTGTGCGTCGCGGTTTCTTACCGCCGACACGTTCCGTATCGCTTGCCAGATTTCAGGCGGCACGCGTACCCTCGCCGACATTGGTTGTTGTGGGTGCAGTAGTTACCTGAGCTTCCTTTTCCGTCATTTGGAATGCACTTTCGCGGATTCCCGGCACCTCGGTCGCAGCGCCCAGAGCGGCAGTCTGTTCCGCTTGAGCACGAGACTCCCAGTGCCTTGGCTTCGACGCACTTATTCGAGCGACACGTCTTGTAGCGGCATTGGTTGTCGTGAGTGCAGTAGTTGTTCGTGTTGCCGGTGCCGTCGTTGGGGATGCAGCGCTGGGTCCTTCCGTCGCAACGGCCTGACTTGCATCCCGTGTTGCCCCCACAGGCCTTGCCGAGTGCGGCGGCGGTAGAGCACTTGTTGTTGAGGCAGTTCTTGCCGCGACACTGGTTGTTGTGGGTGCAGTAGTCATTTGTATTGCCGGCGCCGTCGTCAGGAATGCACTTGTATGGCTTGGTAGTCTGGTCACACCGCGACGTGCCCAAACCAGAGCACTGCAGGTTGACACTGCAGCGTGCCCCGACCGACTTGAATCCGTGTTTGCTGAAGATTGCCTCTATCTTGTCGAAGCGGGACGACGGCTGGTGTTCCTGCAGGTGCGTCAGTATGTCCTCCGCCAAGACGTCTATGAGGTGCCCTCGATTTTTGGCAAGGCCATGGGCAAACGCTGCCGACATGGACTTGTTGGCGCGGTCGTGATCACTACCCCAGATGGACTGATTCCACAGCGACTCGCGGAACGCTTGGACGAGCGGCGCGCCCATGGTGTAGTCTGTCCCGGCGCCGCACTTTCCGTCCCAGACCTTGGCCGTATTGCCGTGGAAGCTGTTCTTGGGGCCGTCGGATCCGCCCTTGTAGCGATCATGTCGATGGAAGTGAAGCATGCTACTCATGAACATCTCCGCGATCGCTTCTTGGAAAGAGCGTTTCCCGCACTTCATTGGATCGAAACCGTCGAGACCCACAGGATCCTGATGCCCAAAAACGTACCCCGCAGCGTAGTGTCCAAACTCATGGCCCACGAGGTCTGGTGACACGTGTCCTCGTTTGAAGTACAAGCGCGGCCCCTCGGTAGGGAAGGCGCGCATGCAGCCTTCACTGGGCTTGGGAAAGCAGGACCGGGCGAAGCCGGCGCCAAGTAGGTAGCCATCTACCCGACGGGTGGAGTGCTTGATAGGTGGACCGCCCCAACCTTCAGGGGTTACCCACAGTCGCTTCATTGCGTAGTCACGCGCTAGCATCATCCAGTAGTAGATGGTCTGTTCCTCGAAGTGCTGCGCATTTGCCGCCTTGGTGGCGACGAAACTTGCTCCGCCACAGGCTCGGTCAAAGTACCTCTGGCGTGGGCCGAGGTCGCCGGCGATCTCATGAACCGCCCACTTCGGGCGGTTGCTTGGGTCGTCGTATTCCAGCCGATACTCGCACCCTCTCGATGACTTGATGGTGCTGATTCGCTGGCATTCGATCTTTACGGTACTGTCCTTGGTGTCGTTCGCGTTGCGCACGTCCAGGTAACGGATAGGTACCTCGCCCGGACGACAGGTGACGGAGGTCGGTAGGCGTTGCGGGCTGCGGGGGGGAGCTTTGGCGCTCGCCCGCTTGTCGACCAGCTGATTTCCGCGTTTGGCATACGCGCTGGTTCCTGCAAGCAAGACAGCGAGCGCGGCGAGCGCGAGTCTGCGGTAGTGCTTGAGTCTCGAACCTGGTTCTTTGGTAGCTTGTGTCATTGGTTTCCTCTGTTCTCCCGAAGCCATAGTGTTCCGGGGGTGGGTCGTCACACGGAGAAATGTGGGGTAAGGCGTCGCGCTCGTGCTTTCATTGTCGGATGTGCCGTGCGCGAGACGCTCGCTGAGAGACTTGCGTGGTACTTCAGTTGCGTCTTGCCTGGTGCGCGACGATCGGTTCGGTGCTCTTCCTGATGATCGTAGCCGAAGGAAACTGCATGGTGGTGTCTACTGTCAGTTGTTTCGCGCGTATCGTGCACTGGTGAGGGTTGCTGAGCCATGCGCAATTCTTTGGTTCCGACTAGCGCTATCGGGTTTCTGGTTAACGTTGGTACGCCTGGCCGGAGTGCGGTGACTGCGCTCCACGCGCAGGCGACGGTGCGCTCTGTGCGCACGTCCGCCTCTCGGGTCTCCAAATCGTGCACGTCGCGGGGCGGTTCTCGCGCGCAGCTACTTGGCGCGGTGTTTGCTGTTGACCGAAGGCCGGCACTCGGACGCGTCGGAAATCACCTTCAAGGAGTCGAGATGAGCAACCAGAATCTAGACCTCAACAATCCACGCAGACATCGACGGCTGGCGGCATGGCCTTTTGCGGGCCTCGTTCTTTCGGCCGCGTGCGGCGCCGCGGACGATGACCCGCGTGACGGCGTTGTGACCTCTAGCCATGCGTTGCGCCTGGAGCAGCGACCCGCCGCGCCCGTTGTGCTCCATCGGGTTGGCGAGGACAACCGAAGCCTGGCCATCGAGTACGTCAACGGCGTGGGGGCTGAGCTCCACTTGTGCTTCGAGCCGAGCGACACGAGCCGTCCGACCTACTGCGTGACCGTGGGGTCGTTCAGCGAGGGCTTCCCGCGGGAAGCCCTCGCTGTCGCTGATCGATTGCGTGAGCTCGCGGCGCGTTTCGGTCTGACCTACGACGGGTTCTTAGCTTCGAGGCGTTTGAGTCGGAGTTCGATGGAACGAGCGTCGGTTGTGTCGGCGCTGAGGGGAGCCGAGCGAACGTGACCATTCGCATCGAGGACCTGACGGGTTGTGTCGGTCCTGAGGGCGCCCAAGGAGGTGTCGACTGCGACGCCACGGAGCAGACGATCTCGCCGGATGGATTGGGGGTGACCAACGAACTGCAGAGCAATGCGTGGGATGTCGCGAACGATTACATGCAAGCCTACACGGGGTGTGTCGCACCGGAAGCTGATGGCGAGCGAGGCTGGGAAGCCATCAGTCCTGGGGACGGCTGGGGGGACCCGTCTTCGGCCAACCCGACCCAGATTCGGGAAGATGAGGAGCCGGAACCTGAGCCCGAGCCAGAAGCTGAGCCAGAACCTGAGCCAGAGCCGGAACCTGCGCCAGAATACAAGCCCAAGCCTGCAACGTTCAAGACGATCGTTGGTCGGATCTGGCTGAGGATTGTCGAAGCTGTCAGCGGTAGCGGTTCTACGGGCGATGACGACCAGCCCTCGGGCAATGACGCGCCGGGCAGTCGGGGTGAGTGTTTGATTGACGTTCTGCAATGCGGGACTACGGGCAGTTGTCAGAGCCAGGCGATGGTATCCGCTTGGACGAACTACCTGCAGCAGCATCAATGGAGTGGTTGCAACGCAGATAGTACACCTGTCCCCGGTAGCGACGCGTGCCACGACCTGATGGCTCCGGCTACGCTGACCGAGGACGAGCTCCCGAGCGTACAAGCGGCCGTTTGTGAGGCGCGACAGATGGTGATGGACCCCAACGGGAGCGACATGCGCTGTGTTCCCAACCTGGAGGAACAACTCGTGCGAGAACACTTAGACGTTTGTTCGGATCCACGGGCGCTCTGCGACGACGTGAGCAGTGGAGATGGAATCCCGGCGCTCCATCCAGACGGCGGTGAGCCCGCACTCGCGTCTGGCCAGGGGATGGTCCCGGAGGGAGCGGACAGCTGGGGTCCGGAGCTCGAGCCAGACACCACACCTGTCTTATCCGGCGAGCCCGCGTCAGGTCCGGACCCACTCTGAGCGGCCGCTGCGGTTGCTCTGGAGGCACGCGTCCTCGAGCGGTCCTTTGGGAGGGATCACTGACTTCGCGACCACTCGCCAGTATCGCCGTTTGCCATGCGGGAAGCCTCGGTCTAGTGTTCCTCGCATGGCAAGCGGTCGCGAGGTGAACTTGGAGACGGCCAAGCAGACGCCTCGTGATGAGGTTGCTTCACTTCGGCTACTCGTGGTCGTCGATGGGAGCGTTGCGTCGCACCCCCTCCCTGACGCGGGCGAGTTTGAACTGGGGCGGGCTCCCGAGTGTGATATCCAGATTGTCTGTGCGTCCGTGTCGCGCCGCCACGCTCGGTTACGCATCGGTGAGTCGTGCGTGCTCGAAGATCTGGGAAGCGCCAATGGAACCCGGGTTCGCGGTCAGTCTTTGTCACCCGGTCAGACGGTTCCGGTCGCCGTGGGTGAAGCCGTGGAGCTTGGTGATGCGATGGTGCTCGTACAGTCGACCGCTGCGGGCCCAAGCGCGTCGGCGAGCGCTACTCGCGGCGAAGGTTCCCCGTCGTTGTCGGCCCCCTTTGCGTGGGCGCCTGAAGTGGTGGTGGCAGATGACAAAATGGTCGAGCTGTACGAACTCGTGAAGCGGGTCGCGGCGGGGAGCATCAGCATCCTCGTTCTTGGCGAAAGTGGGGCTGGCAAGGAGATCGTCGCTCGGGCGGTTCATGAAGCGTCTCCTCGGGCTGGCAAGCCGTTGGTGAGTCTCAACTGCGCGGCGCTGAGTGAGACGTTGCTGGAAAGTGAGCTGTTCGGTCACGAGCGCGGTGCATTCACAGGGGCCGTCAAGGCGAAGCCTGGCCTGTTGGAAACTGCGCGGGGCGGCACCGTCTTCCTCGATGAGCTTGGCGAGTTACCGCTTGGGACGCAGGCGAAGCTACTGCGTGTGATCGAGGAACAGAAGGTGATGCGCGTTGGCGCACTTTCTCCCAGGGACATCGATGTGCGGTTCGTCGCTGCGACCAACCGCGATCCAGAGCGAGAGGTCACGGAGGGACGCTTTCGGTCCGACTTGTACTTCCGCCTTAACGGGGTGGTGCTGAACGTGCCACCTCTGCGAGAGCGCCCGTCGGAACTGGAGCAGCTTGCTGTCGTTTTCGCGGCAAGCGCCGCCGAGCAGCTCGGCATGGGCGCCTCACCGACGTTGGCCACCGAAACACTGGAACGGCTGCGTGAGTACCGCTGGCCCGGCAACATTCGGGAACTGCGCAACGCAATGAACCGGGCGGTACTCCTCGCTCGGGCGGGGAAGGTACTGCCGGAACATCTTCCCGCGGCACTTGCGTCAGCGGCGTCGCTTTCCGGTGCTGATGAAATGCAGAGCCACGCGAGAAGCCCTCTGCCCGCTCACGGAGGTTCGGGACGTCGGGGCAAGCGGGACCGTGCGGAGGTGTTGGCAGCACTCGACCAAACCGGCTGGAATCAGGCGCAAGCGGCTGAAGTGTTGGGGATCTCGCGACGCACGATGCTCACTTGGCTGGATGCGCTGGACATTCAGCGACCGCGCAAACGGCGCCAGCAATGAGCACGACTCGACACGAACTCGTCGACTGGCTTGCGCGACTTGCGCCGTCGGCGTCTTAAATGCCGCCCCCACGCTGCTGACTCAAGGAAATTGTCCTAGTATCGGGCCTCAGACCCACATGGCCCAGGCTCAAGACAGTTCACGAAGGTCCGAGCAGATGTCAGCTGATGCGTCAGCGTCACTCGCCCCGGATTTTCTGCTGCTGGGTAGGTTTCGTATCCTTCGCAAGCTGGGCCGAGGGGGCATGGCGGTGGTGTACGCGGCGACGGACGAGTCGAAGGACCAACGCGTCGCGTTGAAGTTGCTCCGTTCGGAGATCTCGAGGGTGCCAGTCGCCCGCAAACGCTTTCTTCGAGAGGCGCGCACGGCATCTTCGTTGGAGCATCCGAATGTCGTTGATGTCTACGAAGTGCTCGACATGGAAGACGGGAGCGCTGTCATCGTCATGGAGTTGCTGACGGGGCAAACGTTGCGTCACCTGCTCGAGAAAGAAGGAAGACTGAGTCTCGGAAGGACGGCGGCGCTATTGCTGCCCGTCTTGTCGGCCGTTGGCACTGCCCACGCGTGCGGCATCGTGCACCGTGACCTGAAACCCGACAACATCTTCATCGCGCGGACGGAAGCAGGGGACCTGCTTCCGAAGGTCCTCGACTTCGGCATTGCAAAAGTGACGACGCTGGATCCTACTGCGACCCAGAGTTTGGACTTGACCGGCACCGGTGAGGTACTTGGCACGCCCAACTACATGTCCCCTGAGCAAGTGTTTGGCGAGAGTGACCTCGACCATCGCACGGATCTGTGGGCGCTAGGCGTCATTCTGTACGAGTGCTTGGCCGGCGTGTCACCGGTGGAGGCTGACAACGTGGGTCAGACGTTCAAGCGAATCGTCTCGGGAGGCGTTCCGGCGTTGGAGAAGCGGGTGCCTGGACTACCGCCTGTCGTGTGCCAACTTGTCTCGCGGCTGCTTTCCCGCAATCGCAGCGCCCGGCCGGCTTCCGTTCAAGACGTGGTGGACGTGTTGACGTCCTTCGGCTCGGACGAGAGCCTGCCGAGCTTTGGTCGGCCCATCACGCCAATGTCGACGGATGCTGTCACTCGAGCCAAGGAGAACGCGACGACTGCAACTTCAGCGCTTGACGGTCTCGCTGATACCGAGGCGGTTCCGGCCTCGTCGACGAGCCATCGCTCCGGAGTGCGAAAGCGTCCGCGCCGGGTGGTGACCGCCGTCGTGGTCACTGTGCTCACCGGGGCCGGCCTTCTAGCTGTCAGATGGCTCCCCTCTTGGTGGCCGGACGACTCGTCGAGCGTCGCCGCGAGCGACTCCCCGGCGCGCAACAACACGCCGCACATCGAGGTCACGGCGGCATCTCCCGGGCCAAGTGAACCCACTCCGATTCGCCTGGAGAGTACATCGTCGCGCACTGACATCGGCCGGTCTGCTGCGTTAACGAACGGTCATTCGGTGGCGAGGGAGAACATGGGTGCGCCTGAGGTGACAGCGACCCCGAAGGTGCCCAGCCCCAAACGGCCAGCGTCGGTACGACGCGGCCAACCGGTCGTGAAGGCGCCCTCCAGCAACGCGGAAAGCACGCCATCGACGTCAGTCTCCGTCGCGGCGCCTGCGTCTCCGCTCCCGCCCAAAAAACTGCCGGGCGGTATCGTCGAGGCACCTCCGTACTGAGAGCCAAACGGGGTTCGGAAGATGACACTCACACCACGCCAGAAGCAGCGAGTCTGGCGACTCAGGTTTGCCTCGGTCGTGATCTTGACGAGTCTGGTTGTGATCGATCCAGAGGACGATGCCCTGGCCGGGCCGGCCTCACCCGAGGCGCTACCAGCGGAAGAGGCCCCGGACGTGCGCCGCGCGCGCGCGGCGTTCGTCGAGGGGTCGACGTTGGTCCGAAAGGCCCGCTGGGCCGAGGCCCTGGCGGCGTTCGAGCGATCCGCGCGGCTCAAACCGCATCCGATCACGACCCACAACATGGCGGCTTGTCTGCGCGCCATGGGACAGTACACGCGGGCGCGGGAGCTGTTTGTCGAGGTGTTGAATGGGTCTGATGATAGCGCCAAGGAGAGGGTGCCAGAGGCGTTGTTGGCAGATGTTCGAGGTTATCTGTCTGAGATCGAGGGTTTACTCGTCCACTTGACGCTCACCCTGGATCCTCCAGATACGCAAATCGCTGTCGACGGGCGTCCACTCAAGGTCACTTCGAGTGAACGCCCTCACCAATTGGTCGCCGGTGTCGAGCCGCCAGGATCAGGGAGAGCGCCGCCGGCAAAGACGTTCGAGATTCTGCTCAATCCAGGAGCGCACGTGGTGAGCCTGACCCGCAGTGGATACTCGACGGTCATGCTCAACGAGAGCTTGGCACCTGGCAGTCGGTTCACCCGGGAGCTGGTGCTCGATCGACTACCGGCCAAGATTCACATCGATGCCAACCAGTCCGGTGCGCTCGTACACGTCAACCAGGAGGACCTCGGGCCAGTCCCTGTCGCGGTGTTGCGTCCGCCGGGTCGCTACGACGTTTCCGTCGAGCGGGAGGGGTACCTGCCGTACCATGCACAGGTGACGGCTCAGCCGGGAGAAGTGATTGAGCTTGAAGCTCGGCTTGCGCCGCGGCGGCCTGGCATCGCAGAAGAGTGGTGGTTCTGGACGGCAATCGGCGTTGGTTTGGTGGGCGCTGCCGTCACGACTTACGTGGTGACACGCCCCGAACCCGAGCGCCCGCCGCTCGACGGTGGCGGGTTGGGATGGACTTTGGAGTTGTAGGATTGATGCTTCGCCGGGCCTAGCTCAGGCGAGCCAAAGATTTGCCCCCACGGGCTGTAGTCAATTCTTCGAGCTGGGGGCGAGCCTGCTCGCACCGAATCAATCTCGTGGTACCACGCAGGTTCATGCAGGGCGCGCGGCTCGAGCTTAACGTTCGGGGCAGCCCGCTCGCACCGACTGAGGGAGACGAATCATGGTCAACGATAAGCGATATTTGGGACTCATCGGTATCAGCGCACTGTGCGGTTGCGGCGGGGAGGCGGGACCGTCCGGCTTGGATAGCGTCGGGCAGGGGCTGAGGAGTGCGGAGCTTTCGGCCAACAGCGGTGGCGACTCGCGGGAGCCACTGATCATAGACAACCGACGCATGTCCAACCGACGCATGTCCAACGGGCAGGACCTCACCGGACGGTTCTTCTCCGGAGTCGAGTTCACGGACGTTTCTGTCAAGCGCCAGAGGTTCAAAGGAGGGTCGGTCGACGCCACAGGCGGCAGCGTGAGCGCGGACGGCTTGCAGCTCTGGGATGCGGGGGACAACGTCCTGCTGCACGACACCAGCGATGGCGTTCCGGACAACCTCGGCGAAGTGACGCTGTGGGCGACGTTGGATTCCCGACAAGTGGGGGAGAACGGTGCAAAGGGCGAGCTGCGCCTCCGCCACATCACGAAGAGTAGCGGACTACTGCCCTACGCGTACTACGAGGTGCAGCTCAGGGCCCAAGTTCATGACGCAGACTCAGACGAATGGGTCGAGGAGTGGATTGATCTGTGTGCCGACAAAAACGAGCCACCCGTCGTCGATGCCCGCGGCAACGAAGTGCGTGGAGCGATCTTGATCCCGGGCAAGTGGGACATCGGCTTCGAGTGGACAGATACCGCAGAAAACGACCTTGCTCATCAGACTACGGTCGTCTCGCTTCTGGCTGAGGATGGCACCGATCAACTCTACCGGGTACCGGCCACTTCAACGCTCTCTGTTCAGGTTCCCGGCTCCACGGGGAATTCCTTCGCGCTTGCGTGCGCGGGCTACGGTCTGTGGAAGTGCGTGGACCTGATGGGTATCGACCCTTGGGACGAGCGATCTCAAGACGAGTTCCGCGCCTGCGCTCACATGGTGCCCGCCGACTACTGTGGCAATGGGATTGCCATGACGAAGGACGGTACGTCGATTGACGCAACATCCGCCAGCGCCGGTCCTCGACCGGGGGTGGACCACGACCTCAACAGCCTGGACGCGGAGGGGAGGATCGAGGCGTACTGGGGCCCGTCTCATGCGGTCGATTGCACCATGGTCCGCTCTGCAGCCACCGATCCCGAAGTGGCGTATGCACTGCCCAGTTCCGACCCACACTTCTGCGAGCATCTGTGCGACGCGCCGCTGGGTGGCGACGCCATGTTGCATTCTACGGCGCTGGTCTCCGAGACGCCGTTCTTCACACCGCCGCCGGAAGGCCCCTCGATACCGGGGCCCGTCGGGGCTCCTGGAAGCGGTAACGTTGGGCTAGCGGAGTCAACGACGGTCACCGGAATGCCAGAGGAGGATACGTCGGTTCAGCTGGCGGCCGAGGTGCCGAAGGGGAGCGGGCCCGTGGAATAGCGCTTCGCGTGCGTCCCAGGCGACAGCTGGCGAGCCAGCAAGAGTGTCGAAGTGGAGGAAATTGCCACCCCAAGGGGCAGTGACGAATGGCCCCTTGGGGGCCCTTCGTCGTATCAAGGCGTGTTGGCGCTGTGCTGGAGCACTGTTCCCGGGTGACGATGGGCTGCCCCTATGGGTAGGGAACGGGAGCTCTCTCGCCTGTTCACCAGGTGAGTGCTCTGGAGGCAGGCTTCCCACGACGATAACTTTCCCCGAGTGCTAGCGCTCACCAATTGTTAGTTCGCGATGATCAGTTCGTACGTCACGTCAGTCTCTAGGTAGTCGTCCTTGCCGTAGATGTATAGCGTGTGCACCCCTGCCGGCAGGGGTTCCAGCATGACCCAAAATCCGGATGTCGAGAAGGGTCGGGCCCCCTCCGCGATGTCGCAGACGTTGGATTCGACGGGGAGCCAGCAGTCGTCCACCGGATCTTCGGCGACAGTCTCGAACGCCGCGGGGTCTGATGAGAACGCTTCGACGATGGCCGCGCTGGGCAAGGCCTCGCCGTTGAGTTCAACAACGAGCTCCGCGCCGGCGTCATAGGCCGCTGCAGCTTCTGCCACCAGCTGCTCGGGCAACGCGGTCTTGTCGCAGGTCTCGTACTCGGGACATGGGTAGAATACGGTGGTGTGGACGGGGAAGAACAGCGCAGCGTCTGCCGGCACTTCGCACGCTCGCATCTGAGGGCCGTTACCTGTCGTCCCAGCCAAGAACCACACGGGGCCATCTTGCCGGGCGGTGCAATCCCCACCTTCTAGCGGGTTCACTTCGTTGTCGATGCTCGCTACCCATTGCCACCAAGCCTCACCCCACGCCGCGAAGCTGTCCCCATACGGCTCTTGCTCTTCGACGAAGAACATGGGGTCGAATGGTGTGGGGGACGCCGCAGCGTCGCCACCAACATCTTCTGTGCCCATTGCGTCAGTGCCCGCATCCTGCGCTTCGCCCGAATCTGTTTCCTCGGTGGTGTCCGCTTCGTCGGCGTCAGTCTCGCCCGTGTCGGTTTCATCTGAGCTGCCACTACCCGGTTCATCGGTGTGTTGTGGGTTGCTCTCGTCGTCCGACGTATTGCACCCCAGCATTAGAAGGAATGCGGCAAGCCAAGTTCGTTTCTGGTTCATTTGAAGTGCTCCGTGTAGGTTGTGCTGGGTTTGCTGAGCGAACGCCGCGGGGCCACGAGCGGTTTCCGCAAGTTCGATACCGTATCAGGCGTTGCTTGTCAGCCAAAGGCCGCGGCGCGCTTCCCCCGGCGGGGCGCGGCAGTTGACACAGGACGGCCATGCGTCAGCGTCATGCGCGGTTGGCAACGGGCTGCGCTTCGAGCGCAGTGTTGAGATTGGTCGAGATTGCGCTTCGCGCGCAGTTGGAGCGTCGACCCCGCGCATCACCGTGCGCGAATTGCCTCGAGAAGAACGCCAAGCAGCGCGATGTTGTCGCGCATGGTTGCGGGGCGGTGCTCAGGGGATCGATGTATCGCGGCTTTTAGACGCGTCGCGTCTCGGATGCCGGAACCTGAGAAGCGTGGCGCGTCGCGATTCGCTTCGCACATCAGTTTCACACTAACGACGTCGATGGGGCGTCGGCGATGCCACTTGGCACGGGCGTTGCAGCCGCACCGTGCATGAACAAAAAGAGTCCTCACAGTCCACCGACATTCAACTCGAGAAGTTTTGCTGACGGAACCACCGTACGGGCCTCTGCGCTGTGGGAGTCCTTGGTCTGCGGCCGCTTTCGGGTGGAGTCGCTCTACAACGACGGCAACCGTCGCACCATCGTGGTTCGCGAGCAGTGCACGGAGAAGCACGCGCTGACGATGATGGAACGAACCGTTGCGGAGCTCGCGGCAACAGGTGCCACCGGAAAGTTGATCGCCATCGAGCTCGGTATCAGCGAGCCGACGGTCTCGACACATCTGAAGAGGGCTCTCGGCAAGCTAGGTATCGCCAGCCGAGTCGATTTGAGCCGCATCGTTTCTTCGACGAGGACGGAGGCGGCAGCGTGATCGATGCAGAGGGCTACGTTGAGAGGACGCGTACACTAGAGAGCGGTGAGCGTCTGGTCACCCTGTCGTTTCTGCGATCAGCGCCGAATCGTGGCGTTAGATTGACGCCAGCTCAAGCGCAGGTACGAGATGCAGTCCTTGCTGGCCTGAGTACTGCGCGCATCGCTACGCAGCGTGGCGCCTCCCAGCGCACAGTGAACGCTCAGATTGCCAAAGTGTTTCAGGCCTACCGAGTGAACTCCAGGGCGGAGCTGGCGGCGGTGTGCGAGGGCATAACGACTAGTCACTTGTCGACAAACGCTGGCCAAGCCCGGTGAAGACTGTCGGCGAGAGCGCGTGATGGCTATCGGCAAATCAGCTATCAGCTATCAGCACCTGGTTTGGAGGTTGCCTCGGGCGCGCTCCCGGTTTGGTCAGTTGCCGGATGGGTCCGGTCGG
This sequence comes from Polyangiaceae bacterium, assembly GCA_050298815.1. Lineage (GTDB taxonomy): Bacteria > Myxococcota_A > Polyangia > Polyangiales > Polyangiaceae > SZUA-265. The sequence goes on from JBNKUV010000072.1 coordinate 32,040, forward strand.
GCGCACCGAAACCCAACTGCCGGCCAGCGCGTGTCGGTTGGCGTCTCAGGAGGACTCATACTGTCGCGCGATGCGGCGCGCAGTGCGTAGGGACCCTCGAGCCAGCTGCCTCCGCGAGTCACCCAACGCTGACCATCGAGCTCGGACGGCACCTGGCACCAGGGATCTCGCAGTAGAGATGGCTGCCAGCAGGGTCCGTCCCAACGTTGCCAGTCGTCTCGTGCAAGCTCCGCCAAGTTGCCCGCCAGGTGATGGATCACGCCCGTGGGCAGCTCAATCAAATCTCGCGAAGGCGGTTTGGCCAGTACCGGGGCAGGACCGCCTTGGGACCCGAGCGTTCGACATTGGTCTGGGGTGGAGAAGGCGTACGGACCCAGTCCAGCGCGTGCGTAGACCGCGTCTGGGCAACTCGGCTCATCTTCTCCCCAAACGTACCTGCTGCCTGTCAAACCGCCGTTGACGTATGCCAGCTGGGCTTCCGTCGGGAGTTCGGAGTCTTTGGCTCTACAGAAGGCCTGGGCGAGGCCGCGCGAGATGCAGCTGACAGGCAGCTCGTCTGTGAGAGCGTCGCTTTCGTCGGTCGTGAACGTACACCATGCGGATGGCCCAGTCGAATCTGATTGACGTTCGATGGGGTCTACGGAACGCCCATCGACGTTCTGCGCCACGGCCGCCGACCTGAGCTCAGCGACGCGGACTTCGTGCTGGTCGAGGAAGAACGGGCTGATGACGACGAGCTTTGGCGCGACGATACTTGGTTGCTCCTCACTTGCAAGAGTCGTCGCACTCCCCATCCAGAATGCACCGCCAGGTACGCACACCTCGCCCGGCCTGGGCTCGGAACTACAAGGGACACGTTCTGCATGTGGCCAAGGTCCTGGAGGGGCATCCGGTTTGCCCGGTTCGACGTGGGCCGGCTCTTCCAGCGTACCAATGCTGGTTCCCAGATCGTCTACCAGGACAGAGACGGTGACATGTTGGACGCCCGCTTCTTCGACGCTCGGCAAGTCGACGACGGTCTGGAGCGCTGCCTCCGCGAGCACTTCGTCATCCACGACGTGTTTGGATAGATAGAGTTGTGCGCGGCCCCTGTAGCCTTCCACGCCCGGCGGTAAGACGATACCCATCGAGACGTGCTGAGCTTCGAAGAGAGCGCGATCGACGACGAAGTCCCGTTCGCACTCGGGGCAAGGCTGATGGAAGCCGGGGGGCAGGACACTCAACCGCAGCCGATCAAACAGTACGGGGGCCCGCAGGCCCTGAGTGGCGGGAAACGAGCCAGGGACAGGGGCGTCCGTCGTCACGTGCAGGACCAGTTGACCCTGGGCCGGTAGTTCACCACATGCCACTAAAGCCGATGTTGCGGCGAAGAGGTAGCGTAGGGTCGCCAGGTTCACTCCAACGGACTCCCGTAGGCGCAGCGAAATCCCACGAATGGCGCGTACAGATCACGGCTTTCCGGCATTCCCAGACGTTCCGCGCTTCGCATCGACGCGGCGGTGAACGCCCAACTACCGCCTCGCACGGCCCTCAGGGGGGCGACGCCCGATGTGTCGCAGCGTGGGTCGCGAATCGGTTGTGACAACCAGCATGGAGCGTCGTAGGGTTGGAGTTCGTCGAGCACGAACTCGGACAGATTTCCACCCATCCCAACGATCCCCGATGGCGTCTCGTCTTTGCCGGCGCCAGAAAGCAGGGATCCCTCGACGGGTTGGACCCCAAAGTCGCAGGGCTCGCCGTGGCACTGCTCTTGAAGTGAGCACGCCTGACTGTAGGGCTGTGGCATGCCTGGCTTACTCGACACTCCGGTGCCAATGGGGTTACGCCCACCGTAGCTGGAGGTTCCGCTGCGTCCGAACACAGCATCGTCGCATCTTGGGGCTTGGTCGTTGCTGCCGCCCCAAGGATAGGGAGTTTCTAGTTCTCGGTCTGCCGCCGCAGCCGCGTATTCCCATTGGGCCTCGGTTGGAAGATCGCCACCGACGAAGCGGCAGTAGGCTCGCGCTGATCGCCAAGAGATACAGTTGATGGGAAAGTCCTCACGAGGCACTTCCTCCAACGGTCTTTCCGACCAAGTGCAGAGGCGCCTCTCGATGTTGAACGTGCTTCCCAGTCCAAACGGGTTGGACTGGGGCATGGCGGCGGCGTCGAGGACGAGTCCAGCCCTGACGGCGTTTCGAAACTGGTGTACCGTGACCTCGTGGCGATCCATCCAAAACGTCGAAACCATTGCGATTCGTTCGGGTGCGGGGAGGACGGGGGCGTCGTTGAGCCCTGACACCACGTCTCCCATGAAGAAGTGTCCTCCTCGCACGCAGACGGCATCGGCGCCATCTAGCTCTCTCGCGTCCGGACACGCCGCAGCTTCCCATTGGTCTGGAGTGTCCAACGCGTCCGCTTGGGCTGACGATGCGGGTTCCAGGGTAGCGCGCGTCTCCACGCAGGTAAGCGCTGGCTGATGCTCATCGGGAAGGCGTGCCATCGTACCCAGGCAAGCTGACGCCAGATGCACCTGAATGTCAGTCCGGTAGCCTTCCTGCAGTTCCACTTCCACCAGGCGGTCGATGGTGGTGATCGGCTCAGGCTCAGTTGCTGGTGTCATGTCTTGGCGATCGACGATCAGCCGTCGAGGCTCGAGCGAAGTCGGGAGTATGTTTTCTGGGTCGGTGCTTTCGTACACAGTGCTTTCTTGACTGAGTGTCGCCCGCAGTCTGACGTCGACGACAGGATCTGGCAGAGCGTCGGTCATGCCAACGAACACGCTGTAACGACCGACATCGAGGTGAAGATCTAGCTTCGGTGGAGTGGTTCCTGACGGATCGTTGCAGCCGAGTTCAGTCTGCGGCGCGTCGCACTGTTCGCGTACAAAAAGCGTCAAGTCTACCTCCGACAACGCAGGTGGAAAGATGTCATCAATCGTCAGCGCATAGTCACCAGGTTCTGAGATCTCCAGGTGAGCCCCCGTCACGTAGGCGAGCTTGTCTGCGGCGCAGCCGCCGCTCTGAGGGAGCGCCAAGGCTGTCGCTCCGCGGCGCAGTGGTACCGTTTCTTCGGGAGCGAAGGAAGGCGCGCTTTGGCACAGCTCCGTAGCCGTCGTTGGAACGATGACCTCGTACTCACGGATCGCGGGAAGATATCGCTCGCCAAGATAGTCGCGGGTACGCCCCTCAGAGTAGGCCCGAATTCGGAGCAGACCGCGCTGAGTGGACTGCGTCTCGCGAGTGAAGATGCTGAACGTGGCGGGCCATTCCTCAGCTAGGCTGCGCGCGACTTCCCTGGATTCTTGCCAGGTGCCGTCTTCCGCGTACAGATCGAGTCTCAAGCGATTGACAACGCTGGGCACAGGTGCGTCGGTGCTGATGGACACTCTGGCCTCTCCAAAGCGTGGAAGCTGCTCCGGAGCGCAACGAGCGGACGCCATGGTAGCCAGAAGCAGGCCCCATGCGCACCGCTTGCTCCCAGATCTATGGGTACCTTCCGCTGAATGCAGGATTGGGCGTGCCGCTGCGTGGTTCGGATCTTCCATGACGACACCCTACACGGCTCTACTCGAACACGGGTTGAGTCCGAAGCATTTATGTGGTTCAGAGTCGACCGCTGGCCGCCGGTGCTCGACAACTCGATAGCGCGGTGCGTCGATCCCGTGGAACCCAAGGCCGTCACGGACGACGGCGCTCGCATGCATCGGAACGAGCGACACCCGTGAGCACTCGGGCGATGCGTAGCGACAGGCTCAGCCACTCGCTAACCAGCGCGAACCTCGAGCCCGGAGGCACTTCGCAAGGATTCCCAGCGCTTGAGTCAGTTGAAGACGGTGGCGAAAGCCGATTCCGCCGTCCACCTACCAGTTTCCCCTCTCTGGGCATTCGGCTCAGCCCGTGTGCTGGCTACTTGCCTCCTCCGCCGCAGGATCGTTGAGAAATTCGACAAGAACAAGTCTTGAAGGTGCCGGCAGATCCGAGCGAAATCGCAGGCCGTGTTGAGCGTCGTTGGAGCTCGGATCCAGGATGCGGTGCGGCGCGTCGCCGGAAGCGTCACTGCCCGGCTGCGCGAGGCGTGTCGTCCGGCGTTGGCCGTTGGCTTCGCTCGGGATTTCTTTCGCACGCGTGAACAGCTCATGGTCGAGAACGCGATGCTCCGACAGCAACTCATCGTCGCGTCGCGTACAGTGAAGCGTCCGGCGTTTCG
>JBNKUV010000073.1:0-582516 GCA_050298815.1 Polyangiaceae bacterium
CACTGGTTCCAGGAGACCACAGCGCATCGGGTCCGTGACCTGGCGCTTCTAACTGCGACAGATCACGGCGTTTCTCGCGGCGTAGCCGCTCGCCACTCCCTCACCCGTGCTCGACTACCGCCGCGGAGCGGCTTCGTTCCGCGAGTGTGGGATCCGTGCTCGTCGAGCTCGGGTGGCAAGCGCGGAAGCAGCGGACCCCGACTTCGCGACTTCGGGGGGCGATTTGGCGCGCTGCGTTACGCGTCGGTCGAGCTCGGGTGGGCAGTTGGCGAGCCAGGGAGGGGGTTGAATTCAGACAGCAGCACATGGACTGTGCCGCCCAGGGCGAGCTGGGATTGAAAATCCTCGTCTCGACGGTTCGATTTTACCGTCGCAACGCTGCGCGACGAGCGCCGCTCCTGTGCGCCGGGCGTATGCGACCACTGGACAACGCTGAGCCCGATGACTCGGGCGCCACAGTGGCTCGACCTCGGCGAAGACGAACCCGGGAAGTTGTGCAACGGCCAGCTGCAAGAGGAAGAAGCGCCTGACCTCGCCCACGAACTGACCATTTCCTGGCTAGTGTTTGTGCTGCGCAGCTGGCTTCCGGGGCGCGGTTCTGTCGTCGGTTCCGAGCTGAAGATCGGCCGGCGCCTGCCAGACGACTTCTGCCCGCACGTACATGGGAACTTGGTCCCAGTCTAAGGCAGAAGCCGCCTCGCCGTAGTCGCCGTTGCGCAGCACCCGCACCGTGGCCCCAGCGCGAGCAGCCCGCCGAGCTGCGCGCGCGGCCTCTTCGCCCGAAATGCTGGGCGGCCCGGGGGGAGCGAGGCGTCGACCATGGGGGAACCCTAGCAAGCCGCGCCACAGTTTGCGGGGGTTGGGGACGGTCCCGGTGGCGTTCGCCGCGACTTTCACGGCGGCATTCTCTCTGCTTGCCTCAGATCGAGTCGAGAATCGCTTGCCGTTTGGAGTCGTACTCTTCTTGGGTGATGTGGCCATCATCCAGGAGCTTCTTCAATTTGGTTAGCCTCTCTTCGTGGCTGGGCCCCTCCTCGCGGGGTGCGTCGGGCTCTGACGACGCGTCCACGACACGCACGGGTGTGGGCTCCTCGTCCCCACACTTGAAGGCCCTTCCGCTCAAAGTGAATCCAGCCGCGTCCCCACCCGCCGCGTCCATCACCACGAGGTTTCCACCGAGCTTGGCCGTCTTGTTGCGCAACTCGTTCTGCGCACTCTCCATCTTCTGCTCGCTGCTCGTGTACCCCCCACCGCCACCCGATCCGTACACGACGTCGAGTTCTTCACAGTTGCTGTGAGCTGACTTCGCAACCCGGACATCTCTCCCGCCAGCACTCAACTTCGTCCCACAGCCGCTGAGTAAGATCAGGCTTGCTACAGCCACGCACGTTCGCTTCATATCTCATCTCCTCCGAAGATAGCGCGACTCTAGCATCAGTTCGTCGAGCTGCCTAGGCCGCACCCCTGGTGGGAGTGTGACCCCACACCACCCACATAACACTTCCTCGGTTTAGGCTACTTCTCTTGAGTTAACGAAGATTGTGTGGACCGTGCGGCTACGAACCTCGCAACCGTCGAGCGGACAAAGGAGCGCTCGCGACGGATGATGACCCGGGCCACACCGCCCACCAACGGCAAGTCACACAGAGCCTCCGCAAGACTCGAGCGTTCCGGCGCGACGGCGCTGGCGACGTAGAGAGTGCCGCACAGCACCATCGCCGGGCTGAAGTCGATCATCAGCGACAGCGGCGCGAGCGCGTGAAAGGCGACCAACCCATACCCGAGCAGATGATGCAATGAAGGGCGCATCGCGAACACCACGGCGAAGAGCTGCAGGTAGAGCGTGCCGAGCATCAACGGCCACAGCCAGTCCCCGCGCTCGATCAGCCACGGCCCCCACAAGCTGACATCGTTCGTCTCCAGGAGACGCGCTGCGATGTGGCGCGAGAGCGACGAAGGATGAAAAGCCGTGACCTCCCCTTGCGCCAATTGGTACAGCGCTCCCAAGAGCTTGCCCACGCCGGAGAGCGTGTACGTGGTCGCGACCAAGAGCTGCGCGGCCACGTACACCACGATCGTCTGCTGCGCGGTGCGGCGAGATCTCTCGTTGGACGAACGGTAGCCGTGGGGTAACCAGATCAGCACGAAGAGAAGCAGCAGCCATCCGTGCATCAAGTGATGGATCTTTCCCAACGAGAACTTCAACGCCAAAAACTCGAGCAGCCCGAGGAACGCCACCACCCGCGCGGTGCGGAACTCCGAAAAGAGAGCGCCCAGCACCGAACACGCCGCGCACCACCCGAAGAGAGAAGGAGCTGCGTCCGTTCCGTCGAGCCACCCAAGCCAGGCAACGGGCCACAGCCACTCAGGGTGATCCGTCAGCGCGACTGCCTGCCAGTCCAAAGCCTGATGACAGATCCAAAACGCGGGGAAGAAGTAGGCCACGCGCACCGTGATCGCGATTCTTTCGGCGACTCTGCGGTGACGAAGCAACGCCTTCTGCATCTGTGTTCCCTACCCCTGCCCGACGAACCGGCGTCCCATGCGGCGGCGCAACGGGTTGTCCGTCGTCATAGCTCCCCGCTCGCGCTGCCGCAGCGATAGCGGGCAACGACTTGGCGCTCACCGAGGTCCCCCGCCAGCCACCGATCGAGCGGTTCGTAACGTTGGCGCACGATCGCATATGCGCAGGGCCGATCGACGAAGTTGCCTTCGATGCGCTGGCGTAGTTCGGCGACACGCGCAGGCCGCTGACCCTCTATCGCATTGCCCAACTGTTGCACCGCGACCTGGAGGTCCATCGAGTTGCGTCGCGCCCCAGCTGCCCGCCAACGCTCATACAACAACGGCGCTTCGAGGCGCTCTCCGCGAACGACTTCCAGCTCGAGCCCAAAACGTTCGACGGAATTGGGGGTGACGGGAAACAAGAACCAGCAGAAGAACGGGAATACCTCGTACCCGCGCGCAGCGATCGCCATCAAGCCCAGCGCCGCATACACGGCAGGCATCGCAACCCAAAGCAGACTCTGTCGAGGTGTGAGCCTCACGCAGCCACTGTACTTGCTAGCAGCGCCAATGTTGAGCACGTGAGAGCACACCTTGGCCGCGTCACCAATTGATTACCGGATGGTCACCAGAAGCACACCAACGCCACACGTTCGGCACGCTGGAGCCTCAACAACGACGTGCAACTCTCACAGTCAAGCCACGATTGTGTAGCAAGCATGTCGCGACGCGCAGTCTACCATTACCCCCGTGATCAAAGTTTCAGGAACACGCAATCAACAACTGGAGGGCGTCAGGTGACCAACACCTACTTGATAACGGGTGGAGCCGGGTTCATCGGAAGCCACGTCACGGACCGACTACTCGAACGAGGTGACACGGTTCTATGCCTGGACAACTTCAACGATTACTACGATCCCACCGTCAAGCGGGCCAACACCGCTCGCCACCTTCTAAACGGCAACTTCCATCTGTTCGAAGGCGACATCCGCGACCGGCACGTCGTTCCTCAACTGATGCGGCAGTACCAGCCGGACGTCGTCGTTCACCTCGCCGCATGTGCAGGGGTGCGCCCCTCCTTACTCGACCCGTTCAAGTACCAGTCGGTCAACCTCGAGGGGACGTTGAACATGCTCGAGGCAGCGAAGAACACCAACGTGCGCATGTTCGTCAACGCCTCCTCCAGCTCCGTGTACGGCGAGAACACCAAAGCTCCGTTCGAGGAAACGGATGCGCTGCTGACGCCGGCTTCTCCCTACGGGGCGACGAAGCTGGGCGCGGAAGGCATGGTCCGGGTCTACGCGCGGCAGTACTCGATGCGCGCCGTCAGCCTGCGCTTCTTCACCGTCTATGGCCCGAGGCAGCGCCCGGACATGGCAATCACGAAGTTTGCCACGCGCATTCTCGGAGGCGAACCCATCACGGTTTACGGAGATGGCGGCGCGCGCCGCGACTTCACCTACGTCGATGACATCGTCGACGGTGTACTGAGCGCGTGCGACTACACCGGCAGCGACTACGAGGCGTTCAATCTGGGATCAGGTAGAACAGTCACGCTGGAGCAGTTGATCAGCGGCTTGGAGCAGGCGCTGGGCTTGGTCGCTCGTCGCCACTACGCGGAGGAGCAACCAGGTGACGTGCCCCTGACCTGCTCCGAGATCAGCAAGGCAGCTCGGCTATTGGGATACGCCCCGAGGACACAGCTGGAAGAGGGGCTGCCACAAGTCGTGCGCTTCGTGCGCGGGAACCTGTCCACCCCCGCCAACCAGCTGGTTCCATCTGCCAGTCTATCGACGCTAAACGCGCTACGTTCAACCGGGATGGGACAATCCCCGTCGCGGGCAGCCACCCAAACCGCCCCGAGCACAAAGGGAGCCGTCCGATGGGAACAGTCTACTACGGTCTAGCCGGTGAGGGTCACGGGCATGGCGCCCGGGCCTCCACCGTCATCGAGCATCTGCGGCTCCGTCATCGTGTCGTGGTGCTGACCTTCGGCAAAGCGCTGGCGATGCTGCGTCCGCAATACGCCGGCACGGACGTCGAGGTGCGGGAAATTCCGGGCATGCACTTGGAGTACGGTGCCTTCGACCGGATGTCGCCGACGAAGACCATCCTGCGGGGCGCGCGGGTCCAATTCACTCTGGAGCGGCGCGCTCGCCAGCTTGCCGACGAACTCCGTGCAGGCGCCTCCCTCGTGATCAGTGACTTCGAACCGCTGTCGATGAGAGCCGCCCAAATCGCCAAGGTCCAATCCCTCAGCATCGATCATCAGCGCTTCCTTCAAGCCTGCGCCTTCGACGACCTACCCCTCGACGCGCGTGCGAAGATAGCTGCGATGGCTTGGGTGATCGATCGTGTCTACGGAAAGCCGCAGCACATGATTGTCTCGGGCTTCTACCTGCCATCGCTGCGCAGCAACTACCGCCGCGCGCAGACGGCGGGCGCTCTGATCCGAAACGAAATCTTGGAGGCCCAAGCCAGCGACGGAGACCACCTGCTGACCTACGTGCGCCGAAACTGTCCGCGCTCGGTGCTGCGCGTTCTGGAGCGGAGCCCTCGCCCCGTTCGGCTCTACGGCTTGGGGCAGCGACCGAGCGCTGGAGCGATTACCTATCGTGATGTCTCCAAAGAGGGCTTCATCCAAGATCTCGCTTCCTGCAAGGCTGTCATCACCACTGCCGGCAACCAACTCATCGGCGAGGCGTTTCACTTGAGCAAACCCGTGCTCGCGTTCCCGGAGCCCGGTAATTTGGAACAACACATCAACGCTCACCTCTTGCACAAGTCAGGCGGGGGACTCGCTTCGTCTCACCGGGCGATGGATGAGCGATTGCTCGACGGCTTCCTGCAAGAGCTGCCTCACTACCGCCAGCGGCTGCTGCAAATCGGCGGTAGTGGGAATGCCAAGGTGTTTCGAATCGTCGACGACATGCTGACGTCGGAGTCGACTGTCCCGGCCGCCGGCAGCCGCAAGCACCCAATCGTGTTCCCTCGGGCTTCGACCTATTGGGCCGAAAGCTAAGGGATGTAGCGGTAGCGGTGTTGGCAGCCGTGCCAAGCGCGGTAGCCGTCCAACAGTGTTCGCGCCGCAGCTTGCTGCGCCGGGGGCGCCCGCCAGCGGTCCGAAAGCTCACCCGGATCTGCCTCGAGGTCGTAGGCTTCGGTGAGGTCCGTGGCGTAGCCGTGGATCCACTTTTGATTGCCCCGGATCAAAGCGACCTTGGGCTCCTCGGGGGCCAAGCGCTCCACGACAATCGAGTAGTCGGTGGCGCGCAACATCGGCAGCTGGTCGGCAGCCAGCTTCTGACGAACGAACCCCAGGACGGCGTCGGTGCGCGAAAGCAACAGGGACGAGAGGATGTGGAGCAACGAGATCGGTTCCTGGAAGCTGCCCCCGTCGAAGCCCGGATGGAACACGAGTGTCGCCGTACGGATCTGCTCTTCGTAAGGCGTGAAACCGTGCCCGATCGGGCCCTGTCGTTCCCCCAGTCCTTCGCCGTGGTCCCCGAAGATCACGACAATCGTATTCTCGAGTCGTCCTGAGGCGGACAACCCTTCGAGCAGCGTGCTCAACGCCCGCTCCGCTCGTTCGACTTCGTTGACGAAGGCCTCGCGCGAGCGTTGTCGCCGCGGCGGCTCTCCCGGTGCGAACCACGGAAGGTGGGGCGAAGCCAAGAACAGCCATCCGAAGAAGCCCTTATCGGGTGGTGTTGTTTGCAGTTCTTCGAGCGCGCCGGCGACTATCCGCTGGTCGACGCTCAGGGCATCTTTGTCCGTCGTTGCAGGATACCCCTTGGCGCGCGCGAATCCCTGCGTGAGCCCGGTGATGTGTTCACCGATGCCGAGGGTGTGATGGTGCGCGAACGTCAGGCTGCCTTGCGCCATGAAAGTCTCCGCAAGGGTCTCGGCTTCTGGTAGTAGCTCACCTCGCCAGCTGCGGTGGGTGGAGAGGGCCAGGGGCGCCCGCGACGTGGGACTCAGCGTCATCACAGCCCCAATGCTGTGCAGCGTTCGGGGCGCGGGCGCATAGGCGCGTGGAAACCACATGCCCCGATCACGCCAGTCGCTGAGTGTGCCGGGCCGTTTGCCGCCGGCGCGGTTGAAGCTCAGTGCGTCAGGCCGCAACGATTCGACGGAGACAAGCAGCAAGTTGGGGTTGGGATCGCGCAGCGTCGGCCACTCTGGCAACGCGACATGCGAGCGGAACTCTCGTTCTGGAGACGCACCGGCAAGGGCCGAACTTGTGGCATCACCTGGGCATGGGAATTGGTATGGCGTGACTTCCAACTGCATGAACAGGCCGCGGGCGGGCGGCGCGTGCTGGCGCAACAGCCCCAGTTCGCTGCGGGACAGCGTCGTCGTCCACCCAGTGGCCATCACGACCAACAGCACCAGCACCGGCACACTGGACAACACCCGCCATGTGCGTTGCGCGCGAATCGGTCGCAAGAGCTCGACCAGCGCAAGCTGGAGAGCGAGCAGCTCGAATACGAACACGCTCAGATGAGCTGTGGGGTACTGATCCGCCAGCGCTCGGTTGGCGCCCCAAACCGCTAGTACCGCCGCTAGGATCAGGCTGAGCGCTACTGCGGTCCTGAGCTTGGCGTTGCCGCGCCGGGACAGCAGCCCAAACGACAACCCAGCCAGCAAAACGCTGGCAACAGCGTACACCATGCCCACCGTCGCGGAGCGCGCAAAGGGTTCATAGGCGGCCAGAGCTCTCCACGCTTCGTAACCACCGATCCCAGCCATGCCCACGGCCCCAAGCGCCCAGGTGAGAACACGGCGCCTTGGCGTCAAACGCTCGCTGAAAGTGAACACGAGCTCCACCAAGGTCGGGATGGCCAACAGGGGCCAAACGAGCGCCGCGGCGTGATAGAGCAGCCAGGCCCAAGAGGCTCCCAACGCCCGAACCCCCAGCTCACCCTCGATGACCCGGCTCAAGCCCCAGGGCTGGACGGAACCACCCGTGCTGACCAACAAGGCGATCAGGGCGGCTGTCGCTCCGCGGAGTGCCGCCATCTGGCACCCCGAAAATAGAGCGCCGGAGAACACCGCCTCGTGCGCCCGCCGCGCTCCTTTGGCCAGTGCCCCCGACGAACTCAGTTGCCCCATCGACACACAACTACAACAAAAACGTCACCGTTCCGTGCTGATTCGTCACGCGACGGACGTTTCGTGCGGCGCGGCACCCCTACCCCAGAAGCCCTGGGTGAATTTGCCTTCCACTCTCAGCCGGGCTGCGCCCTGTGCCGCCACAACCAACGGAACACCAGGATGTGGCCCCAAAGAGCACCAGCAACGCAGACCGGGAGGATCAACGTATAAGGAGCGTAGAAAACCAGCAGTACGGGCGGGTCGTTCTCGTAGGTCCGAAGGGGCCAGGGCGTGGAGCGGACGGCAATGCTCATCACTGCCATGAGCAGCGCGAAACCTATCAGGTTGAACGCCAGCACCATCCAGCGTCGACTCGTGGGCCCCAGTGCAAACCAGCGTAGCGCTGCTCCGAAACCCAGCGCTAGCACCCCCGTGGCGATGTCGAAGTTGTGCCCCGCGTACGTCATCTGGATGGGCAACGTGCCCTGTTCGTACCAGGCGTGCAGCACCAACTCCAAAGGCAGGCGGAAGGCTTGGAACCCGACGAGCCACGCGACTGGCACGTTGTCCACGATGCGTCCTCCGGCGGGGCTGAGCGCCAGGGCCAAGGCCAAGCCGTTGGAAACGACCAAATAGAGCATCAACGCGGGACTACCGATGAGTTGCCTCAACGCGCCGCTGCTGGCGAGGGTGATCGCCACGACAATCCAAGCGATGAACGAACCGCCCGCTATCATAGGAGCGCGCCGGCCATTTTCGGTCCCGCGATAGCTGCGGATGAATATTGCCAGGTAGGCGACGACGACCAAGAGCACCACCCCTACAAAGGCAGCCGTGCTCCCAGCCGAAGGAACCACCAGTTCGTAGGTCTCACGCGTCGTTTCGCTCGTCATTTTTTGGCACTCCTCGTAGGAAAACACCGTTACGGAGTGGAGTAGCGCCGATCGGCGCCCAACAATACTTCTTTTTTTGATAGTAATCCGATCAGGCGCGGGAGCCGCCCGCCGCCTCCCCGTCCTCAGGCACGAAGCAAAGGAAGCAAAGGTGGCGCCCGATGAAAAGCTATCGACAATTCTGTGGCGTCGCCAAGGCGCTGGATCTGCTCGGTGAACGCTGGACACTGCTGGTAGTCCGAGACCTGCTATTAGGCCCGCGTCGCTTCACGGACCTGGCCCGCAGCCTTCACGGCATCACGCCGAACCTCTTGTCCAAACGACTCGCCCTCCTGGAAGAGCACCGCGTGATCGAGCGTGTGCGAGACGCTTCGGCGTCGCGAGCCTACGCCTTGACCGAGCGGGGACGCTCCCTGGAAGGCGTCATCTTGGGCCTCGGCGCTTTCGGCGCTCAGTTCATGGCCAAGCCGAACCCCGACGACCGCCTGGATCCGCGAGCCGCCATGCTCGCCCTGAAGCGCCGCTTCCGAGGTTCCAAGTCGTCCGGAGTGCTCGCGCTGTCGATCGACGAGGACAACTTCGGCGTCCACTTCGGCGGGAGCGGGATCCGCGTCCACGATGCGCACCCACCAGAGCCAGACGTCGTCCTCTCTGGTCCAGCGCACGCGTGGTTTCCTCTACTTTCCAAGCGCACTTCGCTCCGGGCACTCGAAGCCGAGGGTCGCCTATCCCGCTCAGGTTCGGCGCGGGTTGCAGCCGCGTTCGTTCGCTCGATCGGTGCCATCCCGTAGAGCTCATCACCGGCCAGGGGGCTCCTGCCTCGCAGCAGGACAGTAACTTGGTACACTCCCTAGACGCAGGCTCGGGGCATGCCCTGTTTCACGCCGACAACAGCTCGACGATGCAGTCCAACAGCTGCGCGAACGCAAAAGGTTTCGGTAGCACACGCAGACGACTCGGTTGCTCCTTCAAGCCATCGACGCGACTGCTGCCATTGGCGTTTAGAACGACCACACGCACCGCAGGGTAACACTCGTCCAGCAGCGCGTAGACTTCCGCGCCGGTCATGTCCGGGAGTTTGGAGTCCAGCAGCACGAGATCGGGGCTTTCTTCCTGGTAGACGGCTAACGCCTGTCCGCCCGATCCGGCCTCGATGACGACGTATCCCCCCTGGCGCAACAGGCGTGCGGTCATTCGGCGCACCACCTCGTCATCGTCGACCAAGAGAACTCGGCGACCGCGGCGCTCAGCGCTCAGCGCTGGCGTCTCGATGGTGGGGGCTTGACGAACCTCTTTGGGATCGACAACCGGCAAGCACAGGCTGACGAGCGTGCGCCCTCGAGCTCTCGAGGACACGACGACATCTCCTCGATGTCGCGAAGCAACGTCTTTGACTACTGAAAGCCCGAGGCCGTTGCCCACGCCTGTGGTCTTGGTCGAAACGAACGGTTCGAATGCGTCGTGTCTGATCGTGTTCGGTCCACCACCGGTATCGCCCACGGTGAGACAACCTCGACGGAACTCATCCTCCGCAAGCAGTCCGATCTCGATACTCAACGTGCCCCCTGACGGCATCGCCTCGATGGCGTTCGAGCAGAGGGCAAACAATGCCAACATCAGATCCGCCCTGCTACCCAGAACCAGGACCGCAGCTGTGGCTCTGCGTTCGACGGTGATCCAGCTTCCCGCCATTTGATCCACGATGGGCAGCGCCTGCTCGACGAGTTCGACGAGGTTCAGCAGCTCATAGCTACGCTGCCCAGCGCGGGCCATGCAGAGCACTTGAGCCGTCAGATCTGCCGCACGCCCAACGACACGCAAGATGTCCTCCAGCGTATCCTCCGCTTCGGACTGGTTTTCTTCGAAGCGCCGGTGCAGCCCTCGAATGGTCCGGAGCCCCGTCTGCATCGCGGCGAGCGTTTGACTCAGGTCGGGGGCAGCGGCAGCGCTGACGTTGCCAACGAGCGCTTCCTGATGCTTCGTAAACAGCTCCGGCTTCAGTACGGAAAGGACGCGGCATTCAAATTCCACCGATGGCCCCAGGACAATACGATCACCGCGGGCCAAACGACGCCGCTCCACGCGCACCCCGTTGACTCGCACGCCGTTGCGACTGCCCATGTCCTCGATGTGCAATCCCCCTGCGCTGTCGAACCATACCCGAGCGTGGGCCCGAGAGATCTCTCGACTCGAGATGCAGATGTCGGAGTCGACAGCACGTCCAATCACCGCCTCCGTCATCAGGTCGTGAACCGACTGCCGCACCACCCCGCGAACTCCAACCAATTGGGCCAACCAGGCGCGACCGACGGGTAACCTCTCTTGGGTGGCGAGCATGGGGGGAATTGTCTGCATTCGTGCTTCAGCCAGCCGAGCCGGTTTGCTCCTCGCGCCCGGCCCGGGCGCTGGGGGCTCCGACAGAGCATCCGCACGAGAGCTTCAGGTCAACGTTCACCAGCAACTCAGAACTTGCCTCAGCTCAACACGCATGTCCAACCGTGTGCAGGAACGATGGCCAACTCCCTCCGCACCGTTTCGACCTCCCGGGTACCAAAAAGTGCCACGGCGTCCAACGACTACACGCTCGAAGCGACGGGCAGAGGTGGGACACGCCGTTCACCCACGTACGCCATGGCGACGACAGAGTCGTGACACACCGTTCACCCCACATCCACCCCGACACTAACCGGGCGATGCGAGCACGTCGGAGCGGGATGGGCTACGCTAAAGCCTCGAAGTCGCCAACGCTGACCCTCAATGACCCAAGGCACCGGAAAAGCACGAACTCTCGCGGAGACACTGGACGCTGGCGAGCAGAGCGATCCTGAATCCTATCGACCCTACCTCGCCGGCGAAGTGATCGCCGATCGCTACAAACTAGAAACGCAAATCGGGCGCGGGGGGATGGGTGTCGTCTGGGTTGCCCACTCTCTGGTCTTGGGCATCGACGTGGCTCTCAAGTTGATCCGTGCTGACGCGGCCGCTGCGGGCGTCGGATCGCGCATGGCACGTGAAGCACACGCAGCGGCTCGTCTCGGGCATCCGGCGCTAGTGCGCGTCTTCGACTTCGGGTGGACCAACCGGGGTGATCCGTTCTTGGTCATGGAATTGGTTCAGGGCGATACGCTAGGAGAAGCGATCCTCCGCGGATCGATGAACGCCATTCGCGCGGTGCAGATCCTGCTCCCCATCGCCGACGGACTACGTGTCGCACATGAACGCTCGATCATCCATCGAGACATCAAGCCGGACAACATCCTCCTATCCGCCGATGCTCTTGGGCGCCGGCAACCGAAGCTACTGGACTTTGGCATTGCCAAGGTCGAGCAAAAGAGCGGGAGCGCCGGCAAAATCACCCAAATGGGCGCTGTGTTGGGCAGCCCCGAGTACATGTCGCCGGAACAGGCACTTGGCCAGGACGACATCGACCCACGCACGGACGTCTGGTCCCTGTCGATCGTGTTGTACGAAATGATCACAGGGAAGATCCCGTTCAACAAGCCGAACTACAACGCCCTGATGCATGCCATCATCAACGACGATCCCGAGCCCACCACGAAACACGGCGAGGGCGATGGTAGTTTGTGGACCGTCCTCAAGAAGGGGTTGGCCAAGGACCGCAGCGAGCGCTGGGCGGACATGACTGAGTTCGGTATGGCGCTGGCGTTGTGGTTGTACGAGCACGGCATCAAAGAAGACATCTCTGGCAACTCCATTCGTGCGGTCTGGTTGGACCATACCATCACCGCTTCCAACGTAGCAGCGAACTACTCGGCTGGGCCGATTGCGCGCTCCCATTCGGGTGGGGACATTGTGGGGGGGCGCGTTGCCAGCAGCTCGACATCGAGCTCGCGCCGACAGGCGTCCACGCCGACGACGGGCTGGGAAGCATCGGCGCTTCGACTGGCCCCGAGCAGACGATTGGCGCTGGTGGCCGCGCTGGTTGGGGCCGTGGGCTTGGGTGCGCTGTTGACGAGCCTCACCGGGAACCCCCAACCGGAAGCCAGAGCACAGAGCGACAGAGATGCGCCAGTCCCGCTGGCCACCGCCACCCCCGAGGAGTCGCCCGCAACGGCCCCCCACCCCTCACCGGAGGCGACCTCGCACACCGGACGGACGCAGGCTCCGCCGTCGAAGACGATGGCGTCCGCCACAGGTGACACAGCTGACGCACGTGACACAGCTGAAGCACGTGACACAGACACCGACGCGCTGACTGCAGATGAGCGTGACGAATCACTGGGTCCCGCGCCCTCCCACCGCCCTGCCGGCATCGGTGCCTCTTCGTTGCCCAAGGCCCCGAACAAGAGCGGCAACAAGCGGCCCAACACCAAGAAGCGGATACGCCATGACTTCGGATTCTGAGCGCGTCTCGCGCCAACACTGGACGGCGCTCTGCGTAGTGGCTCTGATGATGCTCCTGGCCCCGCCGGCACGAGCAAACGATGACGCAGAGACTCGGGCGATTGCGCGGGATCTGGCGGTGCAAGGCGCCGAAGCGTTCGAACGAGGCCAGTACGAGCTGGCGCTCGACCGATTTGATCGGGCAGCGGCCCTCGTGCATGCGCCATCGATCGCCTTGATGCAGGCGCGCTCACTCGTCGCCATTGGTAGATGGGTCGAAGGCTTGGACAAGTACCATGAGACGGCGCGCGCACAACTCGAGCCGGACGCGCCCCAAGCGTTTTACATGGCCCGCACCGACGCTGCCCGGGAGGCCGCCGAGTTGGAAGCACGCATGCCTCACTTGGAGATCCGCGTCGGAGATGGGCAAGTGGTACCCGAAGGGGTGACGATCAAGCTCGACGGCAAGGAGGTCCCGGGGGTCCTGCTCAACGTTCCGCGCCCGATAGATCCCGGCGAGCACGATGTCTCTGCGTCCGACGTCGCTGGTCGTTCTGCTTCTGAAAGCATCGTGGTTGTAGAAGGGGAACATAAGCTGGTCGCGGTCCCCACCTTCGAGGAGGAGCCAGCACCGGCGCCAGAACCGCCTCCAATAGCTGCCGCTCCACCGCCCGTAGCCACTGACCAGCCCGAAGAGCCAGCCAAAACGAGCCAACTGCGCGATTGGGCAGGCCCAGTTGCCTTCGCGGTGGGCGGCATCGGAGCTGCGGGAGCCGCCATCAGCGGCTTCGCGGCAAGGGACGAACAGAAACGACTGGACAAGGCATGCACCCCAGGCTGCCCTCCAAACGAATCCGAAACGCTGTCCAGCTACCGTTCACAACGAACACTGTTCTACGTCAGCCTAGGCGTTGGCCTGGCTGGGATAGCCGCCGGCACGTACTTGACGTTGACGGATGACGATGCCGAGCAAGGTATCGCCCTTTCACTGACGCCGGTCAGCGGAAGCCTCGCGGGCTGGTTCTGATCCGAACACCTCGGGGCGGTCAAACTACGTCCGCCAGGGCAGGAAGAAATCGGGCATAGTCCGCCTCGCAGATGTCGAGTCGCCTTGCGCCCCTGTCAGCCTGGTTGGCTTCGCCGACAGCTCTCGTTTGTGGAGTCATTTTGCTCGTCGTTGCTGGAGCGTATCTGGCGCTCCTGTTGCAACGCCTGCGTCAGCGGCAGCGCAGGCGCCGCCGCTCGGCGATGGCCCAGCGGGGCGAACGACGAGCGGCGAAACTACTCACCCGATCGGGGTTTGAAATCCTGGAGCGGCAAGCGCCGCGGCGTTGGACGGTGGTCGTCGACGACGAGCCGCACCACTTGGAACTGCGGGTGGACTTCCTCGTGACGAAGGACTCCAAGCTGTACGTTGCGGACGCCAAGACGGGATCCCTCGCGCCTTCGCTACAGCACGGAGCAACGCGGCGCCAATTGTTGGAATACTTGTTGGCCTACCGCGCCAGCGGCGCCCTCTTGCTGGACATGGAGCAGAACCGCATCCTGGAAGTGTGCTTTCCAGGGATCTAGCTCTCGGAAATGCTTCCAACCTGTTCCACAATTCGAGCCGGATATCGACCGCTTGGAAATATTTCCAGCGAGGCCGCGTCTCGGACTCTCCTCCCCGCACGGTAGACATCGACGAGCTTTACGTCTCGTCGGGTCGAGCACTAGTGTGAGCGGGTGAATCAAAGCGCCGATGAGGCACCGGAAGTCGCCACCCCCAGCACAGCGAAACGTTCCCGTGGCCGCCGCAAGACGAGCAGTCCACAAAGGGCAACCATCAAGGCCGTTGCGGAGCGAGCGGGAGTTGCGATCAGCACGGTTTCCCGGGTGGTTAATGGTGGGGCGGCGAGCAAGATCGCCAAAGAGCGAGTGTCCGCGGCCATTGCCGAGCTGGGTTACACGCCGTCCATCGCAGCCCAGAGCTTGGTGAGTCGGCGTTCCGGTTGCATTGGGTTGGCGGTCAACACGAGCCAGAGTCCTTGGTTCAATCAGATCCTCCTGGGGGTCGAAGAATCGCTTTCCCCGAGCCGAAAGAGCGTGCTGCTCGGCAGTACGATGCTCACCGGTCGCTATGATGCTGGCGCGGTGATGTCGTGGATTGATCAGCGACGGGTAGATGGGCTCATCCTCGTGCGCTACTCACGCCGTGAAGAACCGCTGTTGAAGGCTGCTGCTCGGGCCGGCATCCCCACTGTGCTGATCGCGCCAGACTTGAGCGCACCCTCCGAATTCATCGTGCGCTGCAACAACGTCGATGCTGGACATCTAGCAGGGCAGCACCTGCTCGATCTGGGACACGAGCGCATCGCCTTCGCCGGCGGCCCGAGAGACTCGATCGACACGTTGGACCGCCTCACCGGCTTGAGTCAGACGATGAAGAAGGCCGGCGCGCCGGAGCCTGTGAACATCTGGTTCGGTCGTCACTACTCCGTCGAAGACGGAGAGGAGTACGCCAACATCTACTTGCAGATGTCGAAAAAGCAGCGCCCCAGCGCCGTAGTACTCGGCAACGACCCCATGGCGCTCGGGTTCATGCGCACCCTGCTGCACGCCGGCGAAGATATCCCCGGCACGGTGTCCGTAGTCGGCTTCGACGGAACGTCGGATGGGGCCGTGTTTTGGCCTGGATTAACGACGGTGATTCAGCCTACCCAGCGCATGGCTGCGCGAGCATGCGACGCGCTGCTGGATGCCATAGAGGACGATAACCAGGAGCGAGGTGCCTCCTTGGAGTACGCTGTGGAACTGGTAGTCCGACAGAGCACGGCCCCCCCAAATAGTCGTTCTCGCCGGTGAGCTGCGCTATTGGCTCTGGTCGGGCACTCGCCAAAGCAGTCGCCTCATTGCCACCAGGCCCAACAGTGGCCCGGGCAACAGCAGCCAGCTGGCGGGAGCACCAGCACGGCTCCACAAGTCCGTTGCGATACCGATCGAGATCGTACTGAGTGCGAACCCCACCCCGTTCTGAACGGCCAACGCTCCGCCGACTTGCTCGGCAGGGCAGGCGGCAGCCGACAAAGCCGAGAACTGTGGGGAATCCGCGACCACGAAAAAACCCCACAGCAGCAACAGCACCAGGGTGAGCGTGCCAGACCAGGCGACGGCGAGCGGAAACGCGAGACAGCAAATACCAGAGCTGGTCAGCGCAACGAACGCAACGAACGCGCCGCCCCATCTCCGACTGGCGGCTCCTCCCAGAACACAACCGAGCGCACCAATTCCAATGATGACAAACGAAAGAGCCGAGCGCGTCGTTGGCTCCGTCCAAGCCGCCGGCACGAGGAAAGGGACGAGCGTCCAAAACGCGTAGAGCTCCCACATGTGACCGAAGTAGCCGAGGGCTGCCGCTCGAAATCGCGGCAGCTTGAAAACGGTCCACACGGTGCCGAGCGCCGCACGCCGTTTGGGGGCGGGCAGGTGAGGTCCGTCTCCAACCAACGCGACCACGGCAGCCGCTACGGCGGCAGCGACGGATGCAGCAACAATCGGCACGGACCAGTGAGCGCCGGCACCCAAGGCCCTAACGAGGTGCGGCGAGGCCGTGCCGAGGGTCAGCATCCCAACGAGCCAAGCGAGGGTCTGCCCCGCCCGCTCTGGCGCCCAACCGACAACCAACTTCATGCCGATGGGATAGATCCCAGCGAGCGCCAGGCCGGTCACGAAGCGCACGATGCAGGCTTCGGACAGGTTGGAAGCCCCCAATGCCATGGCGAGGTTGCTCAACGAGCCAACGACGGCAGCGATTGCGAACAGTCGGCTCGCCCGGAAACGGTCAGCGAACCCGCTGAGCGACAGGCTCAGAGTACCCACGATGAAGCCAAGCTGTACCGCGTTCGTCAGTGCCCCCAAGTCCGTAGCACTCAGGCCCCAGTCTGCCATCAACCCGTCGCCCGCCGCATTGGCACTGAACCAAAGTGAAGTACCAAGCAGCTGGGAGACCACGATCGCGGCGACCGCCACGCGCGATGATGCCATGGCCCCACCATACACACCTTGGAAGATGAAAGCGTTCTGAGTAGGCTGCGCGGTATCAAAAAGCGAATCCAGCGCCTCATGAGGGCCAGCCACCGAACATCCCCGAAGCGGTTCTGGTGCACGCCCCGCTCACTCTACTCGCTATGCAGCCTGGCTCTCGTGCTGCTCTCGACTTGGAACGCGGCAGCCGAACCACCCAGTCCTTCGTTTTCGCCCTTCAGCTTCGTGGTATTCGGCGATCCGCAGTTGGGTTTTGGGCCTGGAGGGGTCTACGCCGACAGCCGCCGCTTCGACCAGGTCATCGAGCACGCAAACCAGCGCCGAGCCCCCGTGGTGGTCATTCCGGGCGACTTGGTGCAAGGTGACTCCGCGTGGCAACGGTGGTCCTTCGCGCGCTCGGTCGAGAAGATAACTGGGACCGTCTTGCTCACACCGGGTAATCACGATGTTGGCGATGAGGGGTCATTGGCGGACTATCGCGACGACTTCGGGCCAGACTACCACGACTTTGTGTATCGAAATTGCGCCTTCGTGATGGTCGACTCCGAGACTGCTCGCAGTTCAGAGATCTCTCCACAAGAATACACTGCGCAGTGGGCTTGGCTGGAGAAGACACTGAAGGGACATGCTGCCGCAAAACGGCAGCACGTCTTGCTCTTCACCCACAGGCCACCCTTCGTTCAGTCAGAATCGGAACCAGAGGGGGAAGCCAACTGGCCCCAGGTCGAACGCACCCGCCTGCTCACCCTGGCGCGTCAGTACGGCGTCAGTTGGATCGTTGCGGGGCACCTTCATCGGTCAGTGACCACGGACACCGTGGACGCGATCACCATCGCCGTCTTACCGGGTACAGCCCACAGCTACGACCAGTCCCCGATCGGGTACGGTGTGTTTCACGTCGACGAACATGAGGTGCAATACGAATTCGTCCCCGTCGCTCCGGCACCGCCGCCACCGTTCCACGTGCCAGGGTTTCGGGAGTGGACGCCGCGCCTGTTCGACTTCAGCCCACGTCACTGGCTCTTCTCCATCGCCTACGGCGTGGCTGGCCTCTTCGCCTTTGCCGCTAACCGTCGCCTGAAGCCGGGGGAGCCGTTCACCCATGCGACCCGGCTACTATGGCTCGGTCTGGCCGTGCTGCTTTGGTTCTACGCGACAAACATGCAACTGGATTGGGACGAGTTGTTGCGTGAGGTCGGGCGCGGGTTTGCCAAGGTGACTGGAGTCGAAGCAATCCGTCACGTGATCACGGGCGTGGGGTTGATTGTATTCTTGGGAGGGGCGGCGATCTTTCTGACCCGGCACTACAAAAACGCCCGAATCACAGGAGCGACGACGCTTGCGCTGAGTGCCAGCCTCGTGCCGACGCTGTGGTTCGTCCTGAGCACCATCTCCCATCACTCGCTGGGCATGGTACTGGACGAAACCGCGTGGGATGCGCTGTGCGTGCTTTCCGTGATCGTCGTCATCGCCTGCGCCCGGAGCATTGCTCCAACAGCGCGCAGACGCTCACCAGTAAGAGAGTGAGCGCAGAATTCGGTCGCTCACCTGCCGGGAAGCTGCCCGAGCATTCGGCGGCGTTTGAGTCAGGATCGCTGCGAAGTACACTGGCTGTTTCTCGGGGCGCTCGACCCATCCGACAAACCACTTGACCTCCGGCAGGTCATCCAACGCATCGGCGCTGCCGGTCTTTGCTCTCAGCACGGACGCTCCGCGTTGCCCGAGAAACAGCACGTCGCGCACGATCCTCCTGGTTCGCTTCGAGATTGGGAGCGTTCCCTCGTTGAGACGCTGCAGGAAGTCGATCTGCTGCGCAGCCGTAACCCGTAAGCCCCCAATCAACCAAAACGCGTCGATGCCCCCTTCGATACTGCGGTTGCCATATTCGAACCGTTCGAGCCAGTCTGTCATTCGGTCCGGCCCGATCCGCCGAGCGACTTCTTGGTAGAACGGCACGACTGAGAAACGCATGGCGTCTCGCAATCTGGTGTCGTAGTTCCAGTCGGGGTTCCAACGGCGTTTGCCGTCCCAAGGGATCATCGTCGATTCGTCCTGCAGAACGCCGAGTTCCAACGCGATGGCGGTGTGGGGGATCTTGTACGTCGATGCGGGCAAGTAGGGCGTCTTGGTTGCTTGGCGACCATGCACCCAGGCCCTCTCCTGCTCCGCGTCGTAGAGGATGAACCCCCCAGCAACTTCTTCTGCAGCGAAGTGTTCGGACCAGTTCACCTCTTCGGGGATCACATCGACGAACCGTCTACGCCGCGGCACCTGGGCGCCCGCTTTGGCTGTTTCTATCGCTTTCGGGCCCGCGACGACCCCAGAAGAACGCTTGGAGACCGACTCGGACACGCCGGGTTGAAACTCAGGTGCTGTGTTCGGCGATTGTGTGCTCGCTGGATGTCTTGGGCAGGGCCTTGGGTTCGGCGTCGACCGAGCGGCAACACAGCCAACGAGCGTCACGGCCGCGAGCCCTGCCAAGATGCTCGCGAAACGAGTGACACTCGAAAGGCTTTTCATGGCAGCGCAAACGCTCAAAGTGCGGTGCTCGTTCCGGTCCACGTTGGCCTTCTTGCCAAGCCGGAGGCGCTGGTTCAAGCTCCTTAGGGCATGCGCGGTCAAGAGGTAGGGGCGGAGAAGCCCGCAAAGCGTTTTGGCGCGCGCTGGCTGGTGGGGTTTGGCATCGTCGGCGTCTTGTTCTGGGTGGGCATCGGCGTCGTGTTGTTCGTTGCGTACAGGTCGGATCAGCGTACGCGCGCAGCGCTCGACATGGCGGGCAATGCTTGGGTCGACGCGATGACGTCCCCGTACAAATCCGAGCTTCGAGCGCTCCGAAAAGCGGGCTGCGAACGAGCCAACCTCATCGACTATCCAAGTCTCGAGGGCCAACCGTCGCAGCGGGTGTTGACGTGTCAGGCGAGCCTCTTGGGGGCACCACCGAAGTGCAGGGATGTCGCCCGCAGCTACTTGGCGAAGATGCCAAGAACGGAGGCACTACTGACGGTGTTGGTGCAGCATCGTTTGAGCCAGACGTGTCTGGAAGTGTTCAGCCCTGACGGTGACCTACTCCATTCGGAAACGAAGGACTGACACTGGAGCTCACTTGACAGTCGCGTGCATTGGCTTGCCGAGATCCGGATAGTGCCGTCGGCGGGTTTTTCGACCGCGAGCGTGCTCTGCCGTGCGACGACTCCCTCTAACGCTGCGCGTCAGCGGCCGCGCCATGCCGCCCACGAGGCTTCCGTCGACCTGAGATCCGCAGTCAGGCGATCTCTGAAATCATGGAAATCACCGGTCCCGCCGTACCGTAACCCGCGTCGCCAGTGGAAGCCCCCATAGAGCGGCTCATCCCACAGAAACCGACTTGCGCCGTTGGAACGCACCAGTGAAAATGCGCTCGCGGCGCCCGCACTCGTCGGATCCGGTTGCTTGTTCGGTTCGTGGGTGGTCGGTGGATCCCATCGGACGCGGCGATCGGGCTACGACGCGCCGGAAACCCGGCCGTATCTAGAGTGTCAGGCCGCCAAGCTTTGCCTCTGAAATCCCCTAAAGTAAGCTCCGCGCTCGTTCCATGCCGTACTCCAATCTGCCCAATGGCCGACTCTGACGCTTCCGCGCGTATGACATCCATTCCGGCCGGCGCCTCCGAGATTGGTCGCAGTTACAAGTCGGCCTGGACGGATCCGCCGCCCGCTGCGGACGACGATCCGCTCCTCGGTACGACTCTCAGCCGCACCTATCGCATTATCGGAATCTTGGGCGAAGGGGGAATGGGTCGCGTCTACGAAGCGTGGCACACGCGCATCAAGAAGAAGCGCTACGCGATCAAGGTGCTTCACCCAGAGTACGCCCGCTCGCCCGAAGTTCTCTCACGCTTCCAACGCGAAGCGGAGGCGGCCGCCTGCATCGAACACCCCAACGCGGTGGGTGTCTACGACGTCGCCCTCACACCACAAGGCTGGCCTTACCTCGTGTGCGATTTCTTGGAGGGGGTCGACTTTTCCGAACACCTCAAGGAGCAAGGACCCCTCAGACCATCGACAGCCAAGCATATCGCTCTGCAAGTGTGCGATGCGTTGGTGGAAGCCCACGAGTGTGGCGTCGTGCATCGCGACCTGAAGCCACAGAACGTGTTCCTAGTTGGCGACTTCAGCTCGGGCGTGCCGGAGTTTCCGTCGGCCAAGGTGCTTGATTTCGGCCTGTCGCGCTTCCTCGGTGCTGGCGACAGCGAACTGACCAAGACCGGCGTCATCATGGGGACACCATCGTACATGGCACCCGAGCAAGCGCGCGGAGAGCGGGTCGACCATCGCTGCGACGTCTATGGAGTGGGGGCGATCCTGTACGCCACGCTCACCGGCAGGCCACCGTTCAAGACGGAAACTCCGCAGGCCACCGTGCTGGCGGTCATGAACCGGGACCCTCCTCGTCCCACGACGTTGAACCCCGATATCCCCGTCACCCTGGAGCTGGTGGTCCAGAAGGCCATGGCCAAGGATCCCGACCAGCGCTACCAAACGATGCGCGACCTCCGGGCTGCGATCGCCGAGCTCAGTCTCTCGAGTGACTCTTCGCGAACGGAAAGTGATCCGTTCGGGGCAGCGCAGACTCGGATGCTGGCACCTGGAGCCTTCGAAGATCACAACTTGGCGATCCAATCCGCCCGCTTGAACTTCGTCCTCTATGGCCTGCTCTGCACGCTGCTGTGCTTCACGGCCGTCGCCACTGCCGTCGCTGGCGCGATCACACTCATTGCTGGCAAGTGGCCGCTCACGCGCATGGAGACGGTATTGACGCTGTTGATCGTGATCGGTACCCTCCTGACACCGACGCTGCTGCTCGTCCGTCGCTTGCGAAAGACGGTTTGGAGCAACACGGCGCGGGTCGTGAGCGTGCTCAAAGGCATGCAAGCGACGGTCACCATCGGCATGTTCGCGTACGGGACATGCGCTCTCGCCTGGCTGTTCATCGACGACGTTGCGATCCATTTCGTGGACCTGCGCAGCCTCTCGGGTAGTGGGCTTCACTGGCCGGGAACGTCGATCGTGCTGCTCGTCGCGTCACTGATGGCGGCAGCCGCGATGTGGCTGAAGACTACGTTGCGCGCGCCCGGGAGCTGGGTCGAGGCTGCGACCGGAAGAGTACGCCGACTGCGGCGTTTTGTTGCCGGCCCGCTCCTATCCTTTGCTGGCGTCACCTGGACAGCCGCTGCGTTGGTACTCGGAACGGCATGGCGCCACAGCGCCCAGAGCAGGGACACCGAGACCACCGAGGTTACTCCAGCACCCACCCCGACACCGGACGTCAGCACGTCCCCCACGCAGACCGCGGCGGCTGCTCCAAGCCCGAGCGAGCAATCCCCGCCCAAACAACCAGAACCGACCATCACCGAACCCGCAGAGCTAGCTCCCAAAGAGGCGTTGCAGGCGGCCATGGCGCAAGGCTCGGACGACCTCGATAAGCTGCTGAAGAAGTACCCTCGGGACCCGGACGTCTTGCGAGCAGTCGCGTTCGAGCAGGCCAGTCGAGCCTCCGGCTTGAACGATTCGCTGGCGACTCTGCGACGACTGTTCGAACTAGCTCCGCAGACGGTCAATGAAAGTGATCTGCAGAGTATGATCCTACAGATGACTCGGTCACGCTCAGCCCAGGACGAGGCCTTCGCAGTGCTGGGCTCGGACATGGGCCAGGTGGGCGCCGATCTACTCTACAAGATTGCTCTGACTCGACCGAAACAGAAGGACCAAGCGTTGGCAACACTCGCTAAGCCAGAGACACGAAAGCAGTTCTCTCCTGCATTGGAAATCGCCTACGACCTTCGCTACGAAAAGTCCTGCAAGGCCAGGGTCCCGCTCCTCGCTCGCGCCAAGCAGCTCGGAGATGAACGCGCGGTACGGGTCTTGAAACTGTTGGGCACGCCGGTGTCGAAGTGCGCGAAGAAGCCGTGCAAACCAACGTGCCCAACGGAAGCGCCTCAGTTCATTGCAGCCGCCGAAGCCATTGCCAAACGACTGCAGCGTAGCGAGTGAACTCTTCGCCTCGACTGTCGCGCGAGCTCGGTGAATGCTCTGCGCGCAAGAGCCTGCGTCCGCGCTACTTCGCGGCGGCCTCCGAGCGTCAACGAGGTTTGCGAAACTTCAAAACGAAGCGATCGCTAGTGCCCCGCTTCTGTCCTGCTTCACGAGGCGATGCGCTCCAATCCCGGGTGTCCGTGGGATTGCGCATGAAGTCGGCGCGCTCCTCCAAGACGAAGCCCGCCGCCGTGACTTCGCCGACGACGACACTTTCTTCGATGCGGTGCAGAGATTGGGCGACTGTCGTGCCCGCACCCGGAGCTGCGCTGTGATCCACGACACCGAAAATCCCTCCGCTGGCGATCGCGTCGAAGATGTTGCGATTCATTCGGGAGCGGTCCGTACCCATCCAAACCGTGTCGTGATAGAACAGCACGAGCAAGACTGCGTCCAGGTTGCGCACTTCCGCCGGCAACGGCGCGTCGAACTCGGTCGTCAACTTCGTCACGTTGGCCATCACGGGTTTCGCCGTTCGTTCGTCCCATGGTGCTTGGGCGAAGCGCTGCAAGATGAACGGAGTGTTCTGGCCGTACACCTTCCCGTCCGGGGCGACCGCCCTTGCAAGCAGTTCCGCCGTATACCCTCCACCAGCAGCGAGCTCTGCCACCTGTTGCCCCGGCGATATCTCGAAGAATGAGAGCAACTCCGCGGGATGGCGACCGGGATCCAGCAGTCGGTCAGCTCGTGTACGATCGCTTGCGTCGACTATCGTGCGGATGTGGGTGGTGGCCGGGTCAAGTCTCGCCGCGTCATCGACCGGCTGTAGCTCCGGTTCGACACTCTCCGGATTGGTGGCATTCTTACCCTCGGGAGACCCCTCCTCTCGCCCACTCACCGCGCCGGCTTCTTTCGGAACGGGCTTGGGACCAGCCGTACAGCTCGACAAGAGCAAGTACATGCTCAAGGTGAGGGGTAACCGGCGGAGTGGAATGAGTCCCATCATGGCGCGGTGGACCTTAGGACACATCCGGTCGAATCCACAGTGTGAGTGCACCCTCTAACAGCTTGAAGTTGCTACGTTTCATCGCTCAGCCCTGAAAAAACGCGGGGTTGCAGAATGTATGAGGACGTGGTAGGTTTCTCGTCTACTGTTAAAGGCAGGCCCCCAAGGGCGGCCTCGCCCGTCGCGCCCGTATCAAGACGACAGCAAAGCGGGGATTTCACTTTCCCCGTTTACTGACATTCGTTCATCGCGCGAACTGGCGGAGCTGTCGCTGCCGAAAGGACCACTGATGACGCAATCCACCCCCACCTTGTTCAAGCACTCGAAGCGCCCGGAGTGGGGCATGTCCGTTATCGCCTGGGAGCGGGATGGCAAGCGGGGCTATCTCTTCGAGAGCGGAATGCTACGGGTGTTGGCGGAGCCTTTCTACCGGCTCATGTCGCCGCTGGAGCCAACCAACGAGGTAGAACTGGCCACGCTCAACCGCCTGCTGGCGCAGGTGGATAGCAACGGCTCGATGGTTCCGACGCGCGTATCCCAGGCGCCGTCTCTCCGATTTGCGATGGCCGAGCAGCTCAAGTACTTCGCCACCGAGTTCGACGAGGGTTTCGGCAAGCCGTGGCAGAAGAAGCAACGTGGTGCGGGCGCCAAGAGGCGCCTGAAGCGTCACCGCAACGCTGCGATCGAAGAAGCGCAGACGGAGCTCTCCGCTGAGTTCTTGCTGGCATCTATCGAACACCCCACGGACGCCTGGTTGAAGGTCACGGACATCCTGGCTGCAACTGATCTGGTGCCATCGGCCCAGGTTGAGGCACTCAAGGCAGGTATCCCTCGCGCCACCGAACAAGGTGTTCAGGCGTTGCACGACGTGCTGTACGGTGAGGGAGATCTCTCGGCTCGCTTCGACGCGTACGTCAACGCCCTGCAGACACTGCTCGGCAAAGCGCCGAACTGGGAGCTGTGTACGGCGACGCTGGCTCTGGTTTGCCCCAAGGAGCACGTGTGCGTGCGCCGAACGAGCTTCCAAACCCAAGCTGACTGGCTGCTGCCTGAGTTCAAAGCGGACAAGCGGGTGAACGCCGTCACCTACGGTGGATTCTCCCACCTGGCTAAGATGGTTTGCGAGCAGCTCGAACAAAACGAACTGCCCCCGCAGGACTATCTGGACGTGCACGATTTCATCAAGCTGACGACCAGCCCCTCAGCACAAAGCCGCATGCTCGCGGCGCAGGACGAGGTGAGCAGCGACGAGCCTGAAAGCAAGAAGGGCAAAGGCGCCGAAGCGGCCTGACACCGGAGGCTGAAGCAAGACGAGAAGAACCGCCGCGAGGCGGTTTTTCTCATTTTGGACAGACCTGCACCACCAAACTTCGTGCTGCTCAAGCGAGGCTGGGCAGCGCACCCTGGATGAGCCATATTGCATTGATCGATGCTGACGACCGGGGTGCTTGCTCGCTGAGCCCCCGCCAAGATAGCTTGCGCGACCTATGCCCGACGGCTTCCAGCCTGACTCCCTCCAGCTCCAGAAAGTCTCGGTTTCCTTCGAATATCCGGTGCTCTACTGCGAAGATGTGCTCTCGCCGCAGGCACAACACCTCAGCTGGGCCATCTCGCGCCTCGAGCCCACACGACGACATCCCGTCATGTTCGTTCTCGATGACGGCGTCCGTCGCGCGTGGCCGGATACGGAGGCGCGCATCGACCAGTACTGTGCGACGTACCCAAGCCTGCTGGAGTCGCGGGGCACGTTCCTCCTGCCTGGGGGAGAGCCGTCCAAGAACGATGAGGCACAGACCCGGCCGCTGATAGAAGCTCTGGCCAACGCGAAGATGGACCGACATGCCTGCGTCGTGATCATCGGTGGGGGTGCCGTACTAGACGCGGGGGGATACGCCGCTGCGTTGGTGCACCGCGGCCTTCGGGTCGTGCGCTGCCCCACGACCGTACTCGCTCAGAATGACGCTGGCATCGGCGTGAAGAACGGTGTCAACGCATTTGGTGCGAAGAACTTCCTGGGCACCTTCGCTCCGCCATGGGGCGTAGTCAGCGCCAGCCGATGGCTCGAAACGTTGGAACCTCGCGATATTCGAGCGGGGCTTGCGGAGGCCGTCAAGGTTGCATGCATCCGCGATGCGACGTTCTTCGACTGGTTGGAGCGAAATGCTGCTCAGCTAGGCCACCCGGGTCCCATGCTCCAGCAGGCAATCCAACGCTGTGCGGAGCTTCACCTGCAGCACATCGCTCAATCAGGCGACCCCTTCGAGCTAGGAAGCGCACGACCGCTGGACTACGGGCATTGGTCGGCGCATCACCTGGAGATGACGAGCCAGCACGAGCTACGACACGGCGAAGCCGTCGCCATCGGCATGTTGCTCGATGCGCGCTACGCCTTGGACATCGGCCTGCTATCCCCAAGTGCTTTCGATAGATTGCACCACCTCCTCCAGACGTTGGGGCTGCCCACCCATCATCCGGCATTGCTGAGGCAAGCGGATGGTGGGTTCAGCGTGCTGCGGGGACTCGAAGACTTCCGCGAACACTTGGGTGGTCGATTGACGGTGACGTTGTTGCGGGACATTGGCGCCGCAACTGACGTGCACGAGATGGACAGCCAAATCGTGGAAAAAGCCATTCACTGGATGAGTGCGCGGCACACAGGTTGAGGGCCCATGAATATCGTGAGCTCCACACACCTGACGTACTGCACGAACATCCACCCTGCAGAGACGTTGACGCAAGTCATCCAGTCGTTGCGCAGGCACACGACTGCCGTCAAGCGAGAGTTGGCCTGGACGCACGACTTCTCGGTGGGCCTGAGGCTCTCAAATCAGGCGGCATCGGAGCTGCTGAACCCCGCAGCCCTCGACGAACTGGCGGGAGTACTCGATGAGCATGGCTTGTATGTTGTCACGCTCAACGGCTTTCCTTACGGACAGTTCCACGGCGAGCCTGTCAAGGACAGTGTGTACTTGCCGGACTGGAGTTCCACAGAACGCCTATCGTACACCCGCACGTTGATACGCATCTTGTCCGGCCTCCTTCGACCTGGACACGCTGGCAGCATCAGCACGGTACCCGGCGCCTACAAGGCAGCGTGCATTTCTGACACGTACCGCGGTGCGATCGTCCGCGGCCTCCTGCAAGCGTGCGCTGACCTAGTATCCCTGGAGCGGGAGACTGGGCAGTTGATACGACTCGCCCTGGAGCCCGAACCTTGCTGCATCTTGGAAACGGCCGAAGAGACCATCTCCTTCTTCCAAGACGAGCTACTGAGCGCTGACGCTCAGTCGCACATCCAAGACTTGACGGGGTGTCTGCCGTCCGCAACTGAGCGGCTGATCCGGCGCCACCTTGGGGTTTGCTTGGACACATGCCATGCCGCGGTGGAATTCGAATCACCACGGTGGGCGTTCGAACGATTGGAGCGCGCCGGACTGGGTGTGGCCAAGGTCCAAGTCAGCGCAGGGCTGCGCCTGGATCCACGGTCTCGGGAGCAACGATCCGAACTCGCGAAGTATGACGAGCCCATCTATCTCCACCAGGTCGTGGTCAGGAATCAGGGGCGCTTGGAACGATTCGAGGATTTGGGAGTGGCGTTTGACGCAACCAACGAGTCTAGCTGGGCGGACGACGCCGAATGGCGGGTACACTTCCATGTGCCGGTCTTCACCAAGGACTGCGGTAGTTTTGAGAGTACCCAGAGCGATCTGCCCCCTCTGCTCGCCGCTCTCGGCAAGCAACAAGCCCCTCCCCACGTCGAAGTTGAAACCTACACTTGGGGGGTGCTACCCGCGCAGCTGCAGACGACGTCGCTGGAACGCGCCATCGCCGACGAGCTCCGGTGGACACTCAAACACCTCACGGAGCCCTGACGAGCGACCGTGAACCTACGTACCTTCCTCGAACTGGGTCGCACGTCGAACCTCCCGACGGTTTGGACCAACGTGGTGTGTGGCGCCGTGTTGAGCAACATCGCCTGGGGCACACGCGCCGCAGAGGGCGCCCTTGCTGCCCCTCTGTTGGCACGATGGCCCGCCGTCGCCCTGGCAATCGCCTCAGGGAGTGCGTTCTACCTCGGCGGGATGTTCCTCAACGATGCCTACGACGCGGAGTGGGACCGAGCTCACGAGAAGGCGCGACCCATCGTCCAAGGGCGGGTTTCCGAGCGCGATGTGTTCCTCATCGGTTGCCTGCTGCTGGGGGTCGGCTTCACGTCATCGCTCGGCACGCTCGCGCTCGGTGCAGGCTGGAGCGTCATCGCGGCCAGCCTGTTCACGGTAGCTGCGGTCATCGCCTACGACCGCTGGCACAAGCAGATCAGCTGGGCACCGGTGCTAATGGGCGCATGTCGCGCCGGTCTGTATGCGCTGGGAGCGACCGCAGTGACTTCGACGCCGAGCCTCGAGCTCTGGCTTGGGGCTGCGGCGTTGTGGGCCTACGTGATCGGGCTGACCCACGTTGCCCGTTTCGAAACCGGCAACACGGTGAGTCGGGTGTGGGTCGCGATGCTGGTCTTTTCTCCCGCCGCGCTAGTCGCAGCGTGGATCTGGCAAGGCGGGTTTCGGAATCATCTTGGGGTTGTCGCCCTCCTGGCTCTGCAGCTCTCGTGGTCGCTTCGCGCGTTGGGCATCGTGCGTTCGAAAATCGATGGCGGGATACCCAAAGCGGTGGTTTCTCTCATCGCCGGTCTGTGCCTGGTCGACGCCACACTCATTTCCTTCGTCTCGATGTGGGCGGCGTTGGCGGCGCTCGCCGCCTTCGTCCTGACGCTGCATTGGCAGCGTTCAATCGCCGGGACTTGAGTCAGCTCACCGATTCTGCCCTCGCACGCCTCGAAAAGCGCGCCGCCTGCGGGCGCCCAAACGTTCAGACACCAGCAACACTCTGCCGCCCACGCCGACCAGCCGCCGGGGCCGAACGGTTGCCGCCCCTCGGATGCGTCGTCGGCGATACTCGATGTTTCTTCAGCTATTTCGAGGACTACCGGCCGCCGTAGGAGCAAATCCAGAGCGCAACGATCCCTACCCGTCGAATGTCGCATGGTGTAGGATGCGCAGATGGGTTGTCCCCTATCGTCACACCGTCGACGTTTGTACCAGTTCGGACTGGCGCTGATTGCCCTCTGCCTGACGCTGGCCCCCTCGGCCCTCGCGCGAAACACCTCAGGAGCAGACGTGTTGTTCGAAGCAGCGCGAGCAGCGATGAACGAGGGCAACTACGACGTGGCCTGCCAAAAGTTCGAGGAAAGCAATCGACTCGAGCGTGCGCCAGGCACCCTGCTCAATCTCGGCAACTGCGAGGAGAAGCGAGGACGAGTTGCGTCATCGTGGGCGCGATACACAGAGGCGATGGACATGCTGATGCCCAACGACCCTCGCTACGGATTTGGCAAGAAGAAGGCCGAAGCGCTCGAAAACCGTGTCCCTAGGTTAACTGTCTATCTCTCCAAGACAGCCCCACCTGGAACGACTGTGACACGCAACGGCAAAGAGTGGGTCGAGTCCTTCGGTGTCCCGGTCCACCTGGATCCCCAAGCGTACGTCATTGTCGTGAGCGCCCCCGGCCATGAGAGCGCAACCTACGAGTTGGTGATGTTGGAGGGGGACATCAAGACCCTAACGGTGGGGCCCGGCGATGCACTGCCCGACAAAGCACCGTCAGTTACCACACGCACCGTCGTGGTGGCCGACGAAAGCGCGCAGCGACGTCAGTGGGGGTTAATCATCGGAGGAATCGGCGCGGCGGCAGCGGTTGCCGGTATCACCTTCGGCGTACTGGCGTACAACGACTATCAGACGGTGCAGGAGCACTGCGATGTGGACGCTCTAGTCTGCTACGATCGCGAAGGCGATGATGCCGCGTCGCGCGGCGCTGCGTTTGAATTACTCGGATACGGCCTTGGAGCTCTCGGCGCGGGGGGCCTTGCGGTAGGCGGTTACTTCCTGCTCTCGGAAGAGGACGAGCGCACCACTGCCCTCGAGTTTGGACAAGCAGGGCAGATCAGCACGATTCGGCTACGGGGCAGCTTTTGAGTGTGCTGCGAGCAGCGCCCCCACCCACGCGTCGCTTGCCACCCAGCGCCGACTCAAACTTCCCAGCGCTAGTCAAATAGGTGTCGAAGAATCGCTTGTTTGACGTCGGTGGCAGCGACGGAGGCAGATGTGATGAGGTCAGGCGCGTTCGTGAGAAACACCGGGCCGTCTTCGGCATCATCAGTGAGGCGCCCGTGGGAGCCCTTGACCAGAGATGCGTCCAAAGGGATGACGTCCATCAACGTGCGGAAGCCGAGTTTCTTCGCCACTAGGCGGCGACCCACGGCCCAGGCGGGGATGGCGATCTTCGGGTCGATGAAGAGCTCTACCGGGTCGTAACCCGGCTTGGCGTGGATATCGACGGTACGCGCATAGTCCGGAGCTCGCTCATCATCGAGCCAAAAATAGTACGAAAACCAGCGGTCCGGTTCGCTGATCGCTACCAGCTCTCCGGCGCGAGGATGAGCTAGACCCAGCTCTGCCTTCCCATCCGTCTCCAGCACGCGTTCGATGCCCTCCACACCTTCGAGGAGAGACTGGACCTCGGAAGTGCGCTCTGGGTTCTTGATGTAGACGTGAGCCACTTGGTGGTCGGCCACGGCAAAAGCGTCAGAGGCACCGGCATCCAGCTGCTCCAGGCCCAGTTCCTCCCTCACGCGCAGCAGACCTGCTCGCCGCAATACCCGGTTGATGTGCACTGCGCCAGTAACCTCCGTGATGCCATACTCGGACAACACGATCACGCGCATACCCCGCGCTTCGGCAGCCGCCAAAAGAGGCTCCACCGCGCGGTCGATTTCCATGACTGCCTGCTCCATCTGTGGGTGATTTGGCCCCAGGCGCTGCAGATCGTAGTCGAGATGTGGAAGGTAGACCAAGCTGAGCGTTGGCTTCTTCTCATTGAGCACGATCAGCGACGCGTCCACGATCCACTGCGATGAGAGAATGGACGCACGGGGCCCCCAAAAGTTGAATAGCGGAAACGGACCGAGGGCTGCGTTCAGCTCCGAGCGCAACGCCTGCGGCTCGCTGTACACGTCCGGTATCTTTCGACCATCAGCCGTGTACATCGGTCTCGGCGTGACCGACCAATCGACGTCGGCGTACATGTTGTACCACCAGAACATCTGGGCGCAGGTGAAGCTAGGGTCCCGTTTGCGCGCGGCTTGCCAGACTCTTTCACCAGAAACCAAGTGATTCGACTGACGCCAAAGCCACACTTGAGCGAGGTCACGAAAGTACCATCCGTTTCCGACAATCCCATGTTCGCCCGGCGTCAATCCGGTCAGCATCGTCGTCTGCACTGGGCAGGTTACTGCGGGGGTGACGCTGAGCAACGGGCGTTGTGCCCCCGAGCGCCCGAACTTGGACAGAGTTGGAGCATAGCGAAGCAGTCGTGGCGTCAAACCGACGACGTTCAACACCAAGGTATCATGCATAGCTTTCCCCGAACCTACGCTCGTTCAATCCGCGTCGGTGCGCGGCGCTTGCCCCCGTAGC
Source organism: Polyangiaceae bacterium (assembly GCA_050298815.1). Classification (GTDB taxonomy): domain Bacteria; phylum Myxococcota_A; class Polyangia; order Polyangiales; family Polyangiaceae; genus SZUA-265. The sequence goes on from JBNKUV010000073.1 coordinate 31,412, forward strand.
ACGGAGTTACCCTCGAACAGCTGGCGCTGATCCACGTTCAATGGCTCCGCAACCTCCGCGGGATCCAAACGACCACTCTGAGCGAAGAACTCGACAGGGTTGTCCCAGCACACCTTCTCAACCACCCGAGCGTCGATGCCCGCATCGACCATCGCACGCGCAACCTTGGGGACCTTGAGTGGGTCGCTGACTCCCCAGTCCGCAGCGGAGTTGACGAGCATGCGCTCACTTCCAAACTTGCGAACCAGATCGACCATGCGAGTCTCGTTCATCTTCGTCTTTGGGTAGATTGAGTGGCCTGCCCAGCAGCCAGAATCGAGTACGGATGGGAGGGTCTCTTCATTGTTGTGGTCGATCAACGTCATCTCTGGAAGGATGCCGGTTTCCTTGACCAAAGCCAAAGTACGCTCCGTGCCGCGCTTCTTGTCGCGATGCGGCGTGTGAATGAGCACCGGTAGGTCAGCGTCCATCGCCAACAGGATCTGGTCTCTGAAGTACTTTTCTTCGGAGGGAGTGACGTCATCATATCCGATCTCGCCGACTGCCACGACGCCGGTCTTCTCAACGTAGAGCGCCAGCAACTCCATCACCCCGTCGGCCAGCTTGGAGTTGTTCGCCTCCTTGGGGTTGAGCCCCATCGTGCAATAGTGTCGAATTCCGAATTGGCTCGCTCGAAAACGCTCCCATCCAAGAAGGGATAGAAAGTAGTCCTCGAAACTGCCAACACGCGTCCGGGGTTGACCAAGCCAGAACGCAGGCTCCACGACGGCGGCAACCCCCGCCTCCGCCATGGCCTGGTAGTCATCCGTCGTGCGTGACGTCATGTGGATGTGTGGGTCGAAGAGTTTCACGGTGTAGCTCCGATGCTGGGGTCGATGAGAGACAGATCACTGGGCACGACCCGCCCTGCCGCGCGGCGCTCGGCGGCGTAGTCGTTCGCCATTCGGCGGAGTTCGTCGTTGTTGCGCTTTTCGAGGCCTCGCACACGCGACAGCGAAACCTCTAGGAACACAGCTTTCATCGCCATCTGATTGAAGCTCAGTTGGTCGAAGTGAACCATCGGGTATGGGTTTTCGCAGCTGATGGCTTCGAAAACGGCCACGGCGTTCGTGCGGCACGCCGCCACACCCAGTTCGGAAAAGAGCCCCGCCTCAGGTAAGCCGCGCAAAGTGCGCAAAAGGCTGACCTGCTCGCCAAGCTCGCCACCTTCAAAAAGCGTCTCGACGGATGAAGCCCACTGCTGCCGGGGCACGGTCACGAGGCCCTCCCTGAGCAGCCAAAGCCTTGCGACATCCACACCATCCCAATGCCTTGGTGCTTCTGCGAGACCGCCCGACGCCAGCGACCTGAGCTTGCGCTGGGCAGAGGCATAGGCAGCGCGAAAGGCCGTTGACGCAGGGTCTCCGACCTTCGGCAAAACCCAGGAGAGCCAGCCAGCACCAGCCGCGTCGGATTTCAGCCAAGCAACGATCTGCTCACTGCCGAGCTCTGGGTCGTCTGCTGCCATCGCCGTGGAAACTAACAGGCCCAGCCTCAGGCGCAAACTTCATGAACGCGATCTGAGGGGGGTCAGCCAACCGACGAGGGCGCGTCCGGCATGGCGCATCTTGCCTTGCCAGCCTGGCCACCGGGCGCTGAGCCACTCATCAGGGATCCATGCGGGGTAGAGCGCGATCGAATACACGGAAAACCAGCCCACCTCGAGAGTCAGGAAGATCACGACGTGAAACGCCACCCCATACCAGAGTGCCCATCGGCGCGTCTGGGCAATCAGGACCAGCGGAATGAATAGTACCTCGAAGGCGAGTGCCAAGTAGCCCGCTGGAGCTGTAATCCAAATGGGAACGGGAAACTGGGCGTAAGACCACCGAGCAAGGGCCATGTCGTTGATGACGTAGTGCAGACTAGTCCCATTGAGCCACGTGCCATGCACACCGCCGCCGAGCTTTGCGAACCCCGTGGCTGTGTACATCGCACACATTTGCAGCTGCACGAGGCGTACACCCCAAGGTGCAATGCGGTTCGGCTCGGCAGCATTACGAGAATCCCAAGACAGAGCTCGGTTGCTCGGCATGACCAGCAGTAGGAAGAGCGCTATCTGCGCAATGTCGTCTCCCCCGTTCTTGACGTTGGAGTTGCGCGAAAAAAAGCACATGGTCAAGAACCAGGCGGCGAACGCTGCCCACCGGGTCTTGAACCCTATCGTGAGCGCCACGGCAGAAAGAACCCAAAGGGCGAAGCACGTCGAGATGACGACCATGTTGTCCGTCGTGAAGAACAACACTGGCCAGCGCCAGTTGAGAGCCATCCAGCGGTCGTTCAACCCAGCGGAGCCCATTCCCTCGGGGCCGAAGAGATAGCCCAGCCACGGCAGGTACTGAACCAACTGATCGGTGAGCAACGCAACACCGACAAGAATCCGCACGAACGCCAAGCGCTCGGCCGCTATCGGTCGATGCCAAAACTCCACCCACCTGCGGGCCAAGTCATCGCGGTTCACGGAGCACTCTCTGGGTGCACAGGCGCCTTGTTCGACTTCTGGCGCCTCTTTCGCTCGCTCTCTCGCCTTTCCTTTTCGTACTTGTCTTGGAGGGTCTTTCCTCGCTCCTCGATGACATCATACCGCCAGAATGGATCGTCCTCGAGCGGCTTCTGGTTCTGCTGGCTGAGTACTCGATACGCGTCCTGGCTAGGTTTTGGCAGAGTGTACGAGACCTTGTGCAACTCGATGAATCGCAACGGCGACCCTCGTTCGGACTCGGGATGCAGGCGAGCCAAGTGCTGGCTCACGCCCAAACGGGCATCGAAGTCCTGATGCAGCCGGATGTCGATCTGCAAGGGACGTTTGATGAACCAGCGCGAGTAACTTGTCACGTCCCACGGCTCGGCGAGCATCCAGAGCTCTTTGCTCGAACCGTCCTCAAAGATCAGCTTTGCTCGCGGCAGGATGCGACTACTGCGAACGTTAGGAGCGAACATCGGCCAATTCTGATCGAGGCCCAACAGGGCCCCAGCAAAACTCAGTCTGGTTCCCAACCAGACCAGACAAAAACGCCCAACGTCTGTCGCGTTGTCTATCTGCTCTCCAGCCTTCTTGTCGGGCCACGGCAAGATGTAGTCCCACAGCGATGCCCCAACCTTCGCATACCGTTCCCCCACCGAATCGTAGCGGATGTCCCTACCATTTCGTATCTTGCGGAGCTCCTGCTGTGTCGGGAGCGCGACCGGGTAGCGCTCCATCGCCAAGTCCTTGCGCCAATCGTCATCGTAGGGCGTCAGGCTGATCGCACTACGAACCACCATGTCGAAGACGAAAGCCACGAGAAAAAGCCGAAGGGGCCAGCTGAAGCGGGCTGGGTAGGAGAGCGATGCGCCGGAGGCAGGCGAGGACTCATCGGAGCTTCGAGCGTCTGGAGTCGCTGGCCAGCCGCTCTGCTCGTCTCGGCTGGCCCGCCCCTTGCCTGTGGCGTCATCGGACGCCGCGAGTCGCTTTGCTTCGTCCTCCTGCACGGCAAGGAGACGGTAGACCGAGACAATCGCGCTGGCTATCCAATTGCAAAGATTGCGCAATCGTCCACCCACCAGGAGAAAAGCGACAGTGCACCCGACGGGATGGTTTGGGTATGCTGCCCGTCTGATGCGCCAACCACGAGAATCTCGCAATGAACTGGCCCCCGAGCAACCCGAGGAGTGCCTGTCGTGAGTGGCGGTCAACCACCAGGCTTCCCCCCGGGCGGACTGCCTCCGCCCGGCACCGACGACCCCAGTGCGCATCGGCCAACGGGATATGGGCAAACGTCGCCGTACTCAGCTAGTGTCCACGGCGCCAATCAGCCGACGCTGGTGGACACCAACGCGATCACACCGCGCAACCCCGTCATGGTTGTCGTCCTGTCAGTGGTGACCTGCAACATCTACTACCTGTATTGGTTGTATGCGACTAGTCGAGAGCTTCGAGATGCGCTTCAAGACGATGAGATCCAGCCTGGCGTCGATCTACTTCTGTGCCTGGTGTCCTGTACCTTGTGGAGTATCTACATTGAGTACCGCAACGCTCGAAAAGTGCACGCTGCCCTTCGCACCCGTGATCCGCAGCTGAAGGACCAGAGCGACAGCATTTTGATGCTCGACGTCGCTGGACTTTTCGTCGGAGTCACTTGGTTGGTGGCAACTTACATTCTGCAGGAAGACCTGAACAAGCTCGCGCGATACTGAATTGCATTTGCACCGCGGATCGCGCTATTCGCGGGAACAAACGCAGGAGCGATCCGCTGCAGTTGGCAGCGTGCGTTCTGAATCATTGATGCGCCGAAGGTAGTTAACCCAACACATTTTGCGCACCACAGACACCCGCCGACTTCTGTCTTTCACACAATGCAGCAAGCCATCGTCATCAGTTCCCACTACGACGCCCACTCCGGCTATCCGAATCTCGCGTCGTGGACGCCCAGCGCTGAACTGCTCGCGGCTCGCCTGGCTCAGCACGGGTACGACATCGAGCGCCTACTTCCCGGCGCGGGACTGATCCAGCGTCTGCGGGACCAACTTCGCCACGGAAGCGCTCACGCTAGCGTGATTATCTACTTCGCGGGCTATTCACTCGTCACGGAAAATGGCGACCCAGCACTACTGCTGGCAGATGAGTCGGTGACTGCCTTGCGTGTGGGTCAACTCGTTTCCCGCGCTAGTCGCTCCTTCGGGCGCGTGTTCTTGCTGCTAGATACCACCCTCGGCAGCAGCGCGGCAGATGTCGAAGATGCTTGCCGTTCGCTGGACGTTCCGATCACATCGAGTCCGGAGAGCTCGATGGGGGAGCTTGCACTGAGCGTGTGTGATGCGGAAAACGTCAGCGTACTGATGAGCGTGCGTGCCTGGGGCCATACCGAAAAACGGGTGTCTCCTTTCGCATTGCTGCTGGAGCGAGGTCTGAAAGAGCTGAGCAACGCCCACACCGCAACAGCGGACTCGGACTTGTACGGGTGGCTGCGCCGGGAGCCGGAAGCAGAGCAGCTAACGCTTCGCTTCTTGTCGGCCAGTCCAAGTTTCGTGCTGTTGCCGCGGCGTCAGTACCCATCCAATCCGGAAGCTCTGGCGCCGATGCCGATGGTCCGCATGGCCGTCCAGGCACCCCTTCCCCCACCACCGAGTCCCCCGCAGGTGACGCCGGCGAGTCCCGCGGTCAGCGGCAATGGAAGGCCGACGGCATTCGTCACTCCGCCGCCGCCACCAAACACCGTCGGACACCCGATCGTCGTGCCGCCACCACCAGCTCCAATGAGCGACCGTATCCCGGCGCCTACCGCGGCGCCGACCCAACCGGCGGCCATCGAAGCCCGCGCCGCTGCGCCGACCCAACCGGCGGCCATCGAAGCCCGCGCCGCTGCGCCGGCCCAACCAGCGGCCATCGAAGCCCGCGCCGCTGCGCCGGCCCAACCAGCGGCAAGCGAACCCCTCGAACCCATCGCGGTGCCCGTTCAACCTGCGGCACCGGTCCCCGCAGGAGTAGCCGAGCCTGCCTCGACGAGCACGCTCGCTGCGCCCGCAGCTCTCGAAACACCTGCGTCTGAGGCACCCGCTGCGCCGGAGACACCCGCTGCGCCGGAGACGCCCGCGCCGCTCGAAACACCTGGGCCTGGGACATCCGCTGCGCTTGAAGCGACCGCGCCCGTGCTCCCCACGACCGCTGAGACACTCACCACCACCGATTCCGTCCCAGCTGCCGAAATGCCTGCGCCTCCTGCAACGCCTGACGTCGCCGAGTTCCCTGTTGCTGCGACACTCGCGACGAGTGGTGAGGTCTCAACCGCGTCTACCGAGGAGGGAGCGGCACTGGCTGCCGAACGGGGCCCTGTGCTCGTCGCTGACGCCGCCCCGACGCCGGGATCTGAGGTCCCGAACGAGGTGGACGGGCAGGCTGAGGGGCTTGAGCATCAAGTATTGCAACCGTTTGGCGAAGCAGCTGGCGCAGCACCCGTTGACGGCGAGGCACCAGCGATCCCCTCACGTCCCCCTGCGCGGGCGCCGGCGAGCTTCGCGGGACCCGAGTCATGGCGCCCTCCAGCAACGCCGGAGCCACCCCGAGAAGCAGAAGACGAAGCTGGCCTGATCGCCCGCGCGCGCGTGGCGCAGGAGGAAGGTGACGACTACAATGCGCTAGCGCTGGCTCGGAAGTGTCTACAACGCTTTCCCCAAGCGGTAGCAGCGTTGCAGATCGCCGCGACACTACTTGCCAAACTCGAACGTTGGGAAGAACTTGCTGGGCTGTACGAGCAGCTGATCGCGGGACATCAGGACGCACAAGCCGTGGCCAAATTGTGCATCGCCGCTTCACGCTTGTACACGACGAAGCTGAACTCTTCAGAGCGGGCAGCGGCGGTTCTCGAACGCGCGTGCGAGCTGCAACCGAAAAACAGCAGCATGCACTTGGAGGCCGCCGCGTTCTACGAGGGCGAATCGCGGATGCGGGCAGCCGAAAGCCACTACCTGAGCGCGATGACAATCGATCCGCTCTCGTTGCGGTGCTACCGCCGAGCGTCGGCGTTCTTTGCATGGACACAGCAGACGGACATGGCCTGGAACGCGGCCGCCATCGTCGCTCACCTAGGTCGCCCCAATCAGGTCGAACAAGATCTCCTCGACAAGTACGGCCTCGAAGGTTTGCCCCGCCCCTCGCGACCCCTCGCCAGCGCTGACTTCGCTTCTGGCCTGTCCGCGAGCCCGAGTGACCCAAGCCTGGGCAATCTCCTATCGTTCTTGGGGGAAACGGTACGAACCATCACTCTGCCGAAGCCGAAAATCCAACAGCAGGTGCTCAAAGACTGTTCGCCAGAAGATCCAGCGGTCAGCACCACGACATTGGCGCGAGCCTTCAATTGGACCTGTCAGCTCTTCAACATCAGTCTGCCGAAGCTCTACTTGACTGAAGGAGATAATCCACCAGCCCTGTTGCCCACGGAGGAGGCTGCCTGGCTCGTGGGCAAAGGTGTTGGCCGAGGGCTCAGTGCGCAGCAGTTGGTTTTTCTGTGGGCCCGTGCACTCAGTCGCTTGCGCCCGGAAGCGCGCACCTCGCTCTATGCAGCGACCTCGGGTGGCCTTGGAACGCTGGTAGATGCGGCCTTCGCGGCCGCGGGCCGCACCGAAGCGACATCCCCTGACGCGGCAAAACTCGCCAAGAGCCTGCGAAAAAAGTTGGATGGCGCTGGCTTGGCCGCGCTGGCGTCGAAACTCGAAGCCATTTCGCCGAACAGCGCTCACGCCAGGGTCGCCGCTTGGGAACGGCAGCTAGAATTCGTCGCCAATCGTGTTGGTCTGCTGGCTTGCGGCAGTCCCCAGGTCGCAGCAGATTCGCTGACGCGGTTTCCAATGGGGACGACTTCGCGCGACGACCAGCTGAGTGATCTCTTTCAGTATGCGGTCAGTCAGAGCTATCGGAGCCTTCGCGCAGAGCTAGGTCTCGCACTCAAGTAGGCAGCCCGCAGGGCAGCTAGGACGACTTCGCTGGGGTCAGCACGATGCGGATCTGACCATCCGATCGTTTCAACAGTTCGCCGACGCCGTGTTGGGCTTGACCGCTCGCGCGCATCCGTTTGCCCGCGACGCCGCACGTCTCCAGCACCCGGAGCGCCCCCACCGCTCGAGCAGAGGTGGCGTCCCACACGGTGGGAAAATCACGCCTGAGGATTGAGTTTTTCACTGTTCCGGAATCTGAGTAGGCTCGCACGTCGACGTCAGCCTCGACGGACTTGAGCGCTTGGGCGATGCCGCAAAGAAGCTTGCGCCCGGGCGGGTGCACCGATGCCTCATGGCCGCGGAACAAGTACAAGTTGTCGACCACCAACTCGACACCAGAAGCGACCTCTTCCACTTTCACTTTCTTGTCGAACTTGCCGTCGACCGCAGCCCTCAAATCTTCGATGGGCTTCTCGGCGGCGGCTTTTTCCTCGTCCAACTTCTTGAGCTTCGCCTGCGCCTCGTCGCGTTCTTTTTGAGTCTCCATCAGCTGTTGGGTGGTTTTTTCCAACTGCTCATTAGTGCCGGAATTGGACTTGCTCAACGTCTCGTGCTGGTTCGCCAACGCGCTGTGAGCGCTACTGAGAGGCATGTAGAAGGCAAAAACGAACGTCACCAGCACGATGAGTGCGAGACCAGTAACGACTCGCCCGGTGTTCAATTTGGACTTGAGCCCCTTATTCGGGGCACCTTCGAGCGACATTTCTGCAAACGGATCCCTTGCCATGGTTCCTCCAGAGTTAGCGGGTATCATACCCAGAACACAAGAAAGCTCGCACCCCTGGACGAGCACATCGACGGCACGAGTGATCATACAGGTCGAAGCACCGAGGCCCCACTATCCTGCGATGTGGGCAGCTTTTTCCAAATCAACTGGTACACTCTCGCTCGACTGACGCGTTGGTAGGGCAGAAACGCACTGGAATCGCCCTTGGCACCGTCTTCGGCTAGCCTTCGGAGCGGAGCACTCGGATCAACGTCCCCCAGATCCTGAACCGGAGAAACACACCCATGACCCAAGCGCCACAAGAGGATCTCTGGCAGGTCGCCGTCGCACCCGGCGACACCAGAACGATGACGCTCGAGCAACTCGACGCCGCATTCGAGGCCGGATTGGTGTCAGAGACGACTCTCATCGCAGAAGCGGGCAGTAGCGATTGGGAACCTCTGTACGTGGTGGCCGGGCTCGAACCACCGGAGCAGGAACCGGCGCCAGCACTACAACCGTCGATACCCCAACCTCAAGTGCCCCGCCCGGCAGTGCCGCACCCTGCAGCACCCCGTACCGCAGTCCCCCATCCACGGGTGCCATCACCTCCGACATCCGTGGAGCCCTCGACACTCCCACACCCGGCGCCACGACCCCCCCGCGGGCCATCCCGTGTGCCACGACCGACGCCTACCCCACCGCCGCCGATTCAACGACCCGCTGGGAGGCAACGGTCGGGCACCATGCCCGGCCCAGGAGTCGTTCCGATCGCCACCAAGACCCCGAGCATGATGGAAACAGCAGCTGCCGTCGTGGCGGAGACCGGAACCGCAACAAAACCGACTCCCAGCAAGGCTCCCCCGCTGCCTGCGAACGCGTTTGCCCACCTGGCCCAAGAGGCGTTGGCTCAGGGCAAACCCTCAGCACCGTTGCCCGTGCCGAGTCAGCCACCTGCACCCCCGCCGCTGCCCGCCTCGGCGCATCCCCCCGCGGTTCCCCCGGCGAACGCGCTCGCGTTCCCCCTGGTGGGCGGTCTGCCGCCAGCGGCGACCGCCCCGGCGCCCTCGACCGCACCGGTTTCGAGGTCAATGGCACCACCACTTCCCGTGGACGCTTTCGCACACCTCTCGGCGGCCCCAGCTGCGCCGAACGTCACACCGGAGTCCGCGCCCGAGGAGGTCAGTGCGTCGGGCAATCGGACTCTGGAATGGCTCATCCTGGCCGCTGCAGCGTTCGCCGGGCTGTTGGTGATCGGGCACCGCAGCGGGGTTCTGTTTGGGCTGAGCGAGGGCCTCGGCGCCCAGTCCACTTATTTGAGCCTCGAGAAGTCACTCCTCGGGGAGCCCTCCGTCAACACCCCGCGTGGCGTAGAGCAGCTCGTCGAGCGGGTCTCCGCAGAAAAGAGTGCCGCCGCTGCGAGCAACGCCGCAAAGTGATTGGGGGTCAATGACGGATCCAAAGTACACTGGCCCCAATCACCTCGGCCCATCACATAGCTCGCCCTACCCGACCCAGCGCCTCTCCTCGGCGATATCTTTGGTGGATACAGCGAAACAAATCGAGGCGGCTTCGGCGGCGGTCGCCCACCAAACCAGCAGTCAACTGCGACTCATTGCCGAGCAGATTCAACACCTCCAGAACCAAGCCCAATCCATTCTGCAAAAAGCGAAGGCGGACTTGGCGCTGCATCAGGCGGAGTGCAATCTGCGAAAGATCCCTGGCAAGACCTATCACCTCTACGAGCGGACGCCCGGACACAGCTACTTCTCGCTTCTGTCCCCCGCAGATCACCAGAACCAGCCTCCCCATGCCTTCCTCGGTAGTTTTCGCCTCGAGGCTGACCAGACGTGGACCCCGCTGGAACAGGACGGCCAGCACCGAGCAAGGTCCCGTGCCGCAGAACGCCTTGCGGAGGCCGTTCTCGCCCCCGAGTCAACGCCGCCAAGCCGCGATTAGCCTCGGAGGGAAGCCTCGACGCCGGGAAAGCGTAGGTAGCAGTACAGTTCCGATGTCGAATGAAACGCCCGCCATTGCTCTGCGCCAAGCGCTTGCGCAACTCTCCCCGCTGGACCGCAACCTGCTCTGCTTGCGCTACGTGCACGGATTGAACATCCGGACGCTGGGAGGCGTCCTTGGGGTTCATCCGGAGGACGCTAGATGTCGCATCGCTTCTGCCAGACGGCGCACGCTGCTACACGCTCGATTGGCAACCGCCGAACGCGGTATCGTGACCAGGATGGGGGATCTAACTCAGGCTCTGCGGCACTATCCGCCGCCCCAATCGGCATCCGAACAAGAGCAGCGCGCAACGAGTGATAGTTGCTCGCTTAGCGGCTGAGCCCCACGCGACGACGGGCGAGAAGGCAGGCCTCGCCCGCTACGGGAAAGTCCGCACAGGCCCGTGGGCGATCAGCGTAGTGGGCACAACGAAACGGCGCAGTCTGACCGTCGCCTCGCAACGCCCGACAGCGACCGTGGGGACGCTGCACGTGCAGGCCCACGCTGCCGTGGCTGACGAGCTCTGGGTGCTTCTTGTTGAACGCCTCCCGTGGGCGCACCTGCACTAGATCGAACCCTTCGCGACAGCATGCGCCACATGGTCCACAGTCCTCGTCGGTCAAACGGCGCTCCCAGTACTCGCATGCGTGCGCGTCCATGTCGATGCGAACCGCGGCTCTGTCGCTGTTCTTCGATCGGCGACAACGGACAACACCCCCACGCGCCTCGAAAGCCCAGGCGCAGTCCCCGCAGCGCCTGTCTGGATCGGGATTGAGCAGGAAGCCGGTCAAGTGCCGAGCGTGGGTCTTCGACCACAAGCTGTCGTGTTGTGCGTGACGACGCACCGCGTCGGCGATGGCGGCAGTCGCCGCTAGAGCGTCCTCCAAGACAGCCGCCCAAGGCGCTTGCCTCGAGCGGTAGTGAGCGCGCTGGGCTAGCTCGATTGCGGGGTCGTCTCCCGAAGCCAACGGCTCATCTGGCAGCGAATCCCAGTACGGGCGCCAGTCGGTGGTAACCGCCATGAAGTCGCGCAACCCATAAGGTGCAGCGAGGGCTGCCTGCAGCCGGTGCGTCGCGTGCTCGAACACGAGGTCGCCATCTGTGTAGTTCGTCAGCCCCCAATCGGGCTTGTGGCGAGCGTCTCCTGCGACGAGCGCGTGGCAGATCTCGTGAAATATCAACTGCCCCAGGTTATCGTCTGCATCGAAGTGCTCGGCATGGGAGATGGTTAATGTCCCGGCCCCGTCCCACGACGCGTACACATCGTCGGAACGTAGCACGCGCATACCGAGCCGTCCGGCTGCGCGCAGCCAGATCACTTCGATGGGGTCTCGATACAGCGCGTCGATCTTTCGCGTCATTGTGGTGAGTCCCAGCCGCTCAGAGCACCCAGAGCGCCACTACCCTGCCGCTGGCAAGCCCCGTGGGTGGACTCGAGGTCCAGGGCCCGCACAGCCGTCAACGTTGCGCGCTGTGGACACCAATACTCCAGTGGAGACACATGGCCAGGGTGTTTCTGTCAGGACCGCCGAGTTGGCAACCCCAAATCCGCCTACGACCGGAACTACGCTGGGTTTGCGGTCCGCTCGGGGTTGATGTAGACGACTTTCCATGAGCTTCGGGAGGTCCGTTCTGGCCCTGGTGTGCGTTGCCACGAGTGCCTGTGACCCATTTCACACGGAGTTCGCGCCGGTGGAAAGCGCTGTCGAGTACCGGGCGCGAGAGCACACTGCACCCGCTGGCGCGCCTCAACGGCTCGTGGTGATGACTTACAATGTGAAGTTTGGAGGAGGGAGAATCGACTTCTTCTTCGACTGCCACGGCGACCGCGTACTCATGAGCGAGCGCGAAGTTGAAACCCACATCGACAACTTGGCTCGCAAGATCCGTCAAGTAGATCCCGACGTCATCTTTCTCCAAGAAGTGGACGTCAACTCAAAACGCAGCGCGTTCGTTGACCAACTGCAACGTCTACTAGACGAGACCGAGCTAAACTACGCAGTGTATGCCTCGCAATGGAAGGCCGACTTCGTGCCCAGCGACGGCATCGGCGCGGTGGACTCCGGCAATGCGATTGCTTCGAAGTACCCGCTGCACGACGGCACGCGGATTGCGCTCGAGCTACGGAGCGACCAAGACTCGCTGGAGCGCTACTTCTACCTGCGGCGCAACCTGTTGACTGCCCGTTTGGATGAGGAGGCCCTCGGTGAGGAGGTATTCTTAGCCGCAACCCACACAGCCGCCTATTCCAAGGACGGAACGAAGCGCTCTCACATTCGGCGTTTCCAGCGCGAGCTGGAAGAAGCAAGCGAACAGGGCTTCGTCATCGGAGGCGGCGATCTCAATGCTATCCCTCCGGGATCCGAGCAACTCTCGAGTTTCGATGATTCGGCCTGCGAAGGCGAATTCGAAGCAGATGACTACAGCGAAGAGCAGGGCTGGCTCGACGACCTCTACGACCAATTCAACCCCGCGATCTCGCTCTTGAACTACCAGCAGAACAACTCCGCATACTTCACGCACACCACATCCAGCAGCGGCTTCTGGAACCGCAAGCTGGACTATCTGTTCACGAACGGCACCTTCACCGACGGCTTGGTGCATCAAGACGAGACGAGTGGGGGAATGGACACGATGCCTCTCTCCGATCACGCACCAGTGAGCGCAGTGTTCGGCATGCACGGTGGCAGCGAATGACCCGCCTGGCCCTCGTCGCTGCTCTGCTGCTGGCAACGACCAATGCGACAGCGGGCGAAGCGCTATTCACTCGTTGGGCCAACGGCACCGCCCTGACCACGCCGCCTCAACGTTTGGAGGTTGGGCTCGTTTCCCGAAGTGCCTACTCTCCCACGTCATGGTTGGAACTCTCGGCACATCCCCTGGCGGCGTTGGTGCTGCCCGGCGCAGACGTCAAAGTGCGATGGTATTCTCACTCCAATCACTTCATCTCGACACGACACGGGTTGTCCTATCCCAGCCTGTTTCTGAACCTGATCGCGCGGGAAGGGACGCTCGGTTTACTCCCACCCGACGTGGATGTCCCCCAGGCGGTGATGCTGCGGAGCGATGTTCTGCTGACGCGGCGCTTCGGCAGCGACACGTGGCTCACCGTCGAAGCGGGTGTGGAGGTGGCCCCTCGCGGCAAAGACCCCGTGCTACTGGACTTCCCGTTTCTCTACCAGCGCTTCGCTGCACTCAACGCGCCCATCGTGCCCCACGCAAGCTTCGATGTGAGCACCCAGGCAGGTCGACTCTTGCTGCGAGCCAACGCGCGCCATGACTGGCTGCTGCTCGAAGAAGTGGACGGAGCGTATGCCTTGGAGGCGTTTGGCGAGCTGGGTTGGTCGTTCACCGATGTCCTCATCGTCTCTGCGGTAGGCCGAGCAACATGGGCTCGCTACCCAGTGGGTACCCGCCTGCACTGGTTTCCAGCACTCGACCTGCGGTTGGCTTTTTGACGCAGCGCACGTCGACAGTATTCACCTGCAACAGGTGGCATTCGGCATGTGCACTTCAACGTGGAATCAGGGAACGCCGAAACGCAGCACGCAGAGATGCCAGCGCCGAGATGGGGTCGTTGAATATCCCGGGGCGCCCTGGTTCTCCGTCCGCCTCCATCAGGCGGCTCGAGTGGAGACGACCAACGGGCGTCTTCACGAGGACAGCCGCTTTGGGAAATCCTTCGAAGAGCAAGCGTCGATAGCGGGCGAAAGAAGCTTCGTAGGCGGGGTCATTGTTACCGACGGCATCTCTCGAATCGAGCATCAGGTAGTGGTCGCTCCTCCCCAGCGCATCCAGTACGCGCAGCATCGGGACGAAGGCTCGAGTGACCTCAGCTGAGGTGGTGAACGGTTTTGCCGTTCGAACGACGAGGACGATCGGTTCGTCCTCCAGCAGGGTGACCCGGAAGTACTCGTTTTCGAATAGCGGCAGCCCGGGATTCACGACACCAGCCTCCTGCATCCCGCTCAGTGGCGCAAGGGGTCGCCGCTGCAACGAAATCCGGTTTGCGCCGGGACTCGCAATTCGCTACTGACTCTCCTGTCGCTACCTAACTGATGCGGCCTTTGCACAGTATGTCTGACATCGAACAAGTCCTGCATCGCTTGGGAGTGATCCTCGATGAGACGGTGAACCACCGATCTCGAATTGGATACTTCGCCGCAATGTATCGGCGGGTGACCCACCGCGTGAAGGAGGGAATCGACCGCGGCGACTTCGAGGATGCCGACCGGATGTCGCGCTTCGATGCGGCATTCGCGGCGCACTACTTTCACGCGTTGGACGCGTTCCAGAATGGCCAGAAGACACGACAGGCCTGGCAGCTGGCCTTCGATGCCACCGCCTCCGAAAAGCCGCTCATTTTGCAGCATCTGTTGCTTGGAATGAACGCCCACATCTACTTGGACTTGGGTATCGCCGCTGCGGAGATCGCCCCTGGCGACCAGTACCGTTTGCTGAAGTCGGACTTCGACCGCATCAATCAGATTCTATTCACCGAGTTGGACCCCACCCAGAACCGGGTCGGGAAGCATTCCCCGTGGCTCGGGCTCCTGGACTTCGCGCTGGGCCAATACGACGAGGCTCTAGGGCGCTACGCGCTGAAGTGGTTGCGGCAGTCTGCCTGGGAATTTGGGGCACGACTGGCCCAAACGGACCGCAATCAATGGCCTGCACTCATCGACCAGCGTGACGGGCAAGTTGCCAACGTTGCCCGAGAGGTGCTCGGGCCAGGCTTCCCCATTAGCTGGCTCATCCCGATCGTGCGCTGCCGCGAGAACGAGGATGTGGCGCAAGTCATTCGAGGCCTCGCCTAGTTGGCTGCACTCCGCGTCGCGTCTTGCTCGAGTGTCGAAGATTGCGACCGCCACCGACTCGGGCTGCCGTCGACTCGGGCCTTCAGTGGAAGCTTTGGCGCATCGCCAGGGACGGCATCGGACGGGCAGGACCGGACGAAAAACGCCTCTTCCAACTGCGAGGCTCGATCCCCAACTTCTTCAGACGGCTTTGCAGGGTCGTCGGCTTGAGTCCCACCATCGCTGCTGCCCCGTCCTTGCCGTGAAGCTTGCCACGCGTCGCGGTCAGCACGCGTTCAAAGTAGTTCCGCTCGTTCTCGACGAACGTCGGGATGTTCTCTGCGGAAATGGACGCCATCCCCATCGCATCGTCCAGCCCGGCAGGTAGTCCAAGGTCTGAGACCAAGACTTCACCGTCAGCACGCAGGATCGCTGCTCGCTCCACGACGTTTATCAGTTCTCTCACGTTGCCAGGCCATGGGTAGGCGCGTAGGCGCGTTCGGCTCGCTTCAGACAATATCCACGGACCGCGACCCGAGCGGAGGCTTATCTCCGCAAGGTGGCGCTCGGCGATGGTCGCCACGTCCTCGGGTCGCTCACGGAGGGGGGGGACTCGTATCGGGAAGACTGCCAAGCGATGGTAGAGATCCTCGCGGAATCTCCCAGTCGCAACGGCGTGATCCAACGCCACGCTGGTAGACGCGACAATGCGGACATCCACCTTGTATTCGCCGTGACCGTCCAACGGTTGGAAGCGACCACTCTCCAGCAGGCGCAACAGCTTGCCCTGTGCAGTTAACGGCAAATCGGCAACCTCCTCGAGCAGCAACGTACCGCCGTTGGCGGTGAGCAAACGGCTCGATCCGTCCATGTCGCCTGGACGAACGCGACCAAAAAGCTCGGTCGTGATCAGGTTCTCCGGCAACGCTGCGCAGTTCAACTTGACGAAGGGACCCGCAGCCCGGCGGCTCCAAGCGTGCATCGCCTGCGCCAACGCTTCCTTGCCGGTACCGAGCTCCCCAAATATCAGCACTGGAACGTCGTTGGCGGCCAGTTGTTGTGCTCGTACCACGAGCTCCCGTGTGGCGGGCGACTCGCTGGCCTCGAGACGCTCGCAGGCTAGGCGGTCGGCGCCGATCTCGAGGCGCAACAACCGACTCTGCTCAGCCAATTGGCGACGGTGACGCTCGAGCAGCTGCGCTTGCCGAGCCAGCACCATCGCGAGCGCCAACGCCTTACCATAGGTACCAGCCAGCGCGAGGTTGTCCGGTGCGAATGGCGCGCCGTCTTGGCGGTCCAAGACGACTAGTCCAAGTGATTCGGGCCCGGAATACAAGGGCACTAACATGCGAGCAGGATGTCGCGCGGGCTCGAGAATCCCCGTGTACAGGTCCACCTGATGGGCGACGTGGGGGTCCGAAAAAACGACGGGACGCCGCTCGTCCATCGCCTTGCTCAAGGCCGGGTACTGATGTGCGGCCAGGCGGTGTCCGTGCAGGGCTGAGGTCGCCAACGGCCCTTCCGCGGCGACCAGCCTCAGCGAATCGCCTTCCAGCTCGAATACCGAAGCCAAATCGTAGGGTACGATATCCCGTAGCGCATCCAGCGCCTTCGTCAGAATCTCGCCCAATGCTCGGGGCCCCGCCGCGAATGACGCGAGTTCGAGTAAATCCGCTGCGTAATCTTGATTCACTGCCTGACTCCTGTCGTGATTTCCGGTCAACTGCAGCACGAGTTGTGCCAAGCCAAGCCAGCCTGCAGCAGCCTAAATTCAACTACTTGTGGTTGCTACAATCGCAGAAGCGGTATTGGGACTGCAACCCTGAACGTCATTTCGGCGAAACGTGATTTCGGCCAGGAGCGAAGCCTGACGCGCTGGGTCATGCACCTAGAGCCGCCACTCCAGCCCCACCCCGACGATTGGCCCGCCAACGGTCTCGTCCACCCGAACGATGTCTCCCTCCTGTGCGATCCCTGGAATGGTGGAGTTGTCTTCGACAAACTCCTCATTGATGGCTGCACCGCCAACGCTGACCTCGAGGAACAGAGAGCCCGCACCACCATTGCCGTCGAGCAGACTGCGAACGGCGATCTCGCCGTAACCATAGCCCTCGTTGCCGCCCCCGCCCCGTAGGATGAGCCACGCATCGCGGGAAATGGCGAGCTGCCCCGAAAGCTCCAAGGACGAGAAATCAGTCTGGCTGCGGAAGACGACGGCGCGAGTTCGACTCGCCACGTGCAGGCCATCCACAGCCCCAATCCGCAACAGCTGGACGAGGGTGATCCCAGAGCCCCTGTCGGTGCCGGGCTCCGGCAGATTCACTGTCTGGCCCCCCAAGCCGATGCCAGCGGAGAACAACTTGCTGTCAAACGCTCCGAAAACGAACGCGGCGAGTGTCCCAACCGTCTGATCGTCTGCGCTGGCGATCCCGAACGGAGTCACCTGAGCGCCATAGTGAAAGTACCGCGATCGATAACCGGCGCCCAACTCACCCAGCACGCCTCCGCCGAACTCGCCGAGGTTGAGGATTGGCCGCAGCATCGCGCGCAGTTCCCAAACGCCGATCATCCGATCGGGTGACGCCCGGCTTGCGGTGACTGGAGCAGCCGTCACCACGGCGGGATCGCCAACCCGGACACGCTCGTTCATCCCCAAGGCGACCCAGCTGTGGTCGCCTTCGACCTGGGTGACGAGCCCAACGACGTCCTCAGATCCGGAAAACGCTACGCGCATTCGAGGCTCCACTCCGTCGCCAGTCCCAACACTGACTTTGACGCGCAGCCCGTCAACCTCCAACACATCACCAGTCGGCCACTCCGTAAACTCATCGACCGCCCCCGTGACCGGAGTACGCGCTGTGGGCACTGGTTCGGCAAAGGGAGGTTGTTCTGCAGCGGCAGGCGGCGGTATCGTCGATGCAATACCGGGGTTCACCACGACCGCGCGTTCCTCCAGCACGCGCGCCCAAACCTTTCCGTCGTGCTGAAAGAAACCGATGACGGCACCTCCAACCTGACGGACTTCCTGAAAAACCAACCCATTCGCCGAACGACCCAACACCATGTACCCATCGACACCGCAGGCAACGAGTACCTGCGAAGCTCCGGACCACACGGCACGATAGTCACAAGCCACCTGGCGCGACTCCAACCACGCTCGAACGTGGTCGTCTAGTGTCCCAGAAGGCAACTCTGGTGGGTTCACATCCGCTGGCGGGGCAACCTGATCACCTTTTCCGCTTGCTGGCTCGGTTGGAGCGGGAGCCGCCAGCTTGACCGGGGCTTCAGTGGAGCGTGATGCAGCCGCCCCATCGTCGACGACAACCTCGCTCGCGGGGGCAGTTCGAAGGGCTTGGTCGGGTTGGGCGAAAGCGCGCCCGTGGGGCGCACCGGACCAGAAGCCCACCGTGAAAAACAGTGCAACAGCTGCCCGTCCAACCCGTCTCTGCATACCGCTCACATAGTAAAAGCTGACGCAAGAAGCGAGGCACCGCTGTCATTTCGACCATCTGGGCGTTGCACCGCCGAGCTCACGATCCTGAGGGTGGTATGAGCTAGGGTCCTGCGTGGACGAAGGTGGGTGCCAGCTCAACGCGAGGTGGCTTCCGCGGCCGGGCTCGGCTACCCTTTCCAGGTCCCTGGAGGAACACCATGAGAACCAAACCGTTCGGGCTGACGCTGTTGTTGGGCACACTGGCTATCACATGCGGATGCAACGCCTTCGATGACCCTCAAGCGTCCGGACCCCGGGCGGTCCGAGTCGTTCCCACGGACGAACGGGCCCCGCTCGAGGCCGAAGTCTCGGCGCTACCGGTCTCAGGTGGCACATTGCTGAGTCTTGGCACGAGCGGAGCTCTCGTGGCCAGCGACCCCGCTCGAGACCGAGTCAGCGTCACTCAAGACGGCACGGTGTCTGAAATTCCGTTACCCCAAGGCAGCCAACCCTGGCGCATGACTCAGATTGACGGCACCACCGTCGCGGTGTCGTTGCGCGGTAGCGGAAAAGTCGTCGCGTTGGACGTCACCGGGGAAGGCGACCAAGTTTGGGAGGCTCGAGTTTGTGCCGCGCCTCGCGGTCTAGACTTCGAGTTGTCATCGCAGCAGGTACACGTCGCTTGTGCTGGCGGTGAGCTCGTGTCGTTGGACTCTGCCACGGGAGAGGAGCTCGCTCGTGTCTTTCTCGCCAGCGATCTGCGCGACGTAGTGGCCGCGGATGGTCGTGTGTATGTGAGTCGGTTTCGTTCCGCAGAGGTCCTCTTCGTCGAGAACGGACAACTGGAGCGACAGGTCACGCTGCCGTCTGTGAAAGTGGTCGCTCGTTTTTCCGAAATCGAGCGCAACATGAAGCCAACCGTCGCGTGGCGTATGCAGGCGCTGAAAGCTGGTGGTGTCGCGATCGTCCATCAACGCGCCACCGTGGACGAGGTGCCCATCGAGCTGGAGGAGGCCGAAGACCAAGACCTCTCCAGCAGCCCGTACGGCGGCGGAGGCGGTTCGGGCAGCTCGATGGCAGACTGCACGAGCATCGTTCAGACGAGCATCAGTCGGGTCGACTCCGAGGGAGCTGTCCTGACAGGTCCATCCCTCGCAGGTGTGGTGCTACCGGTAGACTTCGCGGTATCGGCATCGGGCACCGAGCTTGTGATTGCGGATGCAGGTTTACGTGACCCGTCCGCGCCTCGATCGCGCACCGAAGTGCTCGGCCAAAACGGCGGCAGCCGCGCCAGCTTTCCTGATCTCGGGGTCCGCTCCAGTGTGGTTTCCTTTCAGGGATTGTTGCTGACCGAGTCGACGCCCCCCCCACCCCTCGAAGACGGCGGCAACGACGTGGTCGGCTGCGTCGGCGGGGAGGTTCGACAGGTTATCGACGGTCCGAGCAGCGCGGTCGTCTTCCAGGGCGACGTGCTGTCGGTGCTGTCGACCCGCGAGGCGACGCTGACCCAAGCAGGCAACGCTGTTGCACTAGGTGGAGCTGCGACCGTCGACACGGGTCACGATATTTTCCATCGTGACACTGGCGGAGGCATCGCTTGCGCTTCCTGCCACCCCGAGGGTACCGACGACGGTCACGTTTGGGTCTTCACCGACCTGGGCCCACGACGCACCCAGAACCTCGCGATCCCACTGGCGGAGACCGCTCCCTTCCACTGGGACGGCGAACTGGACTCGGTTTCGACACTGATGGACGAAGTGTTCGTGGTGCGCATGGGAGGTGCCTTCCAAAGCCAAGAGCGTCTTGATGCGCTGCAGGGTTGGCTGTTCTCCGCACTCAAACCTGTACACTTGGGCGAGATGGACGCCGCGGCGGAACGCGGCAAAGCCTTATTCGATTCCGACGACGTTGGCTGCGCGACCTGCCACAACGGTGGCGCCTTGACGGACAACAACAGCTACTTGGTCGGCACCAGCAAGGTGCCGCTGCAAGTACCTTCCCTCGTTGGAGTCGCCGCGCACCCGCCGTTCATGCACGATGGCTGCGCCAAGACGCTGGAAGCACGCTTCGACCCCGAGTGCGGCGGCGGGGACGCCCACGGACGGACGTCGCAGTTGTCCCAAGCTGAGATCGGCGATTTGGTCGCTTATATGCGGACGCTCTAGGTCGACCGCCTTCCGCTCTGCAGACCGCCGCTTCGCGGCACGGTGTTGTGCGAACGAACCGTCAGTCGAGGCGACGTCCGAACCACACTTGCTCGAGAATGAACGTGGCTCCACGGCCAGCGAAGCGGCTGTCTGCTTCGAGAATATCTCGTTCCTCTCGCAACTCCAACTCGAACAACGAATCGCACAATCGTGCAAGCTCGTCGCGCTGGACGGAGAACGGCGGACCCGATCCGATATCGTGCTCAAAGTTAACGAGCATCATGCCAGCGCCGCTCTTGGTCAAGTGATGTAGCTGCTGCACATACTCGCGTCGCTTGTCCGGCTTGATGGCGACCAACGCCGCCCGATCGTAGACCCAGTCGCACACCGGTAGTTGCTCGGTCGACAGCTCGAAGAAGTCAGCAGCAATCAACGTCAGTTTCCCGTGCGATAGGACATCCACCCCCCGGATCGATCCGTGCTCAGGAGTCAGGCCTCGCTCGGAGAAGAACGCGTCCACCGCCGAACGCACGAACTCGACCCCGACGACCTCGTGCCCCTGCTCGGCAAGCCAATCCAGATCGTGGGACTTGCCGCACAGCGGCACCAACACACGCCCCGTCCCTGGCGCCACGCCCGGCCAGTGCCTCGCGAGGTTTGGATTCTCGCGGTCGAGATGAAATCCGATACGCCCCGCATCCCAGCGCGACGACCAAAAAGAGTGCTCCATTGGCACCTTGCATGGAGGGCTCGAGGGAGTTTGTCCAGTTGTCTTGATGCTGAACATTTAATCAGTATAATTGTGTCCCTATGCAGCTTGGGTTGTTCGGTCCCAGAGAGCTCGGCGTCGACGAGGCATTCGGCACGGTCCATCGGCGCGAACTGGGTCACGGCGCGTGGGTCGAGTGGGCGCCCAACTGGCTGGCGCGACACGACCTGCTCTTCGAGCAACTACGAGACGGTGTAGCGTGGCGAGCCGTGCACACGGTGATGTACGAAAAACGGCTGTCAGTTCCAAGGTTGCTCGGCGAGCTGCCGTCACCAGGTCCCTCGCTGGAAACACTTCGGCGTATGAGCCGGAGTCTTTCCACACGCTATGGGGCGGAGCTCGGCGCCGTCAGTTTGGCCTTTTACAGGGATGGTCAAGACAGCGTGGCCATGCACGGGGACAAGATGGGGCCGCTGGTGAACGATACCATCGTTGCGGTCGTCGCCTTGGGTGGGCCCCGAACTTTCCTTCTCAAGCCAGCGACCGGAGGCCCATCGCTCAGGTTTGCCTCAGGGCTGGGGGACTTGATCGTCATGGGGGGGACCTGCCAACGCACCTACGTTCACGGCGTACCCAAAGCGCGCATGGCCGCGCCGCGCATCGCCGTGATGTTCAGGCCGGAGCTAGCCGAGGCCGACCCAGTCCGCAGCGTGCTACGGAGACCGGCGGCCAGCACTCCCCGTTCCGCCTAGAGGGTCGGCGCCACCTTCCTGGCGCAGGTTGTTGGCCCGAGGCGGACGAGTTTGCCACGCTTGCTGAAATAGGACTGTCAGCATGCTCGAACTTCTCTCAGCTCTCGGAAGTCGCCGCGGAGGCGCGCCGCTCTTGCTTGGATTCCTTTGCGCGGTGGGTTGCAAGGCAAGCGTACACGGGGAGGCCAAAGCGGGCGCGTCTGGAGCCGACGGAGAGGTCGACGCGTTCGCTGACTTCGAAAACGCTCCGATTGAAGATGAGAAGGGCAGCGTCGGACAATTCGCTGTCACCCCCACGCAATCGGGAACGGATGCTGCCCTACTTGGCGCGCGTCACGATGTCTTCGTCAAAGCAGATCCTGTGGAAAACTGCGCTTGTCTGGCCATCGTGGCTGGTCCCGCCAGTGACCCCCGCTTTGGCTGGGAGGCCAAGGTGCCCAGTGCCAACGCTGCAACCCAGTTGGTCGTTGCTTTCCGGATGGCAGGGTGTTCGGACGTTGCGGAAGGTAGCTTGGGAGCTTCGTATCGGGGCTACGTGCAGAAGGGCAACGACGTCGTCGTGATGGTCGAGGAAGCGATGCCGGGCCGCCCTCTGATCGTGGGAGCCATCGTTCCCCGCCCGACTAACGGCGGACAACTCCTTCTCGAGTCGGTTCCAGGCAAGCTCCCGTACGCGAAACCGTTGGACGGCACACAGAGTCGCTGCTCCGTCGAGTTCTGAATCTCGGACTTCTCGCGCACGAAGTCATAGACGCCGGGGCGCGTGCCGCGCCGAGCGACCTCAATCCAAGGGTCCGAGCTCAGGATAGAGCGGAAAGTCCGCCAACAACGCCGAAACTCGAGCTCTTGCCTGCTCGATGATGGAGCTGTTCAGGTCGAACTTGGCTTGACTCGCCGTGCCGGCTGCGGTGGTAGACGGCGTGGTGTGTGACAGCACGAGCTTGACCACAGCGGCGATCTCTTTCATCTGAGCTGGCCCCATGCCGAGAGTCGTGGTGGCGGGCGTACCGAAGCGCAGACCGCTCGTATACCAAGGACCGTTCGGATCCTCGGGCAGCGAGTTCCGATTCAGAGTGACGCCGCATTCGCGCAACGCGGATTCTGCCTGACGGCCAGTGAGTCCGAAGCTCTTGCTCACGTCGACGAGCAATAGGTGATTGTCCGTGCCGCCGGTGAGTACCTGCATGCCCTGTTCCTGACACGCGGCAGCTAGCGCTTGCGAGTTCTGCACGATACGGCTGGCATAGTTAGCGAAGTCCGGTGCCAAGGCCTCGCGAAATGCGACCGCCTTGGCGCAAATGGCGTGCGGGAGCGGGCCACCGAGCACCGCCGGGCAACCCTTGTCCACGAACTCTGCGAACTCCTCCTGGCAAAGCACAATGCCGCCGCGCGGTCCTCGCAGCGTCTTGTGGGTCGTCGAGGTGACCACGTGTGCGTGAGCCACAGGGTCATAGTCACCGGTAAACACCTTACCTGCGACGAGACCAGCGAAGTGGGCCATGTCCACCATGAACGTGGCTCCAACCGAGTCAGCCATTTCACGCATCTTCGCGAAGTTGAGCTTGCGAGGGTACGCGCTGTATCCAGCGAGCAAGATCCGCGGCGAAAGCTCCTTCACCTGACTGTAGAGCTTGTCCAAGTCGACCAACCCCGACGTTGGGTCCACGCTGTAGGAGTGCGCCTCGAACATCTGCCCTGAGATGTTGTGACGATAGCCGTGAGTCAGGTGGCCGCCGGAGTAGTAGTCCAAACCAAGCAAACGCTGCCCGTGGAGTGCCGAACGCACCTCCGCCCATTGCTCTGGGCTTAGCTTCGCCAAGTTCTTTTCGCCGAACTTGTCAAGCATCGGCGTCTGCACCGTGGCCGCAAGAATCGCCGAGAACGCCACCATGTTGGCATCGGCACCTGAGTGAGGCTGCACGTAGGCGTGCTGAGCACCGAAGAGCTTGCAGGCCAGCGCACCCGCCTCCTGCTCGACCGTATCCACGTTGTCGCATCCCGCGTAGAAGCGGTGGCCGGCGTACCCTTCAGCGTACTTGTCCGTGAACCAGTTACCTTGGGCCAGCTGCACCGCGAGTGAGCTGTAGTTCTCGCTGGCTATGAGCTTGAGGCTTTGGCGCTGATCGGTTAGCTCCTTGACGATGGCATCTGAAACCGTTGGCGACACGCTGGCCACGTGATCGAGCGCTGCCAAACAAGCCGTCGTGGCAGGTTGCGGGGGCTTGCCTTCCAGGCTTGCGAGATAGCGGGTCAAACGCGACACATTGGAATCTGTCATGAGGCTCCTAAGGGGCTTTTGTGAGCTGGCAAACAATCTGGACTCAGCCCAGGCGCGCGGCTTGCTCACTCCCCGAGCTCCACCGTGGTCATCCACGCTAGTCGCCAGTCACTCGGGGCTACGGAGTCATAAGCGGTCGCCGCGCGCCCGTCAACACCGGCGACGCACGTCCGAAAAACGGCAAGGTTGACGGAGGCTAAGCGCTGAGGGAAACAGCATTCCAGGATGGCACGATGGCTCCGGGGCTGCTTGGAAACGGTCCACTTCGTATGCAGGGACAGACCTTGACGGGCAACGACAAACCCACCGAGCGGGAAGCGCCGACGCGAAAGAATATCAGTCCACGCGCGAAGCTGAACCGGGCGGAGCAAGCGAGCATTACGTTCTTGTCCGCAATTCAAGCCGGGGTGTTTGGTTGGGCGGCGATAGTGCTGCCGTGGCAAACGTTCAATTGGTTCAGCCTGCTCGTAGGTTGTTTGTGCGCGGCCCACTCAGTGACCGTAGTTCTCGTCCTGGGCGGAGTGCGCTGGGCACTTACGGCGTGGAAGGTATCGGCACTCATCGCACTGGTCGTGCTCCTCGTGGTCAGTGTGCAGGTTTTCTCTGGAGGCGCCTACCTCGCGGGACTGTATGGCTCGTTGGGGGAAGGGTTGTTCGCAGCACTTCTGGCCATCTGGGGGTTGTTCGTGCTGTTGACGCTTCCAACGTCGTGTTGGGCACTCGTCAGGACGAGGGATGCTATCCCCCGCCTTGGGAGACTGCCTTGGATCGGCGCGCTGGGAGCTTGCGTCGTCGTCGGCGGCGCCTCGCTAATCGCGCACCATCAAAGCAGTGCCGTTTCTCTCTTCGAGGAAGAGGCAGAAGCAGAACTCGCTGGTTTGTCTGCCGTGCTGGGCAATCTACCCGAGAACACCCCCATGGCGCAGCGGAGGGGGAAGGCCTGGCACGTCTCCCGACGCTCCGCAGCGCGCTGCGACGCTGCGCCAAGACAATCCCGGGTCACTCTGATCGCGACCTTTACCCGCAGAGCCAACGCCGGCTACCGGAGTTCGTGCGTTCAAGATGACAACTTGGCCAATGCACTTTCCCGTTTGCAGTCTGACTTGTTGGAACGTGCTGCAAAAGGTCCCATCAAGGTGGACCTGATCACTGGAGTCGCGAACGCAAGGTCGGGACCGGCGTGGCTTGAAACGTTCAAGCTTCGCCCGGCGCTAGATGGCGTGTGCCTTTCCAATCGTTGTTGGATGCCATGGCAATTGTTAGCGCGCAATGCGTTCGTCGACAGCCAACCCCTGTCGTTCCTACCTGACCTTAGGTTCGGTGTCGACCTCGCTGAGCTGCAGAAGCAGCTAACTGCGGAGGACACCCCCTCGGATGCCGCGCTCACACGCATCACGACAAGAAGCTGGGTCTTGCAACCCGATGGGTTGACTCGGGTTGAGCGAATGCGCCCAGTAGATGTCTCCCTGACGGACGACTCGCTGGCGGCGGCTCTGAACGCCGCCGAAGCGCACATCGTTCGGGCGCAGCTGAAGGACGGCAAGTTCCGATACATGCTTCACCCGTTCTCCCAATACGAAGAACGCAAGAACTTCAACCTTGCGCGTCAAGCTGGCACCTTGTTGGCCCTCTGTGAGCTCGGTACGGACAACAAGCAGCTGAGCCGTACGATCCAGCGCGGTCTGAAACTGCTGCAGCGCTACGAAACCTCCGCCGGGAACATCGCAGGACTCAGTCAAAAGCGATCGAGCCAACGCGTGAAGCTCGGCGACTCCGCGCTGCCGTTGACGGCGTTCATCCAATGCAGAAAGCGCGTTGGTTCCCGTTTCGACGAAACCATCGCACGGCTGACGAACCTGGTTTTGGCGCTACAAGACCGCGACGGAAGTTTCCAACCCGAGTTCGACTTGAAGGGGGGTAAGGTCCGCCGCGGACCGGAACCGCTATACGCTCCCGGACAAGCCATACTGGCGCTGACACTTCTCGAAGACGCCGTTCGTCGACAACCCATCGATGGGCTGCCGGACGCAGAGACTTTGAAGAAAGCGCGCCTACTCGCGATGAGCCAGGTCGCCAACGCTCATTGGCCGTCTTCACTTTACCCATTCTTCTTCATCGAAGAGAACTGGAACTGCCTAGCTTCGAGGGCGGCGCTGCATCTGGAGCGCCACGACGCGTACGAGCGCTTTTGCCTCGATTACATCGCATTCAAGTCGCGATTGATCCTGGAGGAAGACAGTGACGTCGACCCCCACTTCGTCGGTGGATTCGGCTTCGGCAACATTATCCCTCCTCACAACACCGGTGCCGCAGGGTTTGGTGAAGCGCTCGCGGCGGCAATCGCCGTCAAGAAGGCGCGGAACGAAACCATCGTGGACGAGCAGGCACTGCTTCGCCACGTGCTGACATTCTTACAGCGCCAGCAATGGACGGAGCACAACTGTTTTGGCTGCACCGTGCTGGCGATGGGCGCACTTTCTGAGCACACCCACTCAGCCATCACGCGCATAGACTTCGTGCAACACGCGTGGGCCGCCATGGGCCACGGGCAACAGGCGCTGACGTTGTGAGCGGCGCCGAATCAAACACCGACCGCCCCTTCTCGACCTCGGAGTGTTGGTTTGGTGCGAGCGTGGTGGTGACGGCGATTCTTGCGATGGTGTGGCCCATGTTCGGCCCTCTAGAGGAGGACTCCTTCCCCCTGTCGACGTTCCCCATGTTCGCCCACCACCGTGGCCAACCCCGGATGCACCAGCTTGTGGCTCTATCGACGAACGGGCAGGAACGTCGCCTGAGCCCGGAACACATCGGAACCAGCGAGGTGCTGCAGGCCAAGTCGGTGATCGACCGCGCCGCGCGAAACCCGAAACGAGCTGCAGCCTTGTGCCGCAAGGTTGCGGAACGCGTGAGCAACGACGACGACTACACCGACGTGGAGCGACTAGAGATTCGTCGGGTTCGCTTTGACCCCATCAAGTACTTCAGCGAAAACCCAGAGCCCATCGAGAGCAAGCGCGTGGCGCGCTGCAGGATCGCACAAGCCGGGGGCGACCGGCCATGACCACGAGGCAAAGCAGCGAAAGCACTCCGCCACCGCCCAGGACTTGGCAGCAGCTCATGTTCCCGACCACTCCCCCTACGCGCCTGGCCGCGCTCCGCATCCTCGTGGACAGCTTTGGCGTCGTGTACTTGCTCAGCCGCTTCACGCATCTGACCAACTTCGAGCAGCTTTCCGCGCGGGCGTTTCACCCTGTGGGGCCCGTCTCACTTCTCTCTGAACCCTTGCCGAGCAGCGCTGTGTTGGCGCTGTTCCTAGTCGCACTCGTCAGCGGCATCGCGGCAGCTGTCGGCTATCGATATCGCGCCGCCGGGCCTGTATTTGGCCTCTCCCTCCTGTGGGTTTTGAGTTACCGAAACTCGTGGGGCATGATCTTTCACACCGAGAATCTCTTGGTTCTTCACGCGCTAATTCTCGGGGTGGCGCCCGCGGCGGATGCTTGGAGCATCGATGCGCGAGACAGGGTGATACCCAACGCGAATCAACGTTACGGTTGGGCGATCCAAGCAATGATCATCGTGGTGTTGCTCAGCTATGTCGTAGCAGGCGTTGCCAAACTGCGCGCCGCCGGCATCTCTTGGGCGTCCGGGCACGAGTTGCGTTCACACATCGCCTTCGACGCCGTTCGCAAGCTCGAACTCGGCAGTGTTCATTCGCCCTTCGGCGCAGCTTTGGTGCCCCACGCCTGGGCGTTTCCTCCCTTGGCATGGTTGACGCTGGCGTTCGAGCTGGGCGCACCGCTGGCACTCTTGGGGGGCCGCTGGGCGCGAGTGTGGGCAGTGACAGCGTGGGGCTTCCACGCGGGGGTGCTGGTTCTGATGGCCATCGTCTTCCCGTACGCCCTCTTGGGGATCGCGTTTGCCCCTTTGTTTGAAGTCGAAAGGCTCTTCGAGAGTTGGCTCTTGCCCTGGCTTTCGAGATTGACTCAGACGGCCACCCGTCGGCAGCGTGACTGAGGTAGCAGTGAAGTTCCTAGCGCAAACTTGGCCGATGTGTGCCGGAGCACTGACAATGACCTGAATGTCCCCCAGGCTCATCGAGGCGCTCTTCAATCGGCGCATGCTGGCCTGTGCATTGCTTGGATTCTCATCGGGGCTCCCGTTCTTCGTGCTGGCCCAGTTGCTACCCATCTGGCTCAAAGAGTTCGAGGTGACCACGGCGACGGTCACGCTCTTTGCCTGGGTTCGTGCGCCGTACTCGTGGAAGTTCCTGTGGGCTCCCATTGTCGACCGCTACCATCTGTGGTGGCTGACCCGACGCCGGGACTGGGCCCTGTTCTCTCAACTAGCCCTGGTAGTCGCCATGGGCAGCCTCGCCTGGTTCGACCCTCGACAATCCCTGACCGCAATCGCCGTAGTGGCATTCGTCGTTGCCGCCTTCAGCGCGACCCAAGACATCGCCATCGACGCCTACCGACGCGAGATCCTATCTGACGACGAACTTGGCTTCGGCAACTCGCTGGCGGTCAATGCCTATCGCCTGGCGTCGATCGTCGCGGGGAGCGTCGCGGTGATCGTCGGAGATCAAGTGTCTTGGTTTTGGGGTCACTGGACTTCGACCGCTTTCATGCTTGTCGGCGTGGTGGCGACGCTAACGGCGCCCCGCGTCGAAACCACCGAAGAGCTGCCGCGAGAACTCAGGTCTGCCATCATCGAACCCCTGCGCGAATTCTTTTCGCGGGGGGGATTCTCCTCGGCGGCGTTGATGCTCAGCTTCCTGTTCTTGTACAAGCTTGGCGACAATCTCGCGACGACCGTCGCCAAGCCGTTCTACTTGGACGTCGGCTTTACGCCTACGGAGATTGGGGTCATCGAGAAGCTCATCAACTTGAGCTCTACGGTGGGCGGATCCCTGGTGGGCGGACTCATCATCCTGCGCATAGGCATCAATCGGGCGCTGTGGATTTTCGGCGTTGTCCAGATGGTGTCCATCTTGGGCTTTGCAGCCCTCGCGGTGATAGGTCACGACCTCGTTGCGCTCGGCGCCGTCGTCTTCTTCGAGTATCTCGGCGTGGGATTGGGAACAGTAGCCTTCGTCGCGTACATTGCGCGCGCGACGAACAAGAGCTTCACCGCAACCCAGTACGCACTCTTCTCCAGCTTCATCGCGCTACCGGGGATCGCGCTTGGTTCGATGACCGGCAAGGCTGCGGAGCTGTTGGGCTATCGTGACTTCTTCTTGGTGTGCACTCTGCTCGCGCTGCCAGGGCTGCTGCTGCTGCCCAAAGTGGCGCCCTGGCGCGAGCGAGCTGTGGGCGCAAGGGGCAGTTCGCCCCCGAGTGACCCACGATAGGACAGTCACAGTTTCACCAACACACATCTGCACCAGTCCATCGAACTGAAGCGGGCCATCGCAATGCAGGGCAGTGCAGCGATTTCGCGCAACTATCCGCAAGGTCGTGGTGGTCGGCGCTAGTTGAACACCTCGTCGCTTTTGCAGAGCAGCAGATCCGCCCTGACTGGTACGCACGCGACTAGGTACAGAGCAGCGCGCGCAGCAGCGCTTCCAGTGTTACGGTTGGGCATGCGGGCGCCAAATGAGAATGGGCCAAGCTCTCGCAATCCAGACCAGAGAGCGCACCGCGGTGTGCATTCTGCGAGAGCGCGGAAGCTATGCTGCTTGAGCATCGCGCTACTCTGGGGGTTCTCCGTCAACGCAACGGGAAGGGAGAACGCTGAGGCGCCGTCGGAGCTCGCGCCCAACCCGGAGTTGGTTGCCAAGGCCGAAACACTTGCAGTCGCCATCGTCTCACTGCGCGCGCTCGACAACCAGCGGGGGCTGGCAAACCACGAAAGCCCACTGTACGCGTTGATAGACGGTAACTCTCAATCCGGTGGCGCGCATCTTTGCGCGGTGGAACGCCCCTCGCCTCCTGACCAATGTGTTTCGCCGGGTCCTCGGCCAGCGGTACCTGTCAACCCCCAGCTGCCGTGCGCATGGTGTGACGAAACACCGAAAGACAGAGCTTGGCAGAGTTACATGCGACGGCACCTTGGCGTGAATATGTTGCGCGCACTGATGGAACTGGATCGCGCATTGGGCAACTTCGGTCAGTATGCGCGGCTGGGCGCCGTATTGAGTGACACGTTGACAGTATTGGCCAAACGTAACGCTCGGGGTGCCGCGCTGATGTCGGAATTGAAGCCTCTGTTGACGGCGAACAGCGGAGCCACTCAAGAGCAGGTGATGGTTGCACTCCTGGATGATTTGATTGCGGCCATGGACCTCAGTCTGGACGCAGATGACTTGTCCACAGAGGGCGGACTCGAAGCGGCTATCAAGTTATCCCGTTCGAAGTTGCGCATGGCCCGCGTCCGTTGGCAGACCGAGTTCGGTATTTGGGCAAAGTGCCTCAACGACGCGAGAGCCGCGGGGAAGTTTGCCCGAGCAGAGGAGAGCGCCGTCCAAGCGTGCAACCAATCCGCCACTAGGGCTCAGCCGCCTACCTCCGGTGAGTTGAAAGCCTACATGCAATGGCAGAAGCGAAAGGACGCCTATCGCGTCTGCCTCCAATCCAACCCCGCGCAAGGATTGGCGGTAGCAAGACGTCAAAAGGTACCCTGCGCCCCGGGTGCATCGCTCTAGGGAATGCTAGGAGTCACGGTCCTGCTGCGAGATAGACGCTGCGAAGCGCCGCCTCGTCGTTCGGATTCCTAGTTGTCTCTTGCGCCTTCTTCGATCCACTTCTTGAGCACGTCGACCTGCTCGGAGGGGAGCTCGTACTCCGGGGGCATTGGGTCCCCGAAAGGGGGTTGTCGCCTGATCTTGTGGAGCAGAGTGCTGCTCTCGGGATCACCGGCGACGATGACGGGTCCGTTGTCACTCGTACCTTGCATGAGCAGGTCGTAGGAAAAGACGCTGAGCCCGCCCGAGTTGCCATGGCACTGGGAACACTCTCCGAGTAGCACCGGTTGCACGTCCCTTCGAAACTGAACGCAGTTGGGAGTCGAGTCGACGCCACTCGAGCCACCCGCGCAGGTGCCGCACGCGTCGATGGTCGCCCCACCACCGATGTAGCCGGCGCAATCCGGGCGAGTGCTCGCCAACAGTGCACCGGACAGCATCACCATGTTTCCGGCGTCAATGGCTGCAGAGCTGACACCGTTTCCGCCCATCTCGTTCATGATCAAGTCGACGAACCCATCACCATCAAGATCAGCCACGTCAGCGCTGTACGCCAGCATATCGCCTCCGTCTGCGCCCATCGCACCACGGACACCCCAAAGTTCCGTCACCTGAACCGCGCTCGATGGCGGAAGTTCAGCGAAGTCGATCACTGCTGGCCAGCGTGCTGTGTTTCCCCACAACACGTAGACAATACCGGCTTGTATACGCCTATCCGGGCTAGCGTTGGGAGCGGCTACGGCGAGGTCGAAGATACCGTCCGCGTCGAAGTCGCCATGGTGTACCGTGTCAGCGGTGATGGACCCCGCGGATGGTCCGAGCAAGAGCGTCACCTCGATGTCTGAGTCTGGCTCGAGCGGGGTGAACGCTTCCACACCGCGGAGACGAGCAGCGTCGAAGATGACAAATCCGATCCCGCCGTTGGCCCGTCCGTTGGCGGGGATGGCAGTCATGTCTCCAACGAAGAGATCGAGCCGGCCGTCGCCATCGTAGTCCCCTCCCCCCAGGAGCTCCTCCCCGAGCGCGCGGTTGGCCCGGTCATCCACCGCCATTGACATCAGCGCGGTGACGGTTCCCGGCGCAGCGGTGATGTCAAAGGCAAATCCATCGGGCCACGCATCCCCGACAAAGTTGTCGTCCCAAGCGATGTACACCCGACCGCCAGGCGCTCCGCCTTGAGATTCAGCGCTACCTGAGGGCGCATCCTCTGCCGGGTACGCCGCGCCAGAGCGCGTGAGCGCCGCTGCGCTCAGTACTTCGCCTCGACCATTGCGGTCCAAGTCCGCGATGGTAACCGTCGCGCCGAAGTGATAGCGCTCGGACTCTCCAGCCGGCGGAGTCATTTTCGCCAGGTGTCCTTCCAAAGGCGTCACTCCGTAGTCGGCCATGTCGACGTTCAGCGACTGACTCAGATGAGATCCGCCTCGGATGAGATAGGAGGCGCCTCGAAAGACTTCATCGCCAATGGTCTCTTGATCCGCTCCCACGACGAGATCGGCGATGCCATCGCCGGTCGCGTCGCCCGTACGCACCCAGATGCCAAACCGTCCCAACTCCTCACCACCCACGAAGGTCACGATGGGAACGGTATCCGGTGGGGTCGCCAGATCGATGGGCTGCCCAGCCTCTAGCTGGTCTCGCAAGTGCGGTCCGCCCACGATAATCGATAGGGCGCCCGCACCAATCCGATCAGGGTCGCTCGCCCGGTAGTTTTGGCGACACACGAGCAGGTCCCCGATCCCATCGCCGGTCACGTCATCAATCCACACTTCGCTCCCAGCGCCTTCATAGTTCCCAGCACCGTAAACCATCAACACATCATCTCGAGGTTCTTCCAGATCGATATCGCCATTGATGGTTCCATCTCCAAACAGAACATACACCTGACCGGCGCCGGCTCGATCCAGAGGTGACGCTAGGAATGACGTCATCGCGGCGTCCACCAGGCCATCACCATCGATATCCCGCGAGGCAGCCACCGGCACGCCGAGCTGACCGTTGCCTTCAGGAGTTCCGAAAACCCGACGAAACCCATCGCTCCCCGACAGCTCCGCCAAGTCCACGACCTGCTGCGCTTGAGGAGCCGCGGGCCCTGAGTCCGCTTCGGCGTCTGGGCCAACGGCAGCGTCCACCCCCGCGTCGAGCGTCGGAACCGGTGTGCTGGCGTCGACACCAGCCTCGAGCTCGATGTCCGTCGCCTCGGGTTCGCTGACATCCGTTGTGCCACTGTCGGTTTCCTCATCGGTCTCGACGTCGGTCTGCCCCGCGTCTGCCTGACCCGCATCTGTCGCCGTCTCTTCGACTGGGGCCCTCCCCCCAGCGTCGCGGTCATCAGAAGCAGCACCAGCTGAGTCGTCATCGCCGCAGGCGAGCACGGAAAGACCGAGCAACAGACCCCAGCTTGCCCGGTAGGACACGTACTTCGGCTCGATTCCAAGCATCACGACAACTCCAAGCAACGGCAGACTAGCACAAGTGGGGACCGGCAGTGCTCCTCTAGTACACGGAGACGAAGCGCAGCACCGCCCAGAGTACGCCGACAGACAAGAGCGCCGAAGCAGCCGCATTCAGCACGCGAGTCTGAAACCATTGCTGCGACCGCCATTTTCGAACTGCGAGCCATGCCGCCCCCGCAACACTCAGCTGACCGAGTTCCACCCCCAGATTGAAACCCAATACGCTGCGCCATAGATCCTCAGCAGCTAGGCCAGTACTCGCGAGAGACGAGGCAAAGCCGAGTCCGTGCAGGAGCCCGAAACCGAACACCAAGACTATCCGGGTAAACGAAGGCAGCCGTAAAAAGTATTCCGCACCCAGCGCACCGATGGATAGTGCGATCAGTGGCTCCACAATAGCTCCGTCTACCGCCACCATTCCGGCGGCGCTCAACGCCAACGTCAGCGAGTGAGCCAGCGTAAACACGGACAATTCACCGGCCAAACGCCTGGCGGAAGGGCTCGTCAACAAGAGTCCCAAAACGAAGAGAATATGATCCAAGCCACTCGGCAGGATGTGCTCGAACCCTACTGCAATCATGCGCCACACAGATACTGGCGCGGCATTGGAGCTCTCGAGCTCACGCTTGGTTCGCTCGGGAGCAGCTGGCGCTGGCTCAGGCTGGCCGGACGCCGCCCGATCAGCAGAAGCGGTAGCTGGAGCTGGAGGCGCCGGCTCCATGAGGGATAGTGTCGGGGTCTCATCACCGGCCAGCACTAGCCGGCGAAATAGACGGTGCCCTTCGGGGGAGCGCACTTCGAGGGCAACGTCCCCAACGGACTCCGCCAGTGCAATCTGCACACTCGTTGCACGAGTGGGGGTCCTGCCAACGAACTCCACGACGTCGACGGCGCTCTTGCCACTGCCGAGCGAAAGGACCCGAAACCGCGGCGACTGCTTGGCGCCGTCGAAACGGATCTCCACTGCCCCCTCGACTGCATCGCTGAGCGCCGCACGTCGTTGCTCATCCGCGTCCTCTGCCGCTTCGGAATCCAGGACGAGTTCTAGTCGGTACTCCCCCCCCTCGAAGCGAAACTCCCCACTCCCGAACCCCAGGGGATGGCCGTGCACAGTCAACGCGAGCAAACCGACGAAACACGCGGCGACGCATGCAAGAATCCAGCCCCGACACCGCGCGCTCCAACAATTCACGCGCCCAGGTAAGCGGCAACGCACCGGCGCTGTCAATAGGGGGCAGCGACTCGAGAGCCAGAACCGCGCAGCGGTTGGGGCGGCTCCGCGCCGTGAGCTTTCAGGCGCTTCTGGAACGCCGACGTCGACCAATCCACAGGAGGGAAATCATCCAGAGCGAGGCCCAGCCAGGGCGGCCGGGTGTTGGCCCCTTGCCGAGGGAACATCCGCCCTCCTCACCCAACCGAGCCTCCTGCTCATTCGGCGCTTGCTCGGCGTCGGCAGACTCCGGCTCGACCGCTTCATCGGGCCCATTCATTTCCATCGTGTCGCGGTCTTCAACAGGGGAGCCACCGGCCCACTCGGGTAGTGGGTAATTGCCAAGTTCAGCGGCCTCGCCTGCGACCTCGACCAGCCAGTCATCAAACGCCGCCGCCGCAGTGTAAACCGGAGACTCGCAACCATCGTAGCCTCTCGATAGCGCTCCCATGACCCGCCCAACGCCATCGAGAGCGGGACCACCGGAGTCCCCTCGGCATGCGCCTTCGACGCCAGCAAACTCACCGTCTACGACGTCCACACCGCAGTCAACGCCGAGGCATTCGATACTCAGCCCGGAACGTGAACGACGAACTCCGTACTCGGCCGTGCCAGCATTGTCGGCACTGGCTCCATAACCAACCGCCGTGTACTCCTCCCCGACACTCAACTCAGGGGAGAGTCGCGGCGCGGACGGGGTTGCTACTTGAGCGGCCACATTCTCCGCTAGTACAACCAGCGCAATATCTTGGCCACAGAAACCAGTCGTCTGCTCGGGCACAGCTACCCGCGCTGGCGCGTACCAACGACTCTGGAGATCTGGCTCTGTGTCGTTGGCGAATAGTAACTCGTCGTTGCCGGCTATTGCGCCAAACTCGTCGTTCTCACAATCGACAAGATTGCTTGGCGTTTCGGCCACGCAATGGCGGGCGGTCAGCAGCAAGTTCGGTGCGATCAATGTGGAGCTGCAAAGAGCATTGAAGCCACCGGACCGAGTGATGATTCGAAAGACTGATAGCGCCTGGTCGTCGATCTCACCGTCCTCGATGGCTTGCCGCGCCTGACCGGTGTCCGTAGGAGGGGGAACCGAACCGCAACCGTTGAGCTGCAACGTCGACAAGAGCACTATCAGAGACGCCCTGCGAGTCAGCAACAACCGCCTCGACGGGCAGTGCACTGGTGAGGCCGAGCCCGTGAGTCTCGGCCTGTCCGGGCACAACCGACTCGTTCTTTTGGAGCCACAGTCCGTTCGCGGGTCAAATCGCACCGAACAAGCGTAGCCCAACCGTGGACGGTCCGGGGCTCCGTCGCGAAAACGGTGGACGTCAAGCCCCCAAAGTCGCAGTCGCGACCACACCGTGGGGCAGACAGCCGGATTTTTCCAACGCGGAAACACCACGGTGTGCGCCCGTGTCGAGGTGAGGCTTTGCCTGGCATACTGCCCCGAATGCGCCCTTCTTCCGTGCTCGGGAAACTCCCTCTGCTGTGCCTCGCCGTGGCAAGCAACTGCGGCGGAGAAAAAGCCCTCCGCGCGGGGGACGACGCTGGCACAGCACCGAGCGACACGAAGAACGAAGCCGGTGCTGCCGTCGACGACGGGCTTCCAGGAACACCCACCACTCTAGCCATCGGGACAAACTCGGCGACGTTCGTCGACCTATCTGAGTTGGGCGTCGTTGAAACCGAGCGCAGCGCACTGGATTGGGACTTGGTGTTCGAAGGCTGGCGAGTGTTCACCAACGGTGGTGTTTCCGGACCGGGCCGCGGCGCCGTCTTCGGCCCGTCCGATCCGTTGGACCTGTTGTTCGATACAGTGCCGAGCGTTCCCCTGCTTCAAGACAAGGCACGTGGTGGACTCACTGACTGGTTCATCTACATGGGAGGAACGGTCTCGAGCCGCATGCACATCTTCGGCATTCAAGACGGAGCGAAGTACTGGAAGCTCCAAGTACTGAGCTACTACGGACAGGACACTACCACCGGGATGGAAGCCAGTGCGCTCATCGAACTGCGGTACGCGCGCATGGATGACGACGGTGCGAGCGAGGTCATCGTCGTCGAGGGCCTCGACGCAACGAGTGGTGGGTACGGCGCGGTGGACGACACCACCGCGGGCTGCTTGGATCTGCGTACCGGCGAGAGCCTGCTGCTCGACAAAGAAGCGCGCCAGGGCTCCGAAGAGTGGCATGTTTGCTTCCAGCGCACCGATGCGTTCGTCAATGGAGGGCTCTCCGGCCCTGGACGAGTGCTAGCGGCCGACCTCGACCGATTGTCGCAGATCCCCCTCGAGACAGAAGCCGACGCGGACGCGGAACTGGCGCGTTTCGAAGCAGTCACCCTCGACGAGCTCACGGACGCGGACGTGGTCTACGGAGCCGACGACGGGATCTCGTCCATCTTCGAGGACAACTGGGTAGATGCTGCTGGTCCGAATGCAGAACCCCTGGACGCCTCCTGGATCGTTCGAGGTGCGGACGGGTTGGAGCATTTTGCCCTGTTGTTCACTGGCCTCCAGGGCGCAACCAACGAGTCGCCAGGAACCGTGAGCTTGCGAGTCAAGCAGCTCACCATCAGCGAGTAGATCGTGTATGGTCGACGCAGAGGGAGCGGTCAACCATGTCACATCAGTCAGCAGTGCCAGGGCTAGTCACATTGCGCATCATCTGGGGTGGAATCTTCAGCTCCACGGTCCTGTTCCTCGTGGTGCTGAGCATTGTCGAGCGGCCTGGCGAACTGGCAGAGCCGATGATGTTGCCAGTGATGGGCTTGGTTGCAGCCAGCACGGCGGTCGTCGCCGTCGTCCTTCCTGAGCTCTTGTTCCGCCAAGGGCTGAACGCGCAGAAGCCAAACATCGCGATACAAGAGCAGCCCGATCCCGAGGCTCCGGAAGGGTTTGGTAGAACCGTCCTATTGCCGTCCGATCCTGCAGCTGCTCGCCGCTCGCTCCTGGCCGCCTATTCTACCAAGACGATCCTCGGCTGTGCCTTGAGCGAGGCCGTGTGCATCTTTGGGTTCGTTCTGGGCTTCCTCGGAGTCGCCATCCCATTGGTGGTGCCGTTCTTCCTCGTTGGGTGGCTCCTGCTAGGCTACCACTTTCCGCGTGATGCCGGGATGCTCGGCCCTGCCAAGAAAATCTTGGGCATTAGCCGGTTGTAGGACGCTACGATTGCGTCTTTCATTGAGGTAGGCGCGCACTATGCTGTCCCCATGGTGACGAAAGCCGTGGTGGTAGGTGCAGGCGTATCTGGCCTGAGCGCAGCGTATCGACTTCTGGAACTACAGCCTGGTCTCGACGTCACCGTGCTGGAGGGCAGTGGGCGGGCGGGTGGCCTGATCAAGACGGAGCGCATCGACGATTTTCTCGTGGAGCAAGGCCCGGACTCCATTCTCACGGAGAAACCACAAGCGCTGGAGCTCGCCAAGCGCCTGAACATCGAGGACCAGGTGTTGCCCACCAACACCAAGGACCGAGGCGCATACGTCTTGGCGCGGGGTAAGCTCGAGAGGATTCCTGAAGGCTTCTCCATGATGGCGCCAACACAGGCCTGGCCCATCCTGACCTCGCCAATCCTCAGTGTCAGCGGCAAACTGCGGCTCATGTCGGAGGTATTGCTTCCTCGGGGCAAAGCTCCCGCAGACGAGAGCATCGCCCAATTCGTACGGCGTCGCTTCGGCAATGAAGTACTCGAACGGCTAGCTCAGCCGCTGATGAGCGGGATCTACGGCTCTTCCCCCGAGCACCTGAGCCTCGGAAGTACGATGCCCCGGTTCATCGAGTTCGAACAACAGCACCGTAGCGTCACGCTCGGCATGCTGCGAAAACGGAAACAGCTCGGCAAGCAGGCAAGCGGCGTTCGCTACGGGTTGTTCATCTCTTTCAAGAACGGCATCCAGACCCTGACGGATGCCCTCGTGGAAGCCTTGGGACAACGTGTGGTGCTCAATGCACCAGTCAAGGGTGTCGAGCGGAACGACAGGGGCTACCGGGTTGCGATCGCGGGGGGCGAGTCCCTGCAAGCGGACGTTGTCATCGTAGCACTCCCAGCACGCGTCATGAGTGGGCTGTTGGCGGATGTGGATGCACCGCTCGCAGACGCGCTCGGCGAAATCGAGTTCGGCTCGACGGCGACTGTTGCCTACGCCTGGCCAGAAACTGCGGTGCGTCATCCCTTGGACGCCTTCGGCTTCGTCGTCCCGACCAAAGAGCATCGAAAGATCTTGGCGTCGACTTGGGCGTCGAAGAAGTTCGCCGGGCGCGCGCCGAACGGCAATGTCTTGCTGCGGGCTTTTTTCGGCGGAGATGAAGGCCGCGACACTCTCGAACTTTCTGACGACGAGCTGGTTGAGCTGGGCATTGCCGAGTTGGATGCGCTGCTCGGTATCCAACAGCGCCCTCTGTTCGCCAGCGTGGCTCGCCAGACCAACGCGATGCCGAAGTACACGCTCGGGCATCGCGCCCGTGTTACCCGCTGCGAGTCGCGACTCCAAGCCTTGCCCGGTCTTGCCCTCGCTGGCAATTCGCTCTACGGAGTCGGCATACCGGATGCGATCTCCGCGGGGGAACGCGCTGCGGAGAAGCTGCTTGCGAGAGCCTGAACGGGGGCGAGCCGCAAATCGAGCCCGAGCGGGGCGCCGCCCTCTCACCGAGGCGCCAACCGTCAGCCAGCGGGCTTGCGCCATCGCTCGTCGACCTCGGCCATGAGCTGGACACCCGCTGCTCCCCGGTCATCGGCCTTGGTTTCGAACCAAGCCTCGAGGATCTCTTTGGCGACGTCGTCAGATAGCATGCGATTGGATAGGCAAAGCACGTTGGCCTGGTTCCAGATTCTCGCAGCGGAAGCGGTGCTGGCATCGAAACACAGAGCGGCCCGAATACCTGGCAGCTTGTTGGCGGCCATGCTGATGCCGGTGCCCGACCAGCACAGAAACACTCCCTCGGAGCAATCACCGTCGACGATCGCCCGCCCCGCCCGTTCCGCAATGGTCGCCCAAGCCACCTCAGACCCACCGCCAAACGCGCCAAAGCGCAAGCATTGGTGCCCATGCCTTTCGATCTCGCGTTCGATAGTTGCATGAACGCCGTAGGGTTCGTCTGAGCACACTGCGATACGCACGAGCCAAGGGTAGCCCAGGCGCATCGAA
This sequence comes from Polyangiaceae bacterium, assembly GCA_050298815.1. Lineage (GTDB taxonomy): Bacteria > Myxococcota_A > Polyangia > Polyangiales > Polyangiaceae > SZUA-265. The sequence continues at coordinate 71,233 of JBNKUV010000073.1, forward strand.
CTCGCATGCCCCAAATCTTGGGCACATGAAAGGGCGCACACCCAACATACTGGGCCCAGCCCCCGCAGGTGACCTACGCCCGCCGCGAAATGGATGTTGGTCCATGTCTTGCAATAGACCGATCAGGCCTAGCGATCGATCGAAGGAATGTGTTGCGACAGTGATTTGAGTTCGACAAAGCGCACTGAGCCCTCTACACCGGTCGTTCTCCGGAAGGGATCACCGATGCCTTTCGCTGATGCCATCGAAGTCATGCGAGCCATCCCCACTCACTCGAACGCCGCCGCTCGAACCAGAACGGATCGACACGCTACTTCAAGCGCCCCATTCACCCCCATCGTCCATCTGAGAACGGAGACGCTGTGGGTGCCCAGTGCAGGTCTGTTGGGTTCGGACTATCAGGAACGCGAGGTAGCCGTTGCAGAGCTGTCTTTCGACTATGGCGGGGTGATCATTCGTGCCGGTGAAGAGCGTGATGGCTTCTTTGTTGCCGAAGGGAACACCCTGGCCAAGGTATGTCGTCATGCTGACTTGGAGCGCCAAGCGCAGTTCGTCCTCGAGAGCTTCGGGGCCGTCGAGCTGGGCTGCATGGATGAGTTGTCGGAAACTCAAACGGACGCCCAGTACCTCGTCAACATCAGCGATAGCGTGCATGCGCTCTGTTCGTTCACGGCCTATGCTGTTCCTCAGCTGCGCGAGTTGGGCTGGTCCGTCAATATCGCGGACGAGTATCCATACCAAGTCGTTGCCACCGAGGCTGAGTGGTACGCCAACGTGGATGACGACGAGAAGCGCGATGACTGGTTCAGCCTAGACATGGGCGTTGAGCTCGATGGCAACCGCATCAGCTTGCTGCCCGGGCTGCTCGAGCTACTTCACGGTAGTGGTGAAGCCGAGACTCTGTCGTCGCTCTTGCGAACTCCGGCGAAGTTCCGCGCCCTTCGGGTAGACGAGAATCGATACATCGTCATTCCGCCCGAACGGCTGCAGAAGCTACTGCTCGTGCTGGAGGAGTTGTACGAAGGAGACGGTGCGCTTCGCTTCGACAACACTGCTGCAGCCTCCGTGGCCGCTCTCGACGACGCGTTTGCGCCCGACTTCGACGATGGCTTCCAACAGACATTTCGTTGGTCCGGCGCACGTGAGGTGGTGGACCGAGGCCGAGCTCTGCGCAAGGAGCAATGCGCTGGCGATGCGCCCATTCCGGGACTTCAAGCAACGCTTCGTCCCTACCAACAAGACGGACTGAATTGGCTGCAGAACCTCCGTGACAACGGCGCGGGCGGCATCCTCGCCGACGACATGGGCCTCGGCAAGACCCTCCAAACGATCTCGCACCTGGCCAAGGAAAAGATTGAGGGCCGTATGGATGCTCCAACGTTGGTGGTCTTACCCACCAGCTTGGTCGGCAACTGGCAGAGGGAGATCAAGAAATTCGCTCCGTTCTTGCGGATCTGCACGGTCGTTGGAGCTGGCAGGCAGAAGCAGCACGCCCGGGTGGATCGCGCGGACATCGTGCTCACCACCTATCCTATCTTGTTGCGCGACTTGGAGCAGTTTCGCAGCCGCAGCTACCACTTCCTCATCTTGGACGAAGCTCAGGCCATCAAGAATGCGCGCAGCTTGGCTCGGGGTGCAGTGATGTCCCTGGATGCGCGCCACAAGCTCTGCCTCACGGGAACACCTGTCGAGAACAACTTGGGCGAACTGTGGTCGCTCTTCGACTTCTTGATGCCTGGGTTCTTGGGGGACCGTCAGGGGTTCAGGACCCGCTACCAGACGCCCATCGAAAAGGACCGAAACGAACGTCGCTTGGTTCAACTGAGAAGCCGTGTGGCACCGTACATCTTGCGCCGCATGAAAGACACGGTCGCCAAAGACCTGCCTCCAAAGACCGAAATCGTTCGGGCATTGGACATCAATGGCGACCAGCGTGACTTGTACGAGAGTATTCGCATCGCTGCCCACTCGGAGGTGCGCCAAGTCATCCGTAAGAAAGGGTTGGCAGCGTCCACCATCACGATTCTCGATGCTTTGATGAAACTCCGCCAGGTCTGCTGCGATCCGAGACTAGTGAGCTCCAACATCGCGGAGCAGGTACATGGCTCCGCCAAGTACGAATTTCTGATGGACTTCGTCGTGACGCAGGTCGAACAAGGACGACGGCTGCTCATTTTCTCGCAATTCACACAAATGCTGGGCTTGATCGCCCAAGGCCTGACAGCGGCCGGGCTCGGTCACACCGCGCTGACCGGCGCCACCCAAGACCGCCAGGGCAAGTGTGACGAGTTCGAACGCGGCGATACAGACGTCTTCCTCATCAGTCTGAAGGCGGGCGGCACCGGCCTGAACCTGACCAGCGCTGATACGGTCGTGCACTACGACCCTTGGTGGAATCCGGCAGCGCAAGCCCAGGCAACCGACCGCGCATATCGGATCGGGCAGACCAAACCGGTGTTTGTTTACAACCTGATCGTTGCAGGTAGCGTCGAAGAGCGCATGCTGCGACTACAGAACCACAAGCGCCATTTGGCTGAAACGATCTTGGGTGGCCAGAGCCGGCACAGCCTGACGGAAGATGAGATCGAAGACCTGTTCCAGCCTCTGCAATAGCCGCCGAGGCTTCAGCTTTGGGCGGCGATGTCTTGGCGAGGAACCGGCCCGTAGCGAACAACGAGCTCAACCCGTGAACGAACATCCAGCTTGCGATAAATCGCCTTGAGGTGATTCCGAACGGTGTGGGGGCTGATGAACAACGACGCGCCAATCGCCGGTACATCATCACCCATGAGCACCCGAAGGAAGACTTCGTATTCCCGGCGCGTCAAGCGCTCAACTTCCGGATGCCGCTCCAGCAACCCCGCCGCACTGCCGACCTGCATGATGCCTGACTGACCGCTCTCCGGAACGCTCATTCCGGGACCGCTGGCGAGCGCCTCGCGGGACAGGAGCGCATTCTGCACCTCCGACAGCAACTCGTTGAAGCCAAACGGCTTGACCAAGTACGCGCAGATCTTCAGTTTGACGGAGTTAATCGCCGTCTCCAACGTCGGAAACCCAGTCATTAGGATGACCGCGGGCGCATCCTCAGAGGAGCGCACTCGCTCGACCAGCTCCAGATTGAAATTACCGGGCATGCGAATGTCCGCCACGAGGACGTCAACAGTGCCTCTGGAGAGCTCGTCCTCGACGAGTCGAGCATCCGAGACGCACTGACAATCGTAGCCTGTACTGCGCAGTAACTCAGCCATCTCCGCCAAGTAGACGGGCTGGTCATCTGCGAGCAGAATGCGGGGTAGTCGATGATTATGAGTGGGGGCGTGCGTCATCACTCTATTGGGCTCCAACCGGTTCGAGCGGGGAACCTGATTCACCCACCCATTCAGAACTACGACAGCTTTGGGCACGGCCCTCACCTGACGCGGCAGCAAGCTGCCATATTCGCTGAGCGATATCAATGGTGGTGCTTGTACGCATTTGTCGGCGCCGCAAGGTTGCAACTGAGATGGGTCGTACCGCGGGTCCTTCGTTTCATTAAGAAACGAAGGACCCGTCTATCTCCTACTATCTCCTAGAGTCTGGGAGGTCGACCACAACAGACGATCAGCGATGGCGAGATGACGCTGCGCGTGATGAACGCCCGCTGGTGAGTAACGAGCGCGTGGCGTCCTGCTGGCTCGCTCCCTCTGCTGGCTCGCTCCCTACCCGGACGATGCAACACCTGAAGCTATTTGGCCCGTGAGCTCGACAGCGCTTGGCCCGCACATTGCTTCGACATACGCCAAATGGCGGCAACCGCAACTCTTGGCCTCCCGACCGCGGGCGTTTTGTGACTACAACTAGAAGCAGGAGGATACTCATGAGCTCGTTCAAGAAAATCCTGGTGCCCGTCGACTTCTCGGATTGTTCAGCAGCCGCGTTGAAACACGCTCGAACGCTTGCCGAAAAATTGGGCGCGACCCTCGATGTGCTTCACGCCTACGACATCCCCACGTTCGTGCCCCCGCACGTGGTCGTGATGATGGGGGAAATCGACGCGCCCCTCGGCGAACACGCCGAGCGGCACGCCAAGGAGCAGCTGAATGTGTTCCTCGAAAAACACGGCGTCACCAAGGAGTCGAACGTCGGGCGCCGCACCTTGATGGGGCCGCCGGCACTCACCCTGATCGAAGCCGCCGAGGAAGGAAACTACGATCTCATCGTGATGGGTACCCACGGACGCACGGGGCTGCCACGATTGGTGATGGGCAGCACCGCGGAGAAGGTTGTTCGCGGAGCGCCCTGCGCGGTGCTGACCGTCCGGAGCGAATGAACCTTCCGCGGGTGGTGCAACCGTACAGCGTCCCTGGCAGCCCTTGGCCGCGGCCAAGGGCGCAACCATAGCTCAGGAATCGGGTCGAATGGGCACCGTGAGCACCGGGACGTCGGCGCTCGAGCAAACACGTTCGGTGACACTCCCAAGAAACCAGCGGCTGACGCCGTGCCGCTGGTGTGAGGCCATCGCAATCCAATCCGCCTTCAGCTCGTTTGCAATGTCGACGATAGCGAACGCCGGATGGCCAGAGCGCACCACGCGCTTGCCGACACGGAGTCCGTGCCCGACGGCTTGCTCCGTCACCCGATCGAGCATACCGGCCGCGCGTCGCTCAGCTGCGGTCTGGTAGGTGATCAACTCGCCATCGTCGTAGAAGGACGACTCCGGCGGCGTGAAGGGCAAGGGCTCCCAAACGTGCGCTAGCGCCAATTCGAAGTCCCAGCTTTTCGACAACTCGGCGAGCGCGGACAGCACGCCGGTGACCAACTCAGATTCTTCGACGGGGAGGAGCACCAGCTGGGGCAAACTTGGATTCGGCATGTTGACTTCCGTTGGTCAGGCGACCTGCAGAGCGCGTGGGGCGTTTCGCGCGTGTCTCGCGCTGGGTGGAACACCGAGCGCAATGCGTTTGACGAGTCAGATGTATCAGCAGATGAGGCGGCCTGAAAGTACAGCTCTTTGGAAGCGAGCAGGCCCACAGAGAGGCCTCGGCGGCAAATATTGCGCGATGACTCGCGCTGGCTGCAGATATTTCCCAAGGAGCATCGTCCGGCAACGGCTCGCCCGACGACCCCCCACCGAATTCTGCTACATCCTACGTTCAGAATGTCTGACCCGAGTCGAATACTTGTTCCCGTGGACTTCGATGAACCGAGCGACCACGCGCTCGGACAGGCTTTGGAGCTAGCGCGAGATCTGGGTGCCGCTGTCGACGTCTTGTACGTTTGGGCAGCGCCGTACGCCGATACGGCCATCAGCGCCGCCGACCTGCAACTTCAACCCCAAAACCTTTTGGAGCGGGTGCGGGAACAGTGTGCACAGCAATTGCTGGAGTTCCTCAAGCCCCATCAAGACCGGTTCGACGACGTGGAAGTGCGTTGGTTCGTGGAATCAGGGGAGCCACGCGCCAAGGTGCTAGAGCACGCCGAGCGGGAAAATTGCGACTGCATAGTGATGGGGACTCACGCACGGCATGGCGCAAAACGGCTGTGGTTGGGAAGCGTCGCGGAATACGTGTTGCGGCACGCCCCGTGCCCCGTGCTGGTGTCGCGATAGCTGGAAGGCTGGTCGCCGCGCGAGCCAACGTGGCCATGGCGCTCCTGCTGTGACGGTCTCGAGGATCGGTCCTCAGGCAGCTTCCACCGGTGTGCGCTCGAGCTCGGCGAATGCTTCGCGCAAGCGCTCGTCGTCATCGCAGACCGAAACGCAATCATTGATCAACCCGATGACTTTTGGGCGACTCAGCTTGACCCGTTCGGTTGCCGACAGCAGGGACTCGTCCGTTCGACACAATTCGAGAGTCGCGACCGCAAGCCACAACGGAACGAGGCAGAATCTTCGAATCTCGGGGGCGCCACTTGGGATCGCCAAGGAGTACTCGAAGGCAGCCTCCAAGTGCCCGCGGGCCCGCTCGAACAGCGGCGTGAGTGCTCGCCTGGCTGCTGTACGGTGCAGAGGGTCACACAAACGCTCCGGCGTCAGGCCTTCAGCGGCGAGCAACGTTCTGGGCACGTAACACTCTCCCCGCAGCTGGTCAGTGCTGATGTCTCGCAGAATGTTCACCAACTGCAAGCCCGCGCCAAACTGCTCGGCATTGGCTCGCAATGTCCGCACAGCCTTCGGATCCACATCCCCGAGCTGCACGAGGAATGACTCGGTCAGTAGCGTCCCAATCACTCCCGCGACGAAGTAGCAGTACCTATCGAGATCCGCCATCGATGTCAGGCAACGCATACCGTGCTCGTCAGCTCGGCGCTCGCTGTAGATCATCATGCCGCCAATCAATTCAACGATGCCGTCGCGACAGACACGGCCCAACTCCGCGGGCAGTTCTCGAAACACGCGCATCACTCGAGGCAGGCCCAACAGCAACCGACGCTCGGTGGGATCGCCGCTCATCAAGCCGGCTACCTCGGCCACGAACGCAGCTTCCCCTTGTTCGGACTCGAAGCAGTCTTGCAGAGCGCGGAAGAGTCCGCGCTTGGTGTTGGTGTCCCACTCCGACGTATCTTCGACGGTATCTGCGATTCGGCAGAGTAGGTACGAGCAGGTAATCGCCCTCTCCAACTGCGGCGTCAGCATGGCGATCGGAATCGCGAAAGTCCGAGAGTGGCGCTTGAGCGACTCTCGACAGAAGGCCCAGTCCTCCGCCTGCATCGATCAGCTAGGTAGCGAAGAATGCCGGCGCACTGCAACCCACAGCAGCGTCTACGACTACCCTTTCAGCCCGCACCCACGCCGGACCGGCAGACCAGCCCGCGACGCCCCGTACAGTTGGCGCGGATTCTTCGCTGACTGAGCTGAACTGGGACGGACCTGGCAAACTTGGGTGGGACCCCGCGAGGAACAGCATGAAGCGCCGCAAAAAACCACGTGTTCCAGAACTCGCCCCTTTGCTAGACCGCCTAGGTGCCCGAGATGACGGTTTTGGTCGCTTCCGTCGCTTGCTTGCAGCTGCGACAGTTTGGCTGGAAGAACTAGCTTGTCCGCCTTAGGCCCCACCATCGGCTTCCTCGTCGACACGCTAGCTGAAGACTACCAGCGTCGATTGTTCGCTGGCTTCAATGAGGAGGCAGAGCGACTCGACGTCAATGTCGTCTGTGCCGTGGGTGGGCAGTTGTCCGTCGTCGGCTCGACGACTCACCGAAACAGAGTCTACGACAGCATGAGCGGGCATCGATTGCACGGCCTGGTCGTGGCCGCGGGCACGTTGGGCAATCAGGTCAGTGAGGAAGCCCTGAGGGCATTTGTCGAGAGCTTTCAGCCGCTGCCTATCTGCACCGTGGGTGTGGAACTGGCTTCGTGCCCCAGCGTGACCATCGACAATCAGGCAGGTGTGAGAGAAGCCCTGGACCATTTGCTGAACGAGGTCGGACGCCGCCGCATCGCTTTCATCCGTGGCCCGGAAAGCAACCGCGAGGCAGAAGAACGCTTCCGCGTCTATCTGGATGTCCTCGCAGAGCACCGGCTGCCCGTGGATCCGGATCTGATAACGTTTGGCGACTTCGATGCGGCAGCAGGCGCACGTGCGGTGCGCACGTTGATCGAGGACCGGCGTATGGGGTTCGACGCGATCATGGCTGCCAGCGATTTGATGGCACTGGGGGCACTCAACGCCCTCTCAGAGCGAGGGGTGCAGGTTCCCGAACGAGTCAGTGTCGTTGGCTTCGACGACATCGAGGCCGCCCGCTTCGCCACCTCGCCGCTGACCACAGTTCGACAGCCGCTGATGGAGCTAGGCAGGCGAGCACTTCAGCTGGTGACCGACCAACTCAACCAGATGCCGGCAACGAGCACGGTGCTGCCGGCGAGACTGGTCCGGCGTGAGTCCACCTGTGGCGCTCGCCAGAGCCGCGCACCGGTGGACAGCCTCAGATCTGACTCGCCGGGCAGCACGACGTTCGAACAGAGCTACCGCATCGTGCGGAGCGATCTGTTCCGTGAGTTGCAGGAGGAAATCAGCGAGGCAAACCTCGACGAAGATTGGCCAGAACACCTCTGCAATAGTCTCGTGTCCGAGGCGAGCGGCAGGCGCACGGGCTTACTGAATCGCTCGACGTTGGAATACCTCGAACAGTTGCTCTTGCGAGTCGCGGAGTCAGACGGGAACACCAATGCATTCCAAGGGGTCATCAGCCGAATGCGCAATCGCCTGCGTCCTTTGATGCAGAGCAATATCTCCATCGCCAACCGCGCCGAAGACCTGTGGCACCGGGCAAGAGTGTTGATTGGCGGGATCGCCGAACGCTATCAGGTGCAGCACCGGCTGCAGATACGCCACTGGCGACACTCCATTGCCGAAGTGGGTGCCGAGCTGATGCGCGCCCCGTCCTGGGAGCACCTACAAGAGTTGATGGCCACGCAGATGGTCGCTCTAGGTATCCCGGCTTGCACCATTTGCGCCGTGGACGTGGCGGGCTTGGCCCGGGTGTGTGCCACGTTCGACATGACGGCGCCGCAACCCGAAACCACCGAACCCTTCCCGGTGGAGCAACTTCTCCCCGACGGGATAATGGATGGCCCGCGTCGGCGGAGCCTGGTCACCGAGGCGCTCTACCTGCACGATGGCAGTCTGGGCTACGTCGTGTTCGAGATGGGCCCGACCGAACCCGAGGCATATGAGACCCTGCGAGACTACGTCACCGGGGCCTTGCGCGGCTTGCTCCGATGACACCCCCCTAGAATGATCACGCCGTAGCGCAATGCAGCGAGGTCGCGCCGAGCTTGGCGCGCCAACCTGGGGCTCGGGGAGCGGGGCTATGGTAACTTCTCACCGAATCGCGTTCGAGCCCTCGGGCAACGATTCGTACGAGCGATGATGCCACGAAGATTGCACCTGCGTCCCGGTCCCGTCTGCGTCTCCTCCGCGAGTGGAGCTCGAGCGCGCCGCGTGCTCGCCCTGAGCATGTACGGTTTTGCTCTATGGGGATGTTCCAGCGATGTTGGCGGTGGTGATGCGCCGATGAGCGGAGCACCCGGGGCCGATCCGACGACGCCGGAGGGCACCGAAACCGTAGGCGCAGCACCTTCCGCCCAACAGCCCCAAGGCCCCAGCGACAGCTACCCAGCTGGTACGCCAGGTGTGAGCCCCGCAAGTCCCGACCCGACCAATCCCGAGGGACAACCCGCGCCCGCGCTCGACTGCGCCACGGCGGACGTCAGCCCCAACGTCCTGACTCGCCTTTCCCGCTTGGAGTATCGGCTCACGTTGAAGGAACTATTTCAACTGGCAGAGACGCCCGCCGTCGCGAGCGTACCAGAGGACAGTGACTTCAAGGGCTTCCGCACCATGGCAGCTCTGCAAAACGTCACGACGGAGCACCTGCGGAGCTACCAAGAAGAAGCCACGGCGCTTGCCCAAGCGTTGCTGGCAGACACCGCACGTCGCGACGCGGTGGTGGGTTGCGACCTGGCCGCCGCCGGCTGCCTGGAGAGCTTCATCGCCGATTTTGGCCGAGTCGCTTATCGCCGCACACTGAGCGCTGACGACGTGGCGGGCCTGATGGACGTGGCGGCGAAAGCCCCGGACGGCCCCGAGCAGCAGTTCGTGGACGTGGTGACGGCCATGCTGTCGTCACCGAGTTTCCTGTTTCGGATGGAGATAGGCGATTCACCCGATGGCCTATCGACCCTGAGCGGCGAAGAGCTCGCGTCGAGACTGTCCTTCGTGCTGATCGGACGTGGGCCCAGCATGGAGCTCTTGGACCGTGGTGCCGCAGGCGAACTCGACACGGAAGCCGGGCTTGCCGCGGCCGCCGCCGAACTCCTCGCCGACGAGCGCTCTCGAGAGTACTTCGGGGCGTTCTTCGAGCAATGGCTCGGCTTCGAACAATTGCGCGCGCCGAACGAGCCGGGACCTGCCTGGGATGATTCGCTGATGGACAGCATGCAGCAAGAGACTCACGCGTTCCTGAACGAGGTTGCCTGGGCTCCCTCACGCAATTTCTTGGATGCTCTGACCGCGAACCACACCTACGTCGGTGACGACCTGGTGCAGTTCTACGGCTTGCCGACGCCCGACGCGGACGGTCGAGTGGACTTTCCGGAAGGGCACGACCGTGCGTCGAGCGGCCTGCTCACCCACGCTTCGCTCATCAGTGCCAAAGGCGACGGCGACAAAGTCGCGCATCGCGGCGCCTGGGTGCAACGAACGTTCCTTTGCACGGATCTCCAGATACCCACTGCGCTGCTAGATCAACTCAGTACCGAGCTGGAGGGGCTGACCTACCCAGCAATGATTGAGAAGCGTAATACCGATACTGCGTGCGCTGGATGTCACTCCTTGATCGATCCCATCGGCGTGGGCTTCCTCGCCTACGACGCAGCGGGGCAGTTCGACCCAGAAGTGGACGAAACCCAGTACGGCATCACCCCGGCGCTGCCTGGTGACGGGGGAGGCAAGTTCGAGAACATCGGGGAGCTCGCTCTGATGTTGCGCGCACGCCCGGAGCTTTCGCGTTGCCTGACCGAGCGGATGTTCCTGTACACGAGCGGCCGGCAAGCGGCCGCGGCGGATGCCTGCACGGTCGCCCATGCCACGGAACAGTTCGACGCTGAGCAGGGGCGTTTCTCATCCATCCTCGAGGGTCTGGTTCTAGCTCCAGAGTTTCGACTGCGACGCGCACCGGCGGCAACGAATTGAAACGGAACAAAGGATGACACGCCGCAACATGATCGTACGACCTATCTCTCGCAGAACCCTCCTGCGTGGAGCTGGGGTCGCGCTGGGGCTGCCGTTCTTGGAGGTCATGCGCACGCCGCTGGTGAATGCTCAAAGCGCAAACATTCAACGCTTCTTTGCCTTCTTCTGTCCTTGCGGCACCGAGCCCACGCGCTGGGAAATGGCCCCTACTGATGCCGTCACGGAGGCGGATCTTAGTGAATGTTTGGTCGACATGGCTGGTTTCGAAGCTGAGCAAGAATGGCCAGCTTCCGGCCCCGTCCATTCAGACATCACCTGGATCAATAACGTCGATCACGAAGCGGTCTGCGTCGACATCCACAATCCCTCCATGGCGCTGTCCGCGCACCACGCCCGGGGCAAAAGCCCGGAGGTCACGCCCCAACCCACGCTCGACCAGTACCTGGCAGCTCGAATCCAAGGTGAAACCCCTTATCGTAGCCTGACCTCCAGCGCGACGGGGGACACTGCCATCACCCAGGGCTTCCTCTCTTTTAGGGAGAACGGCCAATCCGAAGCGGTCTTCCGCAGCGCCACCGACTTGTTCGACAGCGTGTTCTCCGGGCTAGACGCTGCGGCACAAGCCAGCAACATGCCCACGGAGATTCGAAATCGCGAAGCGAGCATTCTCGACTACGCCATGGAGGATGCCACCCGGCTCAGTCAACGGCTCGGCGCCGGAGATAGCCAGCGCATGGAAGCTTACTTGCAGTCAGTGCGCGAACTGGAGCAACAAATCCAAGCAACGACCGCCGCCCCCGGCTGCACGATACCAGGCTCTCCAGACAACACCAGGGACATGCACACCAACACCAAGCTGATGCTGGATCTAACCATGATGGCGTTTCAGTGCGACCTGACCCGCGTCGCGGTCGTCCAGTACAGCAACAGTTGGGACGTCAACTACGGCAAGTACGAGTTGCCTGATGGATGCGGTGATTGGAGCGATCACTTCATCAGCCACAAACTGGACGATGACGACCGCGCCACCGACCTGGATGCCATCATCGAGGACCCAGAGCTCGGACGCGATGAGGCGATGCGCATCGCGAACGCGCGTGTCGTCCAGACATCTCGCTTCAAGGCACGCCGCTTCGCCAACGTCGTCAATGCGTTGAAGGAAACACCTGGAACGGCTGGAGGCACGCTCTTCGACGAAACCCTAGCGCTCTACTGCTCCGAAAACGGCGACGGTGACAGCCACAGCCGCAAGCGCATCCCGTACATGCTCGCTGGACGAGCTGGCGGTTTCATCCCTGGAAGAGTCGTGGACGGCGGGGCACTTCCGACCGGCGCCCTGCATGCGTCCATCTTAGGCTACTTCGGTATCGACGTCGCAGAGTACGGGGATCCCGCATCAGGCCCCATCGCTGGACTGTAGTGGTTGCTCGGGCGTGGAGGTGCGCGGGTTCGCTCGACGAGCCCCGAGGTGTGGTCGGCGTGCAAATGGGTGAGGACGCCGCTCGTGGCGAGATGCCGAATGGAGCTCCCCAAACCGGCTCGTGAACGGCCCCTGTCACGAGCAGAAGCGCGTCGTGGCTGAGCACCGGGCGTGCCCCTGCGGCGTTTTCCTGAGGGGTGCCTGGCGACACTCGCCCGCGTCACTGCCATACTCGTCCGTGTCAAGGCAGCGCCACGCGATGCACGCCGATCAGACCCTGGACCTCGGCGTCGAGGGTGCCGGCACGATGTGAAATGCGCAGCGTGCCGTCGCCGGGCAACTCGTAGCCGAGCTCGTAGCCCGTGGTCGTGCCCTGCGCGTCCGTCGACCACGCCTCGAGACTGAGCAACTTGCTACACGCCGGCACGCCGCCAGTGCCGAGCGTACAGAGCGCGAGCGAGCGCCAGGTCGACTCATAGTAGTCCTCGGGGGGTAGCGAGCCACCGGCCGCGCCCGCTCCTTCTATCACCAGCAGCACCACGGTCGACGCTCCGCTCACGAGCGGCTGGTAGCTGAGTGCTTCTACCGCCGCAGAACCCGTCCACGCGCCGGAGACCGCATCGTTCGTGATCAGCTCCAAGTCGTGGACGAACCAACCCGCAGTCGTGCGGATCGCCAACTCGTAGCTAGCGTATGGCCCGGACGCTTTGCCGATGAGCTTGACTGCGAGAAAGCGCCCGCGACCAGCAAGCGCCATGGCCGCACCCTGCCCGAGTCGGCTCTCGACCTCGTCGGCAGTGAGCAGACACGTGTCATTCGGATCCGTGCAGTAGTCCGAAAGCGACACCAATGGTCCACGCAGCGCCTTGACGGCGAGCAGCCTCGGGGCTGGCTGCGTCGCAGGTGTCGTGGGCGCCGCGGCTGCTAGCGAGGTCCGCGTTGCGCTCCCCGACAGGGCGTCGGGCCGTCGCACCACACCCGGCAAGGTCGCCAAGCTCGGCGCCGGACTCAACGTTCGCATCGCCCGATAGGTCAACACCCCGACCGCTGCGTTCTGGAGTCCACCGGCGGAGCTCAAACTGAAACGCGTCCCATACGACCCGTCGACGCGGACCTTCGCGCCCGGCGCAGGCAGCGGATTCGGAATCGCGCGCCCCCACAGCTCGTCGACCACCTCGGCGCTCGGTGAACTCGAGTCGAAGTCGGCGATGGCATCGAAGAGCTGCGCCGCGTTCGACGCCCACCCCATCACCGGAATCGCCTGGACCAGCGGCGTCTCCACGCTATCGCCGACCCAGAAGGTCGGGATCTCGGATCGGCAGTCCGCCGGATCGGCAACGCCCGCAGGGTGAACGGCACAGCTGGGCATCCGCGCGAGATTGGTCGCGACCACAAACCCCTCGATACTGAGCGGCGTGCCCGCATCGCCCGGTCGCGTTGCGGGATCGCACCACAATCGACGAGCTCCCCACGGCGTGAAGCTCTGCCCCACCCGCTCGGCGCGCTCGCGCACCGAACAATCGGGAGCCCGGCGCGCAGCCCCCGCCGACTCAACACGGGCTTGCGCCCCAGCACCGAGACGCTCAGCACTGGCCTGAACCCCAGCACTCGTGGCTCCAGCCGGTGGGGCACCACACCCCGTCAGTGCAAACACCAGCGCGCACCCGCCGGCGAACAGCATCAGGGGGCATGCCCGCATCCCCCAGCTGGACACCAGCACAGAGCAACCCGGCGCTCGCACGCAACGTCCCATGAACTCATCTTTGTCACCCGCAGCCGCCACGGGGCAAGACCGAATCGCTCTATGCGTGCGCGGCCTTGCCGCATTGGGGTTCGTCCAGTCGTCGCCGTTGGCTTGGGCCCAGCCCCTGCGCCAACCTGCCGGCTCACTCCCACCGCGGGGACTCCGCGCACGAACGCAGGTGCGCGTCGCAGACGAGCGCTGCCTCGCGGAACCCTGAACGCCAAGTCCTCATCAGCAATGCTCTGGCCCCCTTTGCCTCGACATCACGACATAACGCGCGCAGACTCCGTTACGTCAACATCACGAGCAGTTACGTCAACATCACGAGCAACAGACCGACGATGGCCGGGACTGCCTGCACGAAAATGATCTTGCGACTGGACGTGGCTGCGCCGAAGACACCAGCGACGAGCACGCAGGACAGGAAGAATAATGCTAGCGCGCGGTCGTGTGGCCCGGGCAGGGCGGCCCAGACAAGACCCGCGGCGACAAACCCGTTGTACAGGCCTTGGTTTGCAGCCAGCGTCTTCGTTGCGTGAGCAAACGTCGGTTCCAGCTTGAATGCTCGCAGCCCGGCTGGCTTGGTCCAGAAGAACATCTCGAGCACCAGGATGTAGATGTGAAGTAGTCCGAGCGCGACGAGCGCTGCGCGAGCAGCCAAGCTCATCGAAGCCAATCGCGTGGGCTAGGAGTGGGCCTGTCAGGCGACGCGGCGCAGAACTGAGGACTGTGCATCGTAGCGACCTACTAGCATTCCTCGGGTGATGAAGCATGCTTTTGCGCGCGTCGCCGCCGTCGCCTGCGCGACTTCGCCCCCCAACTCCACGAGAAGTATCTAGGGCGCAATCCCTGACCGAGCACGGCGTCGGCCGAGCGATGCTGGAGATCGCGGCCGACACCGGCTAAGGCGGGAGTCAGAGATACATCGAAAGGCGCAACCCGAACTGACGCGGCGGATTGAAGAACCTGAGGTTTAGACCGGGCGCGTTGATCAAGCTCGTCATGTAGGCCATGTTCGTGATGTTGGTGATGAACGCATCGAGGCGAATGTCACCTTCTTGTCGCGTGTATCCGAGGCCCGCATCGAAACGCGTAATCGTGGGGACCACGTCGCTGTAGAGCGGATTCAGGTTACCATCGAGGTCCTCACCCTCGCCATTGAACACGGTCATGTACTGCTTTGTCTTGGTTTGGCCGCTGACGTTCCAGTCGAAATAACCGATACTCGTCGGGATGTTCTGTTCGATGCCGTAAGAGATGGCCAGGTTCGGGGCACGGGGCAAGGAATTACCCTTCAGATTAACGATTGTTTGATCGTCAGGGTTCCAGCTCTCCCGCGTGTCCGCCATCCTTGCGGTGTTGAAGCTGGCATCCAACAGCATCATCGATACCCGACCCGTGAAGCCTTTGGGTAAGTAGGCTACCGCATTGGCCTCCAGCCCGAGAATCGTCGCGGAACCTACGTTGCGGCGGACCGAGCTACGGAAGGCATCATCACCTTCACCGAAGGACTCCACCGTGCTCGCTTGATAGTCCTCGTAGGCGTAGGCGAAGCCCGCGCCGTTGAGCACCAAGTCTCTATCGAGCAGCACGTTCTTGCTCCCCAACTCGAGGGCGTACACCGCTTCCGGGTCGAACGTCGGTGCAGTCGATAGGCCGTTGATGGTGATGGTGTCGTTGAAGCCGCCAGACTTGTGACCCGTGGAGAAGGTCATGTACATCATGCTATCCGGCGTCAGGTCGATCTCAGTACCGATACGGTAGTCGAAGAAGGTGTTCTTCACACTGCCGTGCTGCTCGGTCATGCTACCGGCGGAGGCACCTTCTTGGGCGAGAAGTTCGTCCAATGTGTCGCGCTCGCCGAAGGTGTCGATGCCGTCCAGCAGATCACTGACGTCATTGCTGGCGGTATAGTCGGTACGTCCGGGACCTTTGAAGCGGAAACCCTCGGTGCCGAAGCGATGCTCCCCCCAGGTGCAGGTGTCTTCACTGCCAGGTTCGCAGCCAACGGCGTAGCCATATCCGATACCGTGGCGCTCTTTGTAGTCGTGGGTGACGCGAATACCCGCCAGGGCACGCAGCGCATCGGTGATGTCGAAGGTGGCATCGGCGTAGCCGGCGATTGCACCATCATTGATATCCGGGTGGTTGTACTCTTGGCCAGCCCAGCCCCAGGAATTGTCCGCCGTCTCGGCCAGCAGTACGTACTGTTCCTCGTAGAGGTTGAAGCCGCCGACCGTCCAACGGAAACGGTCCGTATCAGGCGAGTAGAAGCGAAGCTCGTTGACGACGGACTGAGAGGTCGTGTGCCAGTAGCTGCTGTTGTAGCGGTCCAGACTGCCGGGTTCCTTGCCATAGTAGTAAACGCCGTTCGTCGTGCCCGTCGTCTGCTTATAAGTCATGTCCCGGTAGCTGTTGACGAACTCCATTCCAACTGGTCCGAAGTCGACATCGAGTTGTGCACTCACACCCAGGTGGTCCAGCCTTTGGCTGGGCTGCTTGCCCACGAAGGCCACCGCACGGGGGTTGGGTACCTCTTCGGGCTTGATACCATTCTGCAGTGCCTCGGTGAAGTTCGACCCCACCCAGCCGGTACCACGCTCGCGCACGTTGTCGTGGCGGATCGTCAGGCTCACGTTGTCCGAGATCGCCCACTTGCCCGACACGCGGTATGCGAACGTATCCGCGTTTTCCGCCGGCTGAATCGTCCAATCGCCATCCTTGTTGGTGTAGAACCCCTCGCGATTTTCGGTGAAGGTCGCCGCGCGCAGCGCGAGCTTTTCACCGATCGGAATGTTGACCATCGTCTTGGTCAAGCGCTGGGCGTAGTTGCCGTACTGGAAGGACGCGTTGCCCGCCCACATACCGAGCTCTGGCGCGTTGCTGATGATGTTGATCGTGCCCGCAGTCGCATTACGACCACGCAAGGTACCCTGGGGACCGCGCTGCATCTCTACCCGGCTGACGTCGAAGAACATCGAGCCAATCCCGCGGGGTCGCGGGATATAGACGCCATCGAAGTGGGTGGCCGCGGCTGGATCTCCAATCTCCGTGTTGTTGTTGGTGCCGATACCGCGCATGTAGATCTCTATGTTGCCTTCCTGGGCACCGATCTCCACGTAGGGAGTTGCTGCGGTGAGTTCGCGCATGGAGGTAATTCCCTTGCGCTCGAGGTCCTCACCCGAAAAGGCTTCAGCCGAGGCGGACAGCTTCTGAATGTTCTTCTCACGCCGGTCGACCGTGACGACGATGGTATCCTCGTCTTCCTGAACGTACGTGGACGGGCTGCCCTCGTCTCCCCCGACAACCACCATCTCCTCCTCTTCCTCCGCGTCCACTTCGCCTTCGGCTGGGGGCGCTTCGTCAGCTGGAGGGGGTTCGCCTTCTCGAGGAGCTTCCTCAGCTGGAGGCGGAGGTGGAGGCGGCGCCTCCGCCTCTGCGGGCGGGGATTGATCGGGCGCTGGAGCCTGAGGCTGTTCCCCAGCCTCGTTTGGCGGTGCTTCTGGCTGAGCGACCACCAAGGGGGCACTGCAGAAACCCGCCAACAGTGCAGCTGTTGCGGTCAAACGGGAGCGACGGACATGGGTACGCAGATTCATGAAGCAAGCCTCCTGTGCGGCAAGGGCGAACATCTTGCTCACCGATTCCGCCGCCGTCCTCTGTATACCTGGAGCATCCTGAGGTTGAAAACCCTTTGGGCCCTTTGGGCTGCATCAGAGCGGTGTCTAGGCGGCCGAACGAATTGCACACAGGAACGACAATTACGATCAGCTGGCGATCCAGAGGTTTTAACCTCGGTGTCATGAACGTGGCGTAAGCGAACGCTCGCACGTGGACGCTACCCGCTGAGGCTCACCCCGACGACATCCGTGCATCGTCGCAATCGGAATCTGCGCAAATACGGCTCAACGAGTCACGACGGCTAGACTTTCGGCCCCTGCGCCTCGGGCGATATCCATCAGGTGGACGACTTCGCCGTAGGGTGCCTCATCATCCGCCTTGATGAAGACGACCTTCTTGCGCATCGCGGCAAGCCGTTTGGAAAGGTTTTCGGCGAGTGTCGCCAGGGACATGCTCTCTCCGTTGACCATCAGTTCGCGCTGCGCGCTGTACTCGATCATCAGCGAGCTTCCAACGGGAGGGCTCGGTGATTGCTCGTCTGCTTCTTGCGGCACGGTTGCCTTGAGGTGTTTGAGCGTCGACGGCGTTAGCACCATGAAGATGATCAACAGCACCAGCACGATGTCGACCAACGGAGTTACGTTGATCGCTGCCGTCGGTCCCTTTTGACTATTGGTTCCTACGTCCACTGCCGGTGCCCGTTCCTTGCCGACAAGTCGAGCGAAGCGTTGCCTCTAACGCGACTCGCCATTAATCTTGTTCCGCCTTCTTTTTCGTCGGCTCTTCAGTTCCGAGGGTTACGTCCTCAAAACCTGCCTCACGCAGAGCGTCCATCGCTCGCCGCACGGTACCGTAAGGCGCTAGCGCGTCACCCTTGAGGTAGATCGTCTTGTCGGGGAAACGCGCGCGCTCTTGACGCACAGCCGCCGTCAGATCCGAAGCCCCGGCCACACGACGACTGGCCACGTAGATTTGCTCGTCTCGCGTGACCGAGACGATGATGTCCCGGCCATCGTCAGGTTTTCGATCGTGATGAACCGTCGTGGGCAGGTCGACGGCCACTCCGCTAGCGATCATGGGAGTCACCACCATGAAGATGATCAACAGCACCAGCACGACATCCACCAGCGGTGTGACGTTGATCTCGGACTTTATGTCCGCTTTCGGTAGGCTCTCCTCGTTGCCCAAGATGTTGCGCAACGCTCGAAGCCGATCGACGGCTTTGCCATCGTGTCGTTTCGTCACGGTATCGCCGGTGGGGTTCCTGGTTCCTTGTTCGGCCTAGAAGAGGTACGGGCCATATGCCCATGAGGCGCAGAGACCGCCGGCGCTGGCACCGACGAATTGTTGGCTAGCGCCTGAGCAAGGTTCGTCCCCGATACCAGCAGACGGCGAGTGCCGTGGGAGAGGCGATCAACCAATTCCCCACTCGCATCATCGATGATCCCACCCAGCTCCTCCAGCTTCGTTGTGAAAAAGTTGTACAACCACACGGCGACGATGGCCACACCCAAGCCGACCGCGGTCGTCAAGAGCGCCTCGGCAATACCTGCCGACACCGTGGCCAAACCTCCACCACCCGCCTCCGGATCCGCCATCAACCGAAAGGCGGTGATGATACCGAACACGGTTCCGAACAGACCGACGAACGGCGCCGACGAGGCGATGGTCGCGAGCACTGGCAACCCTCTGGACAAGTCGGCCATCTCGCGCTTCTTCGCGCGATCCATCGCGCGCGCCACACCGTGCATCAGGAGCTCCATCTCCACCGCATCAGCGGCAGCGTCGGCCAATTCGGTCATGCCTTGACGAAACTCTTTCAACCCGGTGCCGCACACCCGAGCCAACGGGGCTTGTTCGAACTCCGGACTGAGCTCTGCCTTTCCCACCAGCACGGGGAGATCATCGATACCGCGCGCCAGGTTGGCGACGTACGCGAGCGATCGCTCTTTGCTTCGACGAAAGGTAATGAAGCGTTCAGCGGCAATGCCAACCGCGAACATCGACATGCCGAGAAGGATAATCACCACCGCTCTGGCGATGAAGCCCATCTGGCTCCAAAGACCGATTAGAGAGAAATCCATGTTTCTTGCTGCTTTCGAGGCTTCTTCTTCGGGGACGCTCAGCGTTGCCGCAGAACGTAGGTAAACGGGTAACAGAATGGAACGGGTTTGCCGTTGATAGTGTACGGCTTGTAGCGCCAGCCACGGATTATGCCAGGTAGTTGGCCATCGACCGTGGGGTTGGAGCCTTGGAGCACCCGCACACTGGTAACATTGCCGGCGGCGGAAGCACAGACCATCACTCGGGTCTTGAAGGTTTGCCGGCGCAGCGCGGGTGGTATTCTTGGTTGGTTGGCCGCGGGATTGCTCAAGAGCTGCTTACGTCCGATGTTCGCTGACAGCATTTCGGGCCCTTTCTTCTTGGGCGGTGGCGGGGCGGTGCCCACCGAGCCGACGACACCACCAACTTGACCGCCAACTTCACCGCCGACTTCGCCGCCTTCCTCACCACCTTCTTCACCGTCGTCTTCGCTCTCCTCGCCCCCTTCTTCGGGCTCAGGTTCTGGCGTCTCTTCGGGCTGAACCAGCGTATCCGGCTTGGGCTGCCGGCGCTTCGTCTGCGTCTTCTTCTTGCTGCTCTTCTTTGGTGGTGGCGGTGGCGGTGGCGGTGGCGGTGCTGCCGCGGTCAACGTGACCCGAACTGCCGGCATCGGCATTTCATCCACCTGCCACATGGAGTGAGCGACCCCTACCAGCAGCACGATGCCGTGGGCGGAAAGCGAGGCGCCGATGGTGACACCACGCCATTTGCTGGCTTTCTTGTTGGGGCGCGTGAAGAGTGCGTCGAATGCCACTAGCCGTCACCGCTTCCCTTGGCCGGCAGCCTTGTCGGCTTCCTGTGCCTGCTTTCGCCATCGTTCTGCGTCGGCAATGTTCTCCTGCCATCTGACTGGGTCATCTAAGAAGGCCAACGACCGTTGTCGATACAAGAGCGTCATATAAGCCAGCGACTCACGATGGTCCGGCGCCAATTCGAGGGCTTTTTTCAAGTACTCGATACCAAGGTCCGCGAGTTCTACCCGTTGCTGCCCTTTCACGTCCTGCTCCTCGAAGATGGGCGGCGCCTGTTGTTCGTCCGTCTTTCGCGGGTCGAACGTTGCATTGACACTGTTGCCGCCACGCTCGAATAGAACGTTGTAGCAAAACACCCCGACGGCGTACTGTGCCTCAGCGTCCCGCGGCAAGAGCCCTGCGCGGCGTCGCGTCCACACCAAAGTCTGTTGCCAGTTGCCCGAACGAGAGTGGACCAGAATCAGTCCATTGATCGCACCCAGATCTTTTGGGTTACCAGCCAGGGCTTCTTCGAAACGTTTCTGTAGGGTATCGAAGCGAGAGGCATCGAAGAGTGTCTGCACGTAGAGCTCTTCCCCACGAGGATCATCACCTGCCTTCTGCTGCATCAACGAAAATGCGTTGAGAGCGCATTCTGCTGCATTCTTCGAGGCTGTTTCATCCTCAGTAGCCATCATGTGACGACAGGCTAGGCCCTTGTTGAGAAGCACCTGAGGAATGTCCGGATACAGTTCCTGGGAGCGCTCGTAGTGCGAGACAGCTGCCGCGTAGTCGCCATCCAGAAACAGCTCGTTTCCCTCCTGCGCGGCCTGTCGCGCACGCAGTTCGCTGCAGCCACTCGAAACGAGGCCAAACACAATAGAGAGTGCGACAGGCAAACAGCGGCCGGACTTCATGACGGTGCCTTCGGAAAATACCCATATCATGGCACCCCGTGGGGCCGCCGATACCAGGCGGCACCCTTATACACAATGGAGAACGCGTGACGCAAGAGGTCAGTCCGATGGAGCACGGCGTCAAAACCGAAAGCTCATCAATACCGAACCCGGAGGTTGCCGTACCGGTGAAGGCGTCGTTAGTATGTCGCCATGAACTTGATTCGCTCTTGTGGTGTGGCATTGGCGTGGAGCCTGGTGGTTGGTTGCGCAGACTCCGAAACCATCATTGCTTTGAACATCAACTCGGATGCGGCAGCGGTCGGTGACGTCGCTTCCTTGACCATTCAATTTTCACAAGGTTCCGAGACGCTCGAGAAGACCTTGGTGCCGACGAAGGGCGCTTTGGCCGATGGTGCGCCCGCGATCGCCGAGCATTTTTATCAACGCTACGGCATCCCGGACAGCTGGGTGAGCGGTGACGCGATGGTGGAGGTCGAGGCGTTCGACGAGGATGGTGGGTTCATCGTTGGCAACAGCACCGAATTCAGGTTGTACGACAACCGCACCACTGCCGTGTTCGTCGAGCTGGGGTTTCCACCTGAGGAACCCGATGAACCAGCGCCCACCGAAGCAGGTGCGCCGAGTGACCAAGACGCTGCGCCAGAGCCAACGGAGACTGATCCGGCTGAGACGGACCCGGGTATGACGGACCCGGGTATGACGGACGCAGGTATGACGGACGCAGGTATGACGGACCCGGTCGAGCCCGCGTCGGATGCTGGCGACGGTGGCAATGACACGTCAATCGATGGCGGCAACGCTTCGGACGCAGGTGACGCAGGCGGGTCGGATTCGGGAACCGCCGGCGACTCGAGTGTGGCCGCCGCACGCTGAGCGCCGTCCGCGAGTTTACCTGACAGCCGTACACGGAGTGGCACGCTAGAACCGCCGCTCTGTGTGTGACTGTCCGGATCGAGACTCGTTGGTTCGCTGCCTGTAGGCACGACCCGATGTATGCTGATCGGGTCGTCGAGGTGGCCGCCTTGCGTGCCCAGACCATTGGCAATGGCGGATTCGACCCAGCGCATTGACCCGAGTTCGCGCACGAGAGCTACCGTGCGGGCATGGAAGCGAGCGAAGTGATTGTCACGGAACCGAAGGGCGTGGCCAAATGTGGCTTGGCCCTTTTTGTACCGCAGCGTGCAGCGACTGCTGCCCCGACGTTCGCGTTCCTTGGGAAAAGTTTGCGGACTCTCCAGTCAGGGTCTTGCGGTGCGAAGTGCGTGTCGTGATCCCTACTGCTCGCAGACGCGGATGTAGTCGATCAAGAAGCGTTGCGGGAACACCGTGGTCTGGTCGGGATTGCCGGGCCACTCGCCGCCAACGGCGAGGTTGACAATGAAGAAGAACGGATGATCGAAGACCCATCGATTGCCGCCGATGTCGGAAGGGGTCTTGGTAGAGTAGTGCTCGCCATCGACGTACCAGCGGATGGTATTAGGTTCCCATTCGACGGCGAAGATGTGGAAGTCGTCGGAGAACACTTCACCATTGGGCAGGGTGAACGACGCGCCGGGCCCATCGGCTCCTGAGTATCCGGGCCCGTGGATGGTGCCGTGAACGAGCGACGGCTCTCGGCCAAGGTTTTCCATGACGTCGATCTCGCCATCGCCGGGCCATGTGGTTCCTCCAAGCATCCAGAACGCAGGCCACATGCCCTGGCCGTAGGGTAGCTTCATGCGACCCTCCATGCGTCCATAGGTGAACGCGTGCTTGCCCTCTGTCTTGAGGCGGGCAGAAGTGTATTGTCTGCCTTCGCGATCCTCTCGGCGCGCCTCGATGACCAGGTTGCCGTTGCCGTCTAGGGAAGCGTTATCCGTGCCAGCGGAATAATACTGGAGCTCACCGTTATACCAATTGGGGCCGCTGTCGTACGTCCACTTGCTGCCATCGACGGCAGAGCCTGCGGGCCCGTCAAACTCGTCACTCCACACCACCCTCCACGTGTCGTCTGGGCAGGTCGCGAAGGTGACCGGCTCCTCGTCCCCTGGCGTGCCGACGGCGCCCGCCGATCCTCCGCCCGCGCCGGGTGGGTCTCCCAGACCTGGGCTGCCGCCGCTTGCGGTCCCCTGGTCGTCCGTCGACATGCCGTCCGTGCCCTCACTTTCGGATGGACTACCGTCCTGGTCGCGGTCGGTCTCGTTACCGGTCGACGAGTCGTCTGTCGGTAACTCATCACCATCACCATCGATCGGCCGAGGTATCGGTCCTTCGTTCTCTGAGGGATCGCTACCGGGCTGGTCTTCACCGCCTTGGCTACCACCGTTGGCGGTCGTCTCATCGCTCATGGGAGGGTCGACGTTCGGACTGGGCGTGCCGTTCGGACTGGGCGTGCCGCTCGGCGACACGCTGCCGTTCGGCGCGTTTCCAATTGGATCGCTGGTGCTGGCCTCGCCGGCCGCCGACGGCACCGATGAGTTCTCACTCGCTGCTCCGCCGGACAGATCCACTTCTTTCCCGTCAGCGCCGTCGGAGGCGCAGGACAAAAGTGGGGTCGACACCAACAGAGCAAGTGGGGTGCGCGCAAATCTCAACATGGAAAGCTGTCGAAGTGGGTCATGGAGTAGCGAACTGAATACTAGTATTCGCCATCCCAACACGCCCCAACACTCGACGCCCACCAATTAGGGCGTCAGCCGCGACAAACCCCAAGGAATGCGAACCTGGTGCTCAGCTCCAGCAAGGGACGCGATGTAGTGGTCGTGAAGGGGGAAAATTCCTCATGATGGCCTCCGTAACCTGCAGCGGTGATCCGGAAGTAGACTGGCAGCTGGACGCGAGAGTGAAGCCTTGCGACACACCTGCAGCGCCGATTGGGAGCCGCCGCGCGACCTGGTGCCCAAGCCGATGACTTGGGCACCAACCCTGAGAGCGCTACCAGCGTCCCGAACCCGACCGTCGTGACAGACGTTCGGTTTTTGTCGACCACCCCGGGCGCCTTTGGACAGGCATGGTGGAGCGCTTCGCGGGAACCACCCGGCGTTGCCCGACCCCGTAGCCAGCGCTTGCCACGCTTGCTCGGGTGTACCGGCATGAATCGATAGTGGCAAACGCTGGGTGGAGGTGGTGTGCGATGCTGATGAGGCATTGCGGCACATCGTGAGCGGCGAACACTTCGACGTCATCCTGTGCGACGTCATGATGGCTGGGATCAGCGGGCAGGAGTTCTTCGAACGATTGCACGCGGCGCGGTCCGAACTCGCTGACCGTGTCGTGTTCATCACGGGTGGAGCAACCAACGGACTTGCTCAGCGCTTCCTGGACACGATCACCAACGAACGTCTAGACAAGCCATTCGATCTGATGGCGCTGCGCGCCATGGTCGCGCGAGTGACGGCGTAGGCCCGGTCGCGATTCGGCGCCTCCTGGCACGGCTTCTGCAGGTCAGCAACGACGCAAAGGAGCGCAAAACATGGACACCCCCAAACTATTCGAAACAGCGATCGCCGAACTCGAGCGCATGCTCAGCTCCAAGACAGTCGTGGGAGAACCCATCAAGGTCAACAACACCACCGTGGTACCGTTGGTCAGCGTCGGGTTCGGATTTGGCGTCGGCGCAGGAGAGGGCTCTCAAGCCGGCAATCGCAGCAGTGGCCGGGGCGGTGCGACCGCGGGCGGCGGCGGCGTGAAGCCCTTGGCGGTGCTCATCATCGATGAGCAAGGCGCACGCCTCGAATCGATCAAGAGCGCGGGCTCCGTGCTCGGCAAGGTGGCGGAAAGCGTGACGGAGCTCGCCCGACAGAAGCTCGAAGCGCAAAATCCCGACAAGCCGTCCGAGTAGATGGCCGCGCTGACCGTCGTCGCCAGCCTCGCGGTCGCCATCGTCGCCCTACTCGCAGCGCGCGTAACGATCGCCGTCGAGGTCACCCGCGCGGAAAAACTGCGCGCTCGCGCGAGGCTGATCGCTCTCTACGGCTTGGTCGACACCGAAGTGTCGACCAAGCCCCGGGCGCATGGCCAAGACGCGCGGGAGCCAGTGCATCGAATGTCCACCAAGAAGGCTGCTGGCAAGAACAAGAAGAGAACAGCACGCTCGCCGGGCACCTCCTTTCGTCGCGCCTGGGCCGCGCTGAGTTCGGAAGGTGTTGCCGCAGCGTTCAGTCGCTACGTGAGTCGACTGTGGCACTCGTTCGACTGCAGTGAGCTATCCGCATCATTACGTGTCGGTCTGGCCGACCCAGCTGACACGGGGCTATTGTGGGGTGTCGTCGGGCCGTTCGCGATCACGCTGTCGAATCGCCATCCTGACTTCAGCGCCACGCCAGTGTTCGATACGGAGTGCCTGGATATCCAGGCGAAGGGGCGCTTGAGTGTCGTGCCCTTGATGGTGATCGCGGCGACGTTGACCTTCGTGCTCACTCCAGCTGTGTGGCGAGCGGCACATTCGGCGTGGAGGGCCAGGTGAGAACGAAACTTCAGGCCGACCCGCCTCGAAGAGCCGGCGACGTCTGGATCATTGCGTTGAGTGAACAACGCCTCCTACCGATGGTGGGGTGGGCGTGGTTCGAGAAGGTGCCCCACGCCGTCGTGTTGGTGCGCGCAGAGGGGGTGGATTGCTTGGGCGTGGACGGACGAGCCGTAGAACTCGCCTCGGCGTACGAGCGGGTCCCCGGACTCCTGAAGATGGTCCAGCAGCTTCAGGCTACTGGCTGTGTTCGTCATCTCGGGGGGTGACGCGCACTCTACCCGAGATGAGCTAGACATCACTTCAGTAGGTCGACACACGATCGATCGCCCGCAAGAGCTCGAGGCCAAGCGAAAGCTCAGCTCCCACTTCATTCTTCCTGAGCCGGCACCCAAGACGGATCAACCCGGAGATACCGGAACCCGTCCCGCGTTCTCGAATCGTCCTCGACGTGACGCAGACGTCCCCGATGAACACGGGCGCACCTGCACCGCCGCAACGCACCACCAGGTCCCTCCAGCCCGAAAGATACCCCATGCACCTCCGCACTCTCGCTCCCCTGTCCGCCACCTTCCTGCTTGCCCTCAGCTGCTCCTCCGACAGCAACGACACGGGAAACGACATCAGCGCGAGCACCGCAGGCCCGGGCACCGGAGAACCTTCAACATCCGCTTCCCCCACCCCGCCCCAAGCGACTACCCCGGCAGCTCCGACCCAAGACGTTCCGACAGCCAGCAGCCCGGCAGATCCGGCCGCGACCCCTACTACAAGCGAAACCACGACTAGCCCCGAGCCGACCGTTCCCCCTGCACCCCCGACTGAGGCAGGCGGAGCTGGCGCCGGTGGACAGGGGGGCAACGACGGCGCGGGCGCCGAAGACGACCCCGGTGGCCTGGGCGGCATGGGCGGCGCTGGCGGCGGCGCCGACGCTGGCGACATGGGCGGGAGTGGATCGGGCGGCGATCCCGGCCAAGCCCCGAGTGGAGACGCCAACCCGGACGCTGTGCCGAGTCCTGGTTGTGGCAAAGGCGGACGACCAGCTGACGGCAAGGTCTACAAGGGGGGCGAATCCTGGCTGCTGTTTCCCCAAGGCTATGACGGCGCCACCCCCATGCCCGTCTTGTTCGGCTTTCACGGCTGCGGCGGAACGAACCGCGGCGACGCCAATCGTACGGAGTACTCCGACCACTCCCAGGGCAATGCTTTCGAGACGGACTACGTAGTCGCGGTACCCTTGTCGGCCGATTCGGGCGGGTGCTGGACTTACAACACAGACATACCTCGGGTCAAAGCGCTCTACGACGAGCTCGTGAACAACTACTGTGTCGACACGAGCCGGGTCTTCGCCACGGGCCACAGCTCCGGCGCCCAATTCATCGTGCAGCTCATGACCAGTAACCACACGGCGGACGCGGAGTACCTCAACTTCAAAGCCATGGCTCCGGTCGCAGCGTCCGACTACGGCGCACATGGCACCGTAATGCCTGTCATGTACATTCAAGGACAGAACGACAACGTGCGCGGGAATAACGGCAAAGCTACCGTGGACCGGTTCGTCGCTGGCAACATGTGCAGCAATAACTCCGAGCCCATCACGGTGGCGGGTGATGGCTGCCAAAGCGACGGCACCACGGTGGACCCTGCGTGCGTCAGCTACGCCGACTGCAGCGCGCCAACCATTTGGTGTCCGCACAACGACCCGTCCTACAGCGGTACGAGCCACGGCATCCCCTGCTTCGCAGAAGATGCAATGGACGAGTTCTTCAAGAGTCTCGACTGAGCACCCACGACATCCTCCACGCGGTTTGCTTTGACCGAAGGTGTTGGGGGAACTGCGACAGCAGCTCGGCGTGTGAGCCGCGGCCGGTACGGCTGCGCGCTTCGCTGCGCTTCATGAATTCAACTCACTAGAGTGAGTATTATGTTCAATTATCGAGTAATTGAGAACGGTATGTCACGAATTCTTCGGGATACTCTTGCGATTCCCGTCCAGTTTGAGACATGGATTTTTCATCCGAAATTGGTCCGGATATGGAGTGAATTGCTGGGAAATATCTGATAATTGTTGGAGCGGGTTGGATTCACCCAGAGGAGGCTGTCGGGCCCCGATGCTCATGCCCGGGAACTCTTCACGAAGGAAGGCGGAGGACTCGCGTGGGGCGACAAAAAGCCGGGGAAAAGGCGTACCGAACCTTGGATCTGCTGACAGGGCTCTACGACCCGAAGGTGCGGCGCGAACTTTTGCCGTTCGGCCTCGATGACGAGGAGATCGAGAGGGGATGGACGCTCCTCAAGCAGTATGGGCAGACGCGTAAGGCCGAGCGCCCCCGGAGGGACGATGGGATATTGCTGCGACAGCTCGACGCCTGGGAGAACCGTTGGTTCGTGGTGTGCGACGCGGCGCTCAGTCGTTCCTTTCCCAAAGCACGCGCCTGGCTCTTCCACAGGCTGCCGCGAACTAGCGGGCATGAGGTCGTGATTGGAGTCTCCACCTTTCTCAAGCGCATCGAGAAATTGGAGGAAGGCGTCCCGCAACTCGGGGATGAGGCGAAGAAAGCGCGTGCCCACCTGAGCAAACGCGGGCTGACGAAGGCCATGGTGCAAGAGGGCTGGGCGCTCACCAAGCGCTTCGCGCTGATCCCTGGCAGCGACGACCCAGGATGTAACCCTGAAGAAGAAGCCGCCGCCGAAGAAGCCCTGTGGGCCTGGTACCTCGAGTGGAGCGGCATTGCCCGCAGCGTATTAACGGACAAACTCCTGCTCAATCACCTCGGCTTCGGCAAAGTAGGCCGCCCCAAAGGCAGCACCAAGAAAACCCGAGGGTAGATAAAGCGCAAGGGCGGCGAGTGCCTTCGCCGACTCAGGCAAGCATTTCCGAGATGATGCCGCCTGCCTCCGGCATGTCCGAGCGCCCGAATGCGCTGAGCTCTATCCCCATTGCGCTGGCGATAGTCACGAACAAGTCGTTGTGTGGTCGGCCACGGGATGACCAGACGCGTTCAGATACGGTCGCTCCAGTGCGAATTTGGCCGGTATCGGTAGCTGTGATAGGGAAACGAATGTACTGCCCTGTCTTGAGCGCGCGGTGGGCATCCCCCACGATGACCCATGGCAAGCGGTTGAGCGAGTGCGAGCCCTCGGCAATGTGGGAGTATACCACCACCAGCGTGTGATCCAGGAGTGACTGCCCGTCTGTCTCTTGAAGGCTCGCGAGTTCGTCCAAGACAAACCGTACCTGGGAGTAGACGATGCGCCGGCTCTCGTCCAGCGCATCAACTGCAGCTGGGTCGGTGAGCTCCGGCTCATCCCCACTCGCCTTGTGGTCGAGGTCGTGCTGGTCTTGGGTGCCGTATTGACCTGGGGTGTACCCAACTTCGTAGTCTGGCGGCGGCTGAAGAGAGAAGTTGACGACGCGCGTCGTATCCGTATGCAAGGCAGCCGCGGCCATCTTGCCGATCAGCTCTGCGTGGGTTTTCCAGTTGCGATTGTCGAGATTGCCGAGCTGGTACCCCTCATCCAACTCGGACCAGGGATCGAGAATGGTTGCCGAATCTGGTCGATTGAATTCGCGGTCGCTGACGACGCCGAGGCGCTGATGCAGCTCCGCGCGGTAGTCCATCATCTGCTGAATCTTCTCGCGGTCTTCTCCGCCAAGACGCCCGACCAAACGTTCATAATCGCCCCGCACGAAGTCGTGTGTCGTCTGCCTCCGAGCGTTCAAGGCAGCGGTGGCCGCCGAATCTTCCGTCAGCGGCTCGGGAAAGAGGCGGTCCCAGATATCGGGAATGTACGTGAGATACGGCAGATTCTGCCCGGGTGCCGAGTAGGAGTGATGCTGCGCCGACCTCGACCAGTACCCAGCGTCATCGGTCGCCATCACTTCCAACGAGGGCAAGCGGGTCAACACTCCTTGGTCTGCGAGACTTTGCGCGATCAGCTGGTCGATGGAGATGCCGCCGCTGAGGTCCGCGTTCAATCGGTCCGTCGCCGTCAGCATGTGGGTCAAGCCATCGTTGTGGGCATTGGATGCGGGCGTCGGATCGTAGGTGGCGCTCACCATGTCGAGTTGGTCGAACATCGTGGAGCGGTCTCGATACGGCGCCAACGCTGACATTACTTCCCGAAACGCCCAATCAGTGTAGACCGTGGGCTCGGTCACGTACTCTCGAGGCACCTGCTCCGGCTCGAAGGACCCGCGACGCACGCCAGATCCTGCCTCGATGAACAGGATGCGAAGCGGTACATCGTCTGCTTGCCCGAGGGCGCTAGGGCTTCGCAGCCAAGGTAGTGCCCCTCCGGCGCCGCTTGCGGCCAACAACTTGAGGGCGGATCGTCGATTGAAGCGAGTCATGTTCGTTTAGCTCTCCGTTTTGCTCAATTGCGGCCGGGGCGACTGCGGAACGATGGTGTCGTCACCAACTCCAAAATGAGTTCCTGCAGGCTGTCGCCGGACCCGAGCTGCTCGCCGAGGGCTTGAAGTTCGCAAGCATCCGCCCGGCTCGTTCCTCTGCCGAGGGAGTAGCGGAACAGATGCTCACTCAGGCAGGTGGCAACCTGGGGGCTGTTGGCGAGCGCTTCTGATAGTTCAATCGCGTCGTTTACTTCCGGCCCAAAATCGCTGGTTGGGAAGCTACCAGTCGCATCGACCGCGCAGCCGTTCTCTTCAGTTCGGTAGCGGCCCAGCGCATCATAGTTCTCGAACACGAACCCCGCGCCATCGATCGCCGCGTGGCAGCCCTGACAGTCCGCCCCAACAGTATGCGTCAGTGAAACATAGTCCCGAGTGGTGCACACGTCGTCGTCGTCGCTTGACATCTCCTCGTCGATGTTGTCGAGGATGCCGGGCGGTGGCGCCGGTACTGGCGAGCACAGCACGTTGGAGAGCATGGTGACGCCACGCATGATCGGCGAGTGCCCGATGCCGTGGGAGGTCGACGTCAGCACTCCGGGCTGGGTGAGAAGCCCTCGACGTTCGGCCGGGTCCAAGTCAACCAAGACCAACTCGTCGCTTCCGGGGGGCTCCACGCCGAAGATCGGGGCCAAACGATCGTTGACGAAGCCCTGGGTGGACGCCATCAGCCACTGCCACGAGTCCGCCTCCCACAACGCATGGTCGACATACATCTCGACGGAAGCCCGCATGTCCGCGCGCATTGCCTCATCGAAGTCCGGAAAAGTCTCCCAATCCAGATCGACGGTATCGAGCTGGTAGGCGCGGACCCATTCGCCCATGAACCCGGAAAGCACCCCACGCGCCCTAGCTTGGTTCATCAAGCGCTCGGCTTGGGTTCGTACGCCTGCTTCGTCGACGAGTTCTCCAGCCGCGGCGGCGTCGAACAGGCGTTGGTCGGGCATGTCTTCGAGGAAGAAGTACGACAGTCGGCTCGCCATCTCGTAGTCGGAAAGGGCAACCGCGTCTCCTACTGCCGTCTCGCCGCCGAATTCCGGACGGTAGAGGAAGTAGGGAGATTCCAGCAGCACCTCGATCACCATGCGCACACCATCGTCAAAGCCGTTGCTCAGAAAAGCCTCCTCCGCGAACGCCTCCAAACGAGCACTCTCTTCTTCACTCAGCGGCCGCCGATAGCTTTTGAATCCCACCTGGAGAGCGATGTCCGAAAGACACGCCGCCGTCTCGGCAGTACAAGGTGCCCACGCGTCCACGGAAACGGCGGCCGAATCTGCGATGACGGTAGCCGCTGCGAAATAGCGCTCAACGGCGACGGGTGAACCGGGCTGCCCCGCGGCGCTATTTAGAAAGCCGCCGACTCGGTCGTCGGCAAGCAACTCCACCTCCGGCAACTCCACGCCCGCGAACAATGAGGACACCGTGTTGCGGTACTCGGCGCTGGTCAGACGCCGCAGCGGTGCACTGGTCGAGCCAAATAGTTCTGCAGCACAGGCATCGGAGGCTCCCTGCCCGGACGCTCCCTCGCTCCCCGGTGAATCACCTGCTCCCGACTGCGGCCCCGACGTGGAGTCGGAATCAGAGCCGTCTCCTGACGACTCTTCAGCGCCGGGCGAGTCGCCTGGCGACTCTTCGTCTGACCGGGCCGCGGCGCCTTGGCCGTCCCGCTCAGCACGCCCTTCCTCACCACTCGAGCTCCGCAGCGCGTCAGAGCAGCCGCCCAGATTGAAGAGGCCAACCACGGCGACCCCGAAAGCACACGACCCACGCCCAACAACTCGCACATGATTACGTACCGCGACCCAATGCGAGAGGCTCAGCAAACGTAACTTGAAAGGGAGCCGGTATCTCGTTTTGGTGCGCCAGGCGAGGCTACAGCCGGGCCTACCGAATCGACACACCTGAGGTTCTCGACTACCAATGCGGTATGTCGCAGCAACATGAATACACGTCGGCAATTGTGTGGACGGGTAACCGCGGCGCGGGAACGCGAGACTACCGCGGGTACGATCGACTCTGGGAGGTGCGGACCCGGGGTAAACCAGTCATCACTTGCTCCAACGACCCCCTTCTCGGTGGGGACCCGACCAAACCCAACCCCGAAGACATGTTGCTCAGTGCACTGTCTGCCTGCCACATGCTCTGGTATCTGCATCTTGCCTGTGTCGCTGGCATCATCGTGACTGGGTATGAGGATACGCCGTCTGGGATCGGTGAGACGACCACCGACGGCGCGGGCCGTTTCGTCAGCGCGACGTTGCATCCAAAGATCCGACTGCTGTCCAAAGCGGACACGTCCCGAGCCGATGAGCTCCACTCACAGATCCACGACTACTGCTTCATCGCCCGTTCGGTGAACTTCCCAACTTCATGCGTCGCGACCTACGTCTACGAAGACGAAGACCCAAGCCAATGAGACGCGCCTCAGATTAACTACCGGATGGATCGGGTTCTGGCCAAGCGGATCTGGACGCGCTATCGCCGACGAACAGCGCCCCAGAAGGGCTAGGCGCAGGTGCAGTACGAAGACTACCCACACCTCCTGACAGCACCCCCGTGGATCTCTCGGAGTCAGCCCAAGTCAGTCGCTCACTGGAAAACGGAACCGCCCATTTCAACCGGCGATTTCACGACTACGCGAATTCGCGCCGCCAATCGTCTCTCGCGCCTGAGCCACAAACCAACGTCTCGACTGGCATCCTCCCACAGATATTCACCTTTTAGGCACACCTACGCGATGCAGCAAGCGCCCGACGCCATGCCAGCCCGGCCCTGCTGACACCCTTTGACAAGGCCGGACGAATCGTGGACCCTAGCGGTGGGCAGGAGGCACGTCTCGCTGCCTTGGGGAAATTGGCGAACGCGGGCGCCGATCAAGCGCTCGCCATCACACGATGGGGGTCAGAATGGCTAGTTCGAATTTTTTGTACGCTATCGGGACCGGTACTGCTGTGATACTCGTTGGCGCTGCCATCGTCACAGCGGGCTCTTCCGAACGCGATCCGCTTCTGCCGCATAGAATGAACACGGACGATACACCGCTAGCTCACTTCAGCAGTGCCGGGGCAAACGCAGATGGACTCAGGACTGTATCGCTGAACCTGCGGCCCGCGATGGACCTATCCACATTGTACTACGAAGGATTCATCGGGGATGGGAAGGCTGACGGGGAGTACCTGACCGTAGACGCCCACCATGCATCCACGAGCCACACCCCTCCGGATTGCATGCGGGTCCGCTACGAACCTGGACCGACGGGATGGGCCGGACAATACTGGCTCAATGGAGCGGACAATTGGGGGGAAGCGGCTGGCAAGGACATGACGGGCTACTCTCGGATAACGTTTTGGGCGCGCGGAGAAGATGGCGGCGAGCGAGTGGAGTTCAAAGCGGGAGCTCTGAACTTGACGAAGCAGGAAGGCATCCGACACAAGGACTCGTTCAGAACATCGCTGGGGAGAATGTCGCTGACGCGTGAGTGGCGGCGGTACACCATCGACCTCGCGGGGCTCGATCTGTCGAGTGTGATCGGTGCATTCGCCTGGGTAGCCACCGTCGAAGACAACCCCGCGGGCCTCGTCTTCTACATCGACGACTTGCAATACGAGTAGATGGTGCCGGGTGGCCAACCTCGGGGGTCCGCAGGCGTTGTGGTTCGCTGCGGTTGGACCCCAGACGATGGTCGCGACTGAGTGGGCGGCGCGGCGACGTCGGTGTGTCACCAAGCGCCGTCGCTGCCCCAATGCGTGCAGCATTTGACGCCGCGAGCAGCTGGGCTAGTCTGGCCACAGGGCCCCTCCACGAGGGCATCCTGCTTACTTAGACGCCTGGTCACACTCACTTTGTCCCGTCCTACTCTTGCGCTTGCTGCGGCGGCGATTGGCCTCTTGCAGGGGACCTCACCGGTCCACGCCAAAGAGGAGCGCCCGGATGGGCACAACTCGGCTGGGACCGAACAAGGACCGGGCCACCGCACGTCCGTGATGCAGCCCAAGCTACTCTACGCTACCCCGCCAACCTACCCGCCCGCCGCGCGAGGTTCTGCTGAAGTTGCCGCCCGCGTACTGGTTGGCACCATTGGCGAGGTGCGAGAGGTCGAAATCGAGCAGGGCCAAAGCCCGTTCTCTGAGGCCGCAGCGGCCGCTTTGCTCGGTTACATCTTCACGCCCGCGATGGTGGCAGGCGAACCCAGAGCCGCGTGGGTGAGCGTGCTGGTCCGTTTCAGACCCTCCCAAGTGCCATCGGATACCGCCGAGGCTGACGAAGTTCGTGCTCCAGATGACCAACCCGTGCAGACCGACGCCAACGTCGTCGAAGTACTGGTGCAAGGAGAACGAATCGTCACTGATTCGGTCTCCCTGGATAGTGAGGCATTGAGACAACTGCCAGGTGCGATGGGTGACCCGTTCCGTGCCCTCGAGGCCCTGCCCGGGGTCACGCCGATGATCTCTGGGCTGCCGTACTTCTTCGTGCGTGGGGCTCCTCCGGGCAACGTCGGATACTTCTTGGAAGGGGTGCGCATTCCGCTCCTCTTCCACATGGGTGCGGGCCCCGGTGTGTTGCCAGCAGATCTCATCGATGGCGTGCGCCTCTACCCTGCAGCATACCCGGCGCGCATGGGGCGGTTCTCCGGCGGAATCGTGGAGGCCACCCTCAGACCTCCCAGACAGGAGCCGTGGATGACGGCAACGTTGCGCGTGACCGATGCGGGCCTCGTCGCAGAATCGCCCATCATCGACGACAAGACGACCGCGCTCGTGGGCGGACGCTACTCCTACGTAGGACCGATCATCCGTTTGTTCGCACCAGAGATCAATCTCCAGTACTGGGACTACCAAGCCCGACTGGCGCGGCAGCTCAACACTCACGATAGCGTACGTTGGTTCGCGTTCGGTTCCAACGACAGCTTCGGCAACGACGGCGCCGTACTCTCATCGCAATTTCATCGCCTGGACTTCGAGTTTCGACGCACTCACTCGCCCAGGTCCAAAACGACGGTCGGAGCGACGATCGGGCAAGACGAAACGTCTGACGACTCGAGCCTCGGCGCAGTGCGAAACCGTTCGCTAGTAGTGCGCACGGAGCATTCTGCCCCATGGGCTGACACCCTAGACGCCGTAGCCGGCAGCAACGTGCGGCTAGACGACTACAACGTACTGCGCGAGCAAGGCCTGCCTGCGGAAACGGACGATCGCAACATCCTCACCGATCCGACACGCTTTCGAAGTGCTTACAAGACGCGCCTGGATGGAGTACTCAGCGCGTACGGAGAACTGTACTGGCAGGCGACCAAGAGTGTTTCGGTCACTCCCGGCATCCGCGGGGACCTCTACTTCAGTGGTGGAGAAGCTGCGGTCGCCATCGAGCCTCGGGTAACGTCCGACTACGTCATCAACGAAGCGCTGAGCCTGCACCACGGTGTGGGGCTAGCACATGAACCCCCATCGTTCCCTGTGCCCGTCCCGGGTCTTCAGCTTGCGAATCTGGAGGACGGGTTGCAACAGAGCGTTCAATCCAGCTTCGGAGCGGGTTACAAGTTACCGGCTGGGATCCGGACCAAGGCGACACTCTTCCACAACGTCTTTTTCAACTCCACGGACGCCCCTGGCCTGAGCAATGTGCCGGTAGATTACGACGTCGATCAACGCACCATTGGCCAGGCTTACGGCGTCGAGTTGCTCGTCGAGCGGAGCTTCAGCAGGCGTCTCGGGGGCATGTTGGCCTATACGTTGTCGCGCAACACGCGCACTGTTGGGAGATTCAAGGACGCCGCCGCCTGGGACCGGACCCATGTCGTCAACGCAGCGCTCGGCTACCGTTGGGGTAGCGGCATTCGCACTGGGGCCCGCGTCGTGTTCTACACCGGACGCCCCCCCGACTTGATCCCACCGCCCGGCTCCAGTGGCGGGGGCGGGGGTGGCCTGGCAGCGATCGCACGAGAGGATCCCGCCATCGCAGAAACGGTGGATCGGCTCCGCGATACGACGAACTCGACGCCAACGACGGCGCGACGCACCACCCCATTCTACCGCCTGGACTTGCGCGCGGAGAAGCGCTGGACGTTGAGCGAGCGGCGCTGGTTCGCTGTCGTGTTCGAAGTCATCAACGCGACGTTGAACCCGGAGGAGTTCGACCTCGATTGCAGCGTCGTTGGCTGCACCGCGGACCAGCTGGGACCACTGACCATCCCCAACTTGAGCTTGGAGGCGGGCTTCTAGGGGCTGTCCCTAATCCTGCGGCTGATTCTGAGGCGGCGGCAGCAGTTGCAGCAGCGACCGCAGCGGCCTCCGAGGCAGCAGCGGCCTCCGAGGCAGCAGCCGCCTCTGTCTCCGCTTTTGCGAGTTCGACAGCAGCGCCAGGCTCTTTCACAGGCGCGTGGTCGAGCAGCCGCTGTCGCAGGGTTGTGTTCTCGCCTGGTGCGCACCTTCTGCGCCACCTCCGGCCTCTTTCGGTACTCTACGTCAGCTCGGTGTCACAGAAGCTGCGCCAGTTTTGGCATGAACACAACCCTGCGACAGCAACTACTCGACCAAGTCATCACCATCATCCTGCGCGCGCGTCCACTGGTGGCGGGCATCGAACGCAAAGATCGAGACCTCGGCGCTCAGTTGAAACGCTCACTCAACAGCGTGGCGCTCAACGTCTCCGAAGCCTTCGGTGGGCGAGCGGGCAATGCCCGTCTCAGTTTCCGTCGAGCGCTCGGCGAGCTGTATGAATCGCAAGCCGCGCTGCAGCTCGGCGCAGCCTGGGGATACGTTCCTGATGAACAGGCACAAGCATCGGTTGAAGCGCTAGATGCGCTGGGCGCTCGACTCTATGGCTTGTCTCAGCGCTAGGGGGCTGTCGCTAGTCCTGCGGCTGATTCTGAGGCGGCGGCGGCAGTTGGAGCAGCGACCGCAGCGGGGCTGAGGCAGCGGCGGGCGCCGGAGCAGCAGCCGATGCCGACAACAGATCGAAGTGATCCAGCTTTTCTGCCTCACGCATCAGGGACACCCCCTCGTCCTAAACCTACACCGGACGAGTGGGGCTCCGGACGGCTGCCGTAGCGGCGATGGCGTTCGCGTCACTTGGAGGCTCCGGGCGGGCGAGTGCTTCCTGATAGCGGCCTGGCGTTACCCCGAACTTTGTAGAAGTTGTTCATAACCTTCTCCTCAAAGTGTCTTGCGGCCGTGCTCAGTGCACCGTGCTCGACAGTTCGATGGGGGTTACGCAGGGTGGCTGCTCATGGACAGGAACGTTCTTGCCATTTGTGAACGCAAGTCGCGGTCCCAACGACGACGCAGCCGGTGGGGGCGCAGCGGCATTCGAAGGGGCAGGCTCGCCCGGCCCGTCAGATACGCACGGCTTTTTTCACCAACCAGGCACCGACAGCGATCGCGATCAAGATCGGCAAGCCATGGGCAGCAACCAGGTGCCACCGGTTCACGTTGGCGCAGTGCAGATTCATGATGCCGGCTGCAAACAAACCACACGCACTTCCGAGAAGCGCACTACGCCAAGCGGAGGCGCTGGGGAACGCACGGCGCAGCCCGACGACGGCCAATAGAAGAGGGATCCCCGCCCAGGCCAACGTGATGTCGAAACACAGGAACGTGCTCAAGAGCGTGGCCGGATCTGGGATCCTGGGTTCTGGCGCCCACAGCGCGATCATCCAGAACGAAAGCGGTCCGACGATGGCCATCACAGAGAGCCACTCCACTTTCACCCCCAGGCCGAGGCGACCGGGGCTGAGCGCCAACCACAGCGATGCGAGCGCCAACGATAGCGGCAACGAGATCTGCGCCATCTGGTAGAGCCAGGGTAACGAATGCAGATCAGACCGTATGCCGTAGGCCAGCAGGTGGGCCGCGTACCAGAACGCGCTGAACACGAGCGCTAGCCAACGCAGACGCCGGACCGAGCTCCGCGGCCGGTCCTCGGCGTCGAGGGTAGGCGGGCGGACGGATGCGCGGGGCGTAGCGCCATCGGCTGGGTCCGGTATGTCGCCGAAGAGGGGCGAGGTGTTGACGTCGTGTTCGGTGCTCACTGGAGTTATTACGAGCTGGGTCTGGGGCCTGGGCAGTCGCGCGGTAGTACGGGGGTTACGGACGCGGGCGCGTCAGGTTTCATGCTGACGTGCTCGCGAGCTCATTTTGTTCCTTCAGAGCCGCGCGCAAGAGTTCGTATGCGTGAAACGCGCGCAGTTTGACGGCGCCCTCGCTGATACCGAGGATCTGGGCAGCGGCTTCCACGGTCAACCCCTCGTAGCGCAACAGCACGAACGCCTCGCGCCGCGCCACTGTCATTTGTGCCAACACGCTTTCGACGAGTTCCGCACTGCGCTTGGCCACAGCGATCTCTTCGGCGCTAGCGTCCGGCCCGGTCGCGACCTTCAGGCAAGCGGCATCGTCGTCAGCCAGTGGCAGACGACGCTTCGAACGCGCGTGGTCGATGAAGCAGTTGCGAGCGATGGCGTAGGCCCAGGGCAAGACGCTGCTGCCTCGGGCAAAGGATCCGCGCGCTCGATGCATCCGTAGGAAGGTTTCTTGCGCCAGGTCGTCAGCGATGTCGTGCCGTCCGCTCAAGCGATGCAGAAAAGCCCTCAAGCGTGGAGCCAACTGACGAAAGACCAACGCGAACGCTTCATCGTCCCCCTCCGCGTAGCGGTTCATCGCGATGGCGAGCGCATCGCCCCCCCGCGCCGAGTCCGCCAGCGAGTCGCTCAACCCGAGGTTGGCCGTTCGTTGCATCATGCTTCGGCCCCATTCAGCAGGTCCAGAACGAGTGGGGAGCAACCGTGGAGTTCGATGCCGCGCTGCCGCGCGGCTCTCAAGACGGGCACGGCGGGCTCACTCACGAACTCGACGCGAGACAGGTCCAACGCGAACGGAGCGACCGAAGCGTCGGAAAGCTCCCGCTCGAGCAGCTCCACCCAGTCGCCGACGATGCGTCCCTCGAGACGGAGATGCGTGCCTTCCGCACTGTATTGGATCCGTGTGATACGCAGCATGTTCCGCCCCGCGTCAAGCAACCCCCGTGCCACCGAGTGTGAGGCTTTCGATGCGGTATGTGTGCGTATTCCGCGCAGCCCACGAATAACCGTGGGCACACGACGGGTGGGGGCTCCGAGGTTTCGTGGGTGGTGGCGGCTCACCCACGAATGTTCGTGGGTCACCCCATCACGCAGGTCGCGTGATACCCAATCGTTTCATTCGGCTGCGCAGCGTGTTGGGATGCAATCCGAGAATGCTCGCTGCGCCGCTCTTGCCTTCAACGACCCACGACGTGCTCTGCAAGACGCTGACAATGTGCTCGCGCTCCACGTGTTCTATGGAGCGATTGCCGCTTTTTGTTGAGCGATTGCCACTTGTCGGCTCGATTTGACTGGATCGTTTGGCAGACGTTGGCTCCACGTCACTGAAGCGGTCGTGCGGTGCCGCGTCCGTGACTCCGTCGGCCTCGAGCTCGAAAAACGCCGTGGACGAGTTCGCGAAGTTCCCATCCAGGCGCAACACCGGGCCACGCGCCAGGATCGCGGCGCGCTCCACGACGTTCGCCAACTCACGGACGTTGCCAGGCCAGGCGTACTCGACGAGGGCGGCCTTGTCTTCGGGGACGAAGCCCTCGAGCGTCTTGCCCAGACGCGTGGCGAGCTGGCTGGTGAAGAAGGACACCAGGAGGGGAATGTCTTCTTTGCGTTCCCGAAGCGATGGCACGAGGATAGGGAAGACGTTCAGGCGGTAGAGCAAGTCCGAACGAAACTTGCCTTCCTTGACCGCCTGTTCCAGGTCGCGATTAGTCGCCGCGATGACTCGCACGTCCACGCGCTGCGTCTTGCTGGAGCCGACGGGCTCGAATTCGTGCTCCTGCAGGATCCGCAACAGTTTCGCTTGCGTATCCAACGGTAGCTCGCCCACTTCGTCCAGAAAAAGCGTTCCGCCATCCGCCAACTGAAAGCGCCCGACGCGAGCCTGCAGGGCGCCGGTGAATGCTCCTTTGACATGCCCGAATAGTTCACTTTCGACCAGTCCTGACGCGATGGCAGCGCAGTTGACCTTCACCAAAGGGCGGGCGCTGCGACCGCTGCGACCGTGTAGGGCACGCGCAAATAGCTCCTTGCCGGTGCCCGTTTCTCCCAAGATGAGGACCGATGAATCCGTCTTCGCCACCAGTTCAACACTGCGTAGGGCTGCGAGCAATTGCGGAGCGCGGCCCACGATCTCCTCGAAGTTGTGGTGGGTCTGCAGCTCTTCCTGCAGGTAGACATTTTCCGCCTGCAATCGGTTCTTCAGCCTCTCGACGTCGGAGAGCGCGCTCTGCAGTGCCGTCTCCGCGGCGGCGCGGCGGTCGACCTCGTGCTTCAGCTCGCGATAGATGCGCGCATTCTCCAGCGAAATGGCAGCCTGTGTAGCCAACATCGAGATGACCTGCAAACGACCGTGCGCGAACACCTCCGTGGCCAACGAGTTTTCCAAGTAGATGACCCCGCGGGTCGTGTGCTGCCACCGCACGGGCAGGCACAGCACGGAGCGCCCGGCGCGACCAGCGAAGTAGGCATCCTGCTGCCAACGCTGATGTTCGGTCGCGTCCCCCAACAACTCGACGTCGCCCGTCTCGAACACGTGCTGAACGAGCGCCAGCGGCAACGCGGCGCCCCCGGCGGCCATCGCTGGTTGAACGACCCGGCTACTGGTGACCGTGCCTTCGGCGACCACGAAGAGGCCATCGCGGCGCCCCTCCAACAGCAGGCCACGCTCAGCGCCCGCGTTCTCGATCAGGATCCCCATCAGGCGTGGAAGCAGGACCTCCCAGTCGAGCTCTGCAGCAATCGCTTGAGTCGCCTTGAGTGCACTCAAAGTATCGAACGGGGCAGCTTCCGCATAGTTCGGGGGCGGCACTCGGTGTTGAAGCTGCCGAACCTTCGCGACCGCACCCCAACGTTGATACGCCGACAGCGCCAGCTCGCGCTCGCTTCGCTCTCGCGCCGTCTCGCCGCGCCCGTGCCAGTACTCGGCAAAACGTTCGTGCACCAAGCCCTGGGTGCCGAAGTTTTCTGAAGCCCCCGCGCCCGTGGCCGCCTGCTCGTACGAGCGCACCGCCTCTTCGTGCTGGCCGTCGAGGCGTGCCAGCTCCGCGCGCAGGAGCTGCTCCTGGTGAGCAAAGTTGGCGGGGCAGGTGCGCGCTCGAAGTGCGAGCCGGTCAGCGCACGTCTCGGCCACAGCACGTGCTTTGCGGTCTGTTGCCTCACTGACGGCCAGCAGCCCTTCGTACCACTGGAGTTGGTGGTGCCAAATCGTCTCCGGTGAACCGATGAGCGCGTTGGCCGCCTCGCGGGCGCAGCTTCTGGCCCTGGGAAGATCGCCGAACGTGTACGCCAGCACTAGACGAGCGACCCAGAGGAAGCCGCGCAGCACGGGGACGTTCGCGAATGCCGCCTCACACGCATCCTCGTCGAAGTTCTCGTCCGCCAAACTCGTCGGAGCACTCGTCAGGTCGCGCAGCGCGCGACTCGATTGAACGAGCAGCCACTGGGCCCGTTCGATCATCTCGTGGCGTACTTGCCGCAGGTAATCCACCACGGAAAGGGCGTGGTGTTCGAACTCCGGCAGCGCGCTTCCTGAGAAGAGCAAGTACCAGCTGCCCATGAAGCCCGCGCGCGCGCCGTGGGTGAAGTCACCCAGCTCAGTGGCAAGCGAGTGAGCGATCTCCGCGTGCTGTTTCGCTGGGCGCAGAGGTTCGTACCAGCACGCGAGGAAGCTGCCGTAGAAGTGTTCGACGCGCAGCCGAAGCGCTGGATCGTCAAGGCGCTCGGCCAACGCCAACCCGACTTCTGCGTATTCGCCGCCGAGCGCGTAGTCTCCACGTCGAGCGTTGCTCGTGATCGCATGGGTGATGTACCCGAGTGCGGACTCCTCGGTGTTGCCGAAACGCAGCGACAAGCGCACGACCGACGCCGAGAACCAGGCCGTCAGACTGCCCTCGTTCAGCAAGAAGGCCGAAGGCCACGTCGTCATCATCAGCTGCGCTGCCAATCGCGGCGCCTCGTCAGTCATCGCTGGCAGGTCCAGCAGCGATCGCACGCTGCCTCCGTTCAGCCGCCGCCCGATCTCCTCGATTTCCAGCTCCAGTGCCGCCTCGCGCTCGGCCGGCGACGGCACTCTGAATCCCAGCTCAGCCAGCGCCTCGAGCCCAGTGCCGACGGCATCGGTGAAGCGCCCCACGTTCTCGTAGCGAACGATGCGGATGCGGCGCGCCTTAGCTCGGATCTCAGGATCTTCGCCAGCAGCCAACAACGCCGTCAATCGAGCCTCAGCCTCGGCTTCGTGCCCGCTGATGAACTCGCACTCCGCTGCATCGAGACGAAGTTGGCTTCGAAGCTGGGAGTCGCTCGCGTCGGACAAACACCAAAGCCCGCTGATGAAGTAGTCCAGAGCCCGCTGAACGTCGGCTGCGGCGCGAGCAGTCCGCCCCGCTTTCCAATTGAGCTCGGCGAGTTCTTCACGCTCGGCGCCGACGACGAGCTCACGCGCTTGGTTCAGATGTCCAACGACGTCGAACAGTCGTAGCTCGGAAGTGGCGCTGCGGCGCAGCAGAATTCGACCCAACGACAGGTGCAGCGCCGCGCGGTCCGACTCGGGGATGGACGCGTAGGCGGCCTGCTGCACGCGATCGTGAAGGAAGCGAAACTCGACGTTCGCCTGGTGCTCTTCCCCCGCGTCGAGCAGCAGCTCGTAGTCCGGCGTCTCCGGAATCACGAGTCCTTCGAGCACAGCTTCCCACAGTTGACGTGCCGCTTCGCCGATTCGTACGTCCAGCAATTCTGCCAGCATCATCAGACCGAACTTTGCGCCGACGGAAGAGGCGACCTGCAGCGCGAAGGTGGTGGATGCGTCGAGGAAGGACAATTTCTTGAGCATCCACGACACGACGTTGTCGGTGACCGCGTAACCTTCAACCCGCAACAAGTCGAAGATCCAACGGCCAGCCTGGGCGTCGAATCGAATCGCGCCGTCGTGCTCCAAGCCCTTGACCAGCTGCCTCACGAAAAACGGATTACCTTCGGTCTTCTGTCGTACGAGCCCCGCCAACGGTGCCACGGTGGCCGGCTCTTGATGGAAGGACTCCGCCAACAGTTCCGTCACTTCACCCTTCGAAAGCGGCGGCAGCGCGATCTGCCGCAAGTCGACCCCGCAGGCCCTCAGATCGCTTTGCAGGCGGCGCAACGGGTGATTGACGTCGAGCTCGTCGTCGCGAACCGCGCCGAGCCAGAGCACCGGGGCCGTCGGCGACGTTTTGAGCAGGGTGCCCAGCAAGCGCAGGCTCGCCGTGTCTGCCCAATGCAAGTTTTCTAGGAGCACCACCAGCGGTGGCGAGGTGGCGGCGATGTGCGCCAACAGCGA
Source organism: Polyangiaceae bacterium (assembly GCA_050298815.1). Taxonomy (GTDB): domain Bacteria; phylum Myxococcota_A; class Polyangia; order Polyangiales; family Polyangiaceae; genus SZUA-265. The sequence goes on from JBNKUV010000073.1 coordinate 114,679, forward strand.
CGCGATCGCGAGGGTGAATCGGTTTTGGGCTTCAGACGGTCCAGCCGGCGCCGGTTCTGGCGCATTCCCCAACACGCTTTCGAGCCGTGGAATGAACTGGGTTACCAGCGCGGCGCTCGAGCCGAGGACGTGCTGAAGTTGCGCTTCTACCTCAGCGCGCTTTTCGGCACTCTCTGCTTCGAGGCGAGTTGCCCACTGATCGAGAGCTCGAGCCAGTGCTGCATACGGTTTGGTGCGCTCCACGGCGTCGAACGCGCCGCTGAGAAAACAGCCTCCGTGCTCGCTGACGTCATCCGCTAGCAGGTTCGTCAGTGCCGTCTTGCCGACGCCGCCGGGCCCGTTGATCATCATCACGCATGGCTGCCCATCTCGGACGTTTTGGAGGCCTGCGCGCAGCAGTTCCAATTGCTCCTGTCGGCCATAGATGCGTCGAGACAACGTCAATCGAGAGCTCGGGCCGCGTTGGCCGAGCTGGTAACGGTGGACGTCGCCGCGTTGGTGGTGCTCGGTGATGGCTTCCAGTTCGGCGATCAACTGACGTGCGGATTGAAAGCGTTGCTCCGGCATTTTCGCCAGCAGACGCAGCACCAACTCCGAGAGCACGGGCGGCAGGCTTGACCGCAGAACGTGCGGGGCTGCCGGCGAAAGAGCAAGGTGGTGGTGGGCGAGTTCCAACGGATCAGCGGCGTCGAATACGGCTCGCCCGGTCAGCAGCTCGTAGAAGATCGCCCCCAGCGCGTAGAGGTCACAACGCAAGTCCACGAGGCGATTGAGGCGACCCGTTTGCTCGGGAGAAAGCGCGCGGCGCATGGCGCTGGGCACCGCTACGGAACCCTCCAAGCGGGACACCTGGCTCAGACTCACGAACTCCGTGGTCTGGCCATCTGGGCTAGCAAACACCGAGTCGTAGTGCAGTCCGCGGTGCACGACGCCGTGCTCGTGCAAGCCTTCTAGCGCGCGTGCCAACGTCGTTGCCAACGACAGACAGCCACCCAAGTCGTCGCGCAGCTTCGCCGCGACGTCACGCAGTGGGGATAAGCCTCGATCGGCCCAGACCAACACCGTGAGCGAGCTTCCTCCCAGCGGGACTTCGCCTTCTCGCCCTACGATCAGCCGCGGCCCTGACCCAACGCCGGGGCCCGGACAGATGCGCATCACCTCTGCCTCCCTGCGCAACGCCACCAGAGCCAAGGGAGGAGGCGGCGACACGGTGCAATGCTTCATCAGCACTCGTTCGCCGCTAACCCGATGCCGGCCACGACAAATAGCATGGGACCCGTCGTCGCAAAGAACCGGACCGATATCGAAAGCCGCGTGATCCACCGAACTGGCCGCCAGTATAAACATATTGTTGGCGGCAGAGTTCGTTCAATCGAGCAGTGCGAGTACATGTCCGTCGGGATCCGTCGTCAGGGCCCGCGGTAGGTAGACTCCCGACGACACCGGGAGCTCAAAGCAACGGCTCCCAGCGGTTTTTACCGCATGGCAGGCGCGTTCCACGTCCTGCACCTCGAGCACGGTCTCCCAATGCCACGCGTCACACGTGTTTCGGGCAGCTAGCGCTGGTGCACCTGGGCCGGGTTCCACGTATTGCAGGAACTCGACACCCGGACCCGAGGCCGCGTGCAGACCGGTGATTTCCACCCGAGCATTCGGCACGCCGCTGAGCAACGCTTGCTCCGTGCCGTAATTGAGAGCGCGTCCGGCGACCTCGAAGCCGAGAGCAGCATAGAAACGCTCACTATTGGCCGTGTTGGCTATTGCAATGGCCGAATGGTCGATACCGAGAAACAACTCGTCGGTCTCGAGCTGCCAACGTGGCTTGCCGCGCCCCGGAGGAAACCAGATGAGTTCCAAGGGGTGCCCTTCTGCGTCCTTGAAGTAGGCGGCGCGGATCCCTCCCGCGTTGGGGTTCGATAGCGGGATTGTTTGTGGACCGGGTGACGTGCTGTGGAAGCCAGGAAGCAGTCTCGCTCTTGCGAAGGCTGTGTCCATGTCCCGGACGACGATGGCAAGGTGCTGAAACGCTGCGTCGTTGGATCGACTCGACGCGGGGACGGATCGCCCCACCTTGGGAACGCACCGGCGCAGTTGTACGACTTCCGTGCCGAGGCGCATCGACGCGACGCGCAGCTTCGCGCCCCGGGTGCCGACGAGGGCGTCGACGGTGGGGCCGTCCAACACGGCCTCCCCGGTCTTGTCGAAGTCGAGCCCTTCGAAGAACCGAACCGAAGCCTCCAGATCGGAAACCGTTATTCCGAAGCGCTGCACGCTCGTCGCCAGTTCTGGGCGGCCACCGCCAGCGACGTGAGGACTACTGGTTTGGCTGGCCTCGTGCTGGCGCGGACCGCGTCCTACGTGACGAGTGTCTCGGCGCGCGACGTCCCCGGTCGGAACGGCCGCAGCGACGACATCACCGGGCGGCACGTCTGGCGCCACGACATCACTGGGCGGCGCGTCCGGCGCCACGGCATCGGCTGGTACGGTGCGATTGGCGCAGCCGAACAGCGCGAGCAGCGACAACGCGCCCGATACGCCACGCTTCATTCCGCCGCCTCATCCGCACGTCCAGAGGTCCCAAGCTGAGGCTGCATCGTTTCTGCTTGTTCATGAGCCTCGCCCCCGAGTATCCAACGTTCCACGCGCAGTAGCTCTGAGACCGACCAGGCCTGGAATGGGCAGCCGCGCGCGGTGAACGGGGCTTCCGCGTCTGTTATTTCCTGCACGTGACCCACGCCGGCCTGGGTCAGCTGTCGGCGCCATGGTTCGACGAAACGTCGTCTCGCTTCGCGCTGCGCTTCCAAGCTGCTACCGCGGCAGCGAACCCACGCTTCGACGAACGGCCCGAGCAGCCAGGGCCACACCGTGCCCTGATGGTACGCCGAGTCACGTTCCCACACGCCACCTACGTAGTGAGGCACGTAGCCGTCACTACCTGCCGCAAGAGACCGCAAGCCGGATGAGACGAGCAAGTTTTCCTCGACGACGTCGAGCACGGCGCGACAGCGTTCCTCTGGCAGCAAGGCCAGGGGCAAGCCGCCGACGGCCAGCACTTGATTGGGGCGAAGACTCCAATCTGTCTTGCCAGGTTCGTGGTCTGCATCGACCACATCCGGCAAGCCCCCCGCACCCCGGTCGAAGCAAGCCCGAAAGCTGGCGTTGCCATGCTCCAAGACGCCTCGCAACGTGTCGTCGAACTCTGCGGCGATGGCCAGTGCATTGAGCCACAGTGCTTGCACTTCCACCGGTTTGCCGATGCGTGGGGTCACGACCCAATCGCCGACTTTCGCGTCCATCCACGTCAGTTGTACTCCCGGTTGTCCTGCTCTTAGCAGGCCGTCGTCCGAAACCCCGATGCCGTGGAGTGTGCCGCGTCGATGACCAGCGATGATGTCGACGACGGCCTGCTGTAGGGTGCGGGTTTGCTCCGGCGACAAGATGTTGCCACCCAGTCGCAAGAGATCGCCGACGGCAATGACGTACCACAACGCGGCGTCCACCGAATTGTACTCGGGTGGGTCATCGGGATTGTCAGCGAAGCGGTTTGGCAAGAGCCCGTCGTGTACCGCGGGTGCCCACGCCAGAAGAATGTCCGCGGCTTCCCGCAGACGACCCGTGGCAAGGCACAAGCCCCGCAGCGCGATGAAGGTATCCCTGCCCCAGTCTCCGAACCAGGGGTAGCCCGCGATGATGGTCTTGCCCTCTCCGCGTTTGACTAGGTACGCGTCGGCGGCTCGTTCGAGAGGCGCAGTGAAGCGACTGCGCCGTTCAATTTCTCGACTCACAATGACGCTGGCAACCTCCCCGCCAGATCGACCCTCCACAAATCTGCTGACCTCTGGAGTCGCGATCGCCAATACACACTCGGCAACGGGTTTTACCAGGTCGAAGCGCAGCACCCCCGGGGAGGCCAAGTCTTCCACGTGGTCCAAGCCTCGCTCACGCTCGGCGTCGTAGGAGAACTGGCGATACCAATCCGGCGCGCGATCGAAACCGGCGTCGGCAACGATGAGCACAGCGGGCAGACCGGGATAGGGTTGCATTCGAAGAAGCGCGCCCGTGCGCTCGACGGTGAAGTCGAAGTTGCCGTTCTCGCGGTGCAGCTGGTGAAAGTTACGCCCGGACATCAAGGGTCGCACGCACAACATGTGCCCGGGAAGCGGTCCCGAGACGCTGAAGCGCACCAGGACCAGCGGCAATCCGTGGGTGGCGATCACTTCTTGTCGGAAGCTCAAACCCTCCAACGGGCGTTCGAAGCGGGGCCACGGTTCGGAAACGAACGAGCTCACCGGTACATCTGCTTGCACGAGCACGTCCGGTACGTAGCGGTGGGACGACAGCGCGATGTTCCCTCGTGGCCCTTCGATCCAAACCGCCAAGTCGTTGATGAAAACGTGGCGTCCTGCAGGCGGGTCGACCGCGCATTGTAGCAGTGCGTGGTAGCGTCGGGTGTTGAGGCCTAGGGTCGTGCCGGAGGCGAAGCCACCGAGGCCATCTGCTTCGAGCCATTCGGTGCTTTCCGATGGGTTTACGTTCATTGTGCCGCCTCCACTGCCGAAGGTAGCACCGACGAATAGGCATTGCCGCCCCGGCGGCTACGCGCCACCGTCTCCAGACAGCTGACGACCAGCGCCGTCCATCCGGTTTGATGACTAGCTCCGACGCCTCTGCCGGTTTCGCCATGAAAGTACTCGTTGAACAGCACCAGGTCCTTGAAGGCTGGGTTCTCCGCGTAGCGGCTCTCCGTGCCGTGACACGGACGAGTGCCGGTCTCATCGGGCAGGAAGATGGCTGACAAGCGTCGGGCGAGCTCGACCGCGACTTGATCCAGCGTCATGAAGTTGCCCGAACCCGTCGGGCATTCGACACGCAGCGAGTCACCGTAGAAGTGGTGAAAACGCTCCAACGCCTCGATCAGCAAGTAGTTGAGCGGAAACCAGATGGGCCCACGCCAGTTGGAGTTGCCGCCGAACAGCCCACTCTCCGAATCCCCAGGCGCATAGTCTACGCGGTGCTCACGGCCGTCCACATGCATGATGAACGGCTGCTCTTGGTGAATACGGCTCAGCGATCGCACACCGTACGGCGAGAGGAACTCGCCTTCGTCGAGCACGTAGCGTAGCACTCGAACGAGGCGGTCTTTGGAGGGGACGGCCAGCAGCCGGTGCCCGTGTTCACCCTCACGGCGATCGACGCTCGCGATGTGACGGGCCAAATCGGGGCGGTTTTCGAGGAACCAGTTCATGCGCGCGCGAAATCCCGGCAGACGGTCGATCAAGTCTTCTTCAAGCACCTCGACCGCAAACAAGGGGATGACGCCGACCATCGACCGGGTGCGCAACGGAACGGCTTGGCCGTCGGCGTGCAACTGATCGTAGTAGAAGCCATCTTGCTCGTCCCACAATCCCGTGCCCCCGAAGGTGTTCATCGCGTCCACGATGGCCATGAAATGCTCGAAGAACTTGGAGGCCATGTCTTCGTAGACGGGATCGTGGCTGGCGAGCTCGAGCGCCATCGAGAGCATCGTGGTCGAGTAGAACGCCATCCACGCCGTGCCATCCGCTTGTTCCAGGGAGCCGCCTGTGGGCAGCGGTTGAGAGCGATCGAAGATGCCGATGTTGTCGAGTCCCAAGAAGCCGCCAGAGAACAGGTTGTTCCCTTCGTCATCTTTTCTGTTCACCCACCAGGTAAAGTTGAGCAGAAGCTTCTGGAAGACGCGGCTAAGAAACGCCGTATCGCGCTGTCCGCGCGGGCCAGACATCTTGTACACGCGCCAAGCCGCCCATGCGTGCACGGGCGGATTCACATCCCCCAGTGCGAACTCGTATGCGGGGAGTTGGCCGTTGGGGTGCATGTACCATTCACGCAAGAACAGCAGCAGCTGGTGCTTGGCGAAGTCAGGATCCGTGCGCACCATCGGCAACATGTGAAAAGCCAGATCCCACGCTGCGTACCAGGGGTACTCCCACTTGTCGGGCATTGAGATGATGTCGCGGTTGTACAGATGGTTCCATTCATGGTTGCGACCCCACTTTCGCGTCTCGGGTGGTGTCGGCCCTGCGGGATCACCCTCGAGCCAATCCTTGACGATGTAGTGGTAAAACTGCTTGGACCAAAGCAGGCCCGCGTGGGCTTGCCGCGCGACGGCACGTTCAGGCTCCGATAGCTCTTCTGGCAACACTTCGAAGAAAAACTCGTCCGCTTCTTGTTTGCGCGCAGCGAAGATGGCGTCGAAGTCTTCGAACGGGCCATCGAACACCGCGTCTTCGCCGTCCATCCGTGTCAGGCGGGCCTGGATCACCACGGTTTCGTGGGCGGCGAGCTCGAGCTCGTAGTGGGCAGCCGCCTTGGTTCCACGAATGGGCGGGTAAGGGCGCCCTGCGCCGACGATCGCGTCGTGGAAAGCATCCTTGAAGTGGTCACCTTCTGCGGAATCCACGGAAAAGAGTTTGGGGGCGTTGGTGATGTTGTCGGTGAACATCAGCTCTGGCGCCGAGCCTCGTCGCTCGAAGCTGAGTCGAAACTGTCCCAATTCTGCGTGTTGGGCCAGGAGCGTGTCGCGACCCGTTCGCTCGATCACGGGCCTGTCGGCGTTGGGCCCCTCCCAGGACCAAGTGTTGCGAAACCACAGCGTGGGTAGCACATGCAGCGCTGCCGCGTTGGCACTTCGGTTGCTGATGGTGTAGCGCACGAGGATGTCTTCTGGACCAGCCTTGGCGTACTCGGCTTGGATGTCGAAGTAGCGGTCGTCATCGAGTGCGCCGGTATCGAGCAGCTCGAACTCCCGATCTTGGTGACCACGCCGGCGGTTCTCAGCGACGAGCTGGTCGTAGGGGTAACCCTGGATGGGGTACTTGTAGAGCGCTTTGAGGTAGGAGCTGGTTGGTGTGGCGTCCAGGTAATAGTAAAGCTCTTTGCAGTCCTCACCGTGGTTCCCTTCAGGACCGGTCAAACCGAACAGACGCTCTTTCAGGATCGGATCGCGGCCATTCCACAGAGCAAGCGCCAAGCAGAGCCGGGCTTGACGATCGCAGATCCCGAGCAGCCCATCTTCTCCCCAGCGGTAGGCGCGGCTGCGGGCCTGATCGTGCGAGAAGTATTCCCAACAGTTGCCGTACTCGGAGTAATCTTCCCGCACCGTTCCCCACTGTCGTTCGGACAGGTACGGCCCCCAACGCTTCCAGTTCTTCTCGCGGGCTTCGTCTTCGCGTAGGCGTGAACGTTCTTGGCTCTTTTGGGTGGCAGTCGGGTTCATGGGACTCCTTGGATGGGCAATGCACCTCCGGTCCTTTTCGGAGTGAGTGCGTGTGCTTCCGATACCGATCGGCGAGGCCTCAGGTTTCTTCCTCCGGTGTCGATTCTGCATTCTTCTCGGCAATGTCGTGTGCGTTGTCGGCTGCCGCGTCGGTGTCCACGACGTCGCCCGTCAGTTCGAAGATACGCGTGGGTTCAGTTTTGCCGCGCACGACGACCTCACCCATTCCACGAAAGCCGAAAGGCGCTAGGTCCCGCTCGCCGCCTTCCCGGCAGTCTTCGCGCTCCCTCCTGGCCGCCGTCGCGCACGCGGCGCTGACGAGCACCGTCACGCCATACTCCTTGCACGCGCTTTCCAAACGCGCCGCCAGATTGACACCATCGCCGAGTGCGGTGTAGCTCAGACGTGATTGCGAACCGAAGTAGCCCACCATGACGCGCGCACGATGCAGTCCAAAGCGCGTCACCAACGGCGGAAGCCCGTGCCAGGCGGGGGAAGCGTAGAGCTCCGACAATCGCGCCTGACACCTTCGGACGGCAGCACAAGCGACCGCCGAGTGTCCAAAAACAGGCGTGGGTGCGTTCCAAAAGGCCATCACGGCATCTCCGATGAACTTGTCGATCGTGGCGCCGCTCTGCTCGAGCGCCTGGGTGACGGTTTCGAGGTAAAGCCCGAGACTCGAGGCCAACTCGTTGGGCGTCAGTCGTTCCGATAACGAGGTGAACCCCTGAATGTCGGTGAACAGGAGCGTCACTTCGGTGACGTCGCCGCCGAGTGCCGGCTCTTCGTTGGCAGCATAAAGGCGCTGCACCAGCTCGAGGGGCAGCTGCGAACCCATGGCGCGCGCCACCGTGTTGGCCCGCTCGAGATGGGAGAGAACACCATCGAACTCCCGTAGCCAGCTTCGAGTCGAGGCACGTGAGAAGTCGAAACGCGCCATGCGCTCCACGCGTGACACGACTGCCGCGAGACCGCGACGCATCAACAGCAGGATCCCGCCCAGTGCGGCGGCGACCGTCAACATCGAGCCCACAAAGACTCGAGCCAGACTGCTGGATAGCTTTTCGATCGAACCGGTGTAGTAGTGTTCGGGCGCCAGCACCGCGACCAACCAACCGCGCGTTCCGGCAGCGGCACCACTGAGCGGCGTGACCGTACTGAGCCACTGTCGTCCCAAAACATCGAGCGTGAAGCTCGCGCTCGGTTGTTGCAGACTGAGCCTCGATAGCTCGGGAGCATCGAGCAGGGCTGCGAACGCGGGATCGGGGTCGATGGTTTGCACGCGCAGCTCGCCCTCGACGCTGACGAGCTCGTCACGTTCACTGGTGCGCGTGACCAGGCTGGGGCAACCTGCTTCGTCCTCTGTGGCCGGAAGGGAGAACAGAGCAACTCGATGAGGATCCTTCGGTACGGCGGTATCCGGATGGGCCACGATGGCGTCCAAGCTCTGCGCCAAGAAGCCCACTCGCAACACGCCGCCTCGCCCAGCCTCGCAGCTGGTCGCGCCGACCACGGCTTTCTGCACCGTCAGCACGACCCGAGGTGCCGCGCCATCGTCGCCGCGGGGTTCCATCTCCGAATAGTGCAGATCGCTCCACAGCACCTCGCCAGCTTGGTCCGGGTCGGTGCTCGCCAGGAACGTCGGGTGTGTCGTCGGATCCGTACTCTTCCAGGTGATGCTCATGAGCGACGGCTGAAACTCGCGTGTGCCGCCATCGAGCAGCCATTGCTGCGTCGAAAACCCGCCGCCATCCGGCACGGTGACCTGAGCGACAAGACGCTTGGTGGTCGTCCAGAACACTGACAGCTGGACAGGCCCGGGGCAGCTTGGTGCTGCCGTGAACGTGACCTCGGAGAGCAGTGGGTTTGACAGCAGCTCTGCGTGCAACAGCGCCAGCAGCGCCCGCTGGCCCAAGCGCCCCAGCTCTGCGCTCGCCAACGTCCGCTCGCTCTGTCGCAGGGTTGTTTCTGCACCTTGCAGTGCATCGTTGATCGTCGCTTCGACTCGACGCGCCACCGTGGCGCGCTGGGATGCCGAGGCGCGAAGCGCTGCGTCGCGGGCTTCCGTGTAGAAAACGAGTGTCGCCACCGCACAGGCGAGCGCAACCACGGTCGTCGCCGAGACGAAGAGTTCTGCAAAGCTAATGCGGCGCTCGCCCATCGGACTGCTCGGTCAGCCGCGTCCCGCGTGCAGCTGCGCTTCGGTGGTACGGGCCTCGCTCAACCAGCCCGAAGCGCGATCGCTGCCTGGCGGCGCGTGATGCTTCGGCTCCTGACGCTGACCGAGCAGCACGGTGAAGTAGTCTTCGAGCACCGGCATGCTCCTGACCATCGCCGCGAAATCGCCGCGCGACAGTACGAGCACGTCGCTCGGTTGTCCCGCGCGGACAGTGGCGTTGCGCCGCGTGTCCTCCAACAGCGCACGTTCGCCGAACACGTCCCGCGGGCCCAAGGTGGCGATCGGATCCCCGAGCTCCGTGCTGACGACGACCTCCCCGCGCAGCACGATGTACAGCTCCCGGCCGATCTGGCCCTGCTGGACGATGGTCTCTCCCGTTTCGTAGTGGTGGACGTGAAGATGCTCGTGTTTGAACACTTGAAGCTGCGTGATGTCGCGCGGGAAGAACAAGTCCAGCGTCCAATCCAGGGCCACTCTCAGTCGGCGGGCAAAACCAGGGAGTTTCATCAGGTACACGGTGCGCCAAACGAACCAAGCGACGAACCCAGTCAGCTGGACGCCGAACAGTTGAGCGACCGCGTTGCGTTGGCCGAGGGAGGCGAGGCTACCCAACGCTTGGAACGAAAATGGTCGAAGCGGACGGCTCTGTAGGCTGAGCAGGATGTTGTCGGCGCAGCGCTTGCCTTCACGCATGGCGAACTGAGCGGTGGGGGGACACAAGCCCTCCCCGGAAGGACTCGGAATGCCCGCGCAGTCACCCACTGCCCAGTAACCGGGCTTGTTCAGGCACCGCAGTGTGGGTTCGGTGGCGAACGCGTCCACGCGTCGCCCGCGTAACTCGGCACGCTGAAAACCACCCACCTCCAGGGCAGACAACACGAGCGGGTTCGTGGCGGTGCCGACGGTGCACACGAACGTGCGACAGGGGATCACGCGGTCGCCGCTCAGGTGAACGGCGTGGGGTGAGGCTGAGCGCACGCGCGTATCGAGCAAGAGCTCCACGCCGCGCTTTTTCAAGACACCTTCGGCAACCTTGGCCAATCGCTCCGCCATCTCCGGCAGGATCCGCGCCTGGCCGTGGACGAGGACCAAACGCACCTGCTCGGGATCGATCGCTGGGAAGTAGCGAAGTGAGCGAGATACCAGCTCCCCCAGCTCCCCCAACGTCTCGACGCCGCTGAACCCGCCGCCAGCGACGACGAAGGTCAGAAGAGCCGCCTTGGCGCTTGGATCAGCTTCGATATCCGCTTGTTCGAGGCAGCTGATGACGTGGTTGCGCAAGCGGAAGGCGTCTGACAAATCCTTCATGCCCAGCCCGTGCTCGGCGACACCCGGCATGCTCGCGAAGTTGCTCACCCGACCCAATGCGAACACCAAGTGATCGTAGGGCACTGCCACGAACTCGAGCCCCTCACCCTGCGACACCAACACGACTTTACGCTCGAAGTCGATCTCGACGACCTGGCAACACCGGAAGCGCACCCGCGGGATGAGCTCCCGGATCGGATTGACGACGTGATTGGCCGCGATGCCGCCGGCAGCCACTTCCGGCAGCAATGGCTGAAAGACGAAGTAGTTCTCCTCACTCAAGAGCTCCACCTCGACGTCAGCGCGCCCCCGAACCTTTTCACTGAGGCGCCGTGCAGTGTGAACACCCGCAAAACCACCACCCAAGATGACGATGCGTGTGGGTCGGCCCGTGCCGAGCTGCGTTGCGCTGTTCATGACAGGCGCTCCTTCAAGTGGTCGGCAACACGCAGCGCGTTGGCCATGATGGTCAGTGCCGGATTGACTGCTGCACTCGAGGGGAAGAAGCTAGCGTCGACCACGTACAGGTTGTCCACTTCGTGAGCTCGACAATTGACGTCGAGTGCCGACGTCTTGGGATCACTGCCGAAGCGGATGGTCCCGTTTTGGTGGGCGACACCTGCGAGGGGAATGCGGTCTCCGACGAAGAAGTTGCGTGAGAACAAGCCCTGGTGACAGGCGTGTCCGTGGACGGGGCAGCTACGATTCTGCAACAGTGACTTGAGTTTCCTCAGCAGCTGTTGATGAGGCTCGAGGTTGTTGGGCTTGTAGGTGAGCACGATTTCACCTGCCTGATTCAGCGTCACTCGGTTATTGGGATCCGGCAGATCTTCCGACGTGAGCCAGAAATCGAGGGAGTGGCGCGACATCAACTCCAGGCTCCAACCGGGGGCGATCGCCGGAGCGCCCGCCTTGAGCGCGTGCAGATCGAGCTTGCCCACGAACGAGATGTGTCCCATCGGGTACGGAAACTCGTCGGATCCGAAGTAGAAGTCGTTGATGGCCAACGTCTTCTGGAAGACCGTGGGATTGGGACACTTCGACAGTGCCAACAACACCGAATTGGTGTGGCCCATGTAGTGTCGACCCACGACGCCGGAGCCGTTGGCAAGTCCATTCGGATGCAGCGTGTTGGCGGAGCGCAACAGCAGCGCTGCGGAGTTGATGGCACCCGCCGAAACGACCACGATGTCCGCTGATAGGGTAAAGCGCTCACCGTGGCGCTCCACGACGACCTTGTCGATGCTGCGCCCCGTCGCGCTGGTTTCGAGTTTGGTCACCAACGCGTCCGTCACCAACTCGACGTTCGGATGACTGAGCGCGGGCCTCACTGCGCACTGTTCCGCGTCCGACTTCGCCGAGACGAGGCAGGGGAAGCCATCGCAGGTGTCGCAACGGATGCACGGACTCTGCTCCGGAGACTTTTCGTCCAACTTGACACCCAAGGGGACGTGGAACGGCTGCAAGCCGGCGTTCTCGAGGTCTTCGTGCAGCTCTTGGATGACCGGCTCGTGACTGATGGCTGGGTAGGGGTAGGGCGCGTCACAGGGCGGCTCGGTTGGATCGGTGCCGCGCTCGCCGTGGACGTGGTAGAGGCGCTCGGCAGCGGTGTAGTACGGATCGAGTTGTTCGTAGCTGATGGGCCAAGCCGGCGAGATGCCCTCATGGTGTTGCAACTCCGTGAAGTCTCGCTTGCGTAGACGAAACAGCGCGGCGCCATAGAACTTCGTATTGCCGCCGACGTTGTAGTTGGTGTGCGGGTGCAGGGGCTTGCCGTGCTCGTCGCGCCACACTTCTTTGGTGTTGTAACGGGCTTGGAGATTGATGGCGCGTGAGCTCCAGTTCTCTTTCTCGCGCCGTACGTATCCGCCGCGCTCCAAGATCAGAATGCGTTTGCCGGTGTCGGCCAGTGCGTGAGCCAGGGTCCCGCCACCAGCACCGCTGCCGATGATGATGACGTCGTAGTGAGTCGATGCGGTCATGATCGTTTGCCTTTGGACGAAAGGGTGTACTTCCGGATTGAATGTCGGTTACTGACTTGCGAGTTATTGGTTGGTCTTGGGTTAATAGTCCGGTGAGATAGCGGGAGCTGACCGCGATGCACGCGCCTGACAGAACATGCAGGGCTGCCCGTGCAGAAGCTTCGGACAAGCAGTCTCTCTCCGGCTCAGCGAGACGCGCAGCTCAGCTGCGCACACCATGCCCAGCGGCGGAGCTAGGAAGTACACCCAGTAGTCGTCGAAGCGGCCTGCGACGAGGGCCGAGCCGAAGCTGCGGGCTGGGTTGATGCTCATGCCGGAAACCGGCGCTTCGAAGGTGATGTACAGCGTCAAGAGCAATGCGCACAGCACTGCAGTCCAGCGAGCCAGCCGCGGCGTGTTCGTAAACCAAAGCACGCCGCCGAACAACCCTGCGGACATCACGACTTCGTACACGAACGCCCGCGCAACTGATCCGGGTGCGGGAATGGTCACCACGAAGGCGACACTCGGATGGCTCAGCCAATCCCCCATCAACAGCGCGCACAAGAGAACGCCAGCCACACCACCAAGAAACTGCGCCGTGATATAGCCCAACGCCTGCGCTAGCGACACCTTGCCCAAGCGCAGGTAGGCCAGGGTGACGGCCGGGTTCATGTGAGCGCCGCTGCGTTTGCCCCATGGCGAATGGATGAGTGCCAGTGCCGTCAGCCCCATGCCGAGACCAACCATGGCGCGCCGCGTCCAATCCGCTCCAAGTCCAACACTGACGAGTAGGGCGCGGAAGCTCGAGTCTGGATGCTCCACCAACGCCGTCACGACGCAGGCCGAGATCATGAAACCCGCGAGCAACGAACCATCAGCGAGGTAGTGAGACCATCGCCAACGAGCCTGCTCCCGGGGCAGCTGAACGGCACCGACTGAAGTCATCACCCAGCGGTACGGAAGCGAATGGTGTACGTTACTCCGGAAACTGAACGAAAACGCGTTTTGACCCGCGGCGCGCTCAATGCTCGGGGTAACCAGCGCTCACTTCGGACGTATCCCGCCTATCCGCACGCGATTCGTCAGGCTCTTCCAGCGAACACCGCGCAGCGAACAAGAAGGAAAGGACTAGCTACATGAAAGACTACTTCTCCGAACAGAGCCTCCACGAGACGGAGGCGCCCGTTTGCCCAATCGTCAAAAACCTGAGCGGACAGACAGCCCTGGTCACCGGGGCCAACTCCGGTATCGGTCGTGCCATTGCCGTAGCCCTCGGCGCCGCGGGAGCGAACGTCGTCGTCAACTACGTGGCTCGCGAAGACGCCACCCAAGAAACACTGCAAGAGGTGCAGCGCTGCGGCGCAAAGGCCATTGCGGTCAAGGCAGACGTCAGCAGCGAAGCTCAGGTGGCGGACATGTTCGGCCGCGCCGCCCAAGAGTTCGGCGGTCTCGACATCCTCGTCAACAACGCGGGCCTACAGCAAGACGCACCATTCCACGAAATGTCGGTCGCTCAGTGGGACAAAGTCATGAACGTCAACCTCAAGGGACAGTTCCTCTGCACCCGTGAGGCCGTCCGTCAATTCATGCGTCAGGGCAAGCGCTCCTATTCGAGCTCCCTCGGAAAGGTGATCTGCATCAGCTCCGTGCACGACGTCATCCCTTGGGCTGGGCACGTGAATTACGCAGCCAGCAAGGGCGGTGTGATGCTGATGATGAAGAGCGTTGCCCAGGAGGTGGCCCCGCTCGGGATCCGCGTCAACAGCATTTGCCCCGGTGCGATCCGCACCCCGATCAACGTCGAGGCGTGGAACACGCCGGACGCGTACAACTCGCTGATGCGTCTCATTCCGAAGAAACGGATCGGTGAACCCGTGGAACTCGGCCGCGCTGCCGTGTGGCTCGCTTCCGACGAGTCCGACTACATCACTGGCACGTCCCTGTACGTGGACGGCGGAATGACACTCTACCCCGGCTTCGAAACTGGCGGTTGAGTCTCAGCTACGACCTGCGAGAGCCCCGACGAGCGCTTTGCCGTCGGGGCTTTCGTTTGGAACGTGGCCACACGAGAAAAAGCCCGACGGAACCTGCCGCCGGGCTTTTTCTTCCGCCGCTGGGCGGCGCTCGGGAAGGGCGCTCAGCTCACTGCGCTCAGGTCACTGCGCAGAAGAAGCCACAGCCAACCCAGTTCGCGAAGGCTTCCTGCAGCTCTGCCGGTGTCACGCTCTCTTCGGCACCGGCCGTGCCCCGTTCGATCGCTGTGCCGAGCGAGTCGCCGTTCAACAGCCGTTCGAGAACCGGTGACAGCTCAGCTGCTATGGAAACACGCCAGATGCGGTCACCCGCGCGACACACCGCTAGGTTTGTCGCCGCAGGGAGGGGAAGCTCGGCAAGCTCGAATTCATCGCCCTCTTCCGTCGCCTTGAAGCCTTGATAGACCGCGCCCACGTCGAAGCCGAAGCCCAGCAAGCGCAAACTCGGGTTGGCTTGCAAGTGAACCCTCGAAAAGTCAGCGCCGACCAGCTGAGCGAGGTTCGGAAGCTGCGGGAGCGATTCGGCGTGAATTGCCTCGACGACCGCCCACTCCAATCGTGCTAGGTCGGAGACGAACGCGGCCCGCGGATCATCCCACGAGCGGCAGTACTCGGCGAAGGGCGCTCCGTAGAAGTTGAGGCTCGGTGAGTGCGACGGGTGCGCGGAGATGAACTCTAAGCACAGCAGTTCGAAGTCATCGCTACCGAGAACGGCGCGAACCGCGGGGTAATCATCTTCGAGGCACTCGACCAAGCGGGCGAAGTAACCGTGCCGATAGATCCCCAGGCGCGCGGCGGCTTCGTCCGCACCGCCGCGCACGTGTTGGTTCTGATCTCCCAGCCACACGCTGCTGTCATCATCCAGCGAGCTCAGCGGCTGCTGGACGACGGAGAGCAACCAATGTTGCTGCGCCCGCAAACTCATCGTCAGGCACACGGTCGCACCTCGCTGCGCTCCGGAGCCAGAAGCGCATTGGTGTTCTGTCCGTCAGCTGGTAGAAGTCGGTTCGACAGCATGCTGACATCGCGCACGGCGCGAGCCTTGTCGGCTTCGGCGAGAAGCTCGGGGAAACTGGGAATGTCGGCATCCCATTCGAGCAGCACGGGGGCGCGGGCGCCCAAGTGAAAGGCTTCACCCAAGAGCTGCCAGACGGGCGCTGCGACCTGTGCGGAGTGGGTGTCGATGAGGTGCGCCGACGGCCCAGTCAATCCGAGGGGCGCGTCCACCACGCTGTGCCCTGCGACGTGGAACTGGACGACACGCTCGAGCGGAAGCTCGCGCAAGTACTGCATCGGGTCGAACAGGTGATTGCGTGAATTTACGTAGACGTTGTTGACGTCCAGCAGCAGGCCCGCGTCAGCCTCCTCGGCCAGGGCGCGAATGAACTGAGTCTCACTCAGTAGGCTGCCCTTGAAGCTCGCGTACGTGGAAGGGTTCTCGAGCACGAGGGGCGCGCCGAGGTAGTCCTGAATCATTCGCACGCGCTCGATCATGTGTTTCAACGCCTCCTCGGTGTAGGGGACGGGATACAGATCGTGGCCGTTGACGCTGCCAACCCCTGTCCACGCGATGTGGTCCGAGATCCAATGTGCCTGCGTGCGACGCGCCAAGTCACGCAATTGTCGCAGATAGTCGAAGTTCAGGGGATCGGTCGAGCCGAGGGAAAGGCCGACGCCATGCAGGGCTACGGCATAGCGCTCGGTGATACGGTCCAGAAAGTCGAGGGGGCGACCCCGAGTGTGCATGAAGTTATCGCTCAGGACTTCGAACCAGTCCACGGTGGGTCCCTCTTCGAGAATGTGTTCGTAGTGGACGGTACGGAGTCCGACTCCGATGCCCAAGTCTGTGAAGTTAAAACGCGGTTGCATGATGAATCCCGGGGTAGAATGACTCAAAGGTTGGTTATCGAGAAAGGCGAGGCGCAGAGTCGAGTCGAAACTCGCTCTGCGTCCGCATCAGTGGGGCTGCCATCGCCAGAATTTTAGGGCTCGGGCCCCGTCAAGCCCGGTCGCAGCGGCCGCCTTGCGAGAACCGGCGCGGAGGAAACCTAGCGGTTTTCGAGCACCGGAAGCGGAGCGAGGTGGCCGCTGCGGCCGGGATCGGCGGGGGTGGTTGCAGCTTAAGATACCGGGGATGGTGTGGCTGTCGTTTCAGCCGTGGCAACCGCCCTGGCCCTTGCAGGCGTTCTTGCCCTTGCATTCGTGCTTGTCGCTCTTGCATCCGCCTTGGCCCTTGCAAGCATTCTTGCCTTTGCAATCGTGCTTGGCAGACTTGCAACCGCCCTTGCCCTTGCAGGCGTGCTTGTCCGCTGAGTCCGACTTGTCGAGGTGGGAGGGACCGAAGTCACCGGCAAAAGCGGGTACGACAGCGCCCATCATCATTCCAGAGACTGCAGCAGCGATGAGAGATTTGTTGTTCATTGGTTTGGTCCTTTTTGTTTGGATGTTGGGTTGGTTGTTGGGAAGTCGAGGCCTGGGAACAGGCCAGGTCAAATTGTGTGAGCTTGGGTAGCGTCGGCCCGCGCCTGCTCCGATGGCGAGGCCGCAGTTGCTCAGACCGCTTTGAGACCAGCGGCACGCGCCATCAGGCCCGGGTTTCTCGCGCCCAAGCGGCCGAACGCCAGTTGGTCCAGTGCAACGCTGCCTGGGCCGGCGAGCGCCAGGTAGCTGAGGAGCACCACGTAGAGGAACTCGATGGTGCCCACGAGGTCCGACACGCCGCTGATGTCCTCTGCCTTGGCGGTGATCAAGGCCACGATCATCGTTCCTATCAGGGGAACGGCGGCCAGCCGCGTTAGCAATCCCCACAGAACCAGCGTGCCGCAGATCAATTCCGTGTAGGAGACGAACACTGCCTGGAAGGCGGCTGCGGGGATGCCCAGCTCCATGAAGTAGGCGGTGACATTCTCTAGGTTGTGAACTTTCCCCCAGCCGGACTCGATGAATACATAACCGACGGTGAGGCGGGCGAGCAGCGGCGCTAAGAACGACGCTTTTTCGACGATGACGGCGGCGCCCGAGAGCGCACGTTGAGCGATGGATAGCAGCGACATGATGGTCCCTTTCCTGGTAGACACCCGCACCCCGTACGGCGCCGCCGTTTGAGGCGAGCGACGGTATCCCCGTATCGGTTGGACGAATGCGCCACCTCCTCGGTGGCTCCTTGCCCTTTCCTACGTGAGACAGCCCCGGCGGTTTCAGAGCCCGTCGAAGATTTTTCATTCACGCCTCGGCGCTAGGCCAAGGGCCCGCGGATGGGAGGGGCAGCCGCGAGCGGGTCGAGACCGCCGCGAGGCGGACGCGTGAGCTTGGAGGCGGGCTTCTAGGGTTGGACCTACAGCCCCAGCTCCGCAAGGGCTTGCGCGACGAACCAGCGATGGCCATCGGCCATCGTTGCCGCGGTGATATCCGGGCGCCGGATCGCCGCGCCGGCGTAGGCCGGGGCCCAATCCGCGAGTCGTGACATCGGGCGCAACGCTGCCCAAAGGTCCCAATGAGGACGGTGGGTCCAGTTGATGGGTGCCATCGTCTCGCAACAGCGAGTGAACTCGACCATCGCCTCACGACCAAACGCCCAAAGAACATCCAACCGCGCAATCGCGATATCGGCCAGTGGATCACCCCACGCCGCTTCTTCCCAGTCGAGTACCGCGACTACCTTCCCAGCTCGAAACAGCACGTTGCCTGGCCAGTAGTCCCCATGCAGCAGCACACTCGCGTTATGCTGACGCCACGGCCACAGCGAGCGTACCGCCGCTCGGACCCGAGGTTCGTCCAAGCCATCGTCGAACTGCGGGGGATCCTGAAGGACCAGTTGCTCGGCCATATCCCGTATCCGCCGCAGCCTCGCTGGTTTGTCGTCAGATGAGGCAGCCGATTCGCCGTCAAATGAGGCGACCTTGTGGATGGCTACCAAGTTCCGCGCAAACTCGCGCAACATGGCGTGTTGATCGGGGGGCGCGAACTGCAGCTCCCCCTCGACATAGTCCAGCACGATAGCAGGTACTTGCAGATCCACCCAGCGTGGCGTTGGAACCGGAATGCCATGAGCAGCGGCCAGTCGAAGGACGCTGGCCTCCAGCTGGATGCCCCGTTCTGCCTCGGTCACGGATGATGCCTGTGGGCGCCGCACAACCACTCGTCGTTCTACGTTGTTCACGAATTGCAGTCGACACAGGATGGCTCCTGCCGAAACCCCGCCCGATAGCTCCAGACACTCCACGAGCCGAGCATCGGGAAATCCGCCCGCCAGGACGTTTCGCAGGGATTCGTCTGGCACCACCACGTTCCGCATGCGTGACCTGCTACCGCCCACGGCTCACGGCGACACCTTGGGCGAAGACGTTTTGCCGGGTGGGCTTACAAGCGTGTTCGGGGGGCGAAGTGTCTTGGACGGCGACGGCGTTCGGTTTGCTCCCGCAGACTTCGTTGCCGCCTTGCCAGGAGCTGTCGACGGCGCTGCCTCCCCAGCCAGGGGATACCCACGCCTCTTCCACTCCAAGATCCCCTCATCCAGGATCGCCGTGTTCTTGTAGCCTTTGCGCCGCAAAGCATCCACAACGGCGCCGGAGGCATGATGCGGGCACGCGCAGTAAGCCACGACCCACGTTCCATCGTTCGGGACCTGACTCAGCCGGTCCGTTTCGTAGTAACCGATGGGCACGGAACCGGGGATGTGAAACTGGATCCAGTCTGCCGCTGAGCGCGCGTCGATGATGATCATGCGCCGCTTTTGCCCCAGCGCCTCCTTGACCTTCAGCGCGCTGACGAATCGGTCGGCGCGCAGCTTGAAAGTCGGCGGCTTGCCTTTGGGGTTGATGACCATTGGCAAATCTTTCGGCACCGTTGGGCTCTGCACGGGTGGCGATGCGGGCTCGGCGGGCGCAATGCCCTTGAGCCAAGCGATGATGTCGTCGATCTGAGACTCGGTCAGCTGTCCACGAAATGCCGGCATCGGAGTTGGCGCACGACCGTTCAGTATCGCGTGCTTCAAGAACGCCGGGCTCGCGGACGCCAACAGCTCGGGGTTGTGAAGTGATAGTGCATTGCCGCGGTTCTCCTCGTCGCCGTGACACTTCCCACATTGAGCCGCGAACAGTTCCTCACCGCGCTTCGCATCCCCCCGAACACGATAGGCGCGCAACGGTGTGTACTTTGGACCCAAAGTTCGCAGGTAGGCGACGATTGCGCTGATATCGGGTTCCGAGAGCGGTCCGCCACGCACGTCACCGTAGGCCGCCATCGCTGTATTGGGACGCCCCATCCGGATCGCCCTCTGCAGGAAGCCATCGGAGGCACTCTCGAGGAACGTCTTGCTGACTAGCGAGGGCGCATTGTCTGCGACGTAACCCTCACCGGAAGCCCCGTGACACAGAGCGCAGTACTTCACGTAGTGCTTTTGTCCCAGGGCCACCCGCAGAGCAGCTGCGTCCTTGGGCATTTCATTGGCTGGCAGCGCCGAAGGTTGCCCCGATGAAGTCGGCGCGCTTCGGCCGGCGCTCGGTATCGTGACTGGCTGCTCCAGGACCTCTTTGGTCAACTCCGATTCATTTTCGTTGCACGACAGTACGAATTGCCCAACGACGAGCCCCACCACACCAAGCAACCAGACAGCCAAACCGTAGCGACCGGGACGAAGCATGGGTGAGACATGGCACGGAACCGCGCAGAATGCGACGGGGTGTTTCGTCTTCGGGGGCGAAATTGGAGCCTATCTGAACCTGTGCAGAGTAATGACGACTGGAGCTTTCGGATCCCAGCGACAGGACGCCCCATGGCAGGACGAGAAGAGACGAAAAAAGAAGCCACCATGAGCCCACAGGACTCACAACTGAGCACGGTGACACTGATGACGCCGGAGCTGGCCAACTTTGCCGGCAACATCCACGGCGGTCACATTCTCCGACTCGTCGATCAAATCGCCTACGCTTGTGCCTCCAATTACAGCGGCAAGTACTGCGTGACGCTCTCCGTTGACCGCGTGTTGTTCAAGCATCCGGTGCATGTCGGCGACCTGGTCACCATGCATGCTCAGGTGAACTACACCGGGCGCACATCGATGCAAGTGGGCGTTCGGGTGGAGGCGAAGGACCTGCGAGCCGGACCCCCACGGCACACGAACAGTTGCTTTCTGACGATGGTCGCCATGGACAACGGCAAGCCCAGCGCCGTGCCGCGTCTCGTTCCCAACACGGAGGAGGACCAAAGGCGCTGGGCGCGGGCTGAGATCTCCCGAGACCACTCACGTGCCGTCGATCGACAAGCTACTCAAGTCGGGGACTTCCTCACCATCGTGGATGTTGCCGGAACGGCCATCCTACTCATCGACAAGGGAACGGGATTGGTCAGACTAGCCAACAAGAAAGCCGTGGAATTGCTGGGTCACCCCGCCGAAGAGATGCACAACCGCCCCGTGTGGGAACTCCACTCAGCCGACGACCGCGCCAAGTTGAAGACCGTCTATGAGCGGGTCGCGGATCAATCGTTCTCCGATCCGTTTACCTTCGAGCACATCCGCGGGGATGGGGAGCGTATCACTGTCGAGGCGATCTCCTGGGTCATTCCCTTACCGAGCAAACCGCTGATTCAGCGCGTGATGAGACGCATCGACGCAGCGTGAACTCGGCGGTCGGGTGCGCCAAGACGCCGATTTGTGTGGACCTATTCTGCAGGATGCGGGGCGTGTGCGCTCGCGTCGTCCTCGAGGCGCAATAGACTGCGGAAGTCCTCACCGATTAGATAGAGCGAAGGTACCAGCAAGAGCACGATGAAGGTGACGAAGAGCACGCCAAAGCCGAGGCTGATAGCCATCGGGATGAGGAACCTCGCCTGCAGTGACGTCTCGAATATCATCGGCAACAGGCCGAAGAACGTCGTCAACGAAGTCAATAGGATCGGTCGCAAGCGTCGGGCCCCTGCATTACCGATTGCTTCCCAAGCCCCCTGGCCCTGAGAGCGGTACTTGTTGACGGCGTCAATCAACACGAGTGAATCGTTCACTACGACACCGGAAAGGGCGATGATACCAAGAACGCTGATGAAGCTGAGCCCAAACCCCATCACGATGTGCCCAATCACTGCACCCAGCACCCCAAATGGAATCGCTGTCATGACGATTAACGGCTGAGCGTAGCTCTTGAACGGAATCGCGAGCAGAGCAAAGATGACGAACAGCGCGAACACGAAGTTGGGTCCGAGCGTGCTGAAGCTCTCGGCCCGCTCACGCTGCTGTCCAACAGGTTTGCCGGTGAGGCCGGGATAGTGGGCACGGAGCTCCGGCAGCACGGTACTCTCGAGAGACTCCAGAACCGCGCGAGGGGATTTTTCCCCCACCTTGAGCTCAGCCCCAACGTTCACCGTACGCCGCCCCTCCTCACGGGTTATCGCTGTTGGGGCTTGCCCCCGTGAAAAGTCTGCCACGTACATCAGGGGCACAAACCCCGCCCCCGGAGCGGCTACGGTCATTTGTTCGAGGTCGTACTCCGAGCTCCGTTCCTCTTCGGGCAGGCGCACCCGCACTTTGATCTCGTTGCGTCCCCGTTGTTCTCGCAGCGCCTCCGCGCCGAAAAACGCGGAGCGGAGTGCTCGGGCGATGTCAGAGCTGGTCAAGCCGACGCTGAGCGCATCACGCTTGAGCCGGAAGTCGAGCTGTGGTTTGCCTGCGGAGTAGCTGTTGTCGATGTTCGTCAGTGCCGGATACTCGCCGAGGCGTTCTGCCAACTCCCCCGATGCCCGCGCGAGCACTTTCGGATCGCGGTGAGAAAGCTCGATTTCGACTGCCTTGCCCGCTCCAGGGCCCGAAGTGGCACTGATGACTAGGGCCTCCACTCCCGCCAGGGGCGGCAGATTCTTGCGCCAAGCGTCCGCGAAGCTCTGACTCGAGAAGTCTCGCTCGGCGCCTGGGACTAGACCGAGCTCGACATTGACCAGATGACTTCCCGTGGATGCTGCGGAGGCTGACGGGCCGCGACCGCGTGCAGCCTGGCCCACGCCGGTAACCATGCCCCGAGCCACGTGTGTGCCTCCGAACTCCTCGAGGGTCTTCGTCGCGGCCTGCTGTAGCTGTTCGGCAACCTCTGTCGTTCGTTCGACAGGCGTGCCATAGGGCAATCGAACGTTGGCGGTGACGATGTCACCCTCGATGGCAGGGAAGAACGAGAAGGGTACGACGCCGCTCTTGACCAGGGCGCCGCACACCATCAGGCTCGCCACGCCAAACGCGACGACGGCGTAGCGCCACACAAGGAGCAGGTTCAGCAACGGGCGATAGATGCGTTCGATGAACGAGTCCAAGGCGGCACTGACATGCCGCTGTATCCAATCCAACGGGCCAAACAGCCAGTTGAAGAACGGAGCAAACGTGCGCCCCCAAAGGCTGTCCGGCTTGGACTCGTGGGCGAGGTGAGCCGGCAACACGAAGAATGATTCGACGAGGGATATCGCCAGGACAGCTATCACGACGATGGGGATCAGTCGCATGATCTTGCCGAGCACGCCCGGAATGAAAACCAGGGGAGCGAACGCGGCACAGGTCGTCAGGATGGAGAACGTGACAGGCACCATCATCTCGCGCGCACCCGCAATGGCCGCTGCCAATGGTCCGTACCCATCCTTGCGTCTCTTGTGAATGTTCTCCGCCACGATGATGGCGTCGTCCACCACGATGCCGAGCGTTACGATCAACGCAAATAGCGTGATCATGTTGATGGAGACGCCCATCGAACCCATCAGTACAAACGCGCCCAGGAACGAGATGGGAATGCCGACAGCCACCCAGGCCGCCAGGCGGCGGTGGAGGAACAGCGCAAGCGTGATGAGCACCAGGATCAGACCGCTCTTGGCGTTGCGCACCAGCAGATCGATGCGGGAGGCCAACAACTCGGAGTCATCGTCCCAAATGGTGACGCTCACGCCGTCTGGCAGCTCATCGTCCAAGTCCGCGGCAATTGCTCTCGCTGCCTTGGCCACGTCGATGGGCGTTTCGTCGCCCACGCGGTAGGCGGTCAGGCGAACGGCAGGCTTGCCGTTGAAGTAGGTTGCTTGGTCGGTTTCTTCGTAGCCGTCGTGGATCTTGGCAATGTCACCGAGTCGGATCTCGTCAGAACTTTGAGGGCTCTTGATGAGAATGTCTGCGAAGTTGCGCCCACGTGTTCGCCTATCTGCCACACGAACTAGCAACTCCCCCGCCTTGCTATCGATACCACCACCCGGTATCTCGACAGAGGCCGTGCGAACCTGAGCCGCAATCTGGTCCAACGTCAGACCATAGGCCTCGAGGTTGTGACGCGGCACCTCGATGCTTATCTCGAGAGGCCGCACGCCGATCAACTCGACCTGAGTGATCTCCGGGGCCTCCAACAGGCGCACACGGGCTTGTTCGGCCAACTCGTGCAAGACTCTTTCCTCGAGATCACCAGAGAAGAGCAGTGAGATCACGGCCCGCTTGCGCGACATGACGCTGACAGTCGGCTCTTCCGCTTCCAGGGGGAACGTTTGTATGCGGTCGACCTCGTTCTTGACGTCAGCTGCCACCTTGTCCGGGTTCGCCCCGAGCAAGAGCTCGATCGTGACGTTGCCAGCCCCCTCGGCGGCGACAGATTGCACTCGCTTGACACCGTCGATACCCCGGACGGCTTCTTCGATGGAGAGCACAATCCCCTGTTCGACTTCGCTCGGGCTCGCCCCTGGGTACGGCACGGTTACGGAAACGACATCGAGTTCGAACTCCGGGAAGACCTCTTGCTTGAGCCCGAACACGGCGAATAGACCACCGATGAGTGCCACGAACATCAGCAGGTTGGCCGCAACGGAGTTCTTCGCCATCCAGGCGATGGGACCCTTGGCCTGCTTGACGTATTCCTCCTCCGGAGGCACGGTGCTCATCCTAGTTGACCCCTTGCTTGGGAGCATCCTTGTCCCTAGGCGCCACGGGCGCCTCAGCGCTGGCAGGGGAAGCCGCGTCGTGGACGGGTCTGACTAGCATGCCCGGTATCGGCGCGGCCAATCGGGTCAGCACCAAGCGGTCTTCTGCTTCCAACCCCGCGGTCGTATAAACGTGCTTGGCATCACCCCAGGCAATGTTCACCTCACGCCGCGACAGCAAACCGTCAGCCCCGACCACCCAAACGACGTTCCCTTCGTAGACGGCTTCCCGCGGTATCGTGAACACGCGCTCGAAAGCGAGCCCTTCGATAGCCACTTGAACGTACGCCCCTGCCAACAGCGGCAACCCCAGCGCGGGGTTCAATGCGTCTTCCACGCTGACTACGACTTGTGCGCGGCGGGTGCGCTCATCCAGCTTGTCAACCAGACGCGTGATGTGACCATTGCGGACGATGGACTTGCCGTTCGCTAGGCGCTGCTCGACCTTCGCTGGTGAACCCTCATCCGAGTTGACGCCGGGGATCTTGAGCAGTTCGAGTTCTGCAACTGGAACTCCAACCATGACCCAAAGTTCACCAGTCCCCATCAGCTGCGCCAACTGAAACGATGGTCCCACGACCTGCCCGAGGTCGACACTTTCCGACACCACGGTGGCGTCAAATGGCGCGCGCAGCTGAGTCCGGCTCAGATTGAGCTTTGCGCGGTCCAAGCCTCGGCGCCCCACCCCCAAGTTGGCCTCGGCTGCGGCTCGGTGGCTTTCGCGAGAGAACAAAGGAGACGGTGTGCCATCCTCTCCGAGCACGGACCATTCGTGGCGGGCCAACTGCTGCTGTGCCTGCTCCAACTCGACCTGCAGCTCCGCGCTCCGAAGGTTTCCTTGCTGCTGTTCGACTGCCAGCTTGTAGTCTCGTGGGTCAATCCGCACGAGCAGCTCGCCCTTCTTGACGTGCCCGCCGGGAACGAGCGACTTGGACACATACACAACTTCCCCAGAAACCTGAGGCATCACACTAATTTGTGTCGCTGGAGTGACCAACCCGGTGGCCTCGATGACGGCCGTCCTCGAGGCGGGGGAAAGCTCGACAAGCTCTACCAGCGGGACCGCTTTGGGCACCGGCTGCCGCTCGGCGCTCGGCGCTCGAGTCATGATGAAGCGGGCCACAAGTCCCCCGCCGAGGAGGAGCATCAGCGGCAGGATCGTACGCAGGATGACGTTTTTCATGCTCGTTCTGTCGGTCCCTCTATCACCATCCGGGCTGTATCACCATCTACGCAGGCCTCGTTTGACGGCTCAGGCCCCAGTGCCCGTCACTACGGCAGCGGGGCGGGACGAGTTGCGCCTGGTGGCGTTGGGATGGGAGACATGGTGCCGCGTGCCGCCGTCCGCAAGCAGCGGGGATGACTGCGTTTCGTGCGCGCCTGACTAGAAAACCCACCGCCTGCGCCTGGCCACTTTCGCTGGACTTGCCCCGAAGCTGGACCGATGCCGGGCGCGCGGTGGACGAAGACCACCTGGGCGCACCAGTGAATTTCAGGCACAACGCCCCTGAGACGCCGGCCCGCACAGTGAGCGACGACTACTGAAACGCGGGCGGAAGGCGGGGCGACAGCTCAGTTTGCCCCCACAGCGATGGGTGACATGATACGCACCAACCGAAGGAGTGGGAGGAAACATGAACAACGGAGCCATCGCGTCCATCGCCATCGTCACGGCGCTTCTAACCACCACTGCAACCGTCTTCGTCATCGAGAAGACCGGGGTACTGAAAGAACCTGTGGTGCAGAGCGTCGTGCCTGACTTGAAGGGCTTGGACGAAGGCAGCGCAACGAACAGCCTACAGAACGCCAAGCTCGTCATGATGCGCGGCGGTAGTGTCGTCTCGGTCGATGCCAAACCGGGCACTGTGTTGCGGCAGTCAGTGGCCCCGGGCATGAAGCTCGACCACGGACAGACTGTGCTCGTCACGTTCGCGGAGGCAGCTCCACGGGTACCGGATGTCTCTGGTATGACCGTGGAAGAGGCCAAACACGCGCTGTCCGGGCAAGGCTACGAAATCGTCATCGCCGATCCTGAGTACGACGAGAAAGTCCCTGAAGGCAAAATCCTGAGCCAAAAGCCGGCCGCTAATGCGACGTTGGAGCAAGGCAAGACCGTCATCATCAAGGCATCTGCCGGCCTCGGCGAAGTCGAGCTACCCAACTACCGCGGGCAACCCGCCAATCAGGCTTCTTTGGAGCTGGAAAAGCTCGGCCTCAAGGCGACCATTCGCTGGGTACAGTGGGCCGAGACGACCAGCAACGTCGTGCTGAAGCAGAACCCGGAGGCGGGGACGAAGGTCAAGCGGGACGCTGAAGTCGAGTTCACGGTCAACCGCTGAGCGAACCCGTCATCCGCTGGGAGGTACGCGGGCTTAGCCGAAGAAGCGTGAGGTTTCCATCAGCCGCGGCGAGCGAACAGAGTCGTCACGTCCTTCGCCAACCAACCGCCCTTTTGGCGCGCTGTCAAATCGCGCAAGCGTTCGACTGCCACGGCCTGTGTGATGCGACCGGCGATCAGCTCATCCATCGTGCGCACAGCGCGTTTGTGGCGTGAAATCGCGTCGAGATGATCCACAAACGGCTCCATCCAGCCCAGCACCACTGAGAGGGCGGAACGCTTGCGCTTCGCAGTCAGCGCTTGCTGTTTGCTCCTGTGCAGCACGCTGAGCCGCTCCCTGAGGCGCTCGAGGGCCGACCGGTGTGGCTCCCATTGTGGATCTGCTGTGTCCAGCGCGCGCCCGATGGCTTCCAATGCTAGCCCCGAGTCGAACAGTCCGTAGTCGGCGTGGTTGCCCAACAGCATGAGCGTCGCGTGTCGGTCTTCCGGACGCTCTTCGAGCAAACGCAACCAATTGACGACCCGCTCCAGCGAAGTGAAGCGGTAGACGAAGTCGAGTCCGGTACCCTTGATGTTCTGGCAACCGAGCAGTTCGTAGTTCAGGCCCGGAAGCAGCTGCCGCGCCGCGAAATCGATCACCTGGTCGCCCGTGGCATCGCTGTCGGAAAGGACGAAGAGCCTGCTCGAGAACCGCGCTTCGAACAGTTCGCGCAGCGCCGCAGTCGCAACACTCGGCTGGGCGCCCTCCACCCACCGGCAGAGCACGTGTCGCTCACACCAGGGTTCAACCAAGACTCGCAGATGGCGCGTCAACTCCCGTGTTCGTTCCTCACGGTTTGCCGAATAGCTCCACCCCCCTTCACCCGACGCCATCTTCTGGGCAGCGCCTTCTGCCCACTGCAAGACGCGCGAGGCCAGTGCCCGGGGATGGTCCAAGGGGGTCTTGACGAGTTCGGAAAGCTCGGCCGACATCCCGCCAACATCAGCGTCCACCTGCAGCGCGGCGGTCAACAAGCGCAACCGCTCCGCCACGGTTTGCTGGTCTCTCGGCGCACCCAACTCGTCCCACAAGGCATCCACTAGCTCGACGGCGCCGTCCCCGGGAGTGCACTCTATCTCTCGCTGGCGCTCCAAGACGGCCTCGGAGATGAAACTTGCCATCCCCTTCGTGTTGGTACCGATGACGACGATTGCATCCACCGTAGCGTCTCGCACGAGCAACTCAGCGAACACGCGCGATCGCGGAACTCTATCGGCACGGTTGTTCACCACGGCCACAATCATCCGTTCTGGAGCAGCATCCGCCGTGTGCTCGGAGAAGCCGAGGCGACGCCAATTGGACAAGAACCCAGCGCGCTCATTGGCGCTCATGCCGTTCGAGAAGCGAAGCGTTCTTTCCTTGTGCTTGACTGCTGGGTAGGTCTTGAGGACACCCAGGTCCGGGAAGACGAAGTCAGCCATGTCGACCAAAGCCCTTTGTCGGTCGAACCCGAGGTGCTCTGCGAGGCGGAGCACCAATGCGACGTTCTTGGGGTGTTCATCGTAGGGAAACCGGGACAACAGGTCGCGGGGCAGAAGATCCGCTTCGAGGGCGCCCACATCCAGTAGCCTGGCGCCGTTCTGAACCGCGGCCTGATCGAGCAACGGCTTCATTTGCTCTTCGCTGGAGATGACGACGCCACCTTGGGGCACGAACTGCGCAATGGTTCTAGCAACGTCTTCTCCAGTGGGACCCATTACGTCCTCGTGATCCGGGTAGGCATTGGTGATGGTGGTGATGCTGTCCTTCATCCACTCTCGATTGAGAATGTTGACGAACTCGGGCTGCAAGGCCATGCACTCCCACAAGAAGACTTGCGCCCCCAGGGCTTGGGCGTATTCCACAACCCGTCCTTGTTCCCAGATTGTTGCCTTGTCATAGGGGCGATAAAGAAACACCTCGCTGGCAGGTTGACCGCGACGTGCCACGATGATCATGGCTTCGCAGCCCGTCGTCTTCGAGACTACGTCGTAGTGCTGAGCATGAAAGAGCGCCGCCTTCAGGCGCTCCGTACCGCTCTTTCCGCGACTACCCCAGCCTCCGAGACTCAACGGTATAGCGCGGCGTGACCCTTCGAAACGAGTGAGCGTCCAGGCGGAGCGTATGATCATCACGGTCAGCAAGAACCAGACAACAACTGCCAGGTGCCAAGCGGTGTTGCCCGTCGGCAGCAACACGTACTGAATGGCGTCTTCAATCCACAGAGTGATCGGCAACGGCACCGCAGCGAAGTAGGTCGTGACACTCTTCGGGCGAACCGATACTTGGACGTTGGAGACGGATATCTCCGTCTCCTCCCAACGACAGTCGACCCCCAGCTGGTTTAGTCGGGTCACGTAGGCTCGACGCTCCGAGTCCTTACCGGCGCGCAAGGAGCGTTGCCGCAGTTCCGACAGAGTACCGTAGTACCAACTCAGGAGCAGCCTCACTCTCAAGCGGCTGAACCAGCGGACAGGTGGCAACACCACCAGCGTCCCAAATACCGTGAGCAGTCGTCTGGGACGACCTGCCTCACAAGCGAACAACACGTCATCCACACGAGGCAAGAACCCACCCCAACTCTGACCCGAAAAAATCCGTCGCTCTCCGGGAACCCTCGTGGGCGTTACTTCGGCCAGGCGCAAGGGGACACTCACCACATCCGAGGCATCCGTACGAGCGTGAGCATGCAGGTAATTCTGGCGCTTGTCTGGCGCGGGGTGGCTCAGCTCGTGCAGCAAACGCCACACGCGGGAGCGCCGGCGCTCCCCACGGAGGATACGCACGGGCCGCTGACGTCGATAGCGGAGTGCCAGCGGCAAATCGTTCGCCCCCCGCACACACAGAACTCGTTCGAGATGAGTCCGATTGACGTCTTCTGTGCCGGGAACTTCCGCCGCCTGGCCCTCAGACAGTGCACTCGCTGCTTTGGCGACGCTGTCGTCCAGCTCGGACAACGCCCGTTCTTGCCGCACCTCAGCCGCGCGAATCAAGAGCGCTGCCTGCTCAGCGAGCTCGACGCTCGACCCCTGAATCATCTCACCGATGGCTCGAGCGAGAGGTTCGTCGATGTCAATCGGACCGACCCGGAGCAAGCGCTCGCAGACGAACAGGGCGGCGCGACGCAATAGTTCGCCTCCGCCACAGGCGAAGACCAGGGTTTGGTGGAGCAATCGCTCTGCAGCCGCGTCAACGGTCGCCGCGTCCAACAACTCCAAGAGAGCGGCGCCTTGCACTCTGGGTGAGGAGTCGATCTTGACGAGTTCGGCGAGCAGTTCGTACGACCGCGGTACCGCCAATTGACGCAAGGTCTTGGCCAAACCCTGTCGCACGTGTTCGCTCTCATCGACTCGGACAGACCAGGCCAAGTGCACCTTCGCGTCTGTAGGCATGCGAGTCTGCGGGATCAGACAAACCGCGTGATATCGGAGCAACATCGAGTCCCGCACATCGAATTGTTGCAACTGCTCCCGAAGCAGGGGAAGCGCTTCATTTCCGAGGACCATCACCGCCACGGTGAGCGCTTCATTGCGAACGAACCCAGTCGCTCCCTGTCCCCGTGCATAGGCCGTGAGCTCACGGAGCGCGGACACGCCGACGCTCAGTTGCCGCTCGTGTTGAGGCACGGCGTGCAACGTGAGCGTCGCCAGTACGAGAGCACGCTCGCGCACCAGTCGGTCGTGCCCGGGTCGCGCCAACATCAGAGCCCTTTCCAGCAGCGTGTCAGTATCCAGGCGCTCCAGGAAAGCGTCGGGATCCGCCGCGAACGCGCGAACGATGCCGCACGCCGCGGCCAGCGCAACGAGGGCCTGGTCTTGCCGATCGGCTTCGTTCAGGCGTTCCAACTCTAGAGCCACGCTGCCGCGTCGCTTATCTGGGCCCCCTGCGTTTGCGGCCGCCGCTTTTTGGAACGTGGCTGCGGAGACCGCGACCCGTGCCAGGGCGACCGCCAGGGTTGCCTCATCCTCCAATTCGTTTGCCGCCAACGTGCGGGCACGCAACGACACCGAGGCCACGGCGGACTCGCGCAGTTGGCTCTCGAGCATCGGTAACGCAGCGGCGATCGTCGCGCTGACGTCGAATCGCGGCCTCACGGCGCCTCCTCGGGATCCTCGGAGTCAGACTCGTCGTCGCTTTTCCAGTACGCATCACTCGGTGCTGGCGCGGTATTCACGCGACGTGATCCTTCCTCCAGGCGGGCACGATGGATCCGCTCGAGCGGGCGATAGTCCCTCAGACCACGGGCTCCGATGTAATCGTAACCCACGCCGAGCGCGCCAAAGAACGAAAGCGGACGTTCTCGAAGCGGAATATCGATGTAGCTGCCCAGCGATAGGGCTGCGCGTAACCGCCCACCCCCGACCAACCAGCGCCACACGGTCGCGCTCGGTGCCGTCCAGACACGAAAGAATGGGTCCGTGCGCAGGTCGTTCTGGGGACGGTAACCAAACGAGCACTCCCATTGGATCCAGGGACTGTACCCAGCGCCCCCAACCCAATCGACTCGAGCGGTGAGCTCAGCTCGATCCACCGCTGCAAGATCGGGGTTCAGGCGCACCGCGGCTCCGTAACGACCTCGAGTGTCGTAGTACGGGCGATTGGCGAGGGTCGCGAGCAAGTCCAAGGAAACGGGATGGGTGTCTGCGTAGGTGGACGCCACGTCGCGATCCGCACCTCGTTCACCTAACATCACGGGGTCCGAATGCCGAAGCGTAAGCGCCGCGCCTGGCAAGAGTGTCCACCGCGGCGACATCGGTAACGACTCGTAGACACCCAGCGTGCCTCGCGCTCCCATCGCCAGCCCCCCGCGTAGCGGCTGCGTAGTAACTCGCACACGCGCATAGCCGCCGGGTGCATAACCGCTGGCACTCAACGAGGTCATGAGGTCCAGACCAAAACTACCCGGCCCGTCACGCAAACGATTAAACAGGCCCACACTCGCCCACAGGCCTCTCTCCAGCAATTGTTGGCGCAGACTGATCATCAGCTGCGCGTAGCGATCGCGCGCGTCGACATCCGACTCGGCCAAGTCACGGTCGACCACGCTGAGATCGCCACTGAGTGTCAGAGGAAACTCATCTGGGCGCTCTCCGGGTGGCGGAAAATCGAAACCCGTCCAAGGCGACGGCTTCTCGACAGCGGCACTCACTTCTTCACTCTCGTCCTTTGGCCGACTCGGCGGCTGCACGATCAGTGGAAGCTCCGGCTTGACTAGTACACCTTCTCGCGAAGGCGTCACGATCAGCGTTCTCAGGCCCTTGCCTTCGACCACCAGGTATTGGCTGACCTCATACTGCACGCCTTCTGTCGCCTCAGGCAGCTCGACGTGAGGGTCGATCTCGTCGTGAAACGTCAGGTGCCAACGCTGCGCTGCACCGAGCACTTCGTCAGGCGGCTCACTACCGAACACGCTAGCCGTAGAAATCGCATCCAGGGTAGCCTCGGCTTCTCCTAGGGCCCGAGCCCGCAGACGTACGACTGTCGGCGCCATGACTTGGATCTCCATCGGAGAATCGGGCGAGATACGGGCGAAAGAATGGCGCTCTGGCACGACGCTCGGCCCAGCGATGCCCAATTCCTCAACGGAGTACCAACCTACCGGATCACCCGCCCGTGGCAACAAGAGGCGCAAGCGCTGGGCCTTGTCAGAGACGACGAACTCACAGGACTGCGGTCGAGTAGCGAGGTGCATCGGCTCGCGTTGGCTCTTCGTGCAGGAAAGCTCTTCGCCATCCACTTCGAGGCGTGCTTGGCACGCCTCGACAGGCCCCTGCTGGAGAAAGCAAAGTGTGTTCACCCGCAACTGCTTTCCTCTCAAGGGGCGCAAGCTGAGAGCAGAGCGCTCGGAAAGCCAACGCGATTGCTCCGGCTTGTCGATCAGTGCAGCGCGCAACTGATTGGCTTCGGAGTGAGCTCGCGGATTGTCCCCACGTACGTCGAGGCGCACGACGCCCTTACCCAATGAGGATAGACTGGGGGCCTGCCAGCGTACACTATCGGAAAACGGGGCCAGCAAAGTGACCTCACGAGCCCCCAATGCCGCTGCTTGACGCGCCAGGTAGTGGGCTCGCTCAGTCAGCCCGAGATCTCCTTGGGCAATAGCCTGGGCCGTTCGCATTTCCGCGGCGGCCGCGAAATGTTCGGCTGCAGGCACGACTTCGCTCATCGCCTCGTAGAGCGCCGCGGAGCGCGCAACGTCTCCTTGCTCTTCAAGCAGTATGGCCAGGGTTTGCGCCCCCCGGCCCCGCGTGTGTTGCGCCCCCGCTCGATCCAACGTGTGCAACGCTGCGACATCTTGCCGACGAAGCAATTGACTTTGCACCGTCACGAGCTGTGACTGCGCCAGGTCCGTGGGCATCAACGGCAGACGTGCCGGGCGAGTCGCCACGATGACTTTGTCGTCACGATGCGGCAGCCACACCTCGCCTGGGGGCAGGTCGACGTGGCTGATGGCTGGGGCTGCCGGGACGCGGCGGGACGCGTCCACGGAGGCTAGGCGCCCATAGCCGAGCTGCTGCAGCAGTCTGGCTCGTCGGGTGCGCAGACGACTCAACGCTTCCATGGTCTCGAGCTTTCGGGACTCCCTTGCGAGGAGACGCAGCCGCTCTAGCTTGACGAGGCGTGGCTTCGTATCCCTTGCCTCGGGCTTGTCCTCGGGGGTGCCGGGGCCTCCCTGCCGATGTTGCCTAATTCGCACCCGCACCAGCAAGCGATGAGTGCTCTGCAGCTCGAGCTGCGTTTCCCCAGGTGCTACAGCGATCTCGACGGCACCGGTGGCCGGACGCCGAATGTCCGCGAGATGCTCGATGGCTCCGGCGCGCAAGCTTAGCTCCGCGCCACCTGTGGGCAGCGACTCTGGGTCGACCACGATGCTCGCCACCGTGGGCGTGTCACCGGCCGGTAGCGGCAGCGTGATCTTGCCATCCACTTCATGCCACCTGCGAGCTTCGTAGAGCGAGTCGCACGGCGCCTGCCCAGTGCGCGGGATACGCGCGACGACGGGGGGCCCGCGAGGGACGAAAAAATCGTAAGTCCCCGCAGCGAGCAGCACTCGCGATGTGCGCCCCGCGACGGACAATACCGAAGCTTCCGTATCCGATATCGCCACCTTGCTGTCCGCCGGGAGCGCAGCCGAGTCGTTCGGCAATGGCAACAGAGGCACGGAGACATGAGTGCCAACAGCTGGGGCGACGTCGAAACGCTGGATGTCGCTATTCAGCTGGGTCCAACGCAGCCCCACCGAACCCTCGAGCTCGCACAACTCTTCACCAACCTCGGGCCGAGGTACTTGCCAATGCAACTCGCCGGGCCCAGGCTCGGTGAGGTCGAGTGTGGTCCACGGCGAAACCCGTCTCCAAAAGCTTCGCGCCAGTCGACGATAGTCTGCCCGATGGGGCGCGGCGGCCGCGCGTTCTTCGAGTGCGGCGGCCGTGGTTGGGCGTAGGCCGTCTCTGGGAGGTAGCAGCAGCTGCACCAAGGCGCGGTGGGTCAACGCGACTGGCGCATCCATTTCGCCACTACCCGCCATCAGAAGTTCGCGCAGCGACTCATAGCTCGAGGGGTCGACAGGGGGCACATCGCGCGCGGCATGGATGCGCCCCAATACCCAATGGCGGAGGATCGTCGCTTGCTCGAACGAAACACTAAGAGTGGCCTTCCAAAAGTCCGCGATTTGCTCGGCGACTGCCTGCTGGTCGTTAAAACGAGGCAGAAGCGCGCTGTACACGAGCGCGCGAACACCGGGTCGTTTCTCACGCTCGAGTAGCCTCCAGAGGCGGTCCCCACTCGCTTCCGATCCCAGTCGTTCATCCAATACGAGTAACCGAAGCAATTGTGCTTCAACCTCGGTCCCATCGCCGATTTCTTGCAAAGCTGCGTCTAGCAATCTCGCTGGCGAGCGAGCCTGCGCCGCCTCGAACAGCCCAACCTGTGCGGCTACCGCGGTGGCGGACACCTTCACGCGCCCGTTTCGGACTACCAGGCGAGCGTCCGCGCCTCCCCGCAAAACGACGCGAGTACTTCGTGGAGGCGTCCAGCGGTCCTGCAACATGCTGCGCTCAGGAATGACCCGGACCTGCTCGGACTCGAGCTCCTCTCCCTGAAGAATCTGGTAGTGGGCATCTTCCCCCGCCCAGGCGCTGATCGCGAGGCGCAGGACGTCGGCCTCTGTGCCAAAGCTGAGCGCTTCGCCCGCGGGCACTTCGTACCACTCTGTACCTTCATCATCCGTCTCGGAGGTGACCCCTCCCTCAACCGAGAGGTCGTCTTCCAAGAAGTAGGGTCGCAAGAGCGGCCGAATCGTGTAGGACTCCGAGAGCCAACTGGAGGCCAACCAATACACGGCAGCGCGCTCGAGTTCGTCGCGGCGGGATCGGTGTACCCCTTCCAAGGCCTGGAAGACGATGTCGCGCTGTACCAAGAGCGCATCCAGCAGGTCTTGCCCATCGCCATCGGGCAACGATGGAGCCGACACCCCCCGCGTCCTCAACACCCGCTGCATCTCGGCGTCCAAGCGATGGAACGCCAGCTGGTCCCGAACTGGCACCGCCACACGAACTCGCACCCGATGCTCCTGGGTCACCCGAATTCCCACGAAGCGTGGATAGCCCCAAGTTGGCACTCTCAACACCTCGCGCCCGACCGCTGGAGTGCGCCACAGCACAGCATCGGGCTCTTCCAGACTGCCGTAGACGAAGGCCGTTTGAAAATCCTCTGCACTCACCTCGACGAGCTGCCCCAATCGAACGGGGACGAGCAACAGCCTCCCCGGCGCCAGCGTTAGCTCGTCCGACGGGTCATGCAGCGCCCAATCTTGTGCCTCCGCCTGAGCAGCGTCACTGCTCCAAGACAACGAGCGCAGCTGCCCGGGTGGGCCCCACAACGTCCGTGCTGGAGCGCTCGGCTCCGCCGCGAGAAGGGGTACGAGTAGCCAAGTCCCCATGACGAGGCGCCACCTCGGCGTAGCTAGATTCCGGCGAAAAAGGCGCTCCGGAAGCCTCCCGCCCCCGAAAGTGAGGGCGGGCGGCCCCCTCCGCAGAAGCCCCTTTTTCGCCGGTCCGCTCTGTCTTTCTCGGGTTTTTTGACAAGAACCCCGCCCCAGCGCTCCGCGCCGTGGCCCCACCCCGTAACCCGGGCGCTCTTGAAAAGAACTCATTCTCCGCCGCGATCTAGCGAGACTTCGAAACACGGCTGCTAGCCAAGACTTCATGATGCGTTTCAGTCGAGCAGCAAAGCGCGGGCTACGGCTTTGGAGAAGTCCTGGCGGAGGGTTTCCTGTCGCTCCATGCGCTTACGCATCGACGTCGACACTTCGAGGTGCAAGAAGACTCGGTCTTTGGACTTGTTGTATTGCGCTTGTACGTTGGTGGTGCCGCCCAACTTCTTCACTTCCTCCGGGTAGACTCGCGCCGATCCAGCGCCGAGCATCTCATTGAGAGCGCGGGCGACGGGAACAGGATCGAGCTTGGTGTTTGCCGCGCTGACGATGACGGAGACCCCGGGCACCTGTTCGTCACGGAAACCGTGCAGTTGTACGAACACCGCATCCTTCCAACGTTTGACCAACGTGCGGTGTGCTGTCTGGAAGTAGGTCTTCTCCTGGTGGGCCAGGTCTTGTTCCGCCTCGCCGCTGCGCACTCGCTTCGCCCGCTCCGCGGTCGTGCCTCGAGCGCCAGCCCGATGCACGGTGTTGAGCATCAATGCGCGAGCGTTCAACTCATCGAACATCGTCAGCGCTAGCGGCAGCGTCCCCTGGTCGAAAAACGTGTGCGGCGCCTGAACTACGACGTTCTGTTTAGCGTTGAGCCTGAGTGCCAGAGCGCCTGCTCCACGATTACCTGTCTGCTCACCCACGAGCCAAATCTTGCCACCCTCGGTGAATGTCCCAACGAACCCGTCGGGCGCACCCCTCGCTGGTAAGCGCTCTTTTTCGATCGAGTAGGTGAGATGAGAGACCCACTTCTCATAGACTTCGAGCTGTTCATCGGTGGGCGCAGAGTAGTCACCTTTGGCACGGCGCAGGTCGTTCAGTCTCTTTGGCAGCAACTTGCTCTCCCCGGGTGGTTCAGGCTTCGAGGGCACTTGGACCTCGGCTGTCGCCGGAGGCGGCGTCGGTGGCTTGCGTTCCTCTTCGCGGCAGCCAATCAGGGCGGCGCAGAGCGCCAATGGCATAGCGCGTTGTTGGTTCATTCGTCGTTTCCCAATTGGCAGTTTGGTTCAGCGTGTACAGTCATCGTGCGCGTCCTCCCTCTGTGGGGGGAATCAGACTACCAACCAACACCGCGCGGATCCAAACAGCACTAACGAGAGCTCGGTGGGGCACAGCAATCTCGACCTTGTGTTGACCAACGCTCAGGTCGTCTCCCAAACGAATGACGAGTCGATGGAGCGCATCTGCGTCAGCAGCAATCTTCCGATTCTGACCTCGCGTCCAGACGAAACCACGAGCCACGGGAGGGCCGCTCAGCTCGTGCGTCCCGTTCGCCTCGGTCGAACGCCTGAAGAACGCCTGGTGAGTCTCCAGTTGTCCGCCATCCACGCGATGGGTCACTCGTAGGGAACGGTCGCCCTCGGCACCACTGGCAACGAGAATCGAAATGCTCAACAGCTCCCCGGCTCGGCGATAGAACGGAAACGCAAGAGAACGGCCCCGCTCCAAGCGGTAGACTCGTTGGCGCTTGACGACGGTCGCCGGTTGGACAGGTGGTGCTTTGAGTAGCAAGACCCCCTCCGCGCCCAGCCCAGTGAACGAGAAGTCAGCGGGTCCCGTGGGGAGTTCCACGACGCCTTGTGCGTCAGTGACGACAACGGGCTGCTGGAGTACTGCCTCGCCGTCAGCCGACAGAACGAAGCGCCCCCCCAGCGCTCGCGGATCCGTCAGATAGATGAACGGCACGCTCCCATGGTCTGGCACCTCGAGGCGCACAGAACGTTCACCTGGGGGAACCCAAACCCAGCCGTTGCTCGGAAACGCCGATCCCACCAAGAAGTGGGCGGGCCGAAGCAACGCGCGCGTCGTGGGGGCGGAAGCCGGCTCGAGCACCCGCTCGGCGATTGTCTCGCCCAGCCCGGATAGTGGCTCCAGCCTCACCTGGCGCACCACGGAAACGACACGCTGGCCCCGACGCAATGCCTCGACGTTGTCGGGGGCAACCGCCGCCACCGGCGCTGTTTCCCAAGGTTCGTTCCGCCACGCCATCGTTTCAGGTGGTTGTCGGTCGTACGGCGGTAACGGTTTCGGGTCGAGAACACCGGGTTCGTCAACGAACGGCGCGACGATGGTATCGGTCGAACCGAACAATTCCAGACGCACGGCACCTTCTGGAACCAATAGGCGTGCGACACTCTGCTCAGTCACGGCTTGCTCCCCCGCCGTCTCGAACGAAGAACGCTCCAACACGCTCGCGTGGCGCGCTGTCGACACGGCTTGTCCCTCCGCGTCCCGCCAGGTTGCCGCGACGGTAGCTTGTTGGGCTGAGGACTCATCGTCAACGACGGAACGCACGCTCAGGCCAACTGTTCGCTGCGTCTTGGGCATTTCCAAAACCACGGGCTCCGAGCGGTCCAAGCTATAGTGGGTTTGGCGCCGAAAGTCGGGAACGACCTCATAGCGGTCAGCGATCACCCGCGCGCTGCGGGATGTCACCCAGCGCCACTCCGCTCCCCGAGGCGAGCTCAACGCCAGTTCCCGGAGCTCCTCGGAGTACACTTCGACGCTCCTCAGTTCCCCTTCGGGTAGTGACAGGTCCACGTACCCAGAAGCCGTCACCACGTGGGAAGACGGCTCTTCCATGCCATCGCGCAGCAACACGACGGTACCGGGCTCTGCGCTGACCCGCAGCTCAGCGCTCCCCTCGAGATTCAGGGCCAGCCGGCGTTCCTTCGAAGTCCAGTGGCCCGGCGCGCGCCAGGCCTCATGGTCACCGCCACCTTCGGCCCCGCCGAGTAAGAGCCTCCGCGTGAAGTAGTCGCGCCCGGCGCGACCTTGAGCCGTCAGACGACGCTCCCAGGTTGACAGCGCATCCATTCGCCGTTCCAGGGGAATGTCGAAGAAACCAAGACTCGACCGGCGGGCCATGATGCGCTCGATTTCCCGAGCGCTCAAAGCGCGTTCCACCAGACGCCGTTCGATCTCGCCGCGCTCGACGGCGTGGGTCAGCCTCAA
The DNA here is from genome assembly GCA_050298815.1 of Polyangiaceae bacterium. Lineage (GTDB taxonomy): Bacteria > Myxococcota_A > Polyangia > Polyangiales > Polyangiaceae > SZUA-265. Next base: position 153,859 of record JBNKUV010000073.1, read on the forward strand.
CAACACGCGGGCACTCGGTCCCGATGTCGGGGACAGACTAACGCGCAAGATCCCTGCCTTGCGGACTAGTTCTGATACTGGTAGCTCAAAGCTCCGAGGCTGACACACCCACGAACTCGCGTCTGCCAAACGCGCGGCGGGTAAACTGGCCCCGTCAGGCACATCGCTTACTCGGCTGCGCGTCGAAAAAACGCGTTCTGCCAGAGGCTTCCCATCAAAGGCGAAGAGTTCGCCCTTGATCCCGTACGTGTGGTCCGTGTCCGAGGCACCAATTGGAACCGTCAACCAGGTCGTGATGAGCACTCTATCCACGCCGCCAGGGATGCTCACGGAGACAGCGCTTTGTTGAGTGACCTCGTAGGCGAGGATCTCGTCGCTAGGCTGCAGGCTCGGATCAAAGTCACGCACGCTCCACAACGCCGCCAGCATGGCGATGCTCAGCAAGATCACAGCGGCGAGGCGAGTCACGGCTCCCTCACAATCAGAGGGCTGAGCGGCAACTGCGACAGTGCCTGGAGGTCTGTCGTCTCCACGGCAGCGGCTTGTTGCGACCACAGACGTCGCGTCATCGGGAAGAGGTAGTCCACCCGATGACTTCGCTCTGGGTAGCTCGACCACGCAAACCACCAGACATCACCGCTCGGCGGCTTGACCAAGGCCAGGCCGCACGGAGCGCCAGTGTCGGTCAACTCCGCCAACAGATGCGGGTTTCGCGTCGTGTGGTACCGAGAAACGAGCCGCATTAGCTCCTCCGCTTGGCATTCAGGGCTCGGCAACAGCTCCTCACACTTCTGACCCGAGGCAGCGGGTCTATTGAAGCAGTCAGTGCGCTGAAGCAAGAACGCGGGCAGCTCGTCGTGGAAGACTGGTTTCGACAATCGCTCGAAGCGGGTCGCGTGACTCCTCGCCGTCACAGTCTGGGAGAGCAAATCTCTCAAATCCTGGCGAAGCCAGAGCACGAAGGAACTGGCGGGTGCGAAGCGACGACCGAAAGCCACCGCTGGATCACTTGACGCCGAAAAAGCTGCGCGTTCGATGGTGCCGTCGAAGGACGATATGCCCAGTCCTTGAAGGGTAAACGCATCCGAAAACGCCCGACTCCAAACGGGTGCGCGCTGAACGTCGAGAAGCTCGGCATCAAAAGTGGCCACCAGCGGAGTCGAGACGTCGTAGTCTGCACCAATGCCACGGATCGAGACGGCGCGTCCGCCCGAGTTGACCCAGGTTTCGTAGCTGCGTTGAAAGTAGGAAACGCGCCCTTCGACCTGGCGCGCGTCAGAACTGCCATCGACTGCAGCCGTGGCGAGCGCGCCACTGACCAGCAACGCGTCCGCCTTGGCAGCGAGGGTCAGTGCGGTCGCCGCAGCTAGCGTACCACCCTCCCAACGAGGAGCAGAGACGAACGTCATCGCCCCTGGCTGACTATCGCGCTCGCGGCGTCGCGCCAACCACGTCGCGGAACCGCGACGCTCGGAAGAATCAGGTTCATACAGGGCCCAACCAGAAAACAGATCCATCTCCAGTTCAGCGAACTGGAGGCCGAGGGACGCGGCCAACGCACGTTCGTACTCGTTGGGGGCTCGCTCTGGTGTGCGGATACGTCGTTCCACGAGAGCTCCGTACAACCGAATGTCTTCGGTGCCCGGTCGAGTGAACGCACCTGGTGCCGTGCCCACCAGTTGTCGCAGTGCTGCCGAAAGCTCCCTCTGCGTGGTCGCGTCCCAGCGCTCGAGGGGTCGAACGCCAAGTTCTCTGGCTGCTACGCGCTCCGCCGTGCTCGTCGGAAGCGTCAGCCTGGACGCTCGTTGCAGCAATTCCGAGTCGGGAGCCTCCACTCTGAACTCGGTTCTGAGCTCCACTCGGAGCCGACGTTCAATCGCCGTCGGACTGAGATCTCCCGGCACTTGGCCCGGCACGTTGAGCGTCGGCACAGGAATATCATCGGAAACCCTGACCACTAGCGCATGTGTCATGGCCAACGTGTCGGCTACTTGCTCGATGAAGGCATCGTCACTCGGACGGATCTGCAGCAAGCGTGAACGCACGACGACCGCACCAGCCCCCAAACGCTCGGCCAGGGTGCTAGCCAGAACGAGTCCTGGCGAAGCCAGCTGTGGCGAATCAACGACGAGCAACCAGTGGTCACCGTAGGCGGCGTGGGTGCGAACGGCGGCACGAGGTCCAAACACATCTGCGTTGGGATCGTCTGCAGCCGGGGCAACGATCACCCAATCGCCTGCGGCTGTCCGTCGAACCGACAAATGCATGCGGGCAGCCACCGCCAACGACTCACCCAACTGACCGCTCCGTGCGGAGGCCAGCAGCTCAACCGCCGTCTCGTAGGTACCTGCCTCTTTGAGCGACGCGCCGGTACGGTGAGGTGCGGGTGCGGAGTCAACCTTCATCAACGCCAGTTCCAGACTTTGCTCAGTCTCGAGACGCGGAGGCCTGGAAGCAGCGTCTACTGGCGGCGGACTGATGAGCCTCAGCGAATAGCCTAGAACGAGTCCCAGTGGAAATGCCAAGACACTGACCTGCAACGTGGGCATCAGCACGCGCAGCACCTTGCCCTTGTCCCAGAATTTTACCGCGAGCAAGCTCGGTAGCAGGTACCCAAAGCCAAAAGTATCCACGAGCTGGACTTCGGGTGCGACTCGCAGCAGGAGCTCCCCCGTGGCGAACTTGAGCGCGAAACCTACCGCGAACGTCACGAGCAACCGACGGGAGCCGACGACCAGCAAGCGGTTGAGCACCGGTAGCCGAAGGAGATAGACGCTCAGGTAGTACACCACCAACGCCTCGACCACGGTCGCCAACACTTTCGACGGCTGGTACCATGCCACCGCGAGGAGTGCTGGCACGAGGATACCGTTGTAGTCCCAGCCGTAGCGAACGTTGTTGCGCGCCCCCAAAATCGCCCCGATCAACAAGATGATCTGTGCGTGAGGGGACTCGAGAAATGCCAAGGACACGCTCTCGTTCGCGACCTGAAATCGAGAGATGGTGAAGTTCGTGAACCCCAACAACACTTGGGAGACGACCAGGTACGTGAGCCCAGTGACGACGGCCATTCGAGGGAATGCGCGCACCAGCCCCGCATTCCAATAGCTGTTCGCCAGCAACGGAACCAACACCAGACCGAGGCTGTAGAGCTCGCGTGAATGCGACAGGCCCAGCCGGTGCACGACGCTCGGGACGACAGCCGCCTCGAGTAGCAACCGCACGAAGGCCGCTACCCCAATGATCAGCAGGAAGCGCTCGCGCCCGAAGAACGTAAACCACACCCCCGTACGAGGGAGCACCCGCCCCAAGACTGCAGACAACGCATATGTAAGAACAGACTCGATCAAGACGAGCAACCCCGTCACGGGCGCCGCCAAAAATACTGTGGCAAGGTAGCCGGGTACGACCAGCCCTGCATAGGTCCACCCGAGAGTTTCCTTGAAGAAGTTCAGGAAAATCAGCCCGATGAACACAGGGGCATGCAGGCTTCGGTCGAGGCCGTTGCTCGGAAAAAACTGTACGAGACCCCAGGTATCCGTCATCCAGCCACCGCCATGATCATCTACCGCCCCCAACAGCCAGCGTGCCAACAAGTTTGGACACTTTTTGCTGCGGGCTCACGGCAGAGGAACTGGCTTTGTTGAATCGGCGGCGTCGGCGCAAGGTACCGAAGGAGTTCCTCAAGCCGCGACCCATGTCGGGGCCGGTACCACGACGGGCGAGGTTCAAGAAGTACTTGCCGCTCCAGGCCGTGGCGACGGCACTCGGCGTGGCCATCGGCCTGGTCAGCACTTGGAGCCCAATTGACGAATGGTGGTACGCCACCCTACTACGGACCACTGTTGATACGACACCCAGCGAGCAGACGACCCTGCTCAGCGTTTCGCCCTCGACTATCCAAGCTGGCCACTGCGGTTCCGACCTTGCCAGGGTACTGACTTTGAGCGGCGCCCGAGCGGGGCTCCTGTTGAGCCCGACGGATTCTCTGTGCCCCTCGAAGGAGACACCAGCTGGCGTCGACGCAGAGTTGATACCACCTATCGAGGGCGTGCCGGACGAGTTGTTCCGGCGCCAGGGTCTTGGTACGGAGGTGGTCGGCCTCAATCCGGACGCGGTTTCGCCCTTGTTGGACTCGCTCGGGCTCGATGGTGTTCGTTGGTTGCAACGTAGAGCGGCTGGCACAGTCCCTAGCTTGTCCCTCGAACGAGTCGCCGCCGGAGAGCTGGACGGCTCGTTGCTGCGCGGGCGGGTGGCGATTGTAGCGCTGGCACGAGACGGCGCCGACGTCGCGAAACGTGAGCGAGCAGAAGCCGCAGTCCTTTCGGCGGCGCTGGACAAGGCAAGCAAGTACCCGACTGCACGTTGGGTACTCGTCAGCACGCTGCTGGCGCTCATCAGCGTCGTGACCCTGGTCAGCAGCCGCTACCGGACGAATCTCCGGGTCAAGTGGGGTCTTGCGCTAGGCCTCTGCGTGGGAGTGGCGACGGCACTGTTCGCCGCCGTGACCTTCGACCTACTATTTCCCCTGCCCTCTTGCGCGCTGGGTCTACTCGTCGGGTGGTTCGTTGCGGAACTGCCGGACAGACTTGCCGAGCGGCGCGCTGACCGAAGCGCCGAAGAGCTACTACGAAAGGCGAGTCGACAACTTCAAGTCCGGGCGCCGCCCTACCTCGACGAAGACGAGTTCTGGCAGAACCTTGCGCGCAAGGCATCTCAAGCCCACCCCGCGGACGAGGTGCTGGTGGCTGAGCTTCCGCCGTTCAGCTGGCGCTTGAAGGTGTGGCCCAACGGCGAACTCGATGAGTCGGTGATCAAGGAACGTCGACGTGACATTCGACGTACCCCTTACGCCAACAGGCAAGGCGTGCCCGTGGCCAGTGTCACCCACGACTACCTGGTCATGAAAGGGGTCCCGACGGTGCTCGTTCCCATCGCCTATCGCGGCGAAGTCGAGGGGTACCTGATGCTCATTGGGCAAGACGCCGCTGATTACTTCAACAACGACCCCTCGGTGGCGCAAAACTTGGCCGATGACATGGCAAACCTCGTCCGGCAGCGACGTCAGGTGCTACTCGACGATGAGGGCTACCGTCACCCAGCGACCCTACCCGGTCGCACGACCCGCGCGACGGCCGCTGAAGAGGTCCTCACTGGGGCGCGCACCGCCCTGGCCGAGCTGCACCTGGTCAGCAGCGTTCTGCAGGCCGCGCCCGTTGCGCTTTGTTACGCCGATCCGTTCGGCGACGTCCGCATCCTCGGTAGAGCCTGGCTCGAGTGGGTGCCCAGACTGAGTGCCGAATTGCGTCCCCTGGGTCCGCTGGGAACGCTCAAGCCTGGCGAACTGAGTTTGCGTCAACTCGTCGGTGCGATCTCACAACAAGTGGGCAAGGCCGCGCCGCTGCTCAGCGGCCTCGACAGCGATGGGTTTCAGCTCGACGTGCCCGTGTCCAAGGCACAGAACAAGGGAGTCAAAGCCCTTCGCATGCGGGTCTTCCGGTTGGAAGAGAACGAAGGGGAAGTGGGTGGCTTCATGGCGGCCTTGATGGAGCTACCTGCGACCAGTGACAGCCTCGTTCCAAGAGCCAGTGCAGCGCCGTCCCAAGGCACTGGCTTGACTGTCTTTTCCCTCGCACGCTTGCTGCAACGGATGGTGAGCAGCTTGTCTTCGGACTCGCGCTCCAAAGTCAAGTTGCAGACGCCACGCGAGCCAGCCCACGTCGTAGGTTACCGAGCCGAATTAAAAGAGGCCTTGGAGGATTTTCTAATCGCGGCGGGTTCATTGGCTGGCAAGGCCAGCGGTCCGATCGTGTCCGTGCGTGAGTTCGACCACCGCGTCCAGGTGCGGCTGCTGGACCTCAAGCTCGGCGCCCCGGCCGCGGCGCTGGAGCGCACCGTGTTGGCACCCAGCGTGCCTCCACCTGGTCTCGCTTCGCTGGGAAACTTGGTCCGCGCTGTGGAGAACAGCCACGGCTACGTCGAAGTGCGCACGGACGATAGTTGGGGACTGGAGTTGGAACTGAACTTCGTGCGCGCCCGACCCCGTATCGAAAACCCAGACGCCGTCCTGGAAAACCTCAAGCGACACAACCGCGGCATCAAGGTCTGAGCGGGGTCTACCAGGCCAGCGCAGCCCTAGCTAGATCGCGGCGAAGAATGAGTTCTTTTCAAGAGCGCCCGGGTTATGGGGTGGGGCCACGGCGCGGAGCGCTGGGGCGGGGTTTTTGTCAAAAACCCCGAGAAAGACAGAGCGAACCGGCGAGAAGGGGGCTTCTGCGGAGGGGGCCGCCCGCCCTCACTTTTGGGGGCGGGAGGCTTCCGGAGCGCCTTTTTCGCCGGAATCTAGCTAGAGCGGTGCCCGCCCGAAGAGTACCAAGGCATCGGCGATCAGCTCGTCGCAAATGGGTGAACTGGAGTTCTCTTCCTCCAGCGGTTGCTCGAGAAGGTCGTAGCACTGCCAGCCAGTGTCGTAGGGTGTGCGAGCAAAGACCTTGAACTGGTCTTGCATCATGCCCCAGTTCTCAAAGGCGCAGCTCCACAGAGAGGCGCAGTTGGTCATCGGCATGCGACGATCAGCCACCGGCTCCCGGAGCAGGCTCACTCCCACCAATTTGGGCTTGAACTCGGAAAGAGCCTCGGAATCCCAAACGCCCATCACGTCCAATGCGGTCACCATGAGATCCGGATGGTAGGTGAACTCGCTTTCGAACAGCTCCAAGTTGTGCCGCTCCCGAGCGGTCAACGTGGACTTGGGGGCATCGATGAACGCGGGCACTTTCACCTCCTCGTCGAACATCGAGAACGTGTGACCCATCTGTCCATGGTCGCGAAACGCCTCACCGTGGTCACTGGTGTAGATGACGACGGTGCGTTCACCGGCGTCGCTGCGTCGCACGGCGCTGATGATGCGAGCGATGTGTGCATCTTGCTGGACCACGGCGTTTTGGTAGTAGTTTCTGAGCTCGCTGGTATGCTCCGGGTTCTTGTTGAAGCGAGCGGGTTGAAATGGCTGTTCCTTGCTTTCGTCGACCCAGTACGGGTAGTGCACGTTGCTGGCGTGAACCATCGCGAAGAAGGGTTCCTGCAACTCCGAGATGTGCCCATCTACGTAGTCGGCGAGCAGAGCCTCGTCGGCGCCCATGTCCAAGTCCGCGTCCAAATCGAGCTGCGTGGCAGAGACGAAATGGTCGACCCCGAGCGTCTCCACGAATGCATGGGAACTGGCAAAGAACAGGTTCTGGCTCGTCCAGTAGGCAGTGTCCCAACCAGCAGCCTCAGCGTAATCGAAGAGCAACGGCCAAGTGTGCACCACCTCATCGCTCTCGTGAGGGCCGATGCCTGCCCACAGGACGGGTAGCGAGATGGCGGTCGTGGAATCCAACGCGCGATGCTGCAGCAGAGCGTGGCGCTCGGGGAGCAGCTCGTTCGTGTGCGGGGAAAGCTCACAACCCTGCTCGAAGGCTGAGCACACGGCGTCCGCCCGCACGCTCTCCGTCAAGATGAACAACACGTTGCGCGGAAGCGGCGGCTCGTCATCGATGGGTTCAACGGGTAACGAATGGCGCACGTGGGGCCTCGTCTGCTTGGACTGGTCGGTCACGCCGAGTTGGCTGCGCACGTAGGCCCCGACTGCATTGAGATACAGTGTATCGGGCGTGGCCGCCTGGGGCGCCCGAAACTTGAGCGGCACAAACCAACAAGCGACAAAGACGACCGGTGCGGCCAGGGCCAGCCGTCGACCTTTGAGCGACCGCCTCTTGAGCAGGTAGCGACTCGCAAGCACCATGCTCGTAGCAGCAGCCAGAAACGGGGCCTTGGCGGCAGCGTAACGCGCAAGATCGACGGCCAGTTGATTGACCACGCTCTCGGTCAAGTTGGCGGCGAACAACGTCAGATCCTGCGTCAGGTACGCCTGGTACTGCTCGAAGAAGTAGACCTGGCCCCCCAGGGCAAAGGTGAATCCCAGTACGAAGAGCACAGAAGAAATCCCGCCCACCCAAGAGCTCCGCGCGGCGGCATAGAGCAACAAGCCCCAGACGCAGCAGCTCTCCAACAACGCCAGCGAGTACAACGCTTTGTGCGCTGCGGAGAGCTCCAGCAAATGCGCACCCCGGTGAGCAAAGTCGACTCCCAGCGAAAAGAGCGCGGGCGCCAACAGCACGAGCAGGATCAGCACGCGCCCGAGCCAGCCGCGTCCGACGGCCCACCCCCCATCGGAGGACTGATGCGAGCTGGGCCGGGACGTGGTCATGTGATTCAACGGGCGGAAACGAAACCGAACCAAGGAACTCGCCGGTCTATCACAAGATTGTTACGGAGCTCGGCCCAAAGGCCCAGGCGAACTGATCGGCCTTGCGCGCCGCGACCGAGTGCCAAGCTCAGCGCTGCCGCTTTCGACGCAGAGCGGCCGCAGCGTTAGGGCACGCCACGGGCTCGGGCCGCTCCCCTGGAGCGCCCGCCTCGAACACCGTTTCTAGACGCCGAGCAATCGCTTCCGGCTCAGGTAGCAACACCGCCCAGTTCTTTTCGTTCCGATGCGGAATGGTTTCGCGGTGGCCGAGCACGACCCCGTGAACCTTCGACGGCTCCTGCTGAAGCACACGCCTGGCCAACGCGAGCAGTTGTAGGCGCGACATGTTACTCAGCACCGACTGTTCGACGGAAGCAAACAGCTTTGGGAGCTTGGCGAGCCCTTGGACGTTGGCTAGCTTCTGGTGCAACCCACGCAACACGAGCTGCTGTCGTCGTGCACGGCTCCAGTCGCTGCGGCCATGTCGCGAGCGGATGAACATCGCCGCTGTCGGGCCGTCGAGATGCTGAGGTCCGGCTTCCAACTTCAGCACTCTGCGTCCGCCATCCAGTCGAACGTCGAGAAAGTCATCGACGATTGGACACTGTACATCCACGGTGACTCCGCCCACATCGTCGATGATGCGCTCGAACACACCGAGGTCGATCGCCACACTGTGTGCGATGGGGATGCCGAGCGTGTCGACGATGACACGCTGCAGCGCGGCGAAAGGGTCCTGCTTGGCTCGTTGTGCCAACCCGAATACTGCGTTGATCCGATTGGGCTCCCGCTCGGGGATATCGACCCACAGGTCCCGTGGGATCCCAATTAGCGCCAAGTGGCCGCTGTCGTCGTCGAAGGCGGCCACGATCAGGGTGTCCGTACGCCCGCCTCGAATGACTCCCCTGTGGCGGTCCAACCCCACCAGGAGGATATTTTCGGTGACCGAAAGAGTGGGAATGATTTGAGGGATTTGGGTCGCGGCCCAGCGGGCTCCAGCGTCGCGTGCAATGTCGGGTGGCGCCGCCCTTGCGGACGCACCCGCGTCGACTGCAAGGGCGGCCGCGTCAGGATCCGAGCCGTCGTCGGGGGCGAGCGCTGCCCCCGCTGCGGCGACGGCGACGGGCCGATAGGGGCGCTGTTGCAACCAACGCCAACTGAACACGCCGAAGACGAGTAGAAGTGCCCCCGCGGCCCAGATGAAGCGACGCATGCACACCGACCGAGCAAGACGCGAGCCAACGAGCGGCCCGCCGTGACGGGCGCCCACACCAAGAGCGCTACTGGGCCGTCCAGCCCCCGTCGACGGGGAGCACGGTGCCTGTAACGAGCCCCGAGGCTTCGGATGCGAGGTAGATGACTGCAGCGGACACATCGTCGATGGTGCCGACGCGCCCCGCCGGAATGCGAGCCTCGACACTCCTACGAAAGTCAGGTTGATCCAGGCGCTCGGCGGTGCCCGGAGTGTAGATGAACGTTGGTGCAACAGCGTTGACGGTCACGCCCCGTGCGGACCACTCCAACGCCAGTACTCGCGTGAGTTGGTTCACCCCACCCTTCGAAGCGCAATAAACAGCGTGTTTGTCGATCCCAACGAGGCTCGCTTGAGAGCTCATGTTGACGATGCGACCGTAGCCGCGCGCGAGCATGTGCTTGCCCGCCGCCTGACAGCAGAAGAACAAGCCGCGCAGATTCACGTTCATCATCTCATCCCAGTCTGCCTCGGTGATATCGAGCGCCGAATGGTTCGCGCCCAAGCCGGCATTGTTGACGAGAATGTCCACGGAGCCGAGCTCGTCCACGGTGCGGTCGACACCAGCGCGGATGCTGGCCACGTCCGAGACGTCCATGACAACCGAGAATCCGTCGATCTCTCGCGCCAACTGAGTCAGCGGCTCCTCGGAGCGAGCAGCTACTGCGACCTTGGCACCTGCTTCGGCCAGCGAGCGCGCGAGCCCCTGACCAATCCCGTAGCTCGCGCCAGTGACTAACGCGACCTTGCCGTCGAGACGAAATGAAATAGACATTGGTGACTGCCTCCCTGGTTCGATAAATTGCTGACAGCCCACTGCCGACAGCTCGTAGATACGCCCACTCTCGAGCGGGCTCAAAACCCTACACGTCGTAGAGCATCCAATAGATCGCCACCCCGCTGGCCGACACGTACAACCAAAGCGGGAGTGTCCACCGAGCAACTTTGCGATGCAACACGATGCGATTCGTCCACCCCCGGTAAATGGTGAACAGCGCCATCGGCACGATGGCTGCAGCGAGCAGCACGTGGGGGATAAGAATCGAGAAGTAGACCGTCCGCACCCAGCCCTGGCCAGTGAACGGCACCGAACCAACCTGAGCGTGGTGCAACAAGTACGTGATCAGGAACAGCGACGAGATCCCGAACGCGGTGAGCATGCACGCCCGGTGGAGCCGCAGTGCCTTGTTCTTGACGGCGATCATCCCTGCCACCAGCGCAATCCCAGCACTCCCATTCAAGCATGCATTCAGAGTTGCTAGGGCCGACGGCCCCTCCTCCGGCACGCCGGTGGCGCGCGGCACCAGGGTCACGACGGCGGCCACTGCCACCGAGACGAACACCGACAGCCCGATGATCACGCGCTTGGCCGAAGTGGTGTCCGAAGTTTCCAAGTTCATGGGCGCGGTGTTCTGAGTATTCATGGGACGGTGGGGGCCGGTCGTAGGCCACAGCGACGCCGTTGGCAAACGCTTGCATGGAGGCAGTCGCGGGTGTGTGCAACAGTCCGCATTGTCGCACGGTGTAGGGGCCCTGACCAGCCGCACGGTCTCGCAGCCCGCCCGTCCAGTGCGCCCGCGCTGGATCGCACACCCTTCCCCGGCAAAAACACACTTACCCACCCGCAACAACACGGCTTTTTCTCCGACCGGACGGGCCTTGCGGAGACTTTGCGTGATATGGTCTCGCGGTGGGTCAACGGCAGTTGCTGGTACTTGGGAACCTCAAGGGTGCCGCAATGGCGGCGCTCGACGTGGCCCGGCGGGATACCGGCTTTGATGCGTTGATTCACCCCAAGGCGGATGACGCCATCGAAGCGCTCGACGCTGGTGAGTACAGCGCCATGTTGGTCGACTTGACGACACCAGGGGCTGCGCGATTCTGCCACGAAGCCCGTGCGCGGCGCGCCCTATTCAACGTGCCACTCATTGCGTTGTCGCCGAAGCTCACTGATCTCGCCTTCTCCAACGCGTTGCGCTGGGGGGCGGACGACGTGGTCGAGCTCGGTGCAGCCGAGCCCCTGTCAGCACGACTTCAGGCGCTGCCGAAAGAAGTCGCCCCCATCATCGATCCGACACGAGGCGAGGCGGTGATCGCCGATCCCGAGCGAGGCCGCTGCGATGTGCTGGGCCGGGTGCTGGCGAACGCCGGCTTCAACGTCAAGTACGCTACCGACGCAGTCACCACGCGCTTTTACCTGGCCAAGACTAGCGTCAAGTTGTTTATCCTGAACACTGAGCTGGGTGACCCAGCGACACTCATCACGGACGCTCGTGCACAGAACAGCAGCGCGGACTGGGTGGTGACGACCAAAACGCTGGACGTGGAAGGCGTTCGCAACAAGCTGCGCGGCCTGAAGAACGTGATGGTGATGTCATCGCATGGTCCGCCAGAGAATGCGCTGTTCGCATTGAATCTGTTGCACCCATCCCAAGAGACACAACGACGCGCTGAAGTCCGAGCGCTTTACGGCGCAATCGTGCTGTTTCGCCCAGTGGGGTTGGACCGGGACGAGTTCGGCTTCTCCTACAGCGTGAGTCCACGCGGATTGTACCTGCGAACGTTGTTGATGCCACCATCGGAGCGCTTGTGGATGGAGATGAGTCCGCCCAATGTGCCGCGACGGGTGAAGCTGTTGGCGGAGGTCGCGTGGTCCCGCACGTTCGGTGAGGCCGGCGCAGGCACGGCCCCCGCTGGCTTCGGGGTTCGAATTCTCGACGGGCTAGGTGACGACTTGGAGCTCTGGCGACAAGGCTTCGAGTCCTTGGACATCAAGGTACCGGCGGGTGGCGTGCCAGAAGTGAGCACCTCGACGTCCTCGTCGTTTCGCGTACCTTTGCCTTCAACGCCGCCGGCACGCGCTTCGCGCGCGCCCGCTGGGAGCAGTCTGAGTCCGGGACGAAGCTCGCGCTTGCCTTCGCGCTCGTCGAGCAACATCGGTCGCATCAGCACGCTGCCCCGCTTGAGTACGACACCGCCGTTGCGCATCAACAAACCAGTGGCAGTGTCCAGGCCGCCTGGACTAGGAGCCAAAGCAGCATCCACAGCACCGGTGGTCGTGCCGCCCACCACGTGGAGCCAAGGGGACGGACCGACGGCAAAACCAGCGGACGAGAAGAAGCCCACCCAAACGTCACAGGATGCCGTGATGCAGGCGATCCGGGCGTCACTTCCCCCGGGCGCGCTCCAGGAACGACCCGCTGGTGCATCCAAGTTACCGCCGCCTCAGAAGGTGGGTGTCAGTCAAGAATCGAGTCCGGAGCAAGCTGCCGCCCCTCCTGTCACCCCGTCGAGCACCGAAGTCGCCGACCCCAACGGTTCCGTCATGCCCCGTTCCTCGACCATCGATGTCGACACGGGCGCCCCCATCGACTTCGACGATGAAGATATCCCGGATCGCCCAAGCCGAAAACTACCCGACAGCAAGTTAGGACCACCCATCGTTGCTCAGGCGGGAACGGACAACGCGGCGGAGCAACGTGCTGGAGCCAGTACCGCAAACGGCGCAATCGCTGACTCCGATGCGGAAACTACACGCAGCGACGAAACCCCGCGCAGCGACGAAATCCCGCGCAAAGAGACGACAACGGTGGTGGGCATCGGGCAACTGAGCCACCTGCCAGGTACGGTCCAGATCGAGGACGCCCAAGCGCCGCCTATCAGCCTCGCCGACTTGGACGACGAAGCCACGAGGGAACAAACGGCGGAGTCCAACGAAGACGGCGCCGAAGCGTCAGCGGGATCCGCGGCGGGCACGCCGTCGATGGACATGGCCAAGGGCGACCACGACGAAAAGGAACGCACTGCGCCCGCTCGCGTCCCCGCGCTACCGTCGTTGCCGATGGCGGATACCGTTCGCGCCGACCGCGCAACGAGCCTCCTCGACACCGACCTGGAGTCGCTCGCCCCGGGGGCGGACGAGGGCACGCATCGTGGCGTGGCCCTAGGCAACACCCGAACACCAGAGGTTGGCGTCGGCAGCGACGATCTCGGCACACCCATCCCACCCCCAGTCCCTGACAGCCCCAGCCTGGCGCGTTCCGGGTTGATCGCCGCGGCCGTCACCATGGTAGCGCTCGTGGTGGGACTGCAAGTCTACGAGCGCATCAAACCCCGGCCGGAAAGCGTGCCCGCGAGCGCCATACCGCCCCATCCGTCGGCGCCCTGGTCCGCGCCAAAAACTACCGTTGGGTCCGGCGAACCCAGCGCGACCGCGGCGCTGCCGACCGAGGACGACCAGAGCCCACCACGACCACAACCAGAGCGTCGCGCCGGATCCGGTGAAACGAAGGCGAACTCGAGCGCCAAGCCCGCACCACCCCCTCCTCCACCAGCCCAAGAAGAGCCCACAGCTCACAACGAGCCCCCAACTCCAGCGGAGCCGGCAGATCCCGTTCCGTCAGAGCTTGCCGAACCGGTTGAGCCTGTGGAGCTGGACGATGACCCCCCTGGACCGGTGGGGACCGAAGAAGCACAAGCGGACGGAACACAATCTACAGAACCTGCGGGCCAACCGATCCCGGAACGCCCCGACGCCCGCGCACTGCCGAAAGATCAGTCCTACTTGTACGTTCGATCGGCGATCGATGCGAGGGTGTTCGTCCATGGCGTCGACGTGGGGAGAACGAATCAATGGCTGCAGAGTCATTGTGGTTTCCGCTTCATCCGGCTCGGAACGGCACCGGGTCAATGGTTGTCGCAGGGACGCCCCACCAAGCTCGGCTGTCGCCGCGCCAATCAAATCGAGCTGCAGCCCGACCAATAGCTCAGGCGAGGCAACGGAGGCGGGGCCAGCCGTGGAGGCGGTCAGACGTCGCCGGGGGCGAAAGCTATCGCGACTTCCGCGCAGCTATTCTAGTATGGTCTCTGCATGACGCAGGGTGGTTCTGACAAACACATAGCAGTCGTCGGCGCTGGCCCTGCGGGGTTCTTCGCCGCTGACGCATTACTCAAGCAGCCAGACATCAGAGTCGACATCTTCGAACGGCTCCCCGCACCGTTTGGCTTGGTTCGGTACGGCGTTGCTCCGGACCATCAAAAGATCAAGCAAGTCGAAGCCGGCTTCGCGAAGACCGGTGGTCACGACCGGCTGCGCTACTTCGGCAACGTCACCATCGGACGGGACATCAGTGCCAGTGAGCTCGCCGAGCACTACGACCAGGTCGTTTACGCGATGGGTTGCGAAGCGCCCCGTCCGTTGGGCGTCGATGGAGAGAAGCTGCCAGGGGTTCACTCGGCGCTCGCCTTCGTCTCTTGGTACAACGGTCACCCTGACTACGTGGCAGAACCCGCAAACCTGGACGTCGAAAACGTCGTCATCGTGGGCGCCGGGGACGTTTCTCTGGATTTGTCGCGGCTGATCGCGAGCACGCCGGAGGAACTCGCCGAGACCGACATGCCCGACTATGCCCTCGCCAGGTTCGAGCAGAAGCGCGTGCGAACGATCACGCTGGTGGTGCGGCGGGGCCCAGCCAACGCTGGCTTCGCTCTCAAAGAGCTCAAAGCACTGCTCAGCCGGGACAACATCGCCCCGTCCTGCGATCTCGACTTGCTCCAATCAGCCCTCGACGCTCCGGAAACGAACAAGGTTCAGCGTGCGAAACTCGAATACCTCCGGGACTGCTGCCGAGAAGCGGAGCCAGGCCCAGGCAAGATTGACCTGCGATTTCGCTTCTTGCGTTCACCTTGCGCTTTCGGAGCGAGCGACGACGGCCGCCTGGCGTCCGTTCGACTGGAGAAGAACCGACTCCAGGAGAGTGACGGGCAAATCAGAGCGATTGGAACGGGCGAATTCGAGGACATCCCCGCCGAGCTAGCACTGCTTGCTGTGGGTTACCGAGGTAGGGTAATCGAAGGGTTGCCCTTCGACGAGAGGAGCGGCCTGCTCCGCAACGACGACGGGCACGTGCTCCAGGCGGACGGTTCGCCGAGCAGCAACGTCTTCGTCGTTGGCTGGCTCAAGCGCGGCCCCCAGGGAGTGATCGGCACGAACAAGGGGGACGCGAAGGCCACCGTTGTCAAGATGCTCGAACAGCTACCAAAACAGCCAAAATCGCCTCCGCCCATCAAGGACTTGCTGCGCGAGCGCGACGTGCGATACCTGACGTTCGAGGACTGGATGCGGCTAGATGAGATGGAACGGCAACGAGGAAAAGCACTCGGCAAACCGAGGGTCAAGCTCACGAACATCGAGCAAGCTTTCGCCGCCTTGAGAGAGCAGTGAAGAATCCTCCGACAGGCTCGGCGTTGTTCGCGCTCTTCGTGCTGAGCGCCTGCGGTGGCAGCGGCCAGGGACCGGAATCACCGGACGGTGCAGCTGGAGATGGTGCCGAAGCGAAGGGCGTCTGCGCCGACTTTTCGACCTGCTCCCAGATGTGCGACAACGAGGGGAACGCAGAAGCGTGCGAGTGGCTCGGGCGCATGTACGAAACTGGTGAAGGAGCCCCTCAAGACTACGAAAAGGCCGCCAAAGCCTACGATGCGGCCTGCAGCAAGGGGTTGGAGGATTCGTGCGCGCACCTGGCAATGATGTATGACATCGGCCTCGCCGTTGAAGAGGACCCCAACCGGGCGGCTGAGCTCTATCGCAAAGCGTGCGCGAGCGGGAACCGTTGGGCCTGCAATCGGGGTGAGCAGCTCGGCAGCGACGAGTAATTGTGGCCGTCGCTACGTTCCGTCTTCGTGGCGCAGCAGTGTTGGACGATCCTGAGGCCGGCCTTGCCACGTCTCCCCATTGCGACTGTCCTCGTGGTCCCCCGTGTGTCCCTTCGGCTTGTCGCACACGAGCTCCGTGCGTGAGCGCGCCAGGCTCGTGGCCGTCCCCTCCACTTCGCGCGTGATCACCAGCACTGCCTTGTGGCCACACGTGTCCATACCCCCAGGGGCGTAGCCGACAACGCGCGCAGCCGTCAACCGCGCCGGCGAGGCTTCCCGTGGCGCTTGCCGCCGGTGTTTGGGCCGTACTTCAAGCAGCATGGAGGCCGTCCTCGAAGGCGGATTGTTCCGGGCTTCCGGCCCGAGCTCCCCAACTCCTACGCGATCTCAGCGCTGCCCGCCGTGGCCTGACCGCATGTGGCATGGTCGGCCCATGGCGTCGGCTCCCGAGCAAACGCAAGCTAACGAAATGCTGCGACGCATCCTGCGCGAAGCATACGGCCACGACGACTTCCGTCCGCATCAGGAGGCCGTTTGCCGTGCACTACTGGCAGGCGAAAGCTCCCTGCTCGTCATGCCGACAGGCGCGGGCAAGTCGATCTGCTACCAGGTACCAGGCCTGGCGTTGGGTGGCACGACGCTGGTCATCAGCCCGCTCATTGCCCTGATGGAAGATCAGGTCAGCGCCCTGCGAGCCCGGGGCCTCAGCGCTGCCGCGCTGCATTCCGCGACCCCGAGGGCCGAGATCCGAATCATCGCCAATGCTTGGATGAACGGCACGTTGCATTTCCTGTTCGTCGCACCAGAGCGTCTGGGTCAGCCAAAGTTCGTCGGCTTCCTCACCCGCCACAAGCCGTCCCTCATCGCCATTGACGAGGCCCACTGTATCTCCCAGTGGGGACACGACTTTCGGCCCGATTATCGGCTGTTGCGCCAACGGTTGCCGCAACTTTTGCCGGTTGTCGTGGTCGCGCTGACAGCCACGGCGACCAAGCGCGTGCGGGACGACATCTCCGAGCAGCTCGGCGTTGCTTTGAAGCACTTCACTCACGGGTTTCGTCGCACGAACGTCGCTGTCGAGGCTCGGCAAATCGGAGGAGAAGAGCGCCAGCGGCTAGCGGTGGACTTGCTCGGGCCCCAGGCTCGGCGCCCCGCGATCGTCTACGTTCCGACCCGCAAAGAGGCCGAGCAGCTGGCGGCTGAACTCGGGCCCGGCGCAACCCCCTATCACGCGGGGATGCCCGCCGACGAACGTCGACGGGCGCAACACGCTTTCGTCGACGGCACTCTGGATGTGGTGGTGGCCACGGTCGCCTTCGGTATGGGGATCGACAAGGCCAACGTTCGCACGATTATCCATACAGCGCTCCCTGCCAGTGTCGAAGGTTACTACCAGGAGATCGGACGCGCCGGGCGCGATGGCCTGCCCGCCCGCGCAATACTCCTCTACAGCCATCAGGATCAGCAGACGCTGCAGTGGTTCTTCGAGCGCGACTATCCGGAGCCACAAACCGTAGAACACGTCTATCGGCTACTGGATGAGTTCGATGGAACGCGGGCGGCGTTGGTTCAGCAGAGCGGCCTGAGCGAGGAGGTCTTCGAAAAATGCCTGGAGAAACTCGTAATCCACGGCGGCTCCGGCATTCTGGGCGATGCCGCCCCTAGACGACGCAATCCCAACTGGCTAGCCGAATACGCTGAACAACGTCAGCACCGCCAAGCCCAAGCCGAGGATATGCTACGCTTCACCCGTAGCACTGAGTGCCGGATGCTACACCTGGTACGCTACTTCGATGACGATGAGGACTCAGGCAAGCCCTGTGGCATGTGTGACCGCTGCCGCCCGACGGACGTGATTTCGAGCCAGCTGCCGTCGATTGGCCCCCAAGAAGCGAGCACCATGCTCGATATACTGGGAGCGCTCAAGAAACGTGACCGCCAAGCAACCGGCAAACTCTTTCGAAGCGTCGCGAACCCCCTTCCCCGCGCGCGATTCGAGGCACTGCTGGGTCGGTTGGCGCAAATGGAGCATCTGGAGTTGGAACAAGACGAATTTGAGAAGGATGGCAAATTGATTCGCTACCGGCGAGCTTGTTTGACGCCAATCGGACAGAACGCAACACTTGCCACGCTCACGGGAGACAGTCGCTCGACCAAGGCGGGCAAGAGGTGAGCAACCGGGTCGATACGCTGCGCGACTGGCTAGCTGCGATGCCCGCTCTCGACGACAGGCTCCGAGCCTACCGAGCGCGCATGCTGCAACTGCTGGAGAGCGGAGAGTCAGCGCTCGCCCGAAGCAGCTACTCCCCGGGGCACTTCACAGCCAGCGCCTTCGTCTTGAGCCCGGATGGTCGGGAGCTGCTCCTCATTCACCACTCCAAGCTGAACCTCTGGCTGCAACCTGGTGGACACATCGAGCCAACGGACGAGGATGCGTTGGCCGGCGCCAGACGCGAGGTTTTGGAGGAAACCGGGCTCGAGTGTGATGTGGTAGGTGCCGGTCGCATCTTCGACATCGACATTCACTCGATTCCTGCGCGTGGTGAGGCCCCAGAGCACGAGCACTTCGATGTCCGATTCCTGCTTGCAGCCAAGGGCTTCGAGCACTGTGCGAGCAGTGACGCCGTCTCGGCGCGTTGGGTGCCTTTGAACGACGTGGCGGGGGTACAGTCGGATGAGTCCGTGCTGCGAGCGGTGCGCAAATTGGCGACGGTGCCCTGAGGTCGGTCTTATTGCCCCTCAGGCTGTTTTTTTGAGCAGCTTGATGGAGCTGCAAAAGAATTGACGCGTATACGCGCCCTGCTGTGGTCAGAGGCCGCAAGAACCGGTAGAAGGGGGCCCATGAAAGGAACCGAGGGACGCGAAATGAACGTGCTCCCTCGTCAAGGAGGAGCCATGCGAGCAATCCATACCTGGGGCCTGACTCTCATCGGGTTGGGTCTACTGAGCTGCAACCAACTCAACAAGGCAGCAGAAGCCTGTAACCTGTCGTGCCCCGCCAAGGGCCTCGCCGAGGGCAATGCCGCCATCAGCGGTATTCAGTCCATCGATGCATTTTTCGGCGCCGTAGTGAAGTTCAACTCGGCCGCTAATTTGATGGCCTCCAACGTGGCTGACGCCAGAGCGCGACTCGCGTTGTCTGTCGGGCTTCCAGCCGGCGCTGCCGATGCGGAGTTGAAAGCTGCACTTCAGGCAAAGATCGACGCCAACGTGCAGGGTGGCCTGAAGATCAAGTACAAGAAGCCCGAGTGCAAGGCATCCATCAAGGCGACGGTGGAGGCCACAGCGCGCTGCGACGCGGACTTCGATCCTGGCAAGGCAGAGGTCAAGTGTGAAGGCTCGTGCACTGCCGAGGCCGGCGCTGAGGTCAAGTGTGAAGGCGAAGCGGAAATGGTTTGCCACGGCACGGCACCGAAGCTCGAGTGCTCGGGCTCGTGCACTGGTAGCTGTCAGCTCGACGTTGCCGCCAAGTGCGACGGAGTGTGCAATGGCACTTGCCAGGGTTCCGGAGGCACCGGACAAAGCACGAGCGGGCACTGCGACGGCAAGTGCAAGGGCGAGTGCGAGATGAAGGCGGGTGGTGAATGCAGCGGCAAATGCGAAGGTGAGTGCGCCTACACGCCCGGCGAAGCCGGTTGCTCGGCAGATGCCAAGGTCGAGTGCAAAGCCAAGGCAGATGCCAAGGTCGAGTGCAGCGGTAGCTGCGACGGCTCGGTCGAGCCGCCCAAGGCAAAGGCCGAGTGCGAGGCCGCTGCGAAGGCAGAAGCCAGTGCAGATGTGGAGTGCACGCCGCCGGAGCTGGACGTGGACTACAAGTTCAAGGCAGGCGTGAACGCCGACGCCAAGGCGGAGTTCGCCGCCTGGCTGAACGTCTTCCGGACGGAAATGGCCACGCTAACCGTCGAAGCTGAAGGTCGCGGCCGCGTGCTCTTGGCGAGTGCTGGCGACTTGGCTGCAGCTGCAGAAGGTGCCGTCAAGGGCTCCATCTCCGAGCTCAAGACCAAGGCTGCTGGGGATCTCCGTATCGCCGTCGGCGCCGGTTGCGCACTCGGTGAGATCAAGGCGGCAGGTAGTCTCATCGGAAAGGCCCAAGGCACGGTACAGGCCAACGTGACCTCGGTCGCCGACCTGATGACCGTCGTCAAACCTTCCTAACTGAGGCGTACCATCGCAACGGCTCCCGCTCGATCGGCGAGAGCGTCGACGAGGCAGCGGAAACTCCGCTGCCTCGTCACATTTCGACGCGAGCCGACGCGCGCTAAGGTGCAGCAGCGGACTGGTCGCTGGTCGCGGGCTTAGACGCAGCCGGGGCAACTTGTGTGCCCGGCGCCTCGGCAGCGTTTGGCGACGGGTTCGGGCTCTTGCCGAAAATGATTACGTAGGACTGCTCACCCGTCCGAAATAGGGTCACCTCGCTCGGGGGAGAATCGACGTCGAAATGGGGATACCACGGCAGCGCCTTCCAGAGGTCCGTGCGCTTGATGAACTCGGGAACGATCAAGTCCAAAGCGATGTACTTGCCCCCTGTTTTCTCCACCATGGTGCGGCCAAAAGTGAACGGCGTGCGATCGGACGCCACATCGACGTCGTTGTGCATGGCGCCACCATAGGCCAGCACGATGAAGTCTCTTCTGGACTCGCCTGCTTCTTTCTGGTGACGCCGCCAGAAGCGCAACAACCGCTCCTCGGTCTTCTCCGCAATCAGTTCGAGCATGCGCACGACACCATCCGGCCCTCCCTTGACGACGCCTGCGTACTCGTCGCAAGTGGGTTCGAGAATGTAGGGCGTGACGCCTAACTTTTTTGCCGCGTGCCCCAGTTGTACGAAGCGATCTTGCGATTGTGGATCTTGGCGCTCCACTACCGGCTCTTGTGTCTTGCGAACGGCCTGTACTGTCTTTTCGCAACCCTGGGCAGGTTTCAGCAATTCGACCACGAGCTCACTGGCGCCTGCATCGTGGAGCACGGGCAGCAAGTCCTCGGCAAAGTACTCCACACTCGGCTTGATGTGGTCCATGCCGAGCAACGCGTGCGCCTCCCCCACCGCCAGAACCTGCGGTTTCTGTTCGAGCACGTGGGCCAGCGCTCTGGTGGCGGACGGAAAGCGCAAACACCCCAATGGGCCGCACGGTGTGCCCGCCGTAGCTAACTTGGCCGGCGCCGCTGCGGAGCTCGGCGCCGCCGGGGTCGCCTCCACGGTCGTGGGCTCTGGATCGGGCGCAGTTTCCCGGGAGCACCCCACCAGGGCACCGAGAACGAGGAGCAGCGCACGGCGCGCAGTTCGAAACATCATGCTGGTGGACCATTGTGCCCCAGTCTTCCTTGGCTTGCAGCCCCGCCATCGTCCCCCTTGAACGAGCTTGACACGCAGTCGCGACGAGGTAACGTCCGCGCTTCCCGGGGCCGTAGCTCAGCTGGGAGAGCGCCGCGTTCGCAATGCGGAGGTCAGGGGTTCGATCCCCCTCGGCTCCACTGAGGCCCCCCAGCAGGGGGCCTCCGCGGTGTCGAGCGCGCTCGGGGCATACGCGTCGCTCGCTAACGCGAGCGTTGCTCAATGGCGCGATCCCCCTCGGCTCCACCATCCGTCATCACAATGCACCCTTCTATGCGGTCGTTGTATTCATTGGGAAAAGCGCCGGCTGACCTTGCGGGGACTCCCCCTACGATTACGACATCTTGCGTCGTTTTGGTGGCGTTCTAACTCAGGGACCTCCCAGAGTTCGTGGTGAGAAACTGCCAGGATTTCTTGGGCGCGGACCCGGGTTGATACCCGGCGCCGCTGTGACCTCTCCGTTCGTAGCCGCCTGCGCGCTAGACTGCCCGAATGTCCTCCGCTGAAGCCATCGGCCAGCGCCTTGAACTGGCCCTCGAGCTCGCAGAGCTCGGCGCCGAGATGTACGCTGCGAAGCTGCGCCGGGAGAATCCGCAACTATCAGCTGCTGACGTGGAGGAGCGCCTCGTTGCGTGGTTCCAGTCGCGGCCAGGTGCTGAGGATGGAGATTCCTGGGGCAAGCGCGTAGCATGGCCGCTCACCGGTGCTTAGTGTCAAGCAAGCACTCCTCCGGGCGCTAGTGGACGTCGCGGGTTCTGGTATTCTGTCGATAGCCAGTCTGCGACGGGCACCGCGTTTCCTCGCTGCGCGGGCAGGTTCCCGTCTGAAGCGGCACGGCGCGGGTCGCGCCACGGCCATCCTCACTGACACAGTTGGGCAGCTTGGTAGATGGACAGCGCCGCAGCGCAGCCCAGATCGCCCGCGGCCTGAACCTGCATGAACTGGTCGTTGCAGTCGGATTGGTCGGTGCCCGACAACGAATCGCAACACGCCTCGAGGTCTTCGCACGTCGCATCGCCGAACTCAGCCGGGATTTCCCCCGAGGGTGAGCCGCTCGGCGAGGAAGCACCGCTGCACTCCTCGAGCTCCTCGGCGCATGCCATGCTCACACACTGCCCCAAGCTAATGAAACAGTTCGTGCATTCCTGGTCCGGAGTGCACGAATTCTCGCATGGGTCATCCGCCTCAGTCGCGCAACTGATGAACTCCTCGCACGCACCACCGGAGAAGTCCCCCGACTCGTAGTCCTCACCCAAGCACTCGCGATACTCCGCCTGACAACTGTCCGCTGCACACTCGATGTACGCGTCACACTCAGAGGAGTCATCCATACCCATGTCCTCGTTGCAGCCACCCGCAGCGAGTTCCTCCGCCGACAGGTTCGAGGATTTGTCGGAAGAACCCCCATCCCCTCCACTGTCGTCTCCACACGCGGCGAAACAAACGGAAAGAAGCGACAAGCCCAGTAATCTGAATCTCAACATCGGACTACTTCGTCGCACGTCGATTTGTGCCCGCTCAATGCCTCGATTGGAGCAGTGCACGCCGAGCGACAGAACGCCACGGGGCGCATGTCGGTCGATGTCCGCCATGGGTATACGATGGCTTTGCAACGCTGAAAGGTGCGCGAGGAGCGGCGGCGGCGCGCTGGATAGCCGATCGCTACTTTGCCGGCGTATACATCGCACCGGAAGCGATGATGCTTGGACGGGCCCACTAGCCTCAAAACATCCGTGCAAGTCCAGCAATGATGTACTTCATCGAGCGGCCACGGCACGAGCGGTTCACTGAGTTCGCCTGGCGTCCTCGAGCAAGACTCGGTAGACGTAGCCCGTCCCGACTTCGTGATCTGCGAGTAGTCTTCCCTCGACGACCACGGTTTCCCCCAGCTGTGGGGGAACGGTCATGGTGGCCGTGAGGTCTGCGTCACCGTTCGCATCCGCCCCCGTTCCATCTCGGAGATGCACGAAGTTGGTGCCCATCACACCCTCAACGATGCGAACGACTCTAGCCCGGACTTGCACCACTTTGCCCCGAGCGTCGCGACGGGCGTGCAGGGCCTGGACCGTCGTCTCAGGAGAAGTCGGCGCTATCTCACCCGCTTGTGGTGAGGGGACTTGGGGCTCTGGGGTGGTGTGCATGGCTTCTGCGCTGACCTGAGAAGGAAGCTCCCCATGGGGCGAGGAGTCAGCGTACGGACACCCTTCGTCTTCTGGTCCAGCATGAACGCCGGGCACGCTCGGACCAGGTACCTGACCATCGATGATCGGGGCGGACTCCGGGTAAACGAAGACAACGCTTTGTTCCTGCATCGTCGCTGCCGTTGGCGGCGCTGCTCCTTGCGTGGGTGAGCGTTTGTTCCAGCCAATGCCCAAGGCACCCAAAACACCGGCGCAGAGCAGGAGGGTTAACATCTTTCGGTGATTCACTTTTGACCTCACAATCCGGGTCGCCAGACGGCGACAGTTTGAACGATGATGGCGTTGATATCGCGTCCTCGGTCCAGTTCCCCATCCAGCGTCAGATCGACGGCGCGACCAGGTGACACCCACAGAGACGCGCCCACCGAGTGTTGGACGAAGGGAGAATCATCAGTCGTGTAGCGCATCAACGCTGGTTGATATCGCAGCGTGACGTCGACGTTCTGCCCGTCGAAGGTGTAGCCAGGGGCTGCGGTGAACGTCGTGGCGCGAACGAAGGAGCCGCTCGCCTGCGACACGCCTAGATCGACGCGTAGCTTGTCGTAGATGTCGAGCCAGCGAAAGAACGTGTAGGCACTCGTGTTATGCGTTGTGGTGTTGGTCATCGAGCTGGCCTCCGTCCCCACCGTCAAACTCGTCGTCGCGCCGCGCAGTCCAGCGTGAAGTCCACCACCGTAGAAAGCATCACCGCCAATACAGGGCTCGGGCAGCGTGGGGCTCGGGCTGGTGCGGCACAGCCACTCTTGAGGCAGGAAGCTCGCAACGAAGCGCGAACGTTCGGGACGAGAGAAGTCTGCGTGCCCTCCGGCAAAGAAGATTCCGTGATGCACCCTGCCGAACACACCGGCGCGACTCAGGTCCGTCGTCGGCGCGTTCCACACGTTGTCCGGATCGAAGAAGGACAGCTCGGCGCTCGCCCCGAACTGTCCAAAGCGTGGCAGAAAGTCCAGTATCGCGTACAACTTGCGTTCGTCGATGGCGCCGTCGAACTGGGATGCGTGCGTTCCCAGCACCACGCGCGGTTCTAGCGACGAATCGTGCTGCCAACTGACCTCCGTCCCAAAGCGGACAACTCCCGTCGACAGGGTGCTGCTTTGAGGCTCCGGCATGAGCCCGCCAAACGCGGCAACGCGGAATCCAGCTCCCAAGGGTGTTTCGATCCGGAGTCCGTCCAAGTTGCCCAGGATTGATGAAGCAAAGCGCAGACGTCCTAGCGCAGCGCGAAAGCTAACGTCCGTACCGTACGTGGCGCTGAGCTCGCGCAGGCGGAGCAAGCGAAGTGCACCTGAACGAGTCTCGGGTCCTACGTAGTACGTCGAAACGTCAGCATCGAATGCCAGTGGCATTGAGCTGAATGGTTCGACATGTACCCGCGCTCGCAATTCACCGCCGACAAACCCTGCGCCGTCAGGACCGTCGGTTTGAACGCCGTAGCTGTACGCACTCAGCTGCACCCGATTTCGCCGAGCATCCTCGCTGATGCCGAGCGGAACGCGCTTCGGTCGCTGCGATTGCGCAGGCGGAGCCTGCGCTTGCCAATCGCCTCGAAACGCTGCGAGGTCTGTGGGGGGCGGCAACTTCTTGGCGGCATCGATGGGTCGGTTCTCCACTGAGCTGGAGGTACCGCGGGTGCCTATCTCGAGCGTGTCGTCACCCAGATCGACGGCCGCTGAAGTGTCCGTGACGGCAACGACCTGAAACTGCTTTCTGCCTAGGGTGACAGTGTCGCCTACCCGCAGGTGCTTGGCCGCCCCTGGCTCGATGTACGCGCGCCCGCCAGCAACGTCGACGACGCGCACCTTCACCTTGACGGGGCTTTCGGCCTCCTGCGCGGTGGCGTCGCTGCGCTTCTGCTTGGCTTCGGCGGGCCTGCCAAACACAGCGATTAGCAGCCCTGCCAGCACAGAACCGGCGCTACGCCATCGTGACGCAGGTGTTTTCATCGTACTCGACCTCCGACATGACAGTCGACGCAACGAGTGCCAACCGGGCCTATCTTGCGGTGATTTCGGGCGACAAGCTGTGCGTTGTGCGCGTGACAGCCCGTGCACTGAACTCGGCGTGGTGCCGACGGTGACGGGTGGCACTCACTGCACTCGAGGCCCCGATGGCGACCTGACGAAATCAAGAAGCGCAAATCGTGCTGGCGGCGCGCCTCGAATGACAGTGGGGAACGAGACTTAGCTCCAGTAGGTGCACCGACCAGTGCGGAACTCATACGGAAGGTGAACGAGGCAGGAGGAAACGCGGGGGACCAGCCTGTTGCCCGGTGGCACTGAGCACAGTCTCGAGACAACGGCGGCTGTGTTGGGTCGTTGGGATCGCCGGTGTGCGACGGGTGGATGTCCGGGCGGCGATAGTCGTCCGCGTGGCATGCAAAACAGTTGGCGGGGACCGTGAACTGCTGTTCATCAAGACGGCGATGGCAGCTGGTGCATGGCGTCAGGGCGTGCATGCCCGTCAATGGCAAACGCGTGAGTCGGTGAGATGCGATCGCTGAGACTGCCTGCCAGTTCTGAGCTGAATGACACTTGTCGCAGCTGGTACCGAGACGGCCTCTGTGATTATCTGCATGGCAACCGGAACACTCACGCGTCAACACCTTGTCAGCGCGATGACAGCCCACGCAAGCGACTAGATCATGGCGCCCGGTCAGCGGAAAACCCGTGCGTGAATGGTCGAACCCAGCCTGAGTGCCGTCGTTGCGAATAGCCCACCCGTCCTGCGTATGACATTCCGCGCAGTCGAGGTCCCGTGTGATGGAAGGATGGTGGGCGTCGCTGGCCGACTCTGCATGTGCGCCCTCGGGCATCGCGAACGCAAGCAGCGCTGCCTGGGTTACCAGAAGGAGCAGTGCCGCGCTTGGCCAGTGCTTCGGCTCAATCATCGAGCTGGCTCCTCATGGGGATCGGCATGGCAATCTCGGCAGGCGCGGTAGCCCAGGCGATAGCGGATCGCTTGTTGCCCTGCGCCGAACGCTTCGGACTGGTGACAGCGTCCACACTCCAGTTTCTGATGACTGCCCAAGATGGCATAACCTGTCAATTTTTCGTGCTCGAAGCGTGGGATCTTGAACTCGAACGTTGAGTGACAAAACTCGCAACTACGCTTGGGAGCACTCAAACGAAACTGCCCGCGGTGCAGGTCATCGTGACAACCCTCGCAGTCGCGAGGCGCGTTTTGATAACTCGGGCCGTGGCCGAGCTTGCGGTCTGCCTCGGTTGGAGTGTGGCATGAGCTACATGCCGCGGAGGCATGAGCCCCAACCAACGGCCACGTGCTGTGGTCGATGTTGGGCAGGTGCCATCCTGCGGGTGAATGGCAGGTCGCGCACCCGTCGCGGCGCATCTCCTCGGCGAATTGATCGCCATGTGGGTTGTCGTGGCAATCCGCACACTTGGTCTTTTCGGTTTGCCACCTGAGGCGTTGCTTCTTGCCGGGGGGATTGTCATGGCAACCGAAGCAGGGCACTGCCCCGTGACCACCACTGAGCGAGAAGCCCGTGCTCTCGTGAAGAGTGACTCCAAACAGTGTCGGCCGAAAGCCCTCTGTCGTGTGACAAGTGGCGCACTCACCACCGTCCCGGGATGAGAATTGGCCGTCGTGGGTGTCTGAGTGGCAGTTCACACAGCGGTCGAACGTAAGTCCACGGTAGCGCTTGGCTTGGGGCAGTTCGGGAAGGTGACACGACTTGCACTCGACCGAGTCATGCTTGCCCTCCAGCGGATAGGCGGTCTTATCGTGGGCTTCCAGGCCAACACGTCGCGGCAGGCCCAGCCAAAGGATGTTGGAGTGGCACTTGCCACACTGCTTTCCAAAGTCGGCTTCATGCACAGGGGCGTGGCAGTTGACGCAGGCACGTCCGCGGGACGGTGCGAGCAATGAACCTCGGTCGTGACAGCTCTTGCACGCAACCCGAGCATGCCCATTGGCGAGGCTCAGGCCACGATGGGCCCCGGGCTCGAAGTCGATTCGATGCCAATCCGACTCAGTGTGGCAATCCTTGCAATCCGCGCCCAGTTTACCCTTGTGGGGATCGTCGTGGCAGTTGGTACACGAGGCGAAGGCCAACCCCTGGTACTTGGGTGGGTCCCCGTGACACTTGGCGCACTCCACACTAGCGTGAGCGCCCCTGAGCTGGAATCGCGCTTGTACGTGGCTGAAGTCGTCGAGACGTAGGGACGACCAGCTGGTTTCATCGTGGCACTTGGTGCAGGTCGAATCGAAACGTCCTGCATGTGGATCTTCGTGACAAGAAGCGCAGGCGCTCCGAAGCCCTAGGTAGCTACTCGTCGTGTGGCATTCCGCGCACTCGACTTTTGCGTGCTTGCCGCGCAAGGGCCATCCAGTATCAGCGTGATTGAGAGCCTTCGGGTCCCATCGTATTAGCTTGAAGTTGCGGCCATGGTGATCAGAGTGACAGCTCGGGCATGGTCGTCCCTTGAAGGACCTACCATGCAAGCCCTTGCCGGCGGCGATGGACGCCCCGATCGCCTCGTGACAACTCGTGCACTTGGATGTGGCAATGCCGCGGCCAGCGGTGTGGCACTTGCCACACTGGTCATCTCCTTCCAGTCCAGCGTGGTCGGCAGCGAGCGGTCCAGGCGCGAGGAATTGGGCGGCCGCCTCGTGCGAGAAACACAACGCGACTATCAGGCAGCTGAGTGCGAGTAACCTACAAGCCACCGGCGGTCGGCTCCGATAGGATCCAGCGGTAACCGTAGTACCAGGCAACGCCGACGTGTACTGCGACGAGTAAGACCATCAACAGCGCGAAGAAGCGATGGAGCCCCCTCCACGACCGCATCACGCTGTCCATCGCAACGGCTCTGGGGATACTGAAGGCGATGGATGCGGTTTCAGCAACACAGGCTCCGACCAGCGAGAACTCGGAACCCAACGTCGTGTCATAACTGGCAACCGTTTCAAACACCAAACGTCGGCGACGCTGCGCCTCGCCTCTCCAAACCGGCAGCATGCGCATCACTTTCAACGGAGTGACTCGCCCCTCGATGGACGGAACGGGACAGCTCGCCAGCTCATTCATGAACCACGGGCCAAGCCCAGGCACGATGGCGTCCAAGACTTCGCAGTTCTGTCGCAAACGGGAGAAGTCTGGCTTTGGGACCAAAGCGAAGATGAAGCGCCCAATCAGGCCCGTCACCAGCACGATGACCATCGCCCACATACTTGCAGTGGTCATCGCGTTTCTCATTTGGAATGTGGAGTGAAACACGATCAACAGACCACCCACCAAACCCGTTGCGACGTGCAGGTTGAGCCAGCCGTTCATGCTGCCGAGAGCCCAACGCACCAAGCGTCGGCGGGCGAGGTAGAGCAGGTTCGTGAGGATCAGCGCAGACCCTACGATCCCGTAGCCGTGGCCTACCAGGTGACCGGGGGCCAACAGCGCGTAGTCCTCGTGGTCAACCCGCTCCTCCGGCGACAGCAGGTAGTACTCCTGGCCGCGCAAAAACAGCGCGACGCCAATGCCAATGAGTAATACGGACAAACCGACCCACCCCGCAATACCTGCGCGTTTTCGATGTTGAGGTGTTGACGCAGCGAGACTTTGGAACTGGACCACAGCCACCCCTAGTGGCTGCTGCTGCTCACTTCCGTGTCGCGTTCATGAAATTGACGGGTGACCGATTGGAATATTTCACAGGCGACTCAAACGATTGGAAAATCGTCCCCACCGACACGGAAGTTGGGAGCTCCGGCCACTTGTGAAGTCAGGCGCTTTGTCGCGCCTTCTTCTAGCTCATGGGCAATTGACTGCAGCGGTGTGATTCACCGTTTGCCGTAGCGGTGTGAATCCGTCTGGGGCCAATCTGTATGAACGTCAACAGAACGATAAACATGGGAGCGCTACTCTTGGCGGCGCTCGTCGTCTCGGTGGGCTTCGCGGGCGCGTGCGACTTCACAGAGGAAGGGGTGGTGCCCGAGCACAACATGGTCAACTCAGGAGACTGTGCGTCGTGCCATCGCGTTGACTTCGAAAAGGCGAGGGACCCCGTTCACATGGGGATCTACCCGGAGACTTGCGGGGACTGCCATACAAACGACACCTGGCACCCGGCCACCTGGCAGCACCCGACGCCGCTCGAGGGGGCGCATGCTGCCACGCCGTGCTCGAGCTGCCACACTGGGGACCCACCCGTGTACCTGGGCACGGCGCAAGAGTGTGTGAGCTGTCACCAGGCAGACTATCTGTCAAGCCCGCTTCCGGGGCACGAAACGTTCCCGACGACATGCCAGGATTGCCACAGCACCACCGCGTGGCAGCCGGCGATGTTGCCAGAACACAGCTGGCCGCTACTTGGTGCGCACGCGACGACGGAATGCGCGAACTGCCACTCGGGTAACCCGCCGGTGTACGAAGGAACGCCACAAGACTGTGTGGCGTGCCACCAGGCCGACTATGAGTCGAGCCCGTTACCAAGTCACGAGACGTTCCCGACGACGTGCCAGGACTGCCATACGACCACAGGCTGGAAACCAGCAACGCTGCCGGATCATTCATGGCCTTTGGTTGGAGTGCACGCCATGACGGAATGCGCCAGTTGTCACGTGGGGAACCCGCCATTGTACGAAGGCACGCCAACGGACTGCGTCGGATGCCATCAAGCGGACCATCAATCGAGCCCACTCCCGGGTCACGAGACGTTCCCGACGACCTGCCAAGACTGCCACACGACCACAGGGTGGAAACCGGCCACGCTGCCCGACCACTCCTGGCCGTTGGTTGGCGCACACGCAATGACGCAATGTGCGAGTTGCCACGTAGGCAATCCACCGGTCTACGAGGGTACCCCCCAAGACTGTGTCGGCTGCCACCGCACGGAGTACGATCAGAGCCCGCATCCGGGTCACGCGACATACCCGACGACCTGCCAGGACTGTCACTCTACGACGGGGTGGAAACCCGCGACGCTGCCTGAGCACAAGTGGCCATTGCAGGGAGCCCACGCGGTGGCGGAATGCGCGAGTTGCCATGTTGGTAACCCGCCCGTGTATCAAGGCACACCGCAGGATTGTGTGGGTTGCCACCGGGCGGACTACGATTCGAGTCCGCTCCCGGGTCACGAAACGTATCCGACGACCTGCCAAGACTGCCACACGACGACAGCGTGGAAACCCGCGACGTTGCCGGAGCACAAGTGGCCATTGGTGGGGGCGCACGCGGCCGCAGACTGCGCGAGCTGCCATGTCGGTAACCCGCCCGTGTACCAAGGCACGCCGCAGGATTGTGTGGGCTGCCACCGGGCGGACTACGATTCGAGTCCGTATCCAGGTCACGATACCTTCCCGACGACCTGTCAAGATTGCCACACGACGACGGGCTGGCGCCCCGCTTCTGGAGGAGTCCATCCGGAGGACAAGTTCCCAATAACTGGCCGGCACAATTATCCCTGTAACGATTGTCACAATCAGGCCTTGGGACCCAATGGGCGTGGCAATGCGGACTGCGTAGGCTGCCACGAGGGCGTTCACTCGAGAGCCCGCGTCGACGGTGAGCACGATGAAGTGCGCAACTACCCCGGGCCTGATGCGCCGCCGAACTTCTGCTTGGATTGTCACAACAGAGGCCAGGAGCTAGACGATTGACCGATTCCTGGTTGTTCGTTGTATTGGTGAGCGCGGTCGCCGGCCTGATGTACCTGGCTTGGCTCCTCGTCGACGGTCACGCTGAGCGGAAAGCTCTCGAGCAGGTTGCGGATCTTGCGGCCCTCGGGGACGTCGTGCCGCAAACCTTGCACCCGGTGATCGATCCCTGGAAGTGCATCGGCTCAGGGGCGTGTGTTCGGTCCTGTCCGGAACACTCGCCACTGGGCTTGATTCAGGGCCGTGCCAGTCTAGTAAACCCCCTGGGCTGCATTGGTCACGGGGCTTGTGAGGCCGCATGCCCCGCAGACGCCATCTCGCTTGTTTACGGGACGAAGAAACGCGGACTGGAATTGCCGCGAATCGACCCGAATTTCCAAACGAATCAACCCGGTATCTATATCGCCGGCGAACTAGGTGGGATGGGCCTCATTCGCAACGCCGTACTGCAAGGAGCACAAGCGGCGCAGCACGTCGTCAACGGTTCGCCCGATGAGCCACTGCGTCGCGGTGTTGGTGGCGCCCTCGACGCAGTTGTCATCGGCGCCGGTCCCGCTGGTGTCAGCGCGACGCTGGGGTTGATGCAAGGCGGCCTCAACGTCGTCATGCTGGATGCGGAGACCATGGGGGGAACGGTTACCCATTATCCTCGGGGGAAGGTGGTCATGACGGGCGATCTCGACTTTCCGCTGTTTGGACGTGTTAAGCGCAAGACCATGTCCAAAGAGGCGCTCGTAGATCTGTGGAACCAGATCAAACAGAAATGCGATCCTCCCTTCGTGGGCGGCGAGCTCGTCACCGAGATCGAATCATGTGCTGACGGCATGTGGGAGCTGCGAAGCAGCAACAACAGCTACCGTGCCGCTAACGTCGTTCTGGCGCTTGGTGTGCGAGGTTCGCCGCGCAAGTTGGGTGTGCCGGGTGAAGACCTTCCCAAAGTCTCGTACCGCCTAATCGAACCAGATGAATTTGCCGACAAGCATGTATTGGTAGTCGGCGGCGGCAACAGTGCCGTCGAGTGCGCGCTCGCCTTGGCGGACTTTGGGAGGTGTGCATCCGTGAGCATCAGCTATCGCCGCGCACAGTTTGCTCGCTGCCGCGCCGAGAATCGCCGCCGAATCGATGAGGCAATGACTGCGGGCACGGTGACGGGAATGCTGCCGAGCCAAGTTCTTCACATCGAACAAAGCACCGTCACCCTGGATTGTGACGGACAAGAGCACACGATTCCGAACGATGCGATCATCGCCCAACTCGGGGGCACTCCACCGGGAGATCTTCTCAAGAGCTTCGGAATAGAGCTGGTCACCAAGTACGGGGAGCGGTAAGCAACGATGTATCGTTCGATGCGACCCAGGTTCTGGCGCCCTTAAAATTATCAGCGACGTGTTGATGAGCTGCCAGTCGCCATCACAGAACCAGCGATACTCGGCCACTTACTACGGGTATCGTGCCCGAACACGCGGCGGAGCCCGCCACCTCTGGAGTATTGGAGCCAGAGCAACCGCAGGTTGCCGAAGCTCTGGCGAGCTTCGCCGAACTGTATGCTCACTTCGACTACGTTTGGAGCGTGGTTCGCCGGATGGGAGTTCCCGACGAAGCGGCGGAAGATGCCACGCAGGACGTTTTCATCGTCGTGCACCGCCGGATGCGCGATTCCCTGCCTTGCGTTTCGTACAAGGCATGGCTTTTTGGTGTCGCAGTGCGCGTGGCCAAAGACTATCGGCGCCGAGCCGCGCGCAAGGGGCACCACGTCACTCTCGAGCTGGCTTCGAACCTACAGTCACCTAGATGGGACCCCTACGAGGGAGCGCTCTGTCAAGAAATGATGGAAAGAGTGCAGACCTTCTTGAATGAATTGGACAAGGATCGGCGGGCTGTTTTCGTGCTCGCCGAGTTCGGGGAAATGTCGGGGCCAGAGATCGCCAGTGAGCTGCAAGTGAAACTCAATACCGCCTACACCAGGCTGCGTCTAGCACGTCAGCAGTTTGCCCGCCTAGTGGAGGAACTCGACGCTTCGTCACGATCCAGCGAACGTTCCGGGGACCTCACCTCCGATGGAACTCCGTAGTACTCACCGCTGGCGTCTCGGACACTCACCCGCGCCGATAGCACGATGTCACCCCAAGTGGTGTCGCCACTGAATAGATAGTCGGCCACGTGCCCAGCCGGGCTCTGCACCTCGAGCACCTGGTTGGCTCCGTCAGCGGCCACCGCGTAGCGGCTCGATCCTTCCCAACCTCCGGGCATGCCCCGAGCGAATCGTCCTCGAAGTCATCCGCCGCCAGATACACGGCCGAGGTCCCGGTCACCCCCATCGAGTCACTCCAAGCAGCGGGTGGAGCGCCAGCCGCCGAATTGCCAAAGCGGCGCTGAGGGGTCCGGCAATCACCTCGTCGATGTTCAACGGCATGCGTGTATTCCACGCTTCGTTCCACCTACCGCTCGGCACTTGTGGGTTAACACCTCTCGGACAACGGTCGCAGCCATCGGCAATGGTGTCCCCATCGCCATCTTCGCGTTCATCGAAGCCGGGACAGCTATCGATGTCGTCCGACATGCCGTCTCCGTCCTCGTCGGCAAGGGCCGACGTCCCTGCCTCCTCTAGTGCTCCGGCGCCGCCATCTCCGCTGATGGGAACGCCACCCTCCTTTGGCTCCATCGGACCCAATGCAGGACCTGCGTCCGGCGTTACACTCGAAACCTCCGGAGCTGTCATGTCCAACGGCTCGTCAAAGCGTCCCCCAGCGGCGGTTTCCTGCACAACGACTCGAACCCAGCACGGTCGCTGATCATACCAGGGGGAGTGGGACCGCGCGAGCGCGTGGTCGCGCGAGCGTGGACGGCGGCGCCTTGCAGTCCGTCGCGTGGCACCGCCGCGCAACGTTGGCTGAGCAATGCGCCCAATGCGGCTTTCGCGGCGCAGGGCGAATAGGATTCGTAGCACGTTGCTGGGCCACCTCGCTCGATACGTCGACCTGGCCCGCCTCCAGTTCGCCCGTCGTCTTCGGAATCTCGGTCGACTTCAACTCCTGCCCGGTCGATCTGCTCGACGTCGCGGTCGAGTTCGACGTAGAACCGCGGGAGTCCACGCACATGGGGGTCTAGGAATGAATCTTGGAAGGGTCATAGTTGCGCTCACGAGCCTCCTCGTTGCGGCGTGTGATGGGTCGGATACCGAACCGGAGGCGATGGCCCCGG
This sequence comes from Polyangiaceae bacterium, assembly GCA_050298815.1. Lineage (GTDB taxonomy): Bacteria > Myxococcota_A > Polyangia > Polyangiales > Polyangiaceae > SZUA-265. Next base: position 188,397 of record JBNKUV010000073.1, read on the forward strand.
TCCCCACGGTGCACGACGACACTGAAGCTGGAGTTGGAGATGCGGGGTTGGTGCAAGTGCCTGATGAGGCTGATGCGTCTCCAGCAGCGGCGATCACTCGCGGCGACGCCGCGGTGCCGGCTCGGGACATCGATGCTTCAATGGTAGCCACCGCCTCAGATGAAGTTGTCGTGTCATCGGAGCTGGACGCTTCTGTGCCGACCACTGTCGAGCCTTCCACCGAGCTGGTGTTGGACGCTGGAGCTACCAGGATTGATGAGCAAGACGCCAAGAGCCCCGGGGTGGATGGCGAAAGCACCCAGCTGGCGGGAGACGCAGGCCCAGAACTCGAGCCGCCAGAGTTGTTTCTGGGGCAGCCGAACCTGACAGGAAACACGGACGAGTCGGTCCCACAGGCCGCCATCGTCACCTTCGAGCTCTCCCGACCGGTGGGCGTTGCCATCGAGGTGACCGGCGGCGGCGAAACCTGGACACTGCAGCGGAGCGAGCCGCGGAGTGTTTGGCAGATCCCCATCATTGGTGTCCGCCCGGCAACCACCTACCAGGTGACGGTCCACGCTGGGGAATTCAGTGCCGCAACTCCAACGTGGACGAGCCCCGAGTTGCCGCAAGATTTTCCGATGCTCGATTTGGTCTTGGCAGATCCCGAACGCATGGACCTGGGAATGACTCTGTTCGTGGCAAACGAGACCACCGACACCGGTGGTTTTCTCATCATCGTTGATCAAGCTGGCTTGGTGCGTTGGTACCGCCGCGACTCGCGCAGGCGAATGACGGATCATCGACGCCTTGAAAACGGCAACTTCCTGTTCCTGGAGCAATCACAGGCAGCGCTGGAGATTGATGCGCTCGGAGCGGTGGTTGGGCGTTGGTATGCCAAGAACCATCCAAACGACGGGAACGAATTTTCGACGGGCGTCGCCGTGGATGCCGACCAGTTTCACCACGAAATTCAGCTGCTCCCCAACGACAACCTGCTCGTGCTGAGCAGTGATGTCCAGGTTGTGGAGGACTACCCAACGTCCACCTCAGGAGAGTCCTCCGAGACCGAGACCACATTGGTTACCGGCACCGTCATCTTGGAATTCACCCGGTCAGGTGAGGTGGTCAAACGGATCTCGTTGTTGGGGCTTCTCGACCCGACACGAGTCGTCTCGGAGGAATCGTTGGTCGTTCGTACTGCGATATATCCTGAGGGCGCGTCAGACTGGGCCCACGGCAACGCCGTCATCTACGACCCGGACAGTGACGCGTACTATGTATCGGCTCGCCACCAGAGCATGGTCGCCAAGATCGCCCGGGAAACGGAAGAGCTCGTCTGGATATTGAGCGCGCCTGACGGCTGGCGCCCTCCGTGGCAGGACAAGCTACTCACCGGCGTCGATGATTTGATTTGGCCGTCACATCAGCATGCCGTGGAGCTTCTGCCCGGCGGCCTAGGCTTGTACGATAATGGCAACGGGCGGCCCGGAGAGGGCGGCGAGGAGTTCAGCCGGGCCGTGAGGTTCGAGATCGACGAGGAGCTTCGGACCGTCAGAGAGGTCTGGAGCTACGGTCCCCAATCTGGGGCGCAGTCCTTCTATTCTCCGGCGATGGGTGACGCGGACTGGCAGCCTGTTACTGGAAATGTGCTGATGACCAACTCGATACTATCCGACGACTCGTTCAACTATGGGCAACTTCTCGAGGTCACTCCGTCAGGAGAACGCGTGTTCACTCTCAACATCAGCCGCCCCGACCAGAACATACCTGTTTATCGTGCGGATCGCATCGCTGACATACGTCGGTAAAGAGCGATTCATCGGAGTCAGCGAGTCACTCTTGGGGTACCACCAAGCTAGCGAGATGCTCGTCTCGGCCGGCCGCAAGTGCCTCGCGGATTGAGGTAAAGCACGAACGGGCCTGCTTCGCCGATCGGTTCGATGCGGTTTGCGAACGAACCGAATAGGGAGCGCTTCGAGTACGAGCTGGGAGCGAGGAAGTAGTGGTAGAATCCGATGAATCGTCGGCTCTGCTTGAAGTTGCTCTTGAAGACCGGCAGCGCCGCTTCACGCAAGGTGTGTGCCAACGTCCCGTTGGGCTGTTTCAACGCTAGCGGGAAGTGAGGAGTGAACGCGAAGGTGTAACCCGGGATCGATTGGGTGAATAATGCCAAGTACTCGGCATCGTGGGAGTGACCGGCACTGCCTCGGAAGACGTCGCTCGGGAAGTACTTTTTCAGGGGGGCGATGCAGGAGCCGCGATCCATCTTCTTCGCGAGTTCTTCCAAATCGCCAGTCTCTTGCTGTACTCGGTCGAACTGTACGGCGAGATAGCCTCCCCACAAAAGGCAGATCCCCAACAGCAGACGCTGCAGCGTTTTCGGGATCGGACCGACTGCGAGCGGAATCGCGACGAGGGTTGCGAGCAGCGCGAGGGAGGCGAAGCGTGGGTAGACCAGTAGTATCCTCTCGGTGTCCCAAGGCAAGAAGAGATACGCCAGCCACGCGGCGCACGCGAAAACCATCATCGCGCGGACTGCCACGAGTCCCGTCGAGTCGCTCAGCCGTTGCCTGCTTGCGAGCACGGCACACACGACAACCAGCGTTGAGTAAGCAAGCAGCATGATGGTCCCGCCGTGCCCCTCGAACCACGAGAAAGTGGACTCCGGAAACTTCTCCCAGTGAGTGGCTAGTGGTTCGAGCTTGAGCTCGCCGAAGGCCAGCTCCTCACTCCGGTGGCCGAACAGCGATGGGACTGCCCATGACATGAGCAACGCCATCGCAGGAACGGCCCTCACCGCCGTACCGAACCAGCGCTGCGGAAACGGCGCGGCAAGTACCACGAGTGCGCCAAAGAATAATCCCCCAGACACCGCATGGGACATCGCACAAGCAACGGGCACCATCACCAATGCTAGCTCCCAGGGCCACCCACGCGCGCTTCCGCGCAAGCGCTTGACGTAGATCGCCAGACCGGCGACACACAAGACGACGCCCGAACTGAAGTTCAAGAAGCCATACCGGAGGCTGAAATCGTAGGCAAGCGGGCAAGCGAGGAGTGCCAGCCAGGGGCTCCGACCCAGGCTTCGAAGCAGGGCAAGGGTTGCCAGGGGCAGTCCGACGACACAAGCGGAAACGAACACACGGTTTGCCGCCTCGAGCGGCAGCAGCACGCCCAACGTACTAACCACCCAGTAGTAAGTCAGGTACGGGGTAAATCCCGGGCGGTGCATGAAGAACTGGTGGAACGGCGAATCCGGGTCGCCGAGTTGGTTCCAAACCTGGATCATCGAGAGGTGCTGAGGCACGTCGATCATCGGGAGGTAGCGAACGAGCCACAACGGCAGCAGTGACGCCACCAGCGCTAACGCGAAGCTTAGCCAGAACGCCTTCGCCGAGGGCTCCTCGCGGCTGCACGTCTCAGCCGTCACGGGGGCGGCTGGTCCCTCCTGCTCGAGGTGGCGAGCGCCCGTCTGCGCCCGGAGCGCCGACGCCATCCGGGCGGCTCTTGCCGGGCGGTGGTTGGTCCTCGTGCGTTTCCCCATCGAGATGGCTATACCGTCATCGACTGCGCCATGGATATGAATATTTGACGCACCGGGGCGCGTCAGACCGTGTTCGACGCGACGTCAGTCATCTCCGGCCCGCCTTGGTCGACGACAACACGCGTGTTTGCTGGCGGTCTGGATTCAGCCGTTCGCGCCGAAGAAGGGCCCTGAGCCTCTGCCTCAACCACAGACCCGTCCATCAGTGATAGACCACTGAGAAGTTGAACACGGTGTCCGACAAGTTGCCGAAGCGGTCGTAGCAGTAGGCATCGACGTAAACGTCTCGCCCTCCGCCACAGAAATCGTCACCGCACTCGACGGCGCCGACAGTGCAGTACTTGTTCGCGCTCGTTGCGGTAATGAACGCTGACGCCGAATCCTTCTTGTAGAGCCCTCCGTGAGCGTCGAAGTAGATGCGATAGACGCCTGTCGACGTCCGACACAGCGGCAACGGCAGTGCCACGCCTGTCGCATTGGTGTGTTGATTGTAGTGCCCGTAGCCATCGGTACATGTGTTGGTGCTGCGGTTCGGTGAGACAACAGTAGGCTAGATCCCCTCACTCGCGATCCCGTACAACGAGGGCCGCGTTCTGACTAGACACTTTTTCGTCACCTTGCTCAGGCACGCCTGAGGAGCCTATCGAATGGTTGCGGCGTGGCACCGCATCGACGGCTCACGCCACGCCGGTGTGTACAGACGGGAAAGCAGGCCGCTGGCCATCGACGCACGCTCCTAGCTCCGCCTCCGCGCAGACTCAGGGAACCGTACACCGTTCCAGATCGTCCCGGAGCACCCACAAGCTCATTCTGAAGCTGCTGCCCCAGCGCAGCTTCGGGTCCTGGAAACGCCGTGCAACTCGAAACTGACCGCGGACAGGACTGTTCTGGAGCTTCCGCTCCGGAAAGAAGCCTCCTGCCGCGATCACAGCAGCCAGACCATCGTCACAGGCAGTGCGCCAGAACTCAGTCTCGTCTCGCAAGCCCGTGACGAATACCTTGTTGTTCGTGTCCACCTCGTTGCTTGCCATGCGACGCTCGGCGAGGAGCGCCACTAGCGGAGCGATGGTCGAGCTGCCTGTGATGGGGCGCCCCTCTGGTGTCAGTTCGACGACGGCCCGAGCCACCTCCTCCGCAATCGAGAACTCCTTCTTTCTGGACCAGAAGAAGCGATCACTCGGCGATTCGATTTCACCTCGCACGAGGTATGGCTTGAAGAACACGCTCGCTAGCAATCCATCGCTGGCCTGTAATGGCGCCGACGATCGGAAATCCATGGGTTTCACCTTGCCCGGCCGAAGGAGCTCCGGCCCGTTCGGTACCGCTAGCCCCCAGTGCTCCACGGCGCGTGTCGGAAACAGCACGAGCAGCACGACGGTGGCTATCCCGCCGCGAGGGTGGGCCTGCAACCAGCGAGCGCCCCGGCAGAGCCCGATGGCGGCCAGCATGGCGGGGACTGGCATCAGTGCCGCCCAGTAGAACGTGTATCGCTCTCGCAGGAGCGCGATGAAGACCAAGGACAGCACGAGACCAGCCAGCAATGGCAGCCAATTCACCGCGTCGTTCTTGCTCTGATTGATGGCCTCTTCGCTCCGGGCGCCGCGCTGGCGCCACAACATCCAGAGCAGCAACAGCGGACCGAGGATGGCGCCCAGCCACGCCAGAGGATTGCTGTTTGCCGGCACCCGCAGCGCTCCCCGCGAGAACAAGAGCCCCACATCGGTGATCACAGCGAGCGGCCAGTTCAGTGGGTTGGCTCCCGGTGCCACGTAGTTGGGCTCCGTCGGTGGCTTGAGCGCATGATACTCGAAGGCCTGGGTGATGAAGTCCCCACCGCCGAGGGCGAGCCCAGTACCGAACAGGCCGAGCAGGCCCAGCCCCAGAGCTGGGCCGAACCCAACGACAAGCGGCCTGAGCGCCGCGCCGCCCGGGGTGGAGCGACGTGCCCGCAACCAGAGCGTCAGCGCAATGACCGGAAGCATCCACAGTTGGATCATGCCGATGCTAACCGCAACCGCGGCGGTAACCCCCGCCCAGCGGTGTCGCTCGGAGACCGCGAACCACAGTGCGAGGCAAGCGCAAGCTGTAGATGCGTTGACACCGTTGAAGGATCCGGCCGAATTGAGCACACGCTCACTGGCGAGGAACAGTCCCATCGCGAGCAACCCCGCAACTTCGCCGCGATTGGCCCCGGTGATGCGCGCGGTGATGCGCCAGATGCACAGACCACTCACCAGCGGCGCCACTACAGGCAACAGCAACGCTGTGAACTTCGAGAAGCCAAAGACGACAAACAGCAGGCCGGGCAAGAGCACACGCAGCGGAGGGTGAGCGTAGAAATAGTCGCGATACGGCAGAATCCCATCCGTGAGTGCTTCGGCCGCGTAGAAGTAGATGTTCTCGTCAGCCTTGGACCAGTGCCAGGCCTCCATGCCAACCACCAGCGCCGCGAGGCAGATCGCCCCTGCCAGCACGTTTCGGTTTCGCGGCACCGAAAGGAGTGCGTGGGCGTCCTCGTCGCCCGGCCGAAGTCGCGCTAGCAAGCAGAAGCTGGCGGCCAAGATCGCCGACAAGACGGCCACGCGCGTGACGGCATGCAAGAGCACAGGCCAATGCCACAGCGGTAGGTGCCACCCCTCACTACCAAATAGGCCGGACAACAACGCCCAACCGACAAATGCGGCGGTCAGGCTCTGCCATCGCAAGCGCTGGCGCAGTCCATGGGCCAGGCTGAGCGCTAGCGTCCCGGCCCCCATCGCAGCGTTCAGCCACGGCAGGACAGCGCGACCAAAGCGCTCGCCTGTGTCCACTGTGTCCACGACCAGTGCCGAAATCCCGGGAGTAAACTCGCCCGCGACTGGCGCCGGCCCAAGCAGGAATACCAGGTAGACAACGGTCGCAACCAGTGCGCCACCGCCCCAAGCACGACTGTCTCTCTCTCTTGCATGCCCACGCGCGGCAAGGACGAACGCCCACGCGATGAGCAGCAGCAGATCGGGGGTGATCCCCAGCGGCCGCGGCACACTTCGGTGGTAGATCGCGGAAAGGGAGCGGTCTTCGAGCACGCCCAAAGCGAACGCTGCGACAAACAAACCAATCGGCACCAGTACCAGTGCCACGCGCCGCAGCATGCCGACGTAAGCCAAGCCACAACCAGCGATGATCAGCGCTAGGGGATAGGCTGGGTGGTAGGGACCCGGCGCAATGTTTTCGACAGCACTTGGCCCTGTCTCGGGAAGAAGCCCAAGCGCAGCGACCGCCGCGGCGAGCAAGAGCAGTAGCTGTGCATTGCCAACCAGCCACCGTGACATCGCGTCACCGATCAGGACTCGCGAGATCGGTTCCGGAGCGCTGGTGGTCAGCGCCTCCGACGGCGACAGAGGACTGGAATCCCCTCGACTTTTGGAAGCCACTGTCCCCTTGCGGGAGCGGCGACGACGACGACTGACCATGGCCAGCCATAGGGCGAGTCGTACGTAGAAAGCAACATTTACAAGCGCTTAAGAGTCAAAGCGCTCACTACTGGGGTGCGTGAGCAGAAGCGCTGATGCGTCGACGACCGCGGCCCATGCCGAGCCCTACCGAGCCACGCGACGGCAATCCGAACGCACCGCGTCAGGTGCACACTGTGCGTTTACCTCCGACTCCAGCAAGCCTGACGCCCATCGGCATTGCGCGACCCACCTCCGGGGTTGCAGTCCCGTCGAACCCCTGTGCGTCCGAATCCACCCTGACCCAAAGCCGCCGGCCGTTCAGCGTCGCACAGTGAGAGTTTGGCGGCCGGCCCCTACCGACGCGCGACATCGGGTCGTTGAGGAATGAATATCGTGACCAGGTCAACCATTCAGTACGACACAGACACCGCGCCGCTGCTCGGCACCCAGCGAGTCTTCGCCACCACACGCCGAGGTGAAACGACGCCGCTGCTGCTCAAGCGCGTCCGAGGCACCCATCCCACGCCAGAGGAAGTCGCCGCGCTGCGGCACGAGTACAACGTATTGGTGCGCCTGCATGGAGCCCCCGTGCCGGAAGCGGTCGAGTTCGTGCAAGACTCAGCAAATCCCGGGTTGGTGCTCACGCGCGCCCCGGGGAAGTCCATCGACGCGATCGTTGCTGAGGGATCGGTTTCCATCCGTCGCTGCGTCGCGCTCGCCCTCGCGATGAGTCGATGTCTGGCTGAAGTGCACGCTCGGGGTTTCGTCCATCGAGACATCAAGCCCCAGCACTTCTTCGTCGACGAGCAGAGCGGAGAAGCCCGGCTCATCGACTTCGGTCTCGCCACCCAACTACCTCGCGAGCGCCAAGTTCCCGTTCAGCTCGATGAGCTGCAGGGCACACTGGCGTACATCTCACCTGAGCAGACCGGACGCACCAATCACTCAGTCGACCGCCGCAGTGACCTCTACTCCCTGGGCGTTACCCTCTACGAGCTCACGACAGGAAAGCGGCCCTTCATTAGTGAGGACGCCCTCGAACTCCTCCACGCACACATCGCGCGATCACCGGCGCCACCGCGATCCCTGCGCCCCGAGCTTCCCGAAGCGCTCCAGAACATCATCCTGCGTCTGATCGCCAAGAGTCCCGGCCAGCGCTACCAGACGGCAGCCGGCGTCGTCTCCGATCTGGAGCGGGTCGCCGCGGCGCTCGGGCAATCCAGCGAAGTACCTGCCTTCGATCTCGGGCAACACGACCATGACGGTGAACTGCGCGTGCCGGAAAAACTGTACGGCCGCGACGCACAGCGCGCAACGCTCCTCGACATGGTGCGCCGCGTGCAGCGTGGCGGAAAGGAGTTGACCCTCATTGGTGGACCTCCAGGAGTTGGAAAGTCAGCCCTCGTTCAAGAGGTACACCCAGAACTAGTCCGGCGTGGGCACTTCGTCGCGGGCAAGTTTGATCAGTACAACCGGGGCATTCCCTACTCGGCCCTGGCAAGGGCGTGCGCAGAGTTGGTGCACGTCTACCTGGCGTCCCCTCCCAACGAGCTCGACGCCTGGCGCAAGCGGCTGCGAACCGCCTTGGGCGACAACGCGCGTGTCGTGATGGACCTCGTGCCGGAACTCGAGCTGGCCCTGGGAAAGCAGCCCGAAGCCGCTCCACTTCCGCCGGCGGAGGCGCAGGCGAGATTCGAGCGCAGCTTCCGCCGCTTCATGGAAGCGAGCGCCTGCGAGGGCTCACCCCTCGTGCTCTTCTTGGACGATCTGCAATGGGCTGACTCCGCCTCGCTGGCTGTGTTGGAGCTGGTGCTGTCATCGAGCACGCAAGGGCATCTCTTGGTCATCGGCAATTACCGTGACAACGAAGTCGACCCTGCTCATCCGCTGACGAGCATGCTCGCTAGCATCGCCGACCACGTGCACATCGAACGCATCGTGCTCTCCCTCCTGTCCTCCGAAGACGTGCTGCAGCTCGTCACGGACGCACTGCCGCTGACACAAAAGAGCCCGAACCCTTTGGCGGCTCTGATCTTCGAAAAGACATCGGGGAACCCGTTCTTCGTTGGTCAATTCCTGCAGCGCCTGGGCGCAGAAGGACACCTCTCGTTCGAAGCAGGGCGTGGTTACACGTGGGATCTCGAAACCATCAAGATGCTCGACGCTACGGACAACGTAGTCGACCTGATCGTCGGACGCCTAGCGGCACTCGCCGCTGACGCTCAACGATTGTTGCAGTTCGCGGCTTGCATCGGCCACACTTTCCGCTTGCGCTCTCTGTCGCTGATCGCCCAGATGGCGCCGAGCGATGTCGCTCGTGCATTGGTGCCAGCCGTCAACGGCGGCTACCTGCTACCGCTGGACAAGAACCATCGTCTGCTCGAGGACTTGCTGGATGCGCAAGTCGCCGAGGAGGTCGATGCCAGCTACCGCTTTGCTCACGACCGCGTACAACAAGCGGCGCTCACCACGTTGGCCAGCACGGAGCGAGCCCAAATCCACTTGCAAATTGGTCGATTGCTCCTGTCCGCCGCCGGGGAAATCGGTCCGGGAGACGATCAACTGTTCGAGGTCGTCTCGCAGTTCAATCTCGGCCGCGAACACATCAAGACGGAAGAGGAGAGTGCCGTCGTCGCGAAACTGAACTTGCGGGCAGCTTCTCGCGCCAAGTCCGCTGCCGCGCACGCGTCTGTGCTGGAGTTGACCCAAGTCTGTCTGGATCTGCTTGGCGCTGAGCCCTTCGAAGTTCACCACGATATGTGTATGAAGGCGCACTTGCTCGCCGCCGAAGCAAGGTACTTGTCCCACGAGGACGACGCGGCGCTGCAACACATCGAAGAGATCGAGACCAACGCCAGAAACGTCTTGGAGCGAGTTCCAGCTAGAAATCTCAAGACGAACATCATCACCAATCAAGGCAAGGCCGTGGAAGCCTCAGCAGTGAGCATCGAGACCCTGGGACTTCTGGGCCTCAGCATACCGGATCCTCACAACCCCGATGCCATCGGACCGGCCATCGGCGAGGCGTTCGGAGCCTATCAGGCGGCGCTTGGCGAGCGCCAGGTCACTTCCTTGCTGGACCTTCCGATGATGAGCGACGCACAAGAACTCGCTGTAGTCGGCACCATTGCAACAACGATCCCGAGCGCATTTCAGTGGAACCCCAACCTGATGGTCTTGCTTGTCCTCAAGGCCGTCGGCATGCCTCTCGAACACGGCACGGCACCCCTCTCACCGTTCTTCTACGCCCAGTATGGCCTCGTCCATCACGTCGTTACTGGCGATGCCGTGCGGGCACACGAGTTCGGGAAGTTGGCACTGGAACTCTGTCGACGACCCGAATACGCCCCAGCGCGGGGTGGGGTCGAGTTCATCTACGCCGAGTTCTTGTGCCCTTGGGTCAGACCACGGACGGAGTGCGCCCACCACTTCCAGCAGGGCATCGTCGCAGGGTTGGATGCAGGCGATCAGGTCCACGCCGCCTTCTGCATGGCCGTTGGACTGGCCGAAGCGCTGTATGCTGGACAATCACTATCGGACCTGAACGCTCTGATACCTGGCTACCTACAGACACTGACTGAGCAAGGCGACGTCCTCAATCACATGTTGGTTGTGCTGTTGCAGCGTGGCATCGCTTGCTTGCAGGGGAAGACGGAAACGCGCGCCTCGATGGACGGCGACGGCTTCTCGGAGGAGCAATTTGAAGTGCAAGCGCCTCCACCGGTCAAGGCACACTACGGCGCGATCAAGGCGATGGTCCGCTACATGTTCGGAGACGCGGAGGTGGCACGGCAAATAACGGAAGAGGTGATCCCTCCTCCCGGCGTCGTCTTCAAAGTCGACTGCGTCTTTTATCATGGCATGGCGTGCGCAACCCTCGCATCGACCGCCGAGGAAACACGACGCGAAGAGCTGTTGGCACAAGCGGACGCGGATCTCGCGAACTTCGAAACCTGGGTCCCCCTCTGCCCCCACAATTTCCTCGCCCTGTCTGAACTTCTTCGCGCAGAGCTCTTTGCAACCAGAGGCGATACGCCGGCTGCACTGAACGCCTACGAACGTGCCATCGCGGCTGCAGACCAGTCCAACATGGTTCAATACCTAGCCCTGGCGTACGAGCGCCTCGGCCGCTTCCATGCTCGGGAAGGACGCAACATCAGCGCTACGGCCAATCTGCGCCAAGCAACTCGACACTACGAAATCTGGGGAGCGGAAGGGAAAGCATCTCAGCTTTGCGAAGAGTACCCCGAGGTGACGCTCGTGAGAATCAGCAAGGAAGGTACGCTGCAACAAGCCGTCTCCAACACTCACACCATCAGCAGCAGCGGCTTCGGTGGCAGTCGCCTGGATCTGACGTCTGCGATGCGCGCAGTCAACGCCATTGCCAGCGAACTCCGTCTGGAACCGCTTCTCGAGCGACTGATGCACGTGCTGGTAGAAAATGCCGGAGCCACACGTGGGGTTCTGTTGCTCTCAGAGCCCGCCGACCTACGTCTTCGTGCCGCATTGCGAGTGGAACCAGTAGAAGTCGACGTAGGCTTGAACGAGTCGTTGGACGAAACCAGTGTGCTCGCTTCCTCCGTCGTTCGCTACTGCGCCCGCACCTTGGATGCGGTCGTGCTCGACGACGCGACGAGTGACAACCGGTTTGCTCAAGACACCTTCATCGCTACTCATCAGGTCAGGTCCATCACTTGCCTACCTCTCGTTCATCAGGGTAGCCTCGTGGGCGTACTGTACCTGGAGAACGATACAGCGACTGGGGCGTTTCACGCGGGACGTGTCGAGCGCCTCGAATTTCTCGCAGGTCACGCCGCGGTGGCACTTCAGAACGCTCGCTTGTACGACCAACTCGAGGCCGCCAACGAGAGTCTCGAGCGACGGGTGCGCGAACGAACCGCCGAACTATCCGACCGCAACAGCGACATGCGTCGCGTCCTTGATAACGTCACACAGGGCTTGCTTACCATCGACCTCGAGTGTCGCCTGGCCTCCGAACGTTCTCGGGTGGTGGCGGAGTGGTTTGGCACGTTTGAACCCAATACCGCATTTCAGGACTACATCGGGCGCGCCGATGGCGTATTCGCGGAACAGTTCAGCGTTGCTTTCGAACAGTTGCTCGATGGTTTCCTTCCGGAGGACTTGCTCCTGACTCAACTCCCGAGCGCGCTCGCCCACGGGGGGCGGCATTTTTCCTTCAGCTACGAGCCGATCCGTGTCGACGGCACACTAGCGGGATTACTCATCGTCATCGACGATGTCACCGAGGCGCTGCGGCGCGCGCGCGAAGACGCCGAGCAAAAGGAAGTTCTGGCGCTCTGTCGCAATCTGTCGAAGGATCGCGGCGGCCTTCTCGGATTCTTTGCTGAGGGCAAGTCGCTGCTGAGTTTGATATCGAACGCGACGACGCCGAAGGATGAGCTCCTGCGCAGCTTGCATACGCTCAAGGGCAACGCCTCCCTCTTCGAGTTCTCGCTTCTGGCAGAAGCCTGCCACAGCGCCGAACAGGCGATCGCTGATGGCGCAGGCGCAGAAACACAGACGGACCAGATCGGTGAGAGGTTCACTTCCCTCCACGCTACCCTCGAGTCCATCGCCGGGACTCACGCCAACGAGCGCGTTGAAGTCTCTCGTGCCGTACTCGAGACGCTGTCGCGGCAACTCGAATCGGGCATGTCACCTCGCGACGCCTCGGATGCCGTCGAGCGTCTCTGGCTCGAGCCCCTCAGTGTTCCGTTGGGGCGCCTCGGAGACTACGCGCGAGCGCTTTCGGCGCGCCTCGGCAAGGGGAAGCTGAACGTGGAGTTGGATGACGGTGGCTTGCTGGGCGACAGCGAGCGTAGCGCTCCCCTGTTCGGCGCGCTCGTTCACTTGGTTCGCAACGCCGTGGACCACGGCCTGGAAAGCCAAGAACAGCGACGTGCTGCGGGCAAGGGACACGCGTCACTGTCGCTATCTGCGGCCAGCTGCGACGACGAAGTCTGCATCACGGTCCGCGACGACGGGCGGGGCATCGATTGGGGACGTCTCCGCGAGGTCGCTTCCGCTCGCGGTCTTCCTGTTGGCTCGGCGCAGGCCCTCGCGGAGGCGCTGTTCGCGCCTGAGCTTTCAACGCGCCGCGACACTTCGGATCTCTCGGGGCGTGGCGTCGGCCTGGCAGCTGTGAGGGCCGAAGTCGAGCGCTTGTCAGGTCGCATCGAATTGGATAGGACGAGCAGCCCCGGAACCTGCTTCAAACTCTACGTTCCCGCAGGCTCTCTCGGTGTGCAACGCAGCACTCGCGGCAGTCGCAAACGGCGGGTGCTCGAGAGCTGGCCCGCACCAGCTGTCTGATTGGCTACGCCAAGGGGTTGGCGCCAACGGTCACGCAGACTCGCCTGGACTTGTGCCGCGACTCGGTTAACGTGATCCCGCGTGAGGACGCCACGCTCACGAAACGGACACGGGATGAATCGGACGATTGTCAGAACGGCGACCTGTATCTTCCTTGCCGGCTGTGCTGCTACCCCCACGGAACCTAAGGTCGCAGACGAACGCGAGGTGGAAACCGCAGATGCGGGCACGGCAGTGCCCCCAGGCCGAACAACAGAGGTCGAAGCAGGGGAAGACTCCGCACCAAGTGAAGTCGAGCCGGCGCAAGGTCACCTTCAGATCCCACGGGACCCATCCGCTCCCCTGCCCAGAAAGCCGTCAAAACACGACGGGTATCAGATCCCGAACTCGGTGGTCGTCTGCTCCTGGAACATCAAGTGGTTTGGACAGGCCTCCGTCGCAGTCTACGACTTCGTCACCATGGCCGACTTCGTCGAGGAATGCGACGTGATAGCTCTACAAGAGCTCAAGTCGCCCAACCACGACGCAGTCGTCTCGGAACTCTTGACGGAACTCACTAACCGCAACCACGCCTACGATAGCCTCATCAGTCCGGAAACCGGCTACGCCAACAATCCCAATGACGCCAAGAAAGACTACGTAGAGCGCTTCGCGTTCCTGTGGGAAATAGCGACCATCAAGCTGAAGCGCGTCCCCCATTTCGTTTCGACCCCCGCCATCAACAACCTCACGTTTCGCCAAGTGCCTTGGGTGGCGGACTTCGAAGTCAAGGACGACAACGGCTTCGATTTCCGTGTATTGTCGACACACACTGTCTACAAGAAACAGCTTCAGACCGTGCGAAAGGCGGAGCTGCAGGCCATCCACGATTGGCTCAGCGCGCCCCCCGCGGATGGCGAAGAGAACCTCATCGCCATCGGGGATTTCAACGCGAATCCCAGGGGGCAAACGGCCCACTTCGCCTCCATCATCAAGACAAACCCGCTGTACAGGATCGCCTGGTATGAATCGGCAGCTGCGGACGAAATGTCAGTGCGAACGACGGTCCCGCTCAAAGACAGCTCGTCGAGTGCCAACTACCCGCGCCTTCCTCTGTACGACCAAATCTTGGTCACCTCGAAGACGAGCTATGCGCTTGGGGGCGAGGCGACGTTGACACTAGCCGACCACCACTTTGGCGTCTGGGACTTCGACAACGACCCTTGGTGGAAAGCCAACGGCTGGACCCGGCAAGACGTCGTTTCAGCTGTGTCCGACCACCGACCGATCTGGATACGTCTGGTCAATGGTGCTGAAGACCGTGATTAGGTGGGTGGCACGCTGAGCCACGCGCCCCGGGGTCGTTCAAATCGGTCATTGTGCCGCGCGTCGCACCGCGTACCCGGCTCTAGCCAGAGCCGCCACGTTGGCGTCATCGAGGCCGTCCGGGTTCGCCCCGACAGTGGCTTCCAGAACTTGACGGTAGTCATCCACCGCCACGTAGTATTCCGGATCTTCCATGACGTTGACGTCGCAGATGCGGTCAGCGCGCTTAATCAGGCGGATGCAGTCCTTTGAGAGATGCCGGAGATGCAAGGTCTTGCCGGCTTTTTGGTACTTGTCGGCGAGCTTGTTGATCGTCTCAATCGCACTTTGATCCATGATCCGGGATTCGGCGAAATCGATGATCACCTCCGTTGGATCTCGGGCGATCTCGAACTTGGAGAGAAAGGTGGTGGTCGAGCCGAAGAATAGCGGACCATAAATCTCGTAGTGTTTCGTGCCGTCCTCACCCAGCCGCTTGCGCGCACGAATCCTCAACGCATTCTCCCAAGAGAAGACGAGCGCTGAGACGACGACACCCGCCAGTACCGCCACCGCGAGATCGAAAATGACCGTAGTTACGGTCACGAGTGCCATCACGCACAAGTCGGGCACCGGAAACTGGTTGAGCAGCTTGAAGCTACGCCAAGCGAACGTTCCGATGACGACCATGAACATCACGCCGACCAAAGCGGCGATCGGAACCAGCTCGATGTACGTAGCCCCGAAGAGAATGATTCCCAAGAGGGTACAAGCCGCCACCACGCCAGAGACCCGCCCGCGTCCCCCCGATTGGATGTTGATGATGCTCTGGCCGATCATGGCGCACCCGCCCATCCCACCGAAGAACCCGTTGACGACGTTGGCAGCCCCCTGCGCCACGCATTCCCGGTTGGCATGCCCGCGGGTTTCCGTCAACTCATCGATGAGGTTGAGGGTCATCAGCGACTCGATCAGACCGATTGCCGCCAAGATCACCGCATAGGGAAACACGAACTCCAACGTTTCCCACGTCCAGGGAACCACCGGCACTGAGAAGGTCGGTAGCCCAGCGCTGATACCCGCGCCGCCGGATGAAGCAACGAAGGAGGCCACCGTGGGTGTCTCGATGTCGCCGAAGATGCACAGTGCCGAAACGGCACCGATCGCGCCGAGCGCCGCCGGGATTGCTCTAGTGAGCTTTGGCAGACCCACCATGATGCCCATCGTCAGTGCCGTCAGCCCCAGCATGGTCCATAGCTGGCGCCCCTGCAGCCATTCGCCTCCTTGCTTGAACATGCCCAACTGGGACAGGAAGATGACGATTGCCAGTCCATTGACGAAGCCGGTCATGACTGGAGAGGGGATCATGCGCACGAACTTCCCAAGACGGAGCGCACCGGCAGCGACTTGAAGTCCACCAGAGAGCAGCAAGGTGGCCAGCAGGTAAGACAGACCGGTTGCTCCCTCCACACCGGATGCAGCTCCGAGTGCGCTCCCCTCGCTGACCAGCGCCACCATCACTACCGCCATCGCACCGGTGGCACCTGAGATCATTCCTGGACGTCCCCCAAATAGCGACGTCACCAGGCCCATCATGAAGGCCCCGTAGAGGCCGACGACTGGGTCCACCCCGGCGACGAAGGCAAACGCCACCGCCTCGGGAACGAGTGCCAAAGCCACCGTCAAACCGGACAGGACATCGGCGCGCAATTGTTGAATGGGATTGTCGGAGTGCGAGATAGGAGCACTGGGGCTCTGGGGAGAATGCAAGTCAGGCCTTCAGTTTCGATGTCAACGAAGCAGGGAATGCCGCCGGGAGACGACAAAGGGCGCGGACCCTACACATCCGACGGTTGCTGAACAACCGCTCTTCGCATCCAGGGGAACCTCCGACCGAGCCGGACACCAGCACGGTAGCGACGACCAGAACGAGACGCTTCATCGGGGCGCACGGGGGGGCAATGGTGCGCCCTCACATCAAAAGCAGCGCGGCGAAGACGTTCGAGTTGCGCTGGAATTGCGAAACGCGTGCTCAGGGCCGCTCAATGGATCTGCCGCCTAGGGTCGCCCTCCAGGCACCTTGGCGCCTGTGACCGAGCGGAAGCACAACTGCAACGAGCCGAGCGTGGCGCAGCGATCGAACTGACGCGCGCCGACCGCGGGTTCGTGCGTTCCAACGACGCCGGGTGACACTCGGCCGGAGTGACGCGTCAGGCCTCGACGAGGCGCTGAGCAGGCAATACGATCGCTCTGCCGCCGCGCTTCTTCACTTCTTCCACCATGTGCTCGGTCCCACCCGGACCGTCACCAGCTTGACCGTTCCACAACGCGATTAATACGGCGCGATCGCCACCGTGGGCTAACGCCGTGTGCAAGGTCCACAAGTTGTTGTGCTCCCAGATGCTGAAGCCGTCGACGGCGCGAAGCCATTGAGGCAAACGCATGTCATCGGTGAGTTCGCGAACCCGCTCCCCGCGCCCCCTGAGGATGGCGTCAAAGCGCACAATCCACTCCTGTCCGGAGTCCTGCACTGATTCCCGAACATAGTCCGCTCGCGGACCAACCAACAGGACGCTCGTCGGGATCCCCAACTCGTCACAGACCTCGTGGAAGAGTATATCCCCGCCGCTCGCACATCCCGCATACCCCACGATGGAGCCCGTGGTTTGTTGCTGGAGCTCCTCGAGCTTGGCGTGAATCATCTGCCTGGCTAGCGCTTCGGAGCGCGCCGGGAAGCGTTCGGGGGTCCTGCCCGGCGCATCGATGCGATGCCCGGCGAAGACCAGAACGACGGAGGGGGGATCCTCGATCTTCGCAGGACCGAACGTATAGATCACATCCAGCCCTCCAGCAGCGTTGTCCGCGCACACATGGAGGCTCTGCAGGAGCTCGAGCTGCCTCCGTGCCGAGTCCCGCGCCTGGTCGTCTACATCAGTGAAGGCTCGTTCGTACTGCCTCTTGACGTAGGCTGCCCGGTCCGAGACCAGGCACTGATAATCCGCTTCGGTGATGGCAGCCCAGGGATCACCTTTGTCCTTGGCGGCAGAGATGGATACGGCCAAAGCGGCTCGAACGCTCTCGTAGGTCTGCATGGTCTTGTCGAGTTCGCGTCCAGCGGCTTCGTCTGACTCGAATCCGCCGTTCCAAGTATCGCGGGCCGCTTTCGCCAGCTCGATCCGGATCTTCATCAACAACAGTGCGTTGATGCCGGCGTAGTAGTGGTTCAGGTAACCAAGAAAGCCGGTGTGGTATTCACTAATGGCTTGCTCGAGGTAGGGTGAACACAGCGCCGCTTGTCGTCTGCGGGTCAAGTCCTCCTCGCCTTGCCAGGCTTCTAACCAGCGTGTCTTGGCATTACTTCCGCGGAGGGACAAGAGCTCGGCTCGAAGCGCTGGATCCGCTCCTTCAATAGCGCGTTGGACGGCCTGATCGGACCTATCGAGATCTGGCTTGTCGTGCTTCTGAAAGATCGTCGCGAGGCGTCGGTTGGCGTGAGGGTCGAGCGAGTTCGTTTCCAAGATCGCTTGCCACGCCTCTCGCGCCGCATCCCAGGCTTTGCGCCGAAACAGCGCTTCGGCCACCAAGCGCAACCCGGCGCTCGCCCACGGAATGTCGAGTTCCGCGAGCTCTGCGGCGTAGGTTTCGAGGTCACCGTCGTAACCAGCACGCTGAGCGAGTTCGACTTGTTCGGCAAACTCCCGCGGTACCTTGACGAAGCGCTCCCGTTTTTGGGGTTCGAGCTCGGGCAGGAATCGAAACACGGGGCTGTCAGGCTGGTTCTCGTTCAGCGTCGCGTCGATGCGCTTGACGAGGTCGTCCACAGATGCGCCGGGGTTCTCCTCGTCGTAGAGCATGTAGCGATCCGTGGCGATGTCGAAAACGGTCTTCTGACCTGGGATGCGGAACTTGATGAGAACGGTGTGCCGGTCTTGCAGCGCATGGCGGATGCCGAGCTCGTAGAAGACGTTGGCGTTGTGCATGGAGATGTCGGCAATCACCAGATCCGCCGTCACCAAGCGATGGAACATGTCCCCCTGGATCTCACCTTGCCGCAGGATCTCGACGGTCGTGCGCCCGTGAATGCCGAGCTCGTTGAGCGCGGGTGAAATGAGCTCGCGATCGATTCGGTCGAAGTCGACTTCGCGACCAGGTGCGACCTCCTTCTTGTCGAAGGGACGTACGATGAACGCCCGCCTCACGGCAGCGCCATCCAGCGGTCGCCGAACTGGGCGCGGAGCTTCACCTGCGCTTTGGCAGTCGACATCCCGATGCGACGCAGGTCGTGGATTTGATCGACGGCATCGAGTGTACTGACCGCGTCCGGAGAGATGTCGCCCAGATTGAGGGCCATGAGCCCTTCGACACTCAGCTCTGCATTGTAGCGCGCGTACATCATCGCGCGGCCCTGATTCTCCGAGACAGGCGCGCTGCAGACGAGATCTCCAATTTCGCGATCGAGCACTGGCCCGGCCACACAACGACCAATGGTTCGGCAGGTGGTGTCTTGATCGACCATCGCGGCGTACATCAATGCGGAAGGAAGCCCTGCTAGATTCGAAACCGCGTTTCTATCGGCCATGATGTCCAGCTCGACGGTCGGCGCGGCGCCGGTGCCCACGGAGATCATCATCAACTTGTCCTCTCCCGTGGGCCACCCGAGCTGGTACTCCGGCGTCGTCGCCATCCGATACAAGAGCAACGCGGGGTTGTTGTACGGCGTGACCCCACCGTCGACGAAGACGAATGTCTTGTCCGGGTCGTTGTCATCCCAGGATACGACTTCTGGCGGAAAGAAGATGGGGGCTGCGGTACTCGCGCGAACCAGCTTCCACAGGGGGATCCTGAGATTGCAGTCAGCACGATTCTTGTCGTTGTACTTCGCGTTCGGGTTCGTGCTGACGGGCCATGGCGAGTCCGTCGTTGCGTTCCGTGTGACCACCAACAGCAGACAGCGTAGTCTGTCCGATGACAAGTCGGTGTCCTCACCGAAGACTTGCATGAGTTTGTTTTCGAGGGGCCCCGACTTGTAGACGTTCTTCAGCCGTCGCATGAGGCTCGCTTTGGTGAACATTTCGGGACCCGCGGCCTGGTAAAACTCGATCAACTCATCAACGGACATGCCCACGGAAAGGGCCGCCGCAATGATCCCGCCCGTGCTCGTCCCTGCGATGTAATCGAAGTAGTCACACAACCGAAAGTCGGAGTCGGCGTGGAGTTCCTCACGAAGTTGACGCTCGATTTCCAAGAGGATCTCGAGAGTCAGAATGCCGCGAATGCCGCCGCCATCGAGTGCCAACAACCGCCGCGGGCGAGCCTCTTCGTAACGCGGTGCGAGATGTCCCCATGCTTCCCAATTTGTCATGATGCCTCCGATCCCTGAATCTGGCGCGGGCGAACGCGGACTGGAGTTATCAGTTCCGGGGGTGGCGCGCAACTGAACGCCGCCCACGACAATAAACGTTGCCGTCTATTCTCCAAATCAGCCCGCGGGTTTCGTGCGATGAGAGAACATCGTGCGTAGATACGAGCGCTTGGGCAAAACACACTGCCCAAGTCGGTCAACACCTTCCACACCGTCATCGCCTCCCGTAGCCCAGCGTCAGTTCCCACCGGGCTAGACCCCGTGGGCCTTCATCAAACATAGTGGCACGGCGCCTGAGGCCGCTGTGTGCGGCGAGGCCGCTCGGGGCGAAGCGGCCAGTCCTCACTGACGAGATCGCCGGCAGCTCGCAGGAGCGGCCCACCTGATATCGACGATAAGTCATTATAACTGTTGGGTAATTTTTCCAGCAGAACATCTCATTGTCATTATATAGCTGAGTTGTTATGCACTGCTCATGCATCCCAGCGCTGCACTCGACGCCACCTGCGCGGCCCTCGCTGACCCGATCCGTCGCAGTATTCTTGCCCGCTTGGCACAAAGCGAAGCGACGGTGAACGAACTCGCTCAACCGTTCGCTGTCTCGCAGCCCGCGATCTCTCGGCACCTGCGTGTACTCGAGCAGGCCGGCTTGATCGAGTCGCGCGTGGACGGCACGCGTCGCCCGCGACGACTGACCCGTGGCGCATTGAGCGAGTTGGACAACTACTTGAGCACGCTGCGCCAAGCGATGGAAGCCAACTACGCACGCCTCGACCATCTCCTCGAAGAACTCGATTAATCCGCAGCACAACCACCCCTGAGGAACAAACGATGAGCCAATTGTCTCTAGAAATCGTCGGTGACACCCAAGTCATCGTCAAGCGACGATTCAACGCTTCGCCTGAAGCCGTATACCGAGCCCACACGGAGCCTGAGCTACTCAAAAAGTGGATGCTCGGTCCGGACGGCTACACGATGCCCGTTTGCATCAACGAAGCAAGACCTGGGGGCAAGCTGCGCTATGAATGGGCCGATGGTCAGGGCGGCGGTTTCTATCTCACAGGTGAGTTCATCGAACTCGATCCCCCAAACCGTATCGTGCACGTAGAACGCATGCACCTACCCAAACCCACGCCAGACAACCGCATCGAAACGACGTTCACTGCCGACGGGGGGGGAACGTTGATGGTGATGCGCATGACCCTCCCGAACACCGAGACCCGGAAGGCGATGCTGGAAACGGGGATGGAGCACGGGATGGAAGCGTCGTACGTGCGCCTCGAGGCCACGGTGCTGACTGGCAGCAGCTGACAGCGGCTCCGCGCATGGCGATGTGCCCTCCGGCAGGGCGTGGTCGAATAGTCCCAGCAGACTTTATGGCCATCACACACGCCAACCTTTCAGGCCCAACGGGCACGTTCACCGCCTTCGAGGACGGATTTCCGGGTCCCGACTTCGACATCGTGACAACCCGCGCCGTGCCCAACGGCTACTGGGTCGTGCTCGAGAATGAACGCGAGAACGCCTACTCGCTACATCATGTCGATCACTACGGGCGAACGGAAACCATCATCGCGTACGAGCAGGTGCCGACCAATGCGAGGGTAAACTCGGTTCGACTCGATCCCGCGGGCACTCTGTTCTTCATGATCTGGGTCGACGGCGACGCTAGGCTGTGGCGCATCACGACCGACGGCACGGTGTCGGAGTCTGAGGGTGTCGTGGGCGCTCTGGTGACGGGTCCTTGAACGGATTCGGGCAGAGGGTGACCGCCGCTACCTCGCCCCTTGGCTCCTACCAATCCGGCACTGCGACTTGGTCTTCTTACGGCCGCGGCTTACTGCTCGTCGGAACCCGGCTCGACACGTCGAAACTCGTACAAGCCGAGGGCGCGGTTGGCGGCAAAGCGGATCCGCAGTGCGATCGCGTCGTCGGCTGGAGCGTCGTGTGCCAGCGCGATGATCTCCGTCAGTGCGACTCGCGCTTTGCGTAGCTCAGCGACCAACCACCGGACATGCTGCGGCTCGACCACCTCACCGCCTTCGGCGGCGCGCAAGATGTCGGCGGCGCGCCACTCCACCTGGACCCCGTGGGGCGGAAGGCTACCGGCGCCGCCGCAGTCTGGACAGTCAGCAATGCCGTAGTCGCTGGGCATCTCGCCGGTACCGAAACAACTCTCACAATTCGTCGAGGTAGGCTCTGTCATCGCGCGGCTAGAATACGGGAGGCGACAGGGCGCGCAAGTTGGACCCGGGCGGACAGCGCCTGTATGTGAGGGCCGTCATGATGCTCCAGTCCCCGCCGCGTGCCCGGGGTCTGGATGCGCCCCCGCCGCGGATGGCGCGCCCGCGTGCCCTTGGGCCGCCGGCCCAATACGCCGAAACGAGTTCGAGTTCTTTCGCACCCATCCGTTGCCGATGGCCTATGAGGCCCTATGCCCGACGCGGCGCGGCCTGCGCCCAAAGACTTACGGAGGAGAGACCCACACCATGCTTCATCGAGTTTTACTAAGAAACGCAATCAGCTGTTTCACGGCGCTCGCCACACTGGGCACGGCGCTCGGATGCGCCTCAGCGCCCCCCCCAACCGCAGAGCCTCCGAGAGCTGACGGTCCCGCCGCCCCCACCTCGGCATCCGTCGCGCCAGCTCCGAGCAGTGCACCAGCGCCAGCGGCCCCGCAGGTAGTCCAAACCGTCGTCACTCGACTCGATGCGAAGCCGGATGCGAACACGCTGTCGGGCCTACCAGAGCTGCCGCGACCAAGCCCGAACGCCGAAGTGAAACAAGACGTCGGCATTACCGAGGTGAGCGTCTCTTACAGCAGCCCCGGGGTCAAAGGACGGACGATTTGGGGACAGCTCGTTCCCTACGGACAACTCTGGCGCACAGGCGCCAACGCGCCGACCAAGCTGAGCGTCGATCGGGACTTCTCATTTGGCGGCGTTCAGGTTGCCGCCGGTAGTTACTCGCTGATCACCATCCCCAAGCAAGGCGCCTGGACAGTCATCCTGAATCAGGACCCGACGAACCAAGGCGCCTTTGCGCGAGACGCGAAGCTGGACGTGGCCGTGGTCGAGGTGACGCCCACACAGGCCCCGATGCGTGAACGCCTAGCATTCCTATTCGCGAATACGACTGAAGCGAGCACAGAGCTGGTGATGGATTGGGCGGGGGTGAGCTTGGCCATTCCGATCGCCGTCGACACCAACAAGCACGTCGCCGACAGTGTGACCGCCACCATCGACAATGCCTGGCGTCCGTTGTTCAACGCTGGGCGCTACGCGTTTGGCACGGGCGACAACGCCCGTGCCAAGGACTTGCTCGCACGGTCCATCGCCGTTCGAGAGACGTGGTGGAATCACTGGTGGATGGCGCAAGTGCTCGCCAAGCAGAACCAACACCAACAGGCGCGGCAGCATGCCCAACAGGCTATGACCCTCGGCGAAAAAGACGACATCTTCAAGCGCGCCTTCGCCGAAGAGGTGAAGAAGGCGCTCGCCAGCTGGCCGCAAGGCTAGCGGCCCTTGTCGACGCGGATCTGCGTTTTGCCGCCGATCTCTGCAGTACGTCGTGCGTTGACGCCGGAGCTCCGAGCTGAGCTCTGGCGTCAGTGCGCGAACCTTCCGGCGAGCGCTGCGCGCGACGCACGTTTGGCTCAGCTCGCCGATCCGAACGTCGGTGTCGTCGTCACGGGGCAACAGGTTGGGTTGTTTTTGGGACCGGCACTCACCTTCTACAAGGCGGCGACGGCGATCACCTTGGCGCGCACGTTGAGCGCCGGCGGCATGCCGACATTACCGCTGTTCTGGCTGCAGTCTGAAGACCACGACATCGACGAAGTGCAGTCGGTGAACGTTCTCGATACTGACGATCAGCTGCGCCGGGTGCCCCTCGACAAGAACCACGCGCACCGCGTGTCGATGTCCGAGCGAGTCTTGGGCGACCACGTGACGGAAGCATTGTCGTCACTCGCATCCGCGCTGGACGGGGCGCCATTTCGCGACGAGTCCCTCGCGCTCTTGGCTCGCCACTACCGCCCTTCCGTCAGCTGGGTAGCTGCTTTTTCGGCCACGCTGGCTGAGGTGTTCGCAGACGAAGGCTTGTTGCCGTTCACACCGCGGACGAGGGCGGTGGCGGAGTTACTACGCCCCATGTACCGTAGAGCGGTGGAGTCGGCACTGGCGGTGGAGCAGGCGACTCAGGCTGGCGCTCTGGCAGTTCAGTCGGAGGGCCTCCGCCCGGGCATCGCCCCGCGGCAGAACTGCTCGCTCTTCTTCTTCCATCCACAAGGCGCTGGGGGGCCACGCTATCGCCTCGTGCGTGACGGGGAACGCTGGGCGGTACCCACCTCGGGGGCAACTCGGTCGACCTCTGAACTGCTCGATAGCTTGGAGCAAGAGCCCCTCGAGTTTTCCACCTCATCGCTGCTTCGCGTGGTGGCTCAACAGACCCTATTTCCTACCGTGACTCAAGTCGCGGGACCCGCCGAAGCCCACTACTTGCGTCAAGTCCCGCCACTGCTGGCAGCCTTCGACGTGCCGGGGTTATTGGTGGCCCCGCGCGTGCGAATCGTGGTGGTGGACGCCCGTAGCCGAAGGCGCCTCGACAAGCTGGGGCTCCGCGCCGCAGAGTTCGACGGCCCCGAAACGGTATTGCATCGACTAGCGGATCGCGATGCAGGTGTCCGCGGCGAGGAAGTGTCCAAAGCACTCGAGACGATGGCAGCCGAGCAACTGGCGCGCTTCCAACGAGGCTTGTTGGCAATCGATCCCGAATTACAACACGCGTTGTCGCGCACGCGTCGACACGTGGCCAAAGGTGCCGCCGGACTGGCACGGCGCATCGACCGAGCCCGCATGTTGCGCGATGCGGAGCGCACGGAGCAGGTGGCCCGCGTCGGGCGCTGGCTAACACCGGGCAACAACCCACAGGAGCGAACCATCGGAGCCAGCTGTTTCATTGCGCGTTTCGGACTCGAGAGCTTCAAGACCTCCGTATTCCGAGCTGTCGAGCAGCACGTGGAGGAAATCGATACCGGTCACTCACCGCGGTTACAGGAGATCTTTCCGTGACTCGAAATTCCGCTGCGCAGGACTTGGCTCGGCTGCGCGTCGGGCTCGTTGCGCATGCAGAGCTGGGGGGCAGCGGCACGGTGGCGACCGAACTGGCCACCGAACTAGCCAACAGCGGGCACGAAGTGCATCTGATCACACCGCGCCGCCCGATGCGTCTCTTGGAACGAAGCGGCGTCGTGGTGCACGAGATCGAGGCGAGCGCCCACCCAATGTGGGAAGCTCCCCCTTGGGGTCTGGCCCTTGCGGGCCGCATCGCCGACATCTGTCGAGCTGCCTCCCTCGATGTCGTCCACGCGCACTTCGCTATCCCGTACGCTGCGTCTACGGAACTCGCGATGCACATCCTGGGATCGGAAGCTCCCCCTTGGGTTCTGACTTTGCATGGATCAGACGTCGAAGCGCTGAGTCAGGACGCGAACTACGCTACCCTCGTGAGGCACGCCATCGCGCGCGCCAGCGCCACTACAGTGCCCTCCCACTACTTGCGCCGGCAGCTTGTTGGCCTCGGGTTAGCCCCCACCCATCTGTCTGTGATTCCCAATTTTGTCGACTCGGACCGCTTCCGCCCGAGCGCTCAACGGCCTCCCCCTTCCGTCAGTCCGATGTTGGTGCACGTGTCGAACTTCCGCCGCATCAAGCGCATCGACGACGTGGTCACCATCTTCAGCAACGTCGCGGCCGAGAGCTCCGCTAGCTTGTTGTTGTTGGGCGATGGACCGGAGCTTGCCCCAGCCTTGAAGCGTTTGAACACGTTGGGGTTGGGTTCCAGAGTCCTGGCGCCAGGCGTGCAAGCGAACGTTCAAGATTGGCTACATCGAGGGCATGTGGCGCTGCTGCCCAGTGAGCGAGAGAGTTTCGGTCTGGCCGCGCTCGAAGCGTTGGCCTGCGGCCTCGTCGTCGTCGGCAGCGACGTTGGGGGGCTACCGGAAGTAGTGCAGCAACCGGAGACGGGCACGCTCGTCCCCGTTGGTCGTACCGATGAGATGAGCCAGGCCGTGCTTCAGTGGCTGAGCGACGATGCCGCCTGGGCTCTCGGCTCTGACGCTGCACGTTCACGTGCCTCCGCGTTCGGTCCCGAGCGCGCCGTTGGCGCCTACGTAGCGCAGTATCGAGCCGTGTTGGCTCGCAATGACTCGACTTGAGCCCCACCCCAAAGCTCGTGATGATACCCAAAGTGCTATTCGCCTTCCTCCTATCCTTCAGCAGCTTGAGTGCTGTCGAAATCCAACAACGACTGGACCGTCTGTCCAAGCCGGGGAGTGCCTTGTACGTCGCGGCGCATCCCGATGACGAGAACACCCAGCTCTTGACGTACCTGACGCACGAGCTGGGCGCGCGCACGGCCTACCTTTCCCTCACCCGGGGTGATGGCGGGCAAAACCTGATCGGAAGCGAACAGTCCCCACTGATGGGCGTCATTCGCACCCATGAGTTACTCGAGGCACGAAAGCGCGACGGAGCACTGCAACTGTTTTCGCGGGCGCGAGACTTCGGCTATTCGAAGACCTCCGAAGAAACGCTCGCGGTGTGGGGACAAGAGCGCACACTGGCTGACGCGGTTTGGGCGGTGCGCAAATTCCAACCTGACATCATCATCACGCGCTTCCCCGAGCAGGGCAATACGCACGGACACCACCTGGCTTCGGCGATCCTCGCACGCCAAGCGTTCGTCGCGGCCGCGGACGCGATGCGGTATCCGGAGCAACTCGACCAAGTCAGTCCGTGGCAGGCCAAGCGGTTGTTGTTCAACGTTCCCAATCGCTTCATGCCGGAGGAAGAAAGACCAGATGACTTGGTGGTCGACATTGGAGGGTACGATCGAGTCTCTGGTTTGTCGTACGGCGAAGTGGCGGCGCTCAGCCGAAGCATGCACAAGAGCCAGGGTTTTGGCGCAGCGCGCCGTTTCGGGCCAGAGCCCGAGCGCTTTCGTCATGTATTAGGTGAACGATCTGAACACGGCCTATTCGACGGCGTCGCAACAGACTGGGCGAAAATGAAGGGCGGGCAGGCTTTGTCGTCAGCGCTGCAGGCCGCCAGACGAAACTACCGACCCGGCGATCCCGCAGCAGCCGCGACTCACCTCGCACGCGCCTTGCGTGCAGCTTCGGAGTTGGACGACTCGGCGCACAAAGCCTGGGTGATGCAGGAGCTGTCCAGCTTGCTGATTGCAACCAGTGGGCTGTTGCTCGAAGCGCGGGCTGACCAGGCCGCGGTGGCTCCAGGGAGCGAGCTGCCGGTCAAGATCACCGTGCTGACGCGCAACGATGTTGCCGTCCAGTGGCTGAGCCTTCGCAGCGGCGAAGAGTCGACGGAGATCGGCGTCGAGGCTCGACGGCATACTCCCATCGAGCGCGACATCGTGGTCAACCTGGCAGGGGATGCGCCGTTGTCCACCCTGCCGTGGTTGGAACGTGCACCCGAGCTCGGACGTTACCTGGGCAGCGGTGATCCGTCGACGCCGCTACCAGAGCCGAGTGTCATCGTAGAGCTGACGTTGAACGTGGCGGGGGCGCCACTAGCAGTACGCGTTCCCGTTCGGCATTACTGGGTCGACCGGGTTATCGGGGAACGCCACCGCGACGTCGAAGTGTTGCCGGCGCTGAGCGTTTCGCCCGAATCCCATGCGCTGACGCTACCCTGTGCACCGGGGCAGACGACGTGTCAGGCGAGCATCCGTGTCAGCGTCGTGGCCCGCGCCGCCGGTCGCATCCGCGTGGAGGTCCCGGAGGGATTTTCTGCGACCCCTTCATCGCTCGACGTGAGCGCAGAGGGGGAGCACGTGATCCGCGTCACGGCGCAGCGCGATGGCGATGGGGCGATGCCCCGCGGCAGCTTGAGGTTCGCCGCGGAGGGGCCTGGCCCGCTGCTGGCGGAGCGGCTGATGGACCATTTCCACATTCCGTTGCGGAGCGTACTGCTACCCGCCAGCGTCGAGCTGAGCGTGGTGGAGCTGACCGTTCCTTCCGGGCGCATCGGTCATATCGCGGGACCCGGCGACGAAGTCGCAAGCGGCTTGCGCCGCGCCGGCTTCGACATCGTCGACCTCGACGACGACACGATCCGTCACGGTGATCTGAGCGGGTTCAGCGCCATCCTGGTAGGTGTACGCGCGTTCAACACGCGCGAAGCATTGCGCAAGAACAGCGACAGGCTGTACGCGTTCGCAGAGCGCGGTGGCAGCGTGATCACGCAATACGTTACCAAGCCGCGCAACGAACCGATGGATGTCCCACTGCTCCCGTACGCGATGGAACTCGGGGCAGGACGGGTGACGAACGAACGCGCCCCGGTCACCCGCTTGCTGCCGGATCATCCAATACTGACCCAGCCACACCGCATCAACGACGACGACTTCGCCGACTGGGTGCAAGAGCGTGGCCTCTACTTCGGGCAAACCTGGGAGGACGAACGAGTTCAAGCGCCACTCGGGCTAGCCGATCCCGGGGAAGAGCCACAACGTGGCGCCCTGCTCGTCGCGGACCACGGCGCTGGGCGCGTTGCCTACGTGGGGCTGTCGTTGTTTCGTCAAATCCCGGCTGGCGTGCCCGGCGCCTATCGCCTCTTGGCCAATCTGCTGACACCACGCGTAGTGGTGTCCCAAGAACCCAACGATGAAGCGCCACCGATTCTCGGGCAGTGGAACCGACTCTACCTGATTGTTGGGTGTGTGTTGGCGGCGCTCATCATCGCGTTCTACCTGCTGCGGCGCCGGTACGGCACGTGAGTCTCGTCGATTGGCTCGTGCTCGGTGCCACGCTGGGGGCCATCGTAGTATTTGGGATCTGGCGCACAAAAAACTCGGAGGTGGGGCAGTTCTTGCGTTCGGGCAACACGCTGTCCTGGGCAACCATCGGGTTGTCGGTGATGGCTACTCAGGCCAGCGCAATCACATTCTTGTCGGTACCAGGGCTCGCCTTCGAGGAGGGCATGGGGTTTGTGCAATTCTACTTCGGGCAGCCGTTGGCGCTGATCGTCGTGTGTGCCGTTTTCGTGCCAATCTTCTATCGCCTCAACGTGTACACGGCCTACGAGTACCTGGAGCAACGTTTTTCAGTTCGGGTGCGGGTACTGGGAGCAATGCTCTTCTTGGTGCAACGCGGGCTGGCCGCAGGCATCACCATCTATGCTCCCGCCATCATCTTGTCGACGATTCTGGAGTTACCGCTGCACTTGATGAACCTCGTCATCGGCGTGTCGGTCATCGCCTACACGGTCAGCGGGGGCAGTCGAGCTGTCAGCGAGACCCAGAAGTTGCAGATGATCATCATTCTGCTCGGAATGCTCGCCGCGGCTGTCGTTCTCTTGTGGCGGCTACCAGAAGGAATGACGCTGGATGAGGTCGCCGCATTGGCGGGAGCGACTGGACGCATGAACGTCGTCGAAACATCCATATCTTGGGACAGTCGTTACAATCTGTGGTCGGGTCTGACCGGGGGATTCTTCCTGGCACTATCGTACTTCGGCACGGACCAGTCGCAGGTACAGCGCTACCTGGGCGGGGCTTCGAGTGCCGCAGGTCGTTTGGGCTTGCTGTTCAATGGTTTGTTCAAGATCCCGATGCAGTTTTGCATCCTGTTCATCGGGATCCTCGTTTACGTCTTCTACGTCTTCGGCTCGGCACCCGTGTTCTTCAATCCCGCGACGCTCGAGCGCGCGCGGGCGGCCGAGCCGGTCGCGATGGCCGCCGCTGAACGCAAGTACGAAACCAGCGTGGATGCCCGACGCACCGCCGCGCGAGACTTTCTCGAGGCGCGTCGCGCGGAGAACGAGGGTGACGCGTCTTCACCTGCCCCCGCTCGCGCGGCGCTCGCCCAGGCCGACCAAGAGGTGGCCCGTGCCCGCGACGCCGCCAAAGCCGTGATCTCCGACGCCGTTCCGCACGCGGAAACTCAAGACGCGGACTTCGTGTTCATCAGCTTCGTGCTTTCGGCGTTGCCGATGGGTCTCATCGGGTTGCTGGTCAGCGTGATCCTATTGGCGGCCATGAGCTCGATCGCGAGCGAACTGTCGGCATTGGCGACCACCAGCGCGGTGGATCTCTACAGGCGCTGTTGGCGGCCCGAAGTCAGCGGCGCCGAGTACGTGCGGGCGACCAAAGGACTGACCATCCTATGGGGCCTGGTAGCGCTGGGGTTCGCTTCCGTGGCCAACTTGTTCGACAACTTGATCGAGGCCGTAAACGTCTTGGGTTCACTCTTCTACGGAACGGTGCTGGGGTTGTTCCTGGTCGCTTTTTTTCTCAAACGAGTGAGCGGCGGCCCCGTCTTCTGGAGCGCGCTCTTGGCCCAAGCAACGGTGTTCACCACGTTCGTTTTCACGGAGCTGGGCTTCTTGTGGTTCAACGTGATCGGTTGCTCTGTGACCGTCGCGGGCGCTGCGCTGCTGCAGAGCATTGGCGACGTCACCGGACGACGGCGGGTCTAGGCACCGCAGCACATCTTTTCGCCCTCCTGGGACATCTCGTCGCACAGGGCGACAAAGCCTTGTCGATCGGGCTCAAAACAGGCATATAGCTTACCTCTTTTACCAGGAGATGACACGATGTCCAATCAACCTTCTTTGTACGACCGTCTTGGCGGCGAAGCCGCCATCGACACTGCAGTAGACATCTTCTACCGAAAAGTGCTTGGAGACGAACGGATCAGCCACTTCTTCGATGCGGTCGATATGGAACGCCAGCACGTCAAGCAGAAGGCCTTCCTCACCATGGCCTTTGGCGGTCCCAACAACTACACTGGCCGCGACATGCGGGCGGCACATGCGGGCATGAACCTGACCGAAGTGCACTTCAACGCCGTGGTAGAGCACCTTGCTTCAACGTTGCAGGAGCTGGGAGTCGGCGACGAAGACATCGCGGGTGTGGCCACCATCGCAGAAAGCGTCAAGGACGACGTTCTGAATCGGTAAACGGGTGCGACCCATTACCTACAAGGGAAGATCGCTGGACACTCGAGCCGGGGAAACCGTGCTCGAGTGCTTGGTGAGAAATGAAGTCCCGATACGCTCGTCGTGCCGCGCTGGTGTCTGCCAGTCTTGCTTGGTACGCGGCAAGTCCGCTCCTCCGCCCCACACCCAAAAGGGTTTAGAATACTCGCTTGCATCTCGAAATTTCTTCCTCGCCTGTCAGTGCAAAGTCGAGGAGAGTCCAGAGCTCGGTGGCGATGAAGATCTGCGTGTGTTCTCGAGTCGCGTGCTCGCAGTCGAAGAGCTCGCCCCTGACATCTTTCGGGTGTTCATCGAACGCCCCGCTGGCTTCCAGTTTCGCTCGGGTCAATTCGTGCACCTGACCCGTGCGGAGGACGGACTAACCAGGTCCTACTCGCTCGCCAGTCGCGAAACGGACGACGCTCTCGAACTCCACGTCGCTCGTTTGCCCGGAGGACAAATGAGCACCTATTTGACGACTTCCCCGAGCGCACTCTTGGAGCTTCGGGGTCCGTTGGGATCCTGCGTCTACTCGGGATACGTCGATGAACCGCTACTGCTAGTTGGCACGGGTACCGGGTTGGCTCCGTTGCTTGGTGTCCTGCGCACCGCGTTGGACCGACACCACACTGCACCTATTCACCTTCTCCACGGCTCCACCAGCAAGGAGCGCCTGTATCTCAGAGACGAACTCTTGACGCTCCAAGCGCGTCACGAGCAGCTCTCCTACGAGGAGGATGTGCTACTTCCAGCGGTCCCCGGTGATGTGGAAGCCCAAGCTCGCGACTGCGAGCCACGGGGATTGCCAGCGCTGCTACGGAATAGATTCCCGAGGTTGGAAGGGTTTCGAGTCTATCTCTGCGGGAACCCTGAACTCGTGCATAGCTTGAAACGTCAGTGTTTTCTGGCAGGGGCCGCCATGCGCTCGATCCACAGCGATCCATTCGTACTCTCTTGGCCTGTCCCGAGCTAGAAAGGAGGCATGCAACTCACCACCCACACCGACTATGGTCTTCGCACGTTGCTCGTGTTGGCCCTGAGCGCCCCCGAAAAAGTGACAATCTCCGAGGTCTGCGCGACCTTCCAGATCTCCGACAATCATCTGGCCAAGGTGATCCAACACCTTGCCCGGCTCGGATACGTGGAGACGATCCGAGGGAAAGCAGGGGGGGTGCGACTCGCAGGCGCGCCGGAGAACATCAACCTAGGGCGTGCAGTCCGTGAGCTGGAGAAAGACTTAGGAGTCGTGCCGTGTTTACGAGCCGGCAGTGATGAGTGTTTCATCACTCCGGTTTGCAGCCTCAAACCGATCTTGCGCGATGCAACTGAGTGTTTTCTTCAACATCTGGACGGTTTCACGCTGGCCGACGTTCTGCAGGGAGCGGGCCGCGGCACACAACCGCTCAGACGGCGCTTGGCACAGCGACTCCCATTGCTGCATGACCACTGAACGCGCACGACCGAACGCGCACGACCGAACGCGCGGTGCAGCGCATCGATGGTGATCTCGAGCGCGCCGGCTGCGTCGAGCGCAGCCGCGACGGTCGACGCAAGCCACCACGAGATCCGTAAGGTTCTTACTTTACGGCACCCAGTGGAGCGGCATCAATCGATAGCAGCGCTAATTGCTCTTGGACGCGAGGGTCGCTAGAGCGTTCTACGCTCAAGCCAACGACATGCTCGGCATCGTCCCGAAAGACTTTCGCCGTGGGGGTAACGGGGTAAGAAATCCGCTCTACAGTCGGCGCGTGCTCGCTAGGCTCCCTCCTGGTCGCCGCGACGACGCGCGGCGCTCGCTGAGTGCAGCTGGAAAACGCTCCCGAGGAGCTGGTTCGCTCTCTACTAGATGACTTCTGCGAGGCGCACTCGGTCCGAGGGGGCTCGGAGTTCGAGCGCTGGGTGGGGCGTGTGATTGGGTTGGTGAATGGGCCGAGGTTAGACGTCGACTGCGCCAGCTCATGGGCTAGAAATCCCGTGGGCTAGACCTTCGCTTCCGGCTGACGCAGGAGATACTTTGCAGAGTGTCGAAATGGGAGTTGCTCTCAACCTGATGGTGGTCCGATATCCTCCGAGGTGGACGTAAGGAGTATATCCACTTCTTCTCTTTCATGGCACGGCGCTGTACGCTTGCACTTGATGGGAACGAGGGCGATACTGTGCGCGTCGCGCCATTGTCGCCAGTGTTGGGGTGGCTGGTCAGCCGCCAACGTGCCTCGGGGGAAGCCGTCATGTTTGAGGGACAGAAGAGTGACAAGAACTCTCATCGTTCACCGTACGCCGTACACTCGCCCGAGGCTGCGCCCACGTCCTCAGAGGCTCGAGAGACATGGCGCATACTTCGCGGGCAGATTCGAGAGACCTTGGATGTGTTCCGGCGGCGCATTCACCCTGCTCATGTCGTCGGGTTTGATGCCTTGTTCGGGAGCAGCGCGTCGATCCCTGATTGTGCTTCAATCAATCAGACCCTGAAGCAATTCAACTGGCAAACGATACCTGTGGAGGGCTACATCCGGCCGCGACTCTATGCCAAGTTGGTGGCGCGCAGGACGTTTCCTGTTGCTAAGAAGCTGCGCTCTCGGAAACAGTTGTATCATTCCCCAACTCCGGACCTGGCGCACGACCTCCTGGGCCACCTGCCGATGTTGTTGTGCCCACAACATCGTCGATTCTTGGCCGATCTTGGCGAGGCAATGTCCAAAGCCGTGAGCGATGAGCGTGATGATGCGTTGTACGTGGCGCAGCGCAGAGCCTCTGCCTTGCGGGAAATGCAGCACCCGCCGGCCGACGAAGCCGCTGCTGCCGAACGTGAGGTTTCAGCAGCGCTGCGTGCTCTCCGTCAGTCGCCGTCGCAACTGGCACGCCTGAGTCGATTCTACTTGTGGACGATTGAGTTTGGCCTGTTGGGAACGGATGAGTGCTGGGTCGCGTACGGGGCGGGCTTGCTGTCTTCTCCTGCGGAGCTGCGGCTGGTCCTCTCTGAGAACGCCAACATACAGCCGCTGTCGCCCGAGGCCTGGCAGCGCGACATCGCGTTCAGCGCCCCCCAGCGTCGCTACTTCGTCGGTCGGGACTACGCTCACCTCCGTGCGGAGCTCAGCCGAGCGGTGGAGGGCTTCGAGTGACTTGTTACTTTGTAGGCCCATCTGCGAACGTGTACGTTTGTATCGGCTGTCGACTATGAACTCGTGAAGCGCATACTTGAACCAGAAGTGATGGACTCGGAAGAAGATGCGTCCGAGTACGAGGCGATTGACAATCAAGCCGTCAATCGGGAGTTCGCGGCCAGCGCGCTTGCCGTTTGTCCAATGGCGCGATGTGCCATTGATCTAGGAACCGGCCCCGGCCTCATTCCGATCATTGCGGTCGGCATGGCACCCACACTAAGCGTCACGGCGATAGATTTGGCGGAGCACATGCTAGAACGCGCGCGCATCAACGTGAGGCGCGCCGGGCTCGAGCATCGTGTGGCGATCGAGCGTCGCA
The DNA here is from genome assembly GCA_050298815.1 of Polyangiaceae bacterium. Classification (GTDB taxonomy): domain Bacteria; phylum Myxococcota_A; class Polyangia; order Polyangiales; family Polyangiaceae; genus SZUA-265. The sequence continues at coordinate 222,819 of JBNKUV010000073.1, forward strand.
ACGTGAAGGCGACCGAACTACCGAGTGCAAGTTTCGACCTCGTAATGTGCAACAGCGTGCTTCACCACTTGCCTGATCCAGTGGAACTGCTTCGAGAAGTGAAACGTCTTGTCGCTCCGGGGGGTGGTCTCTACATCAAGGACCTGTTGCGGCCCGGTTCGGACGCCGAACTGTCAGATCTGCTGTCGCAACGCGCGTCGAAGGATACCCCCTACCAGCGCCAGCTGTTCGCCGATTCGCTGAGAGCCGCTCTGACTGTCGACGAAGCGGAGAGCGCTTGCCAGCTGGCGGGGCTGGAGGATGTCGTGGTGAAGCGCACGTCCGACCGCCACTATTGCATCTCACGTCAGGCGACATTCGCCGAATGAAGACGTAGGCTTGGTGTGCTCGACACTTCAGTCAGCCACGCCCGACGACCTGCTCTTCTCTCAGGCCGACGACAATCGAGTGAACGTCGTCGAGGAACGTCCACAACGCGTCCCACTGGTCCGTCGCACCCTGCCACACAGCCATGAGCTCATTTCCGTGTCTTGGTACCAGTACCGCCAGCTCGTCCGAGTCCTCCGCGTGATCAACCTCCAGCACTTCGTGAATCGTGAGCCACTCCAAGTCCGCTGCGGACAAGTGATTCTGCCGGCGTATTTCATCCCCCAAGCACTGGTCCATTTCTTTGGCGAAAACCTCGGCCACAATCAGAGCGCCCACCGCCGAATAAGGTTCGGAACCTTCGAACAGCAAGCTCGTCCTCCGAGCTAGTTCCACACCGGCCCTCAGATGCCAGTCATGCGTGACCGGTGGTCGCCAGGGCTCGAGTGCGCCCACGAACCGCTCCAACAAGCGCGAGTGGACTTGTTCAAACCGACCCCGACCCAATTCGTCATACAACTGCTTCGCCATCAGACAGGCGATCTCACGGTTGTCGATTCGCGCGATGGTTGTAGCGAGCCAGCGAACGAAGTTGGGCGAGATTCCGGCATGGGTGTTGGCAACCAACGCCCACAGCGCCGGCATGTTCACTGGATTCTCGCGCAAATTGACAAACAGCGGGTGCTCGCAAACCCGAATGGCCTCGTGGTAGCGCACGATGGCCGTAGCTGGCTGGCACTCGCCGCGCTCGTCGGTCCAGAACGATTTCTTCAGCACTCCTGATGCTCGATTCATGCCTCACTCCCTCGAGTCGACTGCGGGCCGTCGAACTTCTGACAGCTTGCGCTCCACGAGCGATAGCAGCTTCTGCTTGTCGATTGGCTTGGTCAGGTACCCATCCACACCCGCTTCGTGCGCACGAACGTCATCGCCCTTCATTGCGTAGGCGGTCACGGCCAGGATGGGAATGTGTCGCATACCTGGGTCCGATTTCAACGTCTTCGTCAACGTGAGCCCATCAACGTCGGGAAGCTGAATATCCATGAGTATCAGGTCGGGCGGACATTGCTGGAGGGCGGCCTGGGCGCTTTTAGCGTCCTCAGCTAACGTTACCTCGTAACCATGACTCACCAAAAGAAACCGTAGGAGCTTCAGATTCACTGGGTTGTCGTCGACGACTAAGACGCTTCGCTTACTCACTGACCAGCCTCCTGCAACAGGCTTCGACAACGCTCGATCTGTCGGCGGAGTTCCTCTACTAGCTCGTCGGGCTTGGAAGTCGCCTTCATGACCGTGGACTGGGCAAGTCCCTTGAGGAGGACCCTGTCACTGCTGGTCAAGTCCTTCGTCGTCCAAACGACGACAGGTACGTCCAGGTTGGCCTCCCTCTGACGGAATCGAGTCAAGAACTCGAATCCGTCCATACGCGGCATCATCAAGTCCAGTATGACGCCCAATGGCCGCATCGTGTCGGTAGCTTCCAACCCAGCCTGCCCGTCCGCTACGCAGACCGCATCGTAGCCAATGGCGCTCAGCGTGGCCTGCATGAGTCGTCGCGATGGCGCGTCATCATCGATTACGAGGATTTGACCACCGGCAGCGTGGGGAGTCGTTCGTTTCAAGGAGCGAAGCAACGCATCCCCGTCTATCGGCTTGGTCAAGTAGTCTTCGACCGGGAACCCTTTGACGACGCCACGCTCAGCGACAACGCTGACCACGACAACCGGAGTGGTTCGGTTGAGTGCCGTGTTTCGTACCTGCTGAAGGACTTGCAGGCCAGTCATGTCCGGAAGCAACAGGTCCAGCGTGATGGCGTCGAACTCATTCTCTTCGCACGAAGCGACCGCCTGCCTTCCGGAATTGGCAGTTGTCGTGCGGTAGCCGGATTCTGACAGGAGGTGAACCAGGAGCCTCATGTCGGCAGGGTCATCTTCGACGACGAGAACCCGATTGGCCGTGTCAGGAAGGTCGACTACAGGCGCCGGTTCCGCCAGAGGCGCGCGCGCCATGTCGCGCGGGAGCACTGCAACGAACGTGCTTCCCTTCCCTTCCTCACTGCGTACTCCGACAGAGCCACATTGAGCTTCCACTATCCGCTTGGTCAACGCCAACCCCAGCCCTGTTCCCGGGTGACGTTTTGCCGTCCCGGTATCCAGCTGCTGAAACTCCCTGAACAATCTGGAAATATCGTTGGCAGCGATGCCCCTTCCGTCATCTGCCACACTCAGTTCGAAACGCTCCTCGTCGATGGCTCGAACCGTGATGTCCACTCTCCCGCCGGGGTCGGTGAACTTCAGCGCATTGGACAAGTAGTTGTACAGCACCTGCTTCAACCGCGCAGAATCCACATGGATGATTCCGAGCGACGTATCGACGTCGCTGTGCACCGAGATGCGCTTCTGCATCGAGACCGTGCGCAACACCGCGCACACCTCTTCAACTAACCGTTGGGGATCCGTTGGCTCAGGTCGAAACTCGAGCTTTCCCGCCTCCACTTTGGCGAGATCCAACACGTCGTTGATCAAACGCTGGAGATGAAGCCCGCAGTTGAGGATGTCTCCAAGGAACTCTCGTTGTTCCTCCGCACTTGGAGTCAGGTCGGGATCCAGCAACAGTTCAGCGAATCCGATGACGCCGTTGAGCGGCGTCCGAAGTTCGTGAGACATGTTTGCCAAAAACTCGCTCTTCAGACGACTAGCTTCCTGAACCCGCCGATTTTCCGTTGCTAGTTCCTCGCTGCGTTGTCGGAGTGCCTCGACGTGTTTGCGCTCCGTGACGTCCAGCACGAATGCAATCGTCTCTTCCTCGTTCAGCACCGACACGCCCACCACGACCGGTACGCGTGAGCCATCCCGGTGAAAGTACTCCTTCTCCCAGGGACGTGTTCGACCCGCAGTCGTCAGCTGCTCAATCGCCTGTTCGTCCAAATGCTTCCACTCAGGTGGCGTCATTTCTGCCCACCGGACCTTGCCACTAAGAAGATCGTGTCGACTAAATCCGAACGTCTTGAGAAACCCGTCGTTGGCCTGCCGAATGTTCCCGTGAAAATCGCAGACGATCACGCCAAGGATCCCGGACTCCCACAGACCCGAGAACTTCGTTTCGGCTTCTGCGAGTTGACGCCGCCCCTCTGCAAGCTCTTGTTCACGCTCGGCGGAAGATTCGCTGACCATCAACGTAGTTGCATGACCAGCACAACGCTGCGCGGCGCACAACAACCTGGTCAATTCGGCCGAGTCGTCTAGTGCGCTAACCAAGTGGTGGGTGAGTTGGGCGAGCAAGGCTTGGCTCGCCTCGATGAACCCGGACACACCCAAGCCAGCCCGAGAGAAGCACCGACCTGCATCTCGCAGCGCGGTCAGCAATTGTGGTCGTGCAAGGGTACCGTCATCCCGCAGGCAAGCGCGTAACTGTTGCCGCGTAGGCCACGTCGACATCTTCTGGAGAAGTGCCCAGGAGTCTCCAAGAACGTCCTCGGCCAGCGTATTGTCCAGATGCTCGCTGAGCGCGTCCCAGTTGGCTTCACAAAGGCCCAGGAGTTGGGCGACTGACGCGTCGTCTTCACCCCGCCAGGCCCGTCCTTCAGCCCCCATGCGGAACAACTAGCACGCACCGCGACTAACTGACAAGAAGCTACGCGCGGAATGAGTGGTGTGCGTCGCGCTGCGAGCAACACGCACGTGTCGCGCCAAGTTGATGTGTCGCGCCGAACGTTCCGCTCGAACTCCAGTGTGGTCACACCGGCTTGCTGGTGATAGGTTGCTAGTTCATGGGGGAACCGCTGCTAGTGTTGGTCGAGGACGACCCTTCGGATGTGATGCTGATCGAGCTTGCGATGAAGAAAAGCAGGGTGCCAGCGGAGGTCCATGTCCTCGCGGACGGCGACACCGCCGTCCGATTCATCGAGTCCAGTGGCGGCCAACAGCGAGGCACGCTCTACATGGTGGATCTGAACCTGCCGCGACGCAGCGGATTCGAGGTCTTGGAAGCCATCCGCAAGCTGCGCGCAGCGGACGAAGCGATCTGCTCCATCGCGATGTCCTCGTCCACGACGTTCTCAGAGCAGAGCAGAGCACTGGCATTGGGCGCCAGCCAATTCATCAGCAAGCCCAGCAGCGTGGCGGAGCTCGACCAGTTGGCTCCCCGTCTGGCCTCGGCGTTGGAGCAGCTCGGCGGCGCGCCGCTCAGACCTCAGTATTGAACTGCTCGGGCTGATCAGTTCCGCAGGCAGGCAGTCACTTTCTCGGTAGGGTAAACGTGACCCGAGTACCGCCCGTCGGTCCAGGTTGTGCAAATATCCGCCCACCGTGTCGGTGGATGATGCCACGCGCAATCGTCAGTCCGAGACCTGACCCCGGGTATTCTGAAGCCGGATGGTACCGCTGAAAAATCTGGAAGGCACGCTCGGCAAACAGCGGATCGATCCCAATGCCATGCACGAACTTCAGGTACGAGAGGTTCTCTTGCTCGAGGCGTTGGCCAAGACTCTGCTCCAGGCGCTCCGTGTACACGCGCACGGTCCGCAATGGCGCGCGAAGGGCGTGCGATGCTACGTACGCAAACTGTTCGAGCTCCACATTTGCGCGCTCCAACGCGTCGTTTTTCTCCTGTAGCTCCGCCAGCAGGGCCTCCTTGAGTGCGGTCACCTGGCGCGCGGCACTCAACTCGAGCGCCTGCTCTCTGGCCGCCACATCCCTCAGACGTGCCTCGTAGAGTTCGAGAAAAACACCAACCTTGCTGCGCAGAATGGTGGGGTTAACCGGCTTGAACAAGAAGTCTACCGCGCCGATATCATAGCCCCGCAAGGCCGACTCTTCTGTGGGTGTCATCCCGGTCAAGAAGATGATGGGCACCTCCCTCGCCGGCGCGACGCCACGAGCGCGCTTGGCTACCTCGAAACCGTCCATCTGGGGCATCTGTGCGTCCAAGAGCACCACTGCGAAGGCATGAATCGACATCAAGCGTAGGGCCTCGTGACCCGAACTCGCCCGCAGGACCTTGCAACGCATCGATCTCAGCTGCGCCTCCAACAACCTCAGGTTGCTGTCGACATCATCGACCACCAGCACCGTTGGCTCCGCGTGAGAAACGCTCGACCCCGTGCCCCCAGGCCCGACGTGAGCCACACCGTTCTGCGCCTCGTCCATCCCCACCATGGCCTCAGCCTAGCTCCAGCGTCACGCCTTTTTCAAGAGTGGCCCCCGCGCGTCTCTAGGGTCTCCCACGTCGCTCCCGCCAAACGATGAGAATCCTCGGTCGCGCCAAATGGGCTTGGCCACGTCTCGGAGGAGGGGCAAGCGTGTCGTTTCGACCAGAGCGGCCCCGCACGTGCGCTCGCGACTGCAGATATGAATAATCGAACCGTCCTGCACTTCAGTCATCACCAACCCGCGCCGTAGGCCAAGTGAGCGGGGCAATGACCATTCAGAAGCACGGGACAACTCGATCCAGCGCCGAACGTCGAGCCATGCTGCAACACGACGTTGCGGCCTCGAAGGCTCGGGAAATGCTCGATCTCCTGCTGTCTGCGAGTAAGCAGGGTATCGTCGAGCACGACCTCGAGGCAGGCATATCCACGTACAGCGAGCGGTGGCACATGATGCTGGGGTTTCAAGGGGAGCACCAGCTCGAAGACACCCCGATGCTCTGGCAAGAACTGACGCACCCAGAAGATCTGCCTGGAGTATTGGAAGAGTGGGACAGCCACGTGCAGTTCGCCTGGCCATTCCAGCGGACCTGGAGGATGCGTCACCGAGAAGGCGGCTACCGGTGGGTCGAATGTCATAGCACTGCCCAGATGAACGACACAGGGGACGTGCAAACCGTCCTCAGCGCCTTCGCGGATGTGACGGAGCGAGTCGAGGAGACGAACCGGCAGGCCGCTCTGCTCGCAGCAATACCGGACACCATCATGCGAATCGAGCTGGCGGGCACTGTGTTGGACGTACACCAGGGAAGCGATGGCGCCGAGGTCCTGTGCAGGAGCTCTTTGCTGCCCACCGCAGTGGATGAGGTGACGCGCGAGCCCCGGCTCACGGAGCTGCTCCTGGCGAGCGCGAAGCGCGCTGTGGCCGAAGGCGTCGTTGCCAATGCGTCCTATTCCACGTCGTCGTCCGAGGTCCCCGGCTCTGAGGGGCCACGCCACTACGAGATCCGTTGTGCGCCGAGCGGCGCAGACCAAGCGGTGTTCTTGCTCCGCGACGTGACGGACCTCAAGTTGATGGAAGGCCAGCTGCTCCAGGCTCAGAAGCTCGAATCGATAGGGCAGCTTGCAGCCGGCATCGCGCACGAGATCAACACGCCGCTGCAGTTCATAAGTGATAACGTGCACTTTGCGGGAAGGGCTGCGGCCCGGGTGCTGGAGCTGTTGAAGAAGTATTCCGACCGACTGCATGAGCTGGTCGACGAGGCGGAGAGCAAGGAACTCAAGCAGGAAGCACGAAAAGCAAAACTGCCCTTCCTGTTGGAGAACATCCCCAGCGCGCTGAGCTCCTCCGCCGATGGCGTTGCGCGCGTCGCCGAGATCGTTGCCGCGATGAAAGAGTTCTCTCACCCCGGCACAAAGGCACCGGCACCGTCCGACATCAACCGAGCGCTGAAGAGCACCGTCAAAGTCTCGACGAACGAGTGGAAAGGCGTGGCAGAGCTCGAACTCGACCTGGACGAAAAGCTCGGGTCGGTGAGCTGCGTGCTCGGTGAGCTCAACCAGTGTTTCCTGAACATCTTGGTCAATGCAGCGCATGCCCTCGCGGAGCGCTACGGCGACACCAAAGGGGGTCTGATTCGCGTGTCTACGCGAGCCCTACCAGACCAGGTCGAAATCCGAATCAGCGACAATGGTCCGGGGATCCCGGCGGAGGTTCGACAGCGAATCTTCGATCCTTTCTTCACGACCAAGGCCGTCGGCAAGGGAACGGGACAGGGACTTGCCATCGCGCGCTCGACCATCGTGGAGAGGCATGGCGGGGAGCTGCTTTGTGAGTCGACCCTGGGTGTTGGCACCACGTTCGTCGTGCGCCTTCCGTATGAGCCATTGGGGGGTTCGAACCAGACAGACGAAGATTGAGCCGGTCCCCAGCGCGTTTCGCCGCGCTCAAGCGGCGGTCAGTTTTCGGGCGGCGGCCAAGAGCTGCGCGGGCTTGAACGGCTTGACTACCCACCCCTTCGCACCGAGCGCTCGGGCCTGTTGAACCAGCTTCGGTTGTGCTTCCGTCGTGAGCATCACCACACTGATGCCCGTGGCTTGCAGGCGCTCCTGGATGCGCTTCAACATTTCAAGGCCGGTCATCCTGGGCATGTTCACGTCACAGATGACCAGCGCAATGTCGTCACGACTCTCGATGAGTTCAGCACCGTCGACCCCGTCGCCCGCCTCGAGCACCACGAATCCCTCCAAGGCGTTTCGTACCTCCCGACGAATTATTGCCGAGTCATCCACTACTAGTACCGTCCTACTCATCTGCACCTGCGCGTCTTGGTCAACGCTCCCTGGGTGAACGACCACGGGAGGCGCTTCTTGAGTGCTCGTAGCCGCAGATTCCAAAGTCAGCGGATCCGCGAGCAGTTTGTGCCCTGCCCCGCAGCCATGTCGCTGTCTGACTCCGGCGGACTTAAGGTCTCCATCCAACCAACCGTTCACATTTCCCAGGGGCGCAGATCCGAATTGAGTGTTGGTGAAGAAATGTTGACCGTTCGAGACGGTGACCTCGACGCATTGGTGATCGAGGTCACCGTCGCGTTGCTGACACACCTGGGCTGTCCTGTGAGACCGCTAGCCCCCAGAGACGGTGTCATGCAGTCCGTCAACGACGCGCTGGCCGCGGTGATAGGTTACGTTGGCCACGGCTTCGAAGGGGCGTTGACCATGATGACTACGCCCGAGTTGCTCGCGAAAACCGTCCCGAGTTCAGTGCAGGCCCCCTCCCAAACGCCACATGTGTTGCAAGACTGGTCCGCGGAAGTGGCAAACCAGTTGCTCGGACGCCTGAAGAACAAGCTCGCGCTGCGTGACTTGAGCTTCCGAGTCGCCCCACCCATCCCCATGTTCGCGCAGTGTCTGACGATTCTGCCACTGCGAAGACCGAACGCGACGACTTGGTTCGAGTTTGCCACTCCTCACGGCCCGCTGGGTGTGCGATTCGAGTTGCTGGCCCATGCGGGCTGGGCGCTCCCGTCGTTGGTGCCTACAGTGGAACCGCTCATGCAGGAGGGCGATTTGGAGTTGTTCTGAGCACGGGAGCAGGAACGCCGAGGTTCCGCCCTGGTAGCGCTGTTTGGCAAGCGGCAGGAGGCACAACCACACGCCCGTTCGCGCCTGTCGTGCCCTTGGATTCTGTATGCGTGCGAAAGTCCTCGTAGTTGATGATGAGCCGGCGATTCTCCAAGGCGTCGTCCGGTCCCTATTCGAGCACTTCGATCTGACGACGGCGACCAGCGGCGCTGAAGCGTTGCAGATCCTTCGAAGCGAGGGCTCATTCGCCGCGATCGTGTCCGACCTGCGAATGCCGGGTATGAACGGGGGCGCGTTGCTGGATACGGCCAGACGGGTGCAACCAGACGCGGTGCGCCTACTCTTGACGGGCGAGACGGACGTGCAAGGCGCGGCTGCGGCCGTCAATGCGGGGCAGATCTTCAAGTACCTGTGCAAACCATGTCCCGAGCACGAGCTGCGCCTGGCCTTGACCCAGGCCGTACAACTGCATACGTCTTTGCGCACCGAGCGTCAGCTCCTCGAGCGAACACTGAACGGGGCAGTGGGGGCGTTGACACGAACGCTGAGTTTGGCCTCACCGACTGCATTCAAACGTGCGGGCCTGATCCAACGGATTGTGCGTCACCTTCTGTTCGAGACGGGGGAAACGCACCCTTGGCAGTTCGACACCGCAGCCATGTTAGCTCCGATCGGGTGCGTCGCGTTGCCCGCAGATGTCGTCGAGAGATCGTACCGGGGAGCGGCGCTCGACGAACAGGAGCGAGCCATGTTTGCCGAACATCCTAGAATCGGTAGGCAGCTCATCGAGGGCATTCCCCGCTTGGAGGGGGTGGCCGCGATGGTGGGCCTTCAGAACGGTCCGATTCCCCGAGACGGGTCGGATGTCGCGCGGGGAGCGAACATGCTGAGACTCGCCAATGCGGCGGAGAGCGCCCTGCGTCGGGGCATCTCACTACGTAACCTGACCAACGAGTTGCAGGGTGACTACCCGGCGCAGTTGCTCGAGGCTCTCTCGCGGTTTTCGCCGGAGCAAACGGGCACGGAACGCCTGGTGTCCGTCGCGGATCTGCGTCCAGGGATGGTCCCGGTTGACGATATCATCCATCGCAGCGGGGCGGTGGTCATCGCCGGGGGACATGAGCTCGACGCCCTCAGCATCGCACGTGCGCGCAACATGCACCGCACGGGAGGTGTTCGAGAGCCGTTCCGAGTACGGGTCCCTTAAACGCCAGCGCGAGGCACCCCCGATCGTTCGGAGGCGTTTCATTGTCCGGACATTAGAGCGCTACTTGGCGAGTTGCACCTTGAACGGCTCGCGGACGCCTATGCCGTTGGCAAAGTTCTCGAGGCGGCGGATCAGCATTTCGTCGACGACACGCCCCTTGGCGATCAGTACCGAGTCGTTTGCAGCACACACGTCTTCGAGAACGACCATGCCCGCCTTCAAATCGGCGACGTTGATGATGCGTTCGCCCCCGAGTTCCTCTTCACGGTAGCTGCCCAGAGCATCGAGCAGCTGGTGAGGGTGTACCTTCTTATCCTTGGCCTCGGTAATTGCTTGCCCGAGGTCGATGCCGCGGCGGAGTTTGCTTTGAATCTCATTGGCCAAGCGGAGCATCGCAGCCCCTTTGGCAACCTCCGTCGGGGCGTCTCGTGGTAGTGGGCCGTACTGGTGGGCGACCATCGCAGCGACATTGTGCAGGCGGGGGATGCGTTCCAGAAGGATTCGACCCGCCTCGGGATGCTTCTTTACCATTGCCTCTTCTACTGCGCTGAGTTTGCCGCCGGCATAGGCGCGGGCGACCACATCTGTCGGGAGCGTGATGCATCCGATCGGCGCCAGCATGGCCGCAAGGTTATACTGCCAAGGCTCCCCTTCCCCCAACTCTTCCACCATATGGGTGATGAGGCGTTGCAGCGATGCCGATTGCTGAAACGCCAACGGAGCGGCAAGGCTCAGAGTATCGACCAACGCTCGAACGGCCCCGTTCAACGTGTCTTCCAGTAGTTGCCTCTCTGCTCTGATCAACGAGTACTGCCGCTCAGCGGCAGAGAGTGCGCTCCTGAGGACCGGCTCTGGACAGGGTTTGCACAAGAATCGAAATACCTGTCCATCGTTGATGGCGGCAATGGCCGCGTCAACCTCCGAATGCCCCGTGAGCAACATCCGCACCGTGTCGGGGACGAGTAGCCTCGCCTTGGACAGAAACGTGGCGCCATCCATTTCCGGCATCCTCATGTCGGAAATGATGACAGCAAACGGTTCTTCTTCCTCGACAATCTCGAGGGCTTCGGCGCCGCTGGTGGCAGTCGTCACATCGTAAGCGTCGAATAGGGTACGCTCCAGGCCCGCCAATACATTGGGCTCGTCATCCACGCAGAGTATCCGCGTCATCTCGCTCATGACACACCTCTTTGCAGCTGCGTTCGCCGTTGTTCGAGTTCGTCTAGGCGGAGCGCACAGCCAAGGCGCGACAGCTCCTCGTCCGTCAGGGTGCCGCGAATCAACGAGTCCGCAATGTGGACGGCGTGAGCGATTTCCAGCGGTGGCTCGCCACGCGGGGGAACTCTGTCTGGCGCATGGTGGTTGGCAACGGCCCCCACGACGGACTCGGGAAGGCACCAAAGCCCAAGCAGGTACGCTCCCACCTCGGCGTGAGTCGCGCCATACAGTTGTCGTTCTGCCTCGAACATCGGGATCTGCTGCGCGGTCGACAGCGAGATCGCCGCCTCGAGCGTCTCTGGCGCTTCCGCGACGAGCACCCATTTGCCAATATCGTGAAGGGTCGCCGCCATGAACGCATCGGCCTTCACCTTCTTGGATTGGTACAGGCTGCTAGTCAGCAGCGCGACATCGTGGGAGTGAGCGCGCTCCTGTCCAAAGGAGAAGCCAACGACCTGCTTGCCGGTATCAAACTTGCTCATCGCCTCCAAGGACACGACGAGGCCCTTGAGCGTCGTCAGCCCCAGTTTCACAACCGCCTGGTGCACCTCTGCCGTTGGTTGGCTTTGGGCGAAGAACGCAGAATTTACTACTTGTAGTAACTTCGCACACAGCGCTGGATCCGCCTCAACGACTTCAGTAACTGCCCGGAGGTCCACATCCTCGGCCGCCATCAGGCGGGTGAGTTCGTGATAGACCTGCGGCGCCGACGGCAGCGTCGGCACCCGCCCGACGAGCTCTTGCACCGATGGGCTGCCGAGCAGACGTTGAAGCTCGATCGTCCGTTCGATCGCCGCCTGAAGCGTTCCTGCGCCGCAGGGTTTGGCCAAGAACTGGTGGGCGACGCCGATGGTCCGCATCGCCGCTTCCTGCTCTGCATGGCCCGATAAGACCATTCTGACGGTGTCGGGGTATTCGTCGTGAACCCGAGTCAAGAACTCGGCGCCGTCCATGCCCGGCATCCGCATGTCGCTCACCACAACGTCGAACTGCTCTTCTCCTAGGATTTCGAGCGCCTCTGCGCCGCTGGTGGCGGACTCTATCTCCCAGCCGTCTACATGGAAGAGTGAGCGTTCGATGGCCTGAAGAACCAGCTCCTCATCGTCTACGAACAGTATTCTCATCTTGACCCCTTGCCCGTGCCACTCGGCCTCCAGTAATCCAATCGGCCATCATTGGGGGCGGCCTTAGGCCGAAAGAAAAAAAGCAAAGCTCCCGGGTCCGTTCATCCGCACCGGGGACGGCTTTCGAAGGTCAGCGGAACGGATCTTTGAGACGAGCCGGCGCGAACGCTGTCGCTGGCTTTCGTGCCCCATGAGTCTCTGGCTCGACCGCCGGATTCGCCTCCAGGGCGGGGTTGCCTCTGATGGTCCCTCCCTCACCAGGTGGCGCCGTCGTCTGGACACTGGGCAAAGGGGGCTCATCGGGGAACGGGGCGTCCTTTCGGACTGGCGGAGCAGCGTTTTGGGCTTGCGCTCCGGTCTGGCTCTTGACTGGACTGCTTGCCGCTTCGTTCGGTGGCCCATCCGAGTTTGTTCGGACCTCGGGGACACTCATCAACGACCAAGCGGCGCCAGCCGCAGCCATGAATAGGAGGCTCAGGGCGGTCCAACCCAGGGATCGCTTCGGCGACTGGGCGCCTTGGCTCGAAGCACGACGTGTCTCCACGGGGTAGCTGCGCGTCGAGAGCTCGTACCGTGCGAGATCGGCGCCCGGAGGTGCGCTGGAGAACAACGGCAAGTGCCCGGGAGCGCTTAGCCAGCAGGACGCCAAGGACGCCCCCGTGATGTCGTCCAAGACTCCCCGCCGCAGGAGCCACCGGGCCAGCGCCGTGCCCAATTCTTTCATCGATTGCCAGCGAAGAGCTCGGTCCTTCTCCAGTCCTTTGGCGATCAATGCCCACAACTCCGCATCTGTCGCACCGAGGTCTGTCAGCGGATTAGGTGAATGACGAGTGATAGACTCCAGTAGTTGACCGAAGTTCTCCCCTCTGAACGGCATCGACCCGCTGATCGCTTCGTACATGATCACGCAGACCGCCCAAATGTCCGTGCGGTGGTCGGCGTCACGGCCCATCGCCTGCTCGGGCGACATGTACATTGGACTGCCGAGCACGGCACCAGCACCCGTGAGGCGCACGTTGCGTTCGCTCTGCAGCTTGGCAATGCCGAAGTCGAGGACCTTCGGCTGGACGCGCCCGTGCGCGCGCGAAAGGAAGATGTTTTCCGGCTTCAAGTCGCGGTGAACGATACCCGCGTCGTGCGCGGTCCCCAGGGCGCGAATGACGGGCAGCAAGAGGGCGGTGACACGTTTGCCACTGAGACGCTTCTTGCGGGCGAGGGTCTCGCCCAGGTCGCGACCATCCAGGCGCTCCATCACGATGTAGGGGTCGTTGTGTGGTGAGTGCCCAAAGTCGAAGATCCGCACGATCGCCGGATCCGAAAGTCGGGCCGCGGCGCGAGCTTCTGTCAGTAGGCGTTCGGACAATTCCTGAGTCGCAGCCCCCGACCTGATGAGTTTCAACGCTATCGGGATGCCGAGTATCTCGTTCTCAGCAGCCCACACCGTCCCCATGCTTCCTTCCCCCAGCTTTCTGTCGAGGCGGTACTTGCCACCCAGCACCTGCCCCGAACCGTAGGTGTGGGGAGCAGGTGTGTCACCGTCTACCCAACTGGCAGAGGATGGTTGGCAAGACCTTTCACCCGTTTCTTCGGCCCAATCTTGCATCGGGTCGTGCGTGGGGAGGTCGAGTCTCAGAGCTTCGTTGGACGTCATCTGCGGAGGCGGGGCGGGGTACACCACGCTCTAGAGAAGCGTGAACGGTTCGTTTCGAGGACTCTTGATGCGCCCGGCAATTTTTTTTCCTCGCCGCGCAAGGAAGACCAACGCCTACCACTGGCTGCCGCCTTGCCGGGCCTGATCCGACCGTCGCCGGCATCGTCTCTGCTCGTTTGTCTCCTGAGACCCCGTAACTTTGGGCGCGACGTGTTGGACTGCCCCGACAGCTCAGCGGCGACGCTCGTTCGGCCTGTTCCATTCGCTCATTTCGACCTCGTCGTCCTCGACGGGGCGTTCTTCTTCTTCAGCCACCCTCGTACGAGCCGCAGGTGCTACCCTTTGTCGTAGCTCATTCGTGACTCGCTCGAGCACGGCGGCAATGCCCGCTTCGACGGTATCCTCCAGTATCTCGGTGCTACGAGAAATGCTGCGACTTCGGTCGCGACGGCGTGCTGCTCGTTCGCCCTCGAGCGCCAGCTGTACCGTGGGGTCACCGTTGCGCAACATCTCCTTGCGCAACGATTTCGGCTTCACGTGCTTCGAGAACGCGAACCACGCATGAAAAAATAGCCCGAGCCCCCAGAACAGAAGCGGGAGCACAGCCCACCAGAGCCACGGCGAGAAGATCCAGTTGAGTAAGAAGAGGAACGCGTTGATCGCCAGAAATGGTACCAAGTGGTTCTTGAACCCACGGCGGCGTCGTTCGACGATGCTGGCCCGAGCCACCTCGGCTGCCCGGGCCAACGCGACCTCTTCGACCGCTTTCTCGACCGTGGTACTCGATAGCCCGACCTCACGCGCGGCAGCTAACAATTCCTCGTGGCGTAGCCCGTGGCTCGACTGCTTCGCGTCGAGTTCCAGCGCACGATCGAAAATCGCGCGGGCCTCCTCGTCAGAATAGACTCGGTCGTCGTTGTGGGGCGGCATGGCAGCGAGTGTAACCGCCCGCCGGGACCGGCGCAGCGCCGAAGCAGCGCCGAGCGTTCAGCTGACGAAATCGATTGACCCACGGCGTCGCAGCTGGGATGACCTTGCCCGGTGTCGCGTCTCGTCGCCGCAGGTTGAGAGAATGGTCGGGCCGCCATTCGACGTCACCTGACCGTAGCGTTCGCTTGGGTGCTCTGCCTCTACACAACCTAGCCCACCCGACGTGCATGGGCGGGTACAGATCCGCCTCGCACGCTTGACTCTACCAGGCGACTCGCCCATGCCACGGACCATGACCATCACTGTTCACAGCCTGGAGAGTTCGAGGGCGATTCGCGTGGTGTGGCTGCTGGAAGAGTTAGGGTTACCCTACGACGTGCGTGTCTATCAACGCGACAAGAACCTGCGTGCTCCCGAAGAGCTCGCGCAGGTACACCCCCTGGGTCGTTCTCCCGTCGTCGAGGTGGACGGGCACGTGCTCGCGGAATCTGGGGCCATTCTCGAGTACTTCGTCGAGCGCGAGCAGCGACTCGGACCAGGCTCGCCCGAGGAGCGTCTGCAGTATCGGTTCTTCCTTCACTACGCGGAAGGTTCGCTGATGCCGCCGCTGCTGGTGCAATTGCTCGTGAACAAGCTGCGTGAGCGTCCCCTGCCGTTCTTCGTCAAACCCATTGCTGCCAAGATTGCTGACGGCATCGAGACGGGTTACAGCCGTCCAGGGATATCGCTGCACATGGGCTTCGTCGACGATATCTTGAGCGGACGACCTCACTTCGCGGGAGAGAGCTTCACCGCAGCGGACATCCAGATGTTCTACGGGATTGAAGCGGCGCTCAGTCGTGGTCACGGCACCTGGCCCCACGCGCGCGCGTGGCGACAGCGTGTGACCGCACGGAACGCCTACCAGCGCGCGGCAGAACGCGTGGGAAGTACGATACCGGGCTGATCGATGCTCGGCAGCCTTGTCCGTGTCAGGGCCGAACCAGTTGGGCTCCTCGCCGTGAGCTGACGGCGCATTCCGAAGCCTCTGGGCGCGCGCACCCAGCGCTGACGGAACCGCTCACGTGCCTTCGGGATCGGGCCTGAAAGCAGCGGACTCGTGCCGAAGGCTTCCCGCTTCGACCCCGCACCTTAAGAATCCATCCCGCACCTTAAGAATCCATGGATTTAATTAGGCTTTTGGCGGGCAACCGTTTTCGGCGATGGGCGCTCCGATTTTCGGCGCGTCCGGCGCTCGGTTCAAACTCGGAGCCTCTGGGGCCGCCGCCGAGCCCGGAGGGTTGTCGGTGCGATTTCGCAGCCTTTTTCTCGGGGTTTTTCTCTGACGGAGGCGAGCCCTGAATTTCGCGACTCGGCTCCGGAAACTTCGCGGACGATCCCCGAGGCGTTCGGGTGGACTCCGAAAGAGTTGGGATCGTTCCGGAAGCTCGCGGGACGATTCGTAAGCTGCTAAGGGCGGAGGACCACTTGGGCCTTCAGCCGCCGCCGGTCGCCCCCCGGGGCAGTGTGCTCACGACGATAGCGGCGAGATCCCTCACAACCCGGCGTCGCTCAACCCCGCGTCGCTTGAACCCGCGTCGAGTTGCGGCGTTCCCCCGTCGACTCGCGGCGTTCCCCCGTCCAAGGTGCTAAGTCCTCCGTCGGCGTCCTCCGGGGGAGGGGACGAGGCGTCCGACTCCGGGACGATGCCTCCGCCGTCTGGAGACGCTGAGTCTACCCCCTCGCCGTAGAACGTCAGGTCATCCAACCACATCTCGTAGTCCACGCCGGGGGTGAACTGAAACTCGATCAAAAAGAGCTCCGCGGGCACGAAGGCGCCGACAGGCGAACCCCAGCCGGCTTGGGTGATCGCGTCGAAGGCGACCTCATACTTGCTCCACTCCTCCGTCAATACGATGTCGGTACCGTGGGAATCGAAGCAGGTGCTTTCGGGGGGACATTGCCCGCCTAGCTCTTGTGGACGCACAGAAGGGTTCTGCAGGGCGACCCGCGCACTGCCGCGCCCGCGCGCCCAAAAGGTCAACCCATCATAGAGCGAAGCGTCGTACCAACAGCGTTCGGCACCCGTCTCACTCCATCGAAGCCCCATTCCGATACCCGAATACTGATCCACTGCGTCACCGATCACCTCCAGCACACCGTCTTCACCATCTGGGGAGTTGCCGCTGACCGCGCTCATCATGAGCTCTGCATCCGGCGTTCCATCGGTGTACGAGTACCAACTGCCTTCACGGTTGTCGGTAACGAGGGGGACTAGGTCGAGGTCGTCGAAGTCGTCGATTACGGGGTTCTCCCCAACCGCAACGGCGCTCGCGCAGGCAACGATGGGATCACTATCGGGAGACTCTGCGGTGTCCGGCTCGGGCTCGGTGGGGGTCGGTTCCTCGACTTCGAGCTCTGGCGCCATACCGCCACCGAATAAGTCGGAGTCAGTGTCCATCGCACCAACGGTACTCGTGCCAGTGGGGGTCGGATCGACGTCAGTGACGCCGACTGGATCGGTGGCGCTGCCACCTCCATCGTCGCAAGCACCCAACAGAGTGAGGGTCGAGAGGATGGCACAGCTCGAAATCGATCGCTTCATGGCGTTCTCCAAATCAGGCAAAGACGGGGCGTTGGCCCAACAGACCAGCCTAGACGCTTCGACGACGCGATTCGGCTCAATCATCGAAGACGACCGAGCATGCCCCGCGATCCAGTGCGGAACAGCCGCGCCCACGAACGATACCGAATCAAGTTTTTCCACGAAATGCGAAGACTCCGGCCCCCGCTCTGGCACCGCCGCGCTGCCACGCCCGCCTTTACCTCACCTCGCGGACAACGGACAGCTGCCAGTGATGGTCGTGGTACCCAAACCCGCGTCGCTAGAAACGGGAGTACATCTCGCGAGGTCCTACCCCTCGTCGACAAGCTGACGAATTGCGGCGGCCAGACCGCGGGGGCTGAACGGCTTGGGTAGGAACGCGACGCTTCCACTGGGTGGCCCCAGATCGCTCTCGGGCGCCGACATGAACAGGACGTGGGACGCCAAGCCCTGCTCGCGCGCCTGGCGGACCAGAGTCGGACCGTCCATGTTGGGCATGTGAAGGCCCGTCACGAGGACATCCACTGGCGCGTTTTGGCGGAGCGTCGCGAGGGCGGACGTTACCTTTGACCCAGCCACGGGCTGGATCACGCAGATCGATTTCGTCTCTGGCGGCTTCAACCTCGGCATGCGCTACACCCACCTCACCTACGCGGAGGAAGAGACCGGCACAGAGTTCGCGGCGCACACGCTGGGCGTCGGATTGGGCTACTGCTACCATTTCATCGATTGATCGCTGGCTCAGAACTTCCCGCTGAAGCTCATGGGCCCGCGGCAACGGGCCGTCTTGCTCGAGGCGCCCCCCAGCACCCAAACGCGTGTACCACCACCCGCACCAGGGCTAGCGGCGCCGGCAGTCCAGCATCGGCAAAGAGTTGAAACCAGAAAGCGCGGCGGCGATCTGGCGGACTGGCAATCGGTCCCGGGCCGGTTAGGCTTGATTCAACGTCAACCCAAACCCCAAAGCTCATCATGAAAACATCTTGGTTCCTACTCGCCACTGTTGCCTCCCTCCATCTCTCCGCTTGTGGCGGCCAGTCTGCTTCGGAGGCCGACGATAGCGCCGAGCGCGACCCGGACGATGAACAGGAGTCATCTGGTGAAGACGATGGCACCATGGAGAGCGCCAAAGGGGAAGACTCGGCTGGCTCCGCAGAAGGCGTTCCCCCCGCGGAGGACATCGACGAAGATGGGGACGTGGACGAGGACGACGCGGAGCTGAACGCCATCGAAGAGGTGTTCGGCATCGACGTCAAAGATGTCGACAACGATGGCGACATCGACCAAGACGACGCCATCGAAATCCTCGGGGAGGAATACGACGAGGACGAGCTAGATCAGGACGGTGACGGCGATTTCGATCAACAGGACATCGAGCAGGTTCGCGACCTGGTGCCCAGCTCCGACCAACCGATGGCGGTCGAAATGCCAGGCGTAGCGGTCAACGAACCCCTTCCCGCCGCAGCAAGCATGCCAGACATCGCTCCGGCCGTTCCGCGACCCCCTCGCGCTGCTGGCCCCGGGATCCTCATCGACCCGGGCTTCGGTGGCGGGTCGAGCGGCTCGTTTCCGGATCTAGACACCTGCGAACAAGACTACGTGTCGACAGGCCCGGACTACTGTGACGTCTCCTACTCCTGCGATGTCACCTACGCCTATGGTAGCTGCTGGAATCAAGGCAACGGCCTGTTGTACTGCAATTGCAGCAGCGAGATAGGCTACGCCGATTACCAACTCCAGGACGTTTCTACCAGTGATGCGTGCAACACCCTGATGGAGCTGTGTGACGGCGGTATCTCACCGGAGTTCTCCGAGGAGGCGGAATGTGTTCCGGAATACCAATCGGCGAGCAACGACTACTGCGACATGCAACTCCGTTGTTCTCAGTCAGCGGAGCTCGATGGCGGCGGGACGGCACTGCTCTCCCAGTACGAATCTGTGAACTGCGGGCTGGATCAAGACGGTGACCACCGGTGCACTTGCTACGGCAGCAACGGCACCATGAGCTTCACCCAAGACGCAAGCGATGGCTTGGATAGCTGCGTTTCCGGCCTTGAAGTCTGCCAAACGGCAGAAGTCGTCGAGACTGACGAACCAGCCGAGTGTGAGGTCGCCTACCAGAGCGCCAGCCAGACTCGGTGTGACGCGCAGCTCGCTTGCAAGAAGACGGCAGTCGCCGGGGACGTGACGGTGGAGATCGCGGAAACGGCGATGACGAATTGCCTGCAGACGAGCGAGGGGATGTGGACTTGCTGGTGCACCTCGAGCACGGAATCGTCCAGCTTCGAACTCGAGACTGCCGCGACTGCGTGGGATACGTGCACCCAAGCAGTCGACCGCTGCGCACAGTGAGCAGTGCGGCTGGACGCGGACGTCCAAGGCGGCGTCCGCGCTGAGCTATGTCGGGCCAAGGCAAACGCCGCATCGGCGCCGAGCTGCGTCGTACCAACGCCAAGCGCGACGTAGCGCAACGCTTCTTCGCTACTCGGCAGCCGCTGTCGTCGAAGCCGCGGACATCTTGGCGCGCACATACGCGCCGTGCTCGGTCAGCTGATCTTCACTGAATGTGGCGCCGGCTGCGGTGCCTGGCGTGAAGTAACAGGTCGAGTCCTCACAATCGTCGAGTTTCCATGCCAACCACGAGACACCATTGTCGTTCATCCACGAGTGCCACGCGTCCGCTTCTTCGACGCACAGCCCGGGATTATCTGGCGTCCCGCCATCGGCATGGGTGGCTCCCCACTCGGTCACGAAGAGCGGCACGCCATTGGAGATGGCAGTATCCGCACGCTGACGCAGCCAGGCGGTGTGTGTGCAGGAGTAGAAGTGCAGCGTGTAGGCGAGATTGGTTCCGGCGACCGGATCGACCGAGGCCTCATCGACGTACTGCGACCAGTTCGGAGTGCCCAAGATGATCAGGTTGTCCGGATCGATCGCGCGGATCTCGCTGACGAGCCGTTCGTGATACGGCTTGAGAACGTTGCTCCACGAGACTTGTAGCGGCTCGTTGTAGGGCTCGTAGATAACGTTGGGGTACTCGCCGTAGAGCGTGGCCATCTCCTTGAAGAACTCGACGGCTTCCTCCACGTGGGCTTCTGCCTCGTGATCGTGCCAGTCGATGATCACGTAGAGACCTAGACTGATGGCGTTATCGACGACCGCGCGCACATCTGCCACTGCCGCGCTAGGGTTGCTCAAGTAGGCGCCGCTCGGCTCGACACCCATGGCCGCTCGGACAATCCCCGCACCCCAGCTGTCACGAAACAGCGTCACCAAATCTCGGTTCGACGCGAATCCATTATTCTCCCAGTTCAACCACATTGAACTGGGGCCACGAAGTTGAACCTCAGCGCCGCTCGCATCGACGATCCGGGTGCCTTCGACGCGCAGCGCGCCATGACGCTCGATCGGCGTCCCCGCCAGCTCCTCGGCACTTGGAGCCGGGAGGGCTGGTGCCGCCGCGGCGGGAGCTACGACACCCGGGGACGTTGGCGCCACCGACCCGGGCGTGACGACGCCAGGCGTCGCAGGCGCGGCTGGGTTGGCCGCGGAGTCACGCTCTGCCGTTCCTTGTGAACAGCCGAGGAGCGAAATCGCCGCTAGGGGGAGGATGCTGTAACGATTCTTGAGTTGAAACCGAGCCATGTGCACGCAGGACGCTTGGACACATCTTAGTGGGTCACGCGCAGAGCGCAATCACGAGCCGACTCGCCACATCGGTGCACCGAACGCGCTCGTTGATCGCACCTGTGGCGCTGGCAGATCGCAGCAACGGGTCGCTGCGAGGAGGCGACGAACCTGAGCTGCTCCTCTCGTCGAACAGCGCCCCTCGAGGCCACTACTCACCGGCCGTCGACGTGTCGAATTCACCGCGAAGTAGCTCGAGGCGGTCTGCACCAGGACAAGGCCCCTCCGGCTCGCAATCAGCAAACCGCGACCCGACGACGACAACCCACACCGAGTTCAGCGACAGCTCCCCTCGACGAATTCGTGGTGAGCGCCAGAACTCGCAAACACGCTGTCGAAGTCCGAGGATTCTACGTCGGCTTCAGGTAGCAAGGACGCTAGCTCTTCTGCGGTGAGCTCTCCCAACTGGGCGGTGATGTCGATGGTCAACGTATCTTCCTCGCCGGGAGTGGGTTCCCGCACGACCATTGCGGGCATGCTCGCCGCGAACCGTCCATCTTCACTGGTCACTTCGACCTGTGCGTCGAACGTGGCGCGGAAACGTCCCTCGGCGTAGCTCGTACTACTGAAACGGACAGTCTCTGTTGTCAGCGATGGTGGCCAACTCAGTGTGGTGCTGCTCCCATCGCTACACTCGATGGTTTGCTCGGACGCCGACAACTCATCCCTGAAGCTCCGATCCCGCCCTGCGCCAACCTGTGCCAGCCGGTGCTTGGCCAGACCGTATTTGGCGTCGCTACCCGCTATGCCTGTTGCTCTTTCTGCAAATCGCAGCCGGCACGAAAGTTGCTGCACTTATGACAATGCGTTGCACCTCGACCTCCCGCGTCCGTTCCCACCTGAGCATTCTCGCCGTCACCTTGGCACCCCTCGTGTCGAGCGCCTGTGGTGAGGCCAGCGCACCCGGCGAGCCCCAGAACGACGAGCCCGGTGTGGTCACCGGTCCCACGGACAAGTCCGGGCTCAACGCTGAGCAACAAGTCGAGCTGCAGCAACTAGCCCTGACGGTGGACGCAAGTCGGGCCTTGGATGCCGACGCGCTCCTGGCGAAGCGCGCGCCGAAGCGGGTGGAGAGCCTGGGGTATGACCCACTGCAAAGTGAGTTCATGGTTGCGATCGCGGAATCGGCCCTGGCACTCTCCCCGGGTGAACTCGACAAACTCGGCCAGAACGGGTTCGTGATCTCGAAACGCCAGAGCTTTCCGACGTTTCTGACCGGCTATGCGGCGATCTATTCGGAGCATCTGCCGGTGTACATCTCGGCCGACGGCATCCTCGAAGCCGTGCACAGTTCGTACGACACGATCTTGTTGCAAGTCGAGCAGCAGGCGCTGATTCCGATGCTCGATGAGCTGCTTTCTTCGATGCACCTGGCGCTTCCGGGCAGCGACTTCGACACGCAAACGAAGGCCGATGTGGATCTCTACCTCGCCGTCGCTCGGTCGCTCTTGGCCGGCACGCCCGTGTCCACCGTTGCCGGGGGCGATGCGGCCAGCGTGCAGACGTTGTACGACGCAGCGCTAGCCGCCAATGGCTTCGAGACGGTCGAACTGTTCGGAGTGAAGCGCAATGTGGACACGTCACAGTTCACACCACGCGGCCACTACGAAGACGAACCGGCAATGCAGCAGTACTTCCGGGCCATGATGTGGCTAGGGCGTATCGATCTTCGCCTGATCGAGACCCAGTCGGATGGGTCGATGGTGTTCCGGCGCCCACAGTACGACGCCATGCTCCAGCTGCGCGCTTTGATGAGCGAGGCCCAGATGAACACGTGGACGAGTATCGACAGCGCGTTGCAGACCTTCGTGGGCAAGAGCGATTCGATGACCACCGACGAGATCGATTCGCTGCTCAACGACATGGGTGGGCTCGCGGCGGCTCGCGCAGCATCGGATGAGGAGGCGCGCGCCGCCATCGAGGCCGGCGGCTATGGCTTGCAGCAGATCGCCAGTCATTTGATGGTCAATGGGGGCGTGCTCGAAACCTTACCGCTCAGCCGCAGCTACTTGCTCTTCGGGCAGCGGTTCGTAGTCGATTCCCACGTGTTCAGTCAGGTCGTCTACGATCGCGTCGGGTTGCGCATGATGCCAGATCCGCTGGATGTCGCGTATGCGGCGCTCGGCAACGACGCGGCACTGCCACTGCTGGACGCGGAGCTACGAGGGTTTGGGAAGTACCCAGGCGCGCTCGAGGCGGCGCGAGAGTTGGTGGACGCGCACCCCGGAGAGTTCTGGGGTTCTAGCCTCTACAACGAGTGGCTCGGTGCACTGCGTGAACTCAGTCCGGCAAGCGACATGAGCGATCCGTCCGCGATGGGCATGCCGCGCGTCACCGGCACAGAGGCCTGGAGCCGTCGTTTGCTCAACACCCAACTGGGCTCCTGGGCGGAGCTACGGCACGACACGTTGCTCTATGCCAAACAGTCGTACACAGGGATCCCCTCTTGTGACTACCCCGACGCCTACGTCGACCCCTATCCGGAATTTTTTGGACGCGTGGGCCAGCTTGCCGAACTCGGCGTTCAGCTCGCCGAGAGCTTGGGCCCAGCGCTCGGGCCCTCCGCCGACTTGCTCACCACCTACTTCAACAACCTGCGCTCTTCGATGGTCGTGCTCGAAGGTATGGCTAAAAACCAACGCGACGGCGTCGAGTTCTCTGAGGAGCAGATGGCGTTCGTTAATCGTGCAGTACGCATCGTGGAGGAGTCTGCCGGATGTGCCACGGTCCGAGTTCCCGACGGCTGGATGGCTAATCTGTACTTCGTTCCCGAAAAATCCATCGAGTTCGATCCCACCATCGCCGATGTGCACACCCAACCCGCCGATGAATCAGGCGCCGTCGTTGGACGCGTGCTGCACGTGGCAGCCGGCTATCCGCGGTTGATGGTCGTCACCGCCGATACCTGCGTGGGCCCGCGTGCCTACGTCGGTGTCACTTTCAGCTATCACGAGCGCGTCACGGAAGACTTCGAGCGCCTGACGGACTCCGCGTGGGCCGAGGAGTTGTTCGGTAGTCCGCAAGCCGACGTGCCCTGGATGGAGCCGGTGCTGGCGGAGTGAGGTCCGGCTCCGGCCAGACCAATCAAGGTGCCGCCCCGCTCACGAGCAACACCAGGTAAGCTGCGAATCCCGCAAGCAGGACGCCTCCCTCGGCACGGTTGATCCGCATTCCACTCTTCATGAGCGGAAACAACAAAAGAGAAAATCCGAGCATCCACCAGTCGTCCCGAGCGACGATTTCCGGCGGCACGCCTAGTGGGTGGATGAGCGCGGTCGCACCGAGAATGCCGAGCACGTTGAAGATGTTCGAGCCCACGACGTTGGCGACCGCGATGTCGTCTTGACCGTGACGTGTTGCAACCAAAGATGTCACGAGTTCGGGCATGCTCGTACCTGCCGCGACGATGGTTAACCCAATCACGGCATCGGAGACACCGAGTGAGCTGGCAATGCCGACGGCTCCGCTCACGAGAGCCGTCGCCCCCCCTGCCAGTACCGCCATTCCGACGACCACTGCCAGCACGTTGAACACCACCGCCTGGCGGCCAACCCGGCCGAAGGAGGCCGTCGCTACCTGTTCGAACTCGGCCTGTTCCTCGGGACTGGCGACCTTGCGGCCAACCCACACTGCGTAGGCGACGAACGCCACCATCGCAGCCAAGAGAAACGCTCCCTCCAGGCGGTCGACACTGCCGTCGCGCGCCAGCAGGTGCAGCTGGCACGCGGCGAGCATCATCACCGGCCACTCGAAACGAACCGTGGAGCCCCCGATCCGCAAGGGGCGTACCAACGCAGCGAGGCCAACGATCGCTCCAATGTTGAATATGTTGGAGCCAACGACGTTGCCCACCGCTAGACCCGGGCTGCCCGCGAAGGCCGCCTGAGTCGAAACGACGAACTCCGGCATCGACGTTCCCGCCGCCACGATTGTCAATCCAACGACGGCCGGCGCCACCCGCGCGAGGATGGCGATGCCGCTAGCTCCCCGCACCAAAGCCTCTCCACCCACCAACAAGAGCACCAGCCCGACCAAAACGAGCAACCAGTCGATCAAGGCGCCATGGTGGGCCGACGCGATCTGCCGCGCAAGGGCCAAGCCCAAATTCGCCACACGGGTGACGCGTGATTGTCCGTCGGCCGTTTCGACTCTGCTGGAAGCGTGCTCGCTTCCTCTAGGCGGTCTTCAGCTCTAGCGGATGCACCTGCTTGGGGCTCATGCCCAACCCGAGCAGCTCGACCAGTTCTCCAGGGCCCAAGTCCCCGAGAGCACCGTTTGCGGCCGTCGCTTCGCTGAAGTCCGCTTCTTCGGTCGAGTCAGCATTCCAAGTTGCCAAGAGCAGCGGTACTGGGTCCGCGATGTGATCCCCCGTCAACGAAGACGTTCCATGATCCGCACACACGACGACCCGAAGGCGACCACTCAGGTCTTGATTCCTCGCCAGGAACTTGCCGAGGGCCTTGTCGATCGCGGCGATGAAGTCGCGCTTCTCGACAGGGCGACGGTCGTGAGCGGCGACGTCAGTGCCCTTGATATGAACGACGACACAATCCGTCGTTGCCAGCGCCGTCGAGGCCGTCTCGAACTTGGCATCCAAGTCAGTGTCCAAGTTCCCGGTCATGCGCTGAGACGTTGCGGTCTGCAGCCCCAAGAAGCGCGCCACACCGAGCGCCGTATTACAGCGCGCCACCATCGTCCCACCCCATTGCTTCGTACGCCGCTTGGTCGGCGCCGCCGCAGCACCACGAGTGATGATCGCGTTGGCAAGGGGTAGACCTCGGGCGAGTCGCTCCTGATTGACTGGGTGCTCTTGTAGCCGTTCACTCGCGATCGCCATGAACTCGCGCAGGGCTTCTGCGGTTCGCCCAGCTTCCGGCGTGCCATCCAGAGCGCGAGGGTCGATGACCCGCTGCACCTGGGCGTCGCTGCCCGGATCTGTGTCGCACACCTGGGGGGACAGACCCGGGCCCAGCAACATGACGAGCAGGCGGTGTTCGTGCCCTGGATAAACACGAGCGGTGATTCCCCCCGTCAACGTGACAGCGCCAAGCTCGCCCAGGAGGTCTTCCACCCCACCACGGATGCGACCGGCGCGGCGATCGACGATGGCGCCATCTGGCTCGACCGTAGCGAGGTTCCCGCGCAGCAATACAGAACCGACCGGAAGTGGGATGCCTTTGCCAACGGCCTCGAACAGCCCACGCGCCAGACGCCGGTCGGTGTTCGGCCGGGCCAGGATGGCCATCAAGCCTTCGTCCGTGGACGGCACGTCGTGGCCCTCGTCCCCGGTCCGGATACGCCCTTGCCCACCCAGGGCAGCGAGACGACGCAACGTGGGCTTGTGCGCCGCTGCTAGCGGCGTCTTGTTGCCCAAGACTGGGTTGGGTTCGTCCCCCAGCCCATCCAGGATCAGGATCAGAGTGGGGATCCCGGGGCCAGCCGACGGACCCTGAGGTTGCGCACTTCGTTGGTTGTCGGCTTCTTCCACGGGCAAACCACGACTCAAGATGTCGACGGCGCCGGTGAGCGTCGACCGCCGATCTAGGTTCGAGAGGACGACGGCTTCTGCGTCTTCCGCCATCCGCAATAGATCACTTTGGATCCAGCGTACCGACTGAAACGCATCCAAGTAGGTAACGGCTGGTCGTTCCGGCTGAATCGTCGAGCGTTCGCGAAACCGCCCCATGTGTGCCTTCTCCTCTGGCACAGCCAAGACAAAACCGGCGACTAGCGCATCGGTGTCAGGGGGGAGATACTGCTCGAATGGTGGGGCGAGGTGAATTCCCTCGATGATGACGTGCGCATTCTCGACGATTGCTCGTTGGATCACGGCTCTGACGCCCACTGCAACCTGAGCGGCCTGTTGACGGTAGCCAGCGATGACACGTTCACGTGGGTTACTGAGCACCTGTCCCCCCATCAGCATTCCGCGAAACGAATGATCGTGCAGTCCCGGCGCCAGTGCGGCTGAAACGACTGCGCGCATCGTTTCCCGCACCATATCGGTGCTCGTCACCCAGTGCACACCCAGGCGGTAGGCGAGCTCCATCGCCAAGGTGGACTTGCCGGTTCCAGTGGCGCCGCCAATCAGGATGATGATGGGTGTCTCGCTCCGACGTACCCAGGTCGTGAACCTGTAGCGGCGTGCGAACTCATGCCCCTGGCGCTCCTCGAGCATCTTCGCTACCTGCTCGTGCAGCTCGGTATCGCGGAGCATCGCGTTCGGCCGGCGCCGAATCCATCCCTCGAGCTCGTCCAACAGCTGCCCCGAGGTCTCGAGACCGACACCCGCCGTGTCGAGGTGACGCACCAAAACACCGCGAGAAAACGGAAACGTCCCATCGGCTGCAGTGACCAAGGGGAGCGCCCTCGGCGGAGCCGGCACGGAGGGCCGCGGAGCGCCCGGCCCGAGCGTTTCGAACACGACTGTCTCGATGCGAGAGGACAGCTCGGCGGTCGTGACCTCGGCCTGGTTGGCGAAGGATTCCCGCACGGTGCGGGCCAGCCGAACGGCGTCGTCCATCCGCAGGCCCCGTCGCAGCAGCGAGGCGGTCACCATGCCAGTTTGGAACGGGTACCTGCCGTGCCGACTGACTACCAAGGTCCGCTTTTCCTGGTCGACCATGCAACGCAGGGTAGCGGATGGTCGGCCCTGACGCTCGCTCGTTGTCACCAATCTGTCGCAGTACTGTCACAAACCACCGGTAGCTTCGCCCGCGCGTTGGCCCGGAAGATTGTTTCTCACGCAATTCGGGACCTTGGGCCATCAGAGCACGTCGGCGCCGGCCGAAACACACACCCCCCGGCGACAACCATGAGGACGGACCCAATGAATCATCTCCGCCTAGGACTCTTCGCCGCACTTCTGGCGGCCCTTGGAACCAACTGCTCGAGGAACACCAGCCAGAGCCAAAGTGAGGACGGCGCCAAGGGCTCCGACAAGCCCGCCGCCGCCAAGAGCGGCGGTCGCAACGTTCTGCAGAACAAAGGCTCTGACACCCTGGTGAACGTCGCTCAAGCTTGGGCGGAAGAGTACAAGAAGGTCGACTCCACGCTGGCTATCGCTGTTTCCGGCGGGGGCTCCGGAACAGGTATTTCCGCGCTCCTGAACGGTACCGTCGATCTGGCCAACTCCAGCCGCTCGATCAAGGACAACGAGACGGCGCTCGCCAAGCAGAAGGGCATCGACCCTCGGGAGCACACCGTCGGATACGATGCCCTCGCAGTCTTCGTCCACCAGGCGAACCCGCTGGACAAGATAAGTATGGAGCAACTCGCTGACATCTACGGCGAAAACGGCAAGACCGAAAAGTGGAGCCAACTGGGAGTGAAAGTCCCGGGCTGCGAGAGTGACGAGATCATTCGCGTCAGCCGGCAGAACAACTCGGGGACCTTCGCCTACTTCAAGGAATCGGTACTCGGAAAAGGTGAATACAAGCTCGGTTCACGCGACATGCACGGCTCCAAGGACGTCGTCGACCTGGTCGCCAAGACACCCTGCGCCATCGGCTATAGCGGGCTCGCTTACGCTACCCCCGAAGTGAAGATGCCTTGCATCAGCAAGGGCGAGCAATGCGTTGCTCCGAGCGTGGCAACGGCCATCGACAAGAGCTATCCCATCGCCCGCCCGCTGTTCATGTACACCAACGGTGAGCCCACCGGCGCCGTCAAGAAGTACCTCGACTGGATCAAGAGCACCGACGGACAGTGCATCATCCAGAAAAAGGGCTATGCCCCAGCCTCCAAAGTCGACTGCGCTCAATGACGTCATCAACGCGTCTGGGCCGCTCGGGCGACGAAAGAGCGTCCGTGTGAGCCGGTCCTGAAGGACTCCACTCGATCTTCGGCGCGCTGTCGGGTACAAGGTGCGGTGCGTCGCCTGGGCGGCACTAGCGAATTGGATGAGCCATGAGTGGGTACGAGCAGCGGTTGGCAGCAGACAAGGCGGAGATTCGACGACGGGTCGTCAACGTAGGCAACGCCGTAAAGGAGGCGGTGCAAAAGGCTATCACGGCTCTTTTGGCGCGTGATACCCAAACGGCCTACCGCCTGGTGTTGGGGGACCTGCCAATCAATCGCGAGGTGCGCGCCATTGATGCGCTCTGTAACGCTTTCATCGCGCGTCACTTGCCATCTGCCGGACACCTCCGGTTCGTGTCTGCAGTGCTACAGATGAACGTTGCGCTGGAGCGCGTTGGTGACTACGCAGTCACTATCGCGCGCGAGGCCGTCCACCTGTCCAGCCCAATTCCAGAACGTCTGGAGCAGGACCTGAAGTCCATGGCGGAGCAAGCCGTTGGCGTCTTGGGTGATGCTCTGGCGGCTTTCTCGGAGAGAGACGTCGAACTGGCGCGCAGGACGCGGCCGCGAGCCAAGTCAGTCGAACGCAGCTACGGCGAGACCTACAAAGATCTGACGCGGGAGGGCGCGACGATTCCGCTGGCGGATGCCTTCGCACTGCTGGCCGTGTTCCGACGGCTCGAGCGAGTCGCCGACCAAGCCAAGAACCTCTCGGAAGAAACCCTTTTCGAGCTGACGGGCGAGCAGAAGGCTCCAAAAAAGTACAAGGTCCTGTTCGTGGACCAGGACGGAGCGCTGCTCGCCCCCCTGGCTGAAGCGTTGGCGCGCAAAGGCTTTCCAGGCAGCGGGGACTACGCTAGTGCTGCGGCCCACTCGCTGAAGCCCCTGAGCAGCCATCTCCAAGAGCTCTCGGACCGACGAGGCGTGGACCTGGCAGACGTCCGCCCCCAGCCACTGCCTCAAAAGGTCACTGATTTGGAGGCCTACAATGTGATTGTCGCCCTCGGTGAAGATAGTGCGGGATTGGTCGCAGAGGTTCCCTACGTGTCGGCCCTGCTCCAGTGGCCAATCAAAGCTCCGGGAGCCGAAGCCAGCACCGACGAGCTGGACTCGCTCACCAACGAGCTGTCTCAGCAAATCCGAGAGTTGATGGTTCTAATGCGCGGCGAAGACGCGCCTTGAACTCGTTCGAATCGTCTCAATTCGTGTTAGGAAGGCGGGCGAAGCTAGCCCAGCACTGAGATGCAAACATCTGCCGCACCCCAGGACCGACAGGCTACCGAAGATCGTCGCGACGCAGCCTGGTACATCGACAAGACAGTCGCCGTGGCGGTGTTCGTTGGAGGTATCTCGGCGATCCTGTTCATCTTGGGCATTTTCGTATTCATCGGGCGTGAAGGAGCAGGTTTCATTGCGGACCGTTTGGACCTGTCCGAGTTCTTCGGATCCATCGCGTGGCGCCCCACCTCAGATACCAAGCCCACCTATGGCACGCTGGCGCTGATCGCCGGCACGGCGAGCGTGACTGGTCTGGCGATGTTGGTGGCGCTGCCGTTTTCCTTGGGTGCGGCCATTTACATTTCCGAGTTTGCTCACGGCAAACTCAAGGAGTCCCTGAAGGTACTCGTCGAGCTGCTGGCCGCCATCCCATCCGTGGTTTGGGGATTCATTGGGTTGACCATCATGAACCCATTGATCATCGACACGTTCAACGTGCCGATCGGTCTATGCGTACTCAACTCTGGCATCATCCTTGGTCTGATGGCGGCGCCCATCATGACCACCATCGCAGAAGATGCGCTGAAAGCGGTCCCGGAGAGCTATCGCGAGGCTGGTGAGGCGCTCGGCGCCACTCGCTTGCAAGTGACGCTGCGTGTCGTCGTCCCTGCTGCCAAGCACGGTTTGGTGGCCGCCATGTTGCTGGGCGTTGGGCGCGGTTTCGGCGAGACGATGGCTGTCCTGATGGCCAGTGGTCACGCGATAAACCTCCCGACCAGTGTGTTCGATTCCGTGCGCGCTTTGACCGCCACCATCGCCGCAGAGCTAGGCGAAACGGCAGTTGGTTCCGAGCACTATCAAGCGCTGTTCACCCTCGGAATTCTCCTCTTTCTGGTGACTTTCGTCATCAATCTAACCGCTGACGCCCTAGTTCGTCGACACAAGTAACCCTACCGCCCCGCGTACCCAACGATGTTCGAAGCCACCGAACTCAATCAACGGAACGAACGGACCCAGCGTCTGGCGACGATTGGCCTGCTGCTGATGACGTCCGTGCTGATCTTGCCGGTAATCCTGATCATGGGCGTGCTCATCGTGGAGGGGGCACCTGTCATCTCGTGGGCATTTCTAACCCAAGATCCAACGAACGGTATGACCGACGGTGGCATCTTTCCAGCACTGCTCGGGACCATCTGGCTAGTGCTGGTCGCGCTCATCGCTTCGGTTCCGGTCGGCGTCGCCGCCGCCGTCTATCTGAGTGAGTACGCGCCCGACAATTGGCTCACCCGATTGATCAACCTGGCCATCATCAACCTGGCCGGTGTCCCGTCGATCGTTCACGCGCTTTTTGGGGTGGGTGCGTTCGTTTTGTTTTTTGGCTTTGGAACTAGCATTCTCGCTGCCAGCGCAACTCTTGCGGTGATGACCCTCCCGGTGGTCATCGTCTCGACCCGTGAAGCCTTGCAATCCGTCCCCCAGTCGTTTCGGCAGGCATGCTGGGCGATGGGCGCCACACGCTGGCAGACCATCCGCACTGTCGTGCTCCCGAACTCTGTCAGCGGGATCCTGACGGGCGTCATCCTAGAGGTCTCGCGGACGGCGGGCGAGACCGCACCGATAATGTTCACTGGGGCTGCGTTCTTCCTCCCATTTCTGCCCGAAAGCGTGTTCGACCAGACGATGGCGATGTCGCTTCACCTCTTCGTCGTCTCGACCCAAGTCCCCGGCGTGCCGGAAGAGCTGCCGTTCGGTGTTGCGCTCACGCTCATCGCGATCGTGCTGGCGATGAACGCGGCGTCCATCGCCCTTCGCATGTATCTGCGTGGAAGGAAGAAGTGGTGAGCGAGAGCGCAAGCATGGCCACCTCGAAGTCGACAGAGATAGAGGTTTCTACGAGGCACCTCTCCATCACCTATGGATCCAAGACCGCCCTGTCCGGCGTGAACCTCGAGATCGAGCGCAACGAGATATTCGCAATCGTCGGCCCCGCCAACAGCGGAAAGACCTCATTCATTCGCGTGCTCAACCGGATGGACTCGTTCACGCGCGGGATGCACTTCGAGGGCGAAGTGACGATTGGTGGCAAAGACGTTCGCTCATGGCGGAACCTTTACGCTTTGCGTCGTCGTATCGGTGTGGTGTTCCCCTTGCCCGTCGGACTCCCAATGACGGTCTACGACAACGTTGCGCTGGCGCCCCGCCTGAGCGGCATCAAGAAGAAGGCCGAGCTCGACGAAATAGTCGAGCGGTCCTTGCGCCGAGCGGCTTTGTGGGATGAGGTCAAAGACCGTCAAAATGCGCTGGGGAGTCTCCTGTCGGGCGGGCAGCAGCAGCGGCTGACAATCGCGCGGGCCCTCTCTCAATCCCCCAAGCTGCTGCTTTTGGATGAGTTCTCAATCGCCGTCGACCCAGTAACGACGATGCGGATCGAAGATGTCCTGAAGGAGCTAAAGAAGGAGATGACCATCGTCCTAGTGACGAACCTGGTGCAGCAGGCGCGACGCTTGGCAAGCCGGACGGCATTCTTCCTGACGGGGAGCTGCGTCGAGATCGGGAACACCGAAGACCTGTTCACCGGTGGTGCTAAAGACCAGCGTACCCGGGACTACTTGGAGGGTCGTTTTGGCTGAGCAAGCAAGCGAGTACCCGGTCGGTACGCCCGCGGTCGAGGTAGAAGGGCTGAACCTTTGGTACGGCAACTTTCAAGCACTACATGACATCGACCTAACCGTTGCTGCCGGACACATCACATCGCTGATTGGACCGTCCGGTTGTGGAAAGTCGACGCTGCTGCGCACCTGCAATCGCATCATCGAGCGCTTGAGCTACGTTCGCATCGAAGGCAAGCTGCGCATTTTCGGCGCCGATGTGTTCGCACCCCAGAACGAAGTGGTCCAGGTGCGCAAGCAAGTAGGCATGGTCTTCCAAAGGCCCAATCCCCTACCGCTGTCGATCCGGGACAATGTCTTGTTTGGCTATCGCTTGCACGAACCCACCGCGAGGGCCAAGAGCAAGTCGGACTTGGACGACATCGTGGAAAGCGCACTTCGAAAGGTACTGCTGTGGGACGAGGTCAAAGACCAACTGTCGTCCTCCGCCAATGCCCTTTCCCTGGAAGCTCAGCAAAAGTTGTGCATCGCGCGCTTGCTACCCGTCAAGCCGCGCTTGCTGCTGATGGACGAACCGTGCTCCGCCCTGGACCCTGAGGCGACCGCTGCGGTGGAGGAGCTCATCTGGGAGCTCCGCGGCGAGTACACCATCGTCATCGTCACTCACAACATGGCGCAGGCGCGCCGTGCGAGTGAACAGTGCGTCTTCATGCTGATGGGAAAGATCGTCGAGCACGGCGACACGACCGAGCTATTCGTCACACCAAAAAACCCGCAGACGGCCGACTACATCGAAGGCAGATACGGCTGAGCGACTGACCCGTGGCTCCGTCGAACAGCCTCTGCTCAGGCGAACAGCAGAATGCCGGCAGTAGGAACCAAGTAGTACACCAGCAGCAGGCAAGTCGCTGCCCGCCTGCGCGATACGGATGCCACCCGCGCGAAGCGCTGCGGCAGTTTCATAAAGGCGCGACGCAAAGCAGGGTGGGTAAATACCAAGGCGACCCCGATCAGATTGAAGGCGACGTGCACTACCGCCACCTGGATTGCCACGTTCGCCGTCTGCGCTGGCGCGGCAAGGGAGGCGACGAGCGCGGTCAGCGTTGTACCTAAGTTGGCCCCCAGCGTGAGTGCCAGCACGTGTCTAAGGCGAAGCAATCCGGCAGCCGAAAGCGGTACTAGCAGTGAGGTAACGGCGGAACTCGAATGAAGGACCCCCGTCGCCAGTGTTCCAACGACAAGATTGCCCGCAGGGTGCTTGTCCAAGTGTTGCATGGCGTGGCGCTTGAACTCCATGCCGGTTGGCCCGCGCAGAAGACGCACCATTACCATCAGACAGACGTAGATCAGCGCGCCGGTCAGCCCGAGCAGCACTGCATAGGCGATTTCGTGCGAGGGCAACAACACCACGAGCCCCGCCTCGAGAGGAGACAAGCACGCCCGAGTCGCGGCTCCGATGGGGTTCGGTAGTTCGAAATTGCCGCTCAGTGCTCCGATAGCGTTCGCCGCTCCCGCGCCGATCTTTGACAAGACCCCGGTCAGAAGCTCGAGCGGAAACAGGACCAACGCAGTCAGCAAGTTGAAGCTGCTGTGGCAAGCCGACGCTTCGAGTGCGTTGCGAAACTCCTGAGAACGCCCAGTGTAGCCAAGCGCGACGAAACTACTCGTGACCGTCGTCCCGATGTTTGCGCCCATCACCATGGCGATGGCGCTGTGCACAGGCAAGCCCGCGCCCGGCGCGGCGACGAAAGCGACAATCATCGATGTGGAGATGGAGGAGCTTTGGACGATCGCCGTGGCAAGCAGGCCCACCAGCAACGCGACCAACGGATTGCCCACGGACGTGAAAACAGCTTGGGCCACGCCTTGCCCCAGTCCGGCAAACGCGACCGACAGCCCGCGGATGCCGATCAGGAAAGCAAACAAGAGCGCCAGAGTGACCCCGACACGGGCTGCCGTCACACCCATGGCCCGCGCAGTCGAACGCGGGAGGCTGGAGTGATTGTGGGGCCCCATCGGAGCCATCACGGTATCCGGACCATGTGACAATTGCGTGACAGCCCCGCGTTCTACCATGTCCTCAGAACGCCGCCTGCAATTGGATCCTCATCTCATGAGCTCCGAGGCGATTGTCTGCGTCAGGCCCAGCGCTCAAGTAGAAGTAGTCGGTCTGTAGCTTGTAGGCGTGGTGAGCGAAGTAGAAGCTCAAGCCTCCGCCAATCTCGTCCTCCTCTTCGAGCGCACTGTCGTCGCCAGTTGGGCGCACCATGCCCGCGCGAGCTGCCACCTCGAAACGAGTCTTGGGGATAAGGTAGCCTGCTTGGATCATCGCACCGTAGCCGTCGAGCGGTGGCGCCACCGGGATCGGCGCCCCCGTGTCGTCCACGGAATCGCCCGTCTCTCGGCTGCCCTGGCGCCAGATAGCTTCCGAGAATACGGACAACCCGGCGAACTTGAACATTATGTCACCGTTGAGGAGGTTGAAGTCGGTGGTGCCGCCGTCAGCAGGAGTCGAGCCCAAGATACCTCGGTCCCGCTTGGCTCGATCCAGGTACCCATAGCCCAACCCGATCGACATCTTGGGCGACGCCAAGCGCTCGAAGTCGGCCTCCGCATAGTCTTTGAATCCACCCATGGGCAACACCTCGACTCTGGCCAGGTACATCATTCCGAAGTCGGACTGATTATTGGAGTTGCGTCCCTCTCCCGTGTAGACGCCGAGATAGTACTTCAACTTGTCCAAACCGAACAAGTCCTTCGAACGAATGTCGAACCCGATGTCACGGTCCACGTTGAACCTCGAGTTGACGATGGAGCGATCGACCAACTGTAGGTCGCCAGAAGAGATCACCCGTTGCCTGTTGAACGGCACCTTGTATTGCCCCAAGCGAACACTCAGGTCACGCAGGTGTGTGAGGTCCAGGTACCAATCGAGCAACAGACTTGTGCCGGGCGCGGTTCCGTTCGACGAGTCTCTGACTCCCATGTCGGCGGGAGAAACCGCCAGCTCGGCCTTGAACCTGTTGTGCTTGCCCCAGAAGTTACCCGCGAACTGAAGTCGGGCACGACGAATTTGCAGGCCTTCGGTCGCTGATTCCCACTCTCCGTCGCTCACCTCAGACTTCTCCATTGTGTAGAGGAACTGGGCACGCAGGCGTGTCTCCAGCGAGAAATCGCCATCCTGGCTGGAAACGACGAGTCCCTTGCCCAGCTTGAACCCCGACGCGTCGTTGTCGAGGTGGTGAGTCCCGGTGCGATGAGCCTCACCCTCGGGAAAGGGGTATGGGTCTGCCGTCGTCGCGTCCGTTTCGCCCGCGACGTTCGGTGTTGTGGGTGCCGTTGCGTCTGAGACTGCTGGCGCCTCGGTAGCGGTTTCGTTTCCAGCGCTGGCCTCAGTTGGCCGCGCGGCACCTCCGGCGTCTTCGACAGCGGCACTCGTTGCTGCGTCAGCAGTTCCCTCTGCAGCACCATCGGCAGGAGTGTTCGCTGCCGCAGTCGGCGCTGGCTCCTCTTTCGCAGAGGACGCCGGCACAGTTGTCGTCGGCGGCTGCACTGGTGTCGCGTCCGCAGGGGGCAGTGGCGTTTGTGTGGCACCCGCAGCAGGCAGCGAAGGGCTCGACGACGGCGGGGTTTGCGTGCCTGGCGGCTGTTCTGCGTGGCCTATCCAGCTCAAGGAGGTGACAAGGCCCAGGGCAAGGCACTGAGTGAACGTTCGGGAAAGGGGGCGTGAGTTCATGAGCCCGACGGACTACCGTCGAACTGTTACACGTTCGTGACAAACGGCACGGAATAGTAACTTGGACTCAATATATCCGACACACGCCCAGCTTCGAACAGGGGACCAGCCGGCTCCAGTCTCATCCCAGGGGTTCTGACGCCAGATCGCTGAGTGCACCAGCCTTAAATAGCAAGCAAAGTTCAGTGCTTATGCAGTTTAAGGCAACTGCGTGACAGCACCGTGACTTCTCGTCACCAACCCGGTCAGGCTGCGGCGACGCGAAGCCAGCTCGGCCGTTGCCTGCCAGATACGGTCCACGACCGCCCCATCTGGACTGGTAACTCGCAAGATGAACCGCCCCCGACGTACGAGCACGTCGACGTCCGCTCCAGCTACGGACAGAGGCCCCTTCGCCGTGTTGGTTTCTTGATAACATGCAACACGGCGCTCCAACCACGGCTTCGTCCAGCCGCTCGGGGCTGGGAACGCAATGCTCACTCCAGCCCATCCGTCCATATCGTGCTCATCCAACGCCCCTGGCAACTCATCCAGAGACAACGGCGTTACGTGGAGCTCGGCGTCCACGTCCACGAGTGGGTCCGTACTGGCTTGCGCCAATTGCGCGCACCCCATCGAATCACGGCTCACGTGGGCTATCTCTGCAGGCGGCTCAGAAGCTCTGCTCGAGCTGCAAGCAGTTGAAACCACCATGCACGAGGCCAGTGAAACCAGGAAAGCGGTACGCAACATGGGTCGGACCCTATGTCGAACGAGTTGGGATTGAGTGACACACTGGAATCGACTTCGTGCCGAGCCGGGCTCGTTCCCCCAGACGTCCAGCATCAGGACACCCCTCGGGTGCGCTTTGTGACGCTCTTGCTACCGCCGCGCGGCGTCGCGCACCGCCGCGATGTCTGCCAGGCTTCCGTCGCAGAAATCGATCTCCGCCTGGCCCGCGCCGAGTCGCGCGATTGTCGTATCGACGAACGAAGGCCCATCGTAGGCCCAGTACATCAAGCAGCCTTCTCTTGATTCGTGGTGCGGATGCTCTTCGTCCTCGTGGTTGTCCTGCATCTCTAGCCCGTTGTTGACGAGCCCGAGAACGTGACCAACCTCGTGACTCCAGACACCGAACTCCGCGGCTAGGCACACATCTCGTTCGAGTTCCTCCAGCAATGGTAACTGCGAACAACTCTGCTCGATTGTCTGAGCGAACATAGCGATGTAGCGCTCACCCCAAGCCACGCCCAACACTGTACCACCCGCTGGAGAGAGGTAACGGCCATCCACAAAGACAACGTGAATGCTCACCGTTCCCGCAGGTTCGTCATCGTCGAAATAGACGCTGGATAGCTCGAACAGCTCCTCAGGAGTCCACTCATAGTCGTCCCCGCGAGCCTCCAGGGCGTCGTCGTGAACGACTTCGATGCCATCGGGTTTGTCGAGCAGCGCCGCGAATCGTTCAGTCAACTCAGACTCAGATCCAAGTCGGGGCTCCATCCCAGGCACGGAGTCGACCTCGAACACCAAACGGGAGTCCGTCCACGAAGTGATGTAGCGCTCTGAATAGGACAACGTTGGCTCGGTCTGCCCATCGCTCGGAGATCCATCGTCCACACCCGGCGCTGAAGCGTCGATGCCGTGATCCATCTCGTGCTCACCCCCAATGGATTGACTCGAACCATTGGGGTCGTCCCCAGGGTCTTCTGTCGCGCCACTTTCTGAAGCTACATCTGTAGGACTAACGTCGCTCACTGGGGCGCTGTCCGTCACCGGGTCGGCGTCAGTTGGGCCCTCACCCAACCCGATATCGGTGTCTTCGTCCGTCTCTTCCGTCTCAACCTCCGCGCCCCCATCTCCGGACATATTGTCGTCGTCCCCGCAACCACACAAGGCGTGCAGGCCCACAGTGAAAGCCAGCGCTGTGCTCAATCTCATTGTGCAGTGCATCCTTTTCCTTCCCCCAAAGCATGGTGCTATCAGATTTCTTCCTACGAGGGAAACCCAGGTCCGACACCAAGCGGCGGATAGCTCTCCCGAAACACACACGAGGCTTCCTGTCATGCCTTGGCTGCGCTATCCTCCTGTGGCGGAGCAGGGGCTCCGCGCGCCGCGCAGGTGGCAGGTCCACGACCTGTTCATCTCGCGGCTGCTCTCAGGGTGGTCACCAAAGGGGATATCATGACTCAATCCGTTCCTACATCCAATGCTCCCTCATCTCGTCCACAACTGAGCCCGGCCGGGACGCTACTACTGCCGGCATCCGCGGCTGAGAGGGTCCACGTTCGCTGTGCCAAGCTCGACGCTAGAGGAAACTTCGATCCCAGCCAATGGCTGCACGTCGAATTGGACCGCGCAAGAGATACCGGCTTCTTCGTCTTCGACGCGAACGCGCTCGACCTTGCGGACGGTGTGTACGAGTACGAATTCGTTCTCGACGGAGACGAGAACACTCCGGTGCCCGATCCGTACGCCGAGGAGATCACTCGCTTCGGCGGCTACCGGGCTGTGTTGCGCATCGAGGGCGGCGCGGTTCAGCGCCCACAATTTAGCTGGAGCGGTGAGCTCTCGGGGGCAGCACCACTCAAGCAGAACAATCAGCTCATCATATACGAGCTTCCGATGCGCTGGACTTCAACGGAGCCCGATGTCCAAGAGCGTCAGGTTGGACTGGGCACGTTTGACCACGCGCTATTCGAGCACTTGCCCCACATTGCTGCGGCGGGGTTTTCGGCAATCGAGCTCCTACCCGTGCAAGATTCGCCGGATACGCCGAACTGGGGCTACGGAACCCGATTCTTCTTTGCGCCAGACTTCGACATGGGTGGTCCAATCGAGCTCAAAGCACTCATCAAGAGGTGCCATCAGCTCGGGATCCGCGTGCTGCTCGACGTCGTGATGAATCACGCCAAGGAAAACCCACTCGAGAAGCTGGCGTATGATTGGTTCTTTCTCGAGTCCCCCTCAGAAGAGGGGCGCGAGCACGATTGGGGAGGCCGAGCGTTTCGTTTCGCAAGCGAAGCACCTCCTGGGAAACTTCTCGCGCGTCAGTTTCTTTGCGACATGGCGCGCTTTTGGGTCAGCGAGTACCACATCGATGGCTTTCGCATCGACGAGTTCAAGGGCATCAAGAACTACGATTTCCTGCAAGAGTTCACAGAGAGCGCGTGGCAAACGCACTCGAGTCTGTTCCCCGATCGTCCTTTCATAGTCATTGCAGAAGATTCCGCGCGAAGGGCAAACGTCACCCAACCCACACACCATGGCCGCCGCGTCGTGGATGCCATCTGGGACTTCAATCAGCGTGACGAGTTCCGGCGTGGATTGGCGGACGAGCTCCACACCGATTTCGGTCAGCCGTCACGCCGAGAGCGATTCAGCGCCGCGGTTGTGGGAAACCGGTCTTGGAACGATTGGAATCGACAGTTCGATGAAGGCTTCGGCGACATGGCACAGAGGGTCGTCTACCTCACCTCGCACGACGTCGAACAAGACGGTGAGCAACGTTTGCTGAACGACCTCTTGATCAACGAACTGCGGGCACGCGGTTGGACGGACACGAGCTTCCAGAACGTGCGCTCAGTCGTGGAAGGAGCCGACGGCTACACCGGGGAGGATGCGACTCGAGCTCTCACTGCAGCCTTCGAACGCGCGAGGGGTGCATACTGCCTCCTACTAACGACGCCCGGGATACCGATGCTGCTGGCCGGAGAAGAATTCGGCGACATTCACGATACGGATCACCACAACTGGCGCAGAAAGATGTCAGATCCCGTCAATTGGGGTCGGAGGGCACTACCCCGCCATCGTCCGCTCCTGCAGCAGTTCTCGGAGCTCGCACAACTGCGTTCGAATCATCCGGCCCTACTTCGCAACGAGACCGAGTTCTTCTACCACCATCCCACCTTCGACTGCAACGGAGGCGAGCGGGTGTTCGCGTACTGCCGCACAGGAGGGAGACCGCTGTACACTGACAATCAAGTGATGGTCGTCGGCAACCTCAGTCGGATCAGCTATGCGCGCTTCGAGCTACCGTGGCACTGGGCCCAAAGCCGAGAAGTAGCCGTATCCCATCAAGGGGCTCCCGCTTCCTTCATTTGGCAGCGAGCGAACATTCCGCTTCTCCCCGGACAAGTCCGAGTCTTCGTCAGCTGAACTCGGAGCGAGGGGCCGCATCGCGAGAACCGATACGGAGGAAACCCTTACGGTTCTCGAGCCCCCCACAGCTCAAGCCACTGCACGTTCCGACCGTGACGTCTCGCTACCTGGCACCGAGCGCAGTCGAATGCTCGGGAGCGCGTCTGGATGCTCCTGCGCGATGAACTCCAGTAGGCCTCGCCGGACATCGCAGCGAAGGTCCCAGCAACTCGGCGAATCCTTGGCCGTCATCAAAGCGCGCAACGTGACGGAACGTTCGTTGCTCTCGACCACCTGCAGAACTCGGGCGTCACGATCCCAAAGCTCGTTGTCATCTAGAAGCGCGTTGAACCGTTCCTCGATACGATCGAAGGATGCTTCGTGAGATACCGTCAAGTGGACACTCCCCAGAATTTGCCCCGACGTTCTCGTCCAGTTCTGAAACGGCTTCTCGATGAAGTACGTGATGGGTAGTACCAAGCGGCGCTGATCCCAGATCCGTACGACGACATACGTAAGAGTGATTTCTTCGATCCAGCCCCATTCCTCCTCGACGACTACAGCGTCATCGATACGCATGGGTTGAGTGAACGCGATTTGAAAGCCTGCAATCAGGTTGGCGATTGTGCGCTGGGCGGCAAAGCCAATAATGACGCTGACGACGCCCGCAGAGGCGATCAAGCTGGTCCCCAGCGTGCGCCCCCACGGCGCCTGATGGAGCATCGCGGCGACGGCACCGAGTATTATGGCGACGTCGACGATTTTTTCTATGAAGCCCAACTGAGTGTGTATCCGGCGTTCTCTCAGGTTGTCGGCACGACGGATGTCAAACTCGGCGTTCAGCCACCAGCGAACTCCGCTCACCAACGTCATGACTATCCAGGCTCCGAGAGCGATAGCGAGCGCGTCTAGTAGCGTGAGTCCCCCATCCACGGAGAGCCCCAACTCCACGAGCAGCACACGAGCCGTCAATGTCGCCATCAGAAGGCACAGGGGAGGGGCAACGCGGCGTACGAAACGAAAGCCCTTTGGTAACCAACGTCGCACGCGACCCAAGCGATGAACGAGCAGCACGCCTCCGTAGGTCAGCAAAGCCACAGCCAGAACGGAGACGACCAAAGCGAGGACACGCTCCGTGGGTCCAGTTTGATCCAGCGCAAGGAACAACGGGGCAAACATGACCCAAGGGTAGCGCTTCCGTGGGGAGAACTAGTTTCCGGAGGCTGACTTGGTTGTTTCGGCCAGAGAGTGGATGGGTGCATTTCGGATGAGCCACACGAGTCGCCCCAGCCGTCTAGCACCTCAACCGGGCTCGGATGCCGACGTTCGGAGCTGAGGCACGCGCGGCAGGGAGAGGCGCTTGATGAAGATTCGACGAGGAAATCCAGCTGGCACACGCCCTTTCCGTGGGCGCTGTTCGAAGTGGATGGGTCGGATGGTCACTAGTCGACCGGTGGGGACCGCTCCAGCGACAGTGGCAGCAACCGTTTGGCTCGCCGCGTGTACCTCCGGCTCTGCCGCGGAGGAGAAAGCGCCTATGGCCTCACGAGGCGTGACGGATGCCGGGACCTCCGCGGAAATGGAATCGGCGACAGGGGACCGTGTGGCGACAGACGCCGGGTCCGCTTGGGGCTCGACGGCAAGCGACGCGTCAACCACTGACGCCGATCCACCAATCGTCGGCGCAGGTTGTCAACCCAGCAGCGAAACGCCATTCCTTTCGTGCCCGGATCTGGGCGAGCCCGCGTCGCCGATCGAAGACTTCGAACTGGGTAGCTACGCGACAGTTGCCGCCCAGAATGTCTGGTTCGAGTACGATGATGGCAGCTCCGGAGCACTTTCGTTGGAGGTGGAAGCGGATGGCGATGGCTCAGTGCTGTACATTGCGTCGTCGGGCTGGACGGTTTGGGGCGCGGGCATTGGCACACTGCTCCACAAGCCGCAAACCTGCAGCGACTATTGTGTCGTCGACGCCTCCCAGTTCCGCGGATTGAGATTTCGAGCGCGGGGCCAGGGGCACCTGCGCGTTCGTCTCGCAACGCGACAGCACATCCCTGTGGCAGAGGGCGGCGACTGTGAGCTCAGCGGCGACAATTGCTACGACTGGGCTGGGATCGACGTGGAATTGACGCCGGACTGGGTGACACATTCCATCCCATTCTGTCAGTTGCTGCCCGAGGGCTGGGGCAACCCCTTGGCAAACTTCGTACTGGACAGCGCAGATCTCGCCGCCCTCCATTTTCGCTTGGACAACACCCAACCATTGGACATGTGGCTGGACGACATTTCTTTCTACGGCACCGCCGAGGAAGGTGACGCGGACAGGGACGAGTGTCGGCAGCCCTGTCCTCTAGAGGCGGCACCCAGCACGGCCATCTTGACGCCCGACGTTGCAGACGTTGCCCTATCAGAAGAACTGACACTGCACACGTTCGAGCAAGACCCGACGAACGACTGTGGGACTCTGACCCGGCGCTATCTGAGCTATGTCCCCAGCTCCGCCAAAGCAGCCACTGACATGCCCGTCTTGTTTGCACTACACGGCAGTGGCGCCAATGCAGAAACGATGATCACCTACCAAACCCGGGGCGAATTGAATGTCTTGGCTGAGCGTGAGGGATTCATCGTGGTTTATGGCAACGCCGCCCCGGGTGCTCATACCGAAGCGAACCCATACGTATCCAACTCGGGCGCCTGGCGCCAAGCGTTCTATGACGATGGCCAAGTTGACGATGTGGAATACCTGGACTTGGTGATCCAAGACCTGCAAGACCGAAGCGTCATCGACGGAAGCAATGCCATCTACTTGACTGGAATTTCCAATGGTGGGGGTATGGTGCTAGAAGCCGCAAAGCGAGCGCCCGAACGGTTCGCGGGCATTGCCCCCTTCATGGCGTTCGACGGTTGGATGCCCGCACCAGTGCCCGACCTGACACAAACTGGGCTAACGCGCATTCTCTTCGCATACGCGCCGGGTGATCCGGGCTTACCCAGCGACTACACCAGCATACTGGAGACACTGCCAGAGCAATGGGCCCTTGCACTCGGACTGAGCGACGCAGCCATCAGCGCGCCAACCGTGACAGAGCTTCCCGACTTCGCCATTGAAGGGGAGGACTATTCCGGAGATAGCCCCGCGGCCCTCACAACTCGCGATAGCCGCGTTGTACAGCTCGACATGACCGACCCTGGGACAACCGCAGCTGTTCGCATCTTGCGCTACGACAACGCTGGACACTTCTGGCCCAACCCTGTTCAAGATGGCGAGGCGTGGATATTGGACCGCTGGGGTTTCCGCAATCAAGACTTGGATGGTTCGTTGGCCATCTGGGAGTTTCTACTCAGTCAATGAGCGCTCACTGCCTTGATTCGAATCTGGCAGTTCGACGATCGAGCTTGGCATACACCCGACGCACGGCGCGCGCCAACCGAGTCGGTTCCAGCGGCTTGGGGAGGACGTCCGAAACTCCAGCCTCGATGAGGCTGGGTAACTCCTTGGCTCGCGGCTTGTCCAGGTACACCAGGACACTGGTCCCGGCGTCCACTAGCGCCGCGACCTCGCTGGCGAGCTGTGCGAGTTCGGCGTCACCTCGCAAGAGCACGACAGGAGCGTCCTCAGCGACGACGTCGATCCCGTGCATGGCCAACCCCGCCCGAGTCGCAGCATTCACGGAGCTGCCTTCGCCCAGCCGAATCGACACCCTCGACAGCTCGCCGCTGGTCTCCGCTTCGGGCGCCGGAGGGGTCAAGCTGCCCCTAGTTGTCCCTCGCTCAGCTGGCTTTCCTGCTCCCCCATCGACGATTCGTTGTCTGACTTCCTTGGCCGAAGCCGGGCGCCGGTGCCTATGTTTTGCCAACAACTCTAGACGGAGATCATCGAGCCACGTCGGGACAGCCTCGGCTCCCACCGGACGGATCAGAGGTGGGGGAGGAGAGAACATCTGCTGTGCCATGAGCACCGCCGCCGACTCGCCGTCATACGGTGGCGACAGCTGCAACAGCTCGGTCAAGATGCACCCGATCGAGTACAAGTCACTCGCCGCGGTGACCGCCATCGACTGACACTGCTCGGGGCTCATGTACGCGGGGGTCCCCGCAATGATGTCGTGCCGAGTCAGCGTCGGGCCCGCGTCGGCGTCATCTTCGAAATGAGCCAGCCCGAAGTCCACCACCTTGACGTTGGTTTCGTCACCAGATCCGGTCAACAGCA
Organism: Polyangiaceae bacterium; assembly: GCA_050298815.1. Lineage (GTDB taxonomy): Bacteria > Myxococcota_A > Polyangia > Polyangiales > Polyangiaceae > SZUA-265. The sequence goes on from JBNKUV010000073.1 coordinate 267,508, forward strand.
CATTATCAGGCTTCAGATCGCGGTGTATGATGCCCCGCTCATGTGCCGCTTGCAGAGCACTGAGCACCTGCTCCGTCACTCGCAGAACGAATGTTACCGGAGGTGGTTCCGTCAGCGTCTTGAGGAACTGCCCCAGAGTCTTGCCCTGGATATACTCCATGACGATGAACAGGAGAGGGCGGTGGCCAAAGTCCAACACGCGCACGACAAAGGGATGGTCCAGTTGGGAGGTGGCTCGCGCCTCTCTTTGGAAGCGCCGGTTGTACTCCTCGTTGGCCTGAACGTCGGACTTGAGGACCTTGATGGCCACCTCGCGATTCAGATCGAGGTGGTTAGCCAAATAGACCGTGCCCATTGCACCCTCGCCAAGCGTCCGTTGGATGCGATACTTCTCTCCTAGGACATCGCCCGGTGAGAGTGGCGGTCCGCTCTGAAAGACTCTGCGCCGAGTGCTTGGCGCCCATTCCGTATCTCGATCGTAGATCACACCGCGCCTTCTGCTGCTTTATTGCCGTCGATACACGAGACTGCCACCGACCGTCCACGTCGCAGCGTCGCCCGCCCAAGGTGACCAGCGCAAGCCCGCAACACCCGCAAAGGTCTTGCCTAGCTCCAGATTGAACTGGCCGGCGCCCCGCAGCTGACTCTCCAGCAGATAACCGTCGAGCAACAACGACGCTCTCAGTACTGAGGCAATGTCGTAAGTCGCTCCGGCTCCCGCCCGCATTTGCCAAAACGACAGTTGGTCCGTGTCGCCGCTGAGGTTCGTGCGCACATCGACGTTGCTCAGCCAAGACCAACCATTGCCCATCAACGCGCCCACGGCCGTACCAGCGCTGAATCTAGGCGCAGGTGAGGCGCTCGCCGCCGGCATCACCAGGCCGCTACGAATCGCCCAATGAAGCGACTCCATGAGGGCCACTTCGTAGCTCGCGTGACCAAACAACGACCCATCACTGGGCGTTGACTGTGCGAGTGTGTTGCTCGTAATTCGTAGCGCCAGAGTGAAGTCCTCGAGGTGAGCACGTGCGATAGCCGACAACTGCCCACCCTCCCCATCCGTCGCCGCCGTCGCTGAGCCCACGACTCCAGAGGTCTCTCGAGGCGTCCACCAGTCAAAGGATAGCTCCCGATTGCTAGGAATGACGGACGCCTTCGGCCCCAACACGGGCTTTGGCTGGTCGATGGCAACGCGCACCGGCTGCTCTCCGACGACGTCCACGGAACCGAGCTTCCTCCCAGAAAAATCCAGCACCGACACGGAAAGCTCGGTAGTCCCAGCCAGCTCCATCGCGGCGATCAACGTGCGTTCGTCCTGAACGATTGCTGGCACCGCGCGCGCGACTTGGCCTTGTTCGACGTGAAACTGCAACCCCGCCCGCTGGGATAGCTGGGCCAGTTCGTCACCAGTCAGGCGGATCGAGAGCGCAGTGGCGACGCGCTCCGCCGACAGCTCCATCGGGGGTTGGGTGTACTCGATCGGAAACTGCGCCACTTTCCCGTCCGAGGTTCTCCGTAGCCACAGCCGCTCGGGGCGCGTCGTTCGCAGGTCGAGTGCTTGGGGAAGCGCCACGAAACGCTCTCCGTTTGTCGAAACTTCAACATCGTGGGCAGCCTCCAGTTCAAGCCCCCCATAGGGTGAAAGCAGGAGCCCGGCGTCTTGCACGTGACCCAGTACCGGCTTCACTCCAATCAGCGAGATCGTGCCGATGGGCGAAGCGATACCAAGGAAGTCCTCACTGTCAACCGCACGGACCCGAACGAAGTAGGTGCCGGGCGGCAAGTTCTCTGCCCGAATCGAGCGAACGTCGGGGGGCACCTCCTGACGTACCAGCACGTCCGAAAACGTCGTTTCCGATGAGACCTCGACGCGATAGCGAACGGCTACGCTGACCTCCGACCAGCTGAGCTCGACGGTCCCGTCACCGTTTACCAGACGCACACCTGACTCCGTCCCATCGAGCCACGCAGGTGCGGGCGGAAGCGGCTTGGGATCAGTGGGCGGTTTGGCCTTGGCAAAAGCGCTCCCGAAGTTCTTGTTGACCCGGACGGTCGCCCCGGCGTTACCGATGGTCGCGTGCCCGTCAAAGACAGACACTGTCGTGCGTTCCTCCTTGCGACGGAGAACGGTGTCCTCGGAGAGTGCGGCGACGTGCCCTCCCCCGCTCGTTTCGAGCTCGATGGGGCGTCCGCGCAATGCGGCGATCCCGGCACGCAGCTCGCCCTCGTCGAGCTGTACGGACAACTTCTCAGTGGCCGTCACCTGAGACCCAGACGCCGTTCCGTAGATGATGACCAACGTTTGCTCTTGCAAGAGAATACGAGTTCGGTCACGAAACAAGATGTTCGCTCTCGCCTTATCCAGCGTATTGACGGCATAGCCGTCCTCGAGGGCCATGCCATCCGTCGCGGTCTGCCAGACGTTCTTGGGCGGCCGGGCGCGCACCGTTGGGATTGAACTCTTCAGCCGCGCCACTGGCACATCAAGAGCCGCATAGGGAACGACGAGTATCGTTTCTGACGGGAGCGCTTGATCACAACGAACGTCGTTGTACCGGCGCACCAGGTACGAAAGAGCCGCGTCACCGTACAAGGCGTCGGCTATGGCGGCGCAGGTCTCCCCCTCCTCGACCATCCACTGGATGACCTTCTCTGGGTACCCCTCAGTGGCTTCCATTGCCTCCTGCGACCAGGCACTGATCGAGGTGAGACCAACTCCGATTGCAGCCAGTAGCCGCAAGACTGCCCATCTCACGAGCCCACCTCCAATGCGTACACCCGCGAGAGTCCCTGCCTGCCACTCAATCGATGCTCACCGATGAAGGTGTAGTCGAATCCCTGCGCTGCCTCCTTTGTCGCTTCGGTTATCAGAACCTGTCCGGGCGCGGCCTCTCGTTCCAGCCTTGCCGCTACGTTCACCGTATCGCCAATGACTGTGTATTCCATGCGCTTGTCCGACCCGAGATTGCCAGCAATGCAGGTACCAGTATTGATGCCGATCGCCATGCGCACCCGAGACCCAAAGCGTCGCTGCCAGTCGTCGCTAGCAACGCTGACGAATCGCAGTATCTCCTCCGCTGCCTCCAACGCATTGGTCGCATGGCGCGCATCGGCGTGGGGTGTACCCCACGCCGCCATGACGCTATCGCCGAAAAACTTATCGACGATGCCACCGTTCCTGAACACGATTTCGGTCAGAATCGCGTACAGCTCGTTTAGTAGTGCCACAATGTCCTCTGACTTGGCCTCTTCCGCGAGCGAGGTAAACGATACGACACTCCCGAAGAGCACGGTCACGTTTTGTTGCTCCTCACCCTTGCTGACCGCTACGTCCCCGCGGACAATCTGTTCTACCAGAGCTCTGCTCATGTAGCGGCTCAGATCCGTACGCAGGCGGATCTCTTGTCCGATCTGGAATTCGCTCTGCTTCAAAGCACCCGCCATCTCATCGAGGGAGGCAGCGAGTTGACCCAGTTCATCGTTCGATGTCGGAAGTAACCGCAGCTGCCCCCAGGCTCGTTGCCCAATGAGCTGAGCTTGTTCTGCCATCTCCAGGATCGGCCGCGTCAGACGAGTGGCTGCTAACAGCCCCAGAAGAAGCGCGAGTATCGTCGCGCATGTCGCGGCCAACCCCGCTCGCTGAATCATCGTACTCAGGGTGGCGTAGGCTTCTTTGGTGGGCCGCCACACGACAACTTGCCAACCAAGTCGCGGGAGAGACTCCACGCCTGCCAATACGCTCTGGCCCTGTATCTGCAGCTCACCCACGATGGCGAACTCCGCGCCGGATTTTCCCGAGCCAAGACGCCAAACTGGCAGGTCCGCGATTGCATCCGGTGTCGCCGAGAACGGGCCATACGTCAGCAGTGGCTGCTTCGCCTCGCCGACCAACAACACGACTGCCTCTGCGCCACCCAAGCGTGCAACCGAGGCACGTTCCAAGCGTTGTCGCAACGGCAGCAAGTTCATGCGGGCAACGACGTAGCCGACGGGAGCCTTCTTTGAAGCCACAGGAAGTCGGGCGACGAGGTCCACCGCTCCTGCTTGGCTCACCAGTGGCTGCACAGTGTCTGGCAATACTGCGCTCAGTGACTCCAGCGGCGGGGCTGCGGGCACCCCCTCGTCTCCCACCAGGAGCGTGACGTCCACGTCAGACTCCGGGATGAGCAGCCTCGCGGATGAGACGTAGCGCGTCGTCTTGAGCACAGCGCGTACCCCGTCAAACGACGGGACGGCGTTACTGCGAGCCTCGGCAGCGAGTGCTTCGGCCAACGCCCGAACATCGTCTTGGGCTGCTGCGACTTTTAGGTCCGTGAAGGCCGAAAGCTCGGAAAGCACTGCCGTCTGCAGTTGTCGCTCACTGGTCCTCACCGCGTCCACGTTGACGTACCACAGCAAGATACCTGTCACGACGGCAGGTATCGCCGCTAGCAAGACGAAGACAACGGCTGCCTTCACTCTCAGCGGGACCGTGGTCATGGTTGGGCCTCCTGAGCTCGAGGCGCGGTGTTGGTTGCTCGTTCAGCCGGACCATCCGCCCAAGCAGCTTCGCCCCGAGGATCTCGCCGTACTATCGAAAACTCTACCCGACGATTCGCTGCCCTACCCTCCGGCAGCCTATTGTCAGCCTTGGGCTGGCGCGGCCCATAGCCGTGTACCTCCAGCCGCCTTTCGTCGACCCCGTGACCCACAAGCCAACGCACGACGGCCAACGCCCGTTGGCGTGACAAGCTCAGGTTGTCTTCCTCTGCGCCCACATCGTCCGTGTGGCCTTCGACAGCAACCCGAACCAGCTGCGGGTTTTCTTGCAACGTATCGCGAATGGCCGTGAGGATGTCGTCGCTGGAGGCCAGCAGCGTCGCGCGACCCGTATCAAACTGAATGCGCCCCGACAACTCGATGTGAGTGCTGGTAATCACTGCCTGCTTCACACAACCGTGGCGCGGCTTGCCCGGGTCGCTGTGGCCAGGTTCATCGGGGCATCGATCCTCCGCGTCGGGGATGGAGTCTCCGTCGCGGTCTTGGGCACAATCCGTGCTGGGAGCGCTCCCCTGCGCGCACACCGCTTGGGCGCCAGCCTCGGTATCCGTAACCCCCTGGGTACCCTTTCGAACGCCGGCTACGAGCGTCGGATCGTCGGCGATCCGTGTACGCCGTCCTGGAATGACAACCTGGTTGCTTCGTCGGCGCGGTGGAGGCGGGGGCGCAGGCTTGATGACGTTGGGCCTGCGATCGAACACCTCAGAGCTGAAGCCAACGCTCAGGTATGCCCGCAAGTCCGCGGTTCCCTGACGCTGAGCGAGCGCTCCACCCAGCCCCCCTTTGACGGACCAGCGACCCAGGCTGAGGTTGGCGCCCAATAGTGCTTCAAGGTTACCTACGCTCGTCTTGGCGACATGTTCCGCTTCGTTGGATGCGACGCTCAGAAGCAGCTCAGGTCCCACCAGTACGGGCCCGAAGCGGGGGGCCAGGGCAGCACGAATCACAGTGTCCGACCCCAGCTTGAAGGCCGTCTCTTCGTGCAAATACTGGCGCTGTCGTCCGCCACTGAGACGATAAACGAAGTGATCGTAGTCCCCCCCGAGGATGATCGAGCCAGCATACCTGGGATCCCCGGTGCTGGTGTAGGCTGCTCGCTCTCCGGTCGGTAGCCAAATCCGCCCCGCGATGCCTATCGCTGGCCAGGGCCCACGTTGGTCCAACGCCGCTACTCGGAGCCCCAGTCGGATGTCCCCCAAAGCGGCGCCGCTCGGTCGTTGATACTGGCCTTGGTCGCCCAAGATCGCACTACCCTGGTTGAGAGCAACGAACGGAAGCAGCACATCGAGCTGGGCCCAGCCATAGGCGGCCATTTGCGCCTGGGCCAAAAACCACAGGCGGTCGTCAATCACGGGTTGGTAGGTTCCGGAACCGAGGGAGATGACTTCGAGCGGGTTGTGCGCGTAGGTCACCATCGCTTGAGTCGCCCCGAATACCTTCGGACTGGGAACCTGAGGATCCTCGGTGACCGCAAAAACGTCCGCTGGTGGCGCTGGTTGAAATCTATCCAAAGCGATCGTGGTCTGGGCAGGCGCCGACAGCGACAGCAGCAAGAACGCAACGAACAACCGAAATGAACAAAACTTAGCTGGCAACACGCCCTCCAAATCCGACCGGGATGTTCGCACGACAATCGCGCTCAACTGACCGAAACATGCATGATATGGTCGGAAGGTGACGATTGATGGTACGGAACGCCTGGTCAGGGGACCGCACATCGAGGTCGGCAATCTCGTTGTCGAGGTGCTGGCGGGCCCGGATGCCGGGCGCCGAGTGGAAACCGATGGCGAGCGGGTGTCCGTGGGCTCGGCACCGACCAACTTTCTGCGTCTGAGCGATGCCACCGTTTCTGGGTACCACCTCGAACTCGAGCAGACAGAAGCGGGAGTCCGAGTCCGGGATCTAGGGTCGACGAACGGGACTCGGTGCAACGACATCGCCCTGGCCGATGCCCACGTGCCGACCGGTTCGGTCCTGAAGCTGGGCACGACCCAAATACGCGTCAGTCAAGGCTCGGGCGCTAGTATCGAGATACTCGACTCAAACCAGCTGGGTGACCTTCTCGGTGCTTCGAACGCCATGCGTCGAGTGATGGCGCGGATTTCCCGAGTCGCACTGACTGACGTCCCGATCCTGATTACGGGCGAGTCCGGCACCGGAAAAGAGCTCGTAGCCCGAGCGATCCACGCACACAGTAGTCGCCCGAAGCAGCCCTTCGTGACAGTCGATTGCGGAGTGCTGTCTCCGACGTTGATCGCTTCCGAACTTTTTGGACACGAAAAGGGTGCGTTTACCGGCGCGGACAGGCAGCGGCTCGGGGCCTTCGAACGCGCAAATGGCGGCACGCTCTTTTTGGACGAAGTGGGTGAGCTACCCAGCGAGCTACAACCCCAGCTGCTCGGCGCGCTGGAGCGACGACGCTTCGTCCGCGTTGGAGGGCAGAAAGAGATCGAGGTGGACGTACGCGTCGTTTCGGCGACCAACCGCGATCTGCGGTCCGAGGTGAACAAGGGTACGTTCCGAATGGATGTGTACTACCGACTAGCTGTCGTCACCACGGAGATGCCTGCACTGCGAGAGCGCCCTGAGGACATTCCGCTGTTGGTCGACCATTTTCTCAAAGCGGCGGGACACGCAGGGAGCCGAGAGTCCATCGTCGGGGCTCACACCATGGCTGAGCTGCAGCGCTATCGCTGGCCAGGCAACGTACGCGAATTGCGCAATTGGGTGGAGGCGACGTTGGCAATTGGTGAAGCACCCGAACTGATGAGCTCGCCGGCGGAACCCGTCTCGGAAGCCAACCTCAGTCGGCTGCCGTACAAGGACGCGCGAACACGCGTGCTCGACGACTTCGAGTCGAGGTACTGCGAGGCGCTCCTCGAAGAGTGCGACCGGAACGTCTCTCGCGCCGCTCGGCGTGCGCGGATGGACCGTTCTTACCTGATCAAGCTGCTACAAAAACACAATCTGAAGTAGCCAATCGGCGACCGCCCACGGTGCTCACGGCTCCACGTCGGCGCGGCGCAGCACGGCAACGATCTCGTTCGACAGCGCGGGCCCGTGGTGCACCCCCAACAGCGGCTCGGAGACTTCCGAGACTAGGTTGGCTGGCGCGACGCAGAGCACCGTCTCATTGCGGCCCCGCAAGCCACTCTTGGCACACTCCAACCCAGCAAGGTCGTCGACCTCACACACGACTGCGTCAAACGATTCTCGCTCGAGCCAGTCTTGCGCAGCTGTCCAGCCGACGACGACGACGATGTCGGCAATCGGCCGTAGACGCTGCTCGAGGCGACTGCCGGGCTTCCACAAGAGTAACAACAGAAGCCGTCCCGGTACCCCACTCTGCTGCGGGGAGAACGAGAGCGCACTAGACATGTCGGCCTCCCGGCAGCCTGACGCTGATCTTCGTGCCCCGGCCCAATTCGCTTGCCAGCGAGATGCTTCCCGCGCTCTGCACGACGATGTCGTGGACCGTCGACAGCCCAAGTCCGGTCCCCGAGTCTCCTTTCGTCGTGAAGAACGGTTCGAAGGCGCGGCGTTGCGTCTCCGCATCCATTCCCAAGCCGCTATCACGCACTTCCAGAACCGCCGAAGTCTGGGCTGGGCCCGTCCCTTCTTCCGCGGCTGTTCGACATTCGACAACCAGTTCCCCCCCATCCGACATGGCGTCCCGCGCATTGACGACGAGATTGAGCAACACTTGTTCGATGTGCCGCCGTTCGACCTGGGCCAGAACGGGTGCATCGTCGTGGTGGATCTGCAACGCAACTCGCTCTCCCGCTAGACGCCTGAGAATCGGCGCCAGGTCCTTCAGTATTTCGCAAACATCGGCAGGCTCGGTGTCAGCCCCGCGCCCACGACAGAAATCGAGTAGCTGGCTGACGAGTCCTTGCGCCTGGTAGCTCGCCGCCACAATTTGCTCCACCTCGACGCGTGCAGCACCATCCGGGACTTCACTGAGCGCCAAACTGGCGGATCCCATGATCACGGACAGGATGTTGTTGAAGTCATGCGCCACACTGCCCACAAGCTTTCCCATGACACCCAACCGCTGCGCCACTCGAAGCTGTTCTTCGAGTTCGGCGCACCGAGCCTGAGCCTGGGAAAGCTCCGTGCGCGCAGAAATGTCGTCCGTCACGTCAGCCACGGAGCCATACAGACAGACCGCGCGGCGCTCGATGTACGGCAAATCGATGTCGCGCTGGGCGCGATTGCGCAACCAGCGCGTGCTGCCGGAATGGGTGACTACACGGTACGTAACATCGAGGGTACCCCTCGCTCCGCCATCAACGGCTTCAGCGAGTGCCTGGTGCAGCTTGCGCCGATCTCCGGGGTGAATTGACCGCGATACTGAGTCCCGAGCGTGGCGCGCCGCCGGCTTGATGCCATGCAACTCGCAGAAGACATCGGAACCGCGGATGATCCCGGTGTCTGGCTCGTAGCGGTAGAGCCCGATGTTCCAGGCTTTTGTCGCTGAAGATAACTCATCTCGTTCGGTCATATGCACCCCCTGGAGGTCCACCTCGTGCGCCGACGGGTGTGTTCACCCGTCGGCGCCTTTGGCTATCGTGTGGGCTCTTGCCCGGTTTGAAGAATCACTGTCTCTGATAAACGCCCAATCATCTCTGATTGAGAATCTTGAACTCGATGCGCCGATTCTCAGCCCGTCCGTCTCGGGTCTTGTTATCGGCAATCGGCTCGTCGGGCCCGGCACCGCGGGTCTCAACACGACTCTCCTCAACTCCCTTCGACAGGAGATAAGCGCGAACCGCGTCCGCGCGGTCCAGACTCAACTGGACGTTCTTGTCGTGGCTACCGACTGAGTCGGTGTGACCGGTGATGAGGATCTTGAGGTCCGGGTACTCCTGCAACACGCCGACAGCCCTGTCGAGCAGCGGGAAGGAATCTGGCGAGACCTTCGCTTTGCCAGTTGCAAAGTTGATGCCCTTGATGACGCCCGTGAAGCTCTTCACCGCGTCAGGCAGCTCATCGGGACAACCGTCCCCGTCCTGGAAGCCGTTGAACGTCTCGGGTTCTTGGGGACAGGCATCAGCGGGAACGGCGATTCCGTCTTTGTCCGCATCAGGGTCTGGGCAGCCATCAGGAGCAATTCCTGCCTCGGTGGGGCACTTGTCCTCCGGCACGGGGATGCCGTCTTTATCTACATCGAGGTTGGGACAACCGTTGGGCATGTCGCCCTTTTCTTCTGGGCATTCGTCGACGGGATCCAAAACACCATCTTGGTCGGTGTCCCGCACGGGGCAGCCGTCGGCAGTGTCGGCCGGTTCTTGCGGGCAGGCGTCGACATCATCGGTCTTGCCATCACCGTCGGAATCAGCCGGTGGTGGTGGTGGCGGCGGCTGGGACTTACCCCCGAAGATGTCGAAACCGTAGGAGACGCCCAACAACACTTCAGGCCAGTGGTCGACTTCATCATCGCCCTCTTCGATCGTGATGGTGTCACGCACGTCGATTCGCGCGAGCCAGTGCTTCTTGGCGAAGGGGATCTTCGCGCCAATTCCGAAGTGAACCGCGCGGTCTGATTCCGTACCAAGCGCATCCGAATCCAGGTACAGGCGCCCGCCCCCACCGATTAGGAAGGGTGTGAAGCTCTCGAAGGGAACCTGCAACATCAGGTGACCTCGCAGCGTGTAGAGAGATGCGCTGTTGCCGTTCTCGGTCCGCGTCGGGATCATGCCGGCTTCACCTTCGATGCCGACGTAGTCAATCGGGAAGAGGCCGAGCCTTCCACCGAAGTCGAACGCGACTGGATCGTAGTCCTGGTAGGGATTACCTGCCACGAACAAGGAGTGATCACCCGCCGGAAACATCGCTCCGGCGTAGAGGCCGAGTTCTATCTGATACTGCAGTGGGCGCTTCTCGTCGTCCTCGTCCATCCCTGCCGTATCGGACTCGGCGGTGATGCCGTCACCAGATGCACTCAAGGAGGCACCTGCCTCCTGTGCCATCAATGGGGTGGACGTCAGTGCGAGCGCACACCCAGCGACTGGCACCATTGCGAATTTCGGATTCATGCTTGTTCTCCTCGTTGAGGTAGGCGCGCGCTTGTATGAAATTGAGGCGCGCGCCGTGGGGGTTTTGTGGCGCCGAACGTAGCAATGGGTGTGCCGAAGTGCGACGGGCAAGACGCCCACCACGACGAAGGAGAATTGCTCCCGAGGTTGTCGCCTACAGACGACAGTTGTGGTCTGTAGGCTGCGGCGATGGCACCGACCGACGATCCGACGGGGCGAACATCCGCTGGGATCACGCGGGGAAAACGGGTATTCCAGAACGGTCGGGCCATACGGGCACCCGGTAGAGCAAGATCGGAGCCAACCGTTCGCGGGCTCGCAGGCCACTACATGGTCGGCCAACCCTGACGGCTGGACCGCTCGCTTTGAACCCGCAGGCCAACTCACCCAACTCGGCTAGGTCTAGCGCCCCGCACGAGAGGGCCGGGACCAACGAAAGGGTCGGGTGCCGTATCAACGGCCGCGGCCGCGCTACGTCACAACCGACGCGATGACCCGCGCCCGCGGAGTTGCCCTGTCCCGTCTCTTCCATTGCGGTCCACTCGGTCATTGCTCGGATCCCACGCGGGCTCAGGAGCCGATCGATGTACGGAGTGAGCATCTAGAGCGTCGTGCTCGCCGGGTCACTTCCAAGAGGCGCCGATGCGAGTGCCGCGGGAACCACCTGTCCGCTAGACGACCCTTGTGAGTGAACATCACAATCAATCGATTGGACGTGCGGTGGCCACGTCCTTGGACGGAGGCGTTGTGAGATGGGCAGCCAACTGAGGAAGGCGCTGGCGGCGATCCTGGTACGGACATGGGCGAAGGCGGCTGCGCGAGAAATCTTCCCGCCCCTGTTGGCGTCGCGTTAGTAACTTCCGCTGAGCTGGCTGCGAGCTCTGGGTGTAGCGGCTTCCGGCGGTCCGTCACTTGCGGGTTGGCAGACGCCTTCCACCGAGGCGGCCTTCTTTCCGGAATAATACTCGGCAGGAACGTAGGAACTCCCGGTCCGAACAAAGACCTTGTTGCTCCCCCGATAGACACACCCAGTGAACTCGTCCTGCCATTCCGCCTCATAGCGAGCATCGACGGCGAAGGGCACGTACCTGCCACCCGCCCGATCCTCGATGACGGTGGCGCTGACGATCCGTACCCTGCGCTCGGCTGGCGGGCGCCTGCCCCGGGAGAAACGCTTCGAGCGGTGTCGCTCCAACGGCTTGACGAACGCCTCTTGCACCTGGCTGGTCGCCCACCGTTCGACAGTAGGCTCGGCCAGAAGCACACCTGGCGTGGCAACCAACAGACCCGTCAACGTCAGCCAGTACTTACGATTCACAGAGAGCTCCTTTGGAGTAGATGAAATGGATTGAGCGGCAACGCCCGCCCACGTGTAAGCCACTCAGCGACAATGCCACCGCCGAGCACCGGAACCCACAGCGCGACCACGTAGGCTAGTTCGGGTGCCATCCCGACGCTGTCCAAGCCCACGATCATCGCACGGGACGATACCGCCACACTCATCTGCAAAACGACATGAGTCATCGCACGTGAGTGTCGCCTCATCCGTTTGCTCCTCGCTGCGGCCACGCCATCGACCATGAACCAAGTCACGATGACAGCCGACAGGACAAACCCGAGGCTGACGATGGCTCCCCCCTCCGCCTCGAGAGATAGCACCAACCCCGACGGCACGAGCGCACACAGAACGACCACTCCAACACAGCGTCCGATCCAGCGATGCCACGGTCGCTGCCGTTGTAGCCAGCGAGTTGCGAGCAACAGGCAGAGTGGAAACGCAAAGAGCGCACTCAGCACGTGGACGCGGAGCGAGATCAGCCAGAGCGTCTCGAGGCGCACCGGGAGCCGCTCGATGGCGAACGCCGGGAGCATCTCGAAGTCGAAATAGTCCAGGCTTGCCCAGGTGATCCAAGCGGAACCGAAGCCCATCAGCAGCAAAAATGCGCGCCTTGCATGCGCCATCGGCCCAAGTGGCATGGGACTCCGACGTTCGAGGTGGTTCAGAGATTGGGGGTCGATCCCTATTTTGGTCAATTCGCCAGATTGGTTCGCTGCGGAACGGAAACCCGTCGAGAACGTCGCGTAACCATCCGAAGCAAACACTGGAAACACGACCGCCGTAGCATCGCTGACAGCAAGTCGCGGAAATTCGTGAGTTTGACAATGACCTATCTACAAGTTCAAGGTCTCGACAAGACGTATGCAGCCAGGGGAGGAGGCACCTATCACGCCCTCAAAGGCGTCGACTTCTCTGTGGAAGAAGGAGAGTTCGTCTCCATCATCGGGCACTCGGGGTGTGGCAAGTCTACCGTTTTGAACCTTGTGGCAGGGCTCGTGGAACCTTCGAGCGGCGCCATCCTGGTCAACGGCAAACCTGTCACTGGGCCAGGCCCAGACCGCATGGTGGCCTTTCAGAACCACTCGCTGCTACCGTGGCTCACGCTCCGCGAAAACATCGCGCTCGCCGTAAACCGCGTACACACAAACAAGTCGAAACAAGAGCGTGCCAAGTTGGTCGATGACCATTTGGCGATGGTCAAGCTCACCCCTGCCGCCAACCGCTACCCGGACCAGGTGAGCGGCGGTATGAAGCAGCGTTGCGGAATCGCCCGCGCACTATCGACCCATCCGAAGGTACTTTTACTCGATGAGCCGTTTGGAGCTCTGGATGCTCTGACGCGCGCGAAGTTGCAAGACGAGCTGATTCGCATTTGCAACCATCAGAAGATCACCGTGCTGATGATCACTCATGATGTCGACGAAGCGCTGCTGCTCTCCGATCGGATCATCATGATGGGCAACGGCCCCGCCGCGAAGGTCGCAGAAATCATGACGGTGGACTTACCGCGCCCGCGAGAGCGGCTCGCAGCGATCGAGCACCCAAGCTACTATCGACAGCGGGACGAACTCATCTATTTTCTCCAGAGCTGCAAGAAGGCCAAAAAAAGCAAGACGCGGACCGTACGAGCGCCGAGCGAAATCTCACTCGGGTTCGTGCCGCTGGTCGACTGCGCACCCTTCTTGGTCGCGGAAGCTGAGGGACTGTTCACTAAGCACGGCCTGAATGTGTGCCTATCGCGAGAACGGAGCTGGAAGACCACCCAAACGGGCGTCAAGGAAGGGCGCCTGCACGCGGCACAGATGGTCGTCGGCATGCCCTTCTTGGAGGCGTTGAACGCCGGTTCCTCCCCCGCACCGGTCCGCACCGCCATGGTGCTCAGCCGCGGTGGCAATGCCATCACCTTCGGCCGTCAACTCACAGACACCGGTGTGACGGACCGACGATCTCTGAGTGCGCATCTGCAGGCGCTGCGTGAAGCGGGTGAACCGGCTCCTTTTTTCGGAATGGTGCACCCGGCGTCGATGCACAATCTGTTGTTGCGAGCTTGGCTTGCCGATGGCGACATCAATCCAGATCTAGACATCCAACTCTCGGTCATCCCACCACCCCAGATGATCGCCAACCTGGAGCAGGGGAACATCGCTGGCTATTGCGTGGGGGAGCCCTGGAACGTACGCGCCGCCGTGGAGAAGCTGGGGCGCGTGGTGACGACCGACCGCGAAATCTGGGCTGACCATCCAGAGAAGGTGCTGGGGGTCGACTCGACGTGGGCTGACAAGAACCCCAAGGCTTACGAAGGTCTGGTGCGGGCTCTCTTGGAAGCATGCGCGATTTGCGACGGACCCGAGTACAGGTCCCAGGTGTTGCCCGATCTACTTGCGCATGGCGACCACGTCGGAGGCCGTCCTGAAGACTTCAGCGCCTGCCTGACCGGACCTTATGATCGAGGTGATGACCATCCCATCGAGGACATGTCGGGGTACGTCCAGTTTTCCGGGCCAGGAAAGAACGTCTGTCGTCACAACGAGGCGTCTTGGGTCGTGGCACAGCTTGCTCGCTGGGGCATTGGCACCTACCCCGCCGATCCCAGCACAATCCTTTCGAGCGTCATCGATGGTGACGTGCTCGCCGCTGCCGCTTCTCATGTCGGACTGAGCGAGATGGATGACGACAGTTCGCCCATCTCGGTCGGCAGTGGTCCGGCATTCGATCCGACGCGGGGGCTCGCCTATTTGGAGTCACTCAGAATCAAAGGCCGGGTGCAGGTGGAGGGCCAGGGCCCGTCGGCGGCAGCTTGAAACACTTCACTCTTGCCAGAAGCATCGGAGCTTACGACAGATGAAAAGGGCAGTGCTCGAGGTCAGTCAACTCACCAAAACCTTTCCCAGTCGCGAAGGGGAGTTCGTTGCTGTGCAAGACGTGAGTTTCACCATAGCCGAAGGTGAATTCGTGTCCATCATGGGCCACTCGGGATGCGGCAAGAGCACGGTCCTGAACATGGTCGCCGGACTGCTCCCGGTGTCCAAGGGAGCTGTGTTGTTGGACAATCGGTCCGTCGAAGAGCCAGGCCCGGACCGCATGATGGTGTTCCAGAACTACTCGTTGTTGCCATGGTTGACGGCGTTGGAAAACGTCTCCTTCGCGATAGACTCAGCTCGATCCGCGTTCGACGACAAGCCCGTCTTTGGCTCGGAAGACCGTGCCCGCCGGAAGGAGCGGGCGATGAAGTATCTGGAGCTGGTCGGTCTTGGGGAAGCCATCGACAAGCTCCCGAGCGAGCTCTCCGGAGGTATGAAACAGCGCGTCTCGATAGCGCGAGCATTGGCGCTCGAGCCGAGAATTCTGCTTCTGGACGAACCCTTTGGGGCGTTGGACGCAATCACGCGCGAAGAGATGCAGGAGGAACTCCTGGATATCTGGGCCAAGTCGAAGTCGACTGGGTTGATGATAACCCACGAGATCGACGAAGCCATCTTGCTCTCCGATAGGATCATCATGATGACCAACGGTCCGGCTGCGACGATCGGCACAATCTTCGACGTACCGCTGGAGCGGCCGCGTACCCGACAGACACTCTCGGAGACACCCGCCTACTACAAGCTGCGCAACGCCATCATGAAGTTCCTCTATGCCGGGTTCGGCGAGGAGGAAAAGCCAGCTGCCACCGGTGAGGCCACTACGAAAGCCGAGGCCGCGGAGTAGCCCCGAAGGGGGGGCCGCCACACCGTTGAGCGTTTGGCGACACCTTCGACAAGAACACCAAGCACGACGTCACCGAACCGTCGGGACCGCGTCACAGTCTGCGCGGCACTTGAGTGGTGTGGCAATGAATCGACCCAAACGTATTTTCTCGTGAGCGCGGTGGCGGCGAAGCGAGAGCGTACTGGCTTGCCATCAGTACGCCCTCATGCCGGGGCCGAGCCCATCCCCCACTCAACCTAGCTACGTGCTTCGACGCGCCGAATACCGTTGCGGTTGAGCACGACCCGAGCGGTGTGCCAGGGGGCGGCGGCGTCCTGTAGCGTGCGAATGCGATAGACGATATCGACGTGGTAGATGCGTCGGGCCAGCGCCGTTGCGACGACCTTTCGCTGCAGATCCGCATAGTATACGAGCTGCTTTGGATCGTCGGTGTGGACGAGCCACCGGCTGACATCCAAGCGGAAGATCTCCGTTGCGGCGGCGAAGGGCCTGTCGATGCGCGCGACTTCCGCAGAACGCAGGATGACATCTTTGCGATGAGAAAGAACCCGCTCAGGGTACGCCGCCTCTTCGACATCGTGCTCGCGCCCCGATTCTCGTGCACTCAGTACCGCCGCCGGTACCGCCCGCATTTTCACGAACTGTGAACGTTCTTCCACCGTGCCGATCCGACGACGACCATCCACATAGGTCAACTTCCAACGTCGATCGGCAAAGCGACGTGAAATCCATCCCGAGAAGATGCTCTGCAACCACGCCTTGATGCGGTCCTTCAAGGCGTATGCGACGACAACGAGGGCAACCCAGATCGTAAAGCTACCAATTTGCGCCGGCCCTTGAGGTCCGTAGTAGAACGCAGCCACGACGGCGAACACCATTGCGATTGACGCCGCCACAGCGAACAACGCGTGGCGTACCCAAATCCCTGCCTCGGAAATGTCTCGACTGATCCACAGAATCGAAGAGGTAAAACGCTTGAGCGCATGGCGACGAAACTCCGCTTCGTCCACCTTCGCGCTGGTGTTCATGGGTTCGCTGGTCGAACGCGCTCGATGGGCTGCTTCCTCCAGCGCCGCTTTCTCTGCAGTAGCGGCAAGCTCCGCAGCATCCGCTTCACGCAAACGAACGCACAGCGTCGAGAACACCTCTTCTAGTAGCCGCGACAAGTCTTCCTCCACGTAGCCAACTGCCGCGCGGACGGGGACAGCGGTCACGTTCCGAGTTCTTTCGCGGAAGCTGCTCAGGGCGCTGCGCAATCCGGCAACATACTCCCCCAGGCGCACCGCGAGATAGGAGTCGGCGCCCTGCTCCAGATAACGCAACAACCGTTCGCGTCCACGCAGGGCTGCGACGCGAAACTGAGCGCCATAGGTGCGCAGCACCAACATGGCGCGCTGGCCGTCCTCGAGCGCATCGCCCTGCCACATCGCGGGCATGGCAGTCAGTTCATCAAACGTCGGCTCAGTGGCGGCGAAGCGAACGTAGGACTGAAAGTCCCTATAGATGTCGTCCTTGGGGTAGCTGGCGCCATCGAGCTTGAGGCTGCGCGGTAGGAAGAAGTACGCCTCCCAGACGTAGCGAGCTGGCCCCGATCCGTCGTTGATGGGGTAGTCCACCAACAACTCCAGGTGCGTGCGGTCGTGCACCCGCCAGTGCTCAACCCGGCCTGGATGCAGTGAGCTGTACGAAGGGAGGCTGGGCGGGCCCTCTGCGCCCGACGATGGCGCGCTGTCTCTGGGGCCAGGCAGCGGGGCGGGAGCGATGCGAGGACTCCCGGACATAGGTATGACGCTACCACGAGGCTCCCGGCTTGTCCGGTTTAGACGAACGCGATGGTAGCACCCGAGGAACAGCAATGCGGAAGACGCATCGCGCTACTCGACCGCGCTTACCAAGAGTCGGGCTCGTCGAAACCGGTGACGATCGCTCGCCTGGCGCTGCGCGCCGGAAGCTCCGGTCGTTCCAACGTCCATCGGAACTGCGCCGTCAACGACATCGTGAAAATACTACACAAACTGGACAGAGTGCCAACGGCATTCAAGACTGAAGTCCCCAGCGCCTGACGCCGGGAAGAGCAGGTCGATTGTCCAGCATTGCCGAACCCACAGATGTAGTCGAATGTGCCAACTGGGTGGCTGGTAAGGCACAGACAGCAAGCGGCGCGGTGCACCCCGTCGTCAGCCCGTACTTCGGGCGCTCGATCGGTAGCTACCGGGCCTCGACCGAAGCGGATGTTGATGCCGCCGTCAACGCGGCCCAGAACGCCTTCGCGAGCTGGAAGACCCTGCCGCTCCGAGAACGCGCCGCTCACTTGGCCACGTTTCGCAAGGTGCTCGACGACAACTCAGCCGAGTTGTCGCGCATCGTGGCTCTCGAGAGCGGAAAGACCGAAGCTGAAGCGCAAGCTGGCCTCGCGCGCGGCCTCGAGGTGCTCGACTTCGCTACTGGTCTGAACAACCTCGATGTTGGTGGCACCCTCGAGGTCTCACGAGGGGTTCGATGCGAAACGTGGCGTGAACCTCTGGGGGTGGTCGTCGGCGTTACGCCGTTCAACTTCCCGGCGATGGTCCCCCTTTGGATGCTGCCGTTGGCGCTCGTGAGCGGCAATGCGTTCATCCTCAAACCCTCGGACAAGGTGCCCATCACGGCGTGCAAGCTCGCGGAGCTCAGCGCGGCTGCAGGCCTTCCGGAGGGGGTGCTGAGCGTGGTCCACGGCGGCAAAGAGACGGTCGAGGCATTGGTCTCCCACGCTCGTGTGCGAGCCGTTGGTTTCGTGGGCTCCACCAACGTTGCCCGGAGCGTTTATGTTTCGGCAGCCCACGCAGGCAAACGTGCGCTGTGTCTGGGTGGAGCGAAGAACCACCTGATCGTTGCACCCGATGCGGACGATGCGCTGACCACACGAGCCATCGTCGATTCGTTTACCGGGTGCGCTGGACAGCGTTGCATGGCAGGAAGCGTGTTGGTCACGATCGGCAACGCGAATCGGATCGTGCAGCAGGTCGTCGCATTGGCCTCGCGGCTGGAGCTCGGAACACAAATGGGCGCGCTCATCGACGAGGCCGCTCGAGAGCGGCTCACGTTGGCCATCGAACGCGCTCAGGCAGAGGGGGCCGAGGTGCTCCTCGACGGTCGTGGGAAGTCCCCGGGCGGACGATTCGCCAACGGCTATTGGCTGGGACCAACGGTGCTGGGTGACGTTCGCTCCGATATGGCGTGCGCCAGTGAAGAACTCTTCGGTCCAGTGCTGTCGGTGATCGAGGTCGAGGACCTGGAGCAGGCACTCGAACTGGAACGAAGTAGCCCCTACGGAAACGCGACGAGCGTGTTCACTTCGAGCGGTGCTGTGGCGCGCCGGGCAAGCGAGCTATCAGCGTGCGGGATGATTGGCATCAACATCGGAGTCCCGGTACCACGGGAGCCGTTTTCATTCGGGGGGACCAAGGCCTCACGCTTCGGTCATGGCGATATCACCGGCCTGGCGGGACTCGACTTCTGGACCCAAACGAAGAAGGTGACCAGCAAATGGGCCCTGCAACTCGACCAGAATTGGATGTCTTGAGGTGACTGAACTTCCCCGCAGAAAAAACCCCAAAGCGGTCATCTTGACATCGCACCCGGGCTCACCGGACCAAGCGCCGTTGTCGATAAAGTGGGGGGCCGCAGATCCCAAGGAGCGTGGCCCCATCATTGCCTCGGTCACCGACCCCGATCGACGCAACGCCATTGGGACACACTCCGGGTCCTATTCGGTGTACCGCGCGTTGGCCGTTGCCGCTGGGTCGCTCGATCCTCTGCAGCGGCCTGACTTGACCAACACAGCGCCGACCCACGAAGTCGGACCTCACCCCCAATGGTCCGAGCCAGCCAAGATCGTCTCGCTAGACCCATTTGGAGCGGTAGTCAGCAAAGCATTCGCCGAACATCTGCAGGATGGGTACGACATTCGCCCAACCATCGCCATCACCCGGGCACACCTCAACGTTCCAGAGCTCGACGACGCCGTGAGATGTGGGCGCTTGGTGCCCGATGGCAAGGTCCTCAAGCCCAACGCTTCAGTGGTTGTCGTCAAAGTTGCGTTGGAACCCGTTTGGCACCTGCCTGGAGTGGCGGAGCGATTTGGATGTCGCGAATCCGATCTGCGGCGTACCTTGTTCGAGCACACAGCAGGGATGTTTCCAGAACTCGTGACGCGTAGCGACTTGGAGGTCTTCCTACCTCCGATCGGTGGTGCGACCATCTACCTGTTCGGCAACATCGACACCATCTCCGATCCCACACACGAGCTGACGGTTCGTGTCCACGATGAGTGCAATGGGTCGGACGTGTTCGGTTCCGACATCTGCACTTGCCGACCGTACCTGACCCACGGGATCGAAGAGTGCGTGCAGAGTGCGCAACGTGGTGGTGCTGGGGTGATTGTGTACAACCGAAAAGAGGGGCGCGCTCTTGGCGAAGTCACGAAGTTCCTCGTGTACAACGCCCGCAAACGGCAACCAGGAGGCGATCGAGCGAGTGAATACTTTGCTCGGACGGAGTGTGTGGCAGGGGTTCAGGACATGCGCTTTCAGGAACTCATGCCAGATCCGTTGCATTGGCTCGGCATCACGAAAATCGATCGCTTCGTGTCCATGAGCAACATGAAGCACGACGCCGTCACGGCATCAGGCATCGACATCGTCAAGCGCATTGCAATTCCCGATGAGTTGATCCCGGATGATGCGCGGGTGGAGATGGATGCGAAGAAGGCCGCCGGCTACTTCACTGAAAGCATCGTGCCCGACGGCAACGAGCTCGCCGTCCCGAAGGGGCGTTCGCTCGAGTGACTGTGGCATGACGACCGATAGCCTTTCCGAAGACGGTCCAGATTGGTTTCTGACTCCGTTGGCTGTGCGCCAGAGCGCGGAGCGGATCTACCAACAGTTGGTACGGGGACACTCAGAGCACTTTCGAATCGACGAAAAGCAGCTGCCTCGCGCCGTCGACTTGACGCGTGCAGTCACACAAGCAGCCTACCCGGACCTCGAGCAAATCCCCTACCATAGCCGCCTGGCCCACTTCGGCGCTGGAGGCATCGATCGTCTCTTGGACTTCGAACGACGCTGCAGTGGGCTGGCGCCAGATGAGCAGTTGCGGAGTTGGTTCGAATTGATCATAACGAGCGTGTTGCTCGACGCAGGGGCTGGCAACGCGTGGCGATTCGTTGAGGAAGAAACGACGCAGCGTTACTCACGCTCCGAAGGACTAGCGGTAGCCAGCTATCGCTGGTTCGTCTCGGGTCAAATGTCCGGGTCGATGGGAGCGCCGGCTGCACTCAGCGACAACCTGAAGCGGACGACAGCGCAGGATGTCGTCCACGCTCTTCAAGTCACTGACGACAACCCCCTCGATGGCCTCGAAGGTCGTGCTCTGTTGTTGCGACGCCTCGGAGAGGTCGTCGAGCATTCAGACTTGTTTCGAGGCTCGGTGTCCCGGCCGGGTAATCTAGCGGATGCTCTTCGTAAAAGGGCTTCGGTCCGCCAGGATGGCGTGGTCGAGTTACCCGCAACGCAGGTACTCGACGCGGTACTCCGGGGACTCGGCGGGGTCTGGCCCGGGCGAGAGGTCCTGGGTGGCGTCAACCTAGGAGACGTCTGGACGCATAGTCGTTTCGGTCGAGTCCCCTTCCACAAGCTGTCTCAGTGGCTGACGTACTCTCTTTGCGACGCCCTCGAGCGTTTCGGTTGGCGCATAACGTCACTCGATGAATTGACGGGCCTGGCAGAGTATCGCAACGGTGGCTTGTTCGTCGACGTCGGCGTCCTCTCACTCGTCGATCCAAAGGCCGCGCAACTCGTGCACGCGGTGAATTCGGATCTAGTCATCGAGTGGCGCGCCTCGACCGTGGCGCTCTTGGACAGGCTGGCTGACGCTCTGGGCGCAGGTTGGGGACTAGACCGACAACAGCTTCCGCTTGCCAAGGTCCTCCAAGGAGGGAGCTGGGCCGCAGGTAGGCAGATTGCCGCCCAGCTCCGTCAGGACGCATCGCCCCCCATTCGCGTCCTAAGTGATGGTACTGTCTTTTGAATCTCAACCGCAACGCACGGGGACCCATGTCTTCAGTAACCGTCATCGATCACCCTTTGGTTCAACACAAGCTCTCGTTGATGCGCAACAAGGAGACGAGCACAGCGAGTTTTCGCAGGCTCGCCTCCGAGATCAGCATGCTGCTGTGCTATGAGGTAACTCGGGACCTACCTCTTCACTACGAAGAGATCGAAACCCCGCTGGCGACGATGCAGGCCCCAGTACTCGAAGGCAAGAAGGTAGTGCTGGTCAGCATTCTACGCGCAGGCAACGGTTTTCTGGACGGAATGCTCAACATCATTCCCAGTGCGCGGGTAGGTCATGTTGGTCTTTATCGCGATCCAAAAACTCTAGGAGCCGTGGAGTACTACCTCAAGCTTCCCAAAGAGTTCACCGATCGGGACGCCATCGTCGTCGACCCGATGCTGGCAACCGGCAACAGTGCGGTCGCGGCCGTCAATCGGATCAAAAAAGCGAAACCACGATCGATCAAGTTCGTGTGTCTGCTAGCCGCGCCTGAGGGGATCACACACTTCCACGAACAACACCCGGATGTGCCCGTCTTCACAGCGGCCATTGATGACCACCTGAACGACCACGGCTACATCCTGCCCGGCCTCGGCGACGCCGGGGATCGCCTGTACGGGACGCGCTGAGCTACCCAAGGGCGCGACGCCGCATCCTATCACCTAGAACGTGAAGTCGACTAGGCGGGAGGCACCGCCGATGTCTACTTCTGTCTCACGCGGTGTGGTCCGGGCGATGACACGCCCAGCACGGATTGAAGCGAGCACGGCTGACTGACGTCGCACCGCGTCGTATTCGCTGCTAGCATCCAGCACGATGAGGTTGGCGGGCAAGCCAACATCGATGCCGTAGTCCTGCAAGCCGAGCGCACGCGCGGAGTGCGTCGTAATTAGGCGCAGCGAGGAGTTGATATCGTCGTAGCCCATGAGTTGGCACACATGCAGGCCCATGTGCAGCACCTGAAGCATGTTCGCTGTTCCGAGCGGATACCATGGATCAAAGAGGTCGTCGTGACCAAAGCAGACGTTCAAGTCCGCGGCCAATAGCTCTTTGACTCGCGTGACTCCTCGACGCTTCGGGTAGCTATCGAAGCGTCCCTGCAGGTGGATGTTGACGAGAGGATTGGCGATGAAACTAATCTGAGACAACCCCAGCAGACGAAACAGTTTGAACGCGTAAGCGTCGTTGTACGAGCCCATGGCGGTGGTGTGACTAGCCGCCACACGATGCCCCATTTGGCGATGATGGGCCTCCGAGGCAACAACTTCCAAGAATCGTGACTGCTCGTCATCGATCTCGTCACAATGTATGTCCACCTGACGATCGAAGCGCTCAGCCAAGTCGAAGGCTTGCTTGACCGCGCTCACCCCGTCGTCTCGGGTGAACTCTAGGTGCGGTGTGGCCCCAACGACGTCGGCTCCCATCTCCAGAGCTGCCACCATGAGAGCGTGACCGTTAGGAAACGAGACGATGCCCTCTTGAGGAAAGGCCACAATCTGCAGCGTGACCACATCGGCCAAACGTGCTCTGAGCTCGAGTAGGGCCCGCAGCGCTGTCAATCGAGGGTCCGTTACATCGCAATGGGTCCTTACGAACTGTACCCCGGACGCGACTTGCCACTGGATAGCCTGCAGTGCTCGCTCCTCGACGTCCACCTGCGTTAGGGTCGCTTTGCGTTGCGTCCACCGCTCTACCCCCTCGAGCAAGGTGCCCGTGCGATTCCATTCTGGCTGTCCCGCAGTGAGTGCCGTATCTAGATGAACGTGCGGTTCCACGAAGGGTGGACTCACCAGACGCCCCCCAGCATCGAGCTCGACGGACGTCCCTTCTGGCACTGGCATAGTCCAAGGCATCAATGTTTCGTGTTGAGGCTCGGGTGTCACCTGCTCGATGTTCAGAATCTTTCCGCCATCAATGGTGATGCTCCACAATCCCCGGCGGGATGACAGACGTGCATTGGTGATGCGTTGGATGAGCATACTGAGAGTATAGCTCGTGCCACCCCGGGCATGGTCCAAGGAATCAATCCCCTGCCACGCCCATGCGAGCAGGGGGCCCAGTACACCAGCCGTTGCTAGAGCTCATCTCCCGAATCGTCTGTCCAAACTGAAGCGTCCTGGCCCACCAACCGCCAGCACGAGGCCGACAACAGCGTAGGCCAACGCAAACTCCTGCTTGGAGAAGGGGTCATGCCGGTGGACCCACAGCCCTGCGACCAGCAGCGTCGCCGCCACGGACAGACCCGCGGCACGAGTGAATAGCCCCAGCGCAAGCAGGAGCCCCCCGAGTAGCTCAGCCGCAACGGCGAAGGTGGCAGAGAACGCGGGAAACGGAATGCCCTTGGTTGCGACCGTAGCGATGAACGCGTCGAGCGTACCGGCCTTGCGCCAGCCATGCCCAAACGCGAGCACCAGCCCGAACCACAGCCGGAGCATCAACTGGCCACAGTCCGTCCAGCCCGGGCGAGCGAACACGAGTTGTCGAAAAGGTCGCCTCATCGGGTGCGGCATTGGGCGATGCTGACAGCAGCGCAACCCCTTCTTTCGCTCGCAGACGGGGGGCCGTTGGAGCTCGCCAAACGCGGCACGCCTTGAACGTAGCAGTCCAACGGGTGCGCACCTGCCTCATCCCGCCGCTCCAAGGGTGATCCCGGGTGAGGCCCTGGGAGGTCCCGGGACCATGATCCACGCACACGCGAATCGTGCGTGCCACGTACCGGCTCGAGCCCTGCCCCGACGGGGGGCCATCGAGTTCGCGCATCCAGTTCGAAAACGTTTGAGCGCTGTCGTTGTGCAAGACGCCGCTAACGAAGTCGGGCGTGGCGGAGGTGACCGCGGTTTGCAATCGATGGGAACCTCGCCTACACTCGCCCCCTCCACGTCGTTGGGATTGATGTCCGCGGTTGGACCATAGCGAACTGTCGCTATCGCGTCGCGATTCACCGGCGCGAGCGCTACCTCAGCCATTGTCGTCCAGCCAGGCAACGAACAATGCGCGATGGCGCCCGAATCGCGATAGAGCGGTGCGACGACCAGCACGACTGCGACGGCAACTGCACGAGGCCGACCTGGGACCAGACTAGCCAACATTTCAAGCGTCCTTTGGGCGCAGCGCAGCCGACCCAAACCAGCGGGCGCGCTCGTCACGGTTCGTGGGTGTCAGTTCGGCCCCCCATCAGGTAGCCATCTCGGCGGAGTCGGCCATGTGGTTTCGAGCTCGAATACCTTCATCCTTCGTCGCTCTTTGCCGTCCAAACCTCGCGCAACTCCAGCACCAACGCCGTCCGTTCGCTCGTCTGATGCTGGCGACGCTTCCGCTCCCAGTCCAGATACACGTCCTGTTCAGAGCGATATTGGGTATCGTAGCGGAGTGGCGCGACAGCAGCCATCGTCGGCAAGGGTGCGAGTCATGCCACGTGGAGCTCACGCGGGCGTTGTGAACGGGCGCGATCGTCGAAAGACGGTTCGTCAGGGATCGTAAACGCAGTAGGTGCCTGTGCGGACTGAGCGCTCGAGCTCCTTGGCGAGACCTGGCGCGACGGCTCGGACCCGCTTGAGCGCGTCCTTGAGGCGTCGCTGCACGTTGACGCGCGCTCGTTCCGCCGCGCTCGAACCTTTGCGCACTCGCCCGCCCAGCCCGAACGCGCGGCTCAGTTCTCGCGTCAGTGATTCTAGCTCTAGCTCGAGGGCGCTTCGCCGGGCGTGGTCGTTCCACTGCGTGGCTTCGTCGAGATTCTCCCGCAGTTCGGCGATTCGCTGCTGGTACTGTAGCTTGGCGTTGTCGTCGAGGAGCCCGCCAGCGTCACCGCCATCCGGAGCGCCACCGTTGCCACCGCGCACCAAGTCCAGCACGTGAAACTCACGACTGGGCTCGTCCATCAGTCGCGCCAAGAGCTGCACGCCCTTGGTGTTTGCCAAGCGAAATGTTTCGTTACCTTGGCGCAAGCACCACACCTCTCCATCTGGCGCGAGAGTGATTGAGCGCTGAGGAAGGCGCAGTGCGCGAGTTGAGGCGGGAGCTGGTTCGTGCCCTTCAAGTTGGGCTCGTAGTCTCTGGGCCGCGTCGAGGGCGCGCGCGATGCCACAAGCTGTCGCATTCGCGACAGCTTGCTCCAGGTGGGAGCTGGCTTCCAGCCGTTGTTCATCGTTCGCTTGGTCGTCAGTCAGAGCATGTGCCAAGTCAATTTGAATCCAAGCCGTCCAGCAGCGGCTACCGCCCTGTTCGACGCCTCGGAGCGCCGTCTGGAGGTGTTCCAAAGCAGCTGACCGCATACCCGCCGCGTGGGCCAACAAACCGATGCAATGATGCAACGGCGGCTCCCACGTCAGGGAGGTCATGCCTCCACTCACAAAGCGGTCAGCATGGGGCAAGAGTTGTTCGTACACAAGCCGCATCTGTTCACGGTCACCCAAGGAGATAGCGATGTACGCCAACTCTTGGAGCAGAGTCACATCGGCCGACGCGAATCCCTTTTCGAAGTCGCCGGGCTCTAGTCCGCCGCGCACCTGCGCATTCTGTCCGGCACGCGCCCATTCGCCTAAGATGCAGAAGTGGGCGAAGATTTCGCCTTCGAAAGCAGCGGCCACAGCTTCCAACAGGTCTTCTGGAGCACGCTTACCCGAAGCACGATACCAAGCTAGCCACAGCATGCATCGTGCGCGCTGCCAGTTTGGATCGCGGGCGCGCTCTGCGACGGGTTGTATCTCGTGCAACAGTCGCTCGGCTTCGGTCAAGCGCCCCCTGAACGTCGCCGCCATTGCACGCATGGCCGTGGCCCGCCACAGATAGGCAGGGTGATCAAGACCTTCTGCCTGCGCCACGACGTCGCTCAGGGTATCGTACGCTTCGTCGAATCGGCCCAGCTCGAAGTAGTCGAAGAGCAGGCGGCAGTTCGCTCGCCACAGGTCGCTAGTCGCATTGAGGGCGCGCGCCAGCGCGCGATGTTCCCGGTTGAGCAGCAGGCGCTCCTCGGCGGGACCCATGTCCATCAGCGCAGAGATGGCCCAGCGGAGTACGCGCAAGAGCAATTGGGGTTCGTTCTGCCGTCGCGCCAGCCCAATGGCACTGCGTGCGAGGTCGAAGGGCACGTCCGGAGTCGGGCTAGGCTGCAGCGCCGCGGCCAAGCGGGCCGAGACCTCCGCCCGCTCGCTGCCGGCGTGCGCAGGCAGCGCGCTCAGTGCATCCTGCAGTAGACCCACGAGTCGCCTGTCGACTTTGGCATACAGGAAGACACTGCCGCACTGCAGCGCAGCCCTTGCGAGCAACTCTGGTGAGTTCTGCACCTGGGCGACCCGCGCGGCTTCGTAGCAAGCGGCACGCCCTGAGGTGATGTGCCCTGCTGGCAAGCGCGCTTGGGCAAGAAGTAGCAAGAGTTCAGCGCGCCGCTCGGGGGGAGCGGATTCGGGCAGGTGGCTCAGAGCTTGCTCGACGAACTGGATCGCGTCGTCGAAGGCGAGCTGGTGTAGTGCCGAACGTGCGGCGGCTTCCAAGGCCAAGATCCCCTCTTCGAAGGCCTCGCACGCGAGGTAGTGGTGTGCGACCTCCGACCAGACGTTTCGGTCCCCCCTTTCACAGGCTTGGCGCAAGCGCTCGGCTCGGGCGCGGTGGAGTTGCCCTCGTTCGACAGCGGGAAGCGCATGATAGAGGGTCTCTTGGATCAGAATGTGGGCGAAACGGTAATCCTGAAGCCCCACACGCTCGATGGCGTTCTGAGCGACCAAGCGCTCGAGAGCTGTTTCGACCGTGCTCTCTGGTCGCTCAGCTAGCGCGGTTGCTTCCTCCAAGTTGAACTCGCGACCGAGGACGGTCACCAAGCGCAGCAGCTCCAGATCCCCTGGGCTGTTTATTGCCAACCGCTCCGCGATGATGCTCTGAATTCCTTGGGTCAACAGCGCGGCGCGTGGCGCTGACGGATCGCTGGCGATCACTTGACTGATTTGCTCGAGGAATAGCGGATTGCCCTCGGTGGCGAGCACTACTTCCGTGATCGTTTCTGCGGGAAGAGGGCCACGAATGCGGCCGTGCAGGTACTCTTCCACTGCCGGGCGCCCCAAAGGGGTCAACGAGAGCACCTCAGCTCGCTGCGCGATACGTGGTAGTTCAGTCCCTTCGATCTGGTTGGGTCGGTAACTCGCCACGATGAGCATGCGATCGAGGCGAATTTGCGACTCGATGAAGTCCAACAGATACAAGGACGCGCTGTCGGCCGCGTGCATGTCCTCGAGAATGATCACGAGTGGCTGGTGTTTGGCCGCCTCGCACAGGGTGGTCGTGACGGCCTCCAGCAAGAGGAAACGAGCGTGATCGGGAGCCAGGCCCGCGAACTCGCCTTCACTCATCGACAATCCCCGACCGCCGCCCATGAATGCCGACAGCAATTGATTCCGCGCCCACAGCTCGGGCTCGTTCAACGCACGAGACAATCCCATGAGCGCCTGGCGCCAGGGCCAAAAAGCCGGGCCACCGCCAGCCTCCCAGCAGCGCCCCCAGACGACAGCACAGTCTCGTCGAGAGGCAGCTACCGCCACTTCTTCGCACAAGCGACTCTTGCCGATGCCTGCCTCACCCGCCAGAAAGACGACCTGCCCGGCGCCCTGGGCGCTACGCAGAAGGATCTCCTTCAAGTGGTCGAGCTCGGTACTGCGCCCGACGAGGGGTGGCCGCGGCAGCACGCCAGGAGCTTGCTCGAAGCTGGTGGTAAAGTCGAGACTTGTTGCGGCCGAACCCATGCCAAGTCAGCGTGACAGTCCGAAGAACATTGTTCCGCACCTCAGCGTCGGCGAATCGTAGTGTCCTCCAATTCGCTGGTGTAGAGATCCTCCGCCGGCAACACGTCGGCAACGAAGTCCGCGAGTGCCCGCTCTGGGCAACACCCCTCGAAACTCCCCAAATATCCGTGATTCTTATAGCCGGCAAGCTCACGCAAGCGCCGTGGTAGGGTGCGCGCCAAGGCGGGCGGGACAGCGAGAATTGGATTTTCTTCCTGCCGTAGCCAGCCCAGGCTGTAGCCGATGATGAGGCCAGTGCGGGAATGGCCTGACGTGTTGGCACCAGCGCCGTGGTAGACGGCGGAGTCGAATAGCAGGACCGAACCTTGGGTCATGCTCACGGGGATGCTGTGGGTCTCGACGGGTCGTCGTTCATCGTCCCAATGGTGGCTGCCCACGATGACGCGGGTTGCTCCGTTGTCGGCGCGGAAGTCGTCAAGAGCCCAGATCGCGTTGATGACGGCTGGGGGACAGGGATGTCTGAAAGGAAAAACGCCGTCATCTCGATGCAGACTCTGGGCGCGCTCACCCGACTCGACCTTGGAAGCTTGAGTGCCGTGGAGTTGAAAGTCGTAGCACTCGCCATGGAACACTTGTTCAATCGTGGAGAGCACCAGTGGGTTGACGATCAACCGTCTACAGGTGCGGCTCTTGGCTACGAGGCGCGAAGTTCGACGGGTGCGCAAACCCACGAACGTGCCTTGGCCTCGTGGCGCGCGTTTCAGGTACGGTTCCAGTTCGTCATCGATCTGTGCGACTTGTCCAGGCGACAGAAGCCCCTCCACCACCGCGACGCCAGCTTCGCGCAGGGCGTCCGCTAGCACCGCTGGGGTGACTTTCGCATCAAAGCGTGGAAGCTCCGGCGGGACAGTCCGGGCTTGAACGAGGACGTTGCGGGGCGATGCTGTCGTCATGGTCCGTGGGCGTGACGTTCGGAGGAACGATGTTCATGCCTTCGCCGTTCGCACACTTTGCCCAGGCAGCCCGCAGCCGAGCGCGGAGCTCTCGGGCCTCCGCCGCACCGTAGCGGATGACCCCAGAAGTCCAGGAAAAGACGTTCGCCGGACGCGCGCGCTCGTCAGTTTCGTAGACTGGTACAACGTGAGTGTGATGATGGGGAAAGCTCATCGGCAGCTGCCTACTCGACCCCAGCGTGGCCACGTACACGCGCTCTGGGCCGAGCTCCATCTCGACGACGCGGGTGCCTTCCCACACCAATCGCTGCAAGTCCGTGTAGACATCCCACGATAGGGAGCTCGCCTGCTCGATGTGAGTTTTCGCGATCACCAAGAGATGACCCATGGTGGCGCCAAAGCCGTCGAGCACCACGACCCCATACTCGCTTTCTGCGATCCATTCGTGCGCACTCGCACAGTGCGCCAGGCGGCACATCACACACCCGCCGAACGCCTTCGATCGTTCCTCCTCGCCGCGTAGCTGTTCCAACGCTTCGTCCTTCTCTAGTCTGACCATCTTTGTCCTCGCTTGTGAACCGTATGGTGCCGGCGGCCACTGATCTGAGCAGTGACCAGGAATGCTCACCGGTGGCAGGACCGGGAACCCAACACACATGACCAGCCGAACCTGGAAAGTGGAGCGAAATGGTTCATCCGTCTGGCGCGCTCGCGGCGCCCCATGGCTGCTCTCGGCGTGTAGCGCCGTGTGGGCGCTGTCGGGGTGTAGCGATGGCGCCACCGAGCGGGGCCAACCCACCCCGGGCCAAGAACCCATCATGTACGCGTCTGTCCCGGCCCCCGCAACAGCCCTGCCCACGGCTGCCGCGCCCGTCGCGACGGCGCTCCCGACCGGGCCAGTCATCCAAGACTCCCCAATCGTAGACCCGCTCGCCAACGTCACTTCGCCTGCCCAACCCCTCGATGTCGCCCCTACCGTCCCTCTGATCGGTGGAACACTATTGGTAACCCGGTCAGGGGAGTATGCCGTTCTTGCGAGACCAGAGGCCTCCCAGGTCGTGATCGTGGATCTGGAGTCGCTGGCCGTTGCCCACGTCGTGGAATTGCCGACGGGCGCTCAACCTGCGCGGTTGATCGAGGACCCGGACGAAAACATCCACGTCGTCCTGCGCGGCGCTGGGTCCATCGCGAGCTTCAACCTTCCTTCCGTCTTTGCATTCGACACGAGCCCGCCTGGCGACGAAACCGCCACGGGTGTGTCGTCAGAAGACGCTTCGAACGTCGCCACTGAAGTAGCGGAGCGCCCCCTTGCCTCCGACGACACTCCAGCGACATTGGCTGAGGTGCCAGAGGTCGACGAAGTGCCAGAGGTCGACGAAGTACCGACCGCTGACGAAACGGCTCCTGACGCAACCGGGGCAGAGGATGGCCCCGACGTCAACGATTCAGCGACCGCAGAGGACTCCATCGGACAGGATGGATCGGACAGAGCGGAGGATGCACCAGCGCAGGACGAGACCTCGAGTGATGCGACCACCACGACGGCCGCGCTCCTGCGCAGCGTGTGCCCCGAACCACGCGGAATCGCCTACGATTCCGCAACCGATCAGGTCGTCGTGGGCTGCAAGTCCGGCGAGCTGGTTTGGTTTCGTGGGAACGAGCTCGACCCGGTACGCAGCATTGATGTCACCGTCGACCTGCGTGACGTTCAGGTGGTGGACGGAACGCTCTACGTCAGCACGTTCAAAGAGGCACGCGTTTACGAGGTGGTTCCCGACGAGGGGGTCGTGCGGAACTTGCGCCCCAACGTAATCGCTCTGGATGAACAGAGTGCGGTCTACGAACCGCGCGTGGCCCACCGGATGCTGGCATCGAAGGATGCTCTGGTCGTTCAGCACCAGCGCGCCTCGAGAGAGCAACTCACTGTCGCCTACTACAGCGCCGTCGACTGCGCGGGCGGCATCACCAACAACACGGTCTCGGTACTGCCCCATGGCGAGAGCCTGTTTCGCAGCATCGGTCTGTTGCCTGGAGGCTCGATGCTTGACATAGCGCTCAGCAACGACGGGCAACGCTACTCGTTGCTGATGACGTCCGAGGGAAAGTCGGCAATCTACGGCGGCTCCTTGAACGACCCGGCGCCCGGGCCCTGTGAACCGCCGAAGGGCGCAACGCAGTACCTGGACGGGCACGTGACATCAGTCGCCTTCGATTCACAGGACCGCCTTCTGGCCCAGCGCCGATTCCCAGCGAGCCTCGAGATCGTCGGGATCGCGTCCATCCCGCTGCAAGGGGCGGCGACTGCCGACATCGGG
This sequence comes from Polyangiaceae bacterium, assembly GCA_050298815.1. Taxonomy (GTDB): domain Bacteria; phylum Myxococcota_A; class Polyangia; order Polyangiales; family Polyangiaceae; genus SZUA-265. The sequence continues at coordinate 299,218 of JBNKUV010000073.1, forward strand.
CTGGAACTCTTCTATCAGCCTACGAGTCGCGGCGTCTCGTGCGCGACGTGCCACCCCGAGGGCGAAGAAGACGGAATGACCTGGAACTTCTTGGCCTTCGGACTGCGACGGACCCAGAACCTGTCTGGACAGATCAGCGCGACCGCCCCGCTCCACTGGGAAGGCGAACGTGGGGACATGACCGCGTTGCTCAATGACACGCTGGTCAGTCGCATGGGCGGAGAGCCTCCGACAGCACAGCAAGTCCTAGGGTTGGAAAAGTTCTTGGACGGACTGCGGCCCTCTAACCCCCGCCGCCATGCAACTGCTGAAACCGTGGCCGCGGGGGCCAGTTTGTTTCGGGAGTTGGCGTGCGACGGCTGCCATTCTGGACCACTGCTCACCGACAACTACAATCACGACGTAGGTACGGGGGGAGAGTTTCAGACACCGTCCCTACGGGGCGTCGTGTATCGGGCTCCGTTCATCCACAACGGGTGCGCAAGAACGCTCAGAGACCGGTTCACGGCGTGTGGCGGTGATGAGCGGCACGGTGACGTTTCTGGGCTGGCGGAGGTTCAACTCGACCAACTGGTCGCCTACCTCGAATCCTTGTGAGCCGGCCGTCGAGGGCGTCGCTCCAGCTAGTCGAATCTATGACCCATCCGCCAATTGAGCCAAACGCATGCCGTCTGATCCCAGATCCTCTCTAACCTTCACGTTGCTAGCGATCTCTTGCGGCGCACCCGGTCCCGGGACTGACGCTCAGCCCATAGAAGGGTCAGCGCCGATCGGAGAGACGGCTCCAACTGGGCCTGAGCCAGGCGCGACTGACCCCAACGGCAGCACCTGGGCAACCGGAAGCCCGACTGTCATCCCGACGACCGTCGTTGGCTCGTCACCAGCACAAAGCTCTGGTGACGCGAACATCGGCGCCATGGACGAGCTATCTACCGAATCGGCGCCGACGGAAGCTCCCGCAGAGTGTCTCTCGTCCGTAAACAGCGACGCTCAAGTACAATCGATGCTCGCACCGTACGTCTTGACGGACAAAGCTTCACTTCCGACACGTACGCTCTACACGTGGACAACGCCGGAGCAGATCGAAGAACTGAAGGCCGACCCCACCCTCCTGACCAGGTCCGCAGACTCGAACGGCGAGAAGGGGCGCGCGGCAGACTTCTTTCACGCACAGGCCGATGTGGATCCGCTAGCGGCGCTGTTGGATCGACCGGAGTACGCGAAGAAGCGCTTCGGTTGGATTGCTCCGTGGGCAACACTTCTGGGTTGGTCAGGGGAAGACTACGGGGATCGGCTTCTGGCAATCACGTTGAAGCCAGATGCGTGGATCGCAACGGTCGTGGGTTACGATGCACTGCAGTGGTCGTTCTCCGACGTCGATGGGAATCTGGTTGCAGAGGAAGATGTGCTCGGCAATCCTCGCCGACTGGCGGCCGTCTACTTCATCGACCAACGTGACACGGGTTACTGTGGCGGGACGGTCGCTCGGGCAGGCTCGGTGTTTCGAGAATTCTTCGTTTGTAACGAGGACATGATCGAGAGGTGGTCCGCGTTCACCCCGGAACTTGAGGCGGAACTGCAGCGTAACGCGACAGCACTAGGAGCATTTCGCAACAGTCTCGACACTGCCCGCTGCCAACCGTGGCAGCAGAGCACCTGTCACTCTCAAGAGGTGCTCGCTCGGTGGATGTCGCCTCAGGAACAACTCCAGACCACGTTCGACCTGTACTTCAGCTCGCTGGCGTTTCCGAACGCACTCTACGCCCCCACGGTAACAGCGCTAGACACTCTACTCGACCGTCTAAGACTCGTACCCATGGACGAGGAGCCTGTCGAACACATCTACGATTGAATCGCACTTCTAATCTCATACAGCAGCATCAGGAGCGAGGATCTCCCGCAACACCCCGCTCCGCAGACTCCAACGCTCCCTCCATGTATCCAGGCCAAGAGCGGGCGGTCTCGGTGCCGGCGAAGTGCAGCACCCCACGGGGCCTCCGCAGGGCTTCGAAACCGTCCGCGAAGCACCCCGGCCCGGCATGCACACTGTACCCCCCACCGATCCAAGGGTCGTCCGCCCACACTTTGTCGACGTAGTGAATTGGCGTTTCGACTTGCGGCCCGAAGGTACGCGCCAGTGCCGTCAGCACGGCACTGCGGCGCGTGTCGGGCGGCATAGCGCCGAGGTGCCGGGCGGCCTCCCCAGCGCTCAGCGCTGCGAGTATACCCTGTCCCGTGGGTGGGCTGACGTCATAGGTACCCGCGATCAGCCCTGCGCCGGACCATGACTCTCCGGATAGCTTTTGGGCACGCCAAAATGGATTCGGATAGACCAGCATGGCTTTTACGACGTGACCCATCACACAATTGGATGCCAGCTGCGCCAGCGCCCCGCCCAAAGCGGGTTCAAACGTGATCTTTGCCAGTGCCGTCGGCGGGAGCGCCAGCACTGCTCGGGCCGCTCGGACTTCGAAGCCCGGTCCGGACAACGTGACAACCTCGCGCACTGTGCACGACGTGCTGGACTGGATGTTCGAGGTGGATGTTCTTCACGAAGCCTACGCTCGAGCGTTGGATGAGGCTCTCGGTGCCCAACGCGAAGTGGCGTTCTCGTGCGCCTGACGCGACGGCCAACATGTGCCCGACGGATCCAGCCCCTGCGGTGGCGGACAGTACCAGCAACAGCGAGGCCTGGTAGGGATCACAGCACAGGAGGCTACGAAAGATGACGTTCAGCATCGTGCGAACACTGCGGGTTCGAGCCTGCCCGCGTCCCAGTCTGACTTTCTTTCGAGCAACTGTGGGCGAACTCGAAGCGTTGCATCGGCACCTCGGCCTAGCCCCTGCAGAAGTGGAATCAGACGTCGGGCCAGACCGAGGCGACTACGAGCTGCGCTTCCCAGAGTCACGTAGTGTTGCGGACCGCACGCTCCGCCAGTTGCGCAGAGGGGTTCGGATCGTGCTGGGGTACAGCGAACACGGTTCGGCAATGACATTGAGTGTAGGCGATACGATCGGCGGCAAACTTGACACTGCGTTGAACACGTGGGGTCTCACTCCACGCCAATCGCAGGTGTTGCGGTCCCTCGTGTAGGGCGCTTCCAACAAGGAAATCGCGCACGAACTCGGATGCGCCGAGAACACCGTGGAGCTCCACGTGACCGGGTTGCTGAGAAAAGCCGGATGCGACTCCCCCGGGCGCCTGATGGCGGCGTTCTGGCGGGACCTTTGAAAGGAGTACGGAGAACTTCAGACTAGACCCGCGACGGGTCCGTTGCCGAAGTCTCGATGCCCGAACTGGTTCTGGTCGAAGCCGAAGATATTGAGGACAGAGACCAACAGGTTGTTGTGCGGCTGTGACGGGACACGCAGCCAGCGTCCGGTCTCGAGGCGCCCACCGGCACCGCCGGCCAGTACGAACGGCATGTTGTTCTGCCCATGATCCCCCGGCGATTGGATCTCCGTGACCCACATCACGAGCGAATTGTCGAGCATGGTCAAGCCGTTGCCCTCTTGGATGGCGTCCATCTTCTGAAGCAAGCTGGCGAAGTTTTGGGCGTACCACTTGTGGATGATGGCCAACGCTTCGGGCTGGAAGCCCCGATCGTGCTGGTATCCGTGGTGATGATCCGCAAGCGGTGTGCCGTTCGACTCGGTGAGGAACGGCAGCATGAACTTCGCTTCCGAATCGCCCCATTGCATCGTGCCGACGCGGGTGATGTCACAAGCCAAGGCCGCTACGAGCAGATCGGTCATGACAGCTCCCTTTTCCGGGACCTTGTGTCCGCCTCCCACGCCGTCAGGACCACCATCGAGATCTCCTCGCGAGATCCCGTCAGCGGCCGCGTCTTCGTAGAAGCCCGGCGTCTGGTTGATGTTGTCCGGCGCTTCACACCCAACAGCAACTGCGGCACCCAGACTCTCCTGCGCTTCTTCGATCAGCGTCAAGTGCGCCTCGAGCTTGGCACGATCGTCGGCTCCCACCTTGGCGGATAGGGTCCTATACTCGCCGGATACTGCGTCGAGGATGGACGTATCCCAGAGCTGCGGAGTCTGCCCTGCTCCCTGATCTGTATTGGTGAAGACGCGGTTGAGCGTGGTCAACGGATCCGTCGACGGGGGGATGGGCTGATTCGAACCCGCATAGGTGATTTGATTGCCGGGGTGGGGCGAACCACCCGAGGTAATGCCCGTCGACCACGCTGACGAAACTTCCAAGCTCTTGAGGCGCAGACCTGCTGAAAGTTGCTCCGCGATCACCTGGTCGACAGAGATACCGTCCGCGAAACCCGCCGTACCCATGTTCGTGTTGAAGTTGCCATTGAGCAATGGTTGCCCCGTCAGCACGCCACCCATGCCACGACCGTGGGGATGTCCGTAGCCCAACACAGTGACGTCCAAGTCGACACCATCGACGAACACCAGCTTGTCAGAATGGGGTGCGAGCGGCGACATCATGTCACTCAGCTGAAAGTCTGTCTCACTACCCGAGGGCCGCCACCGGTCGAGCAGAGTACCGCCGGGCGAATAGAAGACAACAAACCGAAGCGGTGTGTCCTGTGCGTAGCTCTGCCCAGGGCGCAGCATGGCTGACAGAAAAGGAAGCCCAACGGCGACTCCGCCTGCTCCGCGGAGGAGGGTGCGGCGATTGATGCGATTCTTTGAAGTGATCATCGAGTCTATCCCTGTTCAGTTCTGGGCCTGAGTTTACAGAGCGGGTTCCGCAGGCGCGGGCCGGTACAGGAAGGCGTCCGTGCCTGCGAGAGCAACGAGCAGCTGTTGCACGTTGCCGTCTGCGGCCGCGAACGCACCCTCGAGCTGCTGGCGCGCACAAGCCTCCGTGGAGCTCTCTGAAATACCATACCCGTAGGCTAGCCACGACCCGACGTAACAATCCTTGGCGTCCTGGCTTTGTGCCAGGCGCTGAATCAACTCGATCGGCCCGTTGAAAGGCCCTGCCGCGTCGCTGGCGGGCAGCTCGCCACTCGCATCGATGGGCAAGTCGTTATCTAGGTCACGCCACAGTCCTACGCCGTCGAAGTTTTCGAAGGCAAAGCCGACCGGGTCGATCAATTGGTGGCAGGCAAAACAGGTTGGATCTTCGCGGTGAGCCGCGAATCGCTCGCGCGTTGACAGCCCCGGTACGACCTCGGGCTCCTCAACCATGAGCCCCACGGGCGGGTTCGGCACCTCCACACAGACAATCTTGTTCAGCAGCCACTTCCCACGGACAATCGGGTTGGTACGACTACCGGGCGTCGTCATGCTCATCACACTCGCTTGCGTGATCAGGCCTGCACGCTGCGCCGGGTCCAAGTCCACCCGTTGGAACTCATCGCCAGTGACTCCTTGGATGCCGTAAAACTCGGCCAACTCTTGATTGACAAAGGTGAACGGCGCACTCATGAGCGTCACTAAATCACCCTGACCTTCCCACACCACGTGGTCGATAAAGCGCTCTGTCTCCTCGCGAAACAGGGCGCCCATACCCGGGACGAACGTTGGGTAGTAGTCAGGGCTGCGCTCTAACGAATTGAGACCACCCAGACCCAACCACTGCTGGTGGAAGAACTCCACGACATCTCTCGTCCGCGGATCAGCTACCATGCGCTCGGCTTGAGCAGCGATTTCCGCGGGGTCAGTCAGGCGGTCCTCCGCGGCAGCTTGTAGTAAGGCTTCGTCGGGTTGTGTGCCCCACAACATGAATGACAATCTGGAGGCCATCTCGTAACTCGTCGGTCGGCCCAAGCCAGTAGCCGCGTCTACGACCTCACCGAACTCTGGTCGGTACAGGAATTGAGGCATCTGCAGAGTTGCTTCGACCACGGCCCGCACGCCGCTGGCAAAGTCGCCTCCGAGTTCCTGCCCCGTGGTGAACATGTTGGTCAACACAGTCTGCTCTGATGGCTCCAAGGGCCGCCGGAACGCTTCACTTCCGAAAGCGCCAATGAACTGATCCCGACATGCTGCCTCGCCGATGCCCGCTGGATCGCAGCCGGCGAGAGCCGTCGCCGCAGAAGCGTCCCCTGCTACCTCACTGGCGATGTCTTTGGCCACGCTGCGATAGCCGTCGATGAGCAGGCGGGAGACGCCGAGCGCTGCTGCGTCATTGCCGAAACCGTTGCCGCGCTCTTCGCCGGGCAGCGCGTCCGCTGGGCGCGACTCGATGCCCAATAGGTCTCGAACGGTGTTGTTGTATTCAAAGCGCGTCAAGCGATGCATCGGCGCTTTCGGCACTTGGGGCGTGACACAATCGACCGGCTCCATCTCTTCAGCAAGCTCGCCGGGAGGGGCATCACCAGGGGTCGTGGGGCCTGGGCCTTGCCCCGTGCCAACTGGTGCGGTTCCGGAGGGAGATCCCACTGGCGCCGTTCCGTTCGGTGCGGCGGCTTGGGGTCCCACCCCAGCGGGTTGAGCGGTGCCGCCAGCGACAGGCGCGCCCGAGCCGACGCCCGGAACGGTGCCCGCGGCTCCCGCGGCTCCCGCGTTGCTTGAAGCCACCGACCCGTCGGAGCATCCCGCGAGCCCAATCAGGAGCGTGCAACAACCCACATGCGGAGCCGTGACGGACAGAATGCGCGTAAACATGTCGTAGTATAGGGCTGGTGGAATCCGCAATCGATGGGGTTTTTGTCCCAGCAACTCCGTCAAGCACCGCACCTGGAATCATCCTCCGCTGCTGCGCCGGAGCCTTCGAGTGATTCCCGCAGGCCGTTCCATCGTCTAAGCATTTGGCCCGTTTCGTGGGGCTCAGCGCCTCTCGACCCGGCACCCACATGAAGGCGCACTCCGCACCCAGCTGGGCCCAACTTCCGCTACCGTTGCGCGAGTCCGCGTCGAACCGCCGCCCCAACACGCTGGCTCTGACGGCTTCACTGCTCGTTTTCGCTCGGTGCCCGGTTAGAACCCGCCGCGGCAACTCCTGCGTTGCGAGAGCTGGACCCGCCCCAACCGCCTTCCGAACGCCCTCACCGCAATACGCGAAAGCCGTCGACTCTGCATTGACATAGTGTCTTTGAAACACCATGCTTCGTGTCCCTATCACACCAAGTAGCGCACGGGAGGCGATTAGTAGAGCAGTGTCATACAGCTATGAGTATCCGCGAGGCGCCCTAACGGTCGACTGTGTCGTCTTTGGCATAGATGACGAGGACTTGAAGGTGATGCTGATTCAGCGCGGCCAAGAACCATTCGAGGGAAAGTGGGCTCTACCAGGTGGCTTCGTGCGAGTCGAAGAGACTCTCGAGAGCGCGGCACGGCGGGAGCTCGAGGAAGAAACGGGACTGAGCAAAGTCTACCTCGAACAGCTGTACACGTTCGGCGCTGTAGACCGTGACCCGCGCGAACGAGTCGTATCCGTGGCGTACTACGCGTTGGTCAAGCTCGGCGACCACCGAGTTCAAGCGGCCACCGACGCAAGAGACGCTGCCTGGTTCGGCGTTCATGATACGCCCAGTCTTGCCTTCGACCACGCCGAGATCCTGCAAATGGCCCTCGAACGCCTGCGCACCAAGCTCAGATACCAGCCAATTGGGTTTGAGCTACTCCCGAAGAAGTTCACCCTCTCCCAGCTGCAGCGCTTGTACGAGATCGTGCTGGAGAGAGGGCTCGACAAGCGAAACTTCCGCAAGCGTGTCCTGGGGATGGACTTGCTGATCGAAACCGACGAGGTCGAGCAGGATGTCGCTCATCGCGCGGCACGGCTCTACCGCTTCGACGAGCGGAAGTACCTCCGGTTGGTCAAGGCCGGGTTCAACTTCGAGCTTTGATCTCACTCCGCCTGTGCCGGGCTGAGCCAAGTCAGCAGAGGCAATTCGACCACGCGACTGACTCAAGGAGACACGATGAAAGCAATCGTTCAAAATCACTACGGGCCCGCGGAAGAAGTACTGGAGCTGCGCGAGATCGACAGACCGGTAATCGCCGACAACGAGGTGCTGGTGCGGGTAGTGGCGTCCTCGGTGCATGCTGACGTATGGCATGTAGTAAACGGCTGGCCGCTGGCACTGCGCCTCCTTGGCGCGGGGATTCGTCGACCCAAGAACCCCGTACCAGGCACAGATGTCGCGGGCATCGTTGAATCGGTAGGGGGCAATGTCACCCGTTTTTCTCCTGGCGATGCAGTGTTCGGAGAAACCCACACTCACTTTGAGTGGGTCAATGGTGGCGCCTTCGCCGAATTCGTTGCGGCGCCAGAAGACACCCTCGTAAGAAAGCCCGATAATGTCACCTTCGAACAAGCCGCCACCGTGCCTACGTCTGGTTGTATTGCATTGCACAATCTGCTGAACGAAGGACAGCTGAAACCGGGGGCGTTCGTTCTCATCAACGGCGCAGGCGGTGGGGTAGGGAGTCTCGCGCTTCAGATAGCCAAGGCCTTCGAGGCCAACGTCACTGCGGTCGATCATACCGACAAGTTGGAAATGCTGCGTTCGCTGGGAGCGGACCAGGTCGTTGACTACACCGAACGAGACTTCACCGCGGGCGATACCCGGTACGATCTGATCCTGGATGTCGCTTCCACGTCTTCACTCGCCAAGTGTCGCCGAGTATTGTCCCCCAGGGGTAAGTACGTCCTGATCGGCCATGACCACTACGGCAAAGGGGCGGGCGGAAGGATGTTCGGGCAGCTCCCGCGCTTCTTCGGGCTCATGGCCAGAGCTCCCTTCGAGAACCATCTTCCGAAGCCGAATTTGTCGACGCCGCCGAAGCATGAGATGATGACGAAGCTCCGCGAGCTTCTTGCTACAGGTAAACTGACGCCACGAATCGACAGCATTTTCGCTCTTGCAGACGTGCACCTGGCAATGCAGCACCTGGCGGGCGGAAAGGCGACCGGGAGAATCGTGATCAAACCCTAGCCTCTGCTCAACGCTCGAACCGGAGTCGTTTCAGTCCCAGCCAGCCAATGATCAGTGCTTGGCGCTCGAACTGCCAGAAGGACGGCTGGACGGGCGCTGACTGCGCTCCACCTCCCGCCGATTCTTCGTGGCGGCGCGACGCGCTTTGCGGCCGTCAGCAGACCACTGCTTGTTGCCCGGCCCGGGCTTTCCGTACTTCTTCTCCCAGCGCTTTCGAAGCTCGACCCAATGTTGCTTCTTGCGTCCGTCAAACTTGCCCTTCGACCACCGCCCCGCACGCCAGCGGCCATTTTTTCCCCAACGATGCCCAGAGCGCTTGCGCCAGCCTTTCTTGCGTGTTTGCACGTCGCCAGCGGCGTGTTTCAAGGCTTCGCTGAGCTGCGCCGCGTCCCGCACCCCCTTGTAAGTCCCCCCGGTGTTGCTGGCGATGCAAGCAAGGCTCGCGCTTTGCTCCTCGCTGACCCCAAAACCGATCACGTGGACCGTGAGGTCGACGCCCAGCTTTTCCAACGTCGAAGCCATCTCGCACGGATCGGCACCACACGTCTCTGCTCCGTCACTGACCACTATCAGCGTGGCTTGGTTCTCCGTGTAGTCCAGCTCCTCCGCGGCCGAGATGATGGCCTCAGTCAGCGGTGTTGTCCCGGAGGGTTGCAGGGCGTTGACGGCTGCTTGAAACTTTGCTCGATCTAGTTTCTCAACCGGAACAACCGATTCGATGTCGCTGCAGGTGCCGTCACCGTGCCCATACGCCGTGAGACCTAGCGGTACCTCCTGGTCCCAGGACGCCAGAAGCGTTGCCACGGCCTGCTTGGTGGCAGACATCTTTTGGTTCTTCCCGTCGATGGGATCGGCCATGCTGGCCGAAGCATCCAGCACCAGCACCGCCGTCTCGATCCCTGCCAACTGACGCTTTTTTGATGAGCTGTCCGCTTGTGACGCCTTCGTCTCCCGAACTGGCGGCGGCTTTTTGGATTCCTGTACGGGCGGTGGCTCTTTCGCGGCGTCAGGCTTCTTCGCGACAGGAGGCGGAACCTTGTCAGCTTGCGCAGAGGGTGCCGACAAGAGCAGCGCCGCGAGGACCAACGTCATTGATCGAGGCCCTCTCCCAATACGCGTGATGCGCACGCCGCCCTCACCTGACCGCATGACCCTACTCGACCGCCTTGGAGAGCTTGTCCAAACGCTTGTTCATCAGCTTGATGAGGGCTTCGAACCCATCGCGCTTGATGATGCGCCCAAACTGGCTGCGGTAATTCCTGACGAGGCTCACGCCGCTAGTGACCACATCTTGAACCAGCAACGTGTTACCCTTGCGCCCAACTCGATAGTCCACATTGAGCGGTTTCTCACGCTTGTTCTTCTGATTGACGGTCACCGTCGTGACGAGAAACGCACCGTCGTTTGGCTGCGCACCGGTGTATTGCACCTGATACCCCGACGGATCTCTGAGGTTCTTGCGATAGGACGTGCGTACCAACTCACGAAAAACATTGTCAAACTCCGAGCGTTGCTCGGGCGTGAGCCCGCCCGCGTGCTTGCCCAGCGTGTTGGTGGTCAAGTAGTCGTAGTCGAGCGTGCGATCAAAAATCTCGAGCAGTTTAGGGTCGGTCTTGGGATTGCTCGAGGCCTTGATGGCTACTTGGAGCTCGCTGTGCATTCGCTCGATGAACGCCTTGGGATCGTTGCCCGCCCACGCCACACCTGGAACGGCAACGACCAGCGTCAAACCCGACAATTGGAGAAAGCTACGTCGATTCATGATGATTGCGCCTACTGCTACTACGGCATGGGCCCACATAACCTCCCTGCCAGCGGCACGCAAGCGCGCCGGCCCCTTGGCCGCTCCCGCGTATTGAGGTGCAGCTGCACTCAAACACTCCGCGCCACTGCCCGACACACGGGAGCGCCGCCCGCTCATGCGAGGCCCTGAATTGAGGGGCCTCTCGTCTGCCGTAGGTCCTGCGCTGCGCTGCGCTCAGCGACCTGAGTCGCGTTGGTTCTGTGCCCAACTCAGAGCAGTCACGAGATCGGCAGCGCGAAATGGCTTCTGTACGAGAATGGCGCCGAGCTCTGCTATCGCCCGCTCGTCAGACCGCTCCGCATATCCGGTGACTACGACCAGGCCCACGGGGTGCTCACAGCGCCGGGCTGCCTTCAGAACCTCGAGTCCTGAAGTGTTGGGCATCATCAGGTCGGTGACCACGATGTCGTACCTTTCGACGCGTAACCGCGACATCGCTTCCTCACCACCCGATACCGCATCGACGGTGGCTCCCATGGCGGCCGCCGCGCGAACGACCATCTCGCGAACGAGCTCGTCGTCCTCAACGATTAGCAGTCTCAGACCAGTAGCGTCATCCGCAAGTTCATCCATCAGAGCCCACCGGCACCTTCGCACTCCGCAATCGGCAGCTCAACCACGAAAGCAGCCCCCCCTGCGTCACCGCGCTGGTAACGCATCTCCCCGCCGTGTTCCAAAATGATCCCGTGGGACAGGGACAATCCAAGCCCCATACCTTGACCCATCTCTTTGGTCGTGAAGAAAGGATCGAAAATGCGCTGGGCAACGGCAGGAGCAACGCCTGGGCCGGTATCCTCCACACGATAGATCACGTGCGTCGCACTCCGCTCGACGACGAGTGTCACGCGCAGATCTCGTTTGTCTTGGACCCCACGCAGCGCGTCTCGTGCATTGGTCAGGAGATTGACGAACACCTGATGCAGGCGATCTTCATCTGCGTGAAGAACGGGAAGTGAGTCACCAATCCGCTTGTCAATTTCGATGTGACACTGCTCCATCGGTTTGGCTAGGAGCTCGAGAGCGTCGTTGAGTGGCCGCTCCGCGGGCACGAAGCTACGCCGAAGGGGCCCAGCACGACCAAACATCCTAACACTGTCCACAATGCGCCCCATCCGTCGGACAGCCTGACCCATCCTCTCCAAATCGGAGCGGCACTGCCCGACCCGACGCTCCGGGTGCAGCTCGAGCAAGTCCACGAGCATACCGATTGCCGTCAATGGCTGATTCAACTCATGCGCGACTCCAGCCGCCAACTCACCCAACGCGGCAAGTTTGGCAGCCTGCACGAGTCTGTCTCGTGCCACCTGCAACTCTCGCCGCTCTGTTTCGAGCTGTTCGAACAGATGGGATACTTCTTCGGCCGTCGCATTCACCAGGTACGACAAGACGTCGATTGGGTCACCGCTGTAGTCGCGCGAGGCGCGCACATCGAACTTGCCGCGAGCGACGGCCAGCAACACCGCCGTGAGACCTTCCAGCGCCCCCTCGACATCTGTGCGATGCTCGTCCTCCGAAGATCGCTGGTCACAACGGTCCGCCATGCAACTCCAGCATCTCGCGAGCCCAGGGGGTCGCCTCCTCCAGCGAAGGAAACATGCGTGTTGGGATAGTCCCCTTGTTGAGCCCCAGAAAGAACGACCCGATCGCCCGCGCCAGCAACGTGCCGCAGATCAAGCCTTGGCAGCAGCGAGTTTCCTCCTGCCGCGGACTCGACCAGACACGCCGAGCTGCAGCGTCTTGAGACGCCACTCGATCCACGAGGACCAAGATTCCCTGCTTTCGCCCTGCCTCCCGCGCGATGGTGTCCAGCAGCCTCAGCGACGCTTCGGCAGCCCCCACGCTCTGCTTGTATTCGGGATTCGGAATCGCCAAAACCAAATCGCACCCGATGCGAAAGTACGCTCCCGCGGCGGTCCCGGGAAGCCTTTCCCACTCTGGGCGAACCCGTTCATCTTGCATCAAGCAACCCCGCCTCACCCGTGAGCTCAGAGCCCTAGTTGACCTTCGGAGGAACCCGGACGAAACTGGATTTGGAGGAGCGGCGCACCGTCCGTAGCAAGTGAACTTGCGACGGTGAGATCACTCGGCTTCACCTTGCAAAAACGCACCATGAATTCTGCCAGCGCGAGCGACAACTCCATGGCCTTGGCGTGCGCCTCCCCAACATCCGACGACCACGCATCCGTCGGCGTGAACGTGTGTACGGTCACCCTCGACAGACCCAAGGCTGATGCCTGCGTGAACGACGGGCACAGGATGCTCTGACCCGATTTGCTCGGGGCTGTGCGTTTCCAGTTAAGCAGCGCTGGATTCATCCACGACAGTGCAACACCGTCGTCGAGCGCCACTGCGTCGACATGCTTTCGTGCGAAGGCGTTCTGCAACGTCGACGTAGCCGCCGTCTCCAACCGGTTTGCAAGTTTCGGGAAGAGTTGCTGTGCCGTCTCGGTCTTGTCCTTGAAATGTTCCAGTGCTTCCCGTTTGGCGTTCAGATCTCCCAGCGCGGCTTTCGTGCTGTCTAGCGACGCCTGAAGTGCATCTGCAGCGCTCCGCTTCGCTGCGAATTCGGCTTCGAGCAGCCCATGGCTTTGCCGGAGCGGAAGGTAGAAGCCCAGACCGAGAGTCCCGGAAAAAACCAAGAGAATCCCCGCAGCTACGGGCCACCAACCGCGGGACTTGGAACGCTTCTGAGGGTTTGAAACATCCATGATGAACCTCGGACGTGCGAGTTTTTCACAATCATTCGTTAGCGTCCGCTGTGCACTGTCGCGATCTGAGGCGGGTCACGTCCACTCCATTCTGACAAACTCAGCCTTTTTTGTACCCCAGCCAGCAGCATGCGGCTCATACTCAGCGTCTGCAAAACGATCGGCCCATCTGCGTATCGTTGAAGGAACCCATGCACACCTCGTCAGCCCAAGTTCACAGCGCCGCACCTATTGGAGGCACCGAGGCCTCGGACGCGGACACCTCCGAACTCTATCACGTGGTGTTCGGCCCAGACGACATCCGCGAAATCACCGTCGAGCAGCTCGACGACTTCTTTAGGCTCGGTCTCGTCCACGCCAGAACGCGGGTTTGGACGGAAGGAATGGACGGCTGGCAGACGCTGGGGGAAGCCGCAGGTTTGGATGCGGAAGCGGATGACGCCCCCACTTCGGAACCTCACCGCCCACCACCCCGACGACCGCCACCTTCACCTCGCTCCCGCAGCGCCAGTTCGCACGTGCCACCGGCGTCCGGCACCTCTGGAACACGCCGAGCCGTCGCGTTGCCGCCACCGCCTCCGCCGGTTTCTGGGGCGCCCAGAGCACCGTCCAATGCTCCCAACGACGTCGGTTACAGTGCGGTTCGGCCAGTGGTGCCCTCAGCTCCGACCGCCAGCGCGCCGCAGCGTCCGGGACCGTCGGAATTCCCTGGGATGAATCCGCGCGCCGATACTGCGCCAGCGCCACCCCCCTGGGCAGCCTCACCCAACAACGCCACCCCCTTGCGCGCCATCGCAGCGGCCAGCGTCGCGCCAGCCAGCACCGCACCCGTTGCACAAGTACTCGCTCCAGCGGCAATGCAGAGCGCTCCCCCCGCGACTCCAGCTTTCGCCGCCCCAATGGCTGGCCCAACCGCCCTCCCAAGCTACCCGCCGGCGGCTTCCTCGTTCCCCCAGATGGTGCCGGCTGCCTCATCTTTCCCGCCTGCGCTTTCCGCCGCCTCCAGTTTCCCACCAGCCAGCACTTCGGCAGCAGTTCGACAACCCAACGCGGTGAATCCGCCGAGCTCGATGCTGGTCGCACCGGTCGCGGCTTCAAGTCTCAGCCCTGCAGCTCGCGAAACATTCGACTCAGCGGTATTCGGAAACCGCAAGGGGCGACTGCGGTCGCGGTTCCAGAACGGATTGCTTTGGGGAAGCGCGCTGGTTGGCCTCATGGTCACGCTGTACAGGAACGACATCCTGCTGCAAGGCGCAGAAGCCATCAATCAACGCACGATGTTCCTGGAACTCGAGAAGAGTTGGCTAGGTGGCGCGCCCGCTGGAACGCCGCGTCGACTTGCAGCATTCAGCGGCAGTGCAGCGACCCAACCGATAGCGACGACGAATGACAAAGCACTCGACAACGCCCCGCTAAAGCCCGAAGCGGCAGTCCCCAATCCCACAGGTGTCACCCCCCCCAAGAAGGAGATCCCCTCCTCCGAGTCAGCAGAACAGCCCGCCGCTGAAAGCCCACCAGGGACGGTAGATGACCCTGCGAAGCGTGCGAACGACGCGCCAACGGCTCAAGCCGCTCTGAAGACGAACACCGCGCCCCCCCGGCCGCAGAAGACCACGATCAGCAAGTCGCAGCAGAGCAAGACGACACACCAAACCAGCGTTCCCAAGACCACCAAGAAGGCCACCACCAAGAAGGCCGCCGTCAAGGCGGAAACCGAATCCACTCCCATGCCCGCTCCCGGAACTGACGATTTTCTCCGCATGAACATGGAGAACGCGGTCAAGCGGGCGGCGGCCAAGCCAGCCAAGAAGAAAGCTGGAAGCAGCGCATACGATCCACTCAACGGCGACATCTGACGGAGATCATGCGACTGGTTTCCTTTGCCGATGGGTCCTGGCCCGCGGCCGTCTCGGCTGTCCTCATTGCCTGTTCCAACAATGGTGGCAATGGTGACGACGACCTGTCGAACACCGACGCCGACCCGGTGAACGGTACGGAGTCGACCGATGAGCACGAGACCGCAACCGAAGAAACAAGCCGGGGAGACACCGACGCGACGCCCGATACCGGAGATGCCGGCGACGACGGGTTATCGTCCGCGGATGCGGGAGTTCTCACGGACGCCGAGCCAATTGCTTCCCAATCGACTGATGATGCAGACGCGGCTGGTGGCGCGGAGGCTGCGGACACCGGCTCACCCGACGGCCCGCGCGAAGGTGCCGAGGTGGCTTCGGACGGCGGACTAGCGACGCCAGCAAGCTGCGACGACCCGGTGGCATGCGACCTCGTCGAATGCGCGATCGTGCAGGAACCGGGTGACCACGTTGCTCTGTGCTCAGAACTCACCCCGCACTCGAACCCTCCGACGTCCGGTGCTCACTACCCCTCGTGGGCGTCATTCGGTGTGTACGGGGAGCCCATCCCCGTTGGCTTTCTTCTCCACACCCTCGAACACAGCGCCGTGGCGTTGCTCTACAATTGCCAGCTCGTAGAAGCACGAGGCGAGTCGTGCCAAGATCTGGTCGGTGCCTTGGAAACCTTCTACGCTGATTTCCCGTTGGACGCTCTGTGTTTTGACGTCCCTCACCGCCTAGTAGTCGCCCCCGATCCCGATTTGGATGTGCCGTTCGCGGCCACTGCTTGGGGCTACCATCTCAAGGGCAACTGTTTCGACGAGGAGCGCGTCTCTGAATTCATCGACGCTCACTACGGGATGAACTACGAGAATTTGTGCAACACGGGCCTGCCGCCTGAAGATGTCGTCTGCGATACACCTCGCTGACCCAACGAGCCAATGGGATACTCCACTGCAAACTTCACGGACATTCCTTGGGCCCAAGGCGCTCACCCCCTCGAGCAGAAGAAGGTCGCCGACGGCGGGATGACTCTGCTGCAGTTCGAGCCGGGGTTTGACGACCCCAATTGGTGCGAACGTAGCCACGCGCTCTTTGTCGTGCAGGGCACGCTACATCTCGAGTTCGAAAGCGAGACAGTAGCGCTGGAGGCGGGGGCGGGCATATGGATTGACCCGGGAACACCCCACCGCGCTTCTGTTCGCAGAGGAGCACCGGCAATCGTCTTCGCGGTGAGCGACCTCGTTCGCCCGTAGACGTTGCCCTGGACTGCCGAGCCGCCCCTCACTGGCTGCTAGCCTCTTTCTTTGTGCGTCATCGCTGACGCACCGACAGCCCGCGGCGGGTGAGCAACTGAAGCACGTTGTCCCTTCCGACAAGGTGCCCGGCCCCCACGATGATGAAGTAGTGGCCGGGTTGGTTCAGCAACCTGGCAATTCCGTCAGCCATGACGATGTTGCGCTTGAGGAATAACTCCTCGTACAGCGCGGGGTACTCCTTGGCCGTCGACTCGATATCCGCCAACAAAGCCTCGGAAAGCCCCTGCTGCCATTGTTCGAAGATAACACCGAGGCGTTTGGACTCATCTGCATCGAGCGCATTTCTCAGATCCTGTTGTCTGGCGTCGGCGCTCATCGCGAGCAACAACTGCAACTGCGTCTCTACCTGCTCCAAGCCGAGCACAGGCATGTTTCGTCGTTGGGCGCGCCGATAGAAGTGGTGATCGATGCCGTGTTCCCCACTGTAGCCAGCCTGCTCCAACGCCCCCACCGACACCATCATCGTGATGAACCACAGCTTGAAACCGGCCAAACGCGCCGCATCGAGGCCCAACTCCTCCATTCGCCTCAGCAGTCGGGTGCGCAGTTCAGGGTCCAGACCGTCGTAGGCGTTCTGCCCCGGTGGAAGCAGCGCCTCCTGAACGAACTGCTCCATTTGTTCAGAAAGCGACTCCTCGTCGAGGTCGGTCTCCAAAACGAGAGTCGTGCTAGCCTCGAATGCAGCCTCGATGCGCCCATCCAGCGGGTAGATGTCCGGGCTGGCGAGGTGAATCGATCCGAGGATGTGCGCGCTGGCGACGTCGCTTTGCGTGGTCCAGAGGAAGACCTTGTGCGGGCTCCTCTGCACGACCGCCGTCGTCGATGACGGAGTTGATGCACTCTCGGCGGCGACCTGTCGCTGACCGCAGGTGACGAGGCCCAAGGTCAGAAGAAGCAGCACCCACCCGGGTGCAGAACCTCCCCAACGTTGTGCCCAGATCACGAGTCTACCACCCGCACCCAGGTCGATTCTTCCAAACATCGCCGCTACCCTGTGACAGGCCCAGTCATACCGCAAGCACCGAGACTGCTTCGCCCGACCGCTGTTTCTCGCCCCTCGTACCGTTCCAATGAACGTATGACGAGTTTCGCACCCCCTTGCCATCATGCACCTTCGACTGCAATCTGGCGACGTGAGGCTCCCGAACGCACTGAGCGTCTTTTTGGTCACCCTCGCCGTTTCAGCTTGCGACGATGACCACGATTGTGGCGACGGATTCTGTGTCTGCTTCGAAGGAGGTGATTGTAGCTTCGATTGCGATTCGCCCCCGTGCCACGTCGAGTGCCAAGGAGGCAACGAGCGCTGCGACGGCGAGTGCGCGAATGGCGAGTGCACCTGCGGCGAAGACAGCCACTGTGACTTCAGCTGTCAAACGCCACCGTGCCACGTCGATTGCGCACGGGGCACGACTTGCTCAGGAACCTGCGCCAACGGCGACTGCACCTGCGAATCGGGGTCAAGCTGCGAGTTCGAGTGCCTGGCTGGCCCGTGTCACGTTGGGTGTGGAAGTGACACACACTGCAGCGGCAGCTGCGCCAACGGGCACTGCGGCTGCGAAGGCAACAGCGAATGCCAATTCACCTGTCAGGATGGCAACTGCTCAGCCAGCTGCGGTCCGAGTTCGGCGTGTGTACTCCTCTGCGAGACGGGGGCGCCGGGAGAGCCAGGTTGCAGATTCGACTATTGTGCGATGGGAGAGCCCACTCTGTGCGCTGACGGGAGGACTACTACGTGCGGGGCGCCGTGCCCTGCTGATTGATGTCGCACACGCCGTTGCGGTCACCCGATCGCTGGAAAGCGCGCGCCGGGTTTGCGCCTCTCGCCCCCCATGCTTCAACGTAGTGAAGTTGCGCGGCGGGTGAATATGCCACACCCTGGCTGCCCACATGCGGCGCCAGTGTCGTAGCGAGTGCGGAGGGTCGTCGCCTTCAATGACACCGGTGCAGCGGCAATCGAAGTGCTAGAAGTACTTTTGATGCCGCTGCGCCTCGTCGAACCATGAACCAAAGGCTGCCTGCGTCCGTAATCTGTGACGAAGTGTTGGTGTCCATGCGCCGCAAACTCATCCCCAGCTTGATACTTACCGCCCTGTTCGCGGTGTCGTGTGGGCGCACGGCTCCGCGTGAGAGCTTGGAAGCTCTGGCTCCGCTGGTGGTGGAGGCTGGTGCAGACGCCAGCACCGGTTGCATGGAGAACGGCGACTGCGGCGAAGACTCGGTCTGCATCGACGACCGGTGCGTCTTCTTTGGTCAGTGCCTACTTGATAGTCATTGTCCGGGGCAGAGCGTCTGCGAAAACAATGAGTGTACCGGCGATCCGGGCTCCTTCGGCCAACCTTCCCTGTGTGAGATCAATGCGGACTGCGCCGAGAGACACTACTGCGTCGACCAGTACTGCCGGCGTGGAACCGAGTGCCTTGCGCATGCCCACTGCCCGCCCGCTAACGCGTGTGTGTTTGCGGTATGCGTGAGCGCCGTCGCGTCGGATTGACACAGCGCGGTCCGACACGAGCAGACGCTCCGGTCACCCGGCTCAGGACGCGAGAGGTTCGGCGTCCGGGGACGCGACGTGCCAGGCGGTTTCGTACGCTTTCGTCAACCACCAGCGAGATCGATGAGTTCTTTGCTCATCTCGTCTGCCGTCTGCAGCGTTCGAACATTGGCTGCAACCTGGTACTTGGCAACGCGAGAGTCGACCATCGCTCCCTCCAACCCAGCGCCCAAAGCTTGGGTGCTGGCGGCGCGCGCCTCTGGCGAGATTTCGAGCACCGCCGCGTTATGCGCTGCGGGCCCGGCCACCGCCACGTCGTGAGCGGCTTTGTCGAAGCGCTGCATGCCGTCGCGAATTCCCGCCACTGCCGATGTCTGAGCGGGTGCGATGCCTGATATGCCGGACATGCCAAGGGGAACGGACCGTCGCGCCAAAGCTTGAGCCGAAAAACCTCCGGCTCACCCACCATGAAACGATGACCTGGGGCAAGGCGGGGGCGGCGCGCTATACATCGAATCCGATGCCGCCGCGACAACCCATCGAACTCAGACACCTCGCCACCCTGACCGCACTTCAACGGGAGGGCAGCTTGGTGTCCGCGGCGCGCCACCTGGGTGTCACCCAATCCGCCCTCTCCCATCAACTGCGCGAACTCGAAGGCTCCCTTGGCGTGCGCCTCGTGGAGCGGAAGACCAAACCGGTCCGTTTCACACGGGCTGGAGAGCGTCTTCTGACCCTGGCGGGCAAAGTATTGCCGGAGGTAGAGAGGACGGCCGACGAACTCATGCGCAGCGCGGACGGTAGTGGGGGGCGCTTGCACATCGCCCTGGAGTGTCACTCCTGCTTCGACTGGCTACTGCCAACTTTGGACGCGTTTCGCTCAGAGTTTCCAGACGTCGATCTCGACCTAAAGCTTGATGCGCTGTTCTCTGCGCTGGATGCCCTGAAGGACGGTCGTGTGGACGCCGTGGTGGCCACGGATCCGGTGGAGGATGAACTGGTGCGCTACGCTAGGCTATTTCGCTACGAAACGCGTCTATTGGTGTGCCCGGACCATGAGCTCGCGGACCGCTCGCATGTGGAGCCCGCTGATCTAGAAGGCGAGGTATTCATCACCTACCCCGTCGAGGTGGAACGATTGGACGTGTACCGTCACTTCCTGCAACCCGCGGGCGTTCACACCACCCGCACCACCGCGGAACTCACTCTGATGATCGTGCAATGGGTTGCCAACGACAGAGGGATCGCGGCCCTTCCAAGCTGGGCGATCGCGGACGCCGTTGACAAGGGGATCGTGCGCTCCATCGGGCTCAGCGAGAGCGGTCTATGGGGTCAACTGTACGTGGCCGTGCGCGCCGACGAAACCAAGCGCCCACCGCTGCGTCGCTTCCTGGAGTTGTCCCGCGAAAAGAGCGCGCAGACACTACCGGGCATACAATTGCTGGGCGACGCGCCCTAGAGCACCGAACAGGTTGAAATCACTCGCGTTTTCGACCTGTTCGGTGCTCTAGCGTTCGACCTATCGTGGCGTCGACGGACTCGGCGGAGGCGGTGCGTCTTGGCGCGGCGCGGCTTGTGGGGGACCCGAACCCGGTGGGGGCGAGTCTGCGGAGCTCCCCGGACCTGCTTTCTGTGCTGGCACAGGCTCGTCTGCGCTTACCGGAGGCTCGGGTGGTGCCTCGGTAGGCGGGGGCTCCGCCGAGTCTGAACGACCCGACGACTCCGTCGACGGCGAATCCGTTGGCGCACCGACTCTTCCAAGTGGGGGGTTCGCCGACGGGGCGGACGCAACGGACGAGGTCGGAGCCTCGGTTGGCGTTGCATCGTTGCCGGCTCCGTCCCGCTCGGAGAACCTTGCCGGCGCCGAGTGAATACTCCCCCGAACGCCGTCGTGCGACGCCGCCAGCTCGAACGAGGTGGGCAGAGGTCGTCGCGCCGTTACAAATGGCGAGCTTACCAAAGGAGGGTTCGTCCCTCTCCCGACGACGGCGCTGCTTGGTGTCCCCTCTGACGACGGCGGTGACATGGCCGCCCGTGAAAACTCGCGGGCTGGATTGCTCGCCGGGAGGTCGCCAGCGGGCCGTGGAGGTCGCATCACTTGCTTCAAGCGAGCCTGAACCCCGGTCTCGGTCGCGTCTGCTTTCAACTCGTCCACAGCCGCGTTCGCCGGAGGTGGGGGCGGTGCGTGCTCGGCAAGCGCCTCCCGTGTCGCCGCCTCGGGCTCGGAGCGAGGCAACTCCGCGGCTGCAACTCTGGAGTCTCCGTCGGCAGCATCGCGATGCGCGGGGCCCGACTGGTCCCCACCATGAAACAGGAACGCCAAACCACCGACAAACGCGACCGCCGCAGACAATGGCATCAGCCAACGCTGGTTTTTCGGGATCGGCGGCAGTGGCGCGTCGTCGTCTTCGAGGGAGTCCGCCCTCGGCGCTTCGGAGCTCCGATCGCCTGGCACGTACCACGCGTCGCGCGCCGACGATGGCCTGTCAGTTTCCAGCCCGGACGCTGGACCGTAGGCAAGTGCGGGCGCCGGTTTCGCTTGCAGGTGCTCCTCAAAGCGCTCCGCCCATGTCCGCGCCTCTCCGGCAAACGGCCTGAGCGCTTCCGACAACTCGTGCACGTCGGTGTAACGGTCATCGGGCTGCACGGCCATGCAGCGGTCGAGCACCGCCTCGAATTCGGCGGGAACGTCCACGTTGATGTCCTCGAGCGGCCTCCTCTTACCGAGGATCACCGAGCGAATGATTTGGGGCACCGAGTCACCGTTGAACGGCATCTGCAGCGTCAGCAACTCGAACATCAAGACGCCGAGACCCCAGATATCCGACCGTGTGTCGATCTCCTTGTCGGTCTCGAACTGCTCCGGTGACATGTAAAGCGGGGAACCCACGAGCATCGTGTTCTGAGTGATCTTGAGGTGAGGCGCTGTCTGCAATGCCAACGACTTGCTGACGCCAAAGTCCAACACCTTGACCAGCGGTGGCCGTCCGTTTCGATGCACGAGGTAGATATTCGGCGGCTTCAAGTCCCGATGGACGATGCGATTGACGTGGGCATCAGCCAAGGCATCACACGCCTGACGTACGATGGCGGCCACCTCCGGCAAGGTGAAACGCCCCACCTTGGCCTGCAATGCCTCGAGGTTTTCCCCCTCGAGATACTCCATGACCATGTACGGCAAGCCATCATCCAAGGTCGACACATCCGAGATACGAACGACGTGCTCACTACGAATACGAGCTGCAGCTCGGGCTTCCCGGCGAAAGCGCTCGGACGCCTCCGGGTGATTGGCGAAGCTGCGCAATAGAAACTTGATGGCCACACGTCGATCGAGTTCCGTGTGCCACGCAGAAACGACAATGCCCATCCCGCCAAGGCCGATCACGTTCTCGATCCGATACTTGTTCCCCAGAAGCTCACCGGGAACCACAGGACACTCAGGATGCGATGACGGCTGCTCGTCCTTCGCGCTCGACTCGGCCATGGGCGCAGTATGAGCGGCCTTGGGTGAAGTGAAAAGAGGTTCCGTGTACGAATTGTACCTACCCGGCACGGGGGACCAAAAAGCGACAGTCACCAATGTTTCACGAGGCGCTCACTGCATGCCATCCCGAGTGAACACACATAAGTATCCTCGTCAGTCGAAATCCCGCTCCCGCCGTTCGCGGCACCGGGGCCATGTCCGCCCGGCGCGGTCACCGTGCTTGGGACGGCCTGCGGCGGGGCCAGACGGCAGCCCGCGACCACCAGCGACCCAAGCGAGGACGCTGGCGGTGTCAGCAGCGCCAGACACCGGGTCGGGGTAGCGGCACCCAGAAACTACTGATGAACCGGTCAGGCTCGCAAAGTCTGAAGGTTTGTGTGGAGCTGCGCCTGAAAGCTGTTGACCGGCGGGCAGTCGGACCAATTTCGGGGTTCGGCGCAAAGAATTCGCGTCGTGGTTGTGAGACCGAAGAGCCTGAGGTATCCGGTGGCCACGCCGGGCGTGTGAGCCCTGGCTCACATCAAGGAGAGCACGACAATGACGACACGAAAAGCTTCTGCCGTTTGGAATGGCACGCTGAAAGAGGGCAAGGGAACCATGACGTACGGGGCATTCGAAGGCCCCTACACGTTCGCGTCTCGCTTCGAAGAAGGTGAAGGCACCAATCCTGAAGAACTCGTGGGCGCTGCTCATGCTGGCTGCTACTCGATGTTCCTGTCCGCGCTGCTGAGCAAGCGCGATCTCACGCCGGAGAGCGTGAGCACCACGGCGACCGTGGTACTTGGTCAGGACAACGGCCCCAAAATCACGTCCATCTCCCTCGTCTGCGAAGCCAAGGTCGCCGGGATTGACGCCGCAGCTTTCCAAGAGCTGGCGGCTGAGGCAAAAGAGAAGTGCCCGATCTCCCGTCTGTATGCAGGCACGGAGATCAGCGTTGAAGCCAAATTGATCAGCTGAGCAAACACGAGCGACTCGGGGCGCGGACCTTTCAGGGCCCTGCCCTCCTGAACTAACCTATCCGCGCCTTGTCGCCCGACCTACAAGACCTACTGCGCTGCCCAGCGTGCCACGGCGCGCTGAGCAACGAGCCCATCGGAACTCCACTTCGATGTTCCGTGTGCAGCCGGCAATACCCATGGGTTGGAGATCTGCGGGTGCTGACTCAGCAGCCCGACACACTGATTCGGGAGTGGGGCCAATCGTTAGCTAGGTTCGTTGCAGAAACGGACGAGGCGACACGGCATGTCTGTGCAGCGCTCGTCGAGGAAAACGCCGGGCCTCTCACCAGAGAGCGCCTAGCGGCCGTCGCAGACGCGCTCCCGAAGCACCGCGATGCGGTGACGCGCCTCTTTGCCGAAGTCGGCATCGAGCCACATCAGCCCTCGTCCCGAGGCGAACCTGACAGCTCGATCCTCTCCTACTACACCCTGGTCCATCGAGACTGGGCCTGGCCGCCCGAGGTCGACGAAGTCGCGCCTTCCGTGCAGGCCATCGTCGAGCTGTTGCCCGGAGAGGTCCACTTGGGCACGACGCTGATCCTGGGGGCCGGCACCGCGCGGTTGGCCTGGGAACTCGGCAATCGTCTTTCGGCCCCGAGCACACTGCTCGCGGTGGACGTAAACCCGCTACCCTTCTTGGTGACTCAAAAGCTGATGCGGGGCGAGTCGGTCAGGCTCTACGAGCTGCCAGCCCACCCGCGACGCGCTTCCTTCGCCGCAGTGGAGCACTGTATCACCGCAGCCAATGCCCCGCCGGAAGGGCTTGTCCTTCTGTTCGGTGATGGTCTGGATCCGCCAGTCGCTCGCGGTTGTTTTGACACGGTGATCACCCCGTGGTTCGTGGATCAAGTCCCAGAAGACGCTGCAAGCATCGTGTTGCTCGTGCACGACCTTCTGAAAGAAGGAGGGAGCTGGATCAACCACGGCCCGTTCGTCTACGACCCTTCTCACACAGCTCCCGCACACCGCTACGCCGCCGACGAGTATCTGCATCTCGTCGCGCGAGGGGGCTTCCGAGTGACCCACGCCAGGTACCAGGCAGGGCCGCACTTCGCCTCGCCCTACTCGAGTCAGGGCCGCACGGAAACCGTGTTGACCTTTCATGCCACGAAGAAGATCACGGCGCCTGCCCAGCCCTCCACAGAGCCCAACTGGCTACGCGCCGAGACCAGAGCCCGCACCGCGATCCCAAGACTTGATGGTCTGGAACACTTCGAAGCGCCCCACCCCACCGTGGCCAAGGTGTTGGCACTGATCGACGGCAAGCGCACGGCCCGAGACATTTGCCGCATCTTGGTAGACGCCGGCGACATCGCGCCCGACGGCAACGAGCAGACCGCTGTCTACGCTTGCCTCAAGGTGCTCTATCAGGCGTCTCTAGGGTGAGAATCAGACGTATAGATCGGGCAAGTCGCCGGTTGCCCCCGATTCGTCCCCGAAGGAGGTCACCTCGGAAGCTCCCATCACCTGGGCTAGCGTCACGAGCAATTGATTGTTGTCCTTGGCGGTACTTTCGCCGTAGGTGACTACTCGCCCAGTGTTGAGCTTGCCGCCTCCTCCGCCCGCAAGCATGTACGGCATGCGCCGCAAGTCGTGCTGGGGAGACTCGCCAATCTCGGTCCCCCAAAAAACGACGGTGTTGTCGAGCAAGGTCCTTTCGCCCTCTTGGTAGGAGTCGAGCTTTTCCAGCAGATAGGCTACCTGCTCGGCAAACCAGACGTGGATCTGCCCATACTGCTCGTAACCCGTTCCGTTCCACTGATGAGAGATGTCATGGTGGGCGCCGTTGATGTTCAACCACGGGAACTGATGCTCGCTCTCCGCGTAGTTCCACTGGATGGTGATGATGCGGGTCTGGTCGCACGCGAGGGCAGCTGCAGCCAAGTCCATTTGCAAGTGGCCCGTTTCTTCCATCGTCATGTCATCTATCAGGTCGATGGCTCCCGGCTCTGGCGGAACAGTGCAGTTGCCCCCCGTCATCAGACCACCCCCATCAGCCAAAGAAACGGATAGGCGTTCTTCGATGGTGCGAACGGCGGACAGATGCGCATCCAACTTCACGCGATCCTCGGCCCCTAGACGATTCTGGAGGCGTTGGATCTCGCGAAGTGTCAAATCGAAGACACTTCGCCGTTCTGCGCGCAGCTGCTCCATGACGGGATCGACGGCGGTCGTGTCTGTTGGGTCGGCAGCGACCGCATTCGCAAACAGCGCGTTGAACACGTCCGCGGGTTCCTCGCGGGGCGGCACGGGCTGATCTGCACCCGTGTAGGAGATGCGTCCACGAACCTCCGAGTCGCGAACGTGCACGCCGAGTTCCAAAGTGGGAAAGGTCGTCGGCGGATTGAGGACCTGCGCCAGGTGCTGGTCGATCGAGATGCCGGAGCCCCAACCAGAGGTTGCCATGAAGCTCTCAAACGTCCCGGTACCCAGTGGCCGAGCGGTGAGCAACCCACCGATCCCGCGGGCGTGCTCCGAACCGTTCATCGCCCCGTTGAAGCCATTGTCTCCCACCACCGTGGGGTTGTGGGTGATGTTGTCCAGAAACAGCAATCTGTCCTGGAAGGGCTCCAGCGGCGCAGTGTATTGGGGAAATGTCAGCGAGCCGCCGTTGTCTGTCGGCCAAAACATTTCGTTGCGGGTCCCATTGGGGGTTGCCATCACGACGAGTCGTGTCGGCGCGGCCTCCAATCCTCGGGCGCGCTCGATGTTCAAGAGCGGTATCGCAGCCGTTCCGGCAAGTGCCCCTCGCATCAGATTGCGACGAGACATTCGCGGCGCCCGCGGCATCGTCAGCCCAGCGCGCTGTCGTGCTCGATGTATCATTGGGTCACCTCCATGGCGGCTCGGCGGTAAAGAAACGCCTCCGTTTGTGTCGTCGCCACGACGAGCTCCATCAAGTTCGCGCTCGCGGCAGTGAACGAATCCTGTAGTGGCGACAATGAACAGGCATCACCCTCCTCGTCGCCTCGGCCCATCGCGAACTTGTACCACTGCGTGGTCAGGCAGTCTTTGACCTGCTGGCTGCTCGCAAGTTTCTGCGCCATCTCCTGAACGCCAACGAAGGAACCGTCCAGGTCATCCGTTTGCACGAACTCACCCGAGAGATCGATCACTTGGCCTGCCTCCATCGTGCGGAAGTTCCCCATCGAATCGAAACTCTCGAAGGCAAACCCGATGGGGTCCATCAATGCGTGACAGCCAGCGCACGCCGGAGACTCGGAGTGTGAGCTGAAACGCTCCCGGGCCGTAGCCGCGTTGGGGTCCGGAGGCGTCGCATCCACGTCGTCGGGCGGCGGCGGCGGGACATGGCACAAGAGCTTGGCGCGCACGAACTTGCCGCGCAGCACCGGGGAAGTCTGGTCAGGATGGGACGTCACTGCCAAGAACCCCGGCAGCGTCAACACGCCCGCACGCTGTTGCTCGGCCGGCAGCGTCACCACGGCATCGGTCGGCGCGACTCCGTAGAGCTCGGCCAGGGGCCCCGACGCGTAGCCCACCGGCGCATTGAGCAACTCAGTCAGCGTCGCATCCTGTCCCCAAATTAGCTGCTCGATAACAGCTTGAGTTTCGGCCTCCATCGCGGTGCGCATCTCGACACTCCACGCTGGAAAGCGCTCTGGATCCTTCGTCGTGATGCCCAAGCGGGTCACACCGAGCCATTGGCGATAGAACTCCGCTACAGCGGCGCGCGCCTTCGGATCGGCGAGCATCTGACGTGCCGTAGCGGCAACCTGCTCTGGCGTTTCCAAACCACCGCCGGCTGCTAAATCCAGTAGCGCGTCATCAGGACCGCTACCCCAAAGCAAGTACGACAAGCGTGTGGCAGTTTCGTACCCGTTCAGGCGAACCATGCCAGCGTTCGGAGTGTCCGCCCCGGTGTACTCGACGCGAAAGATGAAGTGCGGCGATTGGAGAATCGCGCGAATCATCACTTCGATACCTTTTTCGAAACTGTCGCCGACAGCGTACGCCTCCATCAGCGTGTCGATGTCCGCCTGCTCCAAGGCGCGGCGGAAAGCGCGCCTCCCATAAGTCTGGGCGAAGGACAAGGCGCAGGCCTCTTCGCCCACCTCGGTGGGGTCGCACGGCAGAATGTCTGGGAGTCGAGTCACCGCCTCAGCCGCGATGCCTTCTGCTGCTTCGACGTAGCGCTCGGCGTGCAGAGACGAAACAGTGAGAACCAGGGCGTTGTTGCTGAAGCCGTCAGCCACTTCGTCGGCGGGGAAGGCGTCCGCTGGCGAAGATGTAACGCCAAACAAGTCCCGCACGGTGTTGTTGTACTCAAAACGTGTCAGCCGCCTCAACGGCGTGGGAGGCCGCTGAATGGTCGCACAATCGACTGCGGTCGCCCCGTCTTGCCCCGGCACGGTCTCTGGCGCAACGGTCGGTCCCGCATTGGCGGGCACTTCGCCAGAGCCCGTCGGAGGGACAGCTGCAGGTTCTGCTGTCCCCATGCCAGCACCGTTGCTCGGCTCCACCGCCGCGCCCGGAAGCTGCGCGCTACCAGTTCCCGCCGTCGTCGGTATGGCGGCCGCACCAGAGCTCGCCTCGTCTTGAGCGCCGCCTGCGCACCCGATGGAAGCCGACAGTGTCAAAACGACAAGGCCGACAACGGCCCTGCCCGGGCAGCCATTGCGACAGAACGACGGCTTGCGAGTATTTCCACGGATGCTCATGGTTCTCCTCCGCGCTTGCGCACGGCGAAGCAATCTACCCGCATAGAGCGCGCAGAGCCACGCTTACCGGCACACTCCAGGGACGGGTGCCGTCGCGCTTGGAGCAAATTGAACGTTGATCACAACAGTACCGTCGAGGAGCATCCGTTATTCTTCTACCGCTTGGGATCCAAGCTCCGCATACTTTTGGGGTTCTGCCGAAGAGGAAAAATGAAGGCTCAGCACCGCCAGACCGCGAGTGGCAGAAGAAAACAGGAAGAATTGGAAACCAGCGCAAATGCGCGGCCAGGTCCGCTGCCGCGGGCGGACACTGGGTCACGCGGTGCAATGCGGCGCTCCATCGCGCGATGCTCCACCTCGGCACTGAGATTCTATCTCCCGGTGCCGTCCTGCGTTTGGATGAGTGTCGGAACAGTCCGCACTCCACGGGGCAATCTCAACGCTCCGCGGGCCCCGACGATGCCGTACGCTGACGTCAGGTCAGGATATCCGTGATGACCCGCCCCCCGAGATCGGTCAACTTGTGCTCGCGACCCTCGTGGAAGTATGTCAGCTGGTGCTGGTCGAGACCGAGGATGTTCAGGATCGTTGCATGCAGGTCATGAACACCTACCGGGTTGGAAGTGACGTTGTAGCTGAAGTCGTCCGTCTCGCCGTAGATGAAACCATGCTGCACGCCGGCTCCTGCCATGATGATCGGGAAGCAGTACGGGTGGTGGTCCCGACCGTGGTCTTCAGCGCTAATCTCACCCTGCGAATATGCCGTGCGCCCGAACTCTCCGCCCCACACGATGAGGGTATCGTCCAACAAGCCGCGCTGTTTGAGGTCCGTGATGAACCCCGCGGTGGGCTGGTCCGTATCGAGTGCGCAAGTACCCATCTCTTTGGTGACGTCGTAGTGGGCATCCCAGCCGCGATGCATCAGCATGATGCAGCGCACGTCGCGCTCCAGAAGTCGCCGCGCCCGTAAACAATTCGCAGCAAACGACCCCGGAGTGTGCACTTGCGGACCATATAGTGCGAAAGCCTCCTCCGTCTCGTCGCTCAAGTCCGACAGCTCCGCGATGGAAGTCTGCATCGCCGCCGCGACTTCATACGCCTCTCGACGCTGAGGAATGTCGGGGTCCCCGGTGATGAGCGCGTGCTCAGCGTCCAACGCTGCTCGCGCCTCGAACAGTTCTCGCCGGCGGGTCTCGGACAGCCCCAGCCCGTCGTCAAGATAGAGCACCGGGCGTTCGCCAGGTCGCATGGCGACGCCTGCGTTGGAAACCGGAATGAACGCGGAACTCCAAAGTCGCTTGGAAAGAGGCTGCACAAACGCCACTTTGGACTGCGACTGCATCGCGACGAAGCTCGGCAAGTCGGGATTGGCGCTACCTAGACCGTAACTGATCCAGGACCCGATGCTGGGTTTGCCGATGATCTGCGAGCCGGTGATCATCAGGTCGGTCGCCGGCCCATGATTGATGGCAGTGGCTTTCATCGACTTGATGAGGCAGAGCTCATCGACGACAGAGGCCATGTGGGGGAAGATGTCGCTCACCCACATGCCTGATTGGCCATACTGCTGAAAGCCTACCAAGGAGTTGGCTATCAGCAGCGGGCCACGACCCGAGGTCATCGTGGTGATGGGTTGGCCGCCTTGGACCGAGGCGGGAAGCTCCGTCCCGCGCAGGTCGTTGAGCAGGGGTTTCGGGTCAAAGCTCTCGAGTTGGGAAGGACCGCCAGCCTGGAACATGAACACGACACGCTTGGCGCGGGCCTGGAGTTCCGTCTGCGCGAACACCTCAGAGCGCGACAAAGCTGCCCCCACGGCACTCATGCCTAGGCCGAGACCACCGAGCTTCAACAGATCACGTCGATTGATGCTGCTCATGACTTACTCCTGGGTCACCGTTTCGCTGAGGTTGAACAGCACGCGCATCACCTGCGAAAGTGCCGCGTGGTCCACGTCAGCCTGGGGGGTCTCTGGCGCTGACACTTCGACAAATGCTTGCACCTGGGTATCGAACAGGTCCGCCATGATGCCGAGCTCTGCCTCGTTGGGCTGTCGAGCGGTCAACATGCGAAACGCCATAGACATCGCCTCAGGGATGCTACCGCCCGAGGCCGTGAGCACCCGTGTCGCCAGCGCTCGCGCAGCCTCGACGAATTGCCTATCGTTGAGCAACGCCAGCGATTGCGACGGCGTGATGGCATTTTCGCGATACGCCACGGAGTATTCTCGGTCCGGCGCGTCGAAGAGCGACATGAACGGAGGCGGCAGCGTCTTCTTCCAGAAGCTGTAGAGGCTGCGGCGGTAGAGGGTGTCCCCCGCCATTTGCGGATACGACAGCACATTGCTCTCCCAGGACAACTCTTCCCACAGCCCAGGCGGTTGATAGGGATACGCGGGAACGCCGCCAATGCGCTCCACCAACAAACCACTCACCATCAAAGGCATGTCCCTGAGGACTTCTGCTGGCAGGCGGAAGCGCGGCCCGCGGCCGTACAGGGCGTTGCGCGGATCCTGAGCCAGAGTTGCCTCATCAGTGTGTGAACTCTGACGGAACGTGTTCGAGGTCACGATCAGGCGGTGAAGCGCTTTGACATCCCACCCTGACTCGATGAAGTGCACGGCGAGCCAATCTAGCAGGTCGAGGTACTCGGGTGCTGGAGTCAGGACGCCAAAGTTGTCGATCTCGGGCACGAGACCGCGGCCAAAGTGGTGTAGCCAGAAGCGATTGACCGTAACCCGTGCCGTCAACGGGTTGGACGGCATCGTGAGCCACTGTGCCAATCCCAGTCGGTTTTGCGGAGCGCCTTCTGGGAACGGGGGCAACGAGGCGGGGGCGGAGCACTTGACGGGATCGCCGTAGGGAGCATCGTAGGCGCCGAGGGCGAGTTTGTGAGTTGGCCGCCCCGGGTTCATGTCGGCCATGATGCGCATCGACAATTCTTTGTTGGCGACACCTCGCTCCCAAACCAATTCGTCGATGACATTCTGGGCGGCTCCTTCGGCTTCCAGATTCTTGATGCGCGTGTCGAGATCGGCGACGACCCCAGCCGTCAGCGGGCTAGTCAGATCCATGGCGGGCGAGAACTCGCTCGTCGGGCCGTTGTCCTTCTCGTCGATCTGGTTGAAACAGTCGTAGAGTCGGTAGAAATCTTCAGCCAGGATCGGGTCGTACTTGTGGTCGTGGCATTTGGCACAGCCAAGCGTGAGACCCAGCCACCCTTTGCCCAACGTTTCCACGCGGTCAGAAACGTAACGGTCCCGGAAGGAGTCCTTCAGCAGACCATTTTCACCCTGAATGGCGTGATTGCGGTTGAAAGCAGTGGCCAGGATCGAGGAGTCCGTGGGTGCCGCGATCAGATCGCCAGCCAGCTGCTGAGTCGTGAACTCGTCCCACGGCATGTTCGTGTCGAACGCACGGATCACCCAGTCGCGCCAAGGCCACGCAGGCCGATTGATGTCGTACTGGAAGCCGTCCGTGTCCGAGTAGCGCGCGATGTCCAACCACGATGCGGTCATGTGCTCCGCGTAGCGGGGCGAGGACAACAAGCGGTCCACGGCCGCCAGATACGCTTCCTCGGAGGGGTCGGCCATGAAGGCGTCGATCTGTTCGAGAGTGGGCGGCAATCCCGTCAGCGTCAGCGTCACTCTACGCAGGAGCTTCTCTGGAGACGCCGGCTCCGAGTGCGCCACACCCTCTGCCGTCAGCCGTGCTAAAACGAAGCTGTCGATCTCATTCTTCACCCACGCGGCGTCCTCCACCGGCGGCGGTACGAGCGCTTGGGGAGCAATGAACGACCAGTGGGGTGGCGGAGGTGGCGGCGTCGTGCTGTCTGTCGACGGCGTGGCGGGGCTGGCTGGTCCAGGACCCACGGAGGTACCGGTGGGAGTGCCGGCGCCCGGCATCGGTGTACCTTCCGATCCGCTACACGCGGCGGCGAGCAGGGCGCCACCGAGCCACAGGGCGCTGCCAAGCCACGGGGCGCCGCCAAGCCAGACGCCGATTGAATGTAGAGTACCGGTACGCATAGGTGCGGAGTTTTCGAAGCGGTTTGTCGAGTCTACAGCGGCATTTTTGCGGCACCAGCCCCAATCCCGAGATTGAGGGAGCCAGGGGTAAAAGACCGTATACGCACAGTGCACTGCGACGTGCGCCATCGCGGATTGTCCTTTCTGGGTGCGATTTTCGAAGAATCTCGTTCAGATGCCTAGGTGGCCCCATGACAGGTTACGGACGTTCCCGCCCTGAAACAGGTGAAGCACGCACATCTAGCGACACAGGAGCTGGTGCTACGCAGGCCGTGCGCCTGCCTGGATTCACCGCTCCTCCATGAATGATGACGAGGGTTGCGGCTGTAATGGCGCCTCGCGGTGTTGCACCAAGCAGGACACTCGCCGACAGACGGGCTAGCCGTTGCGCCAGTACTGGCGCTGTTCATCTTGCACACGAGCCAAGCGCTGCTGCTCCTGTAGAAACGCGCCGTACAACGCGGGAACGCGGGCGTCCTCGAAAAACTTTGCCATCACCAGCGCGGCGGCCGCCGCGTCGTCGGTCGCCCGGTGGGCGGTCTCGAGCTCCACTCCCAATAGCTCAGCCATCGCTCCCAGGGCTTTGCTCTTTTCGTCCTTGTGCAGCTCCCGCGCCCAAATCAAAGGGTCGACCCAACGTACCTTGGGTCGTGCGGCGGGAGGCAACGGCCCTTTGGCTCCGCCAGCGCGCTGGATCTCTTGCAGGATGAACTTCTGGTCGAACTCTGCGTTGTACGCAACGGGCACCAGGCCGCGCAGCGCATCGAGTAGCTCCGGCAACACCTCGGCAAAGGTGGGCTTGTCTTTGACGTCGTCGTCGCTGATCCCATGCACCTCAAACGCCTCTTGGGGGATCGGACACTGAGGATTGATGAGCCAATCCTTCTTATCGACGATCACTCCCCCCTCGAGGGTCACACAGGCGATTTCGACGATGCGGTCCACCGAAGCGTCTCGACCGGTGGTCTCGGTGTCGATGGACACGAGGGGCAACTCGGAAAGCGGGGTTTGCGCGTCGAACTCATCTGCCAAGCCTGCGGCAGCCACCCGGAGGAGGTGCGCAATGCCCGGGTAGTGCTTCCCCGTCGGAAAACAGCCTTGGCCCTCGAAACTGAAGCGCACTCAGTTTGCTTTCTCGGCAGCTTTCGGGGCCGATGCAGGCCGGTCAGCGGTGGCACCCCTGGCAGCGTTCGGGGCTCGGGCGGACGTCGCTGGTGCCGAGGCTCCTCCCGCGCCCAGGTCGCCAGACGCTTCCTTGACCGCTGGGGCGGGCCCCTGAGAGGGCTTGCCAGCCCGAAGCTCGACCTCGAGCTCGATCCAAGGCTCCAGATCCTCGGCCAGGTCAAAGGTCTCCAGGTCGAAGTGACGCCCGTTGATGAACAACATGGGCGTTCCCCGCAATCCCAACTTGTCCGCCTGCTTGCGATCCGCGTTCACGGCATCCGCGACGGCTTCGCTCTTGAGGTCGTCCTTGAACTTGGCGATGTCTAGACCAACTTGCTTGGCCAACCGCTCGATGCCTTTGTCGTCGAGTGCCGTCTGGTTTTGGAACATCAGATCGTGCATCTCCCAGAACTTGCCCTGCTTGCCCGCGGCAATGGCCGCCCGCGCAGCATTCTCAGCGTGCTCGTGAGCACTGAGGGGGTAGTGCTTGAAGACGACTTGCACCTGCTCGGGATACTTTTTGGCGGTCTTGGCAAGCAGTGGCGAGGCCATGCCGCAGAACGGACATTCGAAGTCCGCCCACTCCACGATCGTGACGGCTGGGTTGGTCGCCCCTTTCGCCGGCGAATCCCCGGCCTCGACGGACTTCACAGCGTCGGGAGAGAACCGAGCGCGGAACGCGTCCTCCGCCTGCGAGCGGGTCTTGCCTTTGGTGACCTGGCCGGTGAGGAAGCGGGCAGCCGGCAGGCAGGTGTCGCAGGAGCGTTTCTCGGCAACGCACTGGGCGACGCTGACGGGCTCGTCCGAACAAGGGGCCAGCAGCTCGCTCACCATGGTGGACCACTGCTCGTTCTCTCGTTGCGTGAGCTTGGAGGTGTCTACACCGTCCAACTCAATGGTTTTTGGCTTCACCGCGGTGGGTTGCTCGCCTTTGGCGGTAGTCTGACTTTGGCAGGCCGCTTGGCTCCCGACGAGGAGGCACCAGAATACGGCAGCAATGCACGATCGCAGCATGCGGGGAGACTAGCGGAGGCGTGAGCAAGTTGGTAGCCCTGCAAGCCGAATGCGCCCGAGTGAGCCTCCCTGGAACCAGACTCCGCCGCCATCGGCCCCGCCACCCGGAGTCCGGCATCTGCTCGCCGTGGCCGGGACGCGAGGCGGTGTAGGTGCCAGCGTCGTCACAATCAACGTCGCGGTTTATCTCGCGCAGTTGGGCCGCTCGGTCTTGGTTGTGGACGCGAACCCCGCTGGCGGGGCCCTGCACACGATGTTGGACATGGGGGCTTCGCAGCCCAGGAAGACGGACGACGACGTTTCCGAGGTGGACGAATTCCATGTCGTCGATACGCCGATCCCTGGCCTGCGCTTGCTGCCGCAGGGCTACGACTTCGGCAAGTCCACTCCGCTTCGCCCCGGCCGAAAACCGCGCTGGGCGAGCAAGCTGCGACAGCAAGATGTCGACTACGTGTTGCTGGATCTTGGAACAGGGACGACACCATCGAGCTTGGACCTCTTCTTGGGTGCAGACCTCGGCTTACTGGTCACGGCTCCCGATCCGCCCGCGGTTGAAGGAGCATATCGCTTTTGCAGAGCGCTGTTTCAACGCCGGATGCGTCGCTCCTTGCTCAAGGATCGATTCCAGTCCCGCCTACTGGACCGCGCTCTGCACTCGGTCGAACCGCTACCGTCACCGCAAGAGCTGGTGCGCACCATGTCGCGCTTCGAAACGGGCCTAGCTGAGAACGGGGCCACCGAACTCGCCAAGCTGAGACCTCGCCTGATCGTCAATGCGGCTCGCTCCCGCGCCGACACTGAGCTCGGCCTATCGATGCGCGACATGGCCGAGCGCTATCTGGGGATGCACATCGACTACACAGGGCACATCGAGCAGGACGACACGGTATGGCTGAGCGTGGTGCGGCGGCGCCCGCTGCTCATCGACAACCCCACCAGCAAGAGCGCCCGCAACATCGAGCGCATTTCGCGTCGCGTGCTCGGCTTGGTGGCGAGAAAGCAGGAAGCGCAGGCCGAGGCCATCCCCTTGCTCAAACCGGAGCCAACACTCTACGACGTGCTGCTGACCCACCGCGGCGCATCCGACGAAGAGCTGCGACGCGCCCACAAGCGCCTCCGCGACATCTACACCCGCGGCAGTCTGCCGCTCACTTCCCTCGTGCCGGAAGGCGACCTGGACAAAGCGCAGGCCCTGATCGACGAAGCCCAGGACACTCTGCTCGATCCGCTGCGCCGCCGGGCATACGACGTTTCGACGTTTCCCGACGAGGAGGACAAGCCCGAGAGCCGCCGCGGTGACGAAGATGCCGCGCTCGAAGCAGAACGTGAAATGCTACGTCAGGAGCTCTCTCGCGAACTGACACCCCAGTCGGTGTTCACGGGGGAGCTCCTGCGCAAGGTGCGCGAGTCCCAAGGAGTGGAGCTGCCTGACATCGTCGCCCGCACGAAGATCTCACAGGCCTACCTGGAGGCCATCGAGGCAGAGAACTTCGCAGCGCTGCCTGCATTCGTTTATCTGCGGGGCTTCATCACCGAACTCGCGAAGTACCTGAAACTCGACGTCCTGCAAGTCAGCCGCACTTATCTCAAGCGCTACCGCGAGTGGAAAACGCAGCAAGAACAAGCGGCCCGTTGAAACTCGCTGGCCGCCAATTGCCCGATTCGGCGCGTCGCGACGCCTGGTTCGCGCTGGCGCTCTTTGCCGTCGCCCTGCTACCGCGCATCTACATCGCGCTGTACTGGGCGAAGGAACCAGTTTGGGATGGGCACTACTACCACTTTGGCGCAACCCGTATCGCTGAGGGCCTCGGGTACTCCGAGGACGTCATCATCGACGGGCACCCGGTGTGGAAACCTTGGTGCCACTACCCCGTCGGCTACAGCGGCATGCTGGGACTCGTATACAAGGTGTTCGGAAGCGGACTCTGGGTCGCGCCGTTGACGAACGCGCTCATCGGAGCGCTCACCGTGGTGTGCCTGTATGGGCTCGCGCGACACTTCCTGTGCCCAGTCCGCTCCAAGATTGCCGGTGTGCTGTGCGCATTTCACCCGGGGCTCGTTGCTTACACCGCGCTGTTGATGACCGAGCCGCTGTCGGCGTTCTCGATCGTACTGGCTGGGCTCTTCGCCGCTCACTTCCGAACGCGCAAGTTGGGCTGGATAGGCTCGGGCATCAGCTTGGGCTTGGGCACCCTCGTGCGCCCGACGGCACTGCTCTCCATACCGTGGTTGGCGGGGTTTTACGCCCGCGGTCGAAACTCCGGCTCGAGGCTCGCTCTCTTGGACTGGCTCGCGGCGCTCCGACAACCGCGCCAAACGCTCAGCAAGCTATGGATACCGATTCGTGTGACGCTGCTCGCCGCTACCGTCGCCATGCTGAGCATCGCGCCCTGGACGGTTCGCAACTGTGTCGTGATGGACGGCTGCGCACTGGTGTCCACCAACGGTGGCTGGAACCTCGCCATCGGCGCGATGACCGAGACGGGGCGCTTCACGGCGCTTAAAGCCGAGTGGGGCTGTCCGGGTCCAGGCCAAGTCAAACAAGATCGCTGCTGGGCCGAAGTGGGACGCCGCAAAATCGCAGAGGCACCTCTGCGTTGGCTGTCGATGATCCCGCAGAAGCTCCAACATACCTACAACCACGAGAGCTTCGTGGTGGGGTATCTGGGGGAAGCCGATCCTCGAAGCTGGCCAGAAGAGAGGAAGGACAGCTGGCGTACGTTGCTGACGGTGTTTCATCACCTGCTGATGTTGGCAGCCGCGTTGAGTGTCGCGGCTCCACGCTGGCGAAGACTCGACAGCAGTCGGACTCCGGAGCGTGCCATACGGGCCTTGTTGGTTCAGAGCGGCCTGATGCTCGCCAGCATCGGCTTCGCACTCTACGCCCTCTCGCTACCGGAATCCCCGCTCTACTGGTTGATCGTCCTGTCTCCCTTGGTTGCGTTCCTACCACTACCAGGCGCCCCGCGCTTGGGTCCGGTGGGCGCTTACGCTTGGGGCGCGGTGCTGATGACGAGTGTCACCCACGGGATCTTCTTTGGCGACGACCGCTACCACCTGACGGTGAGCCCCCTTTTGTGCCTGCTCGCCGCCGGTGCCCTGCGCTCCCCGGCCCCGCCCAAAACGCCAACAGCACAGCGGTCGTAGCAGCATCGCCGGGGCCGCCACGCCGGGGGGACGCGTTTGCCCCCCCTTCGACCTGCTGTTTTCGCTCTCGAGCCTTCGAATGGCAGAGATCGTCAATGCTTTCGTCCGCTGCGGTCACTGCAGCTCTCGGGGTCCGGTCGTACAACGAGACCCATGACCAAGAAGCTCGTTGTCCAAGTCGCAACAGTGACGTTCACGGCTTCACTCATCGCCATCGCCGCGCTGCATGCGCTACAAGGAGACGACATGTACGAAATGCGCACCGAAATCGATATCGCCGCCAGCCCCGAGACTGTCTGGGGGGTGCTGACCGACGCCTCGAGCTTCGAAACCTGGAACCCGTTCATCCACCGCATGGAAGGTGAACTGCGGGTAGGGAGTACGCTCGATATCGAAGTCGGCACCGAGGGCAAGTCCCGCATGACATTCAAGCCCCGACTCCTGCGCGTGGACCCGGGAAAAGAGCTCCGCTGGCGTGGCAAGCTGATGATGCCAGGCATCTTCGACGGCGAGCACATCTTCGAATTGGAGGCGATTGACGGGGGAACCCGCCTCGTGCACCGGGAGGAGTTCCGCGGCATTCTCGTTCCGTTCCTGCGCGGCATGCTGGAGCGGGATACCCTGCCCGGCTTCCAGGCAATGAACCGCGCGCTCAAAGAACGTGTGGAAGCTGCGTCCACCCCCGTGGCTGCCGCGGACGATGCCTCGTAGAACTCACAAACCTTCGCCCAGACGGCCAGACGGTGAGGCCTCGCCGGAACTGTCGAGAAAGGCTCGATATCTAGGGCACACAATGTTGAAGCTTTTCGTCCCCTGCTCTGTATGCTGGGGACCGGCGCTCCCCGGCAGCGCGGGGCGACGTCGCCTGACTGACCCATGATGCCCACCCCGACAGACCACCGAACCAGTATGCCGATGCGCATCGCACTTGTCGCAGTAGGTCTCAGTGTGTGGCTGTGGTGCGAACGAGCTCTTGCGTTCATCCACGTCGTGCAGCCGGGTGACACACTCGCGTCCATCGCTGAGACGTTCTACGGCAAGATCCAACACGAGCGCCTGCTGGTATCAGCCAACGGCCTCGATGTGCAGGGTGGAATCCGCATCGTACCCGGCATGCGCCTGGAGGTACCCGCACTCGCCTACCTTCGCGTCAGCCAGGGGCAGACTTGGAAGGGGCTCGCCCAAGAGTTGCTTGGTGGTGAACATCGTGCCCATCTTCTCGCTGAAGCCAACGACTCCAAGGCCTGGCTGCCCCCACCCATCGACGCAGAAATCATCGTGCCGTACAACTTGCGCTTCGTGACGACGGGCAACGAAACCATCGTGGGGTTGGCCTATCGGTTCCTCGGTGATCGCAAGAAGGCATGGGCTTTGGATCAGTACAACGGCAGGGAAGGTCGGCGATTGACCCGCGGTGAAGTCGTACTGATCCCGATCGTCGACATCGCCCTGACGGACAAGGGGCGCCGCGCTGCAGAGGCGGCACGCGCGATGGAGAACCTGCAGTTCGGCGGGTCGGCGCGAGCCGCGCAGGCAGCCGTGGCGCGTGACATGGACCGTCTCGAACGCGACACGAGTCTCGGGCACTACGTTCAAGCAGTGCAACGGGGTACGGCGTTCCTCGAACGAGGCAAGCTGATGAAGAAGCAGCGCGCCCGTATTCACCGACTGCTGCTGGAAGCTTACGTGGCTCTGGAAGCGCGCGGGTTGGCGAAACAATCCTGCGCCGAATGGATGGAGGAAGATCCGAAAGCCAGCTTGGACCCGGTGATGATGAGTCCGAAGCTGATCGAGGCCTGCCAACAAACCCAACCATGACGCACCCGCTGCCAAAACAGCTACTCGATTGGGGCACCATCGCGCCCCTACGCCTGAATGCCCAACGCTTGGCAGATGGCACCTATGCGGGTGCCCACCGCAGCCGACGACGCGGTAGCGGCGTGGAGTTCGACGGCCATCGCGACTACGTTCCAGGCGACGACCTCCGTCGTCTCGACTACCGCGCGCTAGCACGACATGGGCGTTTGCTGATCCGCCAGTTCGAAACCGATACCGACCGCCGTCTGTGCCTGGTACTAGACGCCACCCAATCGATGTCCTTCAGGAGTGAACAAGCTCCCGCCGCAAAACTCGCATATGCGGCCTTGCTCGCAGCAGCGATGGGACGAATCGCAGTGGCCAACGGCGACAGTGTTTCGCTGGATTGGGTCGGGGGCAGTCAGGCGGGGGCATTGCCAGCCTCCGGCGGAAAAGAAGCGTTCGAGCGGCTGATCACAGCCCTGGAGAGTATCGAAGTAGGTGGGGACGAGGAGCTGGACGATCGTGCCTTCGAAACGGCGCTGGCGCCGGTTGCGCGCCGCGCCAAGCGGGGATCGATCATGGTGCTCTTTAGCGACTTGGTGGATCTACCCGAGCACGCTTCTGCGCAGTTCGCCGCACTATCGAACAGGAACCGCATGGCCATCGCTGTGCGCGTGCTCGATCCCGTGGAGGCCAACTTTCCCTTCGAGGGCGCCGTCCGTCTCAAGAGCAGCTTCGGCCAAACCGTCGTCGAAACAGACGGAACGCTCGCGCGGGAGGGCTACCTGAGGGCTCTCGAGGCTCTACGGCAGTCCTGGGCGGAGCGGCTGGTGGCGCAGGGAGGTCGCTTGATCACGTGCACCACTCTGGAGCCGCCGATTGAGGTACTACGGCGCATTTCTCGGGTTCTGGAGGGGCAAGTCGAATGACGTTCGCTTCTGCTCTCGCGCTCCTGGTTGGGTTCCTGATTGTCGTGCCGGTAGCAGCCCACCTGCTGCGCCGAGGCAAGACCAAGGATCAGGTGTTTCCACCCGCCGCGCTCGTTCCCACAGTGGTGGTCACGTCCGAACAGCGCAGCCGCCTGGAAGATCTCCTCCTGCTCCTGTTGCGGGCATTGATGATCGGAGCGCTCGCCGTCCTGGGCGCGACCCCTTTCGTGCAGTGCTCGGATCTGAGCGTCGATCGCAAGTCGGGTGCTTCCGTCGCATTGGCTATCGTCATCGATGATTCGCAAAGCATGCGGGCCAAAACCGAGGACGGCGACACGCGCTTCGAACTGGCAATGACCGGCGCGGAACAGCTGCTGGACTCCGCCCGAGAGGGTGACGCCATCGCGATCGTCAGCGCCGGCTCTCCTGCCCGGCTCGTGCTGAACGCCACGGCAGATCTTTCCGCCGCCCGCCGTGCTCTGAAGGAGCTACGCGCTAGCGATCGCTCGACGGATCTGTCGGAAGCCATCGCCTTGGCGCGTTCGGCAGTCAGTGACTTACCTCACATCGACAAGCGTGTCGCCGTGCTGAGCGACCTCGCCACTCCCCGCCTGCCCAAGGGCGATCCCGCGCCGTGGATCCCGATGGCTGAATTGCGGCAACCTGTCGACAACTGCGGCATCGCTCTGGCCCAAGCGGAATCTCGAGGCGTGTTGGCGAGTGTGGGATGCACGAGTGCCAATGCCGCCAAGGAGCGACAGCTCGAGGTGTTCGTGCTCGACGACGAGGACGGTGAACCCATCACAACGGCGCCCCTCCAAGCCCTCGAAGGCATCCAGAAACTCGACGTGCGAGTCGACGGCTTGGGGTTGTCCCTCGGGGTGCGGCTGTCCGGGCAGGACGCCATCGAATCCGACAACCGCGCAGAGGTCGCCAGAGTCGTCTCGGATGTGGTGGTCGCTGTCGCTGCAGATCCCGCCAAGGCTTCCACCATCACGGGAGGTCCGACGATCATCGTGCAAGCGCTTCGGGCGATCGACGCGAAGCTGGATGTGCGCCCACTGGGCGAACTACCCGAGGCCGCCGAAGATCTGAAACGCTTCGCGGCGCTGGTGATCGACGATCCCGCCGGCTTTTCCCCGGAGGAGCGCGCCGCCCTGACAGAATGGCTCGAAGGCGGCGGCGCCGCTCTCGCCCTACTTGGGCCGAGCAGTACCAACACCCAATTGGCCTCGAACATGGAGCCATTCGCTAGACAAGGGGCGCAGTGGGAGGAGCAGACCAGCGTCGGCATCGAGCCCGACTCCGTCGCCTGGCTCGGTGCCGAAGGCGGCAGCCTTCAAAGCCTGGCAGGCGGGGGCCGCGTGCGGTTGGACGCAGCCGATCTGCCGGGGGCGAGCATCCGGGGCAAATGGCAAGATGGCGTGCCGTGGCTATTGCACCACCCGATGGAGCGCGGCCTCGCACTGACGGTGGGCACGCCGGCGTCCGTCGAACTGAGCGACTTCGCCTTGCGACCCGGCTTCCTCGCGCTGCTCGACGTGATCGTGCAACACGCGCGTCAAAACAACGGCCCCAAGCAGAGTGTCGCTGGCTCGTCCTGGCAATTCCCAGCCGACGCCGTTGTCAAAGGCACGGGCCCGCTGGGTCCCGTGAGTGTGAGCACCATCAGCGTGCAAGGGGCTCCGAAGCAACAGGTCGTGCCGGAGCGTGCGGGGCGCTACAAGCTCGAAGTCGGCGCAGAAGAGGAGCAGCGATTGGTGGTGCTCGATGAGCAGGAGCTCATCCAAGCTCCCCTGGATGCCGAACAGACGACCGCGATTGGACCCAGTGAAGGCGGGGGCAGGA
Source organism: Polyangiaceae bacterium (assembly GCA_050298815.1). Lineage (GTDB taxonomy): Bacteria > Myxococcota_A > Polyangia > Polyangiales > Polyangiaceae > SZUA-265. The sequence goes on from JBNKUV010000073.1 coordinate 341,341, forward strand.
CGATGGTGGACGCCTCCCCACAGTGGGCCATCCTCCTGTTGGCGTTGTTTACCTTCGAAGTCCTGTTCCGCACCTATGGAGAACGCTGGCGCGCGCCAGCTCTGCGCAGACAGTCGCAACACAACGCGCAGTGAGTCCCAGTCGGTGATACTGACGACAGCAATCCAACGTTGAGGCCAAGGGAATGACGACCGAGCAGGTGCTTGTCGATACCCCCCAAGCGCGGGTTCGAGTCCTCACGCTGAAACCCGGCGAGCAGGGACAGTGGCACCGGCACACGGAAGTCGAAGAGCGCGTCGTGTGTCTCGAGGGAGTACTCACCCTGCACACTTCGGAGCCGAACTTCTGCGACACCCTGTACCCGGGTCAATTGGGTCATGCGCCGGCCGGTCGACGACATCGTGTGCTCAACACGGAGGACGTCGAATGCCGGTATCTCTTGATCCAGGGTCCGGGACGCTACGACTTCGTCGTCACCTAGCAGCGTCACTCGAAGAAGGCAACGCTGTGGTCGTCAGCTGCGCCAAAGCCCTGAGCCGTCGCGCCGCCGGGTAGGTAGATCCGATCACCGACGGTAGCAGCGCCAAAACCATGACGAGGAATCGGCATGTCGGGGTACGACTCCCATGAGTCCGTGAGGGGGTCGTAGGCTTCGACCGTGGCGAAGACGCCGCTTTCCGTCGCGGCGTTCCCCTCGCCGCCGAAGATGAACAGCTTGCCGGAGAGCACGGCGCCCGCACTCCCGCCCCTCGGAGTCGGAATGGGAGCTAGCTCTTCGTAGGTCCTCCCTGCGGGATCGAACGCCCACGTCGAGGGTACGAAGCTCGACAGGCCGCCAGAACGCCCCGAAGCGATGATGATCCGCCCGCCCAAGGCGGCCGCAACGCAATGCTCGCGGGGGACACTCAGGGGAGGTAGTTGCTCCCACGCATCTTCCGCCGGATCGTACGCGGAGGCCTCGATGGCTGCGCCAGAGTTGGCGCCGCCAAAGATGTACATTCGGCCGTCCAGCGAGGCGACACAACCCGAAGAGCGAGCCGTCTCCATCGGCATGTCGCTTTTGCGCTGCCATGCGTCGGCGTCGGGATTGTATTCATAGACTCTTGGCGAGATCTGACTGAAGCTGCTGCCCGGATAGTAACCAGCCACGTACATGCGCTCACCGACGGCTGCGGCGTTTGCGTGCTGCAAGGCTTCCGGAAAACTCGCCGCCTCGCGCCAGGCGTCCGTAGATGGGTCATAGGCCACGACTCGATCGGTAGCATCCGGGTTGAAGCCTCCGATCACGTAGACTTCCCCCATCAAAGCCACCACGGCGTGTTCCTGCCAGACAGCAGGCATTGCCATTTGAGGCTCTTGAGTGAACGTGCTGGGATCCGTCTCATCGATGGCGGGTTCATCCTCTGTGTTGAGGTTGCCGCCGTCCGCTGAAGCGGGCTGTTCGGCGACCGGGGGATCTTCTTCGCTCGTGTCGGCTGGTTGTTGCCCGGAGTCGTCTTCGTCACCTGAATTCGACGTGGCGTCGTCATCCCTGCCTTCGGTGGACGCCCCCGTCGGAGCGACGTCTGGAGCACCGTCTGATCCTGTTTCCCCGGAAGGTGTTGCTTCTTCACTTGGCCGGCTCGCTTCGTCCGCGTCCACATCGTTCATCTCGGTCCCAATCTCATCCACCGCATCCGAGCCGCCTGCTCCCGCCGAGCCATGGCCGTCCGCGTCCGACAGTGTGACGTCGCTCGTGCTCGCAGCGCCTGACGCCCCGCCATCCGCGCACGCAACAACCACAGCGGCGAGTCCGATCAGCGGACGGCGACACGTGACCCGAGTTGAGATGGCCATGTTCTCAGCGTACGGATTGGCGACGCAGACGCCCCTGGGTTCTTCCCCATTCGCTGGAGCAAAACGCGGCACGCGGAAATTTCGCCCCTTCGCGAAGCGCGAGTGTGCGAACTCCGGAGCCGCCGCCCGCGTCAGCTTCAGATCATGAACCGGCGACGCCCAGCATCGACCCCTGCGAGAACTGGCGATTTCTTCGTCGTCTCGACGACCCGCGAGGATGCGAATGGCAGCGTGGCCAACCAAGCGCGGGTGTTGTTCCGAGACCGAGATGGCTGCTGCATTTGGGCGAAACGTTTGGACCGAGGGCGCTTCAGACGACCTCGAGTGAAGAAACCCAGCAGGTCAACACCGCGCCGGCACCAGGGGACACCCTCTCTCTGCGAGAGAACGGTCCGACCGTTCTCTCGCAGAGAGAGGCGCTTCGACAACGTGAGGCGTTGATGCCGCGGCGCGTCATCCTTCAAATATTCTCCAATTTTTTCGAGTAGTTACCGAATATTTTTACTCGATGTCGCCCAGGGTTCGGTGACACGCTCTCAACACGCACAACGGTCAGACCGTTCCCAGCGCAACGGTCTGACCGTTCCCACCATGGTCCAAACAACGGTCAGACCGTTCCCAGCACAACGGTCTGACCGTTCTCTGCGTCGTCTCAACCGGGGTACGACCGTTGCCGGGCGAGCGGTCGCACCGTCCGCGAGGACGCGACGGTACTGAGGCTTCGTCGTGAGCATAGTTCGGCGAGGAGCTACTTCGCCGCTCCGACGACGAGGTTCAACAACAACGCACGAATCACTGGGCGGTAGCCGTAGTCCCCCGCGTTGGGGTCGTTGAACTGACGTGGGCAGATCGACGCGACCACGGCCTGCTCGGTGCACTCACCGTCCATGTCCTCCGGGCAAGAGACGCCTTTGAGCACATCGAGCATGCGTGGGGCCGGATAGGCTTTGGCGTAGTGTTGCACCTGGCTGTACGCGCCGGCTTCGGTGTCGTAGCACAGCGGGTTGTCCTCATAGTAAACGGCCTGAACCTCGTCAGCCTCGTTGTACTCGATGGCGCAGTCACAGTTCTCGGGGTCTTGCCCTTCGCAATCACGGGGTTCGGGCAGCTGGAAGATGCAGGAGTACTGCAGGTCGTCCACAGCGCCGTCATCCGTGAACAGCGGGCGATCGTGCCCGTTGATCGAGTTCCAGGTGCCGGGACCACCCAAGGTTTCGCCCGTTACCGGGTGGGTGCCGTCGCGCATCCCCATCGCCTCGATGTTGAAGGGGTCCGTCGGAAACTGGCCTCCAGTCGGTAGCAACCGCGCCCAATCGACTTCCGTGGACTCGATCAGGTCGAAGTTGTTGGCGGTCTCCTTCTCGGGATCGGAGGTATCTTGCCAAGGCACGCCGATGATGCCGACAACGAAGATCTTGTCGCGTCCGCGGTCTTCGGTAAATAGCGCGTTGGGTTGGGCGTTGCCATCGCGGTCAGCCACGAACGCGTTGGTGAAACCACCGATGTAGACCTTGGTGGAGCGCAAGAAGCTCACGCCGTAGCGGCGTTCTTGATCGAAGCACCGTAGCGTCCTGGCCTCGACCTGATCGGTCTCGTTATCGCCACAGCCGTTGGTTGCCGGATCAGTGTTGCAGGAGTCCGGTATGACGGCGCTACATGGAAAGCAACAGGGATCGTTTGGATTGGCGGCGCACTCATTGGTAGCACCACCTAGCCTCGTGTTGGACATGGCCAGAAAGCCCTGTCCATTCGCTCGCACGGAGCAGTCGTTCTCGTCCGTCAGGTACATAACCACAACCACGGAGTCTGGCCGCAAGAATTGCGCTCGCTGGGCGAGGAGGTCCATGTCCACTCCGACAGGCTCGGCACACAACAGCTCGTCGGTCGTTTGCCCGTCACACGGCACCCGCTGCAACGACTCGTACGGATCCGGTTCGCTCAGGAAGCGATAGGCGGCTTCGAGGGGAGCTTCGTAACCGCACCCTCCTTCGCCAATCGTATCCACTTGGTGCTCGAACTTGGCAATGAGCGTGGCCAGGTCGCTATCACCGGGAGGTGCCGCTTTCTGCTTGGCATCCCAATTGAGGAAGCCCCACCCTTGATAACTCTCTTCGGAAAGGGTCGGTCGCACTCGCCCCAACAGCCAGGCGCGGTCGTTTTCTTCGATGACATCGGTGCAACCGAACGGGATCTCGACACCCTCAGTTCCCTGGGGCCCCAAGCTGGACGAGATCATGGCGATGTGGATGTCATCCACCGGGTTGAAGAGGCGCGCCGCATCCCCACCGCAGCCATCCACGGGATCGTACGGTTTGAAAGCGCCCGTCTCCGTGATGCGACAGGGCGGGTTGACCATCTGATCGATCAAGTCCGGAATGGCGGCTTTGAAAATCGCCTGCTTGTCTGCCATCGACGTCGAGTTGTCGATGACGAACAACAGGTCCACGCGCTCGGAGGGAAGGAACCCACCTTTGGGCTCGCCGGAGGTATCATCCTCAACCAGAACCTCTTCTTCCGGCTGTACCGGCCCACCGCTTGCCGGCGCTCCGCCCGTCGTTGGCGGCGTAGTATCCACCGTGGACACGGACGCGTTGGATCCGGGCATGATTTCCGGCGGCGCTTGGGCCACGGGTGCGCCGGAGGCGTCCGTTTCTCCTCCGCCGCAGGCCAGCAAGGCCAAGCCGGCGCCCAGGGCGAGCAGCACCCGAGCGGGCACCGCCGCGGCACGAGAGGGGTTACGAGTGGTACCAATCTTGAAAGTCATCAGCAAAGCCTCGGGGCAAGTGTAGCGACTACGACGCCGCCCACATTCGGGATTATCAGCGATGACGGGAGAGCAGCGGGCGGGGGACACGCTACTGGACTTTTTCCCCTTGCTTGTAAGGACCCGAGTCCGGCGCCCCAGACGTGCTCACTGTCCCCTCCAGCCGCGGCACAGACGTGATCGGTAACCTCGCACCCATGGACATCGTTCAAACACTGAACGCGCGCGGACGCCCACGACGCAAACGATTCCGTCACGCCGCGGACGGCCGGGGGATCTCCAGAAGGACACGTACTGAGAGGTACGGACGCCCCTGGTCGCCAGGCTCGCGCTGGTCTACCGTCGCGCCATGACTGGAGCTAAAGCGAAGCGACTGTGCTGGACGGGTTCAATTCTTGGCCTAGCCTTGGGATGCGCGTCCGCAGGCCAGTGGGGCTTCTCCCGCGAGTACTCACCGCTGACCCCTGAGGAAGAGGCGGCAGAGGGCGCCAAGAAATACGACCCGGTGATGGTGGGCCGCCGTTTTCACGAGTGGAAGGGGCAACCCGTCAGCATCTTCGGCATCGTCGAGAATGTGGGTAAGTCACCGACCGGTCTGACTGACCTGACGTTGTCGGTGCGTGTGCTGCAGGATCGCAACTTGTGCGAAACGGCGGCTGAGGATAGCTGCCGGGTTACCGTCTCCGAACATGAGTTCGAGGTGCTGCACGCCTATGTCAAGCTGGGGCCAGAGGAGCAAAGTGGCGAGCATCGCCTGATCCCCGGGTCATTGGTGCGAGTTATCGGTCCAATCAGCGACAAAGGCCATCCCAAGACGGGCGGCACGTTGCTCGAAGCGACCTACTATCGACACTGGCCCGCCAAGTACTTCGTGACGACGGCCGATCGCGACTACATGAAGCGCTGAGGGCGGGGCCCCAGAAAAAAACACCCACCGAAGGCGAGGCCCGCGGTGGGTGGACGATCTGATTCGCGGACTCTCAGGCTCTGCGACGCAAAGTCAACGCCAAGCCGAAGGCCACTACAAGCCACGTGAGACCCGTCGGTGCGCCGTTTGCACCGACAATGCGGCAGCCGCAAGCCCCTGGCTTATCTTGCATGTGGGCGGGAGGCGGCAACGGCTCGTCGTCCTTTTCAGGTTCCTCGGGCCCGCCTTCCCAGAACTCTTCCGAGTTGGGGTCCTCGCGCTGCTCGTACTCCTCCATCGCCGCCTTGTTCTCTTCTTCGCGCTTCTCCGCCTTCTTCTTGTCAGCCTTGTTGGTGTCGAACACCATCGAACGGCGATCGATCACCTCGTTTTCCCCGTCGAGAGTCAGGGTTGTGGAAGGGGTGAGCGTGCGATTGGAGCGCTTGTTCTTGATGCTGACCTTGTACTCGCCAGCCTCGAAGCCGCGCTCACGGGTCAGCTTGAAGCTGAAGCGAGTTCGGCTTTGGATCTTGCCGCTGCCCGAATCGAGGAAACCCATGTCCACCGATTCGATGAGCGGTTGCTTGTCCTGCAGGGGCACCTTTCGCAGTTGCGGCTCGTCTGAGCCATCGACGAGGGAGCGTTCGTAGTAAGTGTACGGCTCAAACTTGAACTGCATCGGCACGTGCGCGATGTCCGGAGCTTTGGAGAGGTATATCTCGACATCGATGCGCCACGACTCATTGCTCTCGTTGATCTTGGTCTTCTTCCACACCACCCGATCCGCGAGGGCGGGGGTGGCGAGCAGCAGAACGGCAAGTAGGGTCAAGGCCTTGGCGAGTCGCTGAGTGATCTTGGTCTTGGGCATCACGGTCCTCCGAAAGGGCCCGCACGCTACCACTCAGAGCCCAATCGGGAAGTGCCTTTGGCGCCTCCTCCGAACGGCGACAGCCGCACTCCGAAGCGCCATCAAGCGCCCCCCATTTTTTCAGGCTAGACGGAATCCGTGAGGAGGTGTGTGGTCGCTTGCCTGGCCACGCAGCAATCCCAGCCCTCGGTTGGCGAAGCTTGCAGCGATCTGGCAGGTCAGCTATCGGCAGCTCGATGTCCAAGAGCAAGACCGCCATTAGCCCCACCCGCGCCGAAAACTATCCTGAGTGGTATCAGCAAGTGATCGCCGCCGCCGACATGGCGGAGAACTCCGGCGTGCGCGGTTGCATGGTCATCAAGCCGTGGGGCTTGTCGGTCTGGGAGAACATCAAACAACCCTTGGACAAACGCCTCAAAGAGACTGGCCACAAGAACGCGTACTTCCCGCTGTTCATCCCCGTCTCCTATCTGGCCAAGGAAGCAGAGCATGTTGAGGGCTTCGCCAAGGAGTGCGCCGTCATCACCCATCACCGTTTGGAAGCGGGCCCCGATGGTACCCTCGTCCCCACCGGCAAACTCGACGAACCACTCGTGGTGCGCCCGACGAGTGAAACCATCATCGGGGAGTCCTTCGCGCGCTGGATAGAATCCCACCGCGATCTGCCGCTGCTCATCAACCAGTGGGCTAACGTCGTCCGCTGGGAGATGCGCACACGCTTGTTCTTGCGAACGGCAGAATTCCTCTGGCAGGAGGGACACACCGCCCACGCAAGCGCCGAAGAGGCAATGGAAGAAACCAAGCGCATGCACCAGATATACGTCGAACTCGCAGAGGACGTCCTTGCGATGCCCGTCATTGCCGGGGAGAAAACCGCGGTCGAGCGCTTTCCAGGTGCGGACAACACCTTCACCATCGAGGCGATGATGCAGGATCGCAAGGCCCTGCAAGCGGGCACCGCGCACTTCTTGGGGCAAAACTTCGCCAAGTCGAACAACATCCGGTTCACCGACAAAGACGACCAGCTCAAGTTCGCCTACACGACCTCGTGGGGCGTCTCTACGCGCTTGGTAGGCGGCGTAATCATGACGCACAGTGACGACGACGGGTTCGTCTGCCCACCGCGCTTGGCCCCGACGCACGTGGTCCTGTTGCCCATCCTTTTCAAAGCCGAGAATCCGGGGCAAGTGATGGAGTACTGCGAGCGTCTCAAGAAAGAGCTCGAAGCGCAGAGCTACGCAGGCCGTCCGATCGAGGTTGAAATCGATGCCCGTGACATCAGTGGTGGCGAAAAGCTCTGGAGTTGGGTCAAGAAGGGGGTGCCCATCCGCGCCGAGATCGGGCCGCGCGACATGGCCAGCGACTCCGTGTTCGTCGGGCGACGCGACCTGCCGACCAAAGAGAAGAAAGGCATTCCGCGCGAAGAGTTCATCAAGCGGGTGCCACAGATCCTAGAAGAGATGCAAAACACGCTCAGGCGACGCGCTTCGGACTTTCGTGCGGAGCACACTCAGGTGATCGACAAGGAGAGCGACTTCGTGGACTTTTTCACGCCGCCCGCGACAAAGAGTGGGCCGACGCCGATCCATGGCGGGTTCGCCCTGAGCCACTTCAGCGGGGACGAAGCCGTGGAAGAGCGCATCAAGAAGGAGCACGGCGTGACCGTGCGCTGCATTCCGTCTGCAGGCCAGCTCGATGCCATCGACGAAGGGGGCACCTGCATCTTCACCGGTCAGCCATCGAAGCAACGGGTAGTGTGGGCGAAGGCCTACTGACCCACGAATACCTGGCACGCGAAAAGACGCGCCCCGGATGCCCCTGCGTTGTGGAGGCTGAGGCCGCCGCTCTCGTGAGCAAATGCTTGACCGACCACAAGGCGCCGATCGCCATGGACGATACTTTCGGAAAGACTCCAAATCAAACACCTGGTGCTATCCGGCACCTCCCAGCTCGCCGCCGGACTGAGCTCAATCACGGAAATGCCGGCGTCCCGGGTTCGGAGCACCTCGTGCTCGAGCGTGGCTGTCAGCTGGTGCGTGCGAGGCTCGAAGTCTTTTGCCGTTCGCGTCACTTCAACGCAAGCGGAGCGGGCCCGCCCCTCGAGCGCGCCGGGTTTTTCAATGCTGAGTTGTACTTGCATCAGCTCCGGCTCGGTTGCCAGCAACATGGCGCAAAGCTCTTCGGCCGCCATCTCGATTAGCTGGTAGCGGCGGAAGCGCAGCATGGCGATCAGGTGCTCTGCCACCAGGTCGTAGTCCACCGTCTCGGTGATGCGGCCACTTCGCCCAGCCCGCCTGGCATCCACGCCCAATGCCAAATCCAGCCGAACGCGCTGTTCTCGCTGGCGTTCATAAGCCCGAATACCGACGATACAGTCGAGCTCCAAACTCGAGATACGAACCAGATCCACGACTTGCCTCGATAACCTCAATGGGTGGTTGGGGGTTTGCGCTCGCCTACCCGGAGCGCGACGGGCCAGGAGACGTCCTCGCGCTGCCACTCGTATTCCTCCGACTTCCGCCAGTCCACCCGGAGCACGTAGTCTCCCAAGACTGGGGGGTTGGGCAGTCCCATCGTCCGTGTGCGGAAGCGCGCGCTGATTGGGCGATGTTTGTAGGTACTGCTCGGAGTCTCCAGGCCCGTCTCTGCGACGAGGACGAAGCGCGACTCGAATTCCGATTGGACTTGCTCTGGTTCGATTCGCCAATACACGTGTATCTCGAGGGGCAGCATCCCCTTGGGGGGCTGAGGAACGTTGGGGTTGACGTTAATCTGCTCCACAAGGTTGAACAGGCTCACGTTGTTGCTGTGCTGGTCAACCGAAGACCCGCTGCAAACCGCCATGAAGTAACATCTCGGCACGGTGGGCGGCTCATAGCAGAAAAATTGCGCCAGAACCCGTGGCAAATCGAAAGACGGCCACTGCGCCAAGCAAGAACAAGCTCACCAAAACGGCTACTCCCAGCCGTGCCGCCCAGAGTGCGGACAACGCCACAAACCGCTCAGAGGCGACGCGAGCAACTGCAAGCCCCACTGCGCTGGCCGCGGCAAGCACGCCCAACAAATGGCTCAAGGCCACGACCGGTATGGACTGCCAGGTGCTAGACTGTGTCGCGCAAACAGCATCGTAGTCAGGCGCGGGCCCAGAAACCCCGCCGATGGACGCCCCGTGGACAACTCCGAACGCAATGGCAACCAACAGCGCAACGACTTCCAAACGCCGTCGATATCCCATCGATTTGCGGGAGCCACCTGCCGATAGGCGAGCGACATCTCGGCGCAGCGTAGGCCAATACGAAGCCAGAAACACAAAAAGCACGCAGAACAGGACGATCGCCAAAGACGGCCGCATTGCGGAATGACCAACCTGGGACTCGAATGCCAGCCGGTCTTGCGCAGCAGCCGCGATTGTCCAAAGATGCCAGACAACGAAGAGGCCGAGGAGCGCAGCAGAGGCGGCAACGAGACCAACCCGCCACCCGGCATCGCTCCTCGACGTTGAACCGCCCTGTGCCAGCTCTGAACTATCTTTTGAAGTCTCGATCGCCAACGCCCCCTACCGATACCAGGAGCATTGTGCCTTGGCCATGGCCGTGCTGGGTCTTGATGCTGGTGATGTCAGCTTGTGGCTCGTCGCGCCCCAACGAAGACCTGCCAAAAGCAGCCCTGGCAAGCTCATCCCCCGCGCAAGCGACCTTTCGCGACCTTTCCAATCGCTGGCACGCGGAACGCGCGGACAAGCGCATCCAGCTCGAGCCCGAGCTGCGATCGTTCCTCTACAGCCATTCGGATGACGACCAAACACGCCTCGCGCGTGCCTATCTCGCGTGGATACTCTTTCAGAAGGGTGAGCTCGTGGAGGCACGGCGACTGATCGAAAAGACGAAACGCGGCCCGCTCGGGACGGCGCGTGACTTCAGCCAAGTCGTCGAGGCCGCCCTCCTGACTGAGCATCAACGCCCAGTCGAGGCGATCCGGATCTTGCGTCCGCTTCAGGGCAAGATCATCGATCCCGTGGAACGCTTTCTGACGACGGAGCAGTTGGTCATCGCCGCTCTAGCCGCCAATCTCTATTCGGAAGCCATGACCTACATGGTGGACTGGATTGAACACGCGAGGGTGAGCGAGCGCCCAGCGCTCAAGGAAGCGATCAGCTCTCATTTGCGCAGGATCCCCAGGCGGCACTTGGAACGCGCCCTCGGCACGCTGGAGCCGCGGACTGACGATCCCGATCGCCAGCGCAACCCGCAACGCTATGCGCACAAACTGTGGCTATTCGAGGCCATCAGCGGACGTCTAGCCGCGTTGGCCGTGCGTGACAAGGACGCGTTACTGGCAGCCAAGGTGGTGGAGAAGAACCCGGGCATGGCCGTCGACCCGAACAGCGCCGAACTCGTGCGCCTGGCTACGGGAGGGGAAACTCCGGCAACGGTCGCAGGACGCACCATCGGCCTGCTGTTGAACATGAACGATGCGGTTGCTCGACGCCGTTCGTCGGAGGTAGCAACGGGCATTGCTTCCGCGCTCGGATTCGTTGGAGACAGTGCCGGCAGTTTACAGCTCATATTCGAAGAAGACAGCGATGATTCGCTGCGGGCGCTGGGCGAGTTATCTGCACGCGGAGCCGCACTCTTGGTTGCCGGCGTGACGAGTTCCGGCGCTGATGTCGCGGCGCGCTACGCCGAACACACGAGTACGCCCATCCTGCTGCTCGGCCCCACCTCCGTCAACGGTCCCTATGTGTTCGACATTGGAGTGGCCCCCCAAAACGAGCGCGCGATGCTCGAAAGCGCGCTACGAGAAGTCACCTACGAAATCGCTACGCTGGGCCAAGAGCAGGGCGACTGCCAGTCGGATTCCCAGGTCGGTTTCGATTTTCCACTGCCTCAATGGCAACAAGCACACGTAGATGGCTTGGTGATCACAGCGGGGGCGCAATGCGTGCACTCACTCGTGCGGTACGCGCGTCCTCATGGGTTCCGGCCGATCCTAGCCCTCGGGCTCGAAGCCGCGAGCGAACGTGAGGAACTCGGCCCAGGTCAGGCGTATTTCTTGAGCGCTGGGCGTTACCCGTTCGAAGGGGAGGATGCGAGAGTCGCAGCCTCGTTCGAAGGCGACTTTGGACGCCTGCCGACGTGGTTCGAAACCCTTGGGCGGGATGTGGCACAAATCGCCATCCAGGTGCTGTCTTCTCTACCCGAAGTGCGCTCCGGGGAGCTGACCCAGGTGCGCACGTACCACGGTCAGGTGCGGGACGAACTCGAGCGCTTTTCGAGCACCGAGCTTTGGTCCTCACGAGCCGGCAAGTTCAACGAACGACAACAGTTGGAGCGAGAGCTGACCGTACTGCGCTCGACGCGGTAGGGCATTTCGGTGTCGCCGCGGGTCCCGGTGGAGCTTGCCGGCTTGGTGGATGGCCCGCACAGCGTCGACCACTTGACCTAACGCGTCTGTCAGTCGGGCGAACCAGCTCTCATCCAGCTGGTCACTGAGCTCTACTGGGCCGAAGAACTTGTCGAATTGTTCACCCTCAACCAAACCCATGGTGAAGAACCAGGTGTCCTCGTCAGCAAACAGCTCGTGGAGTCGGACCAGGTTTGGATGGCCGACGTCCGCCAGTGCCCGAAACTCGTTCTTCAATCGGTAGATGCCGGCTGCGTCGACGTGGGTGAGCGTCTTGAGTGCAACCTTCTCGCGGCGCTCTGCGTCAAACGCCTCATACACCACGCCCATGCCGCCCTCACCCAGACGGCGCAGCACTTCGAAGCGACCATTTGCCAAGCGACTCCCTGGTCGAAAGTTGGCCTGATCGTTAGCCCGCCGGGTCCCTTCCCAGCGCCATGCGACGCCTGGCCTACTTCAGGCAGACACCCCGTGTAGCGTCGACGAAACGTTTTCATTCCTCCTCCGGCAGCAGTCCCTCCGCTGCTGCAAGCAGACGGAGTCTGGCCTTGACCCGTTGAAATTCCTTGCGCGCTTCTTTCCCCAGCCATTCCAGGCGCGCGCTATCGCTGAACTCCGCTTCGCTGTTCACTACCCACGCGATGTCTGACCACGACACTTGCCGATCAACACGTAGGACTAGGAGGGCGCGGTCCGCGGGTGCGAGTAAAACACGCAACTGCTTGATCTTCTCCCGCCGCTCGTCAGCCGCACGTAGGGGTGGCGACGTTTTCATCGCACCAACCAGTTGGTCAAAGTTGGGCACCCGGTTAGGCGAGACGCGGGTCGCCGTTGGGCGCTGACTGAGTTCCTTGCGGCGACGCGCGCGTTCGGCCAGACGATACGCCCAGATCCGCGGGGTGATCGCGTCGTGCGAGCGGGGCAGCGCGCGGAAGACCTCATCGGTGAACTCCCGAAACACTTCTCGGGCCTCGTGCTCGCTCCCACAGACCGCACGCAGGAAACTGAACACCTCCGCGCCGTGTTCGGTCAGAAGTGCACGAGTGCACGATTCTGGCTCCAGAGTGACGTCAGCGCGGTCCGGCAGGCGCCGGGGCCGCACCGCCGCTGATTCGAGTTCGCGCTGGGTTTCAGGGACGACATCTTCCCGGCCCACTGGCGATGGCAGGGTGTCCTGCGCAGTATCTCTTCGAGTCATGGCTTCTGACCAAAGGGAGTCATGTCCTGTCAGTTGTGACGCAGATTGTTCCCAACTCGGTCCGCGGGACCGGCTAACATCCAGAATCGGGTGATGTGATGCCAGAAGAGATAGAAACCACCGAACTGCCAGTTCGTGAGGCCTGCATCGGGGGAGACTACCAGCAGGCGACGACGCTAGCCATCAAGCTGTACTCCGACGAGGTGCTCGGGTTCCTGCACGCCCGCACGCGAAGTCGTTCGGATGCAAACGAGGTCTACTCGCTTTTTGTCGAGGCCGTGTGGAAAGGTCTGCCAACGTTCGAGTGGCGCTGCAGCTTGAGGGGCTGGTGCTACACGCTGGCGCGCAACGCAGCGAATCGTTTCGCCCGCTCCCCGCACAATCGGGCTGACCACAACCTCACCTTCTCCAAGCACCAGGAACTGGCACAGCTGGTGGAAGAGAAGCGTACGAACACACAGCTCTACGCCAAGACAGAGGTGAAGGACCGCATGCGGCAACTGCGCGAGAAGTTGCCGGAGGAAGACCAGGCGTTGCTGATTCTGCGCGTCGATCGCGGGCTGCCCTGGCGAGATCTGGCCGTCGTGATGCATGGAGACGGTGGAGAGTTCGTCGACATCGACAAGAGCGTGCCCCGGCTCCGCAAGCGCTTCGAACGCATCAAGGAGCGTCTGAGAGACCTGGCGCGCGCCGACGGCCTGTTGTGACCCCCCCAAACCGCGTCGGCCTCGCCTGGGGATGACCAACGTGGGCCTCACGTGTGCCGGTTTCGTTGTCAACGGAAGGATCCTTTTGGGGGTCACGCCTTCGAGCTGGGGTGCTCCTTCCAGCAACGACGAGATCGACTCGTCCCGCTGAAAGAAAGGTTCCCGTCATGAACGACAACTCGCTCACCCAAGCCGCTCCCGTTTCCTCTCGCCCCGCAGACAGTGTCAAAATCTGGCGCCGCCGTCGCATCTCCACAGCATTCTTCGCGCTGACCCTCTTGGCCACATCGAGCGCACTGCTCGCCGCAACCGCACCCTCGAAGTTCGAGTGCCGCTACGAGCACCGCGATGCATATAAAGCGCATGCGGCGCAGTGCGAACTCCTCGAGGACAAGACCGCACGCCGCTCCTGCATTCGCGAAGCCCGTGAGGAGTACCGCTCGGCCAAGCGCATTTGTGGAGACAATTGATCCCCGGCCCCACCGCTGATCGCCCGGGAGAAAGCCCTGCAGAACAGTGCGGCGAACGGCGACTGTGAGGAAGTAACCTTGGGCGACGAAACGCTCCCCGTCGAGGCCTTCGACGTCGTGATAGCGTTCAACCTGTTGCATCTGCTGGAAGACCTACGGGGCTCGCTAGCACGCGTCTCTGAGCTCCTGAAGCCCGATGGCTTGTTCATTTCGAAGACGCCCTGCATCGGAGAAGCGAACTTTCTGTTTCGCGGCGTGCTCCCCGTGCTGCGGACTCTCGGTCGCGCTCCGTACGTCAACTGTGTCAAGGAGCAAGAGCTACTCGACTTGCTGCAAGCGGCCAGCTTCCAAGTAGTAGAAACCGGGCTCCATCCCAAGAAGACGCACTCGCTGTTCGTCGTCGCTCGAAAACACGATCCGCGACGTCGGGCTGGACAACCGTCAACCATCTTGTCATGAGCACCCCATGCGCAAGACTTTCCAGTTGCAGATCGAGGGACGAGATCCGGCCCGGGTCGTCGAGGGTGTCAAACACGAGCTCAAGAAGTACCTCAAGCGCGAGCGAGGCAAGGCTCTACCCGCGGGTATCGACTTCTGGGATTTCGACTGTAAGGTGGGCAAGACCGCCGAAGAGGCCGTGGTGACCCACGTAGGCGATCTGAACGGCGCGATCGATCAGGTGGTCGCTCTGGGCGCGTCCAGCGTGTACATCGAAGTACTCAGCAAGGGCGCGAAGCGAACCCGCAAGGTGTCGAACCCACCGACGAGTTCGTCGTAGATGGCGAGCGCCACCGGCTAGGCGTCCTCCGGTGACAGCTCCGACAGAGCCAGCTCTGGAATGTGAAACAGAGGCCGGCGCTCCCCAAGCAACAGCGCGCTCTGACTCCACACCCCTGGCTGAGCTCTCGCGCGCCCACAGTCCGTGGCGGTTGTCCAGCCTCATGGACTAACACATCTCGAATCGTGGCGAGCGCTATCGATAGCCACATATTGAACTGTTCCGAAACAGTAATCCCAACGGACGCAATGGGCAATTGGGCAGGCATTTTCTTGGGCGATGTCACGTACGAGAGGCCAGGATATCGCCAGGAGGTTTCATGATTAATACAAGCAAGGTAATCGTCACGGGCGCAGCGTTCATCGGCTGCCTGACAGCGAGCAGCGCCGCACTCGCCCAGTTCGAAATTGGAGGCCGGGTCGGCTACGCAATCCCGATGGGGGAAGCTTTGGATGGTTCCGATTTGTCCGACGGTATTTCAGGGGCTATCCCATTGACTCTCGACATCGGCTACCGCGTCATCGAGCCCCTATTTGTGGGCGCCTACCTCGGCTACGGATTCGGAATGATCGGGGACGAGGATGAGCTTTGTGAACTGGATGGCGTCGATTGTAGTGTCTCTACCTTCGACCTGGGGGTCCAAGCGCAGTACCATTTCGATCCTGGTTCGGGCATGGACGTCTGGGCGGGCGGTGGCCTGGGGTACGAGAGTCTTAGCACTTCAATTGAGGGCAGCGGTGCAGAGATATCAGGAACATTCTCGGCGCTTCCTCAGATCATGCTGCAAGCGGGCCTCGACTTCGGCGACGAGAAGATGGGCTACGGGCCGTTCCTTCGCTTCACCCACGCGACGTATTCGAGCGTGAGCGCCGACTGCAGCGGCGATGCGACCTGCGTGGACGGCGATGAGGATATCCCCGATGACGCGCAGGCTGGCCACCAATGGTTGACGATCGGCGTCCGCGGCACGTTCCTGTTGTAACGAGCCGCATCGGGTAGACCCAAACTCAACGGAGGTGGCAACTCGCCGCCTCCGTTGTTTTTTGTGCGGAGTTGCGACTCTCGAAGGTGCCCCTACCACTTGCCCACTCAGGGGGGCCAACGCTGCGCGCCAACACCGAGGGACCATCCCACCCCTCCTTTCTGATGCCACTCTCCACTTCGCGCGTCGGATCTGGTATCGGCTATGGCGATGGAACGGATCGGTACGAAGGGCTCGCTACATCTTCTGATCGGGCCCGTCGGCGCTGGCAAGTCCACCTTGGCCCGTCGTTCCACGGCGCGGCAGGGGGGTATCTTCCTCGATCTCGACGCGTGGATGGTCCGGATTTACGGGGGGGATACTCGGCCGAGTGACAACGTCGTTGCCTGGTATCTCGAGCGCAGGGAGCGTATCCGCGGCCTGCTCTGGGACACGACGCTCGACATTCTCGCAGCAGGGACGGACGTCTACCTCGAGTTCGGCCTCGTTGCGGCAGCAGAACGCGACGCCTTCTACGCCAAGGCTCGAGAACACGAGCTCGACCTGACCGTGTACTTCTTGGATGCACCCCGCGATGTGCGTCGAGAACGGGTCTCGCAGCGCAACGCCTCGGCAGACGCGCATACTCAGGTGGTCCCCATCGAGTTCTTCGAACGTGCGTCGGATGCCTGGGAGCCGCCGTCGGACTCCGAACGCAGCGCCGTCAACCTAGTCGACGTCTAGCGGATTCCGGTCAATAGCGGCCTAAAGCGCTGACGGCACGACATCGCCAGCGACTCAGTTAGTCTATCCGCAACCCACATTGTCGAAGGCGACGGTGCTTTCGCCACAATCCTCCGCGCTCAGCTAGGGGCAGAGCAGAGGCTCGGTTGGCGGGCTAGTCACGGCACTGCACTCATCCTGCAACACCCTGCAGCCGCCGAGGAGATCGGTGGACCAATCCGTGAACGCCACGAACTGACACTCGCCGCCGTCGGTTGGCACGACGTAGTGGTAGGTCGCGAAACTCGGGCAGTCGATACACGGTTGGAACGCCTCGAGTTTGGCAGGCTGACACGCGTCCCACGCAGACAGGATGCAGGCGTCCGTCCGTTTCATTGGTCCTGAACGTCCCGTTCAGGACACTAGCGTGCCATCCCGGGTATGAGAATCGTCTCGCAGTTGGTGAACGCCAAGCTAGTTTCGATCCTGAAGTTCGACTGCTCCGTATGACGTTCCGCGTGAAAGAAGTCTATCGGATACTCGTTGCCTTCAATCAGGCCGAACTCGCCGGCCATCTCATCGAGCACAGCGATACCGTCCTCTGGAGTGTGAACGCCCCCCAAGTCGATTGCAAGCTTGTCGTTGATGAAGACAAAGAGGTCGTCGTCACCCGTAAACCGAAACACCTCACCCCCGTCGTATCGGAATGTCATGTGGACTTCGAACGTGAAGTGATAGTTGTGTTGACGGCCTTCATTACCGAACCCCCTGTCGTCCAAAGGAAAGAACGTTGAGTCTTCAAATACTGCAGTTCCTGCAGTGGGATCCTCGACGAAGTCCAGCGTGAACTCGATGGCCTGATTGACGCCGTCGGTGTTGTTGTACCATTGGTTGAAGTCGTCCACGGTTGACACCGTAGACAAGCCATCGCCAGCGAAGACCGGCTTCCGATCGCTTCCCAACGTTTCGGCGACGATGCCGCGTTCGGGGCCGAGAGCGTTCTCGAAATTGGGATGGCTGTCGCGGAAGTCCCGAAGCAATCCGACGACGACAGGAACGCATTCTTGTGGGGGCGCGGGGCTCGAACGAGGCGGGGCGTCGTCGACGATGAGCGGCTCGGTTTCACTGCCGCCCGGGGCTGCGGGAACGACTCCAACGGGAGCGAGCATCCCGCCCGTCGTCGGCTGGCCAGATGTCGGTTGTGAGCTGGAGTTGGAAGTCGAGGAACTACCTGCGGAGCCATCATCGCCACAGGCAACAGTCAGGCAAGCAGTCACGCTCAATACGCCGAACCTCGCGCCCCAATTCGACCAATGCCCACCGCATCGAAAAGCGCCATTAGAACTCGCCTCACCAAACATACACTGATCCTTGCAGGCGATCCGACGTGGCGCCAGCGTCTGCTTCCAGCGGACCCAACAGTGTCCCGCATTGCACAAAATGACGACCGCATTGGCACCAATCAAGAAAATTGCTGCCCGGCGCCCCCGGGCAGGCGCGCCCTGTCACGCGCGCTCGACGCGCGCAGTTCACAACTGCCAACCAACGTCGACCGACCAAGTGCTACCCGGTCCGTACTGCCCGGCGGAGAAGAAGTTCTTCGGGAAGTACAGCTCCAACAGAACAGCTGCCTGAACACGGCCGTCGCTTTGTCCCTCCACGGCGCCTTCGCTGTTCTTGTCCGCGATGCCCTCGAAGTAGACGCCCGTCACCACGTCACGCAGGAACGACGGCACTAGGAAGTCGAAGTCGAAACCCGCTCGAACTCGCCCTTCGCCAGTCTGTTCACCCGGTTCAATCATGATGATCGGCGCAGCAGCTCCCAACTCGCGACGCGCCGTCGTCGCCATCAAGCCCGCAGTCATGCCGCCAACAAAGCCCTTGGCTTGGTCTTGAGCGGCATTGGGGCGTTCGTTCGATTGCTGGGAGCCGTACATGGCCTCGAAGGCTTTGCCTGCCGTCACGACTTGCTCATCGACGCGAAATGTCAATATTGGTGCGGAGCTGCGTCCGGTGATCACCAGAGTGATACGCTGCCCCGAACGGCGATTGTCGTGGGCAACCGTCAAGTTGACTACCGGATCCGGTTGCTTGGAGCCGATGAACTCGAGAGTGCCTCCCTTCTCGACGTCGAACACCTTTCCCATCAACTGGACATAACCCCGCTTGATCAGCACCTGTCCTTGGACGCGTGTCGAGTCCTCGCCGACCGCGGCGTTCAAGTCGGCAGATAGATTGACAGCGAAGTCATCCCGTTTGACCCAGATTCCATCTCGGGCGAGCAGTTTGAGACGGGTGCTGGGGAGTGACTCAGCGTCGGCTTTTTGCTTGTTTGACGTTTCGGCTGCGCTCCGCTTGGTGACGTCTCGCTGGTTCGAGGTCTTGCGTGCGTTCCGCTTTGCTGTTTCGGGGGCGGGCGCCGTGTTGCTGGGTTTGTCGTCCTCCACTTCTGACTGATTGGGATCAGGGGCGGCCACGCCGTCGATCACGAAGTCGGAGTGTTGCTGGAGGGCGATCCCCGAACGAAAATCCGTGCTCTCGAGCCACATGTCCACGTCGCCGAGGTCGATGGTGACCAGCGTTTGTTTGGGTCTGATGGTTGTCTTCACGTCCGCCGCCAGGTCGGCGGTGGCAACAACTTGCCCCTGTTGGCGGAGGGGAAACTCCTTAGCCTCGATGTCGAGGGCGATCTCGATACGTTTGCGATCGGACAGGTCGACATCGCCCCCGATTCGCAGCACCCCCTCCCGATCGTGGGCTTCGAAATCTGTAACGGTCAGCTTCTTGTCCTCTAGCTGCAGTGTCCCTTTCACCTCGCGCAGTGGCTGCGCCAAGCTCGTGGCGGTAAACGCTATGTCGCGCAAGTCGACTCTTCCCCGGAACGTGGGTTGGCGCAGCTGTCCTGATGCTTCGACGCGCCCATCCACCGTGCCGGAGGCGTAGCTGACGGCGCCAGAGGGGTCGAGAAACGGCGCGATGGGTAGCGCATTGAGGACGAGCACCGCTTTCAGCGCGGCATCCTCTTGGACTTTGAGGTGCCCTTCGCTCAGATCGATCGGGAGCGTCGCTTCGAGGGTGGAGCGCTTGCCAGAGGCCACGAGCGCAACGTCCGCCTGCGCCGCTCGGTGATCGAGTCGCGCGTCGATAGCGACATCCAGCGTCGTTCGCCCTCCGAAGCTGAACTCCGAAGCCCGCAACTTCGCGTCCACCGTCGGGCGTTTGCCCAACGGGTCGTCCACGGCCACATGCCCCGTGAGCGTGCCGCGCAGGACGCCACACATGAGTGGGAGGGTCGCGAGATCGAGGCTCGTGGCGTCGAGGGCACCAGCGATCGGCCCCAACTCGAGCTCGCCGCCAGCCAGTGCCGGACGCAGTTGAAGCGGGACGCTGAACTCCGAGTCCAGCAAGCGCTGTCTCCCGAGGGCCGCACTCAGCGCCGCGCGCAACTGCCCACGAGCAAGCGTCGCATCGAGTTCCACGCGCGGTCGCACGAAGGGGCAATCTTGTCCTTGTTGGGCCACGATCTGGCCAACTTGACGTGCGGTCACGAGTAAACGCCCTTCTGGCTCCTGCCCGGGCTCGTGGTTGAGCACCAACAGTGCTCCCGTCGCCATCCCTTGGAGCTTGGCCAGCTGAGCGCCCGGCAGTGTGTCGACCCCGCGCTCCTTGGCGTCGAGCTTGAACTCCCACGCGCGCTCCGACAGAGCTTTCGGCAAGTGCCGCATCAACTCATCGAGAGCGCCCTCGCCGAGATCGAGTGCGGCGTCGAGATCGAGCCAACGCCCCACCTGGTCGTCCACCGCCACCTGCGCACGGAGCCCTCCCGCCCCCAGCTCGACGGAGGTATCGACACTGAGTGCCGCTCCGAGCACCGTCGCATCTGAGCGCAGCTGGGCTGCGAGAGTCGGGCGTGCTCGCGTGCCGCGCGCGACGATGTTCCCCTCGAGCACTCCCTGTGCGGGGAGCTCGTCGACTTCGGCCCACTTCGCCACTAAGTGCGAGTCGACGCGAGTCAGCAAGAGCTTGGCGTCGAGGGAGCCCTCCTCGAGTGCCGTCTGCCATGGCACTTGCGAATCGAACCGGTGCGCTAGGTCCAACGCGATCTGAAGCGGCTGCTTGCCGTCGACCCGCTTGTTCGCACTCACCGCCAAGTGCGCGTCGAGTGTTCCCTTCTGCGTATCCAGGCGTGTTTCGACATTGAGATCCAACGCGGGGCGGGCTCCGAGCGCAAGCCCGACGCCTTCGAGGCGCACGTCGAGGTTCGGCGTCTCGGGGGAACCCGAAAAGCGACCACGGACGTTGACCGTTCCGTGCAGCGGATCCGGCAGCGAAAGCAGCGGATCGAGCGCGGAGAGTTCGAGCTCGTTCGCCGAGAACTCGAGCTCGCTCGTCCGCCGGGTCACTCGCCCGCGCGCCTGCACGCGTTGCCCGCTCATGCTCACTTCGACGCCCTTCGTCTCAACGCTTCCCTCAAAACCAACCACGGTGGGCTCCAGCTGCATGCGCCAGTCTCGCCCCTGAAGCGTCCCGTTGAGATGGCCGCGTAGATCGACGCTGCTCTCGTTGCGGCCGACGAACAGATCGGCTTGGCTTGTGAACTGGGTGAAGTCACCGTCGAGTTTCACGCGATAGCGTTCTGGTCCCCCGCGCACGTTCAACTTCAAGCGTGGAACTGCGTGGACGCCGATCCGAGCGCCCTGCACGCTCAGATCGACGTGCCCCGTCGGGTGGGTCGCCTGCCCCGAGAGCTCCACGCGCGCATCGACGCGTTCAACCTTGTTGTCCGCCAGGCGCAACTGACGCCCCGCCAGCGTGCCACGCACAGTGAGTCGTCGATCGGCTTGGACTTCGGCGTCGAGATCGGCACGCAAGTGCGCGTGGGGCCGCAGCTCAGAGCCAGTGAACTTCGCCCACTTGTTCAAGGTTTCCGGCGCGACTTCCAACCCCAGGTGTACGGCCCCACTACCGTCGAAGCCAACGTGCCCCGTCACCTCGACGCGGCTCTTGTCGTCTGTCATCTTCACCTGGGCGCCGGTGATGCGCTTCGGCTCCAGCACGCCGGAAGCATCAACGCTGGGCAGTGAGGTGGCGTCCAGGGCGCCGTCTCGGAGCGCCAGGGTCAGCGGGATGTGCTCGGAGTCGCCGAAGTCGGCGCTCGCGGCGAGCTTGCCACTGGCGCGGTGCTCGGGTAGCCCCTTCTGCAGTGCTGCGAGCGCGAGCTCTTTCGTTTGCAATGAAAGGCGCACCCGCTTCAGCTCATCGAACCTGGCGTCGAACTCGACGCTGCCTGCCGTCGCACTGACTTCACCTTTCACATCCAACGCTGCAACGCTCCCTCGAGCGTGCACTTCGAGCCCGAGTTCGCCCTCGAAGATGCCCTTTTGCCCCTCATCGCGAAGCAGGCGCGCCAGCGCGGCGCTTGAAACGTGCTCGAGGGTGACCGCTGCCGTCAGCGGCTTGGTCTGCCAACTGGGCTCGGGAGGTAACACCATCTCCGCAGTGGCGGACAAGCGCATCCCGAGCAGCTCTGCCATGAGCTCGACGCTGCTTGGCGCCGTACCGCGGGCGAGCGTTGCCGATAGCGCGTTCACTCGGCCCAGCTCTTCACCACCACGTTCGATGCGTAGCGCGAGATGCTCGAGCTCGGCGCGGGGGCTCTGGTCGAGCTCGAAACTCGCGTTCAATTCCAGGTCACGCACGACGAGCTCGCCCAACTGTTCGACGGCGGGGGCGCGGATCTCGAGACTCCTCACGCGCACAACCGGCACGTGCACATAGGGCGGAGGGCCGTCACTCGGTGGCGACGCGGGCGCGTCCGGATCGACGAAGGCGGCCACGAGTCCCTTCCGAGGATCGCCCAGCTCGCGCAAGTCCACCGAACCCGTGTCGAGCTCCACGCGGGGAACGACGATGCGACCATCGATGAGCTCGAACGCCGCGATGTCGACCTCGAGCCGCGACAGATCGGCGACCTGTTGCCCGTCGGGATCGAACACCCGAAGCCCGGCAAGCCCCAGCCCGGAGAGTCCCAAGCGTGACAGCTCACGCACCTCGACTCGCCCCGGGATGTTGTCATTGACTCGGGGTAACACCTGCCCCAGCACCCAACCGCGGCCCGGCTCGGTCCCAGTCAATACTGCGAGCGCCATGGCCAGGGTCAGGACGAGGACCGCCATGGCCAACCCCACGCGACAGAACCAGCGCCGAACACGCGCCCACCGACTCAAAACGCGTCCCCCAAGGTCAGGTGCACGGCCCCCGGCAAGCTCGTGAAGGGCAGGCGCTCCGAATCGGAAGTCACGGTGGTGGAGCCGTCCAGCCGCTGCAAGTGAGCGAGGCGATAGCCCACGTCGAGGCGAATCGCACCGAGGACCGTGTAGAAGCGCAGGCCCCACCCCGCGGTGGCGTTGAGTTCGTCAAATCGGAAGCTGGCGGCATCGTTGACGTCGCCGACGTCGAAGAAACCCGCCAGCACGAACGAACCGCCTATGGGAACCCGCACCTCGGAGCTCGCTTCCCAGCGTCGAATGCCGCCGGTCAACCCAGCGCCCAGGGTGCCGGCGAGGAACCCGCGGTTGCTGTTGGCACCGCCCCCTCGCAAGCGGTACGTCGTGGGTCCGAGAGCCTGAGCGACCGGATCGAGGCGGTCACTTGCCGACAGCACATAGATGCTTCCGAGTAACACGCGATTGGCCCACACCACGTCCCAGAACAACGGCAGGTACGCCCGCACCTCCGGCGCGAAACGAAACGCCGCCCAATCAGACTCCTGCCAGCGCACGGACTGAGTAGCGTTCACGCCAAAGTACGCGCCCTTGCTGGGCCGCAGCGAGTTGTCTCTCAGATCGTAGCGCAGATCCGTTTCGAGAAAGGAGTAGCCATAGGAAACTTGGGGCTGGCCGTCACTCGATACGTTGCCTGGATCGGGATCGACCACGAAGAGATCTTGCTGCACAGCGACGGTTGCCTGCAGCTTGCGCTTGGCGAAGGCGCGGCGTACCCCCACTCGAAAGAAGATGTCCGAGCGCAGGAACTGCAGAAAGGGCTCTGGGCCGTAATCCCATGCCGTCTCGAAGAAGGCGTCGGTTCGACGCTCGAGCAGTCCGGGTTGGTTCAGCGCGAGCTTGACGACGTTGCTCAAACGTGGCGTCGTCAAGCGAGGGAAGTCCTTGCTGAAGACTAGACGCGGTCGTTCCTCGATCCGCAGGCGCCCGAGCGAACCAAAAACGTGGCGTCGTTCGTAGCTGGTGGAGAGGTGGGTGTCCCACTGAGGGACGCTCACCAGCTCACTCGTCGATGAGCGCTGAACGGCACCGCTCATCACCCCCACGCTGACGCGGAACGCATCCGGCGGCAGCGGGGACACTTCGAGCTCCAGATCCGCTTCAGCTTTGGATTCGCGCAGCGTCTCGTGCACGACCACGGCCGAAAACGCACCCAGCGCAAAAACCTCGGCTTGAGCGGACTTGAGCAATTGTGGGTCGTAACGCGTGCCGCGCTCCACGCCCGCCGCACCCAAGATGACAGCTTCGGAGAGTTGTCCTTGCCCGCGCACCGTGACATTCCCGATGGTGTACACCGGTCCCGACTTCACCCTGAACTCGACACGTGCGGAGTGCTCGGCCGTGTTGACGGCGACGTGCCCCTCTACCTCGGCCCCAGCGTAACCGGCCTCTTGGAGTCGTTCGAGGAGGACCTTCTTGCCGCGGTTGAACACGCTTTCGTCGATGATGTCCCCCGGCCGCACGGGGATGGCGGCCCGCAACTCCTCCGCAGTTTTCGGATCCACTGTGTCCAGTCCGACGACTTCCATCGTGGTGACTCGGGTCGGCAGGCCCTCGTCGACGACGATCAACAACGCAACTTCACAGTGCTCGACGCTCGGATCACACTCTCCGATCTCGTCGGGGCGCCGGGCTTCGGGCGGGGTCACCTGCACATCGACGACACGTGCGTCGTAGTAGCCGCGCGCCTGGTAGAAACGTTCCACCCGCTTGATGTCTGCGTCGAAGACCGCTTCGTTGAATGCGGGCCACTGTGTCCAAGGCCAGCGCCACAAGCGCAGCGTGGGTGGACTACTGTCGAACGGTGGCTTTCCGCACTCGAGTGAAGCAAGCCCCAAGGTGAGCCCGAACGTCTCGCGCTCGCGCGTTATCAAGCAGGCTTCAATCGCTTTGTCGTCGAGCTTGTCGTTGCCCTCAAACTCGATCGCGTCCACGCCGAAGCGCCCGGGATCGACACTCGCGCAGGCACTGATGCCGAGCGCGACGAGCGCGAGCAGCAAAATCCGAGCGAGAGGCAGCACCCGCCGCAACTTAGGGCGCGGCAGGGCGCTTTGCTAGCCCGGACTACGCGCTTCGCGGGACGTGATTCCGGATTGCGGCGGGGGCCAGCAACGTGGTGTCGGCCTGGGCGTCCGCGGGCCCGTCTGGTTGACGAGCCGCGGATTCACTGCCAAGCGACGTGTCGGGACACTACCTCGGGCCGCGTCGGCGTCCGGCGTTTCCGCGGAAGACGATGAAGCCGTGAGTCAGGTCGTAGGGTGACAGCGCGACCGTTACCGGGTCACCCGGCAACACGCGGATGCGATGGCGCCGCATGCGGCCCGACAGGCGACCGCGAACCGTCGTCTTGTTCGCACCGCCCGCACCGTCCAGCTCCACGCTGTACTGACCGCCGCCGAGGGCGTCCTTGATCGTGCCCGTCATTTCCAAGAGATCGCCGCGACTCATCAGGCTGCCTCCTGCGTTTCGTCGTTCGCTGCCGGCTCGGAAGCGGGCGCCGCTGTGGTGTGCGTCGCTGTGGCGTGCGCCGCTGTGTCGGTCCCCTCGCTGGCACTCTCCGTTGCAGGTGCGTTCTGGGGAGCAGCTTCGACGCGCTTGATGTTCGCTTGTCGCAACGCTTCCAAACGTTTCATCGCCGAGGGCAGGGTGAGCGTGCGAATGAAGTCGTAGACGTCCAGCAGATCGGCGGGGGCAAGCTCCGATTGCTCCAACTGGGCGCGGAGGTCGGTGGCGGTCTGCAACGCCTTTCGGTAGTCGATGATGTTTGGCTTGCGCGAACTGATGGCCGACTCACGCAGCCACCGGCGCTGATAGCCCAAGCTCTTCGGGTGAACGCAGAAGTGATCACTTGGAGAACTCAAGGCCAAGAAGCTCGTAACCAAAGGCCACGACGGAGTCGTTCCCAACAGCTTCTTCAGCTCAGTCACCAAAGCAGTGAAGTGATGACCAAACTCGTCGGTCGCTGTTTCAGCGGGTTGTGAATCAAGTAAGGAAGCGAGAGCCAAAGTGGCTCCCCGGTCGACACGTGACACGCGCTGTCGCAGTGCTTTGACGTCTTTCGGGGGTACGAGATCCGTGCCCTCGAGCAGCTCGCAGATGGACGACCACAGGGGCTCGTGGCGATTTTCCGTCACTGCGTCCGCGAGCCGCTTATGTGTAAAAACTTTGCTGGCGTCTTCGACGGCGGGTTGACGATGGCGCTTGAGCCGCTTCTTGGCGTCCATACCGCGATGGCGCTTGCGCCACTTTTCACCGGCGAAGCCTTCGGGGAATTGCCCCTGAAGTAGTTGGGCTTGCTCGTCGAAGGAAAAGACCGTGCTGATGCCGCGGGTATTCGAGAGCACGTTGTCTGCGTTCGCCAGGCTCATCTGACTGATCTGCTCGCGGAATGCAGCTGACAATTCTTCTTGCTCGAGATGAACAGGCGTCATGAAGTGCTGGTGAGAGTCAGCGATCATGCGGTGCATACCATCTTCGAACAGGTAGCCGCGTTTGCCGTCGCGCTCCCAGGTCAAGAGTGCAGCACCCCACTCGGATCGCTTTTGGTGACGAAATACGGGAATTGCTTGTTCTTCCTTCAAGGAGACCTCCAGGTGAAAGGGATGAAAACGACGCCTCCGGCGTGCGGTAGCGAGCAGCTCGACCAACGACCAGAAAACGGCCATGCGTCCGTTCTGCACTGATCGCCGCCAACGCCCGATGGATGGGCGCTGAATTACCGACCCAGCCAAAACCAACTGCTCGTCAGTATCGACGAACACTTCCCGGATTCGCGGGGTAACCCCTGCGGAGATCCTCAAGTGTGGATCTCAAGCTGAAACGGCTGCCAATGTGCACCAAAGCACACACGGCGAGCAACTCGATGGTGCACAGTCGAATGACCACGCCACTCGTCGAGGCGACATGAAAGAGTATGCCTCATCACAGCCCTCAATGCAAGCCGCGATCCAAGAGCTCACTTTTTGGGACAGTGATCGCTGGATCGGTCCCACTGTGTGTTGACGAGACTGTACGCGGTGTGCTGACAAGGGTCGCCGTGTACGGACGAGACCGTACCAGATGAACGATGCGACGGCGAATCACGCAATGCGTCGTTGGGTGAACGACCGATGACGAATCGCGCCAATGCGTCGTTGGGTGAACGACGCGATACGTCTTGCAACTAGTGCGTCGTCGGATGCACGCGGCTCAGCATCGGAGCGCGACATTCGCCCGTATCTTGAGGCACACGGCATGACCAAGAACGTTTCTGCATCCGCGCGTGCGCGCCTCCTCGGGCGGGAGCGAATCCCTGCTCCTGCTCTGAAAAGTCTGAACGATTCAGATACGTTGAAAGCCAGTCCAGAGCTGATTTTTTGTTGGAGCACCACCTACCATACGTGGAGCACCACGGGGAGCACCGCCAAGACTCGGAAAAGGAATACCGAATCCCTGTGTTTTGGGGACTCGGTGGTGCTCCGATATTCCGAATCCCGAGGGGCTCATCAGCACGCTTTGAAGCGCCGTCTGAGACCCGTGTGTGGCGACCAAACTCACGCGACCTTCCTCCGCCAATCAGGCTGAGAACGTTGTCTGACCCTGGCGTTGCTCGTTAGACCCGATAGTGCTGTAGAGCGCCATCAGGTCGTCCGTCTTGTGCCCGAAGATGCTCTCGACCACCAGCATCTCCAACTTGGCGCGGCGTGCCAGGTCGTTGAACGTTCGCTGCATCCCGCGCAGTGTGAAGCGGTAGCCGAGCTCGATGGCATTCGAGACGATGCCCATCGGCTTGTTCAACACGGTGGGCTCCCGGATGAGCCCATTGATGGACGGACACAGCAGCTCGGACTTCAGTTGCTCGTCCGGCTTGAGCTACCTCTTGATGTGCCACTTGAGCACCTTCACTAGGTCAGCAGCAACGCGATAGCATAACGCGTCTTCCACTTGGTGCGGTTGAGCACGTGCTGTCCCCTGCCCGCAGAGGGCCGCACATACAGCTTGGCGTCTTGGGGAAGAAAGTCAGCGCGCTCACCACCCCGCCGGAGCGGGCGCAGTGTTGAGGGTCGCAGTCCCGTCACGATGCCCAAGTAGGTCATCGCGTGGTGCTGCGGGTAGAGGTCCATCATCGCCTCCAAGAACACGGGCGCCTGCTCGGGAGTGAGCGCGTTGGGCTCCTCCTCCGCGTAGGTGACGTGGTCCGTGCTATCGAACGCGCGGACGCCATCGCTGGCGGCTCGCGGAAGTTCGTATTCGCGCGCGGCGGGACCGCCGCGGTGTTCATTGGTTCGACAGGCAAGAAGTCGAACAAGTCGCTCAGCAGATCGCCAAGACGAGTAGAGCTCTGGAGTGCGGCGCGTTTGTCAATGAGGCTACCGACGCGAAGCGGAGGTGCCGCGAGGCGGAGTTGGAGCGGGCGGTCTGAACACGATCAGTGGAAGGTGCGCGTTGGCTTGGCTCTCGCGAAGTTGATCAAACTGGGGGACGTGTCGAGCAAGGCGGGGCTCGACAGCTGGACCGTATCGTGGCGCAACTACAGACGGAGCTCTAGTCGCCTGCCGGCCCTTCCTTGTCCGTGCTGTTCGGTGAACGCCCAAGGATGACTCAGTCAGTCGGCACAGCTGGACACCTAGCGAAACAGACGGTGGCGACCAGACCAGGCGGGCCAGAAAACGTTACCGAGCCACCATGGAGTGCGGCGATCTGGGCCACGATGGCGAGACCGAGCCCGTGTCCTCCCGACGACTCACCGCGCTTGAACGGCTGCGATGCGGAGGCCGGAAGCTCCAGAGGCATGCCAGGGCCGTCGTCGCCCACGGACAGCCGATCCTCGCCGACTTCGACCCAGCGCCGGGCCGAGGGCGCGTGTTGTGCGCTGTTTCGAAGTAGATTGCTCATGAGGCGCTTGGCGAGCGTGGCGTCGACCGTGGCAGTGCCCGCTCCCTGGATCTCGACGTCATCCCATCCTTCTTCGTCGACGAGAACCTCGGCGAGGCCCGCCAGATCGACGACCTCCCGGCACACTTGCTGTTCGCCGACCAATTGTAGCCGCGACAGCTCAAGCATCTCCGCCAGCATCGAGTCAAATGCCTCGATGTCCCGCTCCACTCGATCTAGACGACGGGTTGCCCCTCCTTCACGTCTAGCGAGCTCCAACTCCAGACGAATGCGGGTGAGAGGAGTTCGAAGCTCGTGCGACAGTCCCGCCATCCGCTGGCGGTCCGATTCGATGAGCGCCTTCAGATGTTCTGCCATTCTGTTGACAGCAGACGCCATTCGTCGAGTTTCCTTGTTGCCAGCGTTCTCGTTCAATCTCTCACCAAGGTTCCCCTCGGCGATCCGCTCCAGGGCCTCTTCCGCCTCTTCCTGATGGCGGTTCGTCTGCCGGCTGAAGGCGAACATCAGAATGACCACGGGGATGCCTGCGGCTCCCAGCGCTAGCGCCAGCGTAGTTGCGTAGGGGAGATGTTCGTGGATTACCACCCATGTCCGACCCGTCCACGCGGCGATTTCATACTTGCCCCCGTCACGCTTCCAAAGCGGCCCCTTCTCGGAGTCTAGCTGAATCCACCCGGTTCCAGGTGGAGGTCTGTCAGGGTCGCCGTGGTAGAGCCGCAGATCAATGCCCCGACTTTTCTCAATGTGTTGCTTGTCCGCGCCCTCGCGCAGCAGTGCAGCAGCCTCCAGAACTTGTTGAATACGGGACCGCTCCCTCTCCCCGATCGCGGGGCGGATAATCAGCGCCTGCACTGCAATCCATGAAAAGAAAAGAGTGATGCTAACGGTCGTACTGATTCCCAACAAGAGCTGCGTGCGGCGGTTCATGAACGCCCTCGACGCAACGGCACCTGATAGCCAACCCCGCGGATGGTGCGGATCCATCGGGGAGCTCGTGGGTTGTCTCCAAGCTTCTTTCGAATGTTGCTGATGTGCACGTCGACAGCGCGGTCAAAGGCTGTGAACTCGGCGCCCCGAGCCAGGTCCATCAAGCGCTCCCTGGACACAACTCGGCCCGCACGCTCGACTAGTGCCCGCAAGACATCGAACTCAGCGCCTGTGAGATTGATCTCTCTTCCGTCCAAGTGGGCTGTGCGAGCGTCACCGTCGAGGCAAAGCTCACCAACCCGAAGCACTGCCTGGACGGTCGCGGCCTGCTGAAGCGGTCCGCGGCGGGAAAGAGCCTCGACACGTGCCAGAAGTTCTTGTGCGTGAAACGGCTTTGGCAGGTAGTCATCGGCTCCAATTCGGAGGCCGTCGACCCTGTCCACCGTCTCCCCCCGCGCTGAGAGCATCAGGATCCGCACCGACGAGAAGGACCGAATCTCGGCGCAGATGGAGTAGCCATCCCGTCCGGGAAGCATCACATCAAGCACCACCAAATCAACCGGAGCGACACGTAGATGCTTGAGCGCTTCCTCCCCGGTTGAAGCGACCGTGACCCGATGCGGCTCAACCCCGAGGAGCTCCTTGAGGAGCAGCGCGGTGCGCGAGTCGTCTTCCACGATCAGGATGTCCATGAGCCTCTTTCCCAATCATAGTCCGAGCGTCTCGCTCCGAGCCTAAAGAACTGTAAGAGCGCGTGCCGCCACCTCGCCGGTCCGCTAGAACCCAAACCAGACCCACTTTGGCTAGAGGCATCCGTCCCGTCCGAGGGGCGGTGCTGCCCTTGGCGAACCGTTATGATCCTATCGAATGTACAAGGCACCAGTGCCAAAAACCGCCAGCCCACCACTCGCCTAGCTCGACTGGCCGTCCTCACTGCAGCCGCTGCCGCAGTGGCCGCTTGTGGGGACCGTTTTCAGCTGGACCCATACGATGTCGACTTTGACGTCCCGCGAACCGAACCCTTCGCCCAAAAGCTCTCGGAGTACGCTCTCTATGATGCGCCAGCTTCGTCGCTGCTGCCAGGGCAGCACGTCATCCCGTACGAGCTCTCCTCCGAGTTGTTCACAGACTACGCCTACAAGCAGCGACTCGTCAGAGTACCGGAGAGAGGCACGATTGCGTTTAGCGACGACGCAACGCTGGACTACCCGGAAGGCACCATCCTGGCGAAGACGTTCTACTATCCTTCAGACATGAGGGAAGAGAACGCTCCGCTGCGAATCATCGAAACCCGACTTCTGGTCATGGCTGAAGGCGTTTGGAATGTGGCGACGTACCTTTGGAACGATCAGCAAAACGACGCAACCCTGCTACTCGACGGCACCACTACCACGGTGTCCTGGATCGATGAGGCGGGGCGGTCCCGCACGACGGACTACGTGGTGCCCCACGAAGGCGAGTGCGTAACCTGCCATCAGGCAAACGAGTCAACTGCGTTCATCGGCCCCACGCCTCGCAACCTAAACCGGATCGTCGAACGGGGCGGTAGCGACATCAACCAGCTTGCCTACTTCCAAGAAGAAGGGATCCTGGAGCAGCGGAGTGAAGACGACGTTGCTGCGATCATCGACTATGAGGATACGAGCCAAAGTCTTGCCAGACGTGCCCGCGCGTATCTGGACATCAACTGTGCCCATTGCCACAATCCGGACGGATGGGGCGATGCTGCCAGGCGGAATCTCGACCTGCGTTTCTCGACGTCACTCGAGAGAACCGGCCTGAACGAGGCACGGAGAGCAGTAGCTCGACAGTTGGAAGAAGGAGGCATGCCCTACCTCGGAACCACCTTGGGCCATGAGGAAGGGGTCGAGCTCGTGCTCGACTACCTGGACACGCTCTAGGCCCCCATCGAACGCGTTTCGGTTGTCGAACGCGCACGCGGCGTTGGCGACGTGTGGAACCTTGGACTCGGGGGGACGTTCGAATCGCCCCGGTGGCGCGCAGGCGCCTGGCCGATAGAGTTTCAGGGGTCCGCACCAAGCGGAAGAGCGACCCAGTAGCTGTCAAGCAACGCGCCCAAGCTTGGCAGGGACGAGCTGTTCGCGCCCGCCCGCGCCTCGCTGAAAGCGACACGCGGGCGCACGGGACAGCACCGCCATTGACGAGCTAGTTCGCGCCAGCTGCGGGGGCCACCGCACCGGGCGCGCCGGGAGCAGCTGTGCCGGGAGCAGGTGCGGGTGCAGCGGTGCCGGGAGCAGGTGCGGGTGCGGCGGTGCCGGGCGCGGGGGGCGAAGCAGGTTCCGCCTGCGGAGGGGGCGCTGGTGCGGGTTCTGGGACAACGACAGGTTCCGTTGCAGGCATCGCTTCGGGCGCTTCCGCTGCTGGCGCCATGTCGCCGCTCGGCGGAGCCTCTTCCGTCCCGTACACGACCGTACAGTTCTTAGTATAGAAGAAGCCGAGCACCGCGGTATTGTCGAAGTCCACGCCGACCACTTCGGTAATGCCACCCTGCTTGGCGGCGGCAGCTTGGGTCGCATCGCCCCAAGCGACGAGCTTGAGGATGTCTTGGGAGCAAGCGACACCCCGCTTGACCAAGTGCCGACCACCCATGGAAGCGTTCAGATTGGGATCCCAACGGATACCCGCCGAGTCTCCACCGCCAACGACGTGAATGGGGGGATGACCAACGTCTTCGTAGATCAGACCGGCCGTGGCACAGCCAGACGCCAAGAACGTTAGTCCGAGGAGCGTGCAGAGCAGCGTTGCTTTGTTGCATGACTTTCGAAGCGACATCTTTTTCATCTCCTGCCTCACTCGCCTGACACCACGGTGCAGTACTCTCTGTAAACGAAACCGAGGACGCCCTTGCGCGTCTCGTCGGCGGCGTGAACGGTCGTAATGCCGCCATTCTGTGCGGCTGCTTGCTGGCTAGCGTCACCCCAAGCGACCAAACCAAGCACGCCATGAGCACAGGCTTTGCCCGTCTTGATCATGGTGCGCGTGCCGTCCACGGGAGTCAGCGGAACACCCTCCGGTGGAGCTTGAACGTCGTGATAGATGACACCAAATGGTGCACAGCTGGTGAACAGCAACGATGCTGCACCCAACAACAATATTCCCTTCATCACCTCTCCTTTGGCTTTTGAGACCCGGTAAGCCGAGCCCGCGTCGATGCGTAACGAGTCCCCACACCCATGTCCAGTCACGAAGCAACGAAAGCTTTGCGCAGGTGTTGCACGCAACGCTGGTCCGCTGCTGGCGCCTCCAGCCCTCGGACTACGTGGCGCGAGGGCCAGTGAAAAAGCCACGCATTGGACGCCGGCATCGTGATTGGCTCCGCTCGCGGCATCCGTCATGCTGAACGGGACCGTGGTCCAGCCGATCCTGCCGTTGCACAGCTACGAGGAATACCTCGACCGCCTGGGGCAGAGTCAGATCCGGCTGGAGTTCATCGACGGCATCATCTGCGCGATCGCGGGTCACGATCGTCTGCGGCCTCGAGCAGTTCGCCTCAGACGATCGAAGTGCCATCGTCAATCCCCGCGCGGTATTCGAAGTACTCGGCCCGTCGACTGCAGCAACAGACCAAGCCACCATAGCGGATCCCTACAAGTCGCTTGCTAGCCTGCGGCATCTCGTGCTCGCTTTGGCAGGAAGAGGCGCGCGCAAGTTCACACGCGCACTGGCAGTGGTTGGACGGTGCAAGACCACTCCAGCGGACAACGCGCTGTTTTGAACGAAGGTGGCATCGCCCTCGTCGAGCAGCTGTACGCAGGCTAGGACCCGGCGTAGACCTCGGCACTGCCCCGGTTCGAGCGTGGCGCTGGGTTTTGCGGTGCTGGGCCACGGCTGATTTTGAGCTAGAGTGCAGAGATGGCGGCTCAAGATAGCTTCGTTTGGGGTTGGAGCAGGGCTCGGGCCCTGGTTCTGGTGATGCTCGCCGTTGCGTGCGGACGAACACCGATTGACGATAGCGACCTCTCGGGTGCCCGGGACAACGCAGCGCAACCGGAAGCCGACGCGCTCCCGCCGACTCCCACTACCTCGGCGGAAGGTTCCGCTGCTTTTCCGTCTTCAGAGAGCGGTGGCGTCGACGACCCGCCAGTACCGGACCCGCCTGAGGCTCCGGTGTCTGTGGCGGTGCCAACAGCCGGCGCCATGGCGCCGGCTTTCTCGGAAGAAGATGTCCTCATCCCACCGGAGCCTCCGCCTCCGGTCGGGGTAGAAGTGGAAGTCCTGCCCGCTCCACCGCCTCCCC
This sequence comes from Polyangiaceae bacterium, assembly GCA_050298815.1. Taxonomy (GTDB): domain Bacteria; phylum Myxococcota_A; class Polyangia; order Polyangiales; family Polyangiaceae; genus SZUA-265. The sequence continues at coordinate 375,299 of JBNKUV010000073.1, forward strand.
CACCGACAGAGGACGCTGTGGGAGCGGAGTTTGGCCCGATGTTTACAGGGCCCGCGTCTCGAATTCGCGCGCTCGCAGGTTGCGAAGGGGCGAGTCCAACCTGGGATGGTGACCAGTGTTGGGTCGCCTACCGGTGCGACGGGGATGAGCAAACGGTGAGTTGCGCCATCATGGATGAACAGCAAGCGGAGTGCACCTGCGCGGCAGGCTCTCGCATCGAGATCACTTGGGAGGACGAGGATTACTCGGTTTGCATGTTGGGTGCCGCAGCGTGCGAAGAATGGGCGGCCGGTGCACCGACGGTCTCCAGCTGCGACGTCTCGATCACTGCGGGCGCCGGCACCTGCGTGTCGGTTGGCGAGTGCCAATCCACATTGAGCAGCGTCAACTTCGAATCACCAGTCACCCAGCCAGCCAACGTGTTGTGCGAGGAACAGAACAACGAAACGGTGTGTACCTGCTTGAACCAAGTCGGTTACGATCTGATCTTTGCAACTGACGCAACTTCATCATGCGAAGATGCGGTTTCCGGATGTACACGCGGTTACACGACGGCAGACGCACCGGCATGTGAGGTCTCGTCAGAGATCCGCAACGAGCTGAGTTGTCAGATTGGTTTCGAGTGTCGCCATCAGGCGATGGCTGACAGCATTGCTTTTGAATTTCGAACCGGTGCCGTGGTCAGCTGTGAGCCCTTGGGAAGCAACGCCTTTGATTGTTCCTGCCTCGGCGAAGATGGACGCAACGATCCCGCCCACGTCTACACGCCCGTTTCACCCGCGGACATCCTCGATGTTTGCCAGCTGGCCATGGAGAGCTGCGAAGAGAACCAGCGGCGTCGCTTGGACCACCTCTTCCCGGCGCCCTCGCTTTGACGAGGATTCCCAACCGCGGCATGAGGGCGCCCTGCGCGAGCTGCGCCGGGGATCAGACGCGGGCTGGACCAAAGTTGAACGCCGCGACGTGAAACACAGCCTGCCTGCGGAGTTGGACGGCTTGTGCGACGGCGATCCACGCTTCGTCTACCCGCTGGGGAGCACGAATCATTTTGGCATTTGGGACGATGGACGTAGCTTCGCCGCCATGTCGTATGCAGAAGGCTTGCTCGCCCAGCAGGTCACCGAGGACGACGTGCCGACGCCTAGCTGCATGGCGCTGCCATTCGATATCGTGGATGCTGGTCGCTACGACCTGCAGCTTTCAGCGCATCTGTACGAGGCCGGCGTCTTCGCTGTCACCCCGAGCAGAATACTCGGCCGCCGCTATGGCCTGGTGACTCGGTAGTCGAGTCTCAAGAGAGTTCCGCCGCTGCGGCTGTCGCAATGCCCCGAGTCGCGGTTTTCCGCTTGGCAAGAGCACTGGCCGCTGCCATGCAGAACGTATGGGTGAGCAAGCGCAGCGTACATCACTCGATGACTCGATGGAGGCCGAGGGCGTCGGTGCAAGGCATGCTGCTGACGGCGTAGATGTGGAGGGCGCAAGACCTCGGCGTCATTTTACGTTGCTGCGCTCCTTCTCGCTGGCGGACTTCGTGACACTGGGCAACGCCGCTTGCGGGATGAGCGCCGCGCTATTGTGCGTTCGCTATTCGGAGACGCGTGAGGCAGCGGCGATGTGGTCGGCGCTTGGCCTGTTGCCCATCGCGCTGGTGTTGGATGTGCTCGATGGCTTCATCGCCCGGGCACGGAGGCGGTCATCGCCCTATGGAGGCGATCTGGATTCGTTGGCTGACATCGTCTCGTTCGGCGTCGCCCCCGCACTCGTTGGCTACACCCTCGGGCTCCGGGGCGGTTGGGATGTCATCTTTCTGGTGTACTTCGTTTGCTGCGGCATCGGGCGCTTGGCTCGCTTCAACGTCACCGCCGAGTCGTTGGCGACGGAGAGTGGCAAGGTCAGTCACTTCGAGGGAACCCCGATACCGACCAGCTTGGTGCTCGTCCTGGTCCTGGGCCTGGCCTTCGCGCTCGGGGCTGTCCACGAGTCGCTCTGGTTCGGAGAGTTGAGCCTGTTCTGGAAGTTCCACCCGCTGAGCTTGCTGTACGCGGTGAGCGGGACCCTGATGGTGACCGCGACGCTGAAGATCCCCAAGCCCTGACTGGGAGCATCGGCAAGCGTGGGTGCGACGCCGACTCAGCCCAGTCCTTCAAAATGAATGGCACCACGCCTTCACAATGACGTTGTTGTCGACACGGATTCACCAACGAGACACGCCGTTCGGCTGCGCGCGGCGCAAATTACCTCCCAGGTGACTCAGCACCGAGCGTGGCATGCGCCGTGCAACGTCTGCATGGCGCCTCGGCGCTATACACACCTTGAAGAGGAAGCACCCCATGGGCGATAAGTCACCGAAGGACAAGACGAAGAAGGACAAGCGTAAAACCGCCCAAGCCAAGAAGAACGCCGACGACGCCAAAGCAAAAGACGACGCCAACAGCAGCGGCAAGAAGCCGTAGCCCGCCGGCTCGGGAAGGCCAAAGTGCCCCGCGAAGGGTCACCCCGAAGGCTTGGTGGCTGGCTGCTAGTCCCGACCTTCTGACAGCCCCAGATCGGCATCCGCGCCTCCTTGAGCGCAATTGAATCGACGGGGGGGTGGCAAACTGCTAGTTGGGCGCCGGTGACTGGCTACTTTTCAGGATATGGAGCGCTCCCCGTGCAGCGCATGATGGTGGCCGATCGCCGCCGCACGGACGCCTTCGCCGAGGCCATCGCCGAGGTCGTGCGGCCGGGAGACGTCGTGGTCGATGTCGGGACCGGCACCGGGATCTTGGGCATGTTGGCGGCGCGGGCCGGGGCAGGCAGGACCCATGCGGTCGACCGCGCGCACGTGATTCGGCACGTGGAGGATTTGTTGAAGGACAATGGCCTGACGGAGCTCGTCACCTTGCACCACGGTCTCGCGCGCGACCTGCAGCTCGAGACGCCCGTGGACCTCATCATCAGCGAATGGCTGGGCAACTTCGCATTGACGGAAGACATGCTCGTCGACGTGCTCGAGGTGCGTGACCGCTTGTTGAGAGCCGGCGGCCGCATGCTCCCATCGCACGTCGAGGTGATGTTGGCGCCAATGGATGACTCGATGTTGTACGACGAGGAAGGGCCGGGGTTTTGGCACGAGCCCCTCCATGGCCTGGACTTTTCCCGGCTGGAGATCGTGGAGCTGGACCAGCACCAAACCCAGAAGATGCGAATCGAGGAAGCCACGCTACTCGCCCCAGGGAAGCCACTCGTTTCTCTCGATGTGGCCACGATGAGGCCAGGCGACGAATGGGCTTCGGGCGTCTTGGAGTTCGAGGTCACGCGGGACGGCGCCCTCGACGGGTTTGCCGGATGGTTCACCGCTCAACTGTCGCCCAGCGTGCTGCTCGACACCGGACCCGGCTACCCTTGGACCCACTGGTCTCAAATTTACATGCCGTTCCCTCCGCGCGCAGTGCAAAAGAACGAGAAGCTTTCGGTGCGCTACTCCTTGCAGCCCGCGCCGGAGTATCGCGGCGCCGTCGAACTCACGGTTGCCCTGGACGACGAGAAGCTCTCGTACTTGATTGAGTGAGGCGTTGGTCGGGCCGGCCTTCGCCGAGCGCCATCTGCCGCCGCGCCGTGACGCCGCCGCTACATCCAGGTCGCGAGCGCCAAGGTCTGCGCGAGTAGTGCCTTGCCGGCAGTCGTTCAGCGCCAGCAACATCGTGCTCTGGAGCACGACGCGCTCGGCCTGCCTCACGCTCGCAGCTCGCTGAACTCTTCGGCAGGCCCGCCGCTGAATCCCTCTTGGCTCACGCCGAGGGAGCCCAGAACGGTCGCAAGCATGCGGTTGCTGTTGCCCATCTGTTGGCCGGCGATGTCCGTCGAGCTGCCGCCAACGATGATGGACTCGCCGCGCCTGAAGTAGCCCGCACCGCCGACGATCGCGATGGGCAAGTCTCCCGTGGTGTGGCCTTGCCCGTTCGAGAACTCGTTGGTGTAGAGGACCACCATGTTGTCGAGCAGCGTGCTGCCATCGGCTTCGCTGTAGCTGTCCAACATGTCGAGCAGCTTGGCGAATTCGCTCATGTTCCAGCGGTCGATCTCGTGGATCATGTCACGATAACCGGCAACCATGTCACCATCGAAGTCCCCCGTGGTACCGTGAGAGAGGGGGTGATGGCGATACTGGTGGTTGATGCCATCCCATTGGTACATCGGGGAGCCGGCAACCGCGGCGCCCCACTGCAGGGTGACGGATTGGGAGTGACCGCAAGCCAGGGCGAGTGCGGCGACCTTGGCGTGCAGACGGGCGGCTAGCGGGAAGTTTTCGTTTGCCTCGACGCGCTCTGGGTCGAGATTCTCCAAGTCCGAGGTGCTCGCGGTATCGAGGTTGCAGCCGACGAGCTCCGCATCCGTCGTTTCGATTTCGACCTCTCGGATGAGTTCGAAATGCTGGTCCAACTTCTGGCGGTCTTCCGTGGAGAGGTTGAGCACCTTCAAGTCGTCAAACTCGGCACGCACGAGATCCATCACGCTCCCTCGGCGCTGGGCTACCAAGTCGGCCCCGGGAGTGCCCGCCGCCGCGCCCGGGTTCGAGAGCCCTACCATGCCGCGGTACGCTCGGGCCGGATCGGTTTCCGGGGACACGAGCTGGCCTGGCCCCGCGTAGGAGATGCTGTTGAACGCAGGCACACCTTCATCTCGCCCGCCAGGTCGCAGCACGAGGGCCTCCTTGCCGCTCACGTGCCGGGAAATGAGTTGGTCGATCGAGGTCCCGGTGCCGATCTCGTTGCCATCATAACCAGCGGCAGTGAGCGCCTGAATCGTGCCCTCGAGGTGGCCCGTCCAGGTCCCGACGGGGTAGCCATGCACGCCGCGGGGGATCACCATCCTGGAAGCATAGCGGGCGATGGGTTCCATCCCTCTACCGGAGAAGGAACCTTCAGTGAGCGCGCCCACGCTGGGCCAGAACCGCTCATCATCCACACCGCTGCTGCAGTGAAAGCTCAAGAATCTCTGGGCTGGCTGTCCCGTTAGAGCTTGGGCTGGGCCGGGTCCGATGCTGGAGAGGAGCGGCAATCCAACACTGACACCGCTCATGCCCACCATGAAGCGGCGGCGGCTCAGAAACTTGGCGTCTTTTTGCTTCGTCATCGTAGTGAAATCTTCTGCTGGTCGTGGTTGCGGATGGGCTCACTCGGGGAGATGGCTGAACGAGACGCCAGACGTCAGAGCGACGAGGGCCGCCTTCGTCCCATGAGAAAGCTCATTGGACAGCATCGCCAAGTTCTTTTCGTCCACTTCGACCGAGGCCCGGCCGTAGGAGTATTCGAGAAGGTGACGCGCGTAGCACTCCCGAGTGCTGTCCAGCGTCGCTATGTAGTTGATCAACTCCTTGGCGTCTGCGACATCCACGGCCTCGGAGACTCGCACGGTCCCGGTGGTGTCTACCGGAGCGCCGTTTTCCATCGTGCGGTGACGACCAATGGCATCGAAGCCCTCAAAGGCGAAGCCGATGGGATTGATCAGATCGTGACACCCTTTGCACTCGACCATCGAAGTCTTCCAAGTAAACATGTCGCGAGTGGTGACCGGCGGCACGTCAGGCGGCGGCGGCTCCGTAGCTGCCGCGTTGGCCGGCGGTGGTGGCACCTGTAGGCACAACAAGCGATCGAGAATGAAGATGCCCCGCAGAATCGGTGAGGTGGTAGCACTAGACGAACTGTGTCCGCTCAAGAAGGCCGCCTGCGTCAACAAGCCGAGTCGAGGCGAATCCGCTCCGTACTCCACGCGCGAAAGGTCTGCGCTGTTGCCGCCGCTTTGATAGACCGAATCCAACAGGGAGTTGGAATACCCGAACGGTGCCGTCAGTAGCTCTTGGATGCCACCGCCCTGATTCAGGGTGACTTCGTTGACGAAGAGGCGGAGCTCTTCTTGCATGGCATCCACCAACTCCGGCGAAAATGGCGCGAACAGGTCCTGATCTTTGCTCACTCCCGCAAGCGCGTTCATCTGCAGCCAGCGTTCGTGAAAGTCGAGCACCTTGTCCCCGACGCGGGGTGACTCAACCATGCGGCGAGCCTGTTCGGCGATTTGATCCGCGCTCGACAGCATGCCCGCGTCTGCGACAGCGCGCAGCTCTTCGTCGGGCATGGTGCCCCAGAGCATGAACGACAGACGTGAGGCGATCTCGTGGTCGGTCAAGGGGATACCCGCCGCCGCCTGGGTCGCGCTGCCCTGTTCAATGCGGTAGATGAACTTCGGAGATTGCAGCACGGCTTCGATGACGACCTGGACGCCATCAGCAAAAGCATCTCCCGACTGCACGACCTCTTGACCGCGATCGAAGAGCGCCGTGTAGGCGCTTCGCTCCGTCTCCGTGGCAGGGCGTCGGTACGCTCGGCTCACGAAGTCATCGACGAACCGATCTCGACAGGCCGCGTCGAAGTTGCCAAAGCACCCGGTGAGCGCATCGTAGGCGCCCGGGTTGTTACGCACGGCTTGCGCCAATGACTCTGCGGCCAGGGTGAGCTCAGTACTGAGACGGTCGCTGACACGGAGCTTGGCGTTTTCCAAGTACCCGTGGAGCGTGGGCGCGTCCTCGGGAAACGCATCGGACACAGATGCCTCGAGCATCAGCAGATCCGACACGATCCTGTCGAAGTCCTCTAGCTGGACGCGACGCACACGACTGCCAGGAGCCACTCCATCCTCATCCAGTGCCACTCCGGAGGTCGGGGAGGTCGGGGAGGTCGGGGTCGTGCCGGTGGGAGATGCGGTGTCCATGGCGGGGACTGCCTCGTCGGGAGTCTGCCCGTCAGCTGGGGTACCTGCGCTGGGAGCGGCTGCGGGTCCGGCGACCGGACCTCCTTGGGCGGGCCCGTCGTCGACTACGCCGGATTCGGTCGCGGGGCTCGAACAAGCCCACACCCCTGCACACGCGACGCAGAGAGCATGTCCAAATTTCATACCTGGTAAAGATGCCTGACCCCGCCAGGCGGTACCACCGAATAGCAATCGCCTTCGGCACCACCGCACTGCTCTAGATGTTTGGCGTCACGCACAACGTATGACAGTTGTTCGTTCCAGACAGCGCTGGTTCGGATCGCTCTCTTTTGAGATCAGTGACAATTACCGTTGCTGCTGTGGAAAGCGTTGCCGTGGCGACGGTCCCAAGAGTACGTCCATCTGCAACAGTCAGTACTTTGTCACACGAGGTCAGGGAAGGCGCCGGTCGTGTACGAACTATCGGGCCCCTGACCAAAACTGTCGATCTCGACGCCGAACGCCTGGGCGATGGATACGAGAAGGTGGTTGTTCATGCCGCCAGCGTACTCCGGGTCACGGGGTTTGCAGGAGTCGTTGGGTGGCAAACAATCGGGGCCAATGCGCAGGCGTCGACCGAAACGGAAGGGCACGTTCGCCCCCCCCGCCAGCAGCGTCGGAACGCCGTGAGCAGTGTGAAGCGCCGGGTTACCGAGTTCACTCGTAGCGTATACAAGGGTGCTATCGAGCGCGCCCATCTCGTCGAGGCGCTGCAACAGCCGGGCGACCTTCTGGTAGCAGTACTTGTTGTACTTGGCCAGCGGTAGCCACGTCGATGGCTCACCCGTGCCGGACATCTTGCCCTCCCAGTCGTACGACCGAGATGCGTACTGGTGAGCGACCAGGTTGTGAAAATCTGACGGCAGTCCAAGCCCAAGCGAGTCGGTTTGGGCGTTGCTGGCCACATCCCAAGGCAGATCGTTCATCACCAGAGTACCAAAGCGCGTCACGTCGCAGGCGAACGCTTGGGCCATCAGCTCGATGAAGAAGTCGGTAACCGCATCAAACGTCGGCTCACCACCGTTGTACCGCATCAGGGCTTCCGGGAACTCCCCAGCCGCAGGGCGAGGCGGCGGTTCGGAGCACGAGGGACCGCTGCCCACGCTTCCAAACGATTTTTCCAAGTCACGGATCGCCGCCAAGTGCTGATCCATCTTTTGCTGCTCGACGGGCGACAGGCGTTCGCGCAATCGATTGCAGTCTTCTCGCACGGCATCGATGACACTTTGCCCGACAGCGTTGCGCCGCATCAGCTCGGCTTGACCGTCCGCATCGTCGGCAGGGGCAAAGCCACTGAAGAGGTAGTCGAACGCCTCATATGGCGAGATGATCTTGCTGACTCCGACGCCACCGGTGCTGTAGGAGACCGTGATGCCAGCGTGGGGATTGGGATCGCCCACACCGAGCACGACGTTGCTCTTGGTCGTGGCAGCACCGAGCCCGGATTCCACGGCAAGGAACTGGTCGAGCGACGAGTTGGCGGGCTGACCGTTGACGAGTGGGCTACCCGTCAAAATGCTGCACGTTGCATCATGGCCGTCGCCAGCTAGGTCCATGCCCTCGATGAGGAGCAGGCGGTCCTTGAAGCTCTGACCGTAGGTTGCTGGATCGTCGAAGGGCTGCAGGGAGCAATTGGGATAGGAGACGTCCCATTCCGTCTCCGTGTCAGTACCCCGCGTCGACAGACCCTCGACAGTGACGTCGGCAGAATCCGGAGCCCGCATCGAGTGGTACTCGTAGGCGACACCGTGCGGGTGAGAGACTACCATCAGCTTGAGCGGAAGCGCCTCTCCTGCCGACTGCGCGAAGGCATCCTCCAGCAAACGATAGAACGGCAGCGTCGTGGCGCCGATGCCAACGGCACGCAAGAACGAGCGCCGGCTGGCACTGCGTCGCAACGGGGAGCCAGCGATGGGCGTCTTCACAGCGGTCTCCTCTGAACGAACGCTGGGCTGGCGACGTAGGCAATCAAAACGTCAATCAAGCGACCCTGGCTTTCCGCTGGCAATTGCTTCCACATCTCGACGAACGCCGCTTCAGCGACCGCCACACTTTCGTTGCTCCGGGCAGCCGAGCTGCGGAAGATTTGGCGCGCTAGGCAACTCTTCACATCACCGCTCTCTGCGAGTGCGACGAGCAGCTCCGTGCTATCCGCGTAGCTGCCATCGATGTCCGAGCCGACGTCCAGTGTAACGCTGGTATCGATGGGGCGGTTGTTCTCGGTGGTTCTCAGCTCGCCGATGCCGTCGAAGTTCTCCATCGTGAACCCGAGCCCGTCGATCAGTGTGTGGCAACCCTCGCAACCAGGTGCCTCCGTGTGCACTTGGAAGCGCTCACGCGTCGTTCGGTTGGGATCGGCAGGAGGAAAACTGACGACGATGCCGAGCGCCCCTGGGTCCGGGGTCTCCAAACACGCCACCCGACGCATCAGCGCGACACCACGATAAACGGGGTGGCTGCCGTTGTTGCCGGCGAAGACCGACAAGAATGCGCCCTGGTTCAAAATCCCGCGTCGCCCAGCACCCGCCAGTGACGTTCGTTGCCCCTCCCCGCCCCAGGAAACCTGATACAGCTGGGCCAGGGGTTCGCTCACGATCGTCCAATCCGCGGTCAGCAGCTCGGTGAGTGTGCCGGTAGAGCGGAACAAGACCTCCTCGATGAAGGCGCGGCTCTCTTCCTCCATGGCCTCGCTGACGTTCGCAAACTCGGGATAGATGCTCGAGGACTTCTCGCGCCTGGCCACATCGTCGATGCCGAGCCATTCACGAACGACCCGCACGAACCGCGTGTGACCCGCAGGACTGTCCACCAGGCGGCGTGCCTCAGCCTCGCGCCCCTCGGCCGTCGCCAAGGACCCTGCCGCTGCTTGTTCAAGCAGCGCCGCATCCGGTGGCGCGCCGGTCAGCAAGTACGACATCTGCGAAGCGATCTCGTTCTCGCTCAATTGAACCGGATCGGCTGGTGCACCGTCTCCCAATTCCGTGACGTAGAGGAAGCCCGGAGACTGCAGCACGACCCGCGCCAACACGTCGATGCCATCTTCGTAGGTGTAACCATCGGCGCCCACGTGATAGGGCGACGTTGGGCCGGTGACCAGACTGGTCACCTCCGCGTCGGTCACTGGCCGGCGGAACGCTTGGCCCCCGAAAGCACGAACAAAGTCGGTCGCGCACTGTTCACCTCCGCTGGTGGGGTCGGCGCAGGGGGAGAGCTCCGCCAACTTGCCGCTCGCGCGCGCTTCGGCCACGAGGGCCTGCGCCGCTGAGTCCAAGCGAACGGCAAGCACCGGATCGACTCGCTGCGCATCGTTGACTGTGAAGGCTGCCCCAGCCGGCGCATTCTTGGGTCCTTGCCGAGCGTCAGGTGGGAACGAAAACTCGACGCTCGGCGTCGCCTGCGTCCCCAGCAATGCCTGTACGGACGCGTCGTACTCGGCGTTCGTCAAGCGGCGGATACGTGCCGGCAGCAGCGGGCTGCTGACATCGCCGCTCAGCACCGGATCCGGCGACGCTGGTACAGCGGTCGATGGCGCCGTGCCTGATGGCGGCACTGGCTCGCCGTTTTCGTCGACGACGGGGCCGTCAGGCGTGCTGGGCGTCCCTGGAGTTCTAGCAACGTCTGGCCCCTCACCGCTGTCGGGCATGCTTCCGTTTTGGCCGGGGTCGGGGGTGCTGGGACCACCGTTATCCGGCGTCGCGGGCTGTTCTGAAGAGCAGGCTACGGGCGCCGAAGCAAGCAGCCAGGCCAGCGCGACGGACCAGACACGGCCGCCTCGCGGTCGAAGGACTTGCCAGGGCACTGCGACGCTCCGACTCCGACGACACGGCGAATCATCCATCCGACACCGCCCGGGCGGAACATAGCTGGGTATCTTCAAAGGATAAAAACTGTAACGTGGCCAGTCGGCGCCGGCAATTGGGCCGGTAGCGATCGAACGCTACTCCGCGGTTTCGGCGTGACGCCGCCGGCCGACCACGGGCCGAGACCGCTGGCTGATCGCGCCTGTAGGTCGCGCGCTCAAGCGCGCTCGAATCAATTCACCCTCAGTTCAGCGACGGAATCGCCTTCCGTCCGGCGTTTTTTGAGGTTCTCGGGTGTTGCCGGGTCACCGATCCTCTTGAGAATCGGTTCTCAGTCGCCGCCATCGACCACGGCATCCGGGAACAGCAGCGTCCAACAAGTACCGAGCCCTGGTTCACTCTCCACGCTGATCTCACCGCCCAAGTCCATGACAACGCTCTGCAGCGCGGCAAGTCCCACGCCGCGGCCTGAGGTGACAGTCACGGTGTCGCAGGTGGTGAACCCTTCGGACAGGAGAGCTCTCAACAGATCTTCTTGGGATTCAGCTGGCCATCCTCGGGAAACGCACAGTGCTCGAATCGCCGACCAGTCGATGCCTCGACCATCGTCGGCAATCTTGATCAAGTACCCCTGACGTTTGCGATGCGCCGACAGCCGCAGGGAACCCTGGGGAGACTTTCCCGCAGCGATGCGCTCACCCGAGGGTTCGATACCATGGTCCACAGCATTGCGAACGACGTGAACGAGCGCTGACCAAAGGGGTGCCCACCGCTCCGGAGCAACACGAATCTCCGTAGTTTCCACTTCGACTTCCAGGGGACCCTTTCCAAGGCGCTCAGCCAGGGTCTCGGCGTGTCGGGCCAAGCGCCCCAGTGGGCCAGTCAGTGGCTCCCAACGCAGGCGAGCAATGCGCTGAACGATCTGCTCTGCAGTTGCTCCCTGTCGAGCGGTTTCCGCCAAGCTGTCGAGCTCTTTTTCCGTCACCTGCACCAGACCTCGCGAATCCGTCGGCATGACTTCGGATAACCGCGACGTGACAACGCGCCATTGGGCGACTATCCTCTGCATGGTTTGTGAACGCACGGCGTTTTCGTTGTCCAATTCGGACTCCGCTTCGTGGCACACGTCAGCCAGCGTCAGAAGATCGAAGGTACTCGCGTTACCCTTGAGCGTGTGCAGTAGTCGCTTCTGCAAAGCGCTGTCTGCGCCCGCCTCGTTCAGTTCTTGAAGCATGCGTTCGGACTCCTCAACGAACGTGAGCAATCCGCTTCGATCCTTCATCAAAGCTCGAAACGCTGCCAACATTTCGCGCTGCTCAGCCTCTTCTCGCGCTCTCGCGAGCTGGTCGGTAACGTCGTCGATCACGAGCAACAAGCCCACCAGCACTCCGCCTTCGTCGATGGGCAAGAACCGACACGCGTAGGTGCGAGGGCCGCTAGTGAATCGTTGGGGAAACTGCCCCAAATTGAAGCCACGTGGGAGGAAGTCGTCCTTCAGAGCGAGGAGTCCCATCTCCAACAAGTCCACGAAGCCTGAATCTGGCTTGGCGTAGTCGACGAACTTTGAACGCCCTCGCAACGGGCCAAACCAGCATTCCACCATGCGCGAACGTTCCGGCGCCAAGTAGCCGTCCAAGTCGATCGTCAGCAAGGCCTGATCGACGTTGTCGAGAACCAAGCGCAGTTCTTGGTTCTTGCCCGCCAGCTCTCGGGTGCGATGTGCGACCCGTTCCTCGAGCGACTCGTTGGCGGCCTGGAGTTGCTCGGTCAGAGCTCGCAGGGCGTGGTCGCGCTGTTCCAACGTCTCGTTGGCTTGCTGCAACTTCTTCGTTTCGCCCTCCAACTCGGAAACCAGCAGGAAGTTGGAGAGCATCGATTCGAGATGCTTCGTAGCGTTGCGGAAATGAGCGACGTGCTCATCGTCGAACTCTGTTTGAAACACAGCTTTGGTCTTGTCGAACCCGGCCGCGATCAATACCGGTGCTCCGCGATCCTCCAAGAAGCTGCTCCACATGAACCTGTGCAAGCCCAACGCATCTGCCAGGACCCGCACCGCGGGGTCGACGTCCTCCAACTCGGGGTCGTTGCAGTAGCCCGACGCCTGTTGTGCGAGCATGGCCGCTGCCTCCTTCGGCAGGGCCACGGTGGATCCTCGGCCAGCTAGCGGCACGAGCTCGCCCGGGTGCACTTCATGGATGTGCACCCGCTGCAGCCGCAGCTGGCTGATCAGCATCTTGCGAAGGCTGTCCCAAATCCGGGCGGGAGACTCTGACCGGTCGACGAACAGCGTAGGGAAGGTGTGCCCGAGCCTGAGCCAGAGCGCGAGCCGTTCGTGCTTCACGCGAAGGTCAAAGAGCTCGCGCTCGCGCTGCAATAGCAGGCGGGCCTTCTCGCGCAGGTACTCTTCGTCTTCCACCCTGGGTTGCCTCAGTCTTTGGCGCGATTGGCGGCGACGCGCGGTTGAGTCACGTGGCTCACTCGGTCAGCACGAGGATGGGATAAGTGTAGTTGTGGAATGCGTTGACTCCTGCGCACGGTCCCACCTCTCCCCAAGCCATCATGCCGAGCCATTGCGCGTCTGGCGCAACTGTCGCCCGGAGCTGCGCGTGCTCCGCTCTGGTGTTGCTCTCTCCCAGAAACGGGAACGTGCGCGCGCCGCACTCAAACCCGAGCACTGCCCACGGCTTGCGACCGGCAAGTCTCTCGGCCATTTCGCGCCCCATGACCTCGGTGCCGTTGAGCACCTTGTCGATGGTGCGATGTTGAAGCACCACGTTCGTCCCCTCGGCCACAGGCGCCTGCAAGATCAGCGCTCCCGTGTCCGGCTCGAAGCCGAAGGCTCCTCGGATGGCTTTCTCCGAGCGCCCATCCTCACCCTTCACCTCGACGGCCACCGCCCAGGCCGCCAAGTGACTTTGCGAGACCAAGTCTTCCACTCGGCACCCCGTCGTTTCGCGCCAAACCTGCGCAGCAGGACGACCGTCGATCTCCAGAATGCGATTGCCTTCCGACTTCGTGACGACGCTCTTGATTCCGGTGGGAGCAGTCCCGTGACAGATGCCCACTTCCACGTTGAAGTCGCCGGCAAGCGCCAGGGCAACCGCCCCATGGGAGAAGACGTCGTCGCCCCAATACTGGAACGTTTGCCTAGGGGGACCCCACGGCTGACCCGCCGCGCCTCCCACGAACGGGCAGTCGATCACTTCCGACATGCCCCCCAGCATCGTTTGAACATCAAGACCGCAAAGCGGATCGTACGAAACGATAACGGCCGTCGGCGGACGGTCCAAGCCCTGCTTGAGATTCTCGGCGAGCCTTCGGCCTTTCTCGCGCGGGGCTTCGTTGACGTCTCGCTCGAATGCGGCTGCACACTGCAGCACGTCTCCGCCGAATCCCATCACAGCCAGCCCGAAACCATCTTCGGTCAGCTTGTCGTTGGATACCACTCCTTGAGAAGTGCAGCCGACCAGCAAGACATCTGCGCCCAGAGCCCCGCGAAGCTCTCGAACGAGTTCCTCCTGGTCGTGGTTCATCGTCGCGTAGACGAGCACTGCCTTGAGTGCATCGCCAAACTTGTCCCGCAGGGTATCGGCTACCTCGTGGGCTGCGTCGGTCGTGTCGGGTTCGTCGGAGTAAACACTCCATGAGGGTTGTTGGGCTTTCACTGAATCTCCGGTTGGTGGGGGCAATTCGTTAGCGACAGGCTACGGCCCTCGTTGCTTCGTCCTGAGCGTAGCACCCAAAAATGTGCCTTCCAGCGGACAACCACCAATCGATAAGTGCAACAAATTAGCACAAGCACCTACAAGCGCTCGCTTGGCACGCCTGCGTTTCGTACCGACACTGCACCAAGCGCGTGACAAGCGCAGCTCCAAAAACGGTAACAACCCCTAGAGCCAGCTCTCAACGCGTTCGAACTCAGGGCTCGCAGTCGACGAGCGCTCCCGCCCAAGTTGCGTGATCGAGAGTGTGGTCGTCGCCGCCAATTCCGACGAACAAGCGCAATTCCCGCCGATTCGTGAGATCGACGTCGACCGTCTGCGTCGGGCTCGTCCCCGTGAGAATCCCGCTGTGAAAGAGCCGCTCGCCATCCGCCCACACCTCGAATTGGACGGTGCCTTGTCCGGCGACGTCATCGTCAACACCTACATCGGCAACGAAGCGGGAGCATCGCTGGCCCAAACGGTACCGGAGCAGCGACGGAGCATGTACCCCGAGACCCTTGTCGTAAGCAGCTCCTCGAAGTCGTATGGGCAACCCGTCCAACGCTGCAGCCTCACCGTTAGTTCGGTCCAGTTCTACTGGACCGAAACCGTTCGTTTCATAGGTCCAGCCAATGTCGCTCAAATAGACCCGACCAGACGGCAGCGCTGGCTCCGTGCCGTTGATCAACAGCGCTCGGGCGTCATGTCCGGGAACAGAAACCGTGACACCGGTTGCGTCTACCCCCAGAGGCTCATCTGCCCACAGGTCGTGCGCTGTCGCAGTGTCGGGTCGTAGCCATACCTCGTCCCACGCGACCGACACGTCCTGACTCTCGGTTCCGCGATTCCAAAGGACTACGGCACGTGCACCGCACGCAGCCACTGGCTTGGCCAGGATGGAGACGTCGCCGTCCGTACGAACGAGTGCAGCTTGTAGCCCCAGGGGGTCCTGATCGATGGCGATCAGGTCGCTGTTGGTCAGCACGGCCAGAACCTCGTCGCTCATGGATGTTAAGTCATTACCGGCAATCAGTGGCGCGGACAACACCGACCACACCGAGAATTGAACCCGCATCTCGCCTGCGGTGAGGTCTCCATTGCCAATCTCGAGCATGTCTGGATCGTTGAAACCGCCGGGTCGGGCATAGGCTGCCAGCGGCACCGTAGCGTCGATCGAGCTGACGATGGATTCCCACGTCGGCTGGATTGCGTTTTCGGTGCGCCACAGTTGAGCCGTTTCCCTCATCCATTCGCGAAACGGCTGGGCTGCAAGACTCAACACGACGCGGCGATCCAACTGGGCAAGCGCCGCAGCCATGTCTTCCACAGCCGCTTGTTGGACCTCCCCCACCGCGCCGGCTGCTCCACAATGGACGTACTTGAGGTAGTCCGCCCCCCATGCCGCGTATTCCTGGGCGTCCGCCTCCTCATAGCCTAGGCCTCCGGGCGCCACGCCGCAGTCCTGGATGTGCGAGTAGACACCGAAGGATAGTCCTTGCGCGTGCACCCAACTGGAAAGTTCAGTCACCCCCCCTGGGAGTCGCGTTGCGTCGTACCCACGTGCGCCGTCGGCGTTGCGCGGCACCTGCCAGCAATCATCGAGATTGACGTATCTGTAACCCGCGCTCTGCATCCCGCTGGCCACCAACGCATCCACGTTCTCTTTCAACTTGCTCTCGTTGAGCTCCGCATCACAACCGAAGGCGTTGTAGCCATTCCAACCCATAGGCGGTCGAGCTCCCAGCAAGCCGTCTGGAACCTCTGCGCTGCAATCCTCTGGAACTGCGGGTTCTGGGGGACCAGCGTCCGGTTCAACCTCTGCTGGCCCGGGTACTGGCTCGGGTTCCACCTCCGTACCCGGCTCGGGCTCGGGTGTCGGAGCGGGTTGCACGCCGGATTCAGACTCAGGCTCAACCTCTGGCTCGGGCTCCGACGAGGGGGTGGTCCCTGGCTCGTCGGTAGTCTCGGATGGTTCAGGCTCCGTTGGAGTCGCCTCCACCTTCGAACGACCCAATTCGATGTCTTCTCGACCGCAAGCCGAGACACCCACTGCCAAGACCAGCCAGGGCCATGCAGTAGTGCGACGGCTAGGGCGCTCTATCTGCGACTTCAGTTGGGCGACGGCGAGCAACACGGACAGCGAGCTTACCTCATCGCCTTCAGTACCGCTCGTGCGTCTTGAACGTTGCTTCCCGTGGGAAAGCGCTTCAGGTAGCTTTTGAGGAGGCGGCGCGCCTCTTGCTTCTGCCCGCGTGAAGCCGCGAGACGTCCATGCGCGTAGAGCGAATTTTGCGCCCACGAATCGGCTCCACCTTGCAAGCTTCGGTAGAGCTCCGCTGAACGTGCGGGGTGGCTTCGCTCAAGGGTCGTGGCGCGTTCGAAGATGGCTTGGGCAGACTCTTCGGTGGCGTGGTCCGGCCACTCCTGCGTGCGAGCGCCAGGCGATGCGCCCGCGACCGGAGCCCTGGACGTCTCGAGGCGGTCTTGTCGCGCCTGGCGTGACAGTCTGGCCTCGCGTTGCACCTGACCGTCCACAAGTCGCTCCGCCGCGCTACTATGGTCGACGTTACGCTGGTCGACTTCGGCGTCCCCGCGCGCGGTCGCGGGGCGCGCTGACCACTTCTCGCCCGCTCCCACCCGCGCAAAGGAACCCGCTGCCGTGACCTCGACAACCCCTTCGTACACCTGAACGCGGGCGGCGTCTCCGTCACGAGTCACGCTGAAGCGCGTCCCCACGACCCGGACGCTCACCCCTCCCGCCTCGACAATCAACGGCGCATCGCTCGCGCGCGGTGCCACGTCGCACACGACCCCCCCCCGGTCGACGACGATGCGCATTCCGTCCCTCGTTTCCGGCCCCACCGTGACGGCCGAATCCGGAGCCACATCGAGGTTGAGCCCTTGAAGGGCAAGAAAGGAGGCACTCTGACCAGTCGTGATTCGCGAAGGTTGGTCGAGCTGCGCCTGCTCCGTGGAGAGGCCCGAGCCCAGTCCGCTCACCCAAAGGGCGGCGACGAACAAGGCCGCCGCCGCGAGCAGCGGCATGACCCGCCGCATCTTGCTCCGAGGACGCAGAGCGTTCACCACACGGATTCGCTCGATCTCCCGTCGCGCTAGTTGGAAGCCGGGTGACTCCAGCTCTGCGAGGACGGCCGTCCGGATCTTCGCCCAGCGCTGTTCACTCAACACCTCTACTTCGACAGGTAGCTGTCCGGTCATCTCAGTACTTCCTCTGCACACATCGAGGTGCCGCGATGCGACGCGCACACCTGCCTGCCCCCCGCCAACACGGGACTCCACCAACCGCGCGGGCCTGTTGCAGATCCATGCCCGCACAGTGGCCGCTGCCACCCCGGAAGTTACAGGTTGTCGGCAACCGACAACCGTTTCCACCCTGGGTTGCCGCATGTTGATCGCTGTCTCCTCGCCCGGTTCGCGATTTCCCCCCGGCTTATTACCCGACCGATTCCCGCAGCAGCACGAAGCCGGCTTGTCCACCCTCGCGGGTCGCTCCTCGAAAAAAACGCCGACCTATTCGGGCTCATTCACCCGCGCGCCGCGGCGTTTCGCAGAGTCGTGCCACGCATGGCAGCGGGACGCTGCTGATTCACTCGTCTAGATCGGCGCGCGGCAAGCCCTCCCAGCACGTCACTGAGTTGTCCTCGAGCAAGGCACACGTAGTTCCGCTACGGACCACGATCTCCAAAGCGAAGCTGCCCGCACCCAAGTCGAGCGGTCGCAGGGCGTCACCCATCTCTCCGGGTTCGTCACCGACTCCCATGTCCGCCGCTTCAGAGCCCCGGTCAACCCTATCCCCCAAATCCAACTCTCCCAGGTTGTTCTGGCCCCAACATTTTACCGATCCGTCGCTCAGAACCGCGCAGGTGTGGTGCCACCCAAAGGCGGCGCCCACGACAACGTTCTCCGCTCCGAGGTCGATGGACGGGGTTCCCTCCGAAGGAAATTCTTCCCACCCGCTTTCACCGAACCAATGAGACAAGAGTGAAGAACGCGAGACTTGGCCCGCGGAAACATGTTCAGCGCAGAACTCGATACCACTCGAAACAACACAGACGCTACGTTCACCGACCGCAAGCCCTTCGATGGTCCAATCCTCAGGCAGAGGTAATGCCACGGGGAGTACCTCTTTGGGCTTTGCCCCGCATCTACGAGTGCGTCAGGCATCGGCGACGTGGGCAGCGGATATCCAGCTGCGCCCGCATCTGCGAGGGCTCGACGAGGCCGCTGCTGCGTCTGCTTGCAGCGCATCGCCGGATGCCTCCAGCGCTGACTTGGTGGAAGCCCTTCCGGCATCCACGACTGACGCTGAGCCGAAACCCCTTCCACGAGCGCCCCTCGAGTGGCTCGTCTTCCGACTCAGCGTGCGGAGAGGCTGTTGTCGCGCCGGTCTGTTCCTGAGAAGGGGACTCACAGGACAGGCTCCCGGCAAGTGGGGAAAAGAGCAAGCTACCAGCACTGCAGAAACCGCGCAGATGCACCAGATTGGTTCCGGGTACATTGGTGTGGGCATCGAACGTACAGTCTTGATGTCGTCAATGCTCCGGTCCTTCGCTGTGAAACACTCCGCGTATGATGCGTCCCGACAACACCTCGGTGATTCAAACTCGTTATTGGTCAGACGGATTGATGTATCGTCGACCGAATGCCCCAACGCTCCCAACGTAAACTCAGCCAACTGAGCGCCTGGGCTCCACCAGTGAATGGTGCCTGCGCATCAACGAGGACGGATGAAGTTCGAACGAATGATTGCAACGACGCTTGGCCTGTCGATGGCCAGCGCGTGCGGAGCAGGCTCCGAAGCGACCGGTGCGGCCAGCGACGCCCACGACGGGACACACGACATCGAAGCGACCGGCGGTTCGAGAGAAGACACCGATCGCTCAGCGACCGAGGAAACCGACGAGAGCGCGTCGCCGGACGCTTCAGCAGGGTCGAATTCACCCACCGAGGGCGGCGACGATGCCACCGATTCCCAGGGAGATCCAGCGACGACGGACGATGGCGGGACGGACACCGACAGGCCCCCGATTGACGGATGCAATCTACCGGTGGCAAGCAGTGCTCCCCTGCGTCGCCTTTCCAACTTCGAGTATGCCAATACTGTTGCGGCATTGCTGGGAGCGGACGCCCTACCCAGGGCCACGCAGTTGCCGACAGAATCCGGTGGCTATGGCAACAACACCAACTATCAGTACCCGTCGCGCCTAACTGTCGAGCAGTACCATCATGCCGCGAAGCAAATTGTAGCGAACGCCCTCTCAACGCCTGAGCTGCGGCAAGCTCACTTCGCCTGCCTGGACGACATCACGCCCGAGGATGAAGAGGCTTGTGTCCGTTCAATCATCGACGACTTCGGGGCAGCGGCATTCCGCCGCCCGCTAGACGCAACAACAGTTGACGAGCTCGTCTCTCTGCAAACGGATCTGCGCGGCAATGGCACATTCGAACAGAGCATTGCGTCTCTTTTGGAAGCCATGCTCCAAGGGCCCGACTTTCTGTATCGCTTGGAGTTCGGAGTGCCCGGCGCAGAGCCAAACCTCTTGCGGCCTGATGGGTACGAGATGGCGTCGCGCCTATCGTACCTGCTTTGGGGCACGATGCCCGACGCTGAACTTCGGGCGGCCGCCGAAGGCGGACAGCTCGACACGGCAGCTGGCGTTCTGGCTCAAGCAACCCGGCTGATCGCCGACCAGCAAGTGCGGCCCGTGGCCGCGGAGTTCTTCAACGGCTTCATCGGGCTCGAGTACTTGGTGCAGCGACCGGTACCGGAGTCGTTGCCAGAGTTCAGCGAACCTGTGTCGAGTCTATTATTCCGAGAAACGCTGGGCTTTTTGGAGCACGAACTCTTCGAAGGGAGCGGCAGCTGGCGAGAGGCCCTGACGGCCCCCTACGTGTTCGCGAATGAAGAGCTCGCTACCTACTATGGTATCGAGGGCGTCACGGGTCCTCAATTCCGAGTGGTGGAGGTCGAGCCTGAGGTAACCCACCGGCGTGGGCTGCTGACTCAAGGTAGCGTTCTGATGGGCACCTCAACAGGGGAGTACACCAACCCATTCCGACGCGGTCACTTCGTTGCGGTTCGCTTGATGTGCTTTGATTTGCCGCCGCCGCCGAACATCCTCCCGACCGTCCCCGAGCCGGAGGTCAGCATGCTGGCAACGACGCGGGAGCGTTTCACGCAGACGACGCTGGCGGATCCCACCTGCGCTCTGTGCCACATGCACACCGACCCCATCGGTTTCGCCCTCGAGAACTACGATGCTGGAGCGCTTTGGCGTGAACAGGAAAATGGTGTCGTGATCGACTCGGGGGCGAGCACTCCGGTGCTCGGCCAATTCAGCGGCCCAGATGACTTGATCGCGAAGGTCGCAGCCCACGACAACACCTACGCGTGTTTCGCCAACAATTGGGCTGAGTTCGGCTACGGCCGAGAGCTCGACCCCGTTCTCGACCGATGCACGCTTGCTCAACTGGAGCAAGCGTTCGAGGGTTCGGGGTATCAACTGAAGGCACTTCTGGCGGAGCTAACCCAAACCGATGCGTTCCTGTACCTGCCTACGCCGGAGGTAACCCAATGAAACCGATTCGGTTGAACCGACGAACCCTGTTGCGAGGCGCTGGTGGCTTGGCGATCGCCCTACCCTGGCTGGAAGCGATGTCGGACAACACTGCGCAAGCTCAAGACGACAGCTCCGCCCGGCGCTTCTTCGCCGTGTATCAACCGGGCGGCACGATTCTCGACGAGTGGACACCGACCGGGACCGAGACTGCCTATGCGCTGAGTCCCATCTTGGCCCCGTTTGATCCCGTCAAGGAGCACCTGTTGGTCCCAAGCGGGTTGAGTATGAAGAGCGCCGTTGGTGAACAGAGCCAGTCCGGCCTGATCGCATTCTTGACCGGGACGCCGCAAGGCGCGTCGGGACGCTACGCTCAGGGACCTTCACTCGACCAGGTGCTTGCCCCACGCCTCTCGGCAGGGCAACCCCATCCCAGTCTGCATCTAGCGGTTCGTTGGGGCACTGGCAAGGCGCAGGGACAGGTGAGTCCAATCGACATCTTGGCGTATGCAGACGATGCCGAGTTTTCGCCCATCGCTCCGCAAATCGATCCTCAGGAGGTTTGGCAGTCTCTGTTCGGCGCGCTGCCCCCACCTACTGAGGACGGGTCACTGGCGCGAGACCAATCCGTACTCGACTACCTCGAAGGTCGTTATCGATCGATGTCACTTCGTCTGGGAGCCGCTGACCGTCAGCGGCTAGATCAGCACGCTGAGCTCATCCGCGAGTTGGAGTTGGTGCTAGTAGGGACGTCTGCTGCTGGTAGGTGCATACCGCCCGAGGTGGTCGACACGTCGAACTACGACCCCCACGCGGGCCTTCGGACAAGCGAGGACCTCTACATCAAGCTCCCCGAGACCGACGCGGAGATACCAAGAGTCGGCAAATGGATGATGGACATGCTCGTTACGGCCATGGCCTGCGATCTCACCAGCGTCGCAACGCTGCAGTGGGCAGACACCGAGGGAGCCTACACCTTCCCCTGGCTAGACCTGTTGGAGACGCACTACTACTATCAAAATGGGGGCGGCTTTCGCCCGGCGGAAATCGCCCAGATCTGTACTTGGTATTCGACGCAACACGCCTACCTGCTCGAGCGCATGGCGAGCGTCGACATGGGCGGACATACCCTGCTAGACGAAGCCGTGCTGTTCTTTGGCAGCGAGGTTCAACATCCTGCCACCCACATCAAGAGCAACATGCCGTTCCTGCTCGCGGGTCACGGTGGTGGACTGCGCCCAGATCGCTGGTTGGCCTTCGACGACAGATCGCACAACGACCTCTTGGTCGGGATCTTGAACCTGTTCGGCGATGAGCGAACTAGCTTTGGGTTCGCGGAGTACAACGAAGGCCCACGAATCGATCTAACCTGATCGCGTGGCAGAAGGAGCCGGCACCCTCCGACGCGTATCCCCAAGCTGCTACCGGGCATAGCTCGAAAGCGCCAACACGTACTTCGCCTGCTACCCGGTGCTGTTTTCGGTGTTCGCCCAGGAGCCCGCAGGCAAGCCGCTGTCCCTCACGGGCTGAACGCATCCGGGGCAAGGAGCATATCCCAGAGGTAGTTCGCGGCCGCAACGCCATCGCCTTCGGAGACCAGCCAACAACACCCTTGCTCATTGTAGGTCAAACTTGCTGCGCGCTCCGAGTTCATGCCAGCGTATCCGACCCTGCGCACGACGGTAGCAAATTCTGGAAGTACCCCGGCCAACAACGCGACTTGATCAGCTGCAAAAGAGTTCTCCACTTGATCGCGCTTGCCCGCAATCCACGCCCCGAACGCATTGGGCGGTAGTTGTCCGGCGCGCCCCTGCGGCACATCGTTTACCTGCTCGTAGTAGGCAGTAACTTGAACCAGTGGCACGCGCTGTGCCACGACGATTCCAGCCCACGTGTCGTTCTCGCCGTTGGGCCCCGCGAGGAAGCTTCCGTTGTCATTCGGCTGTCCCAAGGCAGCCGCGGCGACGACTCGATCCGGCAACGAGGGATCGAGCAGGTAGGCATCGGCCACTTCGGTCAACGAACTCCCACTGATGATCGCCAGTGGCCGCTCTGGATTGCCGAACTCGTTGGCGACTCGAACTATGAACTGTGCCCCCTCCGAGCCGTTCGGCGCCGTCGCATCAACGTTCTCCCCAGGCGGCGGCACCAGAGCCGGCGCCTGGCTGACGACAATCTCGGGTAAGTTCTGCAAGCCCGCCCGACGCGCGGAATCCACCAAGTCCCGCCAGCCAGCCTCATTGGAGGCGCTCTCTGGCCAGTAGGCGCTGGTGCTCACGACGATGCCCACCAGGTTGATACGCCCAGCACTCGATGCCAGGAGGGCCATTTCGCCCGCCCAGTTATCGTAGACATTGTCGTTGATCAGCACGACGGGGTTGTTTGCGTTTATCGGAAGCGGTCCATCAGGAGTGTTGTCCTCGCTTGCATCAACGCCCGCGTCCTCCCCCGGAGCGCCGGAATCGATGGGCGGCTGCTCGCTACTGGCATCCGGCTCGATAGGCTGGCCCGCGCTGGGTGTTGGCCCTGCGTCCACACTCTCCGACGGTATCGAGGTTGCAGTTGGTGGAGGAGTCGTGTCCGTCTCCGTGACGGGCGTCGGCTCCCCTGGCGTCGTTGGAGTCGGTGCGACTTCGGTTATCGCAGTCAGAGGCTCCGTATCACGTCCGGCATCCAACTTCCCCTGACAGCCACCGAGCGCCGCGAGCAAGATTGGCAATGACCCGGCGCGTACCTGCGAAAGTACACTCTTCCGCCGTAGACACATCTCTGGCCTCCGTACCGCCATGGGAGGTTCTGAGCGTTGAGGGCGGAGCATAGTTGAGGCACTCGATACTACCAGAGATCGAACGGTCTGGCCCTTGTCGGGACACCGGACCCGGATCTTGGCCGTCCGTTATGCTTGCACACCTGGCAGCCCGTGGCAAAACTCGCCCAGCTGAGGGATGTACGCCTACGGCGTCGATTCGGGGCTCCATCGCTTTCGTCTTCTGGTCCGCCGTTCCTTGCAGCCCGACACGCCGGGCTGTTCCAGGACTCGATGCGCCTCCGGAGAGGCTGCGAACCCGCCGGCAGTGGCCACCAACTCCACCCAGTCGCACACTTCCAGGGCTCGAGCAGGTGCTCCAGTGACTGCCCGGCGATGCGCGTGTGGGGTAGATTCCAGGCAGTGCCAGGGCACAATTCGCGCTGCCCCGAAAGCCCGAAAAAAAAACAGCGACCTCCCACGCTCGGCGCATCCAACCACTCAGCTGACGATTCCTCCACGGGAGTCGTTGACGAAGTAGCGATCGACCCATTCTGCGTGCAGAAAAGTAACACTCATTCGGAACACCGGGGTGTGGAAGGGGGAGTGTGAAACAGAGCCCCGTCGAGGGCCGTTCACAACGGGTATGAAACGTGGCTGCGCCGGCGCGGGTAGCACGCGTCACATCCACCGAGCAGCGACATGAATTATGTTGCGCCTCCACCGGGGAACTTGTCATAAGACCGTGCTTCCGGTGGTGATTTGCGCCGCCCGGATCCGCGCGTTAGAAGGTTGGTCGTTTGGTTGCGCCATACCGCATCCCCGTACCGAGCGACGCCGTTCGTTCACTGTGCCGTAAACTCGCCTTGGCGATGCTTTTCGCCAGCGCGCCGTGCGGCGTGGCTCGTGCCGCGACAGAACCGGTGGAGCTCGCGTACCGCGTGGACAGCGGGATCGACTGCCCGACGGAAAGTGAGTTCCGTCGTGAGTTGGAGCGCCGACTAGGCGAGGATCCGTTCGCTGAAGCCGCAACACGGACCGTGGAAGTCCGCATCGACGGGACACGGTGGGGTCCCAGAGGCAGCATCACTTGGCAGAACCAGGACGGACCGCTCCCCGGTGTCCGCAGCTTCGAACCACGCGGGCAATCATGTCGCGAGCTGGTCACGAACATGGTGTTTGCGGTCACCGTTCAACTCGAGCTGCTGAAGGTCGACCTTGCAAACGAAAACACCTCCGCTGCGACCTCGCCGCCCCAAGCATCGGGGAGTTCCCAAGCAGGGGGACCCATCGACGTGGGGCTCGACGACGGCGAACGTGTCACAAGACCAGAACAGCCGGACGCTGTCGATTCTTGGGGCCTGGGAGCAGGTGCCCTGCTGTTGCTCGGCTGGACTCCACGTCCAGTACTCGGGGCGCGGGTGTTCGCCGTTGACCGCTGGCGAGCGCTTTCTCTCGAGGCGGGTGCCGAAATGACCCTTCCTGGCAGAATCGAGCGGCGGGACGGCAGCGGTTTCGAAATGTCCGCTTGGTCTGGAACTTTGGCCCCGTGTATCTCACTGGCACAAGTGGCCGGGTGTGTGGTGGCTCGGTTTGGACAAACCCGAGCCCGCGGTTTCGGCCTCGACCAATCGCGCTCGCCAGGGGCGTTCCTAGCCCAGACAGGCCTTCGCCTGGTCTTGTCGCAGCCGATTGCCGAGCGTTTCGTCGTGAGCGCCCACGGCGAGGCGCTCGGCAACTGGACGCCGTGGCGCGTCGAACTGAATCGCAACGAGGTTTGGATAGCTCCGCGCGTCGTGGGCGCATTTGGGTTGTCCTTCACCGCGTCCTTTCTTTGATTGAGCGGACTGAGCTGGGACGTTGAAGGACTGACTGAGCTGTGACATTACAAACCTCGGTGTCTCATTCCAGCGACCAGACGGCGCTCCAGGGTTCGCGCACAGAGGATCCTACTCAGCCAAAGACGCCTCGACACGTCCTGGACGCGTACCGGGCGGAGTTCGGCTACATCTGTCGCACCCTCGTTCGTTTGGGGATCCGGGATGCCGACGTCGAGGACGTGGCTCACGAAGTATTCTTGGTCCTGTGCCGGAAGTGGGACCAGTACGATCGACAGCGGGACCTGCGGCCCTATCTGTTTGGCATTGCCTTCAGAGTGGCTGCGTCACAGCGTCGGCGCTACGGGCGCGAGGTCGCCTACGAAGGCCTCGAAGTGCCGGACACCAGCCGCACCGTCGAGCAGAAGATGTGGAGCGACCAAGCTCGCGCGATTGTGCTGAAGGCGTTGGAAGACGTGCCTTTACCCCGCCGCGCAGTATTCATCATGTACGAGTTGGATGAGGTACCCATGGCGACAATCGCCAACACCCTGGGCATTCCTCTCTTCACTGCCTACTCACGCTTGCGAAAGGCGCGCAAAGAGTTCAAGCGAGCGGTTGATGACGGGCGCCTCAGGGGGAACGCATGAGGCGCCCC
Source organism: Polyangiaceae bacterium (assembly GCA_050298815.1). GTDB lineage: Bacteria > Myxococcota_A > Polyangia > Polyangiales > Polyangiaceae > SZUA-265. Next base: position 401,388 of record JBNKUV010000073.1, read on the forward strand.
GAGCCGCTACCGCCGAATCTCAGAGAGTTGCTGTCCGCGGAACGCGACATCGAACCGGTCCCGGATTCCGTGCGTCGTCGAGCGGAGCTACGAGCTCGTACTGCCCACTGGCACGTTCGCCACAGCCCCGGTGGTTCCCCCTTCGCTCACCGCTTCGGTTTGCTCAGGCTCGCCGTTGCGGGCGTCACGGTGGCCTCTGCAAGCCTTGGTGCGTGGCTTGTCGTCCGCACGCCTGCCGCGGTCACCCCAGCAGAACAAGTGTTCACCCCGAGCATTGCGGGGAAAGCGGCTCGCCCGCAAGTAGCCCAGTTGGCAGTTGAAACCTCAACCCAATCTGAAGTGCCGCACGCAGGTTCGCCGCAGCCCCAGCCTCCGACCACCGTCGAAGCCTCCGAGCTGGATCCGATAGGCGATCCCCCACGCACCGAGCCCAACCGTCGCCTGGAGGGCAAAACCGCAGCACCGTCCCCCCGAGCTCAATCGGCCGCGACGACGATGAGCGTCAAGCGCCCGAAACCGCTCCCCGGGATCAGCCCCGCTGACGTCGAGTTGTTGGATCGAGCTCGCAAAGCACTGGGCGAGCAAGACCACGAGCGCGCCCTGCAACTGCTCGAAACGCACCGGAGGCGCTTTCCTGGTAGCGAACTCACTGAAGAGCGTGACGCGCTCAGGGTTCGAGCGTTGGCTGGCGCAGGTCGTTCGAGCGACGCCCGAAAAGCGGCGTCTGGCTTCCAGAAGCACCACCCCCGGAGTGTCTTGGCACCAACGCTCAAGCGCTCCTCATCCGGCGATCAATGACACATCGCACCCTGATTCATGGTGCGTTGTCTGGGCTCTCACTGACCACGGGCCTGACCGCTTGCAGTGAAACGCTGGACGTCGGTTGGAACGAGGCCCTCGACGTCAATCCTCCCGCTGGCACTGCAGAACCACCGAGCGATGAACCGGACGCCTCATCGTCGCCTTCGCCTGTCACGCCTGTGCCGTCGACGGACGCCGAGGTGCAACCCCTCCCCGTGGACGGTTCCGACGCTCCTCTGGATGGCGCGCCCTTGCCCCTCGACGCCCAGGTTCCCATCATCGTCAACAACGATGGCCCATTCGACAATTGGCAAGGTGAGCACATGTTGTTGTCGATCCTCGAGGGGCGCCGAGTGCTGGGTCTCGTCATCAACTCCAGCTGGGCATGGCCGGATCTCGATGCTAGCGTCGTCGGTTGGCAGGAATTCATCGGTGCGGCTCGAGCAGATGGCGTCGAAGGCATTCCCGATCCGGTCATCAGCGATGCCGAAAGCCTAGTGCGACCAAACTCGGGCATCATTGAGGATACGGCACCCAACGGATCCCTCGGCGCCCAGTTCATCGTCGATAGCGTCAACGCTCTAGACGCTGCTAGTCCCGTCCTCGGCCTGATCACTGGCGGACGCTTGACGGACGTGGCCGACGCGTACCTGATCGATCCCGGAATCTCGGAAAGGTTAGTCGTGATTTCCTCCCTGGGAGTGTTGTCGGAGAGCGGCGCCAAGATGGGTATCCCAAACGGCGAAATGGACGCTTGGGCGGACACAATCGTGGCCGAACGTCTGAATTACATCCAAGTCAGCGCCTACTACGATCAGTCTGGTGACTTGCCTCCGGAGCGTGTGGAGGTTCTCCCCACCACCGCCATGGGAAACTGGATCGCTAACAAGCAACCAAGGCTTTCGGGGCAGCTCGTTGCTTGCGATCAAGTCGCCATGTTGGCAGCAACGGTCCCAGGGTTCGTGAGCAATGCGGTACGTGTCACGGGACAACGCTTGGTCCCGTTCGAAGCGCTGGAGGGGCCCAACCTGGTTCGAGATGACGCGGGCCCGGCGTGGCTGGTGACCGACATCGACGTTGGTCTAGGACAACAACGGCTATTGGAGTTGTTGGATCGACTGTAGGTACATGCTCTTGGGCCAAGGCAGGACCCTCGAACCAACAAAACCCATGCACACTGCACCCCATCTCACAGCGCCTCGTATCGTCACGGGGAAACTGGCACGCACACATGCTACGCTGGTCGATAGCTGCCGGTATTCACAGTCTCCTTCCGGCGAGGCATTCCGGGGCACCTGTGATCCAACGCGCCGCCGTATCTCGCCTCGATCGACAGCGGTTCATCTGCTAGATTCCGACGGCCGTGGTCGCGGTGCAACTCGTTGCAGGTTGACATGAAAGTCTCGAGACGTATTGGTCCACTCGTCGTAGCCGCAGCAGCGATGAGCTGTGAGAGCGAAGTCACGGTCGACCTGCTGAAGCCGGGCGTGACGCAGCAAGCAGTCCCAACTAGCTCACAACAGCCCGTGGATGCGCCCACGTTTCCCGTGGACGCGGCGGCACCCGGTCCCGCGGAAACGAGCACGGTGCCAGAGCCGCCGGCCCCTGACCCATCCCCAGGCTCCGACGCCGGTAGCCCAACACCTGTGCCCGAGCCGGAGAACTCCCTGACGATTGACTCAGGGATGGGCCCACCAGTGCCGAAAGACGCGGGGCCCATGAGCCCTACCGACATCCTCGGTAGTCTCCAACCAATCCACCACTACGACTTCGAGGGCACCGGCACCATCGTCTACGATCGGGTTGGGGAAGCCCACGGCCAACTACTCGGCGGAGCAACGCTTGACGGCATGGGCGGCGTTCTGCTGGATGGCGAGGACGACTACGTGGAACTACCAGCTGGCTTGATTTCCGCACTGCCAGCGGCAACCTTCGTCGCGTGGCTGGAGTGGAGCGGCGGGGACTGCTGGCAGCGGATTTTCGACTTCGGCAGTCTCTTCGTGGATGAAGTGGAGGGAATCACGTACGCCACATCCTCCGTTTTCTTGACGCCCTCCACGTGTGCCTGGGCACACTTCGACAGGGTACAGGAAGCCGTGGTCGCGGCAGAGTTTCAGGTCGATGACACTGTCTACTTCTCGTCCGGAGATCCGTTTCCTTCGGATACACCCACGTTCGCCGCACTCGTGGTCGATCCGGTTCGGGGCTTGGAGGTCTTCGTCGACGGCGCCATCGTCGGCCGAGCGGCTGCCCCTCTCGACCTGGCCCACATCGAAGATGTGAACGCCTGGCTGGGCAGGTCGTTGTGGAGCGTCGACGCAATGCTGTTCGGCCGCTATGACGAGTTCCTGATCTTCGACACAGCGCTCACCGCGGGGGAGTTGGCGGCCTTGTACACCGAGACAGAACCCGCTCAACCCGAGTAAGATCGGCCCATGCCGAGTTGCCGCCCACCATGGGACTCCCCGCCTGGGGCGCCATGTGCTAGGGAGGCCACGCTGTCAGGGCTCGTGCCTGCCCGCCGCTCATCCCGATGCCTGCTTCCGATACGTCGTCAGCTCTCGTCGTTCCGTTGCCGACCCGTCGCGCCACACGAAAGCTCGCGTCGTGCATCGCCGACAGACTCGCCGCGGGTGACCTGATCATCCTGACAGGAGCACTCGGGGCTGGCAAAACATTCCTGGTTCGCGCGTTGTGCCGAGCTCTGGGACTGCCGGCAGCGGAGCGGGTCACCAGTCCCACGTTCGCGCTGATGCAGGAGCTGGATACCGATCCCAAGCTCGTTCACGCTGACTTGTACCGCTTGGCTGACAGCTCCGAGATCTTCGACTTGGGCCTAGATGCCGCGCTGTCCGAGGCTTGCGTGATCGTCGAGTGGGGGGAGCCGTTCATCGAAGCCCTTGGCGGGGATGCTTTGCACGTTCAGATCGACCTGAGCCCTCGACGTGCCAAGTTGGAGGCCACCGGTGTGCGCTCGGCTCAACTCCTCGAGGCGCTGGGCGACTCACTCCGACTCAATCATGTGGCGCAGTAGATCGCGAGTCGTGAGAATCCCCACCAACTCGCCGAACTCGTCGACCACTGGAAGGGAATTGAATGTCTCCTGCGCGAGCAACTTGGCGGCTTGCAGGAGAGAGTCCTTGGGGTGGAGGGTGACGAGAGCCTTCTCCATCGCTTGTTCAGCAGTGAACCGGGCTCCCAGGACGGAGTCTGCCGGCCCATCTTCGCGCTGCACCCCGATCCCCTTGCGCAACAGGTCGGTGGAACTGATGATGCCAACCAGCTTGTTGCCCTCCAAAACCGGGATGTGATGGATGGGGTACTCGGTGAACAACTCTCGAACGCGAGCCAGCGAGTCTTTCGCCTCCACGGTGATGATGTCGTCAGCCGTCATCACGAAAGACACTGTGTTGTTGGAGAGCATCGCCCCCACGATAGCACTGGTAGAGAGTCAACACTATGATCCCTTGGTGGTCGTCCAAGGCAAGTCGTTCAGAGGTGCACTGTGACTCAACTAGCGCGGCTACTGATCGGAGCGGGCGTGCTGCTAGTACTTGCTGGTGTCGGCCTTTTGCTCGTTGAAAGGCTCGGGTTGGGCAAACTGCCCGGCGATCTGACGGTGCGATGCAAGAACGTCACGTTCCATTTCCCGATTGTCACCAGCTTGGTCGTTAGCGTCGTGGTGACGCTGCTGCTGAACCTGTGGTTCAGGAATCGCTGAGCGAAAGCTCAGCAATTCGGCGCCAGGCACGCGCAGGTGCGTCGATCCGCTAGGGGATGCTCTTGCTGAGCTCGAGCATCCGTTCGATGGGCTTCTCGGCGGCAAGACGCAGTTGCTCGTCCATTTCTAGCTCCGGCCGGTTGTCACGCAAGGCCAAGTAGATTTTCTCCGGCGTATTCAGGCGCATGAATGGGCACTCGTTGCAATTGCACGTTTCGTCGTTCGGCGGCGCGGGGATGAGCTCCTTACCTGGCGCCCTCTTGCTCATTTCGTGGAGAATGCCCGACTCAGTAGCGACGATATACGAGTGGGCGTCGTCTTTCTGGACGAAGGACAGCAATGCTGAGGTCGAACCGATGAACTCGGCCATCTCCAGTATCGCCGCTTCGCATTCTGGATGAGCAATGATACGCGCGCCCGGGTGCTTGGCTTTCAGCTGAATCAAACGTCGCTGGCTGAACGTCTCGTGAACGATGCAGGACCCTGGCCAAAGCACGAGGTCACGGCCGGTTTCTTTCATCACATACCGCCCGAGGTTCTTGTCCGGCGCGAAGAGAATCGTCTTGTCCGTGGGCATGGCGTTGACGATCTTCACCGCATTGCTCGACGTAACGATGTAGTCACTCAGCGCCTTCACCTCAGCGCTGCAGTTGATGTAGCTGATGGTGATCGCGCCCGGGTACTTTTGCTTCCACTTGGCAAAGCGATCCGCAGGGCATCCGTCGGCCAAGGAGCACCCTGCGGCCATGTCCGGGACGAGGACAGTGCTCGTCGGATTGACGATCTTCGCGGTTTCGGCCATGAAGTGCACTCCCGCAAAGACGATGACGTCCGCTGCAGCCTCTTTGGCTTTGCGGGCGAGTTGCAACGAGTCACCGATGAAGTCAGCGAGGTCTTGGATCTCGCTGTCTTGATAGTAGTGGGCCAATAGAATGGCGTTCCGTTCGCGCTTGAGGCGCCGGATCTCGTCGTCAAGGTCGAGGGACGCCAAGTCGGGTTCGGCGGCGGGCGCGGGAACGAGTACAGGCTGAGCCATCGCGGCAACATAGACCAGACGGGCACGAGCGCAATAGGCGCCTGTGCGATGCACCGCAGGTGCCGCGACCTAGGCAAAAACGTGATAGCGTGCGTCCCCGTGTGGACGTACGTCGGCTTGCCTGCCAGGGCAGTGGTTTTCGTGGTGTTGGCCTGCGGCGCCGGCCCCGCTTGCACGAACAAGACGGCGACGCCCAAGGCAGCCGCCAACCCAGAGCCCGCGACAACCGTCGACATCGAGGTCCCAACGATGGTGGAGGGAGTCATCTGGCAGCTCTTGCCGGAGTCCGTCAATCCGGATGTCGACGAGCTCTCGTCTGATGGCACGCGCCAGCTGATCCGTGAGGGCATGCGCGTCCAAGACTGGCCAGACGGCACTCTCGAGCTTGCCCCTGAAGTATTCCCGACAGGGGAAGTCGCCCCTCTACCCCTGCCGCAACACCTGGGCGGCGGTTATCTCTTCAGCAGCGAAATCTCCGGCGAAACGTCTATCTGGCGCAGCAAGACGTGGGTGGGTCCACCGACACCTGTCGCCACGCTGACTGAACGCGTGGAGCGACTGGTGCCGGGATTCGATCGCTTGTACGTGCAGCTAGCGCATACCAACGAACTGGCGGCCTTCGACCTGGAGTCCGGCAAACTCGTGGACCTGGGCCCATTACCGTCCAGCTACAGCTACTCCTCGCTAGCGTTCGCCGACGCCTGGTTTGGCGCGGTCGTGACGGACGTCCAAGGGCTGCTGGTCAGCTTCGATGCCGGAGCCAACTGGCACCCCCTCGATGTGTCCGCCGAGTCTATTCAGCTTCAAGCTGAAGACGGCGATATTCTGATTCATGCGCAGCCGGAAACCCTTCGGCTCTCGCGCACCGGTGAAATGGACCAGGTGCGCGCAGCAGCCGCTGAGGACGCCTTCCGCCATTACAACGATCGACAACTCGGACTCTCTGCGGAACAAGGCCCATCCGAACGACCCAAGCGCCTTGGCTATGCTCTCCCCCTCGGCCCGCGCCCACTGAAGGAGGCTGTTCTCTATGGGTGGCCCATCGACGCAGACCAGGCGGTAGTGGCCACCCACGGAAACCTCGGGATCGTACGACTGTCGGATGGCAAGCTACTCAGCCATGTTCCCGAAGCCTACGCGGGCAGCGAGCCTTGCCACGCCGTTCGGCTCGGCAAGGGTGTCGGCTTCATCTGTACGGAACCGGGTCACGGCACGAAGGTCCACGCGTTCCGTAGACCTTTGGCGCTTTCGCCAGTGGCGGCGTTCTCGCACCAGCGCCACGTGGTACCAAGCGGCAATGGCTTGATGGTCGTGCGCGGCAGCTGTGAAGATGAGGACGACGTCGAAGAGGATTCACGCCTCTACTGCGTGGTTGGGGCGCAAGGTCCAGAGCGCGAAGTCCGTGTGCGCGGTGACCTTGGTGCCGAGCGCGTCGTCGCTCTCGACGACGGTCGTGTGGTGGTGCTGATCCCCCCTCGGCTGGGCAGCGCGGGGCGCCTCAGCCTGATTGCCGACGACGTAACGAGTCACGAACTCGTGCTCCCCAAAACAACCGATTCATTGACTCAGTTGCTCGAGGCGGGGCTGTGGTTGGACGGCGTGCAGCAGATGAGCGCCTCCTCCCTTGGCACCTGGGTCGTCTCGGCGTCCACATACATCGGCGTTGCTGTCGATCTGGACGGAAGAGTGCGCTTGCCCGAAAGCGCCAACGAGGAGCGCGGTGATCTAGGACGAACGACGATTGCGGGCCGTTTCGCACTGGAAATCTCAGCCTCGGGCATCGGCTGGCAGACCCACGACTTTGGCGTCAACTGGCAGCGTTTCGAACTACCGCGCATCCTCGAACCACTGAGTCCAAGCCGTTTGAACCGCGAAACAGGTCGACATCCGGTGGTCGGCTGCTCCGCGGTCGGTTGCAGCTACGATCCGTGGCTCAAGATCGGCTACTCCGCGAATGAAGTCACCGACGACGACCAAGCGGAACAGGAACGGCTAGAGCAGCTCGAGGGTCCGCCAGAAACGAAAATGCCTGAGCGCGTGGCGTTGACCCCGCCTGCATTTGCCGACTGGCACTTGGAGTGTTTCGCTACGGGGGAGGTCAACACTGCGCAAGGGGAGTTGCGCCGAGAGCTCGATCTGGAAGCAAATGCGAGGCCGCGCAGCGGCTATACGAGCGGATACAACTCGACGTTACTTTCGAGCACTACGAACGCCGACATCGACAGCGGCGCCTACTTGCCGTTCTGGGGTATTCCTGGCCCACGAAAACCTCAGTCCAAGCTATTGCTGGACATGGGTATGGAAAAGCCGTTCGAGTTTCACGCCTATTCTTGGGGTGACCCTGGAGAGGCTTGGAACAGCACGAGTGGCTGGCTGGTGAGAGTCGCAACACGTTTCGGGGGCGTCCCGCTGTGGTCGACTGCAGCAACGAAAACCCCTTGGCCTGATTGGGTCCAGGCAGCACGGCTTTTCGGCTCTGACCGGGCCGATCGCTATTCTTCAGAGTGGCTCCTGCACCTCGACGCCGACGAAACGAGCGGGGTGATGTGGGTTACCAATCGCGGCAACAGTGAGCTACACGTACTCGAGGCCAATCGGGCAATCGTCAGCATCAACGGGGTCAATGCGCCAAAGCCATCCAGCGTCGCCAGGGTGCACGAGAGGCTCTATGTTGGAATGCGAGAAGGCAACCGCTTGGACGTGCACGCGCTCGCGGATGGCCAGTTCGAGCAAGTGGCCAAGTTTCCAGTCGGCCAAGGCGCGCGCGCGGAGTTGATTCGCACGACAGATGAGGAGCGCCTCGGTGTGTTCGTTCACTCGATGCGGGGAGACTGGTACGTTTATCCGCTAGATGATGCGCTGCGCCCTGGGGCCGCCATCAAACTCACGAGGGGCGAGCTGAATGCTGCCCCGCGGTCGTGCACCGAAGACGCTGAGGGCTGGCTTGTCCGAGCAACACTGCCGCTGAGCCGGCTCGGCCCCGACTCGAGCCCCAATACGCTAGCCTTGGCAGAGCCCTATGATCGCTGGCGGACGCGGCAGGTCACGGCCAAGGTGATTGTGACGGAGGACAACTACTGCGTCTCCGAGCTGGCTGCGGACACCCACGGCAATCGCAACCGCGTCAGGGGCGAACGCGCATCAGTACCCAATCAAGCAAGCATCCCCATGACGCTGACCGATCGAATCGGGAACCAACAGCTGGCCTTTCGCTGCAGTCCGTAGCGGTGAGTGCACCCCGCGCCACTGGTACTCAAATGAACCCCTTGATGAAGCGTTCGTGGGAGGCTTCTTTGTGTGGCACGAACGTCCAGCTCGCCGAAGTCTCGCTCAACACGTTCACATAAAACACGTACATCGAGGCTTCTCGTCAGGTCGGCCACCGTCGCCATGCCGACTCCACCCCGGTCTGAGACGACAGATGACCGTTGCGCCGCGTTCGGCCAGGGCAAGAGCCGTACCCCGCCCAGCTCCCGAGTCGCCCCGGCGACCAACGCCACACACCCTCGCAACCCGCCGAACCGCCGTCCATGAGCGGCAAGCGGCCCCCTGTCCCCTGAGGCGCCTGGAGGGAAAAGACCAGGCGGACGAACCACGTTTCTAGCCCATATGGGCTGACCCATTCAGGCTAGAGAGCTACTCCGACGGGCTCTGTTCACCTCTCAGCGCTTCCTCCATGTGACAAACCGAACGCGAGTGTTTCCCAAAGCGCACGTTCCAGCCCGGTTTCACCCGCGTGGGCCCGTACCCCTAGCCCGTTCGGGTGGGTTCCCCCTATTTGAAAATTCTGGAATCCCACCCAGCTATTCCGGCGAACCGACCCCGCTGCCAAGTACCTGAAATTGTAAGAGCATGCCCGTCGTTTTCTTGGTACATGCCGCTTGTTCGCGCGGAGCGTGGCTGTCCCCCCCGGCCCCTTCGCGCGGACTTTTTTTGTCTTTGGACCCGAGTCGCAGTTGGACGAGCAGTGTTCTTGCGCTCCGTACTTCTCACTTTACGCTGCGGCCCAGCGCCGCGGCGCGTTTACTCGCTTCACACACCGCGTCAATGACCGCATGCCTGAATCCCCTGCGCTCGAGGGCGAATACACCTTCAATCGTGGTTCCTGCGGGGCTAGCGACGCGGTCCTTCAGCTCGGCAGGATGTGCCCCCGCACCTTTGGCCAAAGTGGCGGATCCAAGCACCGTCTGGATCGCCAACCGCTGAGCAACATCGCGCGAAAGACCTGAACGCACGCCACCGTCCGCCAGCGCTTCGATGAACAGCATCACGTACGCGGGGCCGCTGCCGGACAACCCAGTCACCGCATCGAGCTGGGGCTCAGCCACAGGTAAGCACAACCCCACCAGCTCGAAGAGGTGGCACCCAAACGAAAGGTCCGCCGCCAGTGCGGTCGGCCCTCCAGCGATCCCGGTCGCTCCCTGACCCACGAGAGCCGGTGTGTTCGGCATCGCACGAAGCAGGCGAACTTCAGGCGACGTCAAATCTGCCAGGCGCTGCAGCGTGATGCCCGCGGCAATCGAAATGAGGAGCTTGTCGGCGGACCACGCTGGCTTGCACGGCGCAAGAGCCGACGCAATGACCTGCGGCTTGACTGCGATGACGACGCACTCGGCCCAGGCAACCAGTTCGTCGTTGTTCGCCGTCGTCTCTATAGCGAAGCGCTCACTCAGATCTTGGGCTCGCTGATCATCGGGCTCAGCGCAGCGCACCTGGTCCTTGGAATACCCTCCGGCGTCGAGCAGGCCGGCGATCAACGCGGACGCCATGTTGCCGCCACCGACGAACCCTATCCTTTTCGTCTCCATCGTGGCTTGGGTTTACCCGTCGATGAAGCGCAACGCCACGGTGAAAACCACCCTGCGCCAAGAAGCAACACTCGGGCTGACGAAGCTCAGGAGAAGAAACTCTTGAGCCGGTCCAACACCCCACTTTCGGAGGAAGACGTGAGTTCGGTATCGAAGTCTGAGACGAGGGTCTTGGCGCGCTGAGAGAGCTGTGTCGGGATCCGGACCCGCACCAGGCAGAGATGGTGCCCGGCACCGGGCCGAAATCGGTGCGGGATGCCCTTACCCCTGAGCTCCAGTACGTCGCCAGCTTGGGTGCCCGGCGGTATGCGCAAGGTCTCCTTGCCCCTCAGCGTCTCAACCGTCACGTCGCCGCCGAGAGCCGCCGTCGGGAAACTGATCGACACCTCGCTCTGAACGTTGTCACCCTCCCGCTGAAAGTGCGGGTGCGCTTTGACGACGATCACCAACTCCAAGTCCCCCGCAGCACTGCGCGGCGTCACCCGGCTGCCGGCACCCACGACCGTTTGCGCTGCGCCGTGTTCGATGCCCGGCGGAATGCTCACCTCGATGCTCCGTCGACGCACCGTGAGGCCCTTTCCTGCACACTCCGAACAGGGTGTCGTCGGGATCCGCCCCAGACCCCGGCATTGTGGGCACTGGCGGTCCATGCCGAGTGCGATCCAGCCGAGTGCGCCCAAACGAACACGACCGTGCCCGTCGCAAGTCGGGCAGACCCCGCTGTCTGTGCCGGGTTCAGCGCCTTCGCCTTCGCACCGCTCGCACAGATCCACCCGTTCGTACGAAAGCTCTTTCTTGCAGCCCAGCGCTGCTTCTTCGAAGCTGAGGACAACGCGTTCACTCAGATCACCACTGGCGGCGGCGGCTGCTCCCCCCACTCCCCCGCGTAGAATCTCCGATAGCCAATCCTCGATTGAGCCTGGCGCAGAACCCGGCGTGCCAGCCGCGCCATCTACCCCGAACCGGTCGAATCGGGCGCGATGCTGCGGATCGTTGAGGACTTGATAGGCCGCATTGATCTCCTGGAAACGCTTCTTGGCAGCTTCGTCCCCAGCGTGTCGATCGGGGTGGTGCTCCTTGGCCAGGCGCCGAAACGCCTTCCTTATCTCGTCCGCGCTGGCCCCCCGAGATACGCCAAGCACTGTGTACGGATCGCGCACGGGGGCTGCATAGCATCGGCAGCTTCGGAAAGGGAGCCCCCAGCCCTCCCACCCGACCACAACAATCCGCCCATTTGCCCCGGCAGCACGGGCCGGAAAAGGGCTTTCGCGCGTCCAGGTTTTCGTCGGACGACACTTACTCTACAAAGGCAAGCGCATGACCTACTGCCCCGATCCTGAACGCTACGGAGACTCCGAACTGTACCGCAAGTGCGGCCGCTCCGGCTTGCGGCTCCCCGCCGTCTCTCTCGGCCTCTGGCACAACTTCGGCGAGTCCGACGTATTCGAGCGCTCACGGAAGTTGCTCTTGGGTGCCTTTGACCTCGGGATCACACACTTCGACTTGGCCAACAACTACGGTCCACCGCCAGGCTCGGCGGAATGCACACTCGGACGGGTCCTCGGGGGCGATCTCCGCTCACATAGGGACGAGCTGATCATTTCTACCAAGGCGGGCTACGACATGTGGTCAGGCCCCTACGGCAACGGAGGATCCAGAAAGTATTTGCTCACTTCATTGGACCAGAGCTTGGCTCGTCTCGGGCTTGCGTACGTGGACATCTTCTACAGTCACCGACCCGATCCGGATACACCGCTGGAGGAGACGTGCGGCGCGCTGGCGCACGCGGTAACCAGCGGGAAGGCGTTGTACGTAGGGTTGTCCAACTACGACGCCGAACGCACGAAACAAGCTGCGGCACTTCTACGTTCCATGGGCGCGCCGTGCTTGATACATCAGCCGAAGTACAACATGCTCGATCGCTGGGTCGAGCCGGAACTTCTGCCCACCCTAGAAGCGGAGGGTATCGGGTGCATTCCTTTCAGCCCGCTGTCCCAGGGCCTCCTCAGCGCGCGCTACTTGGATGGTATCCCGGCGCAATCCCGTGCCTCGGGAGCGTCTCCCTTCTTGAAGCCCGAGCAGATATCCAAAGAGTTGGTGGCGAAACTCAAGCTGCTCGATGCCCACGCTCGAAAGCGAGGACAGAGTCTAGCGCAGATGGCGATTGCCTGGCTGCTAAAGGATGGTCGCGTGACCTCGGCTTTGGTCGGCGCCAGCCGCCTCAGCCAACTCGAGGACAGCCTGGGTGCGACGAAGAATACGACCTTCACCGACGATGAGTTGACTCACCTCGATGGGATCCTGAAGACGAATTCCTAGCGCTGCGAACCGGAACCAGCACAAGCGGTGCTTGCTGTTGACGGCGCCACCAAGCGATGACGAACGGGAGCATCAATAGCGCCCCCGGCACCACCAGTATCCCAGCCCCCATCAAGATCTTCGCCCACCATGCGCTCATCCTGTTGGAATTTGCAGGCTTCGTGCCAGAGCCACGGCGTGGGACCACTGGGCACGTTCGAACACCTCGCTGAGGCCGGGTACTCTCCAGATGATCAAACATTGCGCGGAGTTGCAGACGCATTGCTCCCCGCTGCACCGCCCCACTGTGGTACCGAGTGCGCCGCGATGGGCAGCTAGGCTGGCCGTTGGCCGTGGTGATGTGCACTGAAACCAACGGCCACCGGATCCCGCTGTCATGGCTGGCGCACCTCGGCATGGCGCCGACTGATGGAAACCTGCCATGCCATCCAACAGAAAAAGCGGCTCTCACCCAGGAGTCCGCTAGACTCGTGAACATGTCCGCCGAACAAGGCAAAGCCCCGATCGAGCTGCAGCTCGACTACCAGCGGCTGAACACCTTCTTTGCCGACTACGTGAAGAACATTTCCCGTGGCGGCACCTTCATCAGCACCAAGAAGCCGCTCCCGGTAGGAACCCAGTTCGTCTTCGTCCTCGGCGTGCCGGGCATCGAACAACCGCTCCGCTTCGACGGAAAGGTCATGTGGGTCACGAGCGAGGAAGACGCCTCCAAGGCCAACCCGCCGGGCATGGGCATCGAGATCGAGTGCCCCACCGAAGACGACCGACGGCACATGCAGCAGTCCGTCGAGCAGCTGATGCGGCGTGAGCTGGGTGGGAAGTTGACCGAACGCTGGCTCGGGGATTGACTCGTCCCTTCTGGCGGACCTCGGTCCGCAATGCCAACTTGGCTTCGATCCCCAGTACCCGATGGGCGGCTACCGGCCCGGGTACGGTCTTGCTTGCTTGATGTACAAGCGCGGCACCTCTCCCGCCTCCTCTGCGTCAAACTTGAATTCGACATCCATGGCGTACCATCCGGAGGGATTGTCCTTGCCATAGGCAGGGTAGAAGAACTGATGCACAGCCTTGAGGCCAACTCCCAACTCGTGGATCTGGCTGCTGCTGAGTACCGTTTGCCCTTCGGGTACCAAGTTGGAGTGGTCGAGAAAGACCACAGGTTGCCCCTGCAAGTCGAAGTAGTAGATGAACTGGTCCGTTGTGACGCCAGGATCCGGTTGGACGACGGAGTTGTCGCCGAGTTGCGCGTTGACGTAAAAACCTGGCTCCACCTGTGTGGCATCAAACGGGTTCGCTGTGACAGCGACACCGTTGGCACTCTCGTCGGGAAACGAGCGGTGCACCAGCAACGCCATGCCAACCTTCTTGTGGTCTATCCCACGGTAGGCGCGCTCTTCGAAGGCCCGAAAGAACCAGATACTAGCCCAGACCTTTCGTATGGCGTCTTCAACGGGATACGCGGGGTCGTTGGGATCGCCACTCTTGGAAGTGTAGAGGCCGGCGCCAGTGAAGTCTCCCAAGTCCTCGGCATTGGTACTGGAGCGAAAGCGCATCCGGATGCCGGGATACTCCGCCTCGAGCTTCTCCAACAGCGCCGCCATGAAGTCCTCGTTGATGGGGGCTTGCTCCATGTCATCGCGCAGCAGTTCGAGCATGGCATCGCGCGTTGCCGGGTCAGCAGCGAAATCTGGGTCTGCTAGTAACTCGTCGACTCGAACGTCGAAGCCATTCTCGCTCATGAACTGGTCGTAGTAGAAGACGGGAATCGCGAACGCTCTGGGCGCTTTTGCCTCCTCGATGTAGGCGAGCGCAGAGTAGTGGCTCGCTTTGCCGCCGAATGCTGGGATCGCCACGGAGATCTGCTCCTTGAGCGGCACGTCGGACTCCGGATCGTAGATGGTTTCGATGTCAGTCAGGTCGGTTACCTCGAGATTCATCGGCGAGATGTCGATGGGCGCCGGCGTGATCAGGCACTCCTCCGCGGCTTCGGGGTCACTGGCCTCGATGGTGAAAGCGTGGGGCCCGACTTCAAACGTCACCCACTCCCCTTCGAGTGCTCTCAATTCTTCGTCATCGAAAGCGTTGCGCAGGCCCATGTTGGGAGTCCCGCGGTTTTGCGACAGCACATTGACGTGGGAGAGGGGCGTCTGGAACTGCGCGGTGATGATCCCCTGAGCCACGGAGATGTCGTTCGGCACACTGTCCAATACGACGATGTCCTGGAAACTCACGAACTCCGTTTCCAGTTGAGCCGCTGTCCGAAACACCAGGCGCCCACAGCTCTTGCCAATCGTCAGTGGCTGGTAGTCGATACCGGCAAAGAGGGCATCGGTGGTGATGACGGCAACCTCTTCTGGCAACTCATCCACCGCGTCCTCAGCCGCGGTACCACTGGGGTGGTATTTCAGAGCAGTGCCGAAGTACGTAGACCCCCGAAGTATCTCGTAAACCTCCGCGATCATCTCTGCGCTGGCTGTATCATACGGCGCCAGCTCGAAGACCCATTCGTCCGGTCCCTCATAATGAATGAGGGTTCCCAGATAGAAGCGCCGCTGCTCGCTGAAGTAGTTGTCGTTGAACGACGTCTGATTCGTGATGACGGGAAGATCGCCAACAGCGGACAAGTGGGTGCTGGCGAAGTCATAGTGCAACGGATACTTCTCACTGCTTTGGAAGTAGATCGCGCCCTCGTCGACACGGTCGATGATGAATTTCGTCGCAACTGCACCGGGTAAGCTAGTATCTACCGCCTCCGCAGCAAGTGCGGTGAAGTCACGTGCGCACCCGATCTGCGACAGGAAGTCAGGACGATCACCTTCGTCACTCACACATTCTGTCGGCCCGGTGGGTAGTACCGTTCCCCCATCGTCATCGCCCTCAACGTCACTCCCCTCCGTGACTTCGGTCTCATCATCTGTGAGGTCCGTCGTGGAAGGCTCGTTGCTCTCGTCGGTTGAGCAAGCGAGCGCCGTAGTCCCCGCAAGGACGAACACGCCGGCAATTGCTCGCGCCCGCCCACTGCCACAGATAGTGCCTCGAGAGGCGCGTAATAGGATCATCATGTTGTATCTGTTGGTTACTCCGCTAGAGCAAAACAATAGAAGCCGCCGTAGCCGCCTCCACCACCTACGGTGGACGAATCGCCGCCACCATCCTGAATGAAGTTTGTGCCAGCGGCGCATTGGTGCCCGCTATGAGCCTGCGTCCACCCTTGACCACTGCGCGCCGGCCACGAGTGTCCCAATTGCAGGCCGCCGCCCAGACCACCACCCAGACCGCCACCTTCTGAAGTCGCCGTCGTACTGGTCCAATCCTCACAGCTGAACCCCGCATAGGTGCCATCAGAGCTGGTCGCCGTCATCGTGTCGTGGTCGTCGTCCTCGATGCCGTCATTGTTGACGTCGGTAGTGCCGTCGTGAAAGATGCCCATCTCATCGTAGGTCCCTTCATCGCAGCACGCCCCCGCAGGGCGATCGCTTGAAATCAGACCACTCGGGTCCTCCGCCACGAGGCTACCGGCGAAGTCGTACCAGGGCCCCTCGCCGATTCGATCAATCGCGTTTTCGGTACTTGTGCTGAGAAAGGCGCGCCACGTCTGATTCCCGAAGCCAACCCGTCGGGCAATTTCCTGACAGATGGCGTCCGCACCTTCCAGACCCGTCGCCGCACCATTGTAGCGGAGGTCCCCACCGAAGCCGTCCTCGCTGCCGGACAACTCGACGATGTGGTAGTAGCTCGTCACAAAGAAGCTGAAGTTCTCACTGGCGCCGGTGTCGACGACACCTTCTTGTGAAACAGGTCGCTCATTGACGACCGGATCATCGACAGAGGGTTCCCCCTCGGCAGGCACCTCTTCTGCGGGCACTTCGGGATCACCTTCGCCCGTTTCGGCGACTCCCGGGTTGCTGTCATCTACCGCCGGCGTTTCACTACCGTCGTCGACCCCAGGAACCACCGGTGCTCCGCCAAGCGGCTCCGTTGGAACCGAGCTATCGCTGCCTTCGGCACCGATCATCACGTCGTCGTCCACCGCAGGCGGCAGCACACTCGGCGGTTGTGCTGCCGACGGGACCACGGCAGGCGTGTTCGCGCTCGCCCCTACCGTCCCGCCCGCTGGAGCCCCTACCGTCCCGCCCGCTGGAGCCATCCCAACAGGAGTGCTTCCCGACGGACTAGGAACTGCCCCCTCGGGGCCGGATGACGCGCTGTCTTCCCCACAAGCGATGAGTAGTAGGCAGCAGAGGGCGAGCCGTTGGCTTCTCGGTCTCACTTCGTTCTCTCTTCAGCTCTCATTCGCAGGCAAGTTCGGCGGAGCAGGTGGACCCGTCTGGGCAATCTTCATCGGTGTTGCACGAGATCAGTCCATCGACCGCGAGATCTAGGGTGACCTCGGAAGAGACCGTTAGCTCAACACACGCCCCAGACACATCTGCCGTATCCGTACTACGGCGCGTCAGAGTCATCCGAGGAAATCCGGACAGACCCATCTCAATCAGTTGTGTCATGAGCGCAGCTGGAATTTCAAACTGGCCATCGTCTTCCGTCACACACTCGATCCAACCGGTCGTGGCCCCGTGGGCATTGACCGTCAAGGAAATGTAAACTTCGCTCTGTTCTAGGTCGGCGTTGTCGGTTCCCCAGGTTAACTCTACAGCGCTACCACTAGCTACATCGACGGCCTCGAGTTCCGTGACCATCGGCGGCACACCCCACGCCTGCAATGAGAACGGTGCCGTGTCTTCCCCTGGAGCATCGAGAGCCACCGCGGCACCTGGTTCGAAGGCTGGGTAGGGCTCCAACACCGTAGACGAATAGTCAAACGTGATGCCGTTCGGCTTGACTTCGACCTCTGACAACAGCCCGTCGACGGTGATGACTCCTGCGGACACCTTCTTGGGGGAGTCGACGCACACATCGTCTCCTGCGCACATCCTGCCGGAACCACAGCTCTCACTGCAAAACAGATTGCGAGGAGCAATCAGCTCGCACCCCGCGTCGCTCTGGAGTACCTCGGTCAAGACGACTGGGGGAACGGCGTCGCTGATTGCGCCCGCGGCGATCGTGCGATCACCAGCGAGGTAGACCCGAAAGGAGCCGAGGCGCTCAGCGTCCGCACAGGTCAATCCTGACGGCGGCTCGTCTTCGCTGCCATTTGACGGTTCGTCAGTGCTTGTGGTGTCAAAGTCGGTCATCTCACCAGTTGGCTGTTCCTCCGCGGAAGCAGGTGCTGGCGTTCCGGGCTCCGAGACAGGGCTGTTCTCCGTGGAGGACGGCGTAGTGGACGCGGAATCAGTGGATGCTTCCGTTCCGTCGGATTGTTCACCACAAGCCACAAGGCCAACGGAAACGACTAGGGTGGTTCGAAGGATGTTTTTCATGAACTATTTGGGTGGGGCAGCGGCAACCCGGGGCGCCACAGAACTGTCACGATGCCGTAAAGCGACTGTCACACCGACCCCCGGTAGGCAGGCACTCCAAATACCGTTCGGTATGGCTTTAGTTTTCTTCGCCCGGTGGTCGACCGAGTCGTTTCACAACGCAGCGGCGTAATCACGATGGCCGTCCGTGGCTTGCGCAGGCCTGGAGAAGGTTGTAGCTAGCCGGTTCCGTCGGCGACGATGTCGCGGAAACCGCGCAACCCCAACGTGATGCGCCGCTTGGCTGGCGACCAGCGGCGCTCCCCACGCTTCGTTGGACCAGCCCCCCGAACCTGCGCGCGCTACGTCGTATGCCTCAACCGCGCCACCCTCATCCTTGTTACGGTTCGCGGTCGGTGACTGCAGGCACGCAGCTACTTTGCCCGAGGAGCGGGCTTGGAGTCACATCCGAAGAGGGCCTCAACGTTGGTGAGAGTGCCAGCTTGATAGGCCTCGCAAGTACTCGGACACAGCGAAATCGTCGAGGGCGACGATGGGTCATCAAAGTACCAACCGGCCTCGACGTTGGCGCAGTCCGCAGCGTCCTGTACGGTCCCTAGAACAACCCCAAACCCCGATGGCGTCGTGTAGCGGACGTTCACCGTGGAAACGTCGAGCACGACACCGTTGGGGGGCGTGGGCAATGGGAAATCGCAAGCTGTACCGTCCGTGGCCATCACGGTAGACGCAGAGCTGGTCGCGCAACCAGCGATCAGCTCGCAACTGAAGGAAACATCAATACTGCCGCCATCCTCTTCTTGCATGGCCTCGCAAGTCTCAGGACAGGCCAGGATCTTGGTAGGGTTCAACGGATCATCGAAATACCAGGAGCTCAAGCCGCACTCGTCGATCGAAGCGACCCGTGTGAAGGGCACCGCCCCCGCTGCGGGAGTTGTCCGGGTTACCTCCACTAGGTCGACGGAGAACGTTTGGTCGACTGGAGCCGGCGGAAGCTCCCATTCACAGGCGATCTGATTGCCTGCCGCTGTGATGATCTGCTCTGCCAAACGATCGAAGACGGGCTGAAAGTCTTGCTCACACAGCTCACCCTGCACCCCGTCGGTCTGGGCGACGAGGTCCTGAAAGACAGCCCCGATCGCCGCGGAAGCCTCGCATTCGAGCCCGCAGAAAATCCCGCTGAATGTCCATTCCGCAAACATCGTGGGATCGAGCGCTTGCAGAGCAGTCGTGAACGTCGCCGCACTGTTGTTGGGTGCGTCGGTGGCGTCATCGTCCGACACCACGACGAACGACTTACTCGCCTCTGGACGTAGGTGCTGTTGCCACTGTGGATACGTGTCGACGATCACGTTCAACACGTCGTTGCTCCCGACACTGCTCGTCACGTGAGCGAACACAGGCAGGTTCTCATCCGCCGGACACGTTCCGGACCCGAGTGGGGCTCCAATACAAATACCTTGGTTGGCACCGCCCCTCAGCCCGCCACCGTTCTGCATGGGCTGGGCTGCCGCGTCGGGTTGAGGGTTACCAACCAGGATGACGTGGACATCGATGCCGCTATCGATAATCTGCTGAGAAAACTGGTTCATGTACGTTTGTACGAACGCGATCTCCTCGGTCATGCTCTGAGACGTATCGATGGCAAAGATGATGTCAGCTGGCTGAACCATTGTGACGTCGGTCGCGGTGACCTCGGTGCTGGCGCACTCCTCAGTCACCATGGTGCTCACCTCTTCCTCCGCCGACCCGTCGTCCACCATATCCGCGACCATTTCATCCGATGGCAGGTCCACGACGAGTGCTTCTTCGAAGCTCGCGGGTTGAGCGGCAACCGGAGGTTGGCCTGATGGAGGTGCCGGCATGGCCGCGACCTGTGTTTGCGCCGTAGGAGTCTGCACTGGGACGATGGAGGCCATCGCGGTTTCCGAGCTTGCAGACCCTTCCTCGGGGCTAGAACAAGCTCCCAACAGAGCCAACGGCAGAATGGCGGGGGCAGCTGCCAGAAAATGATTGCGCCGCGTGGATAACATGGGGAACTCCTCTTGGTGACCGAACGTCGCCCGTCACGGACTCCGCGTGCTTTTATATGCGACTTCGTAGGATTCGGGATCTCCCAATCGCCACGCAACTGTCACGCGTGCTCCAAAACCGAAACATTACTGCTACGTCAGCAGACTATTCCGAGCTAACGAAACCCCAACGCGTCTACATGACGCCCGTAGGCCCCTGCAGCAAGACGAACCTGTGCCACAGCGCGTTAACTCACGCGACACAGAAACCGGACCAACACGGATCACCACGCGTGCTCACTGCCGTCGCGTCAACCGCATCCTCCTCGTGACGGTATCGCCCGATTGCATCGAGGACGTCGCGACGATTGCCGGGTCGGCTGCTCCGGCCACGATTGCTTGGGGCGACATCCCGACCTTTGTGGTCATCGACGATCCAAGATCCAAAAACGCTGTGCCCGTGGGCCCGGAACCCTCATGTGAAGGACCGGCTGCAGGTCCGGCCTTCGCCTGAGCCGCCGTGGTACTGCTGGCGCACGACAGCAGTAAGAAGACCCAGGCCGAGATGCCAGTGCGCATTGGCGCACGGTACCGGCGACGCCAACGAGAAGGCAGCCAAGAGCCGGCGATGGTACGGAATCCGCTTGTTGTGACAAAGTGGGATATCACGGGAACCCTTGGGTTCCGACGCGGCCGACGTGCCATCCGTGCCCGACCCGGCTCATCCACGAAGATCTGTCGCGCTTGCAAACGCCAGTCGTCAGAGGACCAGGAACTTGGCGGCAGGGTTCGAGTGCAAGCCGGGCGGGTTTCACGACCAAAACCGCGCAGCTACGTCAAGAAGGCTTTGCCAGGTATTGCTCCAACTCTTCAGAACCACCGATGTGCTGCCCGTCGATGTACACTTGAGGCACGGTGTGTCTACCCGTGACGCCACGCATTTGGCGGATGCTGACGTCCTTGTGGAGCCGGATCTCTTCGAACACCATCTCGCGCTCCGTCAACAAGCGCTTAGCCTTGGCGCAATACTGACACCCCTCCCTCGTAAACATCGTGATGACTGAGGGGATGCTGGCGTTGGGCGCAACGTAGCGCAGCATCGTGTCGGCATCGGACACCTCGAACGGATCTCCGGGCTTGTCCGGCTCGATGAACATCTTGTCCACCACCCCGTCTTTGACCAGCATTGAGTAGCGCCAGGAACGTTTGCCAAATCCGAGGTCCGCCTTGTCCACCAGCATGCCCATACCTTCGGTAAATTCGCCGTTCCCATCGGGCAACATGCGAATGTTCTCCGCGTGCTGGTCCAGAGCCCACGCGTCCATCACGAACGCGTCGTTGACGGAGACACAGAGGATCTCATCAACGCCGTGTCGTTTGAAGACTGGAGCCAGTTCGCTATAGCGGGGCAAATGAGTGGTCGAACACGTCGGCGTGAATGCGCCGGGCAACGAGAACACGACGACATTCCTACCCTTGAAGATGACGTCGCTGGCGAGATCGACCCACTCGTTGTTCTTGCGGGTTCGGAATGTGACGCTGGGAACCTTCTGACCTTCTTTGCTTTGCATGGGGACTCCTTCGTTGTCGAACTACGCGAGTAGAACGTGTTTGGTTCTAGACTCCGTCTAGTACAAGCGACGGCCATGGCCAGTGAGTGATCGAGCGTGCTCGGGCGTCGTGTGCCCTCCTTGAATCAGCGCCCGCGAACCTTGTTCGCTTTGCTGCCGCCGGCATCGCGGCGCCGACGGCCACGCATGACGACCTCGTAGGAATGCACTTCGAACTCGGGCAGCGCCCCAACGTCTCGCACCTCTATGGCGTCCCACGGAACGTCGTACACCTTGCCCGATACCTCATCGATCAAGTGATGGTGGGGCTCCGTTTTGGGATCGAACAACACTCGCCCGCCCCCTACTTCGACCTGTCGTAGCAGGCCCTTTTCCACAAACACGTTCAACGTGTTGTAGACAGTAGCTCGGGACACCATGGGAAGCGTCTTCTTCACGCGCTGCCAGACCTCGTCGGCGCACGGGTGCTCGGTGGTATCGAGCACGTAGGCAGCGATCGCCAAGCGCTGCGCGGAGGGCTGCACGCCCGATCGGCGAAGTCGCGCGTCCAAGGTCTGCATGGGGTTTGGACTTAGTCTAAAATGCGAAGACGTCAAGCCTGACTGTCCAAGGAAGTCATCCGCACCGCAGCGTCCAAGACTGCGACGCGTCAGCCGGCTTCCCGCAGAATCTCGTCTAGGTGCTCGTTGGTAGACAGATAGCGACGGCAGCTCTGGGCCGGGAGTGGGCGGCTCAGTAGGTAGCCTTGAACGACGTCACACCCCTCAACCTGCAGAAACTCCACTTGCTCGGGCGTTTCGACGCCTTCCGCCACCACGGTGAGGTCCAAGCCGTGCGCCATGGCGATGATGGCCCGCACGATGGCGGTATCGTGCGGGTCGCTGGGCGCGCCGCAGATGAAACTGCGATCGAGCTTCAGCACGCTGAGCGGGAAGCTCTTGAGATAGCTCAACGACGAGTACCCGGTACCAAAGTCGTCGATGGCCGTGCGGATGCCCAGCTTCCGCAACTTGCCCAACCGCTCAACGGTCGTTTTTTGGTGCTCTATCAGACTGCTCTCCACCAGCTCTAGTCCCAGGGCCTCTGGGGGAAGCTCGAAGTGATCCAACATGCTGAGCACGAGCTCCACGAAGTGAACGTCCTGAAAGTGTTGGGCGGGCACGTTGACGCTGACGTAGAGAGGTCTACCCGTCGCCGCGCGCCAGTGTTGAACTTCGCGGCAGGCAGTTTCGATGACCCACTCGCTGATGGGAATTGCGAGTCCCACTTCCTCTGCCACGTTGAGGAACCTCGCCGGGGATAGGATGCCACGTTCAGGGTGCTCCCACCGAATGAGGGCTTCGGCTCCCACTGCCTCGCGAGTTTGGAGCGAAGTCAGTGGCTGGTAGTAGAGTAAGAACTCTCCGTTGTCCAAAGCGCTGCGCAGACGCGAGTCCAGGCGCAGACGCTCCAGAGCTTGAGCATGCATTCCGCTGTCGAAGACCTCGTAACAGTTGCGCCCCCGCAGCTTGGCGCGATACATCGCGGTGTCCGCGTCTCTCAACAGATCTGCTGCTGTGAGGTGACGATCGGAGTTGAAGACGACACCGGTACTGCATGAAGTGAACACCGGATCACCTTTTAGCGAGAACGGCGCCCTCAATGCCTCGTGGATTCGATGCACCACTTCGAACACGTCACCATCGAGCGCGACACTGGGAACCAAAACAGCGAACTCGTCCCCTCCCAGTCGCGCGATGGTATCGGTGTCTCGCAGTGACTCTCGAAGTCGTCTGGAGATTTCGAGCAACAGCTCATCCCCCGCTAGATGCCCCAGGCTATCGTTGACGTTCTTGAACCCGTCGAGATCGAGAAACAACACTGCAAATCGCTCGCACTCTGCACCGTTGGCCAGAACGATCATCTGCTCGATTCGCTGCATCAGCAGGCTACGATTGGGCATACCGGTCAGCGCATCGACGTAGGCATGCTCTCTCAACTGCGCCTCGACGTCTTCGCGCTCCAGTGAGGCACCGACCAGCGCGGCCCAATCGTGCACGCTCCCGACGTGTTCCAGCAATTCGACTTCAACAGGGCCCGCAACCGTCAACAAACCCCGATTGTGGTTTGCCCCGGTGACGGGAACGACCATCACCATGTTCTCGTTTCCCAGCTCCGACACGAGCGCCTGCAAGTCACGCGGAGGAAACTGGGAGGGCAGGAACTGCTTCCCCAAGAGAGAATCGGCAACCGCCGCTCTACCGTACTCCCCGATGATCTGGAGCCGTCGCTGGCCATCCTCTCGTTGCCACAACCCAAGGCAACCGTAGGGAATGCGCGTCCACTGCAGCCAACTCAGACCCTTGGCCGTCGCGAAGTCCGTTCCAGCCAACGCCACGTTGATCTTGCCGTTGGCCTCTGCCACGAAGTCGTAGTAGCGACTCCGGACTTGCTCCGCGACACGCCAGTTGCGCATCAGATCCAAGCGCAACTGACGCAGCGCAAGCTGCGTGTCGCGCTGTCGTGGACCCAACGAGTCACTCGTCGTCGCGAGCCAATCCGCAACGAACGCCTCGAGCAAGGCGATAATCGCCTCGATGCTTTCGACATCACGGGACAGCTTCAGGTACCCCTCCCACACCCCAGAGAGGCGCGCTGCCTCGTAGCGCTCGCTGCGCGTCGCCACGCCATAGAGATGTTCGGCGATCACGGCGGCACCAGGCCACGCGTTTGCGTTGGTCGAGCCTACCTCGGCCGAATCAGCGGCGTCCAGCATCGCGGCCGTGAGTGCGGCGCTGGGGCTTCGATCGCGCGTGTAGCTGACGGCTGGGATCGATAGGCTCGTGCTGGTCGAGCAACCACAGGACTCTCGCATGACAAAAGCCGTGGGTACACGCACCACCTCCGGCAGCAAGGCACCGTCCAACAGATGTTCGACTAACGTCTCCGCCGCACGTGCCGCGAGAAGCTCGAAGCGTTGCCGCACCGTCGAGAGTGGTGGCGTGGCGTATTGCGCCTTCTCGATGTCGTCAAAGCCAATGAGGGCGACATCCTCGGGTACGGCGAGCCCTGCCAGTTGCAAGACTTCCAAGATACCAAGCGCGGTCTTATCCGTGCCACACACCAGCGCGGAACAGGGCAGTCCCGTCTCCAGGATCCTGCGCCCGACGTCGCGACCGTCTACTTCCAAGTTGTTCGCCGTCCCATACAGCAACGCGGGGTCTGCCTCCAGCCCAGCTTCTTTGTGCGCTTCGAGATAACCTTCGTAACGCTCCCGCAGATCGAGCTGTCCGAGGAACCCTGCGAACGCGATACGCTGGTGGCCATGCTCCAGAAGGTGCAGCGTTGCCAACTTGGCGCCGCCGCGATTGTCCGGCAGGACAGAACAGCATCGAAGCCCCTGGGGGCGTTCACTGACGTAAACCAGCGGCTTCCCACGGCCAACGATCCGCGACGTGAAGTCGACGGAGTTGAAGTCGTTGATGGCGATCCACCCATCCACTGCATCCAATGCCAGAGGTTGCGCAGACGCTTCCTCGGGCCACAACAGATCCAGACCCGTCGTGTGTACCGCGACCGTGCCCACACCACGCTTTCGGGCCGTACCGTGAATGCCCGCGAGCATGGCTCCGTAGTAGAAGCCTCCGGTGTAGGGTGTCAGGACACCGATGATCGGAGTTCGTGAAGACATTGAGCAGGTATCAGTGGGAGCGGCATGGACATGTTTGTCACGAATCGGGACGTGCGCCGCGACAAATGGGGTGGTTACCTGCGACGTGACAGGGCCCTAGGGTTCATACTGGTTCAGTAACCCGGAAGGGATCATCTAGTTGTGACCGCGCACCCTCCGTGCCCCACCTCGCCTCGTTCCGCATCGGGTCGTGTCGACGCACCTGAGTTGGCCGTTGCCGAGCGAGATTGTCGCTCCAGCGGGACAGCCACGTCGGAAAGTGTGAGCGGCGCAGAAACGCCCGCGGATGCTCGCGCCGACGTGCGCGCACCCCACGCTAGCTGCGCTCCCCTTCCCCCGCCTCCTGCTCGGAGAGTCATTTGACTGGCGAACAGCCACCAACGCACGTTATAGGCCGGCCACCAACGCGCTCCATTGGACGCTGGCGTCAGAGTTATCTTGAGCAAATGCGCGGAGAAGCACAAGTGACGAGCTACGTGCTCACCACCCCCGTCCACAACGAGATGGAGCATCTTCCTGAGCTGCTCGCGGGACTAGAAGCGCAAGAGCTTGCCCCGAGTCTGTGGGTGGTGGTCAACGACCGAAGCAGCGACGGAACTCCGGAGTGGTTGCACGAGCAGGCCCAGAGCCGACCGTGGCTGGTGCCGCTGGACTATCCAGGCAAGGGGAACGAGTACTTGGGGGCTCATATCGCAGCGGTGAAGCGATGGGGACTGGAGCGAGCGCTCACGCTTGCCGCGGAGCGAAACCTGCTGCCTGACTTGGCGGGAGTACTGGACGCCGACGTTGGGCTCCCTCGCGAACACTACCGCCTCATCGCCAAGGCGTTCGATGACGAACCCAGACTTGGCGTGAGCTCTTCTCTGCTCCTACTATCTGACGGAAGCGGCGACCAAGCGGAGCGGCTTCAATTCCGCGGTCTGCCGCGCGGACCGACTCAAACCTTCCGGCTCGCCTGTCTCGACGACATCGGAGGGCTGCCTCCTTATCCGGGCTTCGATGGCGCCGCCAACGTCAAAGCGCAGGCACGCGGTTGGAAGACCCACATGGCACCTGGTGCTATCGCCATCCACGAACGACCGACAGCGACGCGCTTCGGCACAGCGGCAGGGTTCAAGCGCAAAGGTGAATACGCTTGGTTTCTCGGGGTGCATCCCTTGCTGGTGGCGGCTCGAGCGGCCGCCTACACCCTGCCAAGACCACACGACGCTGGTGTTCATTTTCTGCGCGGTTGGAGCGGAGCCCTGTTGCAGGGCAAACCTCGGTGCCCCGATCCCGAGATCCGTGCCGGCTACGGGTGGCGCCGCCTCATCACGGCCGGTCTGCGCCTGGCGGAGGATCTAGCGGCTCGGCGCAACAACGGCTCGCGGCGCTAACGACGACCGACGCCTCACTGGCCCGGGACACCGCGGGGGCTTGCAATGGAGCGGAACACGATGCGCGCTCCGTCCAGCATGACCTTAACCAGTTGAATTGACTCAGCATAGTCACTTGTCTTGCTAATATATTCGAATAGGTGCATATGCACTATTATGCAAATTTCACTCTTTCGCGCCCTCGCCGATCCGCACCGGCAACAGATCGTCGAGACACTTCTACAGGGCGAGCGGCAGGTAGCAGAGGTCGCAGAAGCCCTCGACATTCACCAATCTGGCGTGTCTCGGCACCTACGCATCTTACTCGACGCGGGAATTGTCGCCGTGCGTCCCGCGGGTCAACGTCGACTCTACTCGCTTCGCGCGGAGCCATTCCAAGACCTGGCGCGGTGGACGGACCGCTATCGCACTTTGTGGGAACGTCGGCTCGACCGGTTCGGTGCGGCGCTCGAGAACAACCCCCGCTCACCACGCAAACCCTAGAACCAACGCGCAAACAAAGACGGCAAGAAGTAACAACCCACGTGGACACGAAACGCACTTGAGCCTGCTACTCCCCTAAAAGAAACCTAGAACAATGAATACCCCCTCTCAACCAGCCGAACGCATCACCCTCGAGCGAACGTACACAGCCACAGTGGACCAGTTGTGGGAACTATGGACGACGAAAGCAGGATTTGAAGCATGGTGGGGCCCCGAAGGGTTCCGCGTTGAGGTGCATCAGATCGAACCTCGCCAAGGCGGGAAGCTCGTTTACGACATGATCGCTGATGGTGCCGAGCAGATAGCGTTCATGAAGGCGCAAAACATGGCGCTCTCCCACGGCGTGGTCAGCCGATTCAGCGAAATAAAAGATCGCGAAAGCCTCGAGCTCACCAGCTTGATCGACTTCATCGACGGCGCCAAGCCATACGAAGTGCGCGCCAACGTGTCGTTTCATGCCCATGGCGACCAGGTCAAGATGACAATCGTTCTCGACCCGCATCACACCCCCGAGTGGACGGCGCGCGCGCAAGCTGGCTGGGAAAGCCAACTCACCAAGCTGCCAGGCGCATTGCAACGACGAAAATGAACGCTCAGCACGGTGCTTGCTCTCACACGGAATCATGTCGTGCGGTGAGCAAGGCGGGAGGATGAAGGTGATGCAGGCGGGTCGGTCGGCGCACCACGTCGGCTTTCCCGCAGGCCAGGCTCAGCCCGTCGCCCTCAGGGGATCGGAATGCCTTGGGGCAGCTTCGGGGTTGCCTTGCCTTGCGCCTCCGCAACGACCTCCCGTGCGATGCGCACCTCCACGAGTTCGATCGCGGGGCTCAAAGCGACGGCCTGCAACTGCTGCAGGGTGGCCTCTCCTGCTTGCCGGAGATGGGCGCTGAGGGCGACGTAGAATTGAGCTTCCACCTTCTCAACCTGAGTTTCGGCTTTGGCCAGAAGTTGTTCATCGCCCAGGTTGTCGCGCGCCCACTCCCGTAGGTACCCCACCCAAGTTCCCGGCGCATCGACGCGTGAGAGAGCTTCCTCGTACGAGCCGTCGCTGGCTGCGCCAACCTTCTGGTGCAGTAGCTTAACCCACAGCGCGGCGTAAACCAAGTCTTCCTCGGCAAGGTCGGAGTCCAGCGCGTCCCGCATCGCGTCTCTACCTGCCTCCAGATCGGAGAGGATCAACGCACGGCGCGCGGCATCGAGCAACGTTGCCGTCAGCTGGCGAATGTCGTGGCGGGCGGCGTCCCCGGCACGCTCAACTGCGCGGTTTGCCCCACGCGCATCGCCATATCGCTCGAGTACATCAGCCAGCACACGTTCAGCGGAAGCCAGCTCTGTGCTGTTGCGAGCGCCCTTGCGCGCGACCAACGCTCGCTCCAGCGCCGATTGGAGCGCGAGCACGGCTTGCTCCGATTGACCCATTTGCCGCAACAGGTCGTAAATCATGACCTGGGTCGATGCCTCGGAGGTGGGGTCACCTTCCTGGCGCACCAACGTCAGCATCTCCGTCAGTGCCTGCAGTGCCGCGCCCAACTCCCCTCGCTGTCGATCGATGCCTGCCAACAGTCGCAAGGATTGGGGGGTGGGCGCTGCCCGTACGGAGGCCAATAGATGAGGGCGAGCCCTTTCCAAAGCTCCCGCCCGACTCTCCATTGCGCCCATCGCGTACGAGAGTTCGGCCGCGGATGGGCTGACACGACCAACGTACGCCTCGGACCCGGCACGCTCGACTAGCGGACGAGCGTTGGCGAAGAGTTGCCGTGCGAGCTCCAAGTCCCCGTATTCTTCTGCGGCGCCCATCGCTTGCATCAGCAAGCGAAGCACCCACGTGAATTCGCGCGCATCAGGCTCTTTGCCCAGCGCACCATTGAACAGCAGTGGCGCCACATCGCCCATGCTGTGTTTCACGAGCAGGGACGCCAAAGGGATGACCGCGCGGATTTCTTCGGGCTCTGAGCGATAGAACTCCACCGCGGCACCCCACGCCGCCCCCCGCGCGAGCTCGGGATCGAGACTGAGCATCGCTGTGGCGTCCGTCGATTCGTAGAAGCCAAACATGTCCGCCCACGCGTCAGGACTTCCATCTGCGGCGTCATTGAGGCGATTGATCAGACGCGTATTGGCGATCGCCGACATCGGCTCGGATTCGAGCGCCGCGGCCGCACCCGCTGCATCACCATCGCGCAGATAGAGCGCAGCCATCGAGGCCGCTCCGAGCATGACTGCGCGTTGCGCCTCGGTACGCTCATCGAATTCTTCGTGGGTTGTTGGTCGAACATCTTCTTCCCCGACGACAAATGCCTGCTCCACCCACTCCAGCGTTCGCTTGCGCGCTGCCTCGAGGTGTTCAGGCGTTCGCCACACCAGAGCCCGCTTAGCCGCGGAGAGCCGTTTCGACCCCGCCTCCATCATCGGCGTTTCGCCCGTCGTGTCCAGGCGCCACGCGGCAATGGCTTCCAGGTGGGACAGCACCACGTCCTTGTCGGGCCCATCAGGTAGCGTCAGCGCCAACAATTCATAGAATGCTTGCGCCCGGCCTTCGTCCCCCAAGCGAGCGACGGCATTCGCCGCCTCTCGAACGGAAGGTTCGACGTCCACCAACATCTCTTGCCGAAACTCACCCGCGCGAACCATGAGCAGGGCGCCCGTGACTGCATCCACTCCGGCCTCAACGTGTCCGTGCTCGAAGTAGTGTTGGGCGCGGCGAAGTTGGTGTCGGACTGCCGCGACGAGGTCGTTGAGGCGTTCGCCGGTGGCGTTACCCTCCCCCAGCAGGCGGACCATCTTTGGCCCAAAGTCCTCCCGGGATAGCTCGACCTGGGTAATCGGCACCTGCGACAAGCCCGCAGCATCCACTGGCGGGGGCACGGCGCCACCGGAGCACCCGAGAACAAGGAGGAGTACCCCCGACCACTGCGACAAATGCATCACCTTCATCAACGGAGCTAAAATGCTCCCTTGGCCCCGCCGTGGCAAGCGTGGCGAGGCGAGAGCTCCTTCGCGGTGGCGTAGGGCGAAGTGCCGACGCGCCCTGCAGGCAAGTTTTCATCGCACCCGGGCAAGCGATATTGCCACAACGTACGTGTTGGCCATGGGCCCGGAGCGCACACGAAAGAGGGGAACAACCACCTGGATACGCGATAGCGTTGTCGGTGGGATGGCAAATGCGGAACCTCGCCCCACGCCAAAGAAGCTCGCAGACTTCGAGGTGATCCGCCGGCTCGGTACGGGCGGGATGGCCGAGGTCTTCTTGGCAAAGAAGCGCGGCGCGGAGGGAACGTTCAAGCTGCTCGTACTCAAGCGCATCCTGCCGGCGCATGGCTCGTCACAGAAATTCCGCAGCATGTTCGCCGATGAGGCACAGCTCGCGACACGCCTGAACCACCCCAACATCGTCCAAGTCTACGACTTTCAGGACTACGGGGACGAAGGTCAGCTGCTGAGCATGGAGTACGTAGAGGGGCCCGACCTGC
Source organism: Polyangiaceae bacterium (assembly GCA_050298815.1). Classification (GTDB taxonomy): domain Bacteria; phylum Myxococcota_A; class Polyangia; order Polyangiales; family Polyangiaceae; genus SZUA-265. Next base: position 432,030 of record JBNKUV010000073.1, read on the forward strand.
GACGCCTGCACAGAGCAGTACGAGCCAAAGGAGAGCGCTTTTCCCCCTGGGTTGCTGCTTACATCATCGCTGAGGTCGCCAAAGGTTTACACTACGCCCACGAGCGGAAAGACGAAGGCGGTGCACCGCTCGAAATCGTTCATAGGGACATTTCACCGCAGAACATCCTGGTCAGCTTCGATGGTGCGGTGAAAGTTGCCGACTTCGGCATTGCGACCGCCAACGTGTTTCGCCAGGAACCCGGAGTTCTCAAAGGCAAGACGTCCTACATGTCTCCGGAGCAAGCGCGGGGGGAAAAGGTCGACCGGCGATCAGACATCTACTCGCTGGGGGTCGTCTTCCACGAGCTTCTGACGGGCCGCGCCCTGCACGGAGCGGCCGACGGCAAGGAACTGCTCGAAGCAGTGCGCTCTGGTGCAGTCGAACCGCCCAGCATGTTTGCCCGGGGCGTGCCCAGCGAGCTGGAGGCAATCATCATGAAAGCCCTCGCGGTGGAACGCGACGGGCGTTTCGGCTCGGCGCGGGAGATGGCCAGCGAAGTCACGCGCCTGCTCTTTCGCAAGCAGGAGCCGGTGGATTCGCACACGTTGGAAAGCGTCGTTGCCGCCTTCGTGAGCCGAGAGCATACCTCCCCGGGTGAGGAACCACCGCGCACCGGCTCCAAGGACATGGAGTCCATCGGCCTGGACCTCAAGGCGGCTTCGTCCACTGGCGGAGACTCACAAACCGCCGACTCCGAAGTCCTGACCCGACAACGGAGGCTGCGCAGTCGCGCGGGACGCGAGGTGCGCCACGTAGCCCTCGTGGGGCTGCGCATCTCTGGGCGACTGGCGATGGAGGAGGCGATCGGCAAAGCGCAAACGGCGCGGCTCGCCGAACAGCTGCGCTCGATCTTCGATGAAATTGCCTACAAGCGCGGCGCCCGCTGGACCTGGGAAGTGGACGCGGACGAAAACGGGGAGCGCGCTTTCGGCATTGCCCATGGCCGGGCCGTCGTCGGACTGATGGCCAACCCCTCCCGTGCCGCCTCCGAAGCGGCGTGGCTCGCCATCGACGTGCACGAAGCACTTGAAGGCGCGTGTGATGGGTTACCAGAGGAGCTCACCGCGAGCGTCAGCATCGTGCGCGGCATCGCGGAAGGGCGCCGCGACAAGGCCGGACACCTGACGCAGTACCGCTTGCAGACCCCTGCAGATTCACTGGCTGGGCTGCTCGGAGAACACACCAACCCCCGACAGACGTGGGTGGCCGGCGGCATCTACCGCCTCGTGCGTCGAGACTTCGTGTGGAACGATTTGCCGAGCTTGGAGCTGGGACAGTTCGAGGAGCACGACCTGCCGCGCACCATGCGGGTGTACGAATTGTTGCGCCCGCTGACTCGTGACGAAAAGCGGCTTCAACTCTCTCTGGCACCGCGGGACCTCGTGGGCCGTGATGCCGAACTGGCCGATCTCCACGCTGCTTTTCATCAGTGTGTGACGCCGGTGACGCCGGAGACTCACGGTCAACTCACCGCACGACTCGTCATCGGCGAAATGGGCATCGGCAAGAGTGCTCTCTTGGCCACCTTCCTGAGCGAACTGCCACCGGACGCCAGAGAGCTGCGTGTCGAGTGTTCGCCTCATCGCAGCGAACTGCCGTTCAGCAACGCGGGTCAGTGGCTTCGCGAGCTGACCGGCATACGGCCGGACGAGCCCATCGAGCAAGCGCGTGCGGCCATTTCCGAAATGCTCGGCGAGTTCCCCGACGACCGCCATTCCGAGGACATTATCCGGCGCATGAGCGAGTTGGCGACGGGTCGAGTCGCCGAGGCGGTCGACGAAGCCGATGCGGCACTCAACCGCCGCCTGCTCAGCACCGGCTTGCGTCACTTTTTCGCCCGAGCGGCACATCAATCTCCGCTCGTCGTCAGTATCGATGGCTTGCACTGGATCGACCTGGCGAGCCTGGAGCTGCTCGTGTCCATCATCCGGCGCGGTGACTTGTCGCCCATCCTAATACTGTTGATCACGCGCCCCGATGACCGCGTGATGGCGTACGTCGAGGGCATCGTTCGCGTCGAACTGACGGCGCTTTCCAACGAGAATCAAGTGCGCCTCGTCGAAGCGCACATCGGGGCGAGCACCGGCGTAGAGGAGGCGTGTGCTGACCTGATCCCGCGTGCTGCAGGCAACCCATTTTTTCTTCTGGAGATGGTCGATGCTTTGCTCGAACGTGGCAAGCTCGACCTCAAAGAAGACGAATCCGGGCAGGTCACCCTCGTTCGCATCCAGCAGCCCGAAGATCGGGTCCAATCGCTCCCGTCGACGTTGGAGCAACTCATCGCCGACCGCCTGAACGAGCTCCCCCCCGAGGAACGCGCGGTGGTGGACTGGTTGTCGGTCAGCCGTTCACCGCTAGCACACACTGACTTAACCACCCTGCTGGGGGTGGAAGCGGATGACGCCATCGCTCGGCTGTGTGCTCGCGGCCTGTGTGACATCAAGGTCGAGTCCGTGGATGTGCGTCACCCCCTGACGCGTGACGTCGCCTACCTCGCGTTGGATCGCAAGGAGCGGTCGGAGATGCACCAGCAGCTTGGCGAGTTGCTCGCGCGAGGCCCCGGAGCCAGCGGGTTGGGCGCCGCGATGGTGGCGCGGCACTTCTCCCGCGGTCTCGATCCCGAGCGAGCCGCGGACTACTACCTGGAGGCGGCTTCCGTAGCTCGCTCCGGCTTTCAGCTCAAACTCGCTGCGAGCTACTACGAGAATGCCCTCGAGGTTTTGCCTCAGTTCGACGAACGCTGCCTCGAGCCCTATGGCGTGCTCGAGGACATCTGCCGGGTGCAGGGGCGTTGGAAAGAACGCAAACAGCACCTGGAATCCCTGCGCGAATGTGCCAAACGCAGCGGCAAGGGCACGTGGATCGCCACGGCACTGATTCGTCACGCCCAATTCGACTTCGACGCCGGGCACCTCACCCACGGCCTGAGCCTGGCGCAGCTCGGCGAAGAGGTCGCCGCCGAGGCCAACTCCGCTACGCTGCAGGTGCAAGCGCAATCCCTGATGGCAGAGATGCTGCGCGACTTGGGCGAAATGCAGGGGGCGCTAGCCGCCTGTGATCGCGCGCTGGAAACAGTGAATCACGACGTGGTGCCGCCGCGTCTACGAGCGGAAGTGCTGCGAGCGCAAGCGACCCTGCTGCTCCGGGTGGGTCGGGTCCAGGAGGCGGTCAGCGCGCACGCCGAGGCCATCGCGGTGTTTCGCCAAACCCTCGCGCGGCGACAAGAAGCCCGCGCCAAGAGTTCACTTTCGTTCGCGATGTTCGTCCTCGGTAAGTTCGAAGACGCCATCGCACTGGCACTGGAAGCCATCCGCATCGACTTGTCGATTGGCGGCCGTTTCCAGATCGCCAAGACCTTGAGCAACATCGGCCAATGTTACGCCCGCCTAGGTGACCTTCGTCGCGCGCGCGGTTACCTCGACCGCGCCCGGGACGCGCACCAGAAGCACGAAGACCAAGATAGCCTGGGTGATACCCTACTCTGCTGTGCGGAACTGCACATCGAGCTCGGCGAATTCGACCGCGCGCTGGAGTTCGTCACCGAAGCCGAATCGGTGAGTGACTACAGCGCCAGCAGCTACGACGCCGTGCACTCGCGTCTCATCCGGGCGCTGATCGCGCGTCAGACCGGTAACAGCGGTGCAGCCGTCATGTACGCCTTTGACGCGCGGCAAGTCGCGGAGAGCCAAGCCTACGTCGCGTTCCACTTTTACGCGATGGCCCTCGAAGCAGCTACCCGCGTCGACATCGGGGAACAGCACACCGCCATCCTGCTCGCCACCACGACAGTGGGCGCGATTGAGACACTGCAAGGCTCCGAGTACGGATTGGAAACGCGCGCACTGTGCGTCGAGACGCTGACTCGCGCCCGCTCGCCGCAAGCCGCTGAGACCCGCAAGCGAGCAGCGGCCTACGCTCGCAAACTCGCAGACTCGATCCGCAACCCTGAACTGCGGAAAAGCTTCCTCGCTAGGGCTCTCGTTGCTGACTTGCTCAAACCCAGCCCAGGCCCCAGTTCACTCCGCGAACCCGGCTGAAGCAACGGCAGCGAGATCTTGCGCTGGCTGCTACTTGAGTGCGGAAGGTGGTTGGCCCAAGGGGACGTTTCCAGTCCGGCCGTACTAGTTGAGTAGATGTCTCTCAAGAACGGTCGCCAGGCGCAACGACACTCGTTTGGCGCTGAAAGAATCTCGGGTGAGCGCGCGACGTACTGCCGAGCCTCACTGGGCTTGGCTAGGGACGACGAGCCTCTGCTAGCCTGTCGGGCATGGCTCAACTGACCCACGGCGCCTGGCTAGGCTTCCTCGCAGTTACCTTGTTCGCAGGCTGTTCCGACGATGGACAGACGGGTTCCGGGCCCCAACCCGTGGTCTCCCCGGGAGCGACCACCTCCCCCGGGGGTACCCAGCCAATGCCCAACGCATCCGTCCCGACCCCGACGCCCTCGCCATCCATAGCGCCGACGGCGCCGGTGGTGCAACCGATGCCAACGCAGCCGGCGACTTCGCCAGAACCAAGCATGCCCGCGGTAGCGCCACAACCGATGCCGATTGAAACGGCACCCGTGCAAACCCCCGCAACTCCCCCAAGCATGCCCACCATGGAGACTCCGAGCGGCGACACCCCCAGCATGGGTGGCATGGGCGGCGGTGGAGGAATGAGCGGAGAACCCAGCGCTTCAGCAGGGGCCGGTGGCATGGCGGGAGGCCCGTCTGAGACGATGGGCGGTGCGGGAGGCGGAGGCGACGTCCCGGCCATCAGCTTCAGCGACGTCTATCCCATTCTGACGGCCAATTGCTCCGGCATGACGTGCCACGGTGACGGGGCCTCGAATGGGCACCCAGAGTTCGCCTCGATGACCGAAGCGACGGCCGAAGCCGCCGCGACAGAACACGCGATGGAGCTCCTAGACCGCGTCACGCGGATGCCTGGCGACATGGGATTCATGCCATTCATGGGCCAGAACGCGCTGGGCGAAGAGGACATCTCGACAATCCAAGCGTGGGTGGAGAGCCTGTAGAACGCTGCTAGCCTCCGTCATCGAGCCGCACCCGAAACGGTGGTGCTTGAACGAGTTCGAACGTTGCCGAAGCCAAAACGAGCTGGCCATCCGATGCCTCGATCCGGTCGAGAATGTTGGTAAAGAGGCGGTCCTTGGTTCCGCGGCGCTTTGTGTACGGCACCACATAGCGCACCGTGAACTCCATCCAGTTATCATTGGCAACCAGCGTTACCATGGGGGCGACGCGAGCCGGCTCGACGTTGTACTTCTGCAACATGCCGGCCCATTCGCGCTCGGCGTCGACGGAAAAAGCACCGGTCACTTCGACCACCGCTTCATCCAGCATGCGCTTGGCTTCGCGGTGGTTGCAGCCGTACTTGATGGGCACTGTGATCTCGTCCCACAAGAACGCGAAGTCACCCGAGTAGTTGAAGACGGGTTCCTTGAAGATGAAGCTGTTGGCGACACGGACGACTCGCCCCGTGAAGAGATCGCCTTTGACCCAGTCTCCCACCTCCATGATGGTCGTTCGTAGCAACCCGATGTCGATGACATCGCCTTTGATACCGCCGAGTTGAACGCGGTCACCAGTCTTGTAGAAGTTGCCGAACAGGATCGCCACGCGCCCCGCTGCACTCGCGATCACTTCCTGAAGCGCGAACGCAACCCCCGCGCCGGCGACTCCCACCGAAAGCGCGATTGACGCGAGCCGGTCGCTAAACACGGCGCCGGTGGCACCAAGAATCACCAGCCACCCAAAGACGGCGCTCCATTTGCGGGCCTGGTGCCGGGCTGCGGCCCCCTCGATTCTGGCGGCCAGGTAGCGCCGAAACGTGCGCACGACTACGACGACCACGACGACCACGAACGCCAGTCCGAGCAGTCTCGACGCAGCTGGACGTTGCAGCCAGCTGACGACGTTCGAAATCGCATCTTCCATGATTGACCGTGATCGCGAGGGACCCGCCCCCATGGCGAGCGGGGACGCACGATAACAACCACGGCAGGCCGGCGAGGTCACACGAAAAGTGCGCGCCAGCGCGTTTGCTGGATGCTGCGGGGTGATCGGGCACGGCGTCGCCGCCCACGCTCCCGAAGTTTCAATAGCGCCAAGCAGTCGGTTCGGCTTCGAACCCGCGCCGCAAGCCAAACGGTCGGGATATTGATTCCATCGACCGTTTCAGAACGAGCACAGTAACCCACTGGCGGCACTCAGTAGCAGTTGGGAACGTGCATACCGCCGCCCGTGAGCTCGTGCTAGCCTACGCCCATGCAAGGTCTTCGTACTGCTAGGATGTTCGGCGGCGGGTACCCGCCAGCGGCTGGAGCGGTGGTCGCTTCACTGGCCTATCTCCCCTACGTGACATTGACGTTCTTGCTGCTGGGGTGTGGAGCCAACTCCGCGTCCGATCCCATCGCGGCCCGAGGTGATCGAGACGGACCGAGCGACGCCGCGAACTCGGACTCGAGTAAGGAGGATTCGAACACCCCGGCTTCGAGCGAGCCTGACTCCGAAATCGACGACGACCCTGACAGCGACGGCGCGATGAAGCCGACCGACACCACGACGACGTCCCCGGACCCCGAAGGGACTTCCAACAACCAGGATCCCACCGAGCAACCCGACGGTGAAACTGTCGACCCCGTGAATCCAGACGCTACGGGCAGTGGCGAGATGGGCGCAGACGGCACCGAAGCCAACCCCTCGAACACCGATCCGGACACTACCGACGAGGCCCCCCTTCCGGCGGTGCAATGCGTGGCTCCGCCGCCCGCCGAGTCCGAGGAGATCGCGCTGCGTTTGCACCGGCTGCTGCTCGGTGCCGATGAACGGCTCGACGATCGACCAAATGTGGAGGACCTGTTCCCCGCGGGCGATGTCCCCTCGCCATGGGCCGTGCAGGCGGTCGCTGAGCTGATGCTGGGCGATCCGGAGTCTGGCCGGGCCGGCTTGAAGCGCTTCGTCATGCAATGGCTTCGGCTCAACCCAGATAACCTCGAAATGCCCGATGCGCTGCTGCAGAGTACCCTGGAGTCGACCGAGCGAACCCTCGATTACGTGCTCTTCGAACCGGGAGCACGGCTGTCCGCGTTGTACAGTGGTGACCAAGCGGTGATTGATGCCGAGCTGGCGACGTACTACGGCGTCCCCGCACCGGAAGAGGAGTGGAGCGTCGTTCAGTTACCCGAACCACGCAGGGCAGGGCTGCTCGGGCAAGCGTTTTGGCTCAACGCCAACCACCATCCTGCCACCCGCGGCGCGGTCATCCTGGACAGCCTCAGGTGCCTGACGGTCCCCTTCCCCCCTGCCAACCTGGCAGGACCTCCTCGCGAACAATCCTTCACCGACAGGACCCGACGCGAGGAATACCTGAGCTCCGTCGCAGACCCAACCTGCGCATCCTGCCACACCCTGATCGCTCCAGTCGGTCTGACCTTCGAGCACTTCGACGGTTGGGGCGACTATCGCACCACGGACAACGGCTTCGAAATCGACGCAAGCGGCAGCATCCCGCAAACGGAGATTGCGGTGGATGGAGCTCCAGAGCTCCTTGCAGCGTTCGCGGGGGAGCTCCACGACGAAACACACGCCTGCATCTCGCGTCGCGCCGTTGCGCGTTCGTTGGGGCTCCAGAGGTTGCCCGCGAACCCCTTCGATGCGAAAGAGTGCTTCTCCGAGCTCAATCCCGAGCTGGCAGCGCAAGAGGACCCGATGGTCATAGACTGGCTGCTTCAGCTGGTTGCCAGCCCACTGTTCCTCGCCGAGTACGCGCCCGAGTGAAGATGCCAGCCTGAAGACGCCAGCCTGAAGACGCGACCCGTCCCCGTTGGGGGAGTGTGTCCTCACCACAGTGCGTCGCGGGTGGTCCGTCTACGCGCTGGGGTTCCTCACAGCAACCCAGGAGGAGCCCAGTTTTGGACATGCCGAGGTAGTGGCGATTTTTCGTGTGCCAGCCCTCCCAAGCCTCACGTGTAGTGCTGAACCCCTGACGACCGCGCAGGTGCTCGCGCAACAGCTTCGCCCAGGCGACGGCTGGGTGCCGCCATGCGTCATTGCGTCGGCCTCCTGGCTTGCCTGGTGCGAGTGTGACTTAAGCGCCGGTTTGCGGAGGCCGTTTGCGTCTTCATGAAAAACGTAGGGGGGGCGCTGCTTGGCGTCGGGCTGGGGCTCATTGCGACAGCGTGTTCAGATGATGCGTCGACGACGGATGACGCCGGCACCGAAATGGGGACTGCCACCGAGGCGACCGGGACCGACTCGACCAACTCCGATGACCTTGACGAGAGCGATGGCGTCGAGGGATCTGACGGCTCGGACGAGACCGACTCCGGCGACACAGGTGACGACGCGGCTGATGCATCCGTGTCCGACGATCAAGATCCGGAGCTCACTGATGACGATGGCGATGGCACGAATTTCGAGTCGACGGACTCCGACGGTGAGCAGGAGACGGATCCAGAGGCGAACGTCTGCGCAGCGGGAACCGCAGGGCCTGACTGCGCGCCGTGCGCGGCTGGGGAGTTCTGCGCAGGTGGGCCGCCGGCCGAGGCGATCATCGAGCAGTGCGCGCTGCGAGGGGAAGGGACGGACAACGAGTACGCTGAGACGTTTGACGACGACCTGGATCCAGCCACTGCGTGCGTCAACGTGACCGATTGCCAACCGGGCGAGTACGTTCTCGAACAATCGACGACTACCAGCGATCGGGTGTGCGAGCCTTGTCCGGACGGCACGTTCAGCAGCGATGTGAATGCGCTGGAGTGCGTGGCCGACGGCAGCGTAGCCTGCTCCGGAAACCAGTATCGACAGGGGGAAACGTGTGAAGCACTGACAGTGTGCGAAGCGGGGAGCTATGTTTCTACGCGGGCGACGGTGACGAGCGATCGGTCCTGTAGCGCCTGTGCACGTGGAACCTTTACCGACAAGGCCAACCTCCTGGTCTGTACAGCTTGGTCTGAATGCACTTCTCTGGAGCTGCCGAGCACCGAGGGCACGGCCACGTCCGATCGAGTGTGTGAGCCGGCCACGGTGTGTGTACCAGGGGAGTTCGTGTCGACGACCGCGGGCTCGGAAGCGACTTGCGCGCCATGTCCAGAGGGAACGTTCAGCGCGACGGCCAATGCGGATGCGTGCATACCCTGGTCAGATTGCCCCGAAGGCCAGACGGAGAGCGCCCCTGGGACGGCATCCGCGGATCGGGTTTGCTCCCCGTGCGGCACCGGAAAGTACCTGAGCGGTGAGGAATGCTTGCCGTTGACCACGTGCCGAGCAAGATCCTACATCAGTGCCCCCGCCACGGCGACGAGCGACCGAGTGTGTTCACCCATTACTGATTGTTCGAACGGGTCCTACGTCACGACGCATCCGACGGAAGTGAGTGACCGTGAATGTGCTGTTTGTCCTCCCGGATCCTACTCCGCGCAACTCAACTTGAATGAGTGCACGACGTGGACGGTTTGCCAGCCGGGTACCCATATCGATGAGGCGGGGACTCGAACTAACAATCGCACCTGTGAAAGCTGCGCAGTTGGGAGTTTCACGACGTCGATCAACGAGGATAGTTGCACCCCTTGGACCACCTGCGCGGCAGGAGAACACGTGGATGTCGCGGGGTCGGAGACCCAAGACCGTTCCTGTGTCGATTGCGAAGCTGAGACCTACTCGGATGAGGTCAACGAGGAGACTTGCACGGCGTGGACGACCTGCGAGCCGGGGACAAAAGTCGATACCAGCGGCTCTTCCACTGAGGATCGCACGTGTGAGGACTGCGAGGAGAACGCCAGCACCGACATCCCCAATCAGCTAGCATGCACGTGCAACAGCGGTTGGACGCGGGAGGGAGAGGTTTGCGTCGACGAAGTGAACTGTGGCATTGACGACGACTGTGAAGAAGGCGAGACGTGCATCGAAGGTGAGCCCGGTACAGGTGAGTTCTCGTGCAATGCTTGCCCGGGATCGACGGACGACGACGAGGATGGTGTCTGCGACGATGTCGATATTTGCCCCAGCGGAGACAACAGCGAGGACGCAGACGAGGATGGTACCCCGGACGCTTGCGATGTGTGCCCGAATGACCCCGATCTGACCAACTACAACTGGGTGCAGTGGACGACCACTGGCACCAGCGAGGCAATCGGCGTAGCGGGAGGCGTGGCGGCGACGTTTACTTCAGATGTGAATATTGACTACACCTCGGAAATGTATCTGTCGGGGACATTTCCGGCTGTATACGAGGTTCCTGCTGATGAGATAGCCGTCCGCAATGACTACATCAGTTCTAATACGCTCACGTTCGAGCGCGCCGTGTCGAACCCGCTGCTCGTGTTTGCATCAGTCGGAAACCCGAGCACGCCGGTCGGTGTGTCCTTCTCCGTCCCAATCGTCATCGAATGGTCGACTGACGTCTCCTCTTCCACGGAGACGAGCTTCGTAGGCGCCGAGGGATTCATCATCGTGCGGCTCCCAGGAATCCACACTTCCGTGTCGTTCGACTATGAAGCCAACGAGACGTACGCCAACTTCGGTTTCGGCTTTGGTGGTACGGAAGACGATACGGACGAGGATGGCGTGCCTGACACCTGTGACGCCTGCCCTGCCGATTTTGGCGACGGAGACGACGGCTGCCCAATACCGTGAGCGGCGGCGCACGGGCTCGGATTCAGACTCCCGAGACATCTCCTAACAAGACGGGGGTTCGGCGCGGAGCCGGCGCAACTCCGAGCGACTCTGTACCGAATACTCGCGTCCGCCACACCGTTTGCTCTTCTCGAGCGCGAAGCTCACTTGGCGCCGGGAACGCGTCTCACGCAGCCGAACTCGACGTTGAGCTGGCCTTGATTCGACGCGTCGCTCTTGATGTCGTTGCAAACCGATTCACACATGTGAATGACCGATGGCGCATCCGGATTGTCGTAATACCAAGCGAACTGTTCGGTGCAGGTCGGATCGTAGACGAAGGGCGTTTCGCCCATCTCGTTCGAGTAGTTGACGTTGACCTGGGTGCCGTCGAACTCCTCCCCTTCGGGGGGCGCGGGGATCTCCAGCGCGCACGCAAAGCTGTTCTCCCGAATCGAATCGATGACGTTGCGGAAGTCGGCGGTCGTCTTGGCTGGGTCGTTGGTATCGATCAAGAACGCGGTGCCCGTGCCTCCGGCCTCGGCGATGGTGTGCAGATTGTCGATCCCATCCGTCGGGGGATCCGGTTCATCCGGCGTCACGGGGTTGCCCAAACCGATGACGTACGTCGGGATTTCGTCCGCCACTGCCTCCACGATGCCAGCGACGTTGGCCATGTCGTCTTGCTCGGCGGAGCAGAGCGCGGGCTCGCCGTCAGTCACCAAGACGATAACGTAGCGAGCGTTCGGCTCCGCCGCGCGCATCGCCTCGATGGACGCGATCGTTCCCTCGAGAGCGGGCCCAGTCGGCGTGCCCAGTCGCCAGTCGTCGTCACCGAGGGGCGTCACAGCGTCGATCGCCGTACCAAATGCATCCGAAGGGAGCTCCGTGAGGCCCACGTCGGGAACTTCGTACCCCGCCGCGTCGCAGCTCCCGTCTCCGCCCCCGCCCCCAATCGCCCCACCAGCCTGCCCACCTCCGCCAGCGGAAGTAACTAGCGACGCCTGATCGTTGGGAAAGAACGTCATCGTCGCAGACACCCCCGCGGACGTCGAGTCTGCGAAGAAGGCCTTGGTTGCCGCCACGACCGGCTCCCATTTGAGCTCACGCGAGTAGAACGGCTGGAAGTGAGAACCCATGCTCGCCGATACGTCGAAGGTGAAAGCGAGCACGACACCCACCAGCGAGGTGCCGGTCGATGTTGAAGCGCACTCGGCGTCTTCCTCGTCCACTGGAACGGCTTCCGCCTCGGCGATGAAGTCATCCCCAACGAGGTCACCCCCGGCGGGGGGAGCAGCAACGGCTCCGACCGGAGCCCCCACGGACGGGGTAGCCGCCGAATCCGTAGTGGCCGGCATCGTGCCCAGGGAGGGCGTCGAGGTGACGAGGGGCCCGGGGCTCTGAGTATCGACGTCGCCGCCGTCTCCAGAATCAGAGCAACCGCAGCCCAGGCTGAGCGCGACCAGAGTTGCGCGGGGGAGCGTGGAACGGATCATGACTGCTAGGCCTCCGTGAGGGTGTGGTTCGGTGAGCACTGTGGCAACGGATGCAGTTGCCATGCAGGCTCGCCGTGAGCCTGAAGCAGCTACGCCCAGAAAGATTCTCATTTCACGTCGTGGGCAATTCAGCGATGCCAACCGCGGCGCATACAACGGAAATATGCTGGCCTGCTATAGACCGCCCCGCTCGGAGACTGACGGCATCGTATCCTTGCAACAGCACTGACCTCCCAGGAGCAGCTGAGCACCCGAATGTAACACTGCGCGCGTTGGGCGACGACATCACGGCGACCTGATGACTCGATGCGTCTAGGCCTGGGGGTGAAGCCGCGTCGGCTCTGCGCCTCACGGCGTTGGTTGCACCGGGGTCGAAGCTCCGGTAGGGGTGGTGCTAGGAGAAAGAAGCGACACAGTTCGGGGGCCCCTTTGCCGCTAACGCAGACACAAGATTGGGTAGTGATGCAGTGCGTGATCAAGCACGCCAGCTACGCCAAGGCCGCCGAAGAGCTGGGCCTGAGCCCGTCAGGCGTCAGCCGGGTCATTTCTCGTCTGGAGGAACGGTTGGGAGTGCGCTTGATGCAGCGCTCGACGCGAAAACTGTCGTTGACGGAGGCCGGTCATGAGTTTGGCCGACGCACGGCGCAGATCCTCGAGAAGCTCTCCGAAGCCGAGGCGGAGATGGCGGCCATCGCGTCCTGTCCGAGAGGAAAGATCCGAGTAGCCGCTTCCGCGCTATTGAACCAAGCGATCGTGCGACCCAAACTCTCGGAGTTTTCGCGGGAGTTTCCCGAATTGAGCGTCGAGCTGCGGGTCGGGGATGCGTCTGTGGATCTGGTTGCTGAAGGGTTCGACCTGGCTTTTGCTGCGAATGCTCCGGACGACGCGGCAATCGTCTCACGTCGGATCTGCGTCGATCGCCGGATCCTGGTCGCCGCTCCGAAGTACCTGCAAGCCGAGGGCGAGCCGAAGGCCGTGGCGGATCTCGCTCGACATCAGTGCGTCTTGCAAGGGGACCAGAGCGTGGCCCACGACTGGTCGCTTCGGGGGCCGGCTGGCGTGGAGACGGCACGCGTGCGGGGTCGCCTGTCGGTCAATGACGCCATCGCGTCGAGCATCGCAGCCGCGCAAGGTCTCGGGATTGCCATGATACCGACGCTGGCAGCTGACCCATTGCTCAGACGCGGTGAGCTCGTTCAGATCCTCGAGCAGTACGAGGCGGAGCCGATGGTCGTCTCTGCGCGCTACCCGAAGTCGCCGCACCACTCCCCAACGGTACTGGCAGTCGTGGAGTTTTTCGCACGCAGCGTGGACGATCCACCGGCCTGGGAGCACAAGCCGATACGACGAGTGCCTGTTCGAAGCGCAGCACGAGCCTGAAACATGCTCACCGACGTTCGCGATCTCGAGGTCTTTCATGCGGTCGTCCGCTGCGAGAGCTACGCCAAAGCCGCAGCAGAACTCCGTCTGTCCAGCTCGGCTGTCAGCAAGTTGATCCAACGCTTGGAGCAACGCCTGGGTGTTGGGCTGTTCGAGCGCACCACCCGTCGCTTGTCACTGACCAAAGCAGGGGCTGCATTTCACGCACGCACTGCAGAACTACTGCACGACCTGACTGAAGCCGAGACAATGGTACGGCGGGCTACGCGAGATCCCAGCGGGACGCTGCGCATCGGCGCACCAGTGCCGTTCGGACAAGCCTACCTAGCTCCCGTCGTCGGCAAGCTGATGGAGCGCTGCCCGCGACTATCCGTCGAACTGATACTGCAAGACGACATCAGCGACGTCATCCTAGAAGGCATAGATATCGTCGTTCGTGTCGGCACCTTGCGCGATTCGCGCCTAGTGGCGCGAAAGTTGTGTAGCAACCGACGTGTTCTGGTGGCTTCACCTGGATACCTGGCGCGCCATGGTACGCCCCAGAAGCCCGAGGACTTGAGCGACCACGTCTGCCTGCCTTGCACATACATGCTTCGGCCAAGTGAATGGCGTCTATCGGGGCCCGACGGCATCGTGAGTGCGCGCATCGGTGGTGGGATCGCCGCCAACAACATCGCCGCGCTGGTCGACGCCGCGGAACAGGGGCTCGGTATCTCGATGGGACCGACACAATCCACCGCCGCGGCGCTGCTTCGCGGCACTCTGGTGCGAGTTCTTCCCCAGTATGAATTTGAACGTACCGGGATCTACGCCCTATATCCTTCGAGAAAACAGCTGCCGTCAAAAGTCCGCGCCGCAATCGACTTTCTGAGCGAGAACTTTGTCGATCCGCCGAGCTGGGATAGACAACTGGCGGGTTCCGTCGAGGGGTTTGATTGTCGGTGGGCTACACAATAGCTTCATCGGGTGGCAACTTGGCCGAGCGCCAAGGGACACCATGCGTGGTCGCTTGAGCAGTCGAGCGACTAGCAACACGGTCCGGCTGGGACGCAGCGGCGCTCGAGGGCCAGCTTACTTCGGCTCAGGTCCTGAGGCGTGCTCGTGGCTGCTGACGTACTCCAGCAGCAATGCGACACCGCGCGCGAACTCATCTTCCGGTGTCAACAAGCTGAGTACGCAGTGAGGCTCAGTGGCAAAGTCGTAGAACCAACCCGGCTGCACCCAGACACCAACTTGTTGCACCAGCTGGGTCACCCACTCGAGTTCCGTCTGCGTCGCCGGCAAGCGAAGCACGGCGTACCAGCCCGCCTCGACGTGCAGTCGACTCGCAGTGGACCCAACGAGGCATTCGTCGAGCACCCGCAGGTTGGCGCGCAGTCGGGTGTTGATGAATCGGCGTCGCCCCGCGCCTATGCGCAGCAGGTCCGAGAGCGCGGCCTGGGTCGGACCTGCAACGGAAAGCTGCGAGTCCAAAACGAAGTCCAGTCGCCCAAGCGCTTCGTCGACAATCTCCGGTTCGCCCGCAAAGCACATCCAGGCTACCTTCATCTGGGGCAATGCCGCAGCCTTGCTCAGACCGTCGACGACGATGGCCAGACCTGAGCCAAAACTGGACGCGTAGTTCAGCGCCGAGGGGACGTCCGTTTCATCCGCCCCGGCGGATCGCGCACCCATTGGACGTAACCCGTATCTGCCGAAAACCTCGTCGCTGATGAGGGGCACGCCATAACTCGAGAGCCGCATGGCCTCGGCCTCAGAGAGTACGTTCCCGGTGGGATTGTTGGGCGAAACCACGATGATGGCGCGGGTGCGCTCCGAGAGCGCGCGTTCGACACTCGCGAAGTCGATGTGCCAGGCGCCATCGTAGGCCAGACTGTAGTCCACCAAGCGCACGGATTCGTAGCGCGCGAGCTCGTCGAGCAATGGATAGCTCGGGCGAGCGACGAGCACCTCGTCCCCTGGATCGCAAAACAGTTTGAACAGGACCGCGTAGGCTTCGCTCGTGCTCGCGGACAGGGCAATGTGCTCGACGCTGACCTGGATCCCACGACCAGCCCAGTACTCGGCAACCGCTTGACGCGCACCCAGGCTACCACGACAGTCGGGTTCGTAGCGCTCGGGGGCGATCCCGAGTGCCTTCGTGAGGGCTTGTCGATCACTCGGCAGCCCGGCCTGCGTGGGGTTTGCGACCGTCAAGTCGAAAACGTGTTCGCCCCGGGCCCGCTTGGCGACGAGCAGGTTGGCGAGTTCATTGGGGGTGCGCTCGAACGTCGTGCGTCGGGAAAAACCTACCTGCGATCGACGAAAAGCCACCACTTGGTGCTACCAGGTCGTGGCAAAGCCCGCTAGAAGGCTTCTGCGTGAGCCCACGCTGGAACGAAAAATGAGCGAAGTCGGCAACGTCACACGCCTTTCATACGAGGGGCGGGACATACATCTCATCGGGACGGCCCACGTCTCTCAACGCAGCGTGGACGAAGTGAAGCGCGTGATCGAAGAGGTCAAGCCGGACACTGTCTGCGTCGAGTTGGACCAGATGCGCTACGAGGCGATGACGGACGAGCATCGCTTTCGCAAGTTGAACATCTTCCAGATCATCCGAGAGAAGAAGGTGCTCTTTTTGCTGAGCAGCCTCGTTCTGACTTCGTTTCAACGGCGGATGGGAGAAAAACTCGGGGTCAAGCCGGGAGCGGAGCTGCTTGCGGGGGTGACCACAGCGCGCCAAGTCGGCGCGGAGCTCGTGCTCGCTGACCGCGACATTCAAGCTACCCTCAAGCGCAGCTGGGCGAACCTGAGCTTCTGGAACAAGATGCAGCTCTTGTCCGTCATGATCGGCTCTTTCTTCGCGTCCAACGAGATCACCGAAGAGCAAATCGAGGAGCTCAAGGATCGTGACACCATCAACGAGATGATGGGCGAATTCGCCAAGCACATGCCTCAGCTTCAAACCCCGTTGATCGACGAACGGGACCGCTATCTGATGAGCTGCATTCAGGAAGCGCCGGGCAAAACCATCGTCGCCGTCGTCGGCGCAGGGCACGTCAATGGCATGGTTGGCTACCTCGGAACCGAAGTCGATCGGGAAGCGCTCAGCGTGATCCCGAGCCCATCGCTGCTGTCGCGCTCTCTCAAATGGGTCATCCCGGTGATCATCCTCTCGGCGTTTTATTGGGGCTACCGGGAGCATTCCGGCCAAGGACTCATCGAGATGCTCTACGCGTGGATCTTGCCAAACTCCATCGGCGCAGCCGTCTTCAGTGCCGCCGCCGGTGCGACCCCGTTGACGATCCTGATCGCCGCCATCGCCTCACCCATCACTTCCCTCAATCCCACCATTGGGGCTGGAATGGTAGCGGCCCTCGTGGAAGCTTGGCGGCGTCGACCGACGGTTGAAGACTGTGAGGGGATCAATGACGCCATCTTGTCCATCAAGGGGATGTACCAAAACCAATTCACCCGCGTGCTTCTGGTCGCCGTTGGCGCCACCCTCGGCTCTGCACTTGGCGCGTACGTGGGTGCGGCGTGGGTCGTCAAGCTGTTGTGAGGGCAAGCGATCAATCCTCAAAAGCGCCCTGTTCTGTGAAAGCGCCCTGTCGTAAGGAAGCGCCATGAGCATCGAAGCCATCGTCCGAGATGTCGAAGCCGCCGGCCTGTTGCCGGTCGTCCGCGCCGAATCACCCCAACAAGCGATCGTCCTTGCGCTGGCACTGCATCGGGGCGGGATCCGTAGCTTGGAAATCACGATGACGGTGCCCGATGCTACGGCGGTGATCGCGCAGCTGAGCAACCAGTTGGGCGGTGATGCACTGGTCGGCGCTGGCACCGTGTTGACGCCGAAAGATGCTGAGCGCTGCATCGACGCCGGTGCGCGCTTCATCGTGAGCCCGGGAAACGTACCCGGTCTCATTGCTGCGACGCACGCGCGCGGCGCTGCCGTCATGCCCGGATGTTTGACCCCTACAGAAGTGATTGCCGCCTGGCAAGAAGGCGCAGACTGCGTGAAGGTCTTCCCGTGTTCTGCGTTGGGAGGCGCGAAGTACCTCCGAGCGCTCAAGGCGCCTTTGCCCGACGTCAAGCTACTTCCCACTGGGGGTGTCAACCTGGACACCATCTCGGACTACATCGCCGCTGGTGCCTGCGCACTCGGCGTAGGAGCAGCGCTGGCAGACGTTGACTTGTTGCAGCGCGAGGGTGCGGATGCTGTCTCAGCGTTGGCCACGGCTTATGTGGACACGTACCGGAGCGCCAAGTCCGCCGCAGCGCATCCCTAGGTCGGGGGGTTCTCGTTTCGCGTTGCCGAAAATGACGCCTGCAGTGAGGGGCGGCTCCGCAGAAATCGATCCTTCGAACTGTCGCCGACCTGCATTGGGTTGCAGCCGATTGCTGTCACCGCTCGAACACGCGCAGCAACAGCATATTTTGCGGAAGAGGAAACGCCGAACGCTGCGAACGTCGCCAATGGTGACCGAACGAGGTCAGACAACCAGCACAGGTTTTGACGATCTCTTTGGTACCGCCGACGAGATTGGCTATACTCGGCGCCGGAACACGACAGGGTTCCAGATTTCATTCCGCAAGCGCGGGGAAATCATGAACAGGAGGGCCTGAGGGTGAATCATCGTTGATGATTCACCCTCAGCTTATTTTGGGCTCTGGCTTGTGGGTAAACGGGATCTCGCGTCGCAGCCGTGGCCTGGAGGTGGGCCTTGTCACACATTGCAAAGGCTGAATCAGCTGGCATGAATGTCTTCACTCGTGCTCGACGCCGGTCCGTGCCGTCGAGACGAATTGTGCAACGAGGAGAGGTATGAACATTCGCAGCCCTTGGCTTTGCTTGCTTGTCGTGAGCGCCATCACTGCCTGTGGCGGTGACGAGGACGAAGGGACGGTAGAAGTCGTAAACCCGCTGACGGATCCGGAGTCCGGTCCCCCCGCGGGCAATCCCGACGGCCAATGCGCCATCCCGGAACCGGCGGGTACCGAAGACGTCGAGAGCCCCGATCAAGTCGTCGGGAACGGCTCCCCCGACAGCTGCACCGCCGATGCATTCATAGATGCCGTTGCCGCTGGTGGCGTCATCACCTTCGACTGTGGTCCAGATCCCATCACGATCACCTTGGATCGCCCCGCCAAAGTGAGAAACGACGCCAGCGAAGAGATCGTGATCGACGGCGGCGGACTGGTAACGCTCAGTGGCGGCGGCGCGACGCGCATCCTGTACATGAACACCTGCGACGAAAACCAGATGTGGACGACCTCTCACTGCGACAACCAAGACCACCCTCGACTGACCGTCCAGAATCTCACCTTCGTCGACGGCAATTCAGAACGAGAAAGCGAGTACGACGGAGGGGGCGCGATTTGGGTTCGAGGTGGGCGCTTCAAGGTGGTCAACTCGCGCTTCTTCAACAACGTTTGCGCAGGTGAAGGACCCGACGTGGGTGGGGGCGCTCTGAGAGTGACCAGTCAGTTCGATGACCAACCGGTCTACGTCGTCAACTGCACATTCGGGGGAGAGTCCGAGCTCGGCAACGTCGGCTCCAACGGTGGAGGCGTGAGCAGTATCGGGGTCAGTTGGACCATCATCAACAGTCACTTCTCCCACAACCGCGCCATCGGCAACGGCGGCAACCCCAGAGAGGAAGGGACGCCAGGCGGTGGAAGTGGTGGCGCCATCTACAACGATGGCCTGACCATGACCCTCTCCATCTGCGGGTCCACCATCGAGCACAACGAAGTCAACGCCTATGGATCGGGCATCTTCTTCGTTTCGAACAACCACGACGGTCTGGTGCGAATCACCGACTCGGTGATTCGCAACAACACTGGCGGTGGCTGGAACGTCCTACCCGGGATCTCCATGCACGACGACACGAGAACGGACATCGAAGGCTCGGTCATCGAGGACTGACCACAGTCGAGCGCCAAGAGGCGACTGGCAAATCGCCATCAAACGGTACCCACGAGGCTCGGGCGGGTTACCGATGCCGCTGCGTCTCGCACCCGCCTCGTGGGAACGTGCGTGCCCCAAAAGGGGACTCTGGGCTGGTGAGCGTGGGCAGTTTGGGTTGGGCCCGCTTTTGTCGAAACTTCTTCGGCCGCGGCATGTCTCTACCTGGGAGCGCTGCATCGGTCGTCGTTGGCTGACACGAGTGGAGGCGCTCTTCATTCACTCGTCGCACTGAGTTGCGACCACGCGGAGGTATATCTCGATGGCTGAGTTGGTCACGGGCGCCGGTGCGCCTCGGGGGGTTCTGGGAATGGCACGAGGTCTTTGCAAACGTACTCTGCTGGTGCCACTGATGTTCCTCTTGGCGGGCGGTGCGTCAGGTTGCTCCAAACGTCCAATGGATGAAGGGCAGACTCCTTCGAATCAGGCTCCTGGCTTGGGAAGCGAGCACCACGAGCCGGAGGGTGGTACCGGAACGCGCGCCAAAGGCGAAGACGCCGCGATGGGTCAGGGGTCAGAGGACACCAACAAGCGCTACGCCGTCCAAGGTCCGGAGGACAACTCTAGTGGCCAGGGGAGTGCTGCAGTTGGTCAGAGCATGGGAGCCGGTGGACTCGGCTTGTCCGGCACTGGGATGGGAGGTGGCGGGATCGGCATGGGGTTCGGCTCGGGCCACGGCAGGCTTTCGCTGGGCGTCGCTACGCCCCAACTCAATACCGAGTCATACGCTCGAGTCGACGAGTCCGGGTTCGTGCGAACCGAGACGGATACTCGCTCCACCTTCTCCATCGACGTCGACACCGCCTCATACAGCCTAGTTCGTCGTCATCTGAGCGACGGCCACCTGCCGCCGACGGGGGCCGTGCGGGTGGAAGAAATGCTGAATTACTTCAGCTACTCCTATCCCGAGCCCGACGCCAACCGGCCCTTTTCGATTCACAGTGAGTTGAGTCATGCACCGTGGAACCAAGCGCACAAGTTGCTGAAGCTCGGGCTCAAAGCACGCCACATCGACACGAGTGAACGCCCCGACGCCAACTTGGTCTTCCTGGTGGACGTCTCCGGCTCTATGCAATCGCCGGACAAATTACCATTGCTCAAGCACGGACTGCGTATGTTGAGCGAACAACTGCGCGCTGGCGACAGGGTCAGCATCGTCGTGTATGCTGGCGCCTCGGGCCTCGTGTTACCGTCGACCGCTGGCAACCGATCAAGCGTCATCACTGAAGCGTTGGAACGATTGGAAGCGGGGGGTTCCACCAATGGCGCCGACGGCATCCAGCTAGCGTACGCCGTCGCGCAGAATGGCTTCAAGCGCGGTGGGATCAATCGAGTCATCCTGGCCACCGATGGCGACTTCAACGTCGGCGTGACCAACCAGAGCCAACTCGTCGAATTGATCCAAAAGAAGGCCAAAGGCGGCGTCTTTCTGAGCGTGCTTGGCTTTGGGCGTGGCAACTACAAAGACGACACCCTGGAACAGCTGGCGGACAAGGGTAACGGCAGCTACGCGTACATCGATTCGGGCTCGGAAGCGCGCAAGGTACTCGTCGAGCAAGCCTCGGGAACGCTGATCACTGTTGCCCAGGACGTCAAACTTCAGATCGAGTTCAACCCCGCGCATGTAGCGGGCTTCCGCTTGATCGGATACGAAAACCGTCGCCTCGCCCATCAGGACTTCGCGGACGATACAAAAGATGCCGGCGAGATCGGCGCCGACCACACCGTCACAGCGCTGTACGAAATCGTTCCCCACGGGGTGGCGGTACCGGCCGCCAAGGCAGAGCCATCGAAGTACGTGCAACCTCCGGCTCTCAGCGAAGCCGCCAAGAGTGACGAGCTGCTCACAGTGCATCTGCGTTACAAGCAACCCACGCACGAGAGCAGTACGAAGTTCAGTGTGGCCGTACAAAGCGACGCGGTCGCCCTGCCTCAGGCAAGCTCGGATTTCCTGTTCGCTGCTGCGGTGGCGGAGCTGGGGCTGTTGTTGAGTGATTCCGCATATCGCGGGACCGCCAGCTACGACCGCGCGATCGCCAATGCCGAGGGTGCAGTCTTGGGCAACGACCGCCGTCGCGAGTTCGTTCACCTTGCACAGAGAGCCAAGAGCCTGACTAACTGAACGGCCTCAGCTAGTGGGAGGGGCCGTATTCTTGATGCTGGGGCGCGAAGCGTGGTGTTCCAAGAACGCGGCCAGCGCTGGCTGCTGTTGCACGTCATACGTGTGGCGGAACGTCATCCACTCGAGGGCGGTGACGAGAGCAATCTCTGGCAGCCCTAGTCTTTGGGCGGGCGTCAACCACGGCCCGTGGACACGCGCACCAACCCACGCAAGCGCCGCCGAAGCTCGGTCGTGCTGCTTCTTCACGTAGGCCACTTGGTCCGCATCGATGCCATCCTTCCTCAGATAAAAAGCGTTGATCAGCGAGTCGAGCGCGCCATCGACGACGGTGATTAGGTTCTGCGTCTCGACTTCTTCGGGATCGAAAGGTGCAAGCGGGCCAGGTCCGAACAGACGCAAGAGGGTTCGACAAATCACTGCCGAGTCGAGAACCGTGGCTCCGTCAATGCGTGCAGCGGGGACCTTCCACAACGGCGTCAGCTGACGCAATGCTGCTTGCCCAGCTTCCGTTGAGGTATCCACCCACACAGGCTCTATGCCAAACTCGTGGGCGAGGATGCGGACGCGCCGCACGTACGGCGATGTCAGCGTGCCAAACAGCTCGAGGTGGGTCATGCGGGGAGAGTGCCACGCGGCGCCGCCTGTTGTCATGTGGATGTCGCACGCCGATTGGGCGTTCCGCATCGCGTGTTGGACAGCTCTGGCGACTGGGTGCTACGCGGTACTCGCGGAGGCACCGCGTTCGATGTATGGTCGTCGCCATGGAACTCGACTGGGGTGATGGTGACTACGCTCGGACAGCCAGGCAGCTGGAAGTTGCGGCCCATCGGGCGCTCGATCTGGCCGAGGTCTCTTCCGGAGAACGTGTGCTGGATCTCGGCTGTGGCAACGGCAACGTGACGCTGGCGGCGGCCAGGCTCGGGGCCGTAGTGACTGCAATGGACCCTTCGGCGCGCTTGCTCGAGACAGCGCGGGCTCGAGCCGAGGCCATGGGCATGACGGCGCACTTTGTCGTGGGAGAAGGTGCACGGATCGACGTGCCCGATGATTCCTTCGACGCGGTCATCGCCGTCTTCTCAGTGATCTTCGCCCCGGACCCTGCGGCGTGTGTCCAAGAGATGATGCGAGTGGTGCGCCCTGGCGGACGCCTCGTGATCACGAGCTGGCTTGCCGAAGGCGCCATCAACGACATTGCTGAACTGCTGAGGCCAGCAGACGCGCCCAGGCCCGAGACGCCGTGGCCCTTCGAAGACAAGATCCGCGAGTTGTTCAGCCATTACGCCGCCAACGTATCAATCACAAAAGACAGCCTGCCGTTCGAAGGCCCGTCCGCAAAGGCGTGGTTCGACGAGATGGAAGTGAACCACCCCGCTTGGCGTCTGATGAAGACGGTCCGCGCGGCGGATTGGGAAGAGATCCGCACTAGGAGTATCGAAATCTTGCGACGGGCCAACGAGGTCCAAAAGGGCTTCCGCTGCACGAGCGGCTACCTGCTGACTCGCGTCGACACAGACTGAGCAATCTGCGCTGAACAGCACCGCATGGCTACGGCGTGGTGTACGCGCGCGCGACGCGCGCGAGTTCACGCCGGCGAAAGCAGGTCACTACATGATCGTTGACCATGCCGATCGCCTGCATGTGCGCGTACATGATTGTAGGACCAACGAAGGAAAACCCACGCCGCTTCAAGTCCTTGCTGAACGCCACTGACTCCGAGCTCTGGGCGGGGATCTCCTTCCAGGATTGGTAGCGGCTTTGTAGCGGACGCCCCTCGACGAATTGCCATTGGTACTTCGCGAAGCCGGAGAACTCCTGCTGCACGGCGAGGAACGCGCGAGCATTGGCTACCGCAGACGCGATCTTCTTGCCGTTGCGAACGATGCCTGGATTGCTCATTAGCCTGCTGATTTGCCGGGCGCCGAAGCGCGCCACCCGCTCCGGTTCGAACCCTTCGAATGCCTCACGGTAAGCATCACGCTTGTAGAGGATGGTGCGCCAGCTCAGCCCTGCCTGAGCGCCCTCCAGTACCAAGAACTCGAACAACTGCCGTTCGTTCGTCACTGGTACCCCCCACTCCTCATCGTGATAGGCGACGTACAAGGGATCGTCACCGCACCATTCGCAACGCTTTCGCTGCTTCGCCATGGGGAGCAGTGTACTCACGTCGAGCAGCCAAGGCGCACGTTTTTGGCGAGCGCTCCGCGGTGTCTGGTAGTTGCGCCAGCGTCGTCGGACCACCGGCTCAGGTGACTTCGACCGGGCTCCTACACGCTATCGCCTCAGTCACCGCCTTGTGCAGCTCCTCCAACTCGAAGGGCTTGTCAATCACGCGCGCGGCCCCCAACTGACGCGCGCGCTGATGGGTGTGTCGATCGCCGAACGCCGTGATCAAGATCACGGGAACCTCG
Source organism: Polyangiaceae bacterium (assembly GCA_050298815.1). Lineage (GTDB taxonomy): Bacteria > Myxococcota_A > Polyangia > Polyangiales > Polyangiaceae > SZUA-265. Next base: position 456,047 of record JBNKUV010000073.1, read on the forward strand.
GGGCACCATCGCTCCACCCAGTACAGAACGTCGAGCCCATCGACACCCGGCATGCGCATGTCGGTGACAACGACGCTCGGAGGGGAGTCTGTCTCGCCCGCTCGGAGTGCGTCGAGCAAGTCGCGCCCGTCGCTACATTCCCCGACTTCGAACCCCTCGTTGCGCAAAGATACCGCCAACATCTGGCGCATGGCGGCGTCGTCATCCGCGATTAGAATGAGACTTCGATTCGGTGCATAGGTCATCGCGTGCGATTGTCGAGTGCACGCAACGTGCCAACGTGAGAAGCGCTAGATCGGGGCCTCAAGACCGTCTTCCACATTCGGTACGGGGCAGAAGAGCACGACACCTTTCCAAGCGTGGCGAAATGCCGCGACACCGCCAGCTACTCGGACTCGTTCGCGTAGCGCTCCAGCTTGCGGTAGAGGGTGCGGCGGTCCAGCCCCAAGACTTTCGCAGCCTGCGTCTTGTTGCCGTCCGTCGCATTCAAGACACGCTCGATGTAGCGCTTCTCCAGAAGTTCGAGACTCAGCATGTGCTCAGCATCCACGTCTGGGATGCTCGTGCTCTCGTACTTGACAATCTTTTCCGGCAGATCTTCGACGGTGATTTGGTCGAAGCGCGCCAGTGTCACCGCCCGCTCGATGGAGTTTTCCAGCTGACGCACGTTGCCTGGCCAGTCGTACTCCAAGAGCTTCCGTGCAGCATCGCTAGAGATGCTCTTGACAGGTTTGCCTATCACGGGGGCGACCTTCTTCAGAAAGTGCTGGGCGAGGACGAGAATGTCATTGCCCCGGGCACGGAGCGGCGGCACGTGGATCTGCACGACATTGAGCCGATAGAAAAGATCTTCGCGAAAGCGATTCTCTTCCACTTCCGTTTCCAAGTCACGGTTGGTCGCGGCCACTACTCGTGTGTCGATGGCCGTCTCTGCGTTTGCACCAACCGGACGTACCTTTCGCTCCTGAAGTACCCGCAGCAATTTCGGCTGCATCTCCTCCGGCATCTCCCCCACCTCATCCAAGAAGATCGTGCCGCCGTGCGCCTGCTCGAACAGTCCTTTGCGTGCGATCTTGGCATCAGTGAACGCGCCCTTGACGTGACCGAATAGCTCACTCTCTAGTAGATTGGCAGGTACCGCGGCACAGTTGATGGCGACGAAGGGCTTGTCCGCGCGCTGACTGCCGGCGTGCAAAGCCCTGGCCACTAGCTCCTTGCCAGTTCCGCTCTCCCCGGTGATCACGACGGATGCGTCGGCGACACCGACTCGAGCAATCAGATCGTAGACGCGTTTCATCGGTGGACTGTCACCGACCAACTCGCTGTGCTGCCACTCCTTCCCCCCTTCCTCCGTCAGGCGCCGCACTTCGCGTCGCAGTTGTCGGTGTTGGGTGGCACGCTTGACAGCGTGAGCAAGCGCTTCGAGTTCCAACGGCTTGTTGATGAAGTCGTACGCTCCGGCCCGAATGGCAGAGATCGCGGCCTGCATATCGCCAAATGCGGTCACGACGATCACCGGCAAGTCTGGCACTCGCTCGGTCACCCGGCGGCAAATCTCCAAGCCGCTGGAGCCGGGAAGGTTCAGATCAGTGATGATGGCGTCGAACTCCCGTTCCGCCAACCACTCGAGGCCTTCGGAGCCTTTGGTCGTCCATTTCACTTCGTATCCGTGGGGACGTAGCGCATCGGCCACCATCTCACACATGCTCTGCTCGTCATCGATCAGGAGAATCGGAACGCTCATCATTCCACCTTTCTGGTAGGTACACCTCGAAGCAAGAACCCTTGCCAACTTCACTGTTGACCAGCATGAAGCCGCCGTGTTCCCGCACGATCCCGTGGCAGACACTCAGCCCTAGGCCGGTTCCCCTTCCCCCTTTGGTCGTGAAGAAGTCGTCAAAGATTTGTCCGAGCCGCTCGGGCTCTATCCCGACACCTTCATCGCAAACGCTGACTTGGACATAATCGCCCGCAGCGACATGGCGGTCCGGTGGTTCTCGCACGGTCTGGCGTCGGATGCCCAAGGTCACGGCGCCTCCGTTCGGCATCGCGTGCTGGGCGTTCATGATCAGGTTCGTCAAGACCTGCATCAACTTGCCGGCATCCACCTCGGCCATCAGCTGCACGTCTCCTTCGACCACGAGCTCAATCTGGCGGTCCTCGCACATTGGATCCATCAACGCAACGGCATGTTGCAGGACGTCTCCAAGCACGGTCTTTTGGCGCTCGAGGGGCTTGCGTCGAGCGAAGGTGAGTAGCTCGCGAATGATGACGGTCATGCGCTTCGCCTGCTCAACGATGATCTTCGCGTTGTCCTTGGCGCTCTCGGGCACGTCAGTGGCGGTCTGGATCATCATCGCCCGGCCGGACACGACGTTCAGCGGTGTGCCGAGTTCGTGAGCCATGCTCGATGCCAACTTGCCGACAGTAACCAAGCGGTCAGCATGGCGAAGCTGCTCCAAGGCGGTTGTCCGCGCGCGCCGCTCCTGTCGCACGTTGTCTTTGGCTTGAAGCAGTCTGTCCGTCATGGTGTTGAGGTCACTCGCGAGGCTACCAATTTCATCCTTCTGGCGGATGTTCGTGCGTAAGGAGAAGTCCCCTTCGGCCACTCTGTGTGCCAAGTCTGAAAGCTGCTTCAGCGGCCTACCGATGAACCACAGACCCAGGCCAAACGCCGCGAGTCCGGAGACGAGAGCTGCAAGCGCCGTCGTCCACACCTGAACGTTGATCAGCGAGGCAAAGTATTTTCGCTCTTGAGGCAGCCTGCGGTCGATTTCGATGACGCCCAGCCGTCGTTCCCCGCTCATCACAGGAACCGCCGCCACAATGTGCCAATCATCCCCGCGAAACAATCGCGAGACCCCGATCTGTTGTGGTGCCTCTGCCAAGCTCTCCGACTCCTCGATCAAGCGCACACGCGTCGCCTCTTTCTGCAAGTCGGCCCGTTCGATGAACGAGCGTGCTCGCTGTTGTCCTTCGTCTAGCCAAAGCTCAGCAGCAGCAGCAGCCAGGACGTTGCCCAGGGCAGACACGTCATCACGGATCTCGCGTTGTTGCAGCTCGGCGACTCGGCGCACGTGCAAGGTCGCTTGCAGCACCAACAGCAGGGCGAAGCCCAGCGTCAGACCTAGCGCAAATTTCATCGCTAGTCGCAAGCGGCCACCTTCCTAGACTGTTCTGTGAATTGCACTCCCTGGTGTACCTCGAGCCCTTCTCCAATCCAGTCAAGGTGCGGCACCAATCCTATGCCAGCATCCGTCTCTCGCGGGCGTCTCAACGGCGGCAGGCGGCAAGTCTCCGGTCGTTAGCTTGTAAACGCATGACCAGTACCGCGTTGCGGTAGCTGCGCACTTGCCTGGGGTTTGCAGGTTCAGGCTGCGGCGCAAGAGAACCGTGAAGTACCGAAATCAATCGGGGGGAGCGTCAGGTTCGAACACACAGCCGTTCGTAGCCAACTTGACGTTTCGACAGGCACCAGCCGCCTCTTGAAAAAACCGCCCCATGTGAACGCCGCACTCCGAAGCGCAAACGTCAGCCGCTAGCAGCGACGCCGACACTGCCCAACCGTCAAAACTCGAACCTCGCGCCAACAGTTCACTGGCCACGCGGCAAAGACAAGAAGCGTCCCGGCAGGCCCCGATCGCGGTGGTTGCGTGAGGCAGACCAGTTGCCAGAGAAGCACAGTGCTCTGTGGCGGTTACACAGCGCTGAAGCGCGGCGATCAGTTCTTGGCGCTCGAACCCGATCGTGGAGAGGACATCCCCAGCTCGCCCCGAGCCTGCTTCAGAAGCTCCTTCGCTGAGGCGTTCTCGAGACGACGTGTCAGTCATTTTAGCCCCTCGATGTATTTGTCCAGCCGCTTCTCTAGATCACCCACTTGGTCGCGCAGGTCTTTCATCGAGTTCTTCCACTCGACCTGTGCTTTGCCCCGCAACTGGCGCGACTCGTCCCCGAGCTCCTTCCGCTGCTTTTCAAGTTCGCTTATCTGCTTACGCATGTCTGCCTTGGCATCTTCGGCTGCCCGCTCCACGCGCTTTTCGAGTTGCGCCATCTTTTGATCGATCTGTTGCAGTCGTTGTTCGGTCTCCCTTTCGAACTGAGCCAAGCCCTCTTCGCTCTGTCCGTAGGCAGCTGCCATGTCCCTCTCAGCCGCTTTCGCCGAGTCCTTGGCAGTCTGTTCGAGGTTCTTGGCGTCCTGCCGAACACCTTCCGCCGTCTGTTCGCATCCCACGACCAGCAGCGGCAACGCAGCCAACAGGGGCAGTCCAGACAGCGGAAGTCGAACACCGCGGATCGCCTTCGTCGAAATCGGTTTCAGTTTCATGAGTCCAGGTCTCTGCAACGGTCGTGCCGATCTGGACAAGGCCAGCATTGCCAGCATCCGTCGGTCCCCTGCAGCGGGTGGAGCGTGGCATTCCGTCACACCCGTTGCGAAGTTGCCCCGTTCCCCTCCTCTTAGCGCACTCAGCATCGCCTTTCGCTCGATGGCACGGCGGTTGCTTCCATAAGAGCAACACCGGCCGGAAACATCGCAGACCCTGTCACTCGCCACCGGCGAGGGAGCGTGCACAGCGCGCTCGCGTCCACGGCAGCACGAACGGGAACACTCGAGGGCGTGCTCGCCGAACGGCATCTGCGGTGCCTAGCCAATCACAGAAAGGACGTCATCACATGAATGCAGCAACTAGCGCACGAGTGAAATCACAAACCTCTACCTACTCCCCCCCAACCTTCGTGGTCGGCTACGACTTCGAAGAGCACTCACTCCCGGCCCTGGACCACGCCATTCGCTTCGCGTGCACCTGGCCCGACAGCAGGCTCGTCTTCGTTTGGGCAACCGACGTCGCTGGGGAGCACAGCTCCGAAGAGGAAATCGACGAAGCCGCCAAGCGCGCCCTCGACAAGCTCGACCAGGCGGTTCGGGAGCGCGTTCGCCTCTTCGAGGAGCGCGGCATTCCAGTCGCCAAAGCGCAAGTTACGCCGCGCGTGGCAGAGGGATCGGCAGCCAAGCTACTGCGGCAAACCGCCCAGACAGAAGGTGCCGACGTCATCGTGCTCGGCAGTGGTTCCAAGGGCACACTTCAGAGCCTGATGCTCGGATCTGTCTCCCGCTCGTTGATGGGTGAAGCCCCCTGCTCCGTGCTTGTGTGCCGAGAGCGACAGACGGAATCGGTGGAGCTCGACCCGCCACCCTCACCTGGACAAGAGTCGACCCTGGGGCGGCGCCACACCTACCACTATGAGTCGCGGGTGGGTCGCCCAGGCACGACCATGCCGCTCCTGTATCCGATGAAATGATCCCAACGACGAGAGAACTCACGCCATGAACTCGAACCCAATACCACCGAGCCCCCGAACTCAGGGGCCCATCGATCTCTCTTCCCTCGCAGCGTTGCTCAAGCAGCGCTTCGAGGGTGGTGCACCGCGAGGATACCTGCCAGGCAAAACCCGGATGCGCGACGCACTACAAAAAGCGCTCCGTATCTCAGCCCTTCGGGCAGAGATACTCATCGATCAACTCAGCTCCCACGGATTCCTACGTTACCTCGGAGATCCCAAACAGGTAGACACAGGTCGTGACCCCTGGACCATTTGCGTCAATCCCCACGCTAGGGGCTAACCAGTTGGTGCAGCAATTCAGGGGGGAGACCAGAGGAGACAACGCGCAGGTCTCGGGCCCGTCGCCACGGCAGATCGGGCCACCAGCGCTCCGCTATGGGGTGCATCCCAGGCTCGATGCTCTGTCCGGGACGTGGGGTAGTCACCTGAATTCCGGCCTGCTCTGCCGCTGCCAACACCCGCTCTACCGGCTCTGTCCAGCCGTGGAGAGACAGGTTGAACAATCCCCAATGCACCGGGATCATCAGCTCACCTCGGACCATTGTGTGGGCCAACACCGCCTGCTCCGGTCCCAGGTGCACGTCTGCCCACAGAGGATCGTAGGCACCCGACTCGATCATCGTGACGTCAAACGGGCCGAGCCGCTCGCCGATCTCCTTGAACCCGGGGAACATCGCCGTGTCGCCACTGTAGAACGCGCGGTGCTTGGGACCCAACATAGCCCAGCCTGCCCATAGAGTATGATCGCGGTCTACGAGAGAACGCCCAGAGAAGTGACGCGCGGGCGTTGCGACCAAGGTAACTCCACCCACTTGTCGGCGATCCCACCAATCGAGTTCGACAATGCGGGACGAATCGATACCCCAATGCTCCAAGTGCGCTCCGATACCCAGGGGCACGAAGAACGGCACCTGGCTTGTCGCTAGCTGCCGAATGGTAGGGTAGTCCAAGTGGTCGTAGTGGTCGTGAGAGATCACGACGGCATCGATGGGCGGCAACTCGGAGAACGGCAGCGGCGGTTCGAAGAAGCGGTCGGCCGTCATCCACTCAAATGGAGAGGGGTTCTTGCCCCACACCGGATCGACCAATACTCGAACACCATCGATCTCGACAATCAACGTCGAGTGACCCAGCCACGTCACACGCAGGCCAGAAGTCGGAAGCTCGTCGAAGTCGGCCCTGGTCCGCCGCATCAAGGGGAGCGGTTGCTGTGGAATGCTGTACTCGCTGGCGTCGAAGAACCACGCTTTGAGCGTCGGAACGAACTCCGGCTCCCGCCGGGGAAGCACGTCGATGAACTTGCCGTCCCTGAAGTGAGGCGACGCCTTCATGCGTTCGAGGCGCGCTCCCGATGCACTCGCACCCATCGCCACTCGCCCTTCACTCGTGGCCCCAAGAGTGACCAAGGCGAACATGATGATGAGGAGAGTCCCAAGGAGCCAACGCCGTTTGTTGGACCTGCGCGATCGGGAGTGGGTGGGGTCGGTGTTGGTCGGCATGGCGCGCACGAAGCGGAAGGGCATCAGTATTGAGCGCTCGACGCCCAACGTCGAGGGTCGAGGTGGTATGTCAGAGCCGACTATCGGCAACAAGGCGCTCGTTCGTCGCCAACAGCTCGCTACGACAACAGCGTACGCTGAAGCAACCAAATCGCCCCCACACCCGCGATCAGTAGCGAGGTGCCCCGAATGGCCGTGGGCGAAAGCCAACCGCGAGCTTTGAGCCCGAACAGCAGCGGCAGAGCAACGGCGCACACAAGCAGCTGCCCAACTTCAACGCCAAGATTGAACGCCAGTACTGGCACCACGATGCTCGAATCCTTGCCGGACAAGCCGATCTCCTGCAGGGCACCCGCGAAGCCGAACCCGTGAATCAGGCCAAAAAGCAATGTGACGAGCCAGCGGGCTTTGGGCTCCGTCTTCACGAAGTAGTTCTCCACGCCAACATAGACGATGGACAGCGCAATCAGCGGCTCCACCAAGCCCGAAGGCAGGAGTCCTACTCCGAGCACGGCGAGCGTGAGCGTCACCGAATGGGCCAGAGTGAAGCACGTGACGATGATGAGCATCGTCCGGAGACGCCTGCAAACGATGAGGAGGCCCCCCAAAAACAACAGGTGGTCGAAGCCCGTCCCAATGTGCTCCAAGCCCAGCCAGAAGAATGCCGGAAAGACGGACCAGGCGTCAGACTTGGGACCAGCAGCCGAGAGCGACGTCGAGTCGAAGGGCACGACGTCCAGCGCCAGCTCTGGCTGACTTCCGCGCAGCAACCCCACGCCCAACACGAGAGCGGGGTGTCGCTGCACGATGTTGAACGCAACCCCGTGAGATTCGGTCAACCTATCGAGCAAGTTCGCGCGGATGGTCAATTGTCCTGCACCCACTTTGGCAAACTCGAAGTGATGCTCCACATCCTCCTCCTCGGTGAGCCGGACCACGACCTTGCGCAGCTCGACTCCCCGCCCACCGGAACTCAGCGAGAAGAAGTCGTGCCCTGCCGACTTCAGCCGCGCTTCGATCGACTGGAAACGACTGCGTGCGGCGCCCACCAGCGCCTCGACGCACCGATGGGAGTCGGGCGTCGTTTCGCACAAACCGCCCGCTTGGATGCTGGTTCGCAAGGATTGAACGGCAACGAGCTCCACTCGGTCCGGATGAACATTTCCAGCTAGCGTGATCTCGAACGGCTCGTGAGCGATACTTGGTGATACGACCAGCAGCCCGGCTAGACTGCACAGAATTGCGGTCAACCAACGCAGATCGACGCGCGGGATCATGGTCCCTCGCTAGCCTGAGCCATGCGTCTCGGCAACCGTTGTACCTCGGAGTTGTAATGAATTTCGGTTCCACCGTCCCTAGCTGCGCGCTGATGGTGCTGCTCGCGTGCAGCAGTGAATCCTCGACGCCCGACAAGACGAGCATTCCCACGACCCCGAACACGAGCGCCCCGGGCACTACGCCTTCGCCGATGGCGAGCAGTCCAGCGCTGACCAGCCCAGTGACAGCACCGGGCACTAGCGAGGGGCCCGCCCCAGGGGCAGGCGGGGGAGGCCCGGCGACGACTCCAACTGAAGCAACGACACCCGGCGACCCGACCTCGCCTGCGGAGCCCGCGTCGCCGGCAGCCGGCAGCGCTGGCGCCGGGGGCGATGTCGGAAGCGGCGGCGGTGGAGGCAACGCCGGGAGCAGTTCGACAACGGCGGGGGGGAGCGGCGGACAAGCCGCGCCAGAGAGCACTGATCCACCCGACCTGGACGGCTTTTCGCAGCTGGAAGCGCTCAATCGAGGCGTCGTTGCTGTCGCAACTGGCAACGGGACATACGTCGGCTGGCGCCTGTTCGGATACGAGGATCCGAGCACGCCGTTCAACGTTTACCGCGACGGCACCCTGGTCAACGATGCTCCTATCAGCGATTCGACGAACCTCGTCGACACCGACGGGAACGAGGGATCGACGTATACCGTTCGGGCCGTGGTGAACGGCACGGAACAAGCAAACTCGGAGCCAGCGAGCGTGTGGAGCGATTCGGTAAGCGGTGGCGCCTACATCACGATCCCAACGGAACCGCCACCGGGGGGCACGACACCCTCCGGCGAGGCGTACACTTACACCACGAATGACGCGAGTGTGGGAGATGTGGACGGGGACGGACAGTACGAGCTCATCGTCAAGTGGGACCCTTCGAACTCCCACGACAACTCCCAGTCCGGCTACACCGGCAACGTCTTCATCGACGCCTACCGCCTGAGTGGGGAGCGCCTGTGGCGCATCGACTTGGGCATCAACGTGCGCGCGGGCGCCCACTACACCCAATTCCTCGTCTACGACTTGGACGGCGATGGCAAGGCCGAAGTCGCGCTTCGCACGGCGCCTGGCGCGCGCGACAGCACTGGTGAGTTCCTCCGCCAGGGGCCTGCCGCCAACGATGATGATTCCGCCGACTACCGCTGCGGCACATCCGCACGCAACGGTGTGCCCGCTTGTCCTGGTGGGAGAGAAGGATTGATCCTGACTGGCCCAGAGTACTTCACCGTATTTCAGGGGGAGACTGGTGAGGAGCTGGCGACGGTCAACTTCCGGGCAGCCCGCGGCAGCGTCACCGATTGGGGTGACGACTATGGCAACCGTGGAGATCGCTTTCTCGCCAGCATCGCCTTCGTCGACGACACCGGGCGCCCGAGCGCCATCATGGGACGAGGGATGTACGAAAAGACCACATTCACGGCCTACAACTGGCGCGATGGCGAACTTTCCGTGCTGTGGTCCACGGAGCACAATGGTCAGTTCGGTGGCAAGGGCGCCCACAGCATCAGCATCGCGAACGTCGATGACGACCCACAGCAAGAGATCATCGGCGGTGCAGCTACTTTCGATAACGACGGCACCGGCATGTGCGCGGTGAGCTGGTACGGACACGGCGATGCGTTACACGTCGGTGACCTAGTCCTGGACCGCCCAGGGCTCGAAGTCTTCATGCCGTACGAGGCCGATGGCGTCCCCGAGCACGCGATGCGCGACGCGCGCGATTGCAGCATTTTGTGGCAGGGCGGGAACAGCTCCGGAGAAGGGCCCGGGCGCGGCGTTGCGGGCGACGTGGACCCGAGCCAGCCGGGTGCCGAGGTGTGGACCAGCCGCAGCAATCTGCTCACCTCTGCAGGAACGAGTGCCGGCAGCGCGCCAGGAGCCGTCAACTTCTTGATCTGGTGGGACGCCGATCTCTCCCGCGAGCTACTGGACGGCACCAGCATCACCCAATTCGACGGTGCTGGACAGGGACTGGACGCTCAGGGTTGTGCCTCCAACAACGGAACCAAGTCCACCCCAACTCTGTCCGCGGACATTCTCGGGGACTGGAGAGAAGAAGTGCTGTTTCGTTGCGGCAATTCGATCCGTGTGTACACCACGAGCCAGCCCGCCTCGAACCGAATCTACACGCTCATGCACGACCCGCAGTACCGCGTGGCGATTTCTTGGCAGAACGTCGAGTACAATCAACCACCTCACCCGAGCTTCCACATCGGCGAGGGGATGGCGGAGCCTCCGCGCCCTGACATACACGTCCGCTGAAAGGCGCTCCGTAGATGAGAGTGCTCTGTGTGTTCAGTGCTCTGCTTCAACGCACCGCGTCTTCAACGCACTGCGTCTTCAATGCACTGTGTGACTCTTTGAGGCCTCGCGCAGCGGCGGGTGGCGCGTGAGCCGGGTGCGCGCAGCGTCCAACAGCCCGTGGGGAACGTTTCGAGCCTGACAGACGCGAGCTAGCTCGGGCCGCGTGCACAGGGTGAGCAGCGGAACTGTCTGCCACAGGGGCAGACCGGGGTTCTGTAGCAACCCCATTCGAACACGAGCCGCCGTCAACCATCGTACGTTGCGAAACAGGTAGCAGAGACTCTTCGGGTGCGGCGGACGCAAGGTCACAAACCGCAACAGGTCCGACTCCGTCAACTGCGGGTTGTTGAGCAACTGTTCGATCACGGCCGGGTGCGGGTCCCGCAGTAGTCTTTGTATCTGGCCACGATTGGGCCTCCGCGCGAGGTTTTTTCGTTCCCCGAGGGTCAGGGGGCGCTCCTTCCGGTACGTCGGAACCGCCCCCTCGACCTCGTCGCCAACCTGCAACGGACACTCCTCGGCATGACTGAGCAGACGCCCCAACCGAAAAGCGCCCGCGCTGCGCGCAGCCACCGCCAGAGCGTGCAATCGGGGCGGGGCCACCGCTCCACACACCCACGCGACCAACGTCACCAAGCCCTCGGTCCCCCGTTCCCCGAAGCTCTCCGTTTCGGCAAGCAGCTCCTCGAGCTGTGCGACAGCCACCGCCAACTCCGTCTCCAGCACCCAGCAGGAGAACCAAGCCAGGCGCAGACTCGGCTGGCTCACCGCACGCAAGCGACGACTTAGGGAGGTTGGCACGGCAGAATCGTAGCAGCTCGACGTCCCATCTCAGGGGTACCCTGAGGCCACTAAAACCGCTCAGAAAATGTCGGAGCGCCTCGAAAGCTGGCAGGATCTTTGTCATTTGATGCTGCCAACAGATGCCGCGTATTGTCCGGAAACAGCAGGAATCATTCCGACTTGCGCACCCCACCAACCTCACCGGATACTCCCTATGGTGAAAGCGCGTCGAGCACAGAGAGACACGTTACCAGGGCATAGGGCAGCCATGGATCGCAGGTCTGGCGTGCGCTGGGATGCACCCACACCCCCGAATGCCGACGCCACCCCGGCGCGCGCGGCCTCCGCGGATGCCGCCCACGCCGAGATGGAGCGCGGAGTGAGCATCGGCGCGTGCACGCTCTTGTCCGATGTCGTGGGAAGTGATGGGGTGCGCATCCAGTGGTCCGCCTGGATGAACGGCGACCGCCGCCTCGTCTGCCAGGCCTGGTACCAGCGACCAGAACAGGCGTGGGCCCTAGGCCCAGCGTATGTCGTCGCTGAAGAGCAGTTCGAAGGACTACGCACCCTCATGGGCGGGCGCCGCCCCGATGGCGGACGCTGACCAAGGCCCGAACACGCGGCGCGCATTGGGCGACATCAGCCTGACGCATCAGTCGGGCCAAGCATCCCTCCACGGCGGCGCGGTGTTCTGCGCCGAAGCGTGCTACGAAACAGATGACGCAGGCGCGAGGTCTGCTATTTGTCCGCGCCGATGCCCAAGTCTCGTTCCCGTTTGATCAGTTTCGCCTTCGAACCGGGCACTGTCCTGGCCGACAAATACGTCGTCGAAGAGAAGTTGGGGGGAGGTTGGGAAGGTGAAGTCTATCGGATCCGCGAGCGTCTGACGGGTATCGAACGAGCCGCCAAGTTCTTCTATCCCGAACGCAACGAGCGGGACAGGGCGGTCAAGTTCTACGCCAAGAAGCTACATCAACTCAGAGACTGTCCGATCCTGATCCAATACGTCACGCAGGAGCGAATGACCGTGCAGGGGGAAAAGGTCACCTTCCTCGTCTCGGAGTACGCTGAAGGACAACCGTTGTCCGACTTCATAGCTCAGCAACCCAACAAGCGACTGACCCCATTCGAGGCGCTGCACTTGCTCCACGCGCTCGCTGACGGCATCGCGATCATCCACGCCAAGCGAGAATTCCACGGCGACCTGCACACAGGTAACGTGTTGGTGCGTCGTCGAGGGCTAGGCTTCGACGTCAAGCTCGTCGATTTCTACAACTTGCAGGGTTACAAGAAGCGCGAACAGATCCAAGAAGACGTCATAGGCCTGGTTCAAATCCTCCACGCCTCCGTTGGAGGAGCGAAGCACTACGCTCGACAGCCGCCTCTCATCAAACGCATCATCCGAGGCCTCAAGTACACCCTGATCCAGCAACGCTTTCGCTCCGCTCGGGATCTACGCGACTACTTGGAAGGACTCACCTGGGACTAGGGGGTGTCCCAAGTTTCTGTCCGTCGCGAGAGGCAGGAGGCGCAAGCGAGAAGGGCGCCTGAGGAGCGAGCACCGGAGGCAGGCTGAAGCCTGGTGAGGAGCGGAGGGACGAGGCCGCCCTTCGCAGCCGCGAAATCCTGCCTTGCAGCAGGACAGAAACTTGGGACACCCCCTTAGGGGGTGTCCCAGACGAACACTCTGGGTATCTGCTAGGCGACGCCACGATACAGCACAAACGTCAAGTCATCGGGTTTCGACGGCTTGTTGGAGTCCGGGGTGTGCATGCGCTCCGTGGCCAGCTTTGCCAAGGCGTCGGCGGCAGCGTTCAGAGGACCAGAACGCACAATCTCGACAATCTCGTCTTGATGCACGTTGTCGAACAAGCCGTCCGTGGCGAGTACCACGGTGTCACGCTCCGCGAGTTCGAAAGCCGCGCCCAGCTCGATGCGCATCGCTGAACTCCCCAACACGTTGGATACCAGGTTCAGCTCCTCGTGATGCAACGCCTCGTCGGCATCGATCAGGCCAGCTTCCACGGCATATCCGACCGGCGAGTGCGGCACGCTGACGAACTTGCTCTTGCCCCGAGAACCGCACACCAAGATACTCGAGTCCCCGGCATGGTAGGGCCTAAATGAACGCCCACGTATCTCCACGACCGCCAAGGTCGTGGCGGCCCCAACCGCCAAATCACAGATGGCGCGATTACCGGATTCGAAAGCGTCCAGGATCGCCCCCCGCGCCTCTAGTTCCGTGTCCTGTTCCGAGAGAGAACGGGCCAACTCGGTGACGGCGATTTTTGAGGCCTCGTGCCCCGACGGTGCCCCTCCCAAGCCGTCTGCCACGGCCAGAACGGTGCCCCAGGGCATCGGTGCGATCAGCGCGCAATCCTGGTTCGGCCAGGTGGCATCGGGGTAGGGAGCCGAGTAGGCGGCGATGCTGCCAGTCTGTGTCGTCCCGCGGACGTGACTCGGCTGGCGCTCGTCCACCAAAAGGTGAGTCCCTTCCAGAACCCTCGATATTACTTCGTTTTCCACTGGGTGGGGTCGCGCCGGCTGGTCCCGCGCCGGAGCAAAGTACCAGGCTGGCCGGCGCAGCATCAAACTTCCTGCAGGTCGGCCGCCGAGTTGCGAACGCCACGCGGCCCAGGTATCTCGTCGGTGTGAGTCGAGGCAACCCCGTGTGCTGGCCCCCCGTCCACGCACCGGATGGGGGCGGAAAATGCGTGGCGATCGGCACCGGCGGTGAGCGCAGCTATGCGGATCTGCGCCATGCGGCCGAGGGATTCGCAAAGCACCTCGGCGCACGACTCTTTGAGGGTTCGCCGCCACCGCTGCTCCTGTGCAGCGACCGCTACCACTTCTGCGTGGCTCTGGTGGGAGCCTGGCTAGCTGGAACAGCCGTCGCTCTGCCCCATGGGCGCAATGCCGGCGGAGTCGCTGCGCTGGCTCGCAGCTTGGGCCCGATCGTGTGTGATGGCCCCATCCCCGACTTGGCTAAAACAACCATCGACGTACGGCAGTTCGATGTGACGGACCGCACAGGCAGTACACCCGAGATTCGTCTAGACGATGACAAGCACCTGGTAACTGTTTACTCGTCAGGGACAACGGGAGAGCCACAAGCCTTTCCAAAGTCTGCGCGTCAGCTCCTCGGAGAAGCACAGACGCTCGCTCGCGTATTCCACGTAACCGACTTTGACCGCGTGATGTGCACGGTGCCTTCACAGCACATCTACGGGCTCCTGTTCGGAGTGTTGGTTCCGCTTCAAGCCGGGGCCTGTTTCGTGCGTCAGACGCCCACTTCGGCAGTTGGCATTTTTGAAACAGCGACGCGGCACGCCGCGACGGTACTCGTCAGTGTACCGCCGCAATGGGCAGCCTTGGCACACCACGGCGCTGCCATGTCGGGTGTGCGGCTGGGTACCTCATCGGGAGCCAAACTCGATCCACAGATAGGCGAAAAGCTGGCCGAGAATCTAGGACTCGTGGTCACCGAAGTGCTCGGATCGAGCGAGACGGGTGGCATCGCGACCCGACGCTCTGATGGTGACGCCCCGTATCAGGCGCTGCCCGGAGTCGTGGTCCGCGTCGACGGAGAAGGGCGAATGTGTCTACGTTCGCCGTTCCTCGAGGATTCGGAGCGGGAGTACCAGAGCGCCGATCACGTCGAAGTGGTGGCAGACGGCCAATTCCGCCACCTCGGGCGCAGCGATGGTGTTGTCAAGGTGGGCGCCAAGCGCGTCACGCTCCAAGAGATCGAGCGTCAGGCGCTGGCGCACCACCAGGTCAGCGATGCGGCGGCCCTGCAGGTCGATGCAAGAGGCTTGCGGGGCTCCGAAATTTGGCTAGCCGTCGCTGCACAGCCAACGACCTCGGTCGACGCTCAGAGTGCAGGTCCGTTGACCGCGGCCGAACTGCGCACGTGGCTGTCTGGGCGACTCGATCAGGTGCTCGTACCGCGAAAGCTCCGCATCCTCCCCCACCTGCCGCGAGAAACCTCAGGAAAACTCCCTCGGGCTCGACTGCTGGAGCTGTTTGCTGAAGACTCGACGACCGCCGACCAGCCCCCACCCCGTAGTCCCTGAACTGTCGATGACTCGATCACTCTCTCCAGATCAGCCGGCCATCATCGTCGAAGCGCGCCCACTGACCATCGAGGACGTCGATATGAGGCGCCTGGGCGAGGCGAGCATCATATTGGGTGTACTCGGGGTCCTCACCCTGGCAGCGCTGGGCGACACCGTTGGGCAAAACACTCTCCCCTTGCGTGCATCCGACTCGGTCTCCGCAGAGCCAGCACCTGCACGGAAGCCGATTTCTCCAGACGCACGAGCACCCAGGTCGGTGTCCGACCTGCTGCAGCGTTTCCGGCAGAGCCCCGGGGTCTACGCGGAGTTCACCGAGGAAAAATACATCACACTGCTCAAGGCGCCGCTAACTTCCGCAGGACAACTCTACTACGATCCCAAGTTCGGTTTGGTTCGCCGCACGTTGAGTCCCCGTCCGTCGACGATGTACTTGACCCAGGACAAGCTCGTGTTGGTCGATGGCAAGGGTCGGCGTGACGTGGATCTGTCTGGCCGCGGCAGCGTCCAAGCCTTGGTCTACTCGTTTCTCAACGTGTTGCGCGGCGACGAGCAAGTCTTGAAACGCACCTTTCTGCTCAGTTTCTCTCGCCCTTCCGACAACGACGCGACACGCGATGACCCAGCCAATGCTTGGTCCCTCACACTCGAGCCCAAAGGCGCTGAATTGAAGCGGCTAGTGCGGTCGGTACGGTTTTTGGGGGTGGGGGCGCAGTTGACGGAGATGTACGTCGTGGAGACGACGGGGGATCAAACGACACTGCGCTTGACGAAGCTGGATGCGCAGCGCCAATTTTCCTCACAGGAAAAGCAGCGCTTGTTCACGCCACCCGGCAACTAGGTGGGCTCAGAGGGACACGCCAATGACGGCGGACGTGCACTTGCCGTCGACGCACTGCTTGATCTCGTCGGTCTCGATGCAATCGAGGGACTCGGGAGGGCAGAGAGAACAGCTATCGCCGTCGTCCTTTCCCGCGCACGGATCGTACTCACCTTCACACTCGTTGCCCGTCATCACGCAGGCCCCGTCGATGCACTCCATGACGGGACAGGCCATGCCACCTTCCGGGCATTCGCGGCACGCAGCCACGATCTGCGGACACTGCTCAACCGTGCGGCATTCTGGGCCATCCCCGGTTCCGGCGGGCTCGCCGTCGCAAAGCCACTCGATCTCACCGCAGCTGCCATCGTCGTTGCACATCGGATTGGCGCTGGCGCAGCTGCCGTCGTCGCACAACTGACAGAGCAACGGCACAGGGCAAAGCGCAGGACACTGAAGATCCGTCGGCCCCGGCTTGACGGGCGTCTCTTCCTCCTCACAAATCCATTCCACTTCCCCGCATTCACCAGCGGCATCGCAGGGAACGAAAGCATCGGCGCAGCCGTCACCGCAGGGAACGCACAACCTCGGAACCGGACAACTGTCCGTACAATCCTTCGCGGCGTCCAGTTCTTCGGCGTCTGCAGGATCCCCCTCGGCACCGTCGTCGGTGGCAGCATCGTCCGTTGGAGGAGCACTGTCGTCACCCGATCCACCGCTATCCCCCGGGTCCTCGCCGGAGCCGTCCTGCGAGGTATCGCTATCCGCGGCCCCTGGATCGTCCTGAGACATCGACTCGTCTTCCGCAAGCTCGCCGGCCTCCGCTTCGTCCGACGAGTCCGCACCGGACTCGCCATCCTTGGAAGAGTTCTCTCCGTCCTGAGCCCCCGATGAGGCAGTCTCCGCGCCTTCTGACGACTCCTCCGCGGAAGCGGCAGATTCGCCTTGGTCAGAATCGCCGCCACTGGATGCGCCACACGCAGGAACCACGACCATCACGCCACACGCCGCGGCGCTCAACAACCAAGTGCTCAAGGAAGACTTCATGACGTTACTCTCCCATTCGGGGCAAAGCGACGCAACGCACCGCCAAACGACCACTGGAACTTCGCAGTCGGGCTGCGCGCTGCACCGTGGAAGCGTGCGCAGCTTTCGACGAGGGCACATTCCGCCGTCTCGCCTTGGGTCGGTGCTGTGGGTTTACGTATTCGCGGTACTCACGGTGTGTAGCACCCAGCAGCAGGGTAGGCGGTTGTCGCAATCCGCGGTATGACGACAAGCAGATGCGGCGCGCCCTGATCCTGACGATCTTCTTGGCCTTCGTGGCCCTGCTGGCCGGCAACGCTGCGCGTGATTTCCGCCTGCAGACCTCGATGGCCCACTTCATTTCCGGAGCCACGGGTGGGCGGCTCTACGATGTGGGCCGGCGCGTGGCTGATTCCTCTCTCTCGCGCCAGATGCTCATGACCGTCGGCGCGGTGGATACGCCCACAGCACTTGCTGCGGCACGAGCGCTCGGCAGTCGCCTCCAGGCGCTCGACGGTATCTCGGAGGTCCAAAGCGGTATCGACAATGCGGCCCAAGACGCGTTCTTCGAACTCTACTTTCCCCATCGCTACGGGCTGCTTTTCGACGAACCCGAGCTCGAGGTAAAGCGACTCGAGCAGAGCCTAGAGGAGTTAGCCGTCGATCTGAGAGAACGGCTCGCAACCCCGGAAGGGCTCGCGCTTCGACGCATCATTCCCGAAGACCCTTGGAGTTCATTTGCGAGGCTCACCGAACGCCTACAACAACAGAAAGCCGCCCTCGAGCTCGTCGAAGGACAGTACGTCACCCAGGACGGACACGGAGTGATCATTGCTCAACTCGCGCGCTCTGCTCTGGATGGCCAGGCTCAAATGACGCTGTTGGACCAAGTTCGCGACGCTGTCCTGCAAACTGAGGCAGATTTTCCGTCCATCGTCGTCGAGCAAGCCGGTGTGAACCTCTTTGCCGTGGCTTCCGAGAAAGCCATCAAGTCGGATGTCCAGCGAGTAACTGTGCTCTCGGTCTTGGCGGTCGTGATTTTGCTGCTTGTCGTGTTTCGTTCTGTCACGCAACTCCTGCTGGCTACCCTGCCGCTGCTTGTCGGGCTACTCGTCGCTACCAACGCGTGCTTGCTGCTGTTCGGCGAACTCCACGCGCTCACCCTCGCTTTTGGTGGCGCGCTCATCGGTGTCTGCATCGACTACCCCGTTCACCTACTAAACCACCACGCTCTAGTCGAGGCTACGAGTCCGCGTGCGAGCGTTGCCACGATCTGGCGAGGCTTGGCCTTGGCGTCCGGGACGACCATCATCGGCCTGTTGGGGTTGGGCTGGACGGACTTCCCAGGCATCCGCGAGATCGCAGTGTTCACTGCTTTCGGTGTACTGGCTGCGCTTCTGGCGACGATACTCGTGCTCCCGCATGTCATGCCAGCACGCCATGGCGCAACGCCCACGCAACGGAAGCTCGCCGAGCTTTGTTCTCTCTGGCTCGACCGCGTGCGAAAGGACCGCACTCCAATCTTCTGGCTACTCTCGCTCTCTCTCGCCATCTCGGCGATGGGGTTTGGGCAGCTGCGCTTCAGTGAACGTCTGCGCGACTTGCATGAGCCCGATGCGGACTTGGTCCGTCAGGACGAGCGCGTGCGTGGCCGTCTATCGTCGATGGACCTGGGGCGTCTCGTCGTCAGCTCGGGACCCGATGAGCAAAGCGCTCTCAGAACGAACGATGCGGTAGCTCTGGCGCTCGAGAACGCCATCGAAGCGGACGAACTGGAGGGCTACTCGTCGCTCCACGCGCTCTTGCCATCGGTCGACCTCCAGCGCCGCAACAGCGACGCACTGAAGACCCATCCGGACCTGGTGAATGCAACGTTGGAAGCCTTGGATCGCGCGGGGTTCGACAAGAACGCCTTCTCGCCATTCGTCGATTCGTTGACCAAGCTGCCAGAGCCACTCTTGCTGCGAGACCTGGAGGCTTCACCGTTGGCGGCTTGGGTGCGGCCCTTCGTCGTCAAACTCCAGGATGAAGTGGCGATAGTGACGCTGCTGAGAGGTGTTCGTTCATCTGCCGCGCTGGAACGACGTCTGGATGAGATCGATGGAGCCACCTACTTCGATCAGGCAGCAGCCCTCGATGAGAGCTACCGCACCTTCCGCCGGCAAGTGCTGGTTCTGATGGGGTTCGGGTTGGTCTTCGTTCTAGGCTTGGTCGCGCTTCGCTACCGCAATCTGAGGCAGACACTGGCAGCCACCACGCCGGCCCTGCTCGCCGCAGCCGCGACGGTGGGGACACTTGCGACGCTGCGCCATGAGCTCAATCTCCTGCACGTGTTGGGCTTGCTTCTGGTACTCAGCATCGGTGTGGACTACGGCATCTTCTTGGTCGAAGGAAAAACTGACGAACACCGCTCGGCGACCCTGGTCAGCCTCGTCGTCGCTTGCTTGACGACGGTCTGCTCTTTCGGCGCGTTGGCCGTCTCGACGATCCCGGCTCTCCACGCGTTGGGAGTGACCATTGCGTTGGGCGTGCTCTTGTCCCTCGTCCTCGCTCCTTCTGTCCTGTTGTTCAGCCAGGAAGCGCCCCACAGCTCCAGGGGCCGCGCCAGGAATGAGACGGAGGGAGGAAGTTGAACGAGGGAGTGCTTTGGTCGCTTTGGCTTGGGGTGCTGTCGATTTCGGCAGCGCTGCTTCGACGTAACAGCGGTCGCATCGAACAGCGGGCATCGGCCGTGCGTGCCCGCTCGCCAGCGAGAAGTGCTCTGCTCGTCGCCATCGGCACTTTGGGCGGGACTGGCTGCTGCCGACAGGTTTCCGCAGCGTCACCCAGCGAAGCGCCTCGAAGCGATGCCAATGCTCCGCAAGCACCGCGTTACCCCGGGGAGCTCGTTGACGTCAGCGAGATACGCGGCGCGTTCATGTGGGAACAAGAGATCGTCACCTCCTACGGAGGGCTGTCGCGCAGCCTGCGCGCTGTGGTGCAGAAAAGCGGTGAAGGGCTCGACGTGATCGGACTGACACCGTTCGGAACACGCGCCTTTTTGCTATCCCAACGCGGCAAGACGCACTCTTTCGAGAGCTTCGTGGATGAGGCACTGCCGTTCGAGCCGCGGGCGATCCTGCTCGACGTCCATCGTGTGTTCTTCCTCGCGCTGGCCAGGCCAGAGAGTGGCGACGGACACATCACGGGCGAGTTGTTCGGCGAGCAGGTCAGCGAAACCTGGCGCGACGGACGACTGTTCGAACGCCGCTTTCGGCGACCCGGTGGCCCTGCCGGAGAGATCGTCATCACCTACGCTGGCGGCATGCGGGGACTCAAGCCAGCGCGCCAGATCGAACTCGAAAACGAATGGTACGGCTACCACCTCGAAATCACCACGCTGAGCGCCCGCGGGCTCTTGAGCGAGTGAGCGTGCCCGGCCACCGTTGATGGGTGCGCAGAGGTCAGAAGCCGCGGCGCCAGGACTGGCGCCTGCCGACGGACGGTGGTAGGAGCGCTCGACATGACGCTGGAGCGCGCTTGGTACATTCTGATGGCGATCGTTGCCTGGGGCTGCAGTGACAGTGAGGCCCCGGAAGCAGCCATCGACACCTCGCTGGGCCTCGACGCCAGACCCGAAAACCCCGACTGTATCGGCAGCGACGAGTTCCCCGAGCGCCTGTCTCAGCACCCCTGCTTCGAAAGTGACCCACCCGAAATCTCCTCAGCGTTCGTACCCTACGCGGTCAATTCTCCGCTTTGGTCTGACGGGGCAGACAAGCACCGCTACATTGCCCTGCCCGACGACACGACGATGCAGATCCAACGTAGTGGCAACTTCGAGTTGCCCGACGGCGGGGTGATCGTCAAGGAGTTCGTGCTCGGCAGTCGTTATCTCGAAACCCGCCTGCTGGTCCGCGCCGACGGCCAATGGCACGCTGCCACCTATGTGTGGAACGACGACCAAGACGACGCCGAGTTGACGACGGACGGCACCACCCTCGAGCTCGATGCCGGCAGTTGGGGCGTCCCCAACCAGGACGAATGCTTCGAATGCCACACGGAAGCAGCAGGCGTCAGTCTTGGGCTCAATCAACGACAGATGGCGCGCGAACTCGACTACCCATCCACGGGACGCAGCGCCGATCAGATCCACACCCTGACCGGACTGGGCATGCTGGAGGGTGAGAATGATGACGAGCCGCTCGTCACTCCAGGTGACGAGCGAGCCGATCTGGAACAACGCGCGCGCAGCTACTTGCACGCCAACTGCGGCCATTGCCACCGTCCTGGAGGTCTTGGGGAAGGTGAAATCGATCTACGCGTCACGACGCCGTTTCGCCTCACCGAAACCTGCAACGCCCCCCCTCTACATGGGGATCCCATCGGGGAAGAGGACTCAGAAAACAGCGAAGAAGACGAGCTCTTGGAGGATGCCGTCATCGTCGCCCCCGGCGATCCCGATGGTTCGGCGCTCTACCTCCGAATGGTCAGTGACAAGTCGAGCTGGCGCATGCCGCCCATGGGCACTCACCAGGTGGATGAGGACGGCAGCGAACTCATCGCGGAGTGGATCCGCTCCATCGAAGAATGCCCCGAGTGAGTACCGAGCCGGTGACCGTGACGCGGGACGGATGCGTCACTCCTCGTCTAGGTTGTCCAGCAGGTAGGCGAGCACGCACAAGTCCACCTCAGTGCGGGACAACGTCCAGCCGCGAACGTCACGCACGCGCAGGTTGACGAAGTCATCGTGCAGCTCGCTTTCCAACGCCGCAACTAGGTTCTCGTCGTTGTCGTCTGCGTCATCGAGCAACCGTCGAGAGCGCGCCGTCGAGTCGAATGCCTCGCTCGAGCTCATCCCCTCCTGACGCACGTAGTTTCCACCGATGAACGCCGCATTGTCGAAGTCGTCGCTGTTGTCGAAGTACTCCAGCGCGGCCTCCTGATAATCCACTACCTCCGGAGGCGGGGGCTCGATCGGATCCTCATCGTCGTCGCCGCAGGCAACGACATGCACCGACGCGATGCTGACGCCGACGGCGCGCAGAAACTCGCGACGCGATGAGGGCTTTGGGCTTGGGGAGCGACCACGGTGAGCTGTGTTCACGAAAGCGCCTCCTGCAAGTGGGCGGCGAGGCGCTCCGCGAGCGCGACGATGGTCAGGGTCGGGTTCGGCGAGGCCCCCGTGCGGAAGACGGAGCTTCCGGCGATGTACAGATTGTCGACGTCGTGACAACGACAATTGGCGTCCACAACGCCATCGTCTGGCTCCTCGCTCATCCGGGTGGTGCCGATGTGGTGGCCACCCGGGGCGATGGTCCAACTGAGCTCATCTCCGCTGGTTGAGGTCCACAGGCGCCCGAGCCCCGCAGCAGCCAACTCCGCGCCGACAATCTCCATGGCGCGGCGCATGCGGCGCTTGTCATCGTCAGAAACCTGCCACCGCAAGTCGAGGCGCGGCATGCCGAGCGCATCCAGATCGGACTCCCGCAGGGTAACCCGGCTGTCGGCAAGGGGGGTCTGTTCTGCCCGAACATGGAGTTGGTAGATGCGTTCGTCATCCTGACGGACTCGAAGGAGTGAGCGGACTTCGTCCGTGTAGATGTCGCCGGTGTCTCCCGGCTCGACCGCAGCTTCTTTGATACTAGCGGTAAAATCCAAGAGACCTTCCTCCTCCAACACCTCTGGCGAAAGCGCAATCATCGCCTGAATGCGTGAGGGACCGCTGGGCAGCGCGATGGTGTGTCGCTCGTAGAAGCCAATGTCCGCTTCATCGCTCATCACCCACGTGCACACGCCGTTGTAGTGAGGGTGCTCCATGAAGTAGCGCCCGACGGCGTCGCTCGAGTTGGCCACGCCTTCGGCGATCTGAGTGTTGGACGCAAGCAGCAACCTCACGTTTTCGAGGCCGCCCATCGCGAGCACATAGGCGCGCGCCTCCACCGTAAACTCAATACCATCCAACGTCGTGCACTCGAATCGACGCAGTGAGCCCAGGTTGGACTCGAGGTCGAGATTGCGCACGTTTGCGTGCAAGTACACGGCAACGTTCTCGGCCTCCTCGATATCACTTCGGTACCGTTCGCCGAATCGTGTGGGTGGACTGAACTGGTAAACCTCGCTGCGCAACCGCCCACCAGGGGTCTCGAGCAGCGGTCTGCCACTGATCGCTTGGATCTCGTCCGTATCCCAGATGAAGTCTGCTAGTTCGACTCGGGCGTGTGCCTTCTCGTAGTACGGCACCAAGTCTTCGTAGCTGATCGGCCATCCACTCTCTGCAATGTAGGAGCGTCGTTCGAAGTCGAAGGGGTGCATCGGCCGGCACCAGCCTGCCCATCGACTCGTCGAGCCGCCGAACTGACGTTCACGCCGAGAATCTAGCTGCCACGTCCTGATCCCGCTCATCGTGCCCTCATACAGGGCTTGAGTTGCGTCCTCTTCTTCGAAGCCGCCACTCTCGAGCACGATCACGGTCAGCCCGGCGTCCCTCAGCGCCAAAGCCAAGGTGATGCCGGCGGCCCCCGCACCAGCGATGCAGACGTCAGCAGTCAGTGCCTCGCCTGGGGTCAAATCAGTTGCGTCCAACAGCATGAGCGAGGAGAGCTTGCTACATTTGCGGCGTCACCACCAGCTCAATACAGCCTCTGGATGCAGCTCCTCGCCGCCATTGGGTGCAACTGCGCACTGTGGTAGGACCGAGGCGCTGCGTGGGTCATCGGAGGGTCTAACAATGGTGAGTTGGGGATTGGGACCACTGACGGGTCGTGTGAGTATCGCGGTTCTGTGGGGCGCAGCTCTGAGCTGCACCGAGCAGCAGTCGTCAGTTCCGCCTCGGACGGCGCCCGCCGCCGCTGCGCTGACGACGAGCGGACAACCCTCCGGTTCCACCCAAAGCCAGCCAGCGAACACGTCACCCCCGTTCGACGTGGAGGCAGCACTCCAGGCCCTCGGCGATCCATCGACCTGTGTCGCTCGGGTCGGCTACGAAGGCCACTTCGAGCGCTGTGAAGCGATCAGCGTCGCGAACGGGCGTAGCATCGTGCTCACCGTCGTCACGGAGTGCGGCGGCGACAGCTGCTCCGTCCAAAGCTGGCTCCTGCCAGACGAACAGAGGGCGACACCGCTCAAAGCTCACGCAGGAGGAGGCATCGCGCTCGCGCCTGATTCGAGCTTCTATGTCACGGACAGCACCACCTTCGCGTCGCAAGAAGACATGGCCAATGGCTTCTACACTCGCGGCCCAGAGCTGCTTAAAGTCGACGTTCTGAGCGGCAAGGGCGAGCCCTTCGCCGCGTGCATGTCGCCTGTTCTGAGCCCAGACGATACTCACTTCGTGTGTCGCAACCGCTTTGCAGACGTGGTGCGGGTGCCCATCGCGGGTGGGTCCATGGAGCTCGTGCTGCCCAACCCGTTCCCCGATGCGGTTCCTTGGTCTCCCTACGCATTCGTTTACCCACCGCCAGTCCGTTTCACATCTCCCTCTGAAATGGTCGTGGGCTGGGGCAACGCTCGAACAGCCATGACGTCGCCCTACCCCTCCCCCCAAGAACCACTATCGGGCACCGCTACGCCAGCGGCGGCGGGCTCACTGAGCGAACGGCTCGCGGCGTGCGACTCGGCCGACACCTTCGGCATTGCCACGATGTGCGGCCCTCAGAAGGCGAAGGGCTTTCCCGCCCTATCCGCTGATGGGAACGTGTTACTGGCTGTGGAAAGTTGGAGCAGCTGCTGTGCGGACATGGCCAAGGAGACACTGCTCGAGTTCACCCTGTTCGCTGCAAAGGTGCCACCACCGAAGCAGACGCTGCTCTGGGAGTACGACCAAGAAACCGGCAAGAAGACGCTCAGCCGAGCAGCCTCCCAGCAGCGCATCGACGCGCTGAACCGTCGCGCGACCGACCTCAGAGCGCGCCCGCTGCAACCCGTCCCCGATGCCGGCCTGGCCCTGCCCGGCAACGAGATACTCATCGCCCAAGGACCTGCAGTGCGACTGTTGCATCAGGGACGGCTCGTCTTTTTCGTCGGTCACGAGCCGTTTGAGCAACGCGGCTATTGTTGCAACGCTGAACCCACCCCCGCGGGCAACAAGCCGGCAACATGCGAGCGTCAAGCGCTGTTGGGCGGGGCGTGGTGGTCGCCCGAAAGCCGTGTGCTCGTCACCTCGCGCTACAATCACCACGGTCCGGACGGCTGCGAGCTGGGTCCGCGCATCGATGTCGCGCGACTGCCAGCATTGGGCGACTATGCCCCACTGCGCGACTTTCCCTTGAGTCCGTAGCGCCAGCAAGCGAACCCCACAACGACAGAGCTGTCCGCACGGGCGTCTGACGAGATGCAGGAAGACTCCGCCCGCGCGCGGGCCCAGGAGCGGTTGCTCCGCACAGCCCGTGCCGAGGGCGATACGGTCTCAAACTGCGAGCAATTGGTCCAAAAGGTGACGCTGGCGGTACTGTGCCTTCGCGGAGACGCCATGACCGAAGAGGATACGCCCGTTCCGTCAACACAGCAGGGCCTCGACCAGTACAACAAGAACCGCGTCGCGCCGGCGTTCTTCGCGGCGCTATTCGCCACTTCCGTTGCAGCCCTCGCCTACACCCTCGTCGACTTTGTTCACGACATCGTTCTGGCGCTCGTCTTGGTCGCGCTTTTTCGACCCCTCTATCACCGGACCTGTCGCGCGTTCGGGGGGCACCGCTGGCTCGCGTCCGCGGCGGTGACGCTCATCATCGTGCTTTTGGTCGCGACCCCGTTGACGCTGCTAGCGGTGGCTCTCGTCCAACAAGCCGAGGTCGCCTATGGCGCGGTCGCCCTGTCGCTCGGCGAAGGCCTGGAGGGGGCTGGCCCCATCGCTTGGGCGCTCGAGCATGCCCAGAACAATCTGGCAAAGTTTGGAGTCGAGCTATCGCCGGAATACCTGCGCGCCCTCATCGTTCGGGCGGCCCGAGCGATGCAAGAGGGTGCGTTCGCTGCTGGCAGCAGTGTCCTGTCCAACCTGGCGGCCTTGATCATCCACGCCTCGGTCCTTCTGATGATCGTGTTCTATCTACTGGTGGACGCCGACCGCCTGCGTGACTTCACGTTCAAGCTGTCACCCCTGCCCGAAGAGGAGG
The DNA here is from genome assembly GCA_050298815.1 of Polyangiaceae bacterium. Lineage (GTDB taxonomy): Bacteria > Myxococcota_A > Polyangia > Polyangiales > Polyangiaceae > SZUA-265. Next base: position 482,290 of record JBNKUV010000073.1, read on the forward strand.
AGATCCTACTCATCCGAAAGTTCAGCCAAGTCGCAAAGGGTACACTAGTTGGCAACGGGATCGGCAGCGTCGCACAGGGTGCCCTGTGCGGGATGGCGATGTGGGTTGCCGGGCTTCCCTCACCTCTGTTCGGCGCCGCCGTGATGAGCATCCTCGCGTTCTTGCCACTGGCCGGTGTGTCTATCGTCGTGATCCCGCTGGGCGCCTACTTGTTCTTCACCGATTCCCCAACGACGGCGACACTCTTCCTCGTCTTTTGCCTCGGGCAGGCAGCTATCTTCGAGAACATCGTCAAGACGAAGCTGATAGGCGCCGGGGCGGCAATGCCGGACTTGCTAGCATTCCTCGCCATCATTGGGGGCTTGAGCGTGTTTGGGGTCCTGGGGCTGCTCTACGGCCCACTGTTGGCCACGGCGTTTCTGACGTTGACCGAACTCTACTTCGCCAGCTACCAGCGCGCCTTGGCTCTCAACTTCATCGGTCGCCTGCGCTAACCAGGTTCGACTACCGCCGCCGTTCAACTTACCCGAGAGGCTTTCCTTCAGCGACCGATGCGGCGTCGTGGAGTTTGAGGACCTTGGCCACAGAAGACGGCATCACTTCCGGGCCGATCGTCGTCAAGAGATGGCAGGTCGCATAGCTCGCGCAGACCTTCTCATAACCCTCGAGCCAACGCTCGAAGTACGTGCGCTCACGCGCCGCGAAGGGAAAGCGCACTCCGGGGCGCCGATATTCGCAACGCCACGCCTTTGGAGTCAGGCGTGCGCGAAAGGACGCCTGCGTGCGGCATAACTTGACGTACATCGGGTCGCTACCGAACGCATCTAGTACGTCCATCCAGTAGTCATCCTTGGCGTCGACCAGTGTCGTCAGCAGCACTAGCCGGAGGCCAGCCAGAGTGCGGTAAACCCGGAAGCTCCATTGGGGATAGCTCCCCGCGACCCTCTCGACGTGGGCCAACGCGTTGTCTTGCGGCGACTGCTTTGCGCCAAATAGGCGCTGAAAGAACGACGCCGGGCCCGCCGGCACGTTGTCAAAGTCCAGATCGATGAACATGATCTTTCGAGTGTTGAGCACCAAGGACCCGTAGCCGTTGCGGCTGATCACGGCCAGGTTCGAACCATCCACATCCGGCAGGGTGCTGACGACCTCTTCGCGCAAGGGACGCCCATCGCCGTACCCGTACGAACCTTCCCGCGGGGGATCCGCTAGTAGGATGCGCTCCTTAGCCGTGGCCAGGTGCTCGTTGGCCATCTGCTGCGCTGCTTCTCGAGAAACGTTAGACCACCCGACGCCGCTAACGCTACGCATCCCCCGCGGCGTGGAGACGTCCTCATGGGCCCGAGCCCAATGTTCGTAGAACTCCACTTGCGGAGCTTGGCCCCGGGCCGCTGTGCGATGCAACTTTATGGCGGCTGTTTTTCCCGCCGTGGCATCATAGCTGGCACTGCCCGTTTTCGCACAACGCCCCCGCCGCGCAGGGCCGACCACAGCCCCCACAGTGGCGCGGATCAGACAGCACGTTGACACACTCCCCGTCGCAGGCGTTCGTCTCCGAAGGGCAGCGACACTGCCCGCCGATGCATTCCGCCCCCACAATGCAAGGTTTTCCGCACTCGCCGCAATGGTCAGGGTTCGTCTCCAGATCGACGCACGCACCGTCGCAAGACTCGCCACCTTCGCAAGTACACTCGCTGTCGACACAGTCTTGGCCGGCACCACACGAAAGGCCACACCCGCCACAGTTGCGCGGATCTTCCGCGACCTCGACGCAGCGGCCCTCACACAAGAGCTGGCCCGTGAGGCAGCCGCACTCGCCACCGACGCAAGTCTGCCCAGGAGCACAAGCGGTGGCGCAATCTCCACAATGCTCAGGATCGTTCAGAGGATCCCAGCACGTGCCATCGCACTCCAAGAAGCCGGTTTCGCACTGACATTGTCCCAACCAACAGCGCTGGCCGCGCTCGCAGGGGTGTCCGCACTCGCCACAGTGCTGCGGGTTGAACTGAAGGCTGGCGCAGTCGCCGTCACACACGACGAAGCCTGGACCACAGTCCTCCACACAATCACCCAGCCGGCACATCAAGTCACCGTCACAAGCGATGTCGCACTCGCCACAATTGTCCGGGTCCGTGCGGAGATTCACGCACTGACCGTCGCAGAAGTCCATCGTGGCAGGGCATTCGCACGCACCCGAGACACAGTATTGCCCAGGACCACACGGCCGACCGCAGCTCCCGCAGTTTTCGGGATCCGTGAGCGCGTTCACGCACGCATCGTCACAAGCCAGAAGACCGCCCGTGCACCCGCATTGCCCGTTGATGCAGCTCTGTCCGTCGCCGCAAGCGTTCCCGCATGCTCCACAGTTGTCCACATCCCAGCGCAAGTCGACGCACTCGCCGTCACATTGCGATGCACTGCCCGGACACTGACAACTACCCGCCTGGCACACTTCTCCGGACCCACAGCGATTGCCACACGCCCCGCAGTTGTTGACGTCGGCCGCAACGGGTACGCAGGCGCCCCCACAATCCAACGTCCCCGCGGGACAGACGCACAATCCGGCATCACAGCGCTTGTCTCCATCGCACTGCCGACCGCATGCACCGCAGTTGGTGCGATCAAAGTCGAGGTCCACGCAGCGGCCGTTGCACTCGACGTTGCCCGCCCCGCACTCGCACTGCCCCGACGAGCAGACTTGCCCCGACAAGCACGCGGTATCGCACGCAGCGCAGTGCTCGGGGTTGCTTAGAACGTCCACGCAAGCTCCGGCGCAATCGAGGAGCCCGGCAGGGCATTCTGCGACGCAAGTACCCGCCGCACACACGAGGCCAGCAGCGCAAGCAGCGCCACACGCTCCACAGTGACTTGGGTTACTCTCCGTATCGACGCACGCCCCCGCGCACTCCGTCCCCGAAGCACATTCGCACTCGCCCCCGACGCACTGGGAGCGCGCACCGCACTCGACGTCACACCCGCCGCAATTCTGAGGATCCAAATTGACTGGGATGCACTCCCCTGTGCACTCCAATTGCCCCGACGGACAGCCGCAATCCCCCGCCTCGCACGCGAGTTCCCCTGTGCACTCGGTGCCGCATCGTCCGCAGTTGGCGTTGTCACTATTGGTGTCGACGCAGCTGCCGCCACATGCCGTTGATCCCCGCGGGCAGTCGTCGAGGCAAGTGCCATCGCCGCAGACCTCGGCGGATTCACAGGCACTCCCGCAGCCGCCACAGTGCTGCGGGTCCCGGGTAGGATCGACGCAGGCACCGTCACACTCGATCTGGTCTGGGGCACAACTGCATTGCCCCGCATTACAGCTACTGCTGCTGTCGCAGGCTTGCCCGCAGCCGCCGCAATTCAGCTCCTCAGATGCGGTGTCCACGCACACACCATCACAATCCGTAAACCCTGGTGGGCACTGGCAAACACCTGAGAAACAACCTTGACCACCGCTGCAGCTATTGCCGCAGGCACCGCAGTGGCTCGTATCGTCGTTTAGGTCGACACAACTGAAGCCACAGGCCGACAATCCCGAGGCGCAGCTTTCGGAGCAGGCGCCCAGGGAACAGAAGGGAGTCGCATCCCCACACGCCGTGACGCAATCGCCGCAGTGCGCAGGATCGTTGGAAAGTGCGACGCACTGTCCGTCACAGGCATCGAGTCCGGCTGGACAACTGCATGCGCCATCGACACAGCTCTCACCAAGGCCGCAGCTGAGCCCGCAGCCACCGCAGTTTTCCGTGTCCTCCGCTGGAAATACGCAGCGCTCACCACACTGTTCTTGCTCAGGCAGCGGGCAACCACAGGTCCCAGCATTGCAAGCGAGCCCCGTGGGGCACGCGACTCCGCAGCCACCGCAGTGAAGGGAGTTCGTCGCCAGATCGACGCAGAGCTCACCACACGTGGTTTGCCCCACGGGGCATGCCACCACGCACATCCCGTCCTCACACAGGCTGTCACGCGCGCACACGACACCGCACTGACCGCAGTTCAATGGATCAAAATCAAGCGCGAGACACAACTCACCGCAGGCGGATAGACCCGGCGCGCAGGATACGACGGCATCCGGCGGCGGCGGTCCCGCGTTGTCGGGGTCATCCGGAAGGCCATCTCGAGGCACCACCTCATCCTCATCGCCCGCTTGAGGCTGTACGGAAGCAGGTGTTGCTGCATCCTCCGTGGGAGCAACCCCATCGTCCAGCCCCATATCGAGGACGGAGCCAGCATCAGGTGAGCCCGCCTCCGTAGGCCCAATGGACTCCGACGCGCACGCTCCGGCACAGAGATCGACGCTACTGCGGCCGCAACCACCGAGCACGACCAGCGCGACCAAGAACCACCAAACGCAGGCTCGAACACCCCAGAGGGGGCTCTGTCGCCGCTTCATACCTCGCTCATTCGCCCAAGACACAATGCTGGGTCATCGGTGATGAACGTACGGGGGTCAACCGCTTTGCTGCTCAAGAACCACCCCACGACCCCATGTCGCGCTGACTTCAAGCAATGGGCGAATAATCTTCAGTTCAAGTCGCGCTCTTTGTCGCGCACGTCCGTCTCAACGCCACTCATACGGCACGGGCGGATGAGCTCGAACAAACTGCACGACCGCATCCACGTCATCCAACACAGCGATACGGCTGGCATACTGGCGCTGACCAGCAAGGGACTTCAGCAGCGGCATCACCGGCCGCCTCTCGGTCCACTCTTGTGTACCCAAGAACACCATCGGACTGACGACCTCGAACGTTCCGTAGTGGTTCTGGGCGGCGTCCATAAACACCTCCTGCACCGTGCCAGCACTTCCGGGCGCGTAAATGACGCCATGGCGAGCGATGGCGAGCAGGCCGTCCTCCCGCAGACTGTTCGAAAAGTACTTGGCAATGTGCCGTGCAAACTGATTGCTGGGTTCGTGTCCGTAGAACCACGTCGGCACCGCCAGACTGCTAGCCCCCTCAGGGAACGAGTGCCGAACGCGATAGCCGGCGAGCAGATACTCGTGGGTTCGGTAGTCGGGTTCCGGCGCCAACAGCTGCAGCGCTTCCTCGAGCTTTGAAAACGAGTAGGAAGACATCCAAGCCCCCAAGTTCGCCGCCTCCATCGCGCCCGGCCCCCCGCCCGTCGCCACGAAGTAGCCGAGTCGCCCGAGTTCCCACGCGATACGCGCCACACGCTCGAACTCCGGCGTTCCGCGTCTCATTGCGTGTCCTCCCATCACGCCCACCACTTTGCCGTGATCCGGTTCCGCCAGCAGCTCCGCCAGCGCATCATCGATGGCGTGGTCGTGAATGCGCTGCGCCAATTCCTCCAGCAGTGGCGGCAGTACGGCGTGGCGGTATCGCTGAAAGTGGCGATAAATGGCAACATCGACGCTGGCTTCGAAGGAACCAGGCTGATCCGCTTCGAAGCCTGCCATCAATTCGTCCAAATCATACAAGCCGGAGCGCGTCGGATGATAGGGACGCCCTTCGCCCAGATCAGGGAACAACACCGCGCCCCCCGTCAACAGGCGGTACGTGGCTGTTTCGTGTACCTTGCAGCCGAGGAACACGGTCTGCTCAACGCTCACGTCCAGCAAACGCGACGTCCGCTGGCGCAGGTCGAGCCCCTGCACGATGCACTCATCGAGGGAACCGTTTTCGGCAACGTAGCTGTCGAATTCTGCCAATGTCTCGAGGTGGGTGCGCCGCATGCTGCAAGTCTACAGCGCCTCGAGCAGAGGAATAGCAGCAAGTCGACAAATGTGCTGGGCGGGGAGACGTCGCAGAGAGCGCGCGGGGTAACGTCACGCTTCCCGTGCGGCATCGCAATCCTGCTACCAAAGCCCGGTTCATTCGCTATGACTCCAACATGAGCCGCCCTGAGCAAGAGGATACGCCTTCCCCGAACACCGCGGAGCCACAGCCCGGTGATCGCGCTGCCTCGCGACCTGCAGAGTTCGTCGCGCGTGTCGCCGTCGAGAAGGGGCAGGCTTGGGGAGTGGACGTCTTGAGGCCAGAGCGAAAGCTGAGACTCGAGTCGGCTGCGGCCAATCTCGCCAAACCGGGATCGTCCGCCCCGGTAGCGGACAACTCATTCGACCACGGCGACTTCCTGCTCGTCCGCGAGGAGCAACACGCTGCTAGGGTCGTCTCCCGGCTGGCCCGAGCCCAAAGTTCGCGAGCGGAATTGCTTGAAATTTTCACCCGCTACGAACTCACCGTCGCTTTCAGCGACGCGATTGCCGAGGAAGTCTCGCAACTCGAACAGCACCCTGGCTTCGATGATCCGACACTCGAAGACCTGACGCACCTGCCGTTCGTTACGATTGACGGCGCGTCGTCGCTCGATCTGGACCAGGCCGCCTACGTGACGCGCGATGCAGAGGGCTTCGTTGTCTACTATGCACTGGCGGACGCCAGCTACTACGTGCGCCCAGGCACTGCATTGTGGACGGAAGCCATGAGACGGGCTGCGAGCTATTACCTGCCTGGAGTCATGGTGCCGATGTTGCCACGCAAGCTGTCGGAAGGGTTGGTATCTCTCAACCCGCACGTGCCACGTCGAGCGCTCGTGCTCCGTACTCGCTTGCACGACGATGGGCGCTTGCGCCAAACGAATGGGCAAGGCGCAACGCGAGCGTTTCGAGCGCTGATCCAGAGCCGCGCCAAGCTGAGCTTTGGCGAGGTGCAGGACTTCTACGAACGAAACGACGACGCCTTCGAGGATCAGCCCATACGTGAGAGTCTGCTCCACCTCCGCTCGGTTGGACTGGCCCGGCAAAAGTTGGCGGAGGAGCGCAACGTCGTTCGCTTTCGTCGCGTAGAACTCGACGTTCAGCTAGACGGGAAGCGCGCCCGCCGCTTCGTTGCGGCTGAGGCGATTCGCCACCCCGTGGAAGCCTACAACGAACAGCTCTCCCTCCTGTGCAACTCCGAAGGCGCGCGACTGCTCCGACTGGCGGCGGACAACCCACTGATAGAACCCATCTACCGAGTGCACCCCCCGCCAGAAACCGCTCGCCTAGACGCCCTTCGCAAGCTGACGATTGCCCTCGCTGACCGACACCGTCTGAGCGAACGCTGGATCTGGCACGTAGGCCAACCACTATCGGACTACCTGGAGAATCTGCCCAAGGGCGCGCAAACTGATAGAGTGGCGCTGGCGATTCACCGGCAGGCCGTGATGGTGAACGTCGCTTCTTCCTACCAGTCGCTCCCAGAAGGGCACTTTGGGGTGGGAGCGGAGGTTTATGCCCGATTCAGTTCACCCATGCGGGAGATCGTTGGAGTGTTCTTGCATCGAGAACTGCTGCAGGCCCTCGAGGGTAGTGCGATGGACGACCGTGAACTCCGTTCTCTGGTGATCGAGCGAGCCAACGCAGCCAAGCAAATCCAAAAGAGAGTCACGAACGAAGCCAACTTGCTGGTCCTCGATCAGCTGTTCGGGGACCAGCTTCTCCTCGCTGAGCGCGAACGGCGTCTGGACGCAACCATCGTGGGGCTGACCCGCAGCAAAGCCTACGTGCTGTTCGAGCAATATCCCATCGACGCCAAGGTGCATCTGCGCGACCTCCGTCACCAATACGACGACATCACCGTGTCCGAAGATGGAGCGGCCCTCGAGGTCGATGGTGGCGCGCGCTGGGCAATTGGCGATCAGGTGCGTGTCGTGGTGTTCGCACACGACCAAAAACGCAGGCACTGGCACCTCGGGTTGGTCTAGCTCAGGCCCAGGCAACGCCTGGGAACCGACGCCTACCTCGAACTCCCCGGTAGGCGTCGCCGAAATGGCGGGGGGCAGGTCACCTGCCTTGAACCGTGCTGACGAGCATCATGCGTCGGTGTCCCGACTTTTGTGGCAAACCTCGGTGAGCGCCGAACTGCAGGGATATGATGAGGTCCCCCCGATGACCGTGAAACGTGAAGCGTCGAAAGAGACCATGCAGCGGAAAGTCGTCCCAGCGTTGGTTCAGTCGCAGATTCAAGCGCTGGTTCGCTTCGCGCAGGTCCGCGGGAGCTTCATGGGTTCCCAACGCGTAACAATACGGCCCGTCCGCGTCCGACAGCACGTCTGTCATATAGGTGAAGCTCTTGGCCTTGATGGACACCCCATCCGTGTGAAAGCCACGGGTCCGGGTCACCGAATCGTTCAGATAGAGATTGCGAACAACCGACTTCACCTTGCGCTTCACAGCAGCGCGGACGAGTTGCGCAACGAGCCGCTCCCGTACTTCGTCCACCAACGGCATCTGGCCGGGGAAGTCGACAATCAACCGTTCCGGATGAAAGACGTCGACCATGCCGAGGTCCACCCCATCTCGGAAGTTGACCACGGCGACGGGATGCCGGACGCATTCGCGATACCCCTTGAGTGGACGAGCGAGTGAGTTCTGGACACCAAAACGCGGATCTGGTGGCGTCGAGAGTGGGGCGTTTCGACGCCACTCGACTTCGGCGAAGAACGCATCGGCGCGCTCCCGTAGGCCATCCACCGCAGGTGCGTCGTAGTACCCGCGAAGCACGATGGCGCCGGCACGCCTCAGCACCCTCCCGGCACGCCGACGCTCGTCTGGATCGTCCCTTACAGCACGCGCGTTGAACTCGATGTTCGGTTTCTTGTAAGGGCGCGCGAGGCTGAGCCCCAGGTTCACCGCAGGATCGAGCAAATGAGCCGCACCTCGCATCAACTGCTGTTTTGTGAGGCGTGTGACGGGACGGGTGTTCACCGAGCAATCCTTTGTATGTGGCGGCGTAAGTCTACCCCAGCGGCGCCCCGGGAGTCCCTGCTTTGTTTACACTCCAGCCCAACCGAGCATCCTGGCCGCTCCGATCCTGGGGCCGCTCCCGCGGTGACACATCTCGAAGCCGCCCGACGCTTCCCCGTCGCACGCCGGAGTTGCGGTTGGCGGGCACCGAGGCGCCCAGCGGCGCTCTCGTCGCTGCGTCAGCCGGGACTCAGGCCGCGCTGACCGCAGTTGTCATCTACCAGGAAACAAGAGGCGATAGTCCTCGGAGTAACGCTTTCGAATCAGGTCTTCCAAGCGGGAATCGAGCGCAATTTTTCCGTCGATGTCGGCAGTGCTGTTGCGAACGGTCAACTGGGGAAGATCAGCGCCCGTTCGTTCGTTGATGATGTCACGCAGCTCTTCCCAACGCGTACCGAGCTCCTCTTGAACAATCACGAGGTCTGGCAGGACCCGTCCCTTGTAGCAGAGCATCGTGTATTGCGAGCGGAGATGAATGTTGCACGCGTCGTCTTGTGTGCCAGCCAATACTTCGACGAATTCGGGGAAGCTCATGTTCAGACGAAACCCTGCAGCCTGGAGGGAGGACGTCATCGTGTCGTTCTTGATGATCTTGTTCTTGTAGCAAGAGACGACTCGCGAGATCGGGTCTCGGGTCACCGCGAAGCAGAAGTACCCTTCATACTGTGGGCGCGAAGCGAATGCCTTGGGCGTGACAAACCCCACCATATCGGGCGCAACCTCGCGCCAGTATTCGTCCGTCGCGCGCGGAGACCCCGGGAGCGGCGCCAACCCTAGTGCTTCGCTGAGCGCGATCTTTATCGACGTGTTGGCCGCTTTGGGAACGCGAGCATACGCGACCTTCCACGGTCGAATATCCAAAATGTCCTTGAACTGTTTCGTCGATTTCAGGAACGATGGCATCGACCGCGAAGCGAAGCAGGTCTGTCCGCAGGAGTCAAACCCCCCGACACCGGGCTTACCCCCAGACCACGAAGTCGGAGCAGGACACTGGCACTGACAACCTGACGACGCGCAGGGTGCTCGCTAGGACAGGCAGCACCTCGACAGACAAAGCAGATTGGGCACGAGGTGTTCACAGGGCTCGCTGAAGAGTGGGCGGCTGCACAGGCGCCCGACCGACGGCGGGGGACGGTACCGGATCTGCTGGAGGCCCGAACACCCAGACTGGAAGGGCCAATTTCGTTTCGAGGCGCACTGGGGGGCACCTCGGACCCAACTCACGACCAGTCTCCCAGGGCGCTGGACACACGCCGCGCCGACAACGACACTACCGCCCGTGAAATGTCGTCTGACACGAGTGCTCCTGGCCGGGAGCTTGATCATCGGCACGTTGCTTGGAGCCCCAAAGGCCCGCGCCCAGGACGTAGCGGCCGCCGAGGCGCTGTTCAACGAGGGAAGGCGGCTCCTGGATTCGGGAGATACCGCCGCTGCCTGCGAGAAGTTCGCAGAAAGCCAGCGGTTGGATCCATCTCCCGGCACAGGCCTGAACCTGGCGAGCTGCAACCAACGCCTCGGGCGACTGGCAACAGCGTGGGGGCAATACCTGGTGGCCAAACGCCTGGCACAAGGCCAGGGCCGGCAGGCTATCGCCGATGAAGCTGCTGCCAAGGCTGCGGAGCTCGAGCCACAGCTGAGCTACGTGAAACTGCACGTGCAGTCGCCGCCGGAAGGTCTGAAAGTCGCCATCGGAGATACCGAGTTGGCGGGCGCCGCGCTTGGCAGCAAGCTCCCCATCGATCCGGGACGGCAAACGCTGATGGTATCCGCCCCTGACCACCAGACGCTCGAACAGGCGATCGAGGTTGGGGAGGCCGGCACCGTGACCGAAGTCATCGTTCCCCGGTTGCAGCGGAAGGATGACGCCTCGCCCGCCGCGGCCCCCCCACCGACCACAGCTCCAGACGTGGAGGACCAACCACCCGAGACCACTCCAGTACAGGCGGATCACACGTTAGCCTACGTGCTCGGCGGAGTGGGCGTCGTCGGCGTCGCCGGCGGCGTGGTGTTGGGATTGATGGCGTCGTCCAAGAACGATGAAGCGCTGGACATGTGCGATGGGCAGACCACCAATTGTCCGCCCGGCACCATCAAGAAGTCAGACGAAGCCAAAGGCTACTCAACAGCTGGCATCATCGTCGGCGGCGTCGGCGTGGTCAGCCTCGGCGTCGCCGCTGTGCTGTACTTCTCTGGCAACGAAGCGGCAGCGGAAGCGGCCAGAAGTTGGACACTTCCGGGTGGGTCTCGGGTGAGCTGGCAGATGGCCAGAAACGGCGCATCGCTATCCCTGGAAACAACGTTCTGATCGGCAGAGGATGTCATGAGGATTACAACAGGTACCATTCACTCCGCACTCGCACTCTGCGCGGCACTCACCCTGTCGTCGGGCTGCGTCGATGACTTCTCAGAGGCCGAAACCGAAGAAGTAAGCGACACGCCAGACGCAGGGCCGACGGGGGCAGCTCCCACGGAGGGTGCGACGGAGACTACAGGCGAAACGGAAGTGGCAGCTACCGACACCGATCCCGCTGTCTCGGACGCGACGGACGTTGGCGCAAGCGACGGGACAGACCCGGGCACGGACGTCAGCGACGCTGGCCCCGGCGTCAGCGAAACGGATGACGCGGGCCCAACCGAAGGCACGGGCGACAGTGGCACGGGCGACAGTGGCACGGACGTTACCCCAGAGGACACCGGCGATGGGGGCGACATCCCCGACGCAGGCGGCATGATCACCTGCGACCCAGAATGCGCTGGGAATACCCCCCATTGTGTCAACGGCGCCTGCGTGGCGTGCTTGGACGATGAAGTGAGCTGCAATGGCCGCATGCCGCTCAGCTGTGGTGATGACGGACAATGGGTCGAAGGAGACCTGTGTCTCGGCGCGTTGTGCATCGACGGGCAATGCCAAGCGCCCAGCTGTGTTGGGCTGGCTGATGATTGTGGCGCGCTCGCCAACGACAGCTGTTGTGCCTCGCCCCTCGTGCCGGGAGGCGAATTCCTGAGGGACGAGAATCCGGATCTCCACGTCTCCGTGAGCGACTACCGCTTGGACAAATACGAAGTCACGGTGGGGCGCTTCCGCAAGTTCCTAGAAGCCGTCCAAGACGGCTGGCAACCCACGGAAGGCATCGGTGCTTATCCCCGTGCGCCCGACTCGGGCTGGGATCCAAGCTGGGGGCTAACCGCGCCGTCTCTGCTCCAAGAGGAGCTCAAGTGTCTCGAAGACCAGTACACCTGGACAGACGACCCTGGCAACAACGAAAATCGTCCGGTCAACTGTGTCAACTGGTTCGAAGCGTTCGCCTTCTGCGCTTGGGACGGTGGGTATCTGCCGACGGATGCTCAATGGGAGTACGCCGCTGCGGGGGGCAACGAGCAACGCTACTACCCATGGAGTGAGCCCCCAACTTCTTCCGAGATTGGGCTCGACTACAGCACCTATTTTTGCGCCGTAGAACCCATCACCGAAGCTTGCTTCAACCCAGTGGGCACCAAGCCGCTCGGCGATGGCAAATATGGCCAGGCAGATCTGGGCGGCAACGTCCGTGAATGGCTCCACGACGACTACGGAGATGACCCCTACGCCTGCCCGAGTGGAGTCAACTGCCTCTATCGGGAAACAGGGGCCACTGCACGATTGATGCGCGGTGGGTCCGCCGGATCTAGCGGCACTGCGCCTGTGGTCGTCGCGACCGGCTACGATTACTGGTCTGCTACCACACGGTTCGCGATTCACGGCTTTCGTTGCGCCCGACCGGTACCGGACGACTTCGTCGATAGCCCCGACGAGCTACCGGGTGAAAATACGGAGTGCACGCCGGGCGAGATGGAGTGCAACGACGCGGTTCCCGTTTGGTGCGACGACAGCGGCAAGTGGGCGGCTCGCGACGAGTGTGAGTTTGCCTGTGTCGCCGGGACGTGCACTGAGTGCACCGGTGATACTCGCGGTTGCGAGGCCAACGTGCCGCTTGCCTGCGGAACAGACGGATTCTGGCGTCAAGAAACTGCTTGCTCTGGAGATACGCCAGTCTGCGCAGACGGCGAGTGTGTCGGGATCTGTGCACAGCGAAACGATTGCGGGCCCGCAGGCAACGAGAGTTGCTGTCAGTCCCTGGCGTTGCCCGGTGGCACATTTGATCGCAGAAACGATCCGGAGCTACCCGCCACGGTTTCTGCCTTCGACCTCGAAAAGTACGAAGTCACCGTGGGTCGGTTCCGCGAGTTCGTCGATGCCTACCCCAGCAGCCTTCCAGGCGCAGGAGACGGCGCCCACCCCTCCATCGCGGATAGCGGCTGGCAGGAAGCGTGGAATGCGGAGATGCCCGAATCCAGGGATGAGTTGATCGATCTTGTGATGACGGTCGGCAGCAGCGCCTGTGGCGGCCCCACTGTATTCACCTACACACCGGAAGCGGGCCCGAACGAAGCCCGTGCCGTCAACTGCCTGTCTTGGTACGAAGCCTTCGCTTTCTGCGCGTGGACGGGTGGTCGCCTGCCGACCCTCGCCGAGTTGAGCTTCGCGCAGGTCGGCGGCAGCGAACAGCGCGTCTACCCCTGGTCCGACCCCGCAACATCCACGCAGATCGACAGCACCTACGCCACGTACGATGCCAACGAGTGTCCGGCAAACACGACGGACAACTCCAGCTGCATTTCGATCGCTGGCTCCAAGCCCGCGGGCAACGGCCGTTGGGGTCACGCAGATTTGGCTGGCAACGTCGGAGAATACGTCATGGATCTGACCTCCACCCCACCAGCAACCTGCGTCGACTGCGCCGTACTCGGCGAGGGTAGCCACGCAGTGCTGGGTGGCGCCTACGACTTCGACACGGAACTACAACTGCAAAACGGCACGTTGCGCGGCAGCGATGGGCGCAGCAAACTGGCAGGTATCCGCTGCGTTCGTCCCACCACCCCATGACAGCTGCACCGAAACTCCACGGCGAATGCTACCAATATTCTACGGTACGGTTGAAGGCCTAGCAACGTGTACCTGAACCCTGGCCAAACCTTCGTCGGGCGTTACCGCGTCGATCGATTCATCGCCGAAGGCGGCATGGGGGCCGTCTTCGCGGGCATGCACCTGACGACGGAGGCCCCCGTCGCGATCAAGATCTTGCGGCCGGCGATGCTAGCCAGTGCGGCGGCTGCCAAACAGTTCGAGTTGGAGGCGAAGGTAGCTGCGCGGATCCGCAGCCCACACATCGTACAAGTGTTGGATGCTGGAAGTGACCCAGAGACGGGCCTGTCGTTCTTGGTGATGGAGCTGCTGGACGGCAAATCACTCGAAGCACTGGTCAACGAAGGCGGCCCATTGGCGCCCGAGCAAGTAGTGCGCTACTTGGAGCAAGTCGCCGCGGGTCTGCACAAAGCGCATACGTATCGAGACAAGAATGGGGACCTTCGCCCAATCGTGCATCGAGACCTCAAGCCGGACAACCTGTTCGTCGAGGCCCCGCAGTCGACGAACCCCATGGTGAAGATCCTCGACTTCGGAATCGCGAAGGTACTCAGCGGCACCGCCGGTGTGAGCCAGGACCTGCGAGGCACTCCGCTATACATGGCCTGTGAACAAGCCACTGGCAGAGCGGTGACACCGCAGACGGACATCTGGGCATTAGGTCTCATCGCGTTCTACCTCCTGACGGGAAAGGCGTTCTGGAAGAGCGCTACTGGCGAAGGCACACTCGCGTCTCTGGTCGGTGAAATCACAATTGAGCCCGTTCCCCCCGCCTCGGAACGACTGCACGAGCTGGGCGCTACACAAGTGCCACCGTCGGCATTCGATGTGTGGCTGCAGCGCTGCCTCGAGCGTGACCCCGAGCGACGATTTCGCACGGCCACCGATGCTATCATTCAGCTCGCGGAATCACTCAACATCGAGCCGCGCCCTTTGGATCTGGGCAACTCTGTACCACCGGTCGTCGGCACACCGGATTCGTTGAAAGAGACAGTCCCCATCGACAGCGGCTCGCCAGACGGCTCTACTGGGGAGCTCTCGGTAGCGAGTACACACTCGCCGATGGCTACCGCGCCCAGCCTGAAGGTGCTCTGGCTGTCGGTCGCCGCAGTCGCGGTCGCTGGTGGTGCCTGGTATCTGGTTGCTGGCGGTTCGGGGGTAGATGCGGTCCGCAATGAAGGCGACGTAGCCGCTTCCACAACCCAACCCGAGACTGCTCACGATCCACGCGCTGGAGTATCACCGGACGGTGCCGGGGGTGCGGCCCCAAGAACTGAGCAACGAGGGCGACACGCAGCGGAGTCAGCAACGGAACGCCCGTCCATAGCTCCCGTGGTTGCCGAACCAGACGGCAAGCCCTCTGACCAAACGACTCCCGCTCCGAAACCGACACCCAAGTCGCACAAACCCAGCCAGGCTTCGCCGACTCCCAAACCGCAGCCGACGCCGGAGCCAGCAAAGCCGGCAGCACCCGATCCGTACGGCGAGCGCTGACAAACCCACCTCACCCTCCCGCAATGGGGATTTGAGGCTCGAAGTCTTCGAAGTGGTAGACGAAGATCCGCCGCTGCATCGGCTTGAGGTACCTATCGGCAAACGAACGGTGGATCGGATCTACCCGATACACCTCAGGATCCGCCATCGACGCGAAGCGGACCAGGATGCAGATATCCCAGTCATCCTGGGTGCGCCTATCGCTTGCCAGATGCACAGTGACGTTCATCACACGCGCTGCATGGGGAAGCACCTCGAGCGCCTTGCGAGCCACCTGGCGGAGCTGGGCATCGGTGCGGTGCTCGTGCTTGAGTTGAATGAGAACAACGCGCTGAACCATGTGTCCAGGAGTTACAACACATAGCGCAGCACTCCAATTCGAAAAAAGTGGCGGCAACACCGAACCAGAACCCAACAAAGACTCGGTGTGCCGCCATCCCAGGCAGGAGGACCCGGGCCGCTCCGAACCCTTGGGAGCTCGAAGCGATTCTCAGCTATCTTCAGGACAGGGTATCGTGGCGCTCATCGCTCCCCGATTCGGGTCCGGCTCCCCCGAGGAAGCCAGTCCCATCATCGACGACTGTGTCATCGAGCGCGGCCGCCAAGACGTCCCTCATGTCCGCGGCGAACAGCACTTCGATTTCGGCCCGCACCGTCTCCGGCACGTCATCCAGATCGCGGCGGTTCTTCTCTGGCAGGATCACGCGTCGGATCCCAGCGCGGTGAGCAGCCATGACCTTGGCTTTGATTCCACCGACGGGCAGGACACGACCACGCAATGTGCATTCTCCAGTCATGGCGGTATCGTGCCGCACTCTTCGGCCCGACAGGAGCGAAGCCAATGCCGTGAAGATGGTCACCCCCGCAGAGGGACCGTCTTTGGGCACCGCACCCGCCGGCACGTGGATGTGTAGATCGGACTCGTCCAAGCGGCTTAGGTCGATCTCGAGTTCGGCGGAGTGGCTGCGCACATAACTGAGCGCTGCACGAGCGGACTCCTTCATCACGTCACCTAGCTTGCCCGTGATCTCCAGCTTACCCTTGCCGGGCATTTGAGTGGTCTCGATGAAGAGGATGTCTCCACCGAAGGGTGTCCACGCCAAACCAGTTGCGACACCTGGAATCGATGTCCGTTCCGCAACCTCGCTGAAGAACCGTGGCTTGCCGAGGAAGTCGGAGATGTTCTCTGCCGCTATGACGACACGCTTGAGCTGCTCATCGACTCCGTCAGCTGCCGCTGCACTCTTTTGCTTGGCGACATCGAGTGCCACTCGTCGGCCAATCCGCATGACTTCGCGATCCAACTGCCGCACGCCAGCTTCCCGGGTGTAGTCGGCGATGACGGCGCCAAGTCCCGTATCGTCGAACTGCACCAGTTCGTCGGGCACGCCGCTTTCCTTCATCCGCTTCGGAATCAGGTGCCGCCGCGCAATTTCCTTCTTCTCTACCTCCGTGTAGCCACTGAGCTCGACGATCTCGAGTCGATCGCGGAGCGGCGCGGACAGGGGCTCGAGTGCGTTGGCGGTCGCGATGAACATTACTTCCGATAGGTCGAAAGGGGTTTCGAGGTAGTGATCCGTGAAGTTCTTGTTCTGCTCTGGGTCCAACACTTCGAGCAACGCTGCTTCTGGGGAGCCCCCCCAACCTGTGCCCAACTTGTCGATTTCGTCCAGAAGCACGACAGGGTTCTTCACGCCGGCTTTGCGAAGCGCGTGCAGGATCCGCCCCGGTAACGCTCCCACGTAGGTGCGACGGTGACCGCGGACTTCGGCTTCATCTCGAACCCCACCGAGGGCAATGCGCACCAACGGGCGACCCGTCGCATCGGCGATGCTCTGACCCAAGGATGTCTTGCCGACACCCGGAGGACCCACCATGGCCAAGATGGTGCCGCGGGGATTACCGGACAACGAGTGGACAGCCATGTGCTCGAGAATGCGCTTCTTGACGTCTTCGAGCCCGAAGTGGTCGGCATCCAATTGCTCCGCGATGCGGCCGATGTCTTCATCGACCTCGGCGCGTTTTGTCCACGGCAACTCTGCTATCCAATCGAGGTAGTTGCGAATGACGTGCCCTTCCGGACCACTTCGCGCACTCGTCATGCGCTTCAGTTCGCGGTTGACGATCTCGCGCACCTCTTCTGGAAGATCCGCATCTTCGAGCTTTTGCCGCAGGCGATCGTCCTCAGAGTCGCCTTCTTCTCCCAACTGCTTCTGGATGGCCTTGAGTTGCTCTCTGAGAATCGCTTCGCGCTGCTGCTTTCCAAACTGCTGGCGCACGTCCCGCGCGATTTCGTCCCGCAACTTGGCAGTCGTTGCCCTCTCTCCGAGCAGTTCGATCACACGTCGAAGCCGCTCACTTGCGTCAGACATGCCGAGCAATTCGACGGCCGCCGGAACTTCGACTTCCAGCGCCGTGGTCACCAGATCTGCAAACAGGCCTGGCTCCGTATCTTCTGCGGGCAAGTCCCCGAGCGCACCACCACCTTGGCGAACTTCCGCCAGCTTGTCTCGAAGGGCTTGAACCAACAAACGGGCCTCGAGCGAGTCGTTGACTGTCTCCTCGATCCACGTGCCCCTCGCCTTGCCATAAGGTGCGGATGAGTAGTCGACTTCCTCGAGTTTGAACCGCCCGAGCCCCTCGAGACCGAGCCGGTACGTATTGTCCCCAACCCGAGACGTTTGCACGACGCGGGCATACGTCCCGAATTCGTGAAGGTCTTCCAGCTTTGGCTCATTGGTCTTGGCGGAGCGCTGTGGGACGACGGCCACGACATCACCCACATGCACCGCGTGAACGAGGGCAACCGATCGGGACCTGCCAACAGCAAACAACTCGGTCGAACCGGGAACCAGCACACCGGCTCTCAACGCCAGGAGAGGCACGAACCCTTTCGGTACGGGTGCGCCTCCACGAAGCGTGTTTTCTGCGTCAAATTCAGACATACAGTCTCCATTAGCGCTCATTTGAACGGAGCGCCGTTAGCTACGGACGAATCGAGACGGTGAACGAATCGCCCCAGGTGCACACGCAATCGATGCGGGTGCGGTCTTGAACCGTGGCAAACTAAGTCGGAGCAAGACCCTGTCAACCAAGGC
Source organism: Polyangiaceae bacterium (assembly GCA_050298815.1). Lineage (GTDB taxonomy): Bacteria > Myxococcota_A > Polyangia > Polyangiales > Polyangiaceae > SZUA-265. Next base: position 500,591 of record JBNKUV010000073.1, read on the forward strand.
GGCATCTTTTGCAGGCCGAGAGCGCCTCCTACGAACTTCTCGCACGTGTCGATCATCATTGGAGGATTTGGCCCACTTCAGGCACTTGCGTTGCGTGGCCCCGGCCCTATACCGTGCGTCCTTGGGGGGTTGACACGGCTCAGGAGAGGCAGATCCTTTGGGTATGACTCTCCCCTTCGGCACCTTGCGACCCGGCGTGGCCCGAGGACCGTGGTTCAGCCGTGTCGACGACCAGCGGGTGCAGTGTGACCTCTGCCCTCGCGCCTGTCACTTGAAAGACGGCCAGCGCGGGTTCTGTTACGTGCGCAAAGCTGAGTCTGGACAAGTAGTATTGGACAGCTATGGCCGCGCATCGGGCTTCTGTGTCGATCCCATCGAAAAGAAGCCGCTCAACCACTTTTTCCCGGGCACGAGTGTGTTGTCCTTCGGCACCGCGGGGTGCAACCTGGGTTGCCGTTTCTGCCAGAACTGGGACATCTCCAAAGCGCGACAAGACGACCGACTAACGGACGTGGCCAGCCCCCAAGCAATCGTCGAAGCGGCCGCTAATGCCGAGTGCAAGAGCATCGCGTATACCTACAACGATCCAGTAGTTTTTGCCGAGTACGCGATCGACTGTGCCGCGCTTGCTCACGAGCACGGACTGAAGAACGTCGCGGTCACCGCCGGTTACATCACGGAGCGAGCCCGCGAGGACTTCTTCCGTCACCTCGATGCGGCAAACATCGATCTGAAGGCCTTCACTGAAGGCTTCTACAAGAAACAATGCTACGCAGAGCTCGCCCCAGTGCTCGAGACACTGGAGTGGGTGCGGAAGGAAACGAACGTGTGGCTCGAGGTGACAACACTACTCATCCCAGATCTGAACGACTCCGAAGCCGAAATCGCCCAGCTGACGGAGTGGTTTGCGGACCACCTCGGAACGCAGGTCCCCCTGCACTTCACCGCGTTTCACCCAGATTTCAAGCTGCTGGATAAGGGGCGAACACAGAGCGCTATCTTGCTGCGCGCTCGGAAGCAAGCTCGGGCCGCTGGGCTCGAGCACGTCTACACAGGCAACATGTCCGATGGCGAGAGCCAAAGCACCTATTGCACAGGCTGTGGCGAGTTGCTCATCGAACGCACGCAGTACACTCTCGGCCGTTGGCATCTCGACAACTCCGGCCATTGCAAGAACTGCCGCCAACTGCTGGCAGGCCACTTCGACGAACTCCCGGGCACTTGGGGCGCTCGCCGCGCACGGCTGCGGATTGTGAGCTGAAATGATCTCGATAGCCACGTTGATGTGCCACGCCCCGATCGTGATCCCGGCGATTGCAGGCCCTCGTGGCCGCGCCTGCACCAAGACGACGAGTGCGATGCGCCAAGCCGCAGCTCAGCTGGTGCAAGCAACACCGGACCTCCTCGTCGTCGTGACCCCGCACGCAGAGCGTCACCCGACGGCATGGGGACTAGCCTACGGCCAGAGAGTGAGTGGCTCCTTCGCTCGCTTCGGGGTGCCGAATGTCGCGGCGGAGTTTGTCGGTGCACCGGAGGCGGCTGGCGTCGTTCGTGACTTGGCGGAACGGGTCGGAATACAATCGGTGCCGCTACCCAACGAGCCGCTCGATCACGGCGCGTTGGTACCGCTGCACTTCGTCGCAGCAGCGGGGTGGGCAGGTCCTACCCTGGTCATCTCCTTGCCTTATCCTGGGTCCGGAACGGAGGAGCGAATGGGTGAAGTGCTTCGTCAAGCAGCCCAGGTGCGCGGCGAGCAGTGGGGCATCCTGGCCTCCGGCGACATGAGCCATCGATTGTTGCCGGACGCCCCTGCTGGTTACCACCCGCTGGCGGCGGAGTTCGATCGCCGTTTCGTCGAGGCCTTGAAGACCAAGGATTACGCCCGGGCATGCTCTCCGGATCCCGAACTGCGAGCTCTCGCGGCGGAGGACGTGGTCGACTCGGTGAAAGTTGCCTGCGGCGCAACACACTTCAACACTGAGGGGGCGAAAGTGCTGTCCTACGAGGGACCGTTCGGGGTCGGCTACACGGAGGCCATCTTGAGCGACCAGAGTGCCCCCCCGAACGAGCTACTGCAGATCGCGCGCGCGGCGATCGCCCAGCACTTGGGCGTTCCTGGCGCTCCCCCTGACCCCTTGCCGGACGCGTGGCAGAAACCCCGGGCGGTGTTCGTGACCCTGCGCAAACCGGACGGCGACTTGAGAGGCTGTATCGGACAATTGAGTCCGACTCGGGCGACCATGGCCGAGGAGGTGAGCCACTTTGCCATCGCCGCCGCCAGCGAAGATCCTCGCTTTCCCCCGCTTCGCCCGGACGAGTTGGCAGAGCTTCAAATCGAAATCAGCGTGCTGGAACCTCCAGAAACAGTCCCGTCAGCGGACTACCTCGACCCTCAGCGATACGGGGTAGTCGTCACGGCCGGAGAACGTCGTGGAGTCTTGTTACCGAACATCGATGGCGTCGATACCATTGAGAAGCAACTACGTATCGCATGCCACAAAGGCATGATCGACCCCGCGGAGCAGCCAACGCTGCAACGCTTCTTGGTGCGCAAAGTATGACTCCGTTAGCATCTTCGAACCTAGCCACCACAAACCCCGGACCAGCCTCGTTTGGGCGCCCGTATTTGGGGCATGGCGTCGGACTGCGGGTTCCACACTACGACCTCGCCCTGAGTACCGGGCTGGATGTCGATTGGGTGGAGTGTATCACGGAGAACTACCTGGGTGGCGGCGGCCGACCACGAGCCGTACTGGAGAGGCTGCGCAAAGATATGCCGCTCGTCTTTCACGGGGTATCGATGGGGATCGGTTCCGTACAAGGCCCGAGCGATCACTACCTGTCGCAAATCAAAGAGCTGTTCCAACTCTTCGAACCAGCCTGGGTGAGCGACCACTTGTGCTGGACCCATCACGCCGGTAACCACTCCCACGACCTGCTGCCCCTACCGTACACAGACGAAGCGCTGCAGATCGTCACGACAAACGTGCATCGTGTGCAAGATTGCCTCGGGCGGCCGCTAGTCATGGAGAACGTCTCCAGTTACCTTACGTATCGCAACAGCACGATGAGCGAATGGGATTTCCTCGCCGAGCTCGTTCACGGGACGGGCTGCAAGCTGCTGCTCGATCTCAACAACGTGATTGTCAGTGCCGAAAACCACGGGTTCTCTCCGACACAATTTGTCGAAGCGCTCCCACAAGACGCAGTTTGGCAGTTTCATCTGGCCAATCACACGAACTATGGCCACTACCGTTTGGACTCACACAAGGGCGCCGTGCCCAACGAAGTATGGCAGCTCTACGAAGCGGTCCTTCCGCGGTTCGGCAGGGTATCGACTCTGGTCGAGTGGGACGAAGATATTCCCGAGTGGGAGGTCCTCCGCGCAGACCAGCGCCATGCGGCCCGCATCGAAGCAGCGTGGTTACAGCAGTCCTCCCTGGGCGCTCGGGGGGAGGCGACGACGTGACCTCACAAATTTCGCTGGCGGATGTGCAAGCGTTATTCTGGCGCGTCATCACCCACCCGACGGGAGCCGTGGACTTTCTGAGGCAGTGTGACGACGCCACCCGGGCGCAAGTGGACGCTTGCTTCGACGAGAGCCCGTCGTTTCGTCGAGCGGACCGCCTCGAAGTCTATGCTCAGGCCTACTTTTATCGGCTGCTCGACACGTTGGCCGAACTGTTTCCTCTGACGCAATGGCGTCTTGGGCCAGTGCACTTCCACAATCTGGTGACGGATTTCTTGCTGGCCCACCCTAGCAAGAGCCCAGACATGACGCACATCGCTGAACCGTTCCCCGAGTTCATCCGAAGGCACGATTCCGCGGCAACGAACGCCGATGCCGCAGATTTGGCGCGCATCGAATACGCTATCCGCAGCGTTCTCGATGCTCCAGACGGAGCGCCAATCACGCGAGACGAACTGGCGAGCATTCCTCCCCGGACGTGGCCCGCCCTTCGATTCCAGACCGCGCCCTATGTTCGACTAGTCACCTGCCACGCCAACTATGACACGCTGCGCCAAGCCAAGAGTGAGGGGCTCGCTTCGGAAGATGTTGCTACGGAGTTGACAGCGACACCCAGACTCTACCTCGTGTGGCGGCAAGACCTGAAAGTCTGGACGCGCCACTTGGATGAAGGTGAAGCGAGCCTGCTCGGGCGAGTCGCTGCGGGCGAGAGCTTCGAAGCCTCGAGTGCCTTCGCGCAAAGCGCAGGCATGCCGCCCGAAGAAGTCGTGAGATACTTGCTGCGTTGGACCCAGACGGGCCTACTCGAGCACGCCGCCGTGGTGGGGCCCCAACGAAGATAGGGCCCCATCAAAGCCGGCTCGGGCGCCCGGTTCAGAGAACGGTGCCGCCCTTCTCGTCACACTCGGTCTTGCTCACCTTGATCCAGCCCTTGCCCTTGCAGTCGTTCAAACCAGCACAGGCGTGCCCACCTTCGACATTGCAGGCAGACTGCCCTTTGCAGTCGTGGATCCCGAGGCACTTGACGGTGTCCTCGGTAGCTGTGGCCGTATCCGTCGCCGGTGACTCAGCTGGCGTTTGGGAACTACCGCAAGCGGCTGCAAAGAGGGCTGCGGCGGTGAGTGCGAAAGACGTGGTGGTGTTGCTCATGTTTGCTCCTATGACAGATCCTTGTTGCCAACCGCGTGCCCGTCGCCGCCGTCTCTTGCGGCGGTCTGGGGAGCGGTTGTCACCTCGTGTACTTCAAGCGACGTATTTGGTTACTCGGCTTCGTGACAGCTCATACAGGTCACTTCTTCACCGAGCAGCTCCGCCATCTGGGGCGTCACCTTATCCAACATAAACGCCGTTACTTCCGCGTCGTAGTCCTTCGCGGCCGCGACCGGATCGGACGCGGGCAATGCGTACAGACCATTGGGCAACTTGTAGTCGACCGCCTCCATGTCTTCGCCGTGACAAGTCTTGCAGCCGAACTCCCCAAACCCCTCGGCGTCGTACTCCTTGAACATCTTCTCCATGGCGGGCATGACCACGGTGCCCATGAACTCGAGCCGCTGCTCGCGGTCCATGTCCGCCCAAGCGGTCTCTTCTACGGCAGACGCGGGCGCGGCCGCCTTTTGTTCACCACTCTCCGAGGCCTCGCCATCGGCGGCGGACGGCGCCTCCGCTTGGGGCGTGGAACCGCCACAGGAAGCCACCGCAGTGGCCGATGCCAACGCCGTACCCAGGACAGACAAACGTATGTGACCAAACATCTTCTCGATACTCCATTCCGAGGTGAGCGACATCGCTCCCACGCGCTCGACCTCGCGCCAATTACGCCGGCTGGCGCGGGGAGTTTCAAGGCTTCGTCGGCGACCTCGGCCCAAAGCCCGCATTTGGGGCTGTGCCGGCCGGCAATTCAGCAGAAAACCCACCCAGGCTCTCCTCCCAGACTGCACCGCCGCGACGATGAGCTCGCCAGAACTGCGCATGGTGTCAGCTCCACCTTGCGAGTCCGGACCCAAGTACTATCTACTGACTGTGATGCGTCTCCGTCACGCTGCGGCGCTGGCGCTGTTCGGGGCCTTGACTACCTCCTGCATGAGGAAGGCTCCGACACCCCACGACTGTGAGCGATTGGCGCTGAGCTGGTACGGCCTCGACCGATCCTACCTCGCCACCAGGCAGGAGCTTCCGTCTGCCGTGCGGGAGCTCACCCTGTCCTGTTTGCGCCGCCCATTTCCTCGAGACTTCGTGCATTGCGTGCATGAGATGGGGCGGAGTGCGGCCTGCCGCGTGTACTGGACCGAGGGGTTCGACCAAGCGCGTGAGGTTCCGTGAGCGGCGGAAACCACCGTCCGTCGGGACCAAAGTTGAGGTCGCTTTTCGCCGAGCGCGAACCCAATGACTCTGGCGTGTGGGTGCGCGGTGCGATACCCCGGCACGATGAAAATCGACAACGACATGGTCGTCGGCATCGACTACACACTCAAGGACGACGCGGGCACCATCCTCGACAGCAGCGAGGGCAACGGCCCACTGCACTACCTCCATGGCCACGGCAACATCGTGGAGGGGCTAGAAACAGCTCTGGCAGGTCGCGGTACAGGGGATAGCTTCGACGTGACGGTGTCCCCCGAGCAGGGATACGGCGAGATGGATGAGGGACTTGTTTTCGAAGTCCCGAAGGATCAGCTGCCCTCAGATATCACTCCGGAAAAAGGCATGGAGCTCATGCTGAGCACGGAAAGCGGCGGGACCGCCGTCGTTCGCATCCGCAAAGTCAAACCCGGGTCCGTGGAGTTGGACGCCAACCACGAACTCGCTGGCAAGACGCTCCACTTCTCCGTCACCGTTCGCGAGGTACGCACAGCCAGCGGCGAAGAACTGCAACACGGTCACGCCCACGGCCCAGACGGTCACCACCACCACTGACGACCCGAGTGTCTGCCTGTCGCGACGATAAGCCGCGAACGCTAGCGAGGCTTCGAGAGCCCGCACAGGGGCTCAGACAACATCAGGCTCAGACAATATCAAAGGTGAACTCGCCATCTTGTACCCCCACTCGGACCGTGCCTTGGTCGGGTATTTTACCGGCCAACAACTGCTCCGCGAGCGGGTCTTGGACGTGACGCACGACAACACGTTGAAGCGGTCGGGCGCCGAGTGCGGGATTGTAGCCGAGCTCTACCAACTGAGCCTTCGCATCGTCGTCGACCTGTAACTTCAGATTTCGGCGGGCAAGGAGCTTTTGGACGCCGGCAAGTTGGATATCGACGATCTTGCGCAAGTCCTCTTTGTTGAGCGGGCTGAACACCGCGATATCTCCGATACGATTGAGGAACTCCGGCCGAAAGAACTCTCCGAGCCGCTCCAGCAACACGTCCTTGAGCGCCTCGCGGCCCTCGGCTGACTCGAACACATTCGGTTGCGCTTCGATGATGCGCTCCGAGCCGATGTTGCTGGTCATGATGACAACGGTGTTGGTGAAGTCCGCGAGGCGTCCTCGACCATCCGTCAGCCGCCCATCATCCAACACCTGCAGCAGGAGGTTGAACACATCTTGGTGCGCCTTTTCCACTTCGTCGAAAAGCAACACCGAGTACGGCCGACGACGCACTGCCTCGGTCAAGAAGCCCCCTTGATCACTATCGGCGTAGCCCGGCGGAGCACCCAACAAGCGTTGCGCCATGTGGCGCTCCATGAACTCACTCATGTCCAAGCGGGTCAAAGCTTGCTCGTCGTCGAACAAGAACTCTGCAAGAGCTTTGGCGAGCTCGGTCTTACCGACGCCGCTGGTTCCGAGGAAGAGAAATGAACCAATGGGGCGCTTCGGGTCTCGCAATCCGACACGGCCGCGACGAACCGCCAGCGCAAGCGCTCGCACGGCATCGGCCTGACCCACAACCCGCCGGGAAAGCCGTTCCTCCATCTTGAGCAGCTTGTCCGCTTCCCCCTCGAGCATCTTTGCGACTGGGATTTGTGTCCATTCCGCCAGCGTCGCCGCGATGTGCGCCTCGTCGACCACTGCCGGTTCCGGATCAACGCCGGAACTACGAGCTTCCTTCTCGGCCGCAAGGAGGCGTTTCTCCAAGCCTGGTATCGTGGCGTGTTCGAGCTGTCCGAGTGTCGCAAAGTCACCGCTGCTCTTGGCCGCCTCGCAGGCGCGCTTGGCGTCACTGAGCTCGCGTCCCAGCTGTCGCACCGCAGCGACGGCCCCGCGGCGTGACGCTATCTTGCTTGCCTGCGCCTCCACGCTAGGCGCGAGCTCGAGAATGCGCGCTTGCAGCTCATTGAGCTTCTCCCGGCTTCTCGTATCCTCAGCTTCGGCAAGAGAATTCTTTTGCGCTTCGAGGGACGCCAGCTCCGTCCGCGCGCTGTCGAGAGCGCTTGGCACGCCGTCCGTTTCCACACGGCGTGCGGCCGCAGTCTCGTCGAGCAGGTCCAGCGCGCTATCCGGGAGGAAGCGGTCGGGGACGTAGCGTTTTGCGAGTTGTACCGACGCAACAATCGCCGCCTCGTTGATTCGCACTCGGTGATGAGCCTCGTAGGCGCCCGCCATGCCTCGCACGATGTCCGTGGCCCCCTCGAGGCTGGGCTCATCGATCGTCACCGTCGTGAAGAAACGAGCCAGCGCGGGGTCCTGGCTTTGCATTCGCGTCCAGCCGTCTTGCCCGGTAGTTGCCAAGAGCCGCAGCGATCCCCGCGCCATCGCAGATGAGAGCAGATCACCAAAGGACGGCGCCATCGGCCCCGCACCGAGAACGCGTCCAATGGATGGGATGACGATGATCGTGGGCACGTCGGCGGATGCCGCGGAGTCGATCAGCTTCCGCATTCGCAGCTCGCTGTCGCTGCGCAAACGGGTCCCCGCCGTCAAAGCACCAACGTCCAGCTCCAGCAACCGAACCTGGACCAAGCTGGTCGGAACATCTCCCTGAGCAACTTTTGCGGCTAGACCTCGTACAACCGCGCGCTTGCCAACCCCGGCCTCGCCAATGAGCAACGGGTGGCATTTCTGCCGGCGTTCGAGAATCGTCAAAAGGCGCCGGATTTCATAACCGCGCCCGACAACCGGATCGAGTGTGGACGCCCTGGCGGCCTGAACCAAGTCGATAACCCACTCACCGCTGTCAGCGCTGCTTGTTGAACCTTTGCTCGCACGAGTCAGCGCCCCAACGTGTGGACGCAACGCGCCAGGCCCCACGCCTGCCGCGGACAAAACCTCGAACACCGCGCCACGAATCTCTTGGGTCAGTGCGTTGAGTAAATGCTCCGAGCGGACGCCCCCACCGGTTTTTCGAGCGTCTTTTTCAGCGCGCTTGAGCAACGCCAACAAGGAATCGGAAAGGAATGCTGGCTCCGCAGACGTGCGGAGCCGGGACAACGCCGCTTTGGCCGACGATAGCACCTGTTCACTCGAAGCACCTCCTGCCTCAAACACGTCCGACACCCCTGGTTGGCTCTCCAAACCCCGAACCAGCAAGTGCAGCGGGTCGACGAGTTCATGGCGAAACTCATCCGCTAGTTGCTGGGCCGCCGCGACCCAGCTTTTGGCGTCCACCGAGTATTGCTCCAAGGTCAGGGTCCCCGTCTCTGCAGTCATGGGCGCAAGGCTAGATCAGCCGACGCCCCGGCGAAACCAGCGCGCCCGCCAAAGCAACCAGATGCGCCTTCGCGTTCCACCGCCAGGTGCGGCTCGCACCCACACAGCTGGACCCAGTGACGCGCGCCGCCACATCGACGCACCCCGCCTACAAGGGGTGGAGCCCCCGTACGATGGACACACCCACAAAGCAGTTGAGGCGACCGCCAACTGGCGTCGCCTCAACGCTTCCACCAAGGAGTACCGGTGGGGTTGTATGTTGCGTCCTACGGCGCAGCGGGCTTCTTCGGAGCGGGAGCCGCCTTCGTTGGCGACGTTTCTTCCCCCGCAGCTTCGGGATCGATTTCGGCCTCGAGCTTCGCGAGCTCGGCTTCGAGGTTTTCGTCGTCAATGGCTTCTTCGGCAGCCTCTTCGAAGTCTTCCTTCGTCTTCAGCTCCTCCGCCAACGCCGTGACCTGCGCTTCCTTTTCTTTGGCAGCTTTCTCTTTGGCATCCTTGGCCTGCTGAGCAGCTTCCTCCGCCGAAACCTTCTCTTCTTCTTTGGGCGCTTCCTGCTTCTTGGCGCACGACGCCGCCATCACCAACGCCAACATTGCGATACTGAGCTTCTGCATCACTGTGAACCTTTCACTTGCCACCACTACCGGCGGCTCCCTTGTCTGCTGGTTCGCCCTTGTCGTCGTCTTCTTTGTCCTTCTTACCGGCCAGACGATCTTGCTTCTTGGTGAGCCGAGCCATGGTACGACTGTGGCGAGCATTTTCTTTCGCCATCAAGCGGTTGATCTTCTTCAGTAGTTCCGTCTTCTTTTCGCCATCTTCGCGCTGATTGACGACCGTCTTCATGCGAGAAAGGTTGGCGGAACGACGGGCGTGCATCTCCACTTCCTGTTTTACGGTGGTGTCCTTCAAGTGCTCGCCATAGCGGCGATGAAGTAGCTTGATGCGAGCCATCTTGCGCGCGCGACGGATCTTTGCCCGATTGGCAGGATTGCGCTGCGGGCCTGCCTTCAAGCGCTCGGCCTGCTTCTCCAGAGCCTCCGCAGCACGCTCCTTGCCTTCCGCACGCAGCTTGTCGGCGCGCTCCTTCAACTTGTCGATGCGCTCTTGCATGCGCTCGGAGCCTTTGCCCCCACCGGGGCCTCCCGGTCCCTTCGCCGCACGTTCACCACCCGGCCCCTTGTTGCCGTCCGGCCCTTTGGCGCCTGGAAGTTTTGGTCCCTTCGGGCCCGGACCCTTGCCGGGCCCCTTTGCTTCCGGACCCCCTGGCCCCTGGGCTCCAGGACCCTTCGCCCCGGGTCCACCCGGGCCTTTGGCTGCGGGACCACCTGGCCCCGGCCCTTTCGGCCCCACAGGCTTGGCGGCGCTCCCAGGGGGCGCTTTGTCGGGTGCTGCGGGTTGCGCGTGTGCGTCGAGCACGAATAAGCCAGACAGCGCGATGATTGAAACGATTCGCCGTGTCATCAAGTCCTCACTAGAATCGGTTGGGTGTGGTTGACGCCTACCGTCAACCCGAAAAGAACCTTAAAGGCAGCCGAAACAAATTGGAAGTTAGATGAGAAAACACCGTAGATCATCGAAATTGAAGCGGTTGTCACTGAATCGTGTCCACGACTAGGGGTTGGGTGGGGCAACTGACGGCCGTTTCGCGTGTCGTGTCTGTGTTGAGGAATTCCAGGCCATGACAAACGGTTTGTGGCTGCTCGGAATTCGCCACTGACCGGCGACGCAAGCTACGCTCACGCGATGCTGCTTTCAGAGTTCCCTGCCTCGTGGTTGCTCGGCGCAGCCATAGCTCTGGGGTTGCTTTTTGGCAGCTTCTTGAACGTCGTCATCCACCGCTTGCCACGGGAACAGAACATCGCGTTCCCGCCGTCGACGTGTCCTGCCTGTGGTGAACGAATCAAACCCTACGACAACATCCCGGTGGTGAGTTGGATTCTGCTCCGCGGCAGGGCGCGCTGCTGCAAAGCCCGCATCTCCGCTCGCTACCCGATGATAGAAGCTCTGGGCGGCGTCATCGGTTGGGGCGTGATGGACGGCCTGGTCCTCGATCTGCCAGGCTACACTCCGCTTCATAGCGCTCTGTTGACGTTCCTGGTCTACTTCACGCTGGCGCTCGGTCTGCTGGCAGCGATGTTCATCGACATTGAGCACATGATTTTGCCAGACGAGATCACCTTGGGGGGGACGGCACTTGGCCTGCTGAGCCTACCTCTGCGAGACATCGACTGGACCGATGCGCTGCTTGGCGGTGCCATCGGCTTTCTGGTGGTCTGGCTGCCATTCGACGTGTTGTACAGAGCTTTACGCGGACAGGCCGGAATGGGGCTGGGCGATGCGAAACTGCTGATGTTGGCGGGTGTGTGGTTTGGTTGGGTTGGCGCGGTATTCGCCCTGCTTGCCGGAGCCGTCCAGGGCACGATCGTCGCCATCGCCGTCTACGCGACGCAGGGTCGGATCGACGAGCCCGAGGCTGTGCAGAAGGAACGGGAGGAGCTGCACGCCGAACTTGCGACGCTGAGCGAGGCCGAGCGACAGCAGGCTCTGGCCGAACTAGGAGACGACATCCTGGCCAACCATCCCGGCGAAGGCCTCGGACAGGCTCGCCTCGCCTTTGGGCCGTTCTTGATCTTGGCGATGTTCGAGTTCATGTTCTTCGGCGGCTGGCTCGAGCAACGGTTTTACGAATGGTTTTGGCAAATGTGATTCGCGTCGCTGCCCTGTGCGCGGGTGCGTGTGGCTGCGGCTCGGGTTTGGAGCTCATTCCTACCGGACCTCATCCGCTCAGCGGTGGCGCCATGCCCGTAGCGGTCGATTCAGAACCGCCGGCAGCCCAAATTGAAGAAATCCCTTCGGCGCCGAACAGGGATTGCGCCTGGGCGGACGGGCAGTGGACGTGGGCCGACAATCGATGGCAGTGGCAACCCGGTCGCTGGGTGCAGGCCCAGGACGGCTGCTACTACGCTCACGCCCTGATGGTCTGGGTGCCAACAGTCAGCGGGCCTGGTGCTCTCTTCTATACGCACGGTCAGTGGTACCAGGAGGGCGGTACCGGGATCTGCGCTGAGCCTTCGAACTGCTGAAACAATACGGACGAACGACACACCCCCCAGGATCGCGGCAACTTCTCCCGGAACCCAGGTCCGTGTGCCGAGACGACCCAACTGTGGGTCGGCCGTTTCACCCTCGCGTCCCTTTCGGACTGAATTTAAGAATACTGGCTATTGTCGGGGATGGCGGCGTTGGTCTAGCCAACGCTTCATGACTTCGCACATTTATCGCGAGTACGACATTCGTGGCGTTGCCGACCGTGACCTCACCGACGATGTTGTGGAGGCGATCGGCTGCGGCCTGGCGCACATGATTGGCGGGGCGGACGGCAGCCCTCCCACGATCGTTGTCGCAAAAGACTGTCGGTTATCCGGACCGCGCATCTTCAATGCGCTAACCCGAGGCCTACAGCGAGGGGGCGCCAACGTGATCGATGTCGGCGTTGGACCGACACCCATGATGTACTTCAGCGTCTATCACCTCAACGCCGATGGGGGCGTGATGATCACCGGGAGCCATAACCCCAAAGACGAAAATGGCCTCAAGATCATGATCGGCAAAGCCAGCTTTTTCGGCGAGCAGATCCAGGAGTTGGCTCGCCGTATCGACAGCGGCGACTTCGCGACTGCCGACGGTGTGGGCTCGCTGGTCAGCAAGGACACAAGCCGTGACTATCTAGCTTCGGTCACCAACGGGTTCGACATCGCGGATACGAGTATCCCGTTCGTCGTCGACGCGGGTAACGGCTCTGCGGGTCCCCTCGGATTGGAAGCGCTGACGAAGGTCGGCCTATCCCCAACGGCGCTGTTCTGCGACATGGACGGGACATTCCCCAACCACCACCCCGACCCAGCTGATGCCCACTCTCTGGAGACGTTGATCGCGACCGTCAAGGAGAAGAATGCTCTGGTTGGCCTCGCTTGGGACGGCGACGGCGACCGACTAGGCGTCGTCGATCGCAGCGGCGAGATCGTCTGGGGCGATCGGTTGTTGGCGTTGTTTGCCCGCTACGCGTTGCCGAATCACCCCGGCGGCAAGGTAATCGGCGACGTCAAGTGCTCTCAAACGCTGTTTTCAGACGTTGAAAAGCACGGCGGCAAGGCCATCATGGGCCGCACCGGACATTCCTTGATCAAGTCGTTGATGAAAAAGGAAAGCGCCATCTTGGCCGGTGAGATGAGCGGACACTTCTTCTTCGCAGATCGCTACTTCGGCTTCGATGACGCCATCTATGCAGCGCTTCGCATCGTCGAGATCGTTGCCAAGGAAGGAAGGAGCGTCGTTGAACTGCTTTCGGACATGCCTGAGCCGGAATCGACGCCAGAACTTCGTATCGACTGCGCCGATGACGTGAAGTTCGCAGTGGTCGACGGCGTGAAGAAACACTTCGCGGCCAGGTACGGCAAGGTCGTCGACATTGACGGTGTGCGCGTCAATCACGCCGATGGTAGCTGGGGGCTAGTTCGAGCCTCGAACACCAGTCCCAAGTTGGTGCTGCGCTTCGAAGCGCTGACCAAGGAGCGTCTCACCGAGGTGCGCCAGGAAACCGAGGCCGCGATCGCGGACGTGATCGCGAAGCTCGGAGGCACCTGAACGGACCGTTGTCGACGCACTCATGAGTGAAGCCGAGCAGCAGTGGACCGTCGGCAAGGTCTTGTCGTGGGCGGCAGATGACTTCAGAGGCCGTGGCTTCGATTCGCCGCGGCTAGACGCGGAGCTTCTGCTGTGTGAAGTGCTCGACTGCGACCGCGTGCGGCTGATCATGGACGCGCACAGGCCGCTGACGGCCGATGAACTCGCGCCCTATCGGCAGTTGATCCAACGGCGCCGGCGAGAGGAACCGATTGCGTACATCCTGGGGCGGCGAGAGTTCTACGGGTTGAACTTCCGAGTCGGTCCGGAGGTGTTGGTACCTCGACCTGATACCGAGGTCCTGGTTGTCACCGCATTGCGCCGCACGGAAGCGTTGGACCAGCATGGGATCGCGCTCGACTTGTGCACCGGATCGGGCTGCGTGGCGGTGGCGTTTGCCAGCAGCCGTCCCACCTGGGAGGTGTGGGGCTCGGACGTGTCCGAAGCAGCCCTAGTCGTAGCCAGGGACAACGCCTTGCGTCTGGGAGCAGCCCAAGTGTGCTTCCGCCACGGCGATCTGTACGAAGCACTCGACCCGAACCTGCGCTTCGATCTCATCTGCGCCAATCCGCCGTACATTCCCAGTAGCGACATCGAGGGACTGGACGCGAACGTCCGAGACTTCGAACCCCGCTTGGCCCTCGACGGTGGACAAAGAGGTCTCGATACCATCGCCCGCGTCATCGCAGGCGCTCCAGCACGTCTCAACCCAGGCGGCGTGCTAGCTATCGAGATCGGCTCGGAGCAAGCAAGAGAAGCCAGCGCGCTATTCCAGCGGGCTGGCTTGACTGAGATCCTCGTCGAGCGCGACTACGGTCACCGTGATCGGGTGGTCAGCGGCATACGCCGCTAGTAGTCACCTCAGAAGTTAGAAGACGCTCGGCTCCTTCTCATCGCCGTCGTCGCCTTCCTCGTCGCCGCACAGCACGCTCGGCTCCTTTTCATCCGTATCGGGCGTCTCGCCCCCGCCGCAAGCCCACGCTCCCGTCGAGAACGTCAGCACAGCCAGCGATGTTACTGTCACGAAAGTGGTTTGCAGCTTCATCCTGCGGATCTTGGTTCGCCCAGAAGCGCCGTCAAGCGCCAAACCATGGGTCCCGCAAATTTCGAGCCGAACCACTGGAGACCATGCCGGAAATTGGGCGCAGGAATTTCAGTCCGGTTGCGTCGTATACAGGCTGGTACGGATCGCCAGGGTCACCGCGTCCGACGTCATCGATTGACTGAACTCGCGGGTGTATTGCAGGGCAGGCCCACACGAAAACTTCCAAAACGTCCAAGGTTCGTAGAACACACCGAGCCCCAGAACGCTCATCGCGCCACCATCCGCTACCACCTCGTCATCCCGGTGGATGGTGGAACCGCCGGCTCCGAATTCACCCAAGACGCCGAGATCACGGTACTCCCCACCCAGGCTGAACAAGGGAAACCCTTCGAGCCGAACCACGAATGCCCCGTTGATCAGCTGTTGGTCAAAGTCCGACCGTGAGCTCACGCCCAGAGCGAACGTGAACCAATCGCGAAGAGCCCCACCGAGCCAGATCGAGCTGCCAGCCCCATACCCAGCGAAGCTCTCCTCGAACTCAGGTACGTCAATCTGGGCAAGCTTGTTGGGGTATCCGACCGCGTTCAGATACGTCGGCCCCCAGGAGAGTCCGACCGTGAAGCCACTCCGACGCACCGCCGGGGGCGGCTCGTAGTCGCCGTACTCGCTTTCCGCCGCCTCAGCTTGGGCAACTGCCGGCATGACGCCGGTCAGCAACGCTACCGCCAGGAAAACTCCGCCCTTGTGCATGTCCACGGTTCTGCTCCGCGCAGCAGACGAGGTCAAGCCCACAATATTTCGCACTCCCGGCGCCAGCGGCGCCCGAGCAAACTCGCAGAAAATTGGGCCGTCCCACTTTGGCTATGCCACCCATGACCCATGCTCAGCAAACAGCAGCGATCCCGCGCGTTGTCGGGGCTATCCGCCCTGGCGCTGCTCCTGAGCGTCAATGCGTGCGGTAAAACAGGGGAAGGCGTGGCACTGAGTCGCAGCCAGGCACTCGAAGTCCCTGATGTGCCAGTCCCGCCATCTGACGGGCCACGACTTGGAGCCGTGGCCCACACCACCCCAGTGCGCGAAGCCCCGGACCGAGAAGCAAAGGTTCTAGGCTACCTCCACGCCGGTGCGACGGTGGCTCGGGCCAAGGAGCAGTACAGCACTGAAGGGTGCGACGGTGGGTGGTATCCCATCCGCCCCCGCGGATTCGTCTGCCTGGATGAAGGCGCAACCTTGGACCTGCGGCATCCGACACTTGCGGCCATGGCGATTCAACCGGATCTCGATGCGTCGATGCCGTACACCTATGCCCGCACGAAGGTGGACGTCACCGTGTACGACGTGGATGATCAACGACCTCGGGGCGTGCGTTCCACATCGGATATGGAAAGTCGAAGCGGACTCGCTGTCGTCGGCTCTTGGGATGCTGAAGACGAAAACGGCAAGCAAGCCCGACTGGCAATGCTGACTGACGGTCGTTTTGTCGACTCGAGCAAGCTCGAGCGCGCCAAGCCCAGCGAGTTCTCTGGCGTCGCACTGGGAGGGGCCATGCAGCTGCCCGTCGCGTTCATCGTCAAACGCGGCATCTCGGCGTGGGATATCGAGGGACCGACCCTGGAGCGCAAACGGCGCCTCGATTTTCATGCGATGCTGCCGTTGACAGGTCGATTCCGCACAAGCCACGACGAGAAGTTCTGGGAGACGGCCGATGGAGACTGGATCCGCCATCGCGACGCGACCCTGGTGCGGGAACGCACTGAGTTCCCCGGCTTCGTCAATGACGCGAGGCGTTGGCTCGACGTTTCGGTCATTGCCGGAACCGCCGTGGCGTATGAAGGCCGAACGCCGGTTTATGCGACCCTGACCAGTGTCGGGAAAGACCGCCTGGGCGAAGACATTCCTGATCCTCGTGTCACGGAGCGAGGTGAATTTGCGGTCGTCAGCAAACACATCACTGCGCTCAATGCAAAGCCCAGGGGCTTCGCCAACCGAGTTGAGATGCACGACGTGCCCTGGGTGCTCGAGCTGGCGTCGGGCCAACTGGTCCATGGTGCGTTTTGGCACGACCGCTTCGGAATCGAACATGGCCCAGGCAATCTGCAGCTTTCGCCAGGTGACGCCCGCTGGCTGTGGACGTGGTCCACACCTCAAGTGCCAGCAGGCTGGCACGCCGTGCTGAACCTACCCCACGACGACACCTCGACGATCATCAACATCCGGAAGTGATGGCGGCAACGCTCGCGCGCTCAGCGGCGCGCGTCTAGCCAGGCAGCCGCTTCATGGAGACTGCGCTTCTTCTCTGCGCGATCGACCATCCAATTGGCCTCGCGCATGTCTTGCACAGCGATCGAGCCAACCAGCGACGACAGCGCGGAAATGACGGCAGGGTCGTCTGCCAAGTCGGGCGCCACGAGCAGAACGGCATCGTATGGGGGTAGGGCATGCTTTGGATCGTCGAGCACGACGAGGTCGTAGGCGGCAATGCGGCCGTCACTGGAGAACGCGGCGATGACGTCTACAACGCCATCCTGTAGCGCGTCGTACATGAACGTCGAATCGAAGCTGATGGTCCTGCGAAATCTGAGCCCATAGGCCTGGCGCAGCTGCTGCCACTCAGGACGTTCGAAGAACTCATAGTCGCCACCCAGTTGCATCGACACGGACACGGGCGCAAGACCAGATATCGTGGCTTCTGAAAGGCGCGCGCGAACAGCTGGAGTGACCGCAAGCGCGTAGGCGTTTTCGAACCCAAGACCACCCACCTGCCGGATACCGTGCTGGGACGCCAGCCACTCTGCAGTCACCGCCTCGACCTGCCACGGCGGTCTTGCCTCGCTGCGTTTCATGTAGTTTGAGTAGATGGTGCCCGTGTAGTCAACATACACATCGATCCGACCCGCCCTCAGAGCGTCGAACGCTACCGTGGAGCCAAGGCTCTCCATTCTTTCCGTCGCAAAGCCTGCCGCACGCAATCGGCGTTCGATCACGCGCGCCAGAATGTACTGCTCCGTGAACGTCTTCGCACCAATACGCAACGACCGTGTCACTGGCTTGCGCTCAGTAGCGCGCCGGTCCTCCCCGGTCTCCGATGCCGCAGTTGCCAACGAGTTGGCCTGGGATGACGGCGACTGAGCGACGTCGCCCCGCGAGGCTGCCGACCGCGCTGCCCCGGACCCGCCCCCGATCAACAGAACGACCAAGCCAAGAACCGCGACCAGCACAGTCGTGCGGCTGCGCTCGGTCAGTCCGCGTTGGACGCTTGCAAGAAGCCAATCGATAGCGAGCGCGAGACATGCTGCAGCCGCGCACCCAACCAACACAGCCGTCCAGTTCTGAGTCTGCAGCCCTGCAAAAATGTAGTTTCCCAGACTCGGCTGACCGACTGGCGTGCTCAGCGTCGCCATGCCGACGACCCAAACCGCTGCAGTGCGTATGCCTGCCACGATCAGTGGCAGAGCCAGTGGAAGCTCCACCTTGCGAAGTATCTGGGCGTTCGTCATGCCAACCCCTCTCGCCGCTTCGAGCACGGAAGGGTCCAAAGTCGTGATCGCCGTGACCGTGTTTCTGAGGACGGGCAACATACTGTAGAGCACCAGCGCGACGATGGTTGGCCAGAAGCCGAAAGAATCGAGCAGCGGCACCATCAGGGCCAACAGCGCCAGTCCAGGAATTGTCTGAACCACGCCGGCCGCGGCGAGCACGAACCAGCTCCACGAAGACGACCGCGCCGCCACCAGACCCAGCGGCAGGCTGAGCAGGACACCACTGAGCAGCGCCGTGGTCGCCACGACGATGTGTGACCCAAGCAGAATGGGCAGTAGCTCCAACTGGCGCGTCAGCTCGTCACTCATCCACAGCGACCTTGGTACGGAGCTGCTGCAGGCGTCGCAGCTGTCGTTGGGGCGTCTGCAACAGGTCCTCGACGAGTTTGTCCGCTGGCTGGTGAAGCAGCTCCGCGGGACTGCCTACCTGAACGACCCGGCCCGCATCCATCACGATCACCCGATCTGCGAGCAGCAATGCCTCAGTCATGTCGTGTGTGACCATCAGGGTCGTCAACCCCAACCGAGTGTGAAGCTCAGTGTACTGCTGCTGAATCGCGTCTCGGGTTACTGGGTCGAGGGCGCCAAACGGCTCATCCATCAGCATGATGTTTGGCCGCGCCGCCAACGCTCGGGCCAGCCCCACCCGCTGCTGCTGGCCACCAGACAAGTTGGCCGGCATACGATTCAAGAGCCCCTCGTTGGAAAACCCAACGAGTTCGCTCAGCTCGACGACTCGCTCTGCAATCCTCCGTTCGTCCCAGCCCGCCAGTTCCAAAACCACTCCCATGTTCTGTCGCACCGACAGATGCGGAAATAGGCCAAAACGCTGGAACACATAGCCGATAGACCGTCGGAGCTCGATCGGGTCCCGGTCTGCGACCGCCCGACCTGCGACACGAATCACGCCGGTGTCGGGCTCCAGAAGGCGATTGACGAGCTTGAGGGTTGTTGTCTTTCCGCATCCAGAAGGACCCAGGAGCGCCACCAGCTCCCCCTGGCGAATCGACAAGCTCAGGGAGTCCAACACCCGTTGCGACCCGTAGCTCTTCGTGACACCGTCGAACTCGATCATGTGTTCGCGACTAGCTGGAACAGATTGCCCTCAAGATCGACGCAATCCAAAACACGACTGTCATCCCAGTTGCGGTCTGCGACTACCTGTCCGCCGCACTGCAGCACGGACATACGGATAGCCTCTAGATCTCGAACTCGAAAACAAGGTTTGATAGCGGAGCGGCTGCGCGCCTTCGGGGGGGATTCGATGACAACGGTTTTGGCGACCTCCGAAGGGATCTCGTGCAGTGCGACGAGTACCTGGCCTGCGTTCTCCAGGCGTCGGAAACCTGGCTCGCTATCGCACACGGTCAACCCAAGCGCCGCAGCGTAGAACGTAGTCATGGCGTTCAGGTCCTTCGCGAATATGAGAACGTGCTCCAGCTCCATGCACCCATGATGCAGAAGCGTCCCCATACAGTCACCCACATTCCGCTTTTCAGTTGCGTAAACAGCGGGTTGTCGCTACCCGAATGGGCATGGCAAGAGGGTGGCGCACGGAACTAGAGATCGTTGTGCCCAAGCGGGTGCTCATCGACAGCGGGGGCAAGCTCCCGGTTCGTATCGTCGGCGTGGCGCGGGGCCTCGTGCGATCGAGGGATGACGTACGTTTCGTCTGGGGCGAGTTCGACGAAACCTTTTGGGTAGCGACGAACGGTGAGTTGGGCATCACATTCGTGGCCTTGGGCCTCGGGGGCCGAGCCCAGACGACGCTCAGCTTGCGCCCCCAACATCGCCTGCGGCGACCGCGCGCATCGGCGACAGGACCGCTGCAGTGCTTCAGCGTTCCGAGGAGTCCAGCGCTGCAGGCTGTCGCTCTCGAAGTACACATGCCAAGAGTAAACAGCCGCACACCTCGTGTCATCATCGAAGGGTTGCCATGAGCCAAAGCAAGCAACAGCAGAGCCCAGCTCCAGAGCCGACCCCCGGTTGGTTTTCACGTCTACTTTGGTTCTGCGCCGGTGCAGACGCCCAAATTCTGAGGCATTGCCCGGGGTCCGACTGGGTGAAGTTTCAAGGTATCGGTGGGGTCGTGCTCGCCACGACGGTGTTGGCGTTCGCCTCTGGCTCCTACGCTTTCTACACTGTCTTCAGCCCCAAAGACACGACAGCTCTGAGCAGCCAATTTCATCTTCAGACGATCCCGCTCGCGGCCGGCGCCGGCCTGGTCTGGGCGCTGGTCATCTTCAACATCGACCGCTTCATCGTCTCGAGCACGGGCAAGGGTGATGGCACGGACCAAATCACCGTGCGCGAGTTGTTCCAATCGCTCCCGCGATTGCTGATGGCAGCGATCATCGGTGTCTGCATCTCCGCCCCGCTGGAAATCCGCATCTTACAGCCAGAGATCGACGCGCAGCTGGAACTGGAGCAGAACGAGTACCTGCAGAAGCTGAACCGCAACTCAGAGCTGCGCATCCAGAAGCGGAAGGATGAACTGGCTGCAAAAATTTCCAGAGCCCAAGAGCATCTGGAAAAGCGAACTGCCTACTTCGAGAAACGGCGCCTCGAAATCAAGGAGCAGCGACGCTTGCTGGAACTCGAAGCAGAAGGTCGCACAGCGAATGCCATTCCTGGTCGAGGTCCCGCCTGGCGCGACAAGAAAGAGACGTTGGACAAGATGGAGACCGAGCTCACCACTGCGCTCAACGAAGACGAAGAGACCAACGCCCCGCTAAAAAGCGACGTCGGGCTCTGGAAGAAGGAACTGGAAGACCTCAGCCATCAGCTCAAGCAAGCACAGGAGAGCAACGCCAAGCAAGCTCGGCATCTCGACGGTCTGATGAAGCGCATTCACATCTCCCACGAAATAGGCGGCGTCGTTCCTTGGGCCATCCTGCTCATGCTGCTCGCGATCGAGACAGGTCCGATTTTCTTCAAGATGATGCTGACCAAGAGCGCGTATGACTACATGAAGGAAAACGAACTCCGCCTTGCCACCGCCAAGCTCGGTGTGGAGGTTGAGGCGCAGATCTACGTCACGGAAACGAACCAGGTGGTCAAGGTCGACGTCTACCACCAGGTGGAGGCGAGCCTTCGCGAAGAGCGCCGACGCCTGGCATCCGAGGAAGAACTCAGCAGGGCCGTTCACCATCGCTTCCTGCAAGAGAAGAAAAAGGACATCGAGGAGGGCGACGGCTACGAGAAGTACGTCGAACCCGCGTGAAGAGGTAACCTGTGTCTCAGTGCCGATTGCCCTCGCTCGTTGGATTTGACGACGCCATCGTGCGTAGCCTGGATGATCAGAACCAGCGTCGGCTCCGTCGTCTGCTCCGTTGGTACCCATTGCCGTGTGCGGCGATGGGCCTATCGGGGGGGCTGTTCGTGTGGCTGGTAGAACATTCACTGATCGCAAGCACCCTGCTCGCCGTAGCCATCGCTTTGATGGTGCTCAACTTACTGCGACTGATTGTGGCTGGTGGTGGAGCTGCGCCGCATTGGTCGGAAGGAAGGGTGAGTCGTTGGGCACCGACGTTGCCACCACTGCTCATCCTCGGCGGCTTGGCTGCCTGCTTCGCTCAACCCATACAACTCGCTGTCTTTGCACCATTGGTGGATAGAGCCGTGCAGGAACACCGCGCCGAGTTGGTCTCTCGCCACCCAGGCGCGCGAGATGAAGTGCCAGGTCTGAGCAGTGTCGACGAGTACCGACGTCAGTTGGACAGATGTTACTTCGCCACCTACCGATTGGCGCGGCTGTGGAAACGCCCAGAGAGGCCATTGTTGTTCACCTTCTTGTTCTGCGCCATCGCGCTCGCACCGATCCTGATGGGGCACACGACGCACCTGCGCGCCCTCCGCGCCTACGAACTATCGCGCTGGCGGGCGGTGCAAGAGCTCGTCCGGGCGAGCGAGCGTGCTCACCAAGCGGATGTCTGCGCGGCGCTGGAGGCGTTCCAGCTGTTTGCGCCCGACACCCTACCAAAGATCGCCCAGGCCCCCCGCAGCACGACGGGGGCGCACCATGGCTGACCTGGCGAACCCAGATGCGACCGCGCTTCCGCACAACGACGGGGTGTGCTCGTGAGTGACTGGTTTCGCGGCACCATCGAGGGGGCGTACGTTGGCACCCCGGCTCGAGTGAAGGCGTCAACCCCCCTCGAGGTTTCGCCGTTCGACATCACGCTCTACCGCGCGTCGATCAGTGCCATCGAGCGCATCCCTCCTCCGGATGACGAGGTGGAGACGTCCACGGCCGCGCTCGACCCAACCACGCCCGAGCAGGCAAGAGCAACACCGACGGCACAGGGCGCCACGTCCCACACCCGCGATGCAGTGGAGGGGGACACGGCGCAGCAGCGCTCCGGTGCCCCCTTGGCCCAAAGCACCGGCGAGAAACCAGTTCGTGATGCCTCATCCGTTTCGCTTCGACAGGCAGAACTCAACGACGTCGTATTCCTCGGCGTCGGCAGTGATGAGGCCAAAGATCACCACGCGGCATATGACTTGCGCATCACGGATGTGCGTCTCTTGAACTCCACCGAGTCCGAGGGGCGACTCTACGGGCGCCTCGTCGGGACTGTCGTGGGGTCACTGTCGCCCAACACGACCATGGTGCAGGAAGCGCAAGCGCAGCATCGCCGTGTCGCAAAACGGCGTGCCAACGTAGGGGCATGGGTGGAGTCACTGCGCTGGGTCATGATTGCCCTGGCCGCGTGGTTGGCCTTCGGCCTGTGTGGTGGGACAGCGGGCACGCTTTGGTTGGCTGTGGTGCTTCCGTCGGCATTGCTGCGTGTCTTGGTCAGCGGCGTGCTCTCGCCTAGCCACGGGGCGAGAGTGTTCGGTTGGGCGCTCGTCTTGGCCAGCGCCACCTTGGGGGGGTTGCTCTACTACCGGGTGACGACGTTGGAGTGCCAATCTGCGCTGTGGTGGCTTTCGGGCATGGCGCTGGCGGTATTGGTCAGCTCCGTGTTGCCATCTCGGTACCCGTTCTTTTGGACGAAGATCGTGCTAGCGGGGTCGACATTGTGCCTGTGTGCGTACGGGGGTTCGACCTGTCAGCAGGAGGTGAACGTGCCGAGCGTCATCAGTCAGGGTCCACGCACCGACCCCGACGGGCGTTGGCCCAAGGACCCCGGACGATTCGATGACATCGCGCGGCACCAAAGCCGCGAATTTACGCCACCGATTTCGCTACCCAATGCTTTGTCGCTCGATCCATGGCCGACGCTGACTCCACCGGTCGTCCATCTACCGTTGAACGAGCTGCTGCCGCAGGTGGGTGCCTTGAATGAGGCGAAACTCGAGGAACTAGGGGCATTCATGGCGCGCCATTCCGACCGAACCATCGTGTTGGAAGTGCACGGAAACTCCGAACGCGCATCGAGCGCGATGAGCCTGCTCGAAGCTTGGATTGGGGAGCAGTTTGAGACTGGCTACCGCATCCAATTGCGAGCCGCTGGAAGCAAGTTCCCGATCGTGCCGACAGACAGCCCAGAAGCGCTGCGTGAGCTTAACAACCGCTTGGAGATCTGGCTCGAGCCAGACTGAAGGCTGAGCACGTGCGCCCAAGGTGCATCGATTGTGCCGGTTCCGGAGATCACCCCCGGGGCGAGCGACAACGTCTACAGCGGCGGAGACATGCGCGCTGCCATCCAATCGGGCATCGACAGTCTGAGCCAGGGGCGCTCGTTCAAGGAGGGTGTGCTCGTGTTGGGCGATGGTCAGATGGATGCTGCCTATGCTTGCGACAGGACCGACATCCACTCAGCAGTAGATTGGGCGTCCGTGTGGACAACCACGGTGGTGACCGCACTGTCCGTTCCACGAACCTCACCATCGATGACGTCTACGTCGAGGGCGCGTCCAACCATGGCGTCGAAACCTACGGCGCCGATGGCATCACGATCGGTCGCGTAGTGGCCCTCGGGGTCGGCTACTCGGGATTGTTGCTCAATGACTCATCAAACGCTGAAGTGGGTCTGGTGGACGGAGAAGATGTCGCAACCGGTCAGGGCTACGTCGTGTTCCGCATGGCCAACCGGAATGGCCGAATCAGTAACGACTACCCTGCCAACATACATGTTCAGCGCGTGATAGCTCGAGGCGGCGGTCGCAGCGTATTCTACGTCTCGGAACGCGGAGGAGCGGCAGCTTGCCCCTACAGGGTAACTCCAGCATCTTGACTAGTCATCTTGGGTAAAGGGCTACCGAAACAGTCGGAACCGAGACACGCCCAGCGCGAAATCACGACGCTATTCAGCAGCACAATCGCTGCTTTACTCAGGGCCCAATTGCTGCCAACATGCCTCAGATCATGCGAATGGCTCGGCCCCGTTCGGGAAACGCGCCTTGGGCACCTCGGCCCTGTGTGTTTGGTGGTCCCAGCGAGGCGCTTGATCCGCCGCCTGCGGTGTTGATCGTCGAAGACGAGGAGATGGTCGCCCGGGATATCGCGCGCCACCTGACGTCGATGGGTTGTGTCATCATCGGCCACGTCTCCACCGGAGAGGAGGCCCTACGTCTAACCAGGGGCGTCAAGCCCGAACTGGTCTTGATGGACATCCAGTTGGACGGCGCCCTCGATGGCGTCGCCACGGCGGAACAGCTCCGGCAGCGCACCGATTGCGCGCTCTTGTTTCTGACGGGCCGCGAAGACGGCGAGACCTTTGTCCGCGCCGCGGTTCTCGAGCCCAGCGCCTACGTGCTCAAGCCCTACAGCGGACCGGCGCTGCGGGCAGCCGTACATCTCGCCCTCTACAAACACAGGGCACAACAGGAGCGTGAAGGAATCCGCCGTGCGCAGCTGCAAACGGAAGCGCGCCTCCGGGCAGTGCTGGACAACACTCACGATGGAGTCGTGAGTGTTGACGCGAAGACGCGCATCGTGACGTTCAACAGAGGCGCTGAACGTCAGTTTGGCTATCGGTCGGACGACGTGCTCGGGCGCGACCTCGCGCTGCTACTTGCCCCGGGGGAACAGGACACCTGCAAGCGGGCGCAAGCGTTGGTGGCATTGAACCGCGACAGCCAGACCCGCCTGCTCAAAAGAGAGATCGGCCTGAAACACGACGGCACTACGTTCGTCATGGAGGTCAGCCTCTCGGCCGTCGGCTCCGACCGGGAGGACGGTGACGACACCGTCGTTGCGTGCATCCGCGACGTTACGCGACGTGAAATGATCGAGCGCGAACTCCGCCTAGCTGATCGGCTTCAAGCGGTCGGTCGGGTCGCCGCGAGCGTGACCCATGACTTCAACAATCTGCTGACGGCCTTGGAAAGCAGCGCCTACCTACTCGGAAGCCACACTGACGCCTCGGGAACCAACCACCTGAACAACCTCATCAGTACCATCGACCGGGGTCGAGCACTGACCCGCCAACTGTTGCGATTCAGTCGCGCAGAGGCTGACGCGGACAACCCCGTCTTGGTCAACGTCGATGAAACAGTGCGGGGGGCCCAGAGCCTGCTCCAACGACTGCTTCGAAAGAACATCCAGCTGATTGTGGAACTCGACGCACCCAGTGCGGTCGTCTGCGTTG
Organism: Polyangiaceae bacterium; assembly: GCA_050298815.1. Classification (GTDB taxonomy): domain Bacteria; phylum Myxococcota_A; class Polyangia; order Polyangiales; family Polyangiaceae; genus SZUA-265. The sequence goes on from JBNKUV010000073.1 coordinate 526,452, forward strand.
ACGCACACTTGGTTGAACATGCGGCAATGAACCTCGTGATCAATGCGCGAGATGCCATGCCGGACGGCGGCCAGGTCAAGCTCACCACCCGGCTGCGGACCTTGCCCGAAACTGTGCTGGCACGAGATGGGTATTCGCTGCCAGCCGGTGCCTATTGCACGGTTACCGTCGCGGACACGGGCTCCGGCATAGCTGACACCCACCGAGACGACATTTTCGAGCCCTTCTTCACTACGAAAGCGCCGGGGCTCGGCACGGGTTTGGGTCTATCCTCTGCGCGCGGAATGGTGAGGCGCTGCGGTGGAGACATTCAATTCGAAACGGCTGCCGGACGCGGGAGCGTGTTTTCTGTGTTACTCCCGATCCATGAGCGGACGGCAGGTGACGATGAGCGCTGACGCGATGGCGACACACCGAGGCCGAGTCCTCTTCGCCGACGACGACGAGGGCGTCTTGGCCCCTACGAGCGAAGCATTGGAGTCTCTGGGCTTCACAGTGCTAGGAGCGTGTACCTCCGACGAAGCCCGAGACCTGCTGCAACGACAAACCCCAGACGTGATCCTGCTGGACATCAACATGCCCGGCAACGAGCAGCTGGAGTTCGTTCAAGACTTGTCGCAGAGGCCGCTGGCCATCCCGGTCGTTCTGATGACCGGCTATCCCTCTTTCGAGACTGCCATCGGGGCAATGAGGCTCGGCGTCGTCGACTATGTCACCAAACCTCCAAGAATTCGGGACCTAGCAGACCGCCTGAGCAGGGCAATCTCCAAAGGCCGTAGCCTGCAGCTGCTCGAGAGCGCGGACAAGCGGCTCGCTGAGCTCAACAGCTGGATGGAGTCACTCAAGTTATCGCTACAAGCGGCGAACAGTCACGTATCGTCTCCACCGCCTGAACCGTCAGATCGGGGATGGTACGGTAGCCTGCCACCAGGAGAGCTAAAGCATCTTTCCAGGCGCGAATGTGATGTTCTGCGGGAGATGGCCCGCGGGCGTCAGGCCCAGGAGATCGCCAATACTTTGGGACTCTCTGTCAGCACCGTGCGGTGTCACATCCGTTCGTTGTTCGTGAAACTGAAGGTCAACTCGCAGTTGGCCCTGATGGCAAAGCTCGTTGGAGCACCGCCCGACAACTGAGTCGACCGGCGCATCGCGCCAAGCCTAGGGCGCTGAAGCCGATTGCCCTCGACACGATCCCCGACGCCACGTTCGGTGCCGGTGCATGGAAGCCGTTCCGGTTCTCTTAGAATCCAACCGTAAACCGGCACCTGTAAACTAGCGACGTGGACACAGCTCGACCGGAATCGTCCAAGCCTGGGCTCCAACGGCTATTTCGCAACATACGACGACACGCCTGCCCAAATCCGTGGTCACTTTCCGACAGCAAGGAGACCGCCTGAACGCTTCCAGTGGCAGACAACCTCAGACGAACCACCGCCTGGCCCTCCACCCCACGGCGCCGTAGCTCTGTGGGATAGTAGCGCAGCAACTCCGCATCCAAGTTGGGTGGAATCGGGCGTTGCGATAGGTCAGACAGCGCGACCACACGTGGCAAGCGCCGCGACGGTGTTGTCGCTGGGACGGTCGCAGGCGTCGGTCCCGAGTTCCCGCCGCTACCGCTACCACTCGGCGCTCCTTGCGCTCCAACGTCGACCGCAAGCCCGGTACCCCCAGCGTTCGAGAGACGCACTCCGGCTAGGCGCAGGGGATTGCTCGGCGGGGGTTGTGCGGGTGCAATGGGGCTCTGGGGCGACGGTAGAGTGGGCCTTTCGGACTTGGCAACCGGCACCTGTTTCGTAGGCTGGGCGCGCTCCACAGCTGGTTTGGGCGGAGGTGGAGCCTCCACGATTGGCTCCGGCTCGGGCCGCAGCTCCACGAGGCTGGTGATGACCGGCCTTGGCAAGCGTGGACTCGGTGGGTGTTGTCCCAACCCAACGAACAGCAGCGTGTGCATCGCCAGACTGCCGGCAAGCGCCAATCCCTTGAAGTGAACTCGGGCTGTCATCGTCAGCCTCACTGCTTCGGTGTGATGGCAATCGCGACCTGCGTCAGACCTTGTTCACGCAGGACATCCATGACGTGGACCACATGCTTGTGGGCGACAGCCCCGTCAGCGGCGATGAGCGCTCTCACGTTGTCGTCTGCGCTGGCCCGCTCTGCCGCCAAGCGCGCCAAGGCAGAATCATCGAGCGGCCGACCCTCGAGAGTCACGATCCCTCTGGTATCCACCTGGAGTACCAACGGCGGAGTCACTTGGGAGCCACTGGTGCCCTGGGGTAACTGCACCTCCAACGCCTTGGCCACGATCGTGCTTGCCGTCACCATCATCACGACCAGCAGAACCAGCATGACATCCACCAACGGGGTCACGTTGATCTGACTGATGAAGTCATTGTCGTTGCGTTCGGAAGCTGCCATCAGACCTGTCCCTTCACCGCGCGAGAGGACAACCCGGCTAAAACTCCACGCCGAACGAGCTCGACGTTCGCCAAACGAGCCTGAATGAGGCGGCGAAACAGGTTGAAGGCGGCGATCGCCGGCAGTGCAACGAGCAAGCCGACCGCCGTCGCGATCAGCGCTTCGCCGATTTCGTTCATGAGCCCGGAAGTCAACGCCCCCTGACTCTTGTCGAGCTCGCGGAACGCCCCGATGATGCCAATCACCGTGCCCAGTAGGCCAACGAAGGGCGCATTGCTTCCGACGGTGCCCAAGAAAGCGAGGTTTTGCTCCATGTCGAGTCGCACTCGCTCGGTTTCGCCCAACATATGCTCGTCAGCTGTCTTGGGGTCACGCGCGCGGAGTGCCGCCGCCGCGACGCGTGCTTCGAAACTCGGTGATTCCATCGCAAGTTTCTCGGCCTCTTGCCATCGTCCCGCCTCGAGACTCTCGACGAGGCGATCTCTGAGCCTCCGAGCATCATCCCGCGAGAACCAGAAACAGGCAGCCCGCTCCAAGATGATACCAACACCAAGTACGCTCAACCCAACGAGCAACCAGAGGACCCAGCGGGCGCCCAAGTCCGTCAACGCATTCAAAATCAATTGTAGATCCATCTCACTTCTCCTTCGCCGGTCACGGCACTGCGCAAAGCACTCTGCTCAACACGTCACATCCGCCCCGATCATCACGAGCAACCATGTAGAAGACCGCCGCTCGTCCCTCATCGGGCAGCGAGATTTCATCGTCCAAAACGAACTCGAGCGCGAAGGATGTCGAGTCCTCCAGCGCGGTAGTTGACGAAAATGGTCGCTCTAGCCCCGGCAACGTCACCATGTGGGAGAAGACGAGGCCCTCACGTTCCAATGCACCGTACTCCCCTGGGTCGACGGATAAGGACTCACGGTCCTCACCCATCATTCTGAACTCGATATCGATGCGCTGACCCACCCGCACCTGCGGCACCATGGTCTGTGCGCAGGACTCCCCTGGAGCTGGCGCGTCCAACGCCATTTGCCAGAGTGAGCCGTCGTAGCGCAGCTCGTCATCGGTCAAGTCGGGGTTCTTGTTGAGATCCCCGCTAGCTATGGTGGTCCTCAAGAAGAACTCTTTTGGCTCCCCCACCCCACAGCCAAACGACTGACTCCGAACGGAATAAACTGGCTCCCCATCCCAACAGACAGCGCCCTGTAAGACCCACTCGACATTGGGCGGAAGAGCCCGATCCAGCGTTAGCTGCAGCTCCACCGGTTCCGTCGTCGTCCCGACCGCGATGGCTCCATCGAAGGGTTCGCTCGCGCATCGTGGGACACCAAGTGTCGTCGGCTCGGCGACGCATGCTCGTACCGCCACATGCGCGTCTCTGGGCTTGGCAGCGGGGACGAAGACACGAACGTCGAACTGCTCCCCGGGCAGGGGCTGCGCTCTGCCGCCAGAGTCGGGGACCGCTAGCTGCACTGCGATGACCCGTGGGTCATCGAGGAGCGCGGGGTCCAGTAGCGGATCGTCGCACGCGGTGACCAGCGGCACGCAAGCGGGCAACACAATAGCGACGACACGACGCAGGAGTTCACTTCTCACAACTCACCTCGCACTCCGAAGTTGGGGAAGAAGGGTGTTCCTGTGACCTGCTCACGCTTGGAATAGTCGTAGCTGTAGTCGTACCCTTCGGGGTTCTGCCGATTGTAGACGTTCTGGATATCCAGGTAGAGGGCGAGGCTCATCGGTTCGAAGCGGAATTGCTTTTCTAGCCGCACGTCTAGTTGATGAAAGGCCGCGTTTCGCCCGCTGTTGATCCCTCCGAACTCGGGCACGTAAGTATCACGACCGGCGTCATAGACGGCGCGTTGCACTGGTGTGTACGGGTTACCAGTGACGTATCGAAACCGCCCACCCAACTCCCAGCCAGCGCCCAGGCCCGCACTTGCCGCCAGGTTGAAAATATGGGTCTGATCTTCGTCGAAGAGTCGCCAAGGTTCTTCTCGGTCTTGGCGCTCGCTGCGCGACAACGTGTACGTCATCGTAGCGAAACTCGAGGGGGAAGGGGCAAAGTCGATGGACGACTCGATGCCGTAGATGCGACCTCTGCCCTCGTTGATGAGCCTCGGGGGAACGCCACCCTCTGTACCGACGATGCGATCGTAGAGGTACTTGTAGAACCCTTCGCTCCCAATCGAAATGAAGTCGCCCAGCTGGGATTCGACTCCCAGACTGACGTGCATCGCGTGGTAGGGCTTGATGTCGGCGTTACCAACGGGCTCCAGACTCTCGTAGTAGAGCGGTGCCTGGGAGAACCATCCGATCCCACTCTTGACGACCGTCTGCTCGCTGAGATTGACGCGCTGACTGAAACGCGGGTTGAGTGTCAGCGCGGAAAGATGATGGAAGTAGTCCGCTCGAAAGCCCGGCACCAAAGTCCAGCCGTCGATGGGGTGGAGTGCGGCCTCTGCCCACAGCGCAGGAGCGATCAGTTCGAAGGTGGTTTGGTTGACGAGGAGTTCACCACGGGATCCATCCGGAAATGGGGCATCCCCCTCCGACGCGGAGGCAGCGGAGCCAAGATACGCCCCCGAATAGAACTGCGATTGTGCGTCGAATCCTGCTGTTATCTCCGCCCGGGTTCCCACCGGGATGTCCCACTGGCCGCGACCGTCCAGCACCCATGCGTCGAGGTGCGCGTGGGCGTTCACTCCGAAGCGCTGGCGCAACACATCTTTCCCGAACGTCAGGTTGAGCGACTGGCGCACCCCGCTGAAACGAACGTCGTGTAGCAGCTGCAGTCGATGATGTTCCAAAGCTCCGCTGACGTTCCCGTCGAACTGCGGATCCACCCGACTGGGCTCGGCGAAGATCAACTTCAGTTGGTCGCGCGTACCGAAGACGGCAACACGCAGCCGTTGGTCTCGACCCAGCTTGATGTTCCAGATGTTCTGGTAATCCCAATACAGGGGCGCTGCGACGACGTTGAACGTTCCGTCAGGGACGAAACTATCGAATACGAAGTCGATGTTGCTACGTCGAACACCGGCCGCGACGGCAATGTCGTCGTTGATCGGAGCCTCCACGATCGCCCCGGAGTCGACCAGGCTCAAGTCCACGACAGCCCCGAAGTGCTCTGGCGCCGGGTCCTTCAGCCGCGCTTCGATGATACCGCCGCTGACGCGCCCGTATCGCGCCGAAAAGTTTCCAGGATAGAGTTCAACGGACTCCAGTAGGCGCGATGGGATCACGCTCGTCACGCCGCCGAAGTGGTAGAGCAGTGGCAGCTGCGTCCCATCGATGAACGTCGTGCTCTCGCTTTGTGCGCTGCCACGAATGATTGGATTGACCCCCTGAGGCGCCCGTGCCACGCCGGGAAGTATTTCGATGGAGCGCAAAGCGTCACCGCGGGTACCGGGAACGCGCACGATGCGTTGTACCGGGATCGTCCGCTTAGTCGTCTCCCTGGGGGGAGGAGGTGCCTCTGCCACCGCCTCGAACACCTCCTCGTCCTCGGTCGGGCGCGCGCTGGGCGAGGGTTTGGAATGCGCTTGCTGGGGGGGAGGAGCTGTTGCCGGAGGTGAATCGATGTCGCCTCGCGCCTCGGACGCACTCTGGGAGGCGTTCTGCTCCGTGGCTCGTGCTTTCGTCTCGGTGGGCGCGTCGGGCACTTGCGGCTCCGGGCGGAACCAATAGCGGTACTCGATGACCACAGCGGTTGGCGTTGTCCCAACACGGGCTGGTTGGAACTGAAACCCGCGTGCGGAGCGCTGCGCAGCGTCTGCGAGGTCCGCCATTGGGGCGTCCATCACTCGCACGTCGGTCACGCTACCCCGCTCATCGATGGTCAGCTCCAAGTCCACGTACACAGCTTGTTCGAGCTCCACGTCTGGAGGAGCCACACTGTTCACCTCACTAAGCAACACCGGCGGCTGCACGGCGTCGGGAGTCGAGGCATCGCCAGAAGGTTCCTTCTCGGGCTGTGCTTGATTTCCGCCTGGTTGAGCGTGACCGGCGGATGGAAAGACCGCGACTGAGAGCAGTGATGTAGCAGCGATGCAACACAGACCTGCACGCCGCGCGGGGCGAAGTAGTGACAACGACAGCCTCCATTCGAGGCGTGGCACGTGTGTGCGCCGACACCTGGAGTCGAAGAAAGAGATGAAGCCCGCCGAAACGGACTCGGGTTCAATCAATCGTCAGCTAGTGCCCACACGTCCGGGGAGCGTTCACGACTGTGAGTTTCTTTTTTCGAATGGCTCAAGCCTCGCGCACGATGGCCACGCCGCTCGACGTTCCGAGGCGGGAGGCCCCCGCGGCCAACAGGGCCTGAGCTCGAGCAGTCGTCCGGATCCCACCAGACGCCTTGACGAGCGCCCTGTTCCCGCACAGCGCCTTCAGCGCCTCGACGTCTTCAACGAGAGCCCCAGCGGGCCCAAAGCCGGTCGAAGTCTTGAGGTAGTCAGGCCTGGCCTGGAGCACTTCGTGCGCCAGTCGCAGCAGCGCGTCGTGAGCGAAGTAGCCCGTCTCCAAGATCACCTTCAGCGTGACGTCACTGGCGATCTCACGCACAGCCACGACCCGCCGTTTGACCTCGCCGAAATCACCCGCACACGCGGCTGAGATGGGAACGACCAAGTCCAGCTCGTCCACGCCCTGGTCCACCAGCCAGCGAGCCTCTGCCACATCGGACGCCAGAGAGCCCGCACCCAAGGGAAAACCAACGACGCTGACGACTCGACACCTCCCGCCAACGCGCTGAACGGCCCTGGGCACGAACGCCGGGTTGACGCAGACTCCCACGAAGCCGTGTTCAATCGCTTCGTCGCAAAGGACGTCGATCTCCTGGGGTGAGGCGTTCGCGCGCAACAGGGTGTGTTCGATATGAGCATTGAGGGACACCGCTCGTGCCTAGCCCGCAACGACGAACGATGTCAAACGATGTCAAACGCCCGCAGCGCCAAGCCCATGACCGACTGCTCCTAGAGGCCGCCCACAGACCGCAAGCCGTCCGAGGTTCGGACGTCACGAGGTTCGGCAACGGCTTCCAGGGCCGTCGCTAGGTCCTTGGGCGAAAACGGCTTCTGTAGGCACAAGATGTCGCTTTCGGCCAAAAACTGCCTCGCCTCCGGGGTAAACGCGCCTCCGGTGATGAACACGAAGCGGTCGGCTAACTCAGGAACGCGCTCTGATACCTCCTGATAGAGCTCCATGCCGGTCATGCTCGGCATCATGACGTCGCAGAACACGACATCAAACGGCTGGTTGGTGACCAAAGCTAACGCTTCCATCCCACTACCAGCCAGGGTCACCGAATGTTGAGCGCGGAGCAACCTAGAGACCGCTCGGGCAACGAATGGGTCGTCATCTACGACGAGGATCCGGAGACAGCGCACCGTTTCTGCCGGGGGGATCGAACTTGGCCTGATGGTCGCCTGCGCATCATCCACGATGGCCGGCAGCCAAACCGTGAACTTGGAACCGTGTCCGAGGTCGCTCTCGACTTCGATGTCGCCACCCAACGACTTGGTGATGTTCCGACAGATCGAGAGTCCGAGCCCCGTACCCATTCCCACAGGTTTGGTCGTGAAGAACGGATCGAAGATGTTCGTCAGTTTCTCGGGAGCAATGCCACATCCCGTATCTTCGATGGAGACGGCCACCCTCCCTGCCTGATGCCGCACCGCAACGACGATGCGATTGGAGGTCGGGCCACCTTCGGGCATAGCGTGTACGGCGTTCATCAGCAGGTTTAGAAACACCTGGCCCAACCGGTCACTTGCCCTCACCGGAGGAACGTCTTGTTCGTATTCGCGTTCGAGAGTCGCTCGAAATCGGATCTCGTTACTCGCCAGTTTGAGCGACGTATCGAGGACGTGACGCACGTCGACAGGCCCGATGCGCTCCTCCGAGCGGGCGAATGTCTTGAGGTCCTGCACGATGTCCCGAACGCGCTCCGCACCTGACCGCGCCTCGCGCAGTGCGTCTCTGAGCTCCGTGTATTCGAGCGGCAGCTCGCTCAGCACCCACGAGACGTTCGAGAGAATGTACACCAACGGATTGTTCACCTCATGCGCAACACCGGCAGCCAGCACACCGACACTCGCCAGGCGATCAGCCTGCACTAGCTGAACCTCCATCTCTTTGCGCTCCGTGGTCTCGCGGGAAATGGCCAACAAGTAGTCGCGCCCCGCGTACCGCCTGACAGAAACGGCAATCTCCACGGGAAATGTGGAGCCGTCCCGGTGGCGATGATAGCTCTCCATGGAGACGCTGCCGCGCCGCAGCTGCTCAAATTGGTCTGGGGCAGTCCAAGCGGGCTTTTCGACTTCGATGTCGTCAACGGACATCTCCAGCAACTCACGTCGTGAGTAGCCCAACATTCTGCAGGCCGTTTGGTTCACGTCGATGAACGTGCCGTCCGCAGGGTCGATCATGTAGATGGCCTCACCTGCCTGGTCGAGCACGGAGCGAAACCGAGCCTCCTCAAAGCCAACTCGCTGCTCGAGGCGCTTCATCGCTTCTCGTAGCGCGCCCTGAGCTTCCTTCTCCTGGGTAACGTCCTTGACGGCACCGTAGATACGCACGATCCGTTCGCCCGCTGCGTCTAGCTCTGGGCAAGCGTGATCTCTAAGCCACTTGGTGTGTCCCGCGCGCGTCGTGACTCGGTACTCGAGGGTGGTCGGCTCACGGATCGCCAGTGGACCGTGCCCCCGCGAGAACGCTTCGCGGTCTTCTGGGTGCATGAGCGCCATCCAGCCGCCCATTTCATTGACCTCGTTGACGCTGTAACCAGTGAGTTCGTCGAAGGCCCCCTGAGTCCACTCGATCGGGACCTTGTATTCTTCGTCGATGCGCACCGCATAAACGAAGTCAGACGCCAGGCCCGAGATTGCCCGATAGCGAACCGCGTCTTCCTCGCTCATCGCCACGACGCTCGTGCGCGCAGCGCGACGACGCTCCTCGACGAGCATCGTCGTGATCCGCTCCCTCACCGCCACCGCGGCGGCGTCGCGGTCTTCGCCTCGCGCGAGTTCGAGAATCTCGTCGATGGGGGTGGATAGGTGGGGTGACATCAGTCGGCAAGCGCCGCCGCCCGACGCGAAACGGCCCGTAGGTCCTGGACGGCTTGAAACCGTCAAGATTAAGGACGAAGTGGCGACAGGCGGCCCACACGAGTCCGCCCGACCGATAGCCTTCCCCGTCGAAACGGCCGCGGCTCAAATCGACCCCCACTGTGCCAAACAGCCGAACGCGGCTCACCGGCCGGCGCTGAGAACGCCCGCGGCGGCCGGCCCCGTCGAGAGTTGAGAGCAGGACGCGGCCGCGAAACCCGACCCTGGTGACCGTTGAGAACGGGTACCCACCCTCATACGCTGCGGCACACTCTCCCACCGTTGGGCTGAGCATGGAGCCCTCACCAGGGACCTGGGGCGCCACGCAGACGGGCGCTGCCTCTTGTGCCGGGGCGCGTTTGGTGGCATCCCGCAGTCCCTTTGTCGACGGCGCCACTGGTGCTTCAGGAAGGTATTGTCGTGAGTTGTGTTTGCGGAGTCGGAGAATCCACCGAGACGTGTTGTCTGCCCATCATCCAGGGAAAGGCCAAAGCCAAGACGGCCGAAGCGCTGATGCGTTCCCGGTACGCGGCCTACGTCCTCAAAGAGATCGACTACTTAATCACGTCGATCCATCCAGATAGCCCTGGCGAGGCGGACCGTCGCACCACAGAAGCGTGGGCAGAAGCCGCTGATTGGAAGGGCATCGAAGTCGTTTCCAAGGAGGCTGGCGGCGAAGACGACGAAGAGGGCATGGTTGAGTTCATCGCCCACTTCGAAATCAAGGGTGTGCCACAAACGCACCACGAGAAGGCGCGTTTCAAACGGCACAACAAGAAGTGGTTCTATCTCGATGGCGATGAGATCAAGGCCCAGCCCGTCGTGCGCAGCGCGCCTCGCGTCGGTCGCAACGACCCCTGCCCGTGCGGGAGCGGCAAGAAGTTCAAAAAGTGCTACCCCAACTGCCCGAACCCGTTTCCCGAAGAGTACCGCCCGTGAGCCGCGGCTGGCAAAGCAGGACTTCGACGCCGGTTATTGCAGTGTAAATCCGCGCCGTGTGTGGCCTTGCGACGTATGCGGGTGTGGCCTGCGCGGATGCGCGTGTGGGGCTGCCATCCGACACGGGGACGGCCCGCTGTCGAGGCGGGTGCGCCTTGTATCGATACGGGATTGGCCTTTTATCGATGCGGGGATGCCTTCCTGCGATGCTTTGATGCTGGCGGGCGGGAGCTGCAACCCATCGTCCGTGCCCTAGGACCAGCACCAGGTTCGCGGGGCTTGACGACGGGTCCGCACCCGCCTCAGTGGGTTCTCGCGCGGGCGCACTTCTGAGCGCCCAGCACGACAGTCACGCCGCGATTGCTGGGAACGAGCTTGTTCCACAAGCGCGTCAGTGCGGGCTCTCCGGTGAATACGTCCACGTGTTTGCCTTTGACTTTGAGCCCGCGGTCCTGCGCGATGAAACACCCGTCGTGGAACGTGCTGCGCTCGAGATCGCGGGGCAGGCCTTCGTACTCCGGAATGTAGACGGGCGTTCCCAAGCCGACGACGTCATCGTCCACGGCGACGGTCAACAGTGGTGTGATCGCCTCACCGGTAGCGCCGCGACCCCAAGGGAACCTCGCCTTGTCGAGCGGCTGGTAACAGATACGCTGGTCCGTCCGAGGACAGACCGCGGCACAAGAGCAGCCCCTCTTGGCGAAGCTGACGACTCGGCCGTCGCTCAATACACCGCTGCCTTGAACACAGAGGCTGTCGTGGAAGTCCTGCTTGACCTGAGCTATGACGCTGCAGTTGCTGTCGTAGAGCCGCGTCCGTTCACCGCTGAACTCGGCTTCTGAGGGGAAGTCGTAGTAGGTGTTGCGGAACTTCCCGAGGACGCTGCCCTCGGTGCGCGCGAGCGCGATGCGCTCGACGACCACGCTCGGATTCTCTATCGGGTCTTCGGGTCTCGTGCCACCGATCGTCCGCTTGCGAAAGCGCGGGTCCCCCATGGAGACCTCGTCGTTCGGGGGAACGAACTCACCCAAAGCCATTGGGTCATAGTCCGGGGATGGCTCAGCTGCCCACGGGGTCGACCCCGAGCAGGCCGCGCTCAGCAATGTTGCGACGACGGGGGCGAGCACGGCTGCGCGCCACAGCCGAATGGCAGGAAGCAAGGAAGTGCTGAAGGTGTTCATGAAGCATCTCCTTTGGCGGTTTTGGCTGGCGGTACCTGCTTGCCCGAAGCAATCGGTAACTCACGACGTTGAGTTTTCGCGGGGTGCTCAGGGTTGCTCGCCAACTGTGCAGCTGGCTCGTGACTGCAATCGCTCCCCTGATGTTTTGTCACTGCGGACCTCAGACCCTCGGTGTGCGCGACCCAGTGTTCGAACACGGCTTCCGGAACCCGGAACTCCAGCAGTGTCTGTCGCAGGATTTCGAGGCGACGCATGAAGTGCCCGCCCATGATGGGGTGTGCCGCGTGGGCCTGAGCGATGGGGCGCCCCGAATAGACGACCGGACCGCCCAAATGCGCGGCCGCGAATTCGAACTCTTTGTCCTTGATGCGTTCTCGACTGGCGCGAGCGAAAAAGAAGCCGATCATGGGGTCCTCGAACACCTGGTCCACGAAGCGTTCGATGATGGCTCGCAGAGGGGCCTCACCGCCCAACTGATCGTAGAGGGTCGTCACGGAGTCTCCACGTCATGGCCCAGCTCGGGTTCCAGGGCCAAACAATCTGCGGGAGGGCAAGGCCCGCCGTCCACCGGGCGCGAGCCTTGCCGAACCAACCCTCAGTTGGGGCGCGCTGCGCGTTTGCTGGCTCGAGTGGCCTTGGCGCTGGCGCCGTTGCTGCTCTCCCCCCCAGCGGGTCCCGCTGCCTCTTCGGGTTCCGGGGCCAGCACCGGCTGGATGCCGTGAAATTCGAGAATCTTGCGCTCAATCTGCTGGATGAGCTTGGGATTCTGCTCGATGTAGTCCCGCGCATTATCGCGCCCTTGACCGATTCGTTCGCTGCCCATCGAGTACCAAGCGCCGCTCTTTTGGATGATGCCCGCGTCCACACCCATGTCGACCAGTTCACCCGTACGACTGATGCCCCTGCCGTAGAGGATATCGAACTCCACCTCGCGAAATGGCGGGGCCATCTTGTTCTTCACCACTTTGACGCGGGTGCGATTGCCGATGACGGTCATCTCGCCAGTCTTTTTGCTGTTCTCTTTGATGGCTCCGATGCGACGGATGTCCAGACGCTGAGAGGCGTAGAACTTCAAAGCGTTGCCGCCGGTAGTCGTTTCCGGGCTACCGAACATCACTCCGATCTTCATTCGGATCTGGTTGGTGAACATCAGCACGCACTTGGAACGGTTCACCGTGCCCGTCAGCTTGCGCAGCGCTTGGCTCATCAAACGAGCTTGCAGCCCCACGTGCGAGTCCCCCATGTCGCCCTCGATTTCCGCCTTGGGCACGAGCGCTGCAACGGAATCGATGACCACCATGTCGACGGCATTGGAACGCACCAACATTTCGGCAATCTCGAGCGCTTGCTCACCGTAGTCGGGTTGGCTGATGAGCAATTCGTCCGTCTTCACGCCGAGATGGCGTGCGTACGTGATGTCCAGCGCGTGTTCGGCATCGATGAATGCTGCAACCCCGCCCTGACGTTGCACGTTGGCGATCGCGTGCAGCATGAGCGTCGTCTTACCGCTGGACTCAGGACCGTAGATCTCGACGATGCGCCCTCGGGGATAGCCTCCGATCCCCAATCCCACGTCGAGCCCGATCGAGCCAGTGGGCACGACTGGAACATCTCCGCCAATCTTCTCGCCCTCCGCCAGACGCATGATCGCGCCACGCCCGAACTCTTTCTCGACGCTAGCAATCGCCAAATCCAATGCCTTGAGCTTGTTGTCATCCATCGACTGGGTTCCTTTCGCGGCGAGGCTTCAACACCCCGCGGCTCTTATGGAAGCAAGACCTAACGTATGCGAAGTGGCGCCACCAGCCACCTCAGCGGCGCCCCGCTCACTTTGGCGGCTTCCGAAAAACTACTGAACAGGTTCACGTATGTTCAGTGTTTTACTGGGCTGGTGTTCAGATGTCAAACGTCAGTAGGACACCAGAGATCCGACCAGAAACACGATTCATTTCAGCGTCTTCCGCTACTCCGGAGTTCCTTGTGCGACCCAGTTCACCAAGACTTCGCGTTCTTCGGGGGTCAGACACCCCTCGGGCTCAGGAGAAACGAACGCGCCATCCGACGCACACCGCCTACCAAACGGCATCTCACCGCTCAGAACGACCTCGACTAGGCGACGAGCGACTTCGACGGCTTCCTGGTACGCGAGCGAACGCTCGCTGGCGGCCAGCGCGGGTCGCGAGATCTCGGTGGAGGAGTGGCAGCTTTCGCCGTTGCACTTCGTCGTGAAGATGGGGCGCACATCATCGTACGTGAGCGCCTGAACCAGAGACGGTCGACCTGAATCTGGCTTGGGTCGCTCATCGCCCGCATCGCTCGCGGGGGGCGATGGCTCGTCGCTTTCCATCAACTCGAGTCGCCCTGAAGACGACGCGGAGCACCCGACACCGCCACACGTGAACGCGACTTGGAGCGACATGGCGGCAGCAAACCGCAGGAACTTCAGCATCTCGATCGGACGTCCTCGGAGTCAGTCCGGAGGTTATCACGTCGGGTCCAGGTGGTCCCCATTCCAGAGACGCTGACGTCAGAAACCCTCAGCGGAACTTTGGATGAACAGCCGACTCGTGCCCTACCCGGCGGCAGCCAGTGTCCGCCCCCCTGGCTGCGTCCTCGGCATCCAGCCTCAGGCGTCGCGGGGGAAGTGAACACGTACCGGGATAGGATGCGGCTCTCCGCTCCGCCGGAGCCATGTGGCAGAGCGTTCAGCTCTCGCTGACGGGCTTGCCGGCAGCGACCCATCCTTTGATGCCGGCGCGCATCACGCTGACTGAAGTGTAGCCCCCCTTCTTGGCTCTCTCAGCGGCGTAGGGAGCGGAGTTGCAGCCCTTGCTGCCGCAGTAGAAGACCAATTGAGTGCTCTTGTCCGCGGGGAGTTCGCTGAGGGCGTAGGTGCCGTACCGGCTCAGGAGGATCGCCCCGGGTACCGTACCGAACTTGGCCCGAGTCTCGCCGTCGTTCGCATCGACAGCCACAGCTTGCTTGGCGGCGAGCAGCTCGGAAACCTTCTCGATGGACACCTCGTCGAGGACCTCGTGCGGATCGCTGGGCTCCGCGCTCGGTTCTGCGACGGTGCGGTTCTCGGACGTCGACTCCGCCTTGGAACAAGCGAGTGGGAAAAGAGCGAAGAGAACCAGCGAAGCGCGCGTCATCATGACGCCTAGTATCGCGTAGTCAGCGGCGTCCGCAACCTCAGTGATGGCTCTCGCGATCCTCTTCGGTCACCACGCGCCGTACCTCGACGGCTTCGGCGCGGCGCGCGCTCGCCTGCAACACCTTGAGCTTGAGGGGACCAAACAGCACCTCGTCGCCAAACTTGGGCATGCGCCCCACGCGCTCGGCCATGAACCCACCAATGGTCAGCGAGTCCGTCTCCTCATCCACGGACAAGGCTTCGAACACCTTGCGTGTTTCGGCCCAACCCCGGCAGAGCAGACTGCCATCCGCCCGCTTGGTGATGAAGGGGTTCACACGGTCGCTCTCGTCCTCGATCTCGCCGACGATCTCTTCCAGGACGTCTTCGAGCGTCACTAGCCCCTGAGTACCGCCGTATTCGTCCACCACAATCGCCATGTGGCGGCGGCTTTCCCGAAACGTCTGCAGCAAGCGCTCTAGCGGCATCGATGCCGGGACGACGGTAGCTTTGGTGACCAAAGAGCCCCAATCGAAGTGTTCCGAATTTTCGTTCACTGCAAAGAGCAAGTCCTTCGTCAACACGACACCACTGATTTCGTCGGCATTGCCAGTGGGCGTGAACGGAAAGCGACTATGACCCGTCATGCGTACAGTCGCCAGGTTGTGCTCCAGAGTTTCCGTGCCAGACAAGTAGCTCATCCCGCCGCGAGGCACCATCACGTCGCGTGCCTTGAGCTCGCGCAGGGCAATGGCCCCCTCGATCATGGTGGCCATGCTCTTACGGACGACGCCTTCGCTGCGGCCCAACGCCGCCAACAAGCGGATCTCGTCGAGCGACGTCACCGGCGCTTCCGACCCCCGACGCAACCACCCGGACAGCTGCCGAGTGATGATGATGATCGGCCAGAACACGAACACTAGCAAACGCACGCCATGAGCGACCGGAACCGCCAAGCGATCGGCCAGACTCACCCCCAGTGTCTTAGGAACGATCTCCGTGAAGATCAGCACCGAGAAAGTGAAGGCTAGCGTGAAGATCCACAGAGGCGCGTCTTCGAACACCTCAACGAAGGACGCGCCCGCCACCGAGGAGCCGGCGGTGTTCGCGACGGTGTTCAACACGAGGATCGCCGCAATCGGCACGTCGATCTCCCGCTTGAACTTGCGCAAGATCCTGCCAGCCCGCGTCTTGCTCAGGGCTTCGATCTGAGAATGGCGCACGCTCAGGAGCGCCGCCTCCGAGATCGAACACAGGAACGAGAAGATCAGGGCCGAGGCAACGGCCAATGCGAACACGAACATCGCTGAGGGCGGAAACTATCGCATTGTGGCCAGGATGGCGATGCCCCTCGCCGGTTCTGACCAAAACGCCGTCAGGGCTGTCCGCTGCGCAGGCCGTCGGAGACTGCCCGCGTCAATCCCGCGCCAGGTGGGGCCTCGACCGCCGCGGTGGCCGGTGCGGACTCTTGCTCACACTCCGAGCTGATCTCGACGACTTGGGGGGTCTTTGCGACCGGAGAGGCTGCCTGAATGATCACCGGCGAAGGCCGGTTCACCATTCTGCCCGCGCCAAACCCTGCGGCCACGCCGAGGGCGGCTGTGAACAACGCAACGCTCACACGCGATGGCACAGACAGGCCTAACGCATGCCAAAAACGTACCCCGAGCGGTACGCCGGACTGTGCCATGTCCTCCCCTTTCCTGACTGGTGGAGGTAGGAGATCCGTCGCTCGGCGTTTGGGAGAACGCCCGAGCTCCTCGGGATCGGTCGCCAAGCGACGAGCGATGGCGCTGAGACGATCGGCCAAACCCCGAGCCGTCTGGATGCGTTTGGAGCGGTCTTTGACAAGGCACTGTTCTATGAGCTCGCCCAACTCACGGTCCAAGGTCGGGATGAGTTCCCGAATCGGACGGTGCTTGCGGGTCATGATGTCGACCATCAAAGCGTTGTAGTTGGAGCGATGGAATGGCGCGCGACCCGTCAAGCTCTGGTACATGCCGACGCCAAGCGCCCACAGATCCGTACGCCGGTCGACCTCGCGGGCTCCGCGGGCCTGCTCGGGGCTCATGAAGATGGGGTTACCCAGCACGGCACCATCGCAGGTGACGCTCTGCCCTTCGAAAATCGGACCCAGTGTTTTGCTGACGCCGAAGTCTAGGATCTTTGGGACGATCGCACCGTCCGTCGTTTGGGCGAGGAAGATGTTGTTGGTCGACAGATCCCGGTGCACGACGCCAGCCTCGTGGGCTAGCTCCAGTGCGGCGGCGAGTTGCGCGAAGTAGGCCGCCGTCTTGAGGGGAGACAAAGACCCCGTCCGCTCGATGATGTCCTCGAGCTCCTCTCCGTGCAGCAGCTCCATCACGATGAAAGGACGTCCATCCTTGCCCAGAGCCACGTCGTACACGTCGACGATGCTTTGGTGTTGGAGAGTCCCTGTGGTTTTCGCTTCTCTCACGAAGCGCTCGAAGGCTTCGTCGTTCTCGCTGAACTGCGGTAGTAAGAACTTGATGGCGAAGTCGCGATTGGTCAGCTCGTTCTTAGCCGCCCAGACCTCACCCATGCCACCGGAGCCGAGGGGTCTCAGCAGTCGATAGCGTCCCGCAATCTGGTCACCGATATGCACGGGGCAACGGTTAGCGGCGAGACAGTCAGCGGGCCAAGAAAACCCGGGCGAATTTTTTGCCCGCCGTCGCAAAGTCCTCGAAGTCCGCACAACAAGTATGCGTATTCACACGGCTGTCCGGCGGAGGGCTTGGATGAGGGTCCAGTTGTCGCCTGAGGTGGCCGCAGGTAGGTCAAGTCGTCGCTTTTTTGGCGACTGCTGCGGCGCGCTGCTGTTGCTGCTGCAGCATTTGGGCCACGGCGCGGGAGCGCTCGATGGCGAATTGCTTGACCTCGCGCTGCGGAGAGCCAGCCAAAGCGTTGAGCAGCTTGGTGACCTTGTCCATCTGGCGTGTCTGCATCAACGCCTCGAAGTAGTTGTTCGCCAGGCGCACGTCTCGCACCATCTTGTTCTCGTGGGGTGCGAGCAACTTCACCGCTTCCTCGAGGTTGCCCTGTTGTCCGTACAGCGCCGACAGCGAGATCAGTGCCAGCGTGTTGCCGCTATCACGCTCGACAGCCTTCTTAGCGAATCCGATGGCTCGATCCCGTGTGCTCTCATCGCTGGAGTACAACCCCTGAAGAGCGATGTAGGGCGCAGCGCTTTGCTTGTTGGATGGTGAGTTGGCCAACGCTTCGACAGCTTGGATGCCCGCGTCCTCGCTCTCTTGCTCGCGCACGAGGGAGTACAACGATACCCACGCCTCGACGCACTCCTTGTCCACCTCGATGGACTTCTCGATGAGCGTGCGCGCATCCGCGGGCTTTTCTTGCTGCGCGTACACCTTTGCCAGGTGCAGGGGCGGAAACGGATTGTCTGGCAGCAGGTTCTGGGCACCCTTGAGCGTGCTCTCCGCTTTGTCGAGAATCCCTGCTTGGAGCTGGGCCACGCCCAGGCCGAGCCAATCCTCACCCTCACCGCCACCGGCGACGACCTTCGCTAGCACTTTTTCGGCCTGCTCCGCGCGACCGTGGCGCATCAGCTCCTGAGCGTAGATGCGTCCACGATTCAGATCGGTAGAGTCCTCCTGCCAGTGCTTTTCGAGCCCCGCCAAGAGGTCGTTCAAGCCGATGGTCAGCGGACGGCCCTGCTGATCCTGCACTTGCACGGCCGGACCATTGAAACCCAGCAGCTCCCACATCTGCTCGGGCTTGAGGGCGATGGGCCCCTGCTTGATCTTTTCTTCGAACTCCTCCGTCGGTTTCTTGACGGGCAAGAGAATCAATGCGTTCGGCGGAACCGCGCCGTTGAAAGCGCTGATCGGGGCGACGATTGCCGCGCCGCCGCTGATGGCGAGGTTGGCACCGAGCGGGGTGTTGGCGGGAGCTTTGGGCTGTGACATGGAAGCACCTCTGGCTGAAACAAATGGGTTCGCTGATCTAGTCAAACTCTCCCACATAGGGAACACCAGGCCCGGGATTGTCTAATTTGGGGCGCTCGCGCTGGCGCGGAGGCCGTTTCGGTCGAACGTCTGCATGGACCCAAGACCTTCGCCCCAAGCCGGTCTCGAGCTAGATGATGCCCATTTTTCGCGAGAGTACGGCGTTGCTGCGGCATCTGAGCGCCCGATGGTCGAGCCCACCCTGGCGGTGACGCCACGCAAGGGCTATACGTACCAGCACTGCCCCATGACGCCCATCGCAGCCGTTATCGTTACTATTTTGGGCCTAGCCCTGCTGATGGTCGTTCATGAAGGCGGCCACCATCTGGTGGCCCGGGCCTTCAAACTACGCGTCATCCGCTTCAGCATCGGATTTGGACCAGCGTTGTGGCGCCACCAACCCCGCGGCAGCGACACCGTGTACCAAGTCGCGTTGATCCCGTTTTTGGCCTACGTCCAAATCGCGGGCATGAATCCGTTCGAGGACAACGACCCGAACGACAAGGGGAGCTACGCCAACGCAAGCCTGACGGCGCGCATCATGACGGTATTCGCGGGACCGCTGGCGAACTACCTGTTCGCGAGTGTGCTCTTTCTCTTCGCCTTCGTGGCCTTCGGCAACCCCATCTACTCGAAGACGACGGAGATTGAAGTCATCCCTGGCACCCCTGCTGAGGCCGCCCAGTTGATGGACGGGGACAAGATTGTGAGCATCCAGGGCACCGCCGTCGGCAACTTCGACGAGATGCGGGATATCATCCTCAAGTACCCGGACAAGCCTCTCGAGATGCGGGTGGAGCGCCAGGGCTCACTGGTCAACGTGACAGTGACCCCCGCCGCCAAGGCGGAAGGTGGCGGTGGCCAGATTGGCGTGCGTCGACAGAAGACCTACGAGAGCATGAGTCTGAAAGAGGCAGCGACCGAATCCATTCTCCGACCTGCTCTGGTGGTGCGCAATCTGGTCGTCGACCTCGCGTCCCTCGTGACGCAGAAGACCAAACCAGACGTCGGGGGTCCGGTACGAATCGTCAAGTACGGCGCCTTGATGGCAGAAACGGGAACCTACGAGATCCTCTACTTCCTGGCTCGCTTGAGCGCCTACCTCGGCGGCTTCAATCTGTTGCCCGTCCCTGCCCTCGATGGAGGACGCCTCATCTTCCTCGGCTACGAGGCAGTCGCGCGCCGCAAACCCAACGCCAAGATCGAAGCTCAGATCCACGCCGTCGGCCTGCTCATGTTCCTCGCGCTGCTGGCGGTCGTGACCGTCAACGACTTTCAGCGCTGAGGAGCCTACCGCTCATCCAGCAAGCATTTCGACAACGACTTTCAGCTCCGAGGAGCCCCCGCTCATCCGGCAAGCACTTCGAGCAGGGGCGGGACGCTCATCATCAACTCGTGAGCAATTGCGCGCGGTGCGAAGAGTACGAGCGCCCCGTGCTCCCCCGCTTGCACGTCGCACGGGGCATTCTGTGCCGTCATCATCTTGTCTGGAAAGACGAAGCCTCCTGCCGGCAACTCCATCGGCGACGTGCCCTCACGACGGAGCTCCACACGCCCGCCACCGACGACGAACAAGCTGTGGATGCGCTCACCGGCGTGAAGCAACACTTCGTTAGGCGCGAGCGCCCGAACTTCGAGACGCCGGAACACCGTCGCTCTCAAAGAATCATCCAGACGCTCACCGAGAGGTCCGAGCGCTGCCCCGCAGACGGCCAGGAAGTAGTCTGCGATGAAACGCAACTCGTCACTAACCCACGGGCACTCCGCCAGAGCCTCCTCGAGTTGGTCTGGATCCCAGACAGCGACGTGTGTGTCATCCACCTTAGCGACCACGCGCAGCTCGATGGAATCGGCCAGCGTGCCTTTGGTGAACACGACATCGGCTTGGTGCGCAACGGCTCCCGCATCATCGGAGAACGCTGGCAAGATATCGACGCTGCCGGAGGTGACCACCGCAGCGCCAAAAAAGGCGACTTCCTCACCTTCCTGCAGGACCTCCACGCGGGCCGACACGGCGAGTTTTTGCTGAACCTCCTCTGGCAAGTCTTCAAAACCCTGCACCTCGTCCAAGCGGATTCCGTCGATCGACGAGTCGGCGACCAGGCCCCCCGCGGAGACCGGGGCCTCGCTGGCGGCTTCTGGCGGGCCCAGATCGGCGACTTCAAGTGTGAGCTCGCCCAGCTCTTCGGCCGTCGGCGCCGGCGGTTGGCTCGAGGCGCCTCTCTCGAACGGACTCGGCGAAGAGCCGCTAGGTGGAGCGTAGCTAGCGGGAGCGGCGGGACGCGCAGAACCAGCGGGGTGGGTGGGCGCGGGCTGACTCGCCGCTGGAGCGTCATTGGTGGGTGGCGCGCTGGGCCTCACAGCGGCGTAGCTGGGCGGCGCGCTCGAGCCGGCAGGGGCGTACCTGATTGGTGGCGCGCTGGGCCCCGCAGGGGCGTAGCTGATTGGTGGCGCGCTGGGCCCCGCAGGGGCGTGGCTGATTGGTGGCGCGCTGGGCCCCGCAGGGGCGTAGCTGATTGGTGGCGCGCTGGGCCCCGCAGGGGCGTAGCTGGGTGGCGCACTCCGACCGGCAGGGGCGTAGCTGGGCGGCGCGCTCGGACTGGATGGGGCGTAACCGACTGGCGGCGCACTCGGACCGGAAGGGGCGTAGCTGGGCGGCGCGCTCGGACTGGATGGGGCGTAGCTGATTGGAGGCACGCTGGCCGCAGCCCGCTGGTAGCCGATCGGCGGGCCACTGGGCACGGCGGATGCGTGACTCACAGGTGGCGCGCTTGAAGGCCCTGCCGGACCCGGCGCCAGAGACACCAAATCTCGAGTGACCCGCTCTTCCTCTTCACCCTCGAGTTCTTCGTCGTCGATCAGGGTGAGCGCACGCCTCACGGACTCCGGCGCTGGGGGCAGGCTGGAAACGGGCACAGGGCGCAACGAGTCGAATTGAGCGCCACCGACCTCGGGAATCACGGCGTCCACGCTCAGCGGCTCGATATCCACTGAACTCAGTCGATCATTGAACGAAGGACGTGCTGCGATCCGCGCCCGCTCCGCCGTTGAGGACGGCGGATGACTACTGAAACCGTTCTGGCTCGCAGGCCCGCCGCTCGGCGGTGGTCGACTGTGAAGCTCGCCGAGATCGAAACCCAGACTCTCGGCGTCCAACTCCTCGACTTCCAGCTGAGGCGCCGAGGGCATGGCACGCCGGTAGGGAGCGGCCTCTGCCAAACTTTGACGATCGACTGGCGGCCGAGAAAATCCAGGTGGAGCCGGAGCCGCGGGCGCGGCTGACGGAAATTGAGAGGCCGGTAGCGGCGGCGGTCCGTGCGAAGGGAGCCCAGAGGGGCCGACACTCACCCGCTGTTTCAACCGGAGTGAAGGCCGGTCTGGCTCCAACGGGCGACCGCTCGGCGACACGTGGCGCGGCGGAGGTGGCGGCTGTCGAGCGCCAGGGGGAGGCTGCAGTGGCGGCCGAGGCGGTGCCGACCCTGCCTCGACTTCGATCTCGATTTCTAGATCGTCCTCATCCAGGACCTCTTCCGGAGGCTCACTCGCTGCCCCCCCCAAGTCCCACATCGCCTGGGCCATACGCCGAGCCTCGCCGCGCAGTTCGTCCCCGCGGTGGGAAAGTCCAGCGGCGTCGGCGGCATCTGCAGCGCGTTTGATCCAGACGATCGCATCTGCGGCACCGCCTTGCTTCAGCTGTGCGGCCGCCGCTTGGAGCGCCCAACGAACATCGTCGTTATCGTTCTCTCGGGCTGCCAGCCCTTGCGAAGGTCCCCGGGTCATCGATTCTTAGCTAGCTTAGACACAGAAGTTAGAAGCGCCCACGCGATTCTCCTTCGGGGCGGCATTACTGGGGGTGAACGAATATCTCGCGCTCTTTGGATCCGTTGGGTGGACCGATGATGCCTTGAGCCTCCATGGACTCTACGATCTTCGCTGCACGGTTGTAGCCGATCGTCATCTTTCGCTGTAGCCAAGAAGTCGAACACCGTTGGGTTTCAGCGACAATGCGCACCGCCTCATCAAAACGTGCGTCCAAATCGGCGTCCGGTTCGCTCGCCTCGCCATCCTCGTCGTCGCCCTTGAGGATGTCATCGTGGTATACCGGCGTACCCTGTTGGCGAAGGTAGGCAGTGAGCTGATCCACCTCTTCTTCGCTCACGAACGGGCATTGGACGCGGTGGGTTTCGGTCGAGCCGTTCAGCTTGACCAGCATGTCCCCCTTCCCCAACAACAACTCTGCGCCCATTTCGTCCAGGATCGTACGGCTATCCACTTTCTGCGCTACTCGATACGCGACCCGGGTCGGGAAGTTCGCCTTGATCATGCCAGTGATGACGTCGACGCTCGGTCGCTGAGTCGCCAACACGACGTGCATGCCCGCCGCTCTCGCCTTTTGCGCCAAACGTGCGACAGAGGCTTCGACCTCCTTGCCTTGCTGCATCATCAAGTCCGCGAATTCGTCGACGACGATCACGATGTGGGGCATGCGCCCAGGCAGTACGGCACCGTCTGACCCGGTCTTGGCGGCCGGGACGCTGACCGGACAGCCATCTGCGGTCAGCGCCTCGACCTCCAGGGGCTCCGGCGCGGGGATGTCCCCGCGCTGCACCCGATCCACCCAGCGGTTGTAGGTACCGATGTTCTTGGTCCCCGCAATGGCGAACGCCTGGTAGCGCTTCTCCATCTCGTCCACTGCCCACTTCAGGGCCTTGGCCGCCTGGCGCATGTCCGTCACAACTGGCAGCAACATGTGCGGGATGCCATCGAACGGTGCGAGCTCGACTACCTTGGGGTCGATCATCAATAGCCGCAACTCGTCGGGTGTCCGCTTGAAGAGCAGGCTGGACAGCATGACGTTGAGTCCGACGCTCTTACCCGCTCCCGTTGCGCCGGCAACGATCACGTGAGGCATCGCAGCAAGGTCGGCGTAGAATGGAGCGCCGACGATATCCCGCCCGAGTACGACGGGAAGTGGTGCACGCTCGGCCAGCGAGCGAAAGCGCTTATCGTCGATTAGCTCCCGCAGATTTACAGGCACCCGCTGATCGTTTGGTAGCTCAAACCCAATACGAGCCTTGCCTGGAATTGGCGCGATGATGCGGACCTTGCGTGACAAGCCCAACGCGAGGTCGTCTGACAAGCCGGCGACCTTGCTCACTTTGGTACCAGCTTGAGGCGAGACCTCGTAGGTAGTGACTGTGGGCCCAGGGTGTACTTCCTCGACCTTTCCCGTCACGCCGTAGTCGGCGAGGGTCTTCTCGAGACGTTCGGCGAGTTCGAACACCCGCTGCTCGTCGATGTCCAGCGCCGTCTCTTGGGCAGCTTCGAGCAGATCCGTATGGGGCAGCGTGAAGCCGCCCTTTCGCTCCACCCGCCGCGCTTTGGGTGCGAGTTCGACGGCGGCCAAGTGACTCGTGTCGACGATCTTCAGCGCGTCGTCTTTGCCGGCGGTCGGCCCCTTTGGGGAGATGGCTTCGCGGCCGCCGTGCCGCAGCGAGGGTTCGACCTGAAGCTGCTTGGCCGAGATGCTCTTGATCGGGGGCAGGTCGTCGTCCGTGGGCGATTCGTCCGCCTTCTGTTCGTCTTCTGCGACGTTCGGGGTGGCGTCGGCCTTGTCGCTGCCTTCCTCCTCTGGACCGACTTTGCTCAAACGCAGTGGCGCGTTTGGGGTGCCGGACTCCCCACGCCCCTCGGCTATCGCTTGCCTCAGGGAGTCGGCAATTGCCAATGGGGGTGTCCCTGTGCGTTCTAGGGGCCGCCAATCGTTGTCAGCGAGTTCGGCAATCAGAGCTTCATCACTGAGCTTCTTGTCAATCCTCGGCTGCTGGTCAGCTTGCTGCTTCTTCTGCTCCTCGCGATGCAACGCGCGTGCGCGACTCCACGCAGCGCTCAGCCGACGGACGAGCACGAGCGCTCGTTGCAGCGTCAGCCGACCCAGCTCAGCTGCCTTGCGACACATCTCGATGAATGAAAAGGACGCCCGCCCAATCAGGATCAACGCGACGACCGTCCCGCCCACCAGAAACGATCCCAGCGTGGAAAACAGCGCCTGAAACAACTCCCCAAACAGAAGCCCAACGTTTCCGCCGACAGGCAACCCGCCGAACGCCACCGCATACGGGAACGCGATGTGAGCCAGCGCTGAGAGCACAATGGCAACCACCAGGTTGCCGGCAACTCGCAAGCCTGAAAACCGAATCGGCTGACGCCGAATGAGCGGGGCAGCGACGACACAGAGCTCAATCGGCAAACACCAAGCTACGTTGCCAAAACCACGCGCCAAGACCTCGGCGATAGTCGCCCCCACCGGTCCAACCCAGTTGCCACCGACCGCGGACGGATCGCCGGGCACCACTCGCAGCGAGGCGAGGGCCAACGATAGGTACGCTGCCACAGCCAGGAGCAGCAGCGCCGCAGCCTCCCGCCCTCTGGGCGCGGCGGGCTGGACGGAGTCGCGCTCCCGCGGTGCCGCGCGGAGCCTTGGAGTGAAGAGCTTGGCTCCCATAGAACCACCAAAACCTACACCAACCCACTCCCTCTACCCAGTTCTCGGCCAACTCCTGAACAGCCGACCGAATGTTCGGCGGCCGGCTCACCGTTACTCGGCTTGGAGAGACACTCATCGATGGCCGCAAACTGGCGGGTCAACTTGAGTCGTGTGAAAACGCGGACGTATAGTGCAGTGAGCCGTCGCCAGGCGGAGCTGGAGGAGGTCTGGCCAAGCCTCGCACGGGAGGACGTCGGCACCGGGAGCCGACACACAACAGACGATGGGATCGCCAAAATTCATGCCCTTACGCACCTGGAGCCTCCTGTGTTTGTGCCTGGCGCTGACCAACTGCCGCACAGACTCCAATGACGTCAAGCGGTGGGCCGATACACAGCAAGGGCCACGCAAACTCGTGGCAGTGCTCACTCACGCCAAGTACCCACTTGATCTGCGTGCGGAAGCAGCGATGACCTTGATTGGGATGCGTCCCAGGGGTGGGCGTCGCGCAGGCATCGAGCAGGCGGTAGACGCTCTGGCAGGACTGAGTCGCGAGGAGCGCGACCCCATCCTGGCTCGCCTCGTACCCGCCATCGTCTCGGAGCTCACCGTCCCGCCGCCCGCGGAAGGCACAGAAGACAACTCCATTCCCTTCAAAGACGCCGCGTACGACCTGCTCACGAGTCACGACGGAAAGCTGGTCGTCTTGAAGGAGCGGCGGGAAGCGCTGGAAGGGGCGCTGAAGCAATGGGCCATGGCCGACTTTGTCCCACGGATGAACGCCAGCAGCCAGAAGGTCAGCATGGAACAACTGCTCAAGACGCTGGGTGCAGATAGCGTACGCCCACTTCCTGAAAAGATGGTTCCTGGGGCTACGAGAATCGATCGCATGGCGCAGCTGATCGCTGACGTCGGCGATACCTCGACCAAGCACGCTGCCAGCCAAAAACTCGTACAGCTGGCGCAGCTCGTCGCGTCGCCCAAGTGGCTCGAGGAAAAGCGCCCTGAGCTGGAGAAGGCTAATGCCGCGTCTGGCCAGAAGCCGGACGAAAAGGCTTTCGCCCAGCAGCTAGCTCGCTATCAGGAGGAAGAACTCCTGCGCCTCTTCTCCTCGATGAGGCGTGTTGGAGGCAAACCCGCCGTCGAGTACCTACTGGCCTTCGCTGCGGAAAGTCAGCGCCCCGTGAAGCAGCGGACCGGCGCGTTGGCAGCCATCGAAAAGCACTTGGACCCAACTAGCGAGTCTCAGATCACCGCCATCGTCAAAATTGCCGGCGCGGATAGCACACCGGACTCGGTTCGTGGATTGGCATTGCGGCGCATGGGCGACCTGCCGCGCGACAAAGTGGCGGCGCCTCTCTACGACCTGTTCGACAACGACAATTGGAAGGTGCGTTGGGTCGCGGCAGAGCTGTTGCTCTCCAAGAGTAAGCCCGAACACGTAGAGGAGTTCATGGACCACTTGAGCAAGGTCAAGCACATGTCGTTGAGCGAGCCCCTCCGCTATGGTCAGCTGCTCGGGGACATGAAGGGCACTCCGACACCTAAAGAACTAGCAGATTCTTACAGTTCGAGTTCAAAGAAGCCCTCGGTTCGGGTGAGCGCACTCGGCTACTACTACGCCCATGGGACCAAACAGGACCTCGATGAGCTCGAGCGGCTGTCGAAGGACCGCCGCAAGGTACCAGGCTGTGCAGATGAGGCGAAAGACTGCGAATGGCGCTGCGCGGAGCAGGAGATAGCGACTATTGGCGATTATGTCGCACATTGCATCCTACCCGCCATACGCACACGTGAGGCCGGACCAACACAAAACACGGCCGCAAAAGCTTCACAAGAGCCCCAGAAGGCACAGTAAGATGGCCGGAGATCATGCGCCCAAGCGGGCGAGGTGAACCCGTCGATGTCCGATACCAGTAAGACGATCCGATCGTTCCAGTGCCGCGACGTGCTTTGGGAGCGATTCGAGCAAATGGCCCGCGAGCTCGAGTGCTCTGTGGATTACCTGATAAATGACGCGATGAAGCAGTACGCACGTCAACGTGGGTATGGCGCAACGCGCGGCGGTGGTCTTCCGGCACCGAGTCGCACGTCATTACAGCCACCAGCAATGCCGAGCACGGCCCCCACCGTTGCGCCACCACCGCCAGTTGTGCCGGGAGCACCACCTCCTTTGCCAGCGGCAGCGCCTCCCCCGCCTCCAGCAGCGGCGCCTCCCCCGCCTCCAGCGGCGGCGCCTCCCCCGCCTCCAGCGGCACCGCCGCTACCACCGATGTCTGCTGGCGCGCCACCGCCCCCCGCTGCACCACCGCCACCGATGGGTGCCCCCCCGGCCCCGCGCATGCGCTCGCGCACACCCGGTATGGGCGGGCCTCCCCCACCGCCGCCTCCAATGCATGGCGGCCCGCCGCCAGCGCCAAGCCGAGTCGCCCCGCCAGCGCCGGTAACTGGCCCTCCGCGCCGAGCCATCAACGTCTACTACATGGGGCAGCGCCACACCGTAACGAAAGACCGCTTCATCATCGGCCGCGGCAAACAGACAAGCGACTTGACGATCAAGGATCCCAATGTCTCGCGCCAACACGCAATGGTCGAGTTCCTCAATGGCCAGTACTACATGGTGGACATGGGCTCGACCAATGGAGTCGAATACGGTGGTCAACGGGTTGCACGCCAGCAGATTAACGAAAACGACATCTTCCGTGTCTGCGACCACGAACTGCGTTTCTCATATTACTGACGACAGCTTCCTGCCGCACCGAGGCTGATCGATGCACGTGGCTATCCTCGGAGCGGGCGCACTGGGGCGCGCCTACGCGGCCTGCTTGCGAGCCGCGAAATGCGAGATCACGCTAGTGACGCGGCCCAGCGCAGACACCGGCGTCGCGCCTAGCGGCGAAGTCTTCGTCGCCAAGCGGGTCGGACTGTGGTCGCGACGTCGGCAGATCGATGCGCGAATTCTGACCGAGATCCCCGAGTGCGACGTCGTGCTCGTGGCCGTTCGCGCGGAGAATGTCGACGATGCGCTGCTGGAGCGCATCGCAAGCTGCGGTGCGCCTGCTGTGGTCCTGACTCCGATGATGTCCGAGCACACGGCATCTCGCTGGCGCGCCGTGCCCAGGGCCTATGGCGCAATGCCGTCCCTGGTTGCGGAGCAACGTAACGGCGCCGTCGAGTTCCTCGTGCCTCCGCTTTCGAGGACGCTGATCGACCTCCGCGCCAAGAGTGAGCCCGCCATCGTGGACCTAGCGCGACGTCTCCGTAAGGGCGGCGTTGGAACGACCTTCGCCGAGAACCTCGAACTCGACGCGCGAGCGACCAACCTGGCGTTCTTCCCACTTCAAATGGCCGCGGCAGCCGTGCCCGATCTCAGAAGCTGGCCACAGCGTCGCGACGTGCTGTGCGCGGTCGCCGGCGCGCAGTCGGTCGCGCGCCAACTGGCCCGGCAATTGGGCTCCGCCGACCTCGGCGTACGTCTTCTGGCGTGGTTGTGTAGCTCCCCAATTCGTCTCGGGCTGCTGTTCCGCCTCGGGCCCAAGCTATCACCATTCGTGTTCGGCTTCCTCGAGCATCACTTCGGCTACAAGTTGCCGATTCAAACCGAGATGTTCACCCAAGAGGTGCGCGAGCTGGCCGTCGCCAAAGGATTGGACGACGCAACGACCCAGAGACTACTCCCTCCACTGCTGACGCCTCCCCGGCTGCCGTCGTAGACCGCGCTGCTACCCGGAAAAACCTTGCGGGCTTCCGCGAGTGGCGCTCCACCATGAGCCTGGGGGTTAGGGGCGCCCCAGAGTGCCACGAGTTGGGCTGCTTTTCGTCACCGGGGTACGTTGCGCCAATGGGAGCCCATGTTCGCAAGCGGTTGTCGTTCCTACTCTGCGTGTTAGTCCTGGTCGGACTGACAGGCGCGAATCGGAGTTTCGCTCAGGCCCCTCCGTGGGCGTCAGGAAACAACGCGCCTCTCGCAGCCGAGGCTGCCAGCTTGGAGGTGCTCGTCCACGACGCGCCCATCAGATTCGAGCCGGACCCAACGAGTGCTCGTCGGGGTTCCGCACAACGCGGCGCTCGGCTCCCGATCTTCGGTTTCGAGGCCCCCAGATCCAACTGCCGAGGCCGTTGGTTCTTGGTCGGTCCCGAAGCGTGGCTCTGCGAAGAACACGCCCGCATCAGCGGGTGGAGCCAAACGGCAGAACCGCTCGTCACTCCCGGAGTCGACGGCTTGCCATATCGATACCACTTTGTCGGCCCAGACGGCTCGTTTGGCTACGCCACGCTTTCGCTGGCCGAAGAAGCCATCCCCGACTCGCAGTTGGAACCCGGCTTCGCCGTTGCCCTCGAACGGGTCGAGACCAAGGCCGGCGGCGACAGCTACGGCCTGACAACGCACGGGCTATGGTTGCCACTGCGAGATCTGCGTCCGGCACGCCCTCCAACCTTCAGTGGTCGCACACTTGCGGAGGGACAGCGCGGTCTCGCCTGGGTGCACCGCGAGCACGCAACGGTGTACAAGAAACCATGGTATGGCACAGGCGAGACGATGCCGCGGCTCAGCCCGATTGAAGTCTTGGAGGAGGTAGCAGCCGGGGGGCAATCTTGGCTGATGATTGGTGCCCAGCGTTGGCTTCGTGCCGCCGATGTGCGCCAAGTGAATTGGCGAGACCCGCCCGACGAAGTCCGCCCCAACGAACGTTGGCTCGACGTCGATACCGGCCGTCAAACGCTCGTTGCCTACGAAGGTTCACGCCCCGTATTCGCAACCCTCGTTTCGACGGGCAAGGGCCTCCCCAACAGCCCCCAAGCTACCCCGCTGGGGCACCATCGAATCTGGGTCAAGCTCGTGTCGACTGATATGACCAACCTCGAGGACGCCGAAACCAACCGCTACTACGCGATCGAAGAAGTGCCGTGGGTGATGTTCTTCAAGCAGGGATATGGCCTGCATGGCGCTTTCTGGCACGACTCCTTCGGCAATCGTCGTAGCCATGGTTGCATTAACCTAAGCCCGAGGGATGCCCACTTCATCTTTCAATGGGCAGGACCCGAACTACCCCTGGGCTGGCGAGCATCCCACCCCACGACCTACGACCAGGGAACCCTGGTTGTCGTCCGCTGACGCTCGGGCCAAGCCCACACCATTTTGACAACCAATGCCGCGCCCGCCGCACATGCTCGTGTTCAGCATCGATGCAGTCTGACTGGGAGTCCCAACGCAGGAGACTTCGGTTATTGCCGACGTTGTAGTACGACGGCCTGAGATGGTTTCGATCATGCACGCAGCCCGAGACATCGGGCGTATTCGTGAGATATCCGTCGTGCTGGCACGCCACGGATTTGGCGAAATCGTCTCCCGACTCGGCTTGGGGCGCAAGGGCGAAGAGCTGACGAACGGCGAGGACGGTGGAGCGACCTTCGCGGTCCGTCTGCGACGCGTCCTGGAAGACTTGGGGCCCTCCTTCGTGAAGCTTGGGCAGATCATCTCTACCCGGGCTGATGTTCTGCCGCAGGACGTCATCATCGAGCTGCGCAAGTTGCAGGATTCCGTGAGTCCCGTCCCATTCGCAGACATCAAGGTACGAGCCGAAACGTCCCTCGGAACCAACCTGAGCGAACTATTCGAGAGCATCAATGAGGAGCCGCTGGCTGCCGCCAGCGTGGCTCAAGTGCATCGTGCCAAGCTCAAGCTTCCAGACGGGTTGGCAGACGTCGTGATCAAGGTGCAACGCCCCGGCATCGGCGAAACCATCGCGAGCGATCTGGACATTTTACACAGCTTCGCGGCTCTGCTCGAACGAGCTGTTCCCGAGTCGCGCACCTACTCCCCTGTCGGGCTCGTCCAACAGTTCGACCGGGCGATCACCAGCGAGCTCGACTTCACGACGGAGGCGGAGAACGCGGGGCGCTTCGCCGCCAACTTCAGCGATCAGGCTTACGTCAAGTTCCCCAAGGCGTACCGGGAAGCATCCAGCAAGCACGTAATCACTCTCGAATACCTCGACGGCTGCAAGATAAACCAAGCCATCAGCAAGGGTTTCTCTGGGCCACGCTTGGCGCGCATCGCCACCAAGTTGGTCATCAAGCAGGTGTTCGAGGACGGTTTCTTTCACGCAGATCCTCATCCAGGCAACGTATTAATCCTCGGCACGCCGGAGAATCCGGTCTATGCCCTCATAGACTTGGGCATGGTGGGACGCCTGAGTCCGCGCATGCGCGACCAGACCGTCGACTTGATGGTCGCAGCCATTCGTCGGGACTACGAGGCACTTGCCGATGCTATGTTGGTCTTGGGCTCTCCCACCCGCAAGATCGACCACAATGCCTACCGCGCCGAGGTAGCGCTTTTGGCAGACCGGTACCTCGGCAAGCAGCTCAAAGACATCGAGATGAGCGCGTTGATCCGCGACCTGGTACGGACTGCCAGCAAATATGGCTTGGAGGTCCCCCCGGACTTTCTACTGGTCGGCAAGGCACTGATGACCATCGAAGGGATCGGCAAAGAAATCGCGCCGGACATGGACTTCGTGGAAGAAGCCAAACCCCATTTCCTGGAGATCCTGCGTCAACGCTACTCGCCCGAGCGGCTGGGAAACGAGTTGCTCCGACGCCTCGAACGTCTCGGGGGCATGACCTCGACGGTGCCCGACCAGCTACAAGAGGTGCTCGAGGACCTCCGGCTTGGTCGCCTCACGATGCAATACAGAGACCCGGGCCGGGGTCGCTCCCTCGAGCATCTCGGGCGTCGGGTCTTTTCCGGGCTGGTCCTTTCGACATTGCTCCTATGCGCCTGTTTCTTGCTGGTGTACGGCCCCAGATGGGCCGCAACGACCGCGGGCGCGTTGGCGGGCCTCGGTTTCATTGCGCACCTCATCGGGGAAACCTACGACCGCATCGTGCGGCGCCGCTGAGCTTGCGGCTGGGGTCGACACCTGGTGACCCGGAGATGGAGACGACGACTCTGGTCGCGCCATCGACGCAGCACCGAGGCGAACTGCGAACCGCAAATGCGAGAAAACGAGCCTTAGCGACTCATGTCGGTCCGGCTCGCCTTCGTCATTCAGCCAGATCTCACCCCGCCAGAGAAGAGCTCTCTGGTCCGAGTGTCGTCAGGTGCTGGGCTGAGCGTGGCCGTGGCCACCTCTCTCAGCAAGGGGGCTTTCGATCAGCCTGCGAGGACTTTGCCCTGCAGCAGGAACGCGATGACGAGTGCCATCAGAACGAGAGACTCGATCAGTGCGAGACCGAGAATCATGAGCGTCTGGATACGGTCGCCAGCGCCGGGATTGCGGCTCACGCCTTCCACGGCTGAAGCAGCTGCGCGGCCCTGGCCGATCGCGCCACCGAGTACGGCGAGACCGATGGCGAGGCCCGCGCCCAGAGCCGCGAGTGACTGAGCATCGAACTTGTTCGCTTCAGCACCAGCTTGGGCGAAAGCGCTGCTCGAAAAGAGGGTGGTCATGAGAGCTGCCAGCCAAGCCAGCCTGTTCTTGATAGACATGCGTTCAAGTCTCCTTATTCGTTCTTGTCGCGCGGAGGCGAATAGCTTTGTTTTGTGCCGGTGACCACGGTTTTTTGGGCCACCGAATTGGAGTCGTTTCAACTGTTTCGAAATCGGGGCGACGAAGTCTCTTCGTTGTGTGCAGTTGGCCTTGCCGGTGCGGCGCCATGACGCGGGCCGCCATTGTCGGGGGTTGGTCTTTGTCCGAGTCAGTGGTCGAGGTGCTCGGTCGCCAACCCGATGTAGATGCAGGTCAACATCGTGAAAACCAGCGTCTGCACGACAATTACCAAGCATCCGAGAATCATCACGGGCAGCGGTAGCACCAGCGGGAACATGCCAAGCAAGATGCCCAAAATCAGGTGATCGACGCTCATGTTGAGCATCAGACGTACCGCCAACGTGATGGGACGGACGCACAACGAAACCACCTCAATCAGGAAGAGCAGCGGAGCGAGGTACCAGGCAGGCCCGAACAGGTGCTTGACATAGCTCCACCCGTTCGCGGTGAGCCCGTAGATGTTGAACAGAATGAAGACCACCAGAGCGCAACCCATGGTGACGTTCAGACTGCTCGTGGCCACGGGAAAGGACGGCAGGAGGGCCATCACGTTGCTGAAGAAGACGAAGAGCGCTGATGCACCAATGACGGGGAAGTACTTCTTCGCCCGTACCGGACCCATGACGTTCTTGGCCATGTCGTAGAAGTAGCCAATGAACGCCTCCATGAACGTACGCAACGTCAGTGTCGCATCGGGCACGACGGCGTTGTCCGTATCCTCGAGTTGAAAGCGCACGCGACGCGCGAGGAAGAGGAGGAGGAGAACCACAAACGAGGCTGCGAAAATCGGCTCGAAGGTATGCCAATCGGCGGCCTTGTGTCCGATCATCGTATCGCCGACGACCTCCGCGTTCTGCGAGAGGTTATCTTTGATGTTCTCGAGTAAGAAAGTTAACCAGCTGCTGTGTCCAGGCACTTCAACCTTCCCGTAGCGATACCGCTCTGGAAACCTGTGAGATGACGATTCCAATCGGCAGAACTGCAAGGCCCATCAAGAGCGGCAGCCCCTGCACGAAACGCGAGTCAAATAGCAGGTAGAGACCTGTAATGACCACGGAAAACTTCAAGACAAAAAGGGTCCCGTAACGACCTGTGTGGCCGCCCGACGTGATAGCGGTGACACCCCTCGCGATCAGCCACAAGTTGCCGACTGCGATGGCAGCGCCTACCGCGACACTGCTACCGAAACGCCAGCCGTACAGCGGCGTCGTGATGAGAACAGCCAGAAGACCAAGTGCGGCACATCGCCACAGCACAGACGTCCATGGTGCTCCGCCACTCATGCAGCCCCCCGGATTAGCCGCTTCCGTCCCGTGCACCTAGTCGCGGTCGTCGAAGTACTTCTGCCGCTGACGTTTGCGCTCTGCTTCGGCTTTCCTCGCATCTTCTTTCGTTCGTTCAAGCGCTCGCCAGACGGCCCGCACCCCGTGCGCCAGGCCCAGAAAAAAACCAATGATCAGAAAGGTATCGCCAGTACCCCAACGCTTGTCGGCGAGGGTGCCGACGTAGCAGGGGACGATGAGCCCGAGCACCATCTCGAGACCCAAAGTGCCGTAGCTACCGACTCCTTTCCAGCTTCCTTGCACTCACACCGCCAGGGCGGCAGTCGGGTAACATGACCGAGTGAGCAAGGGCAACGTCGAGTTTGTCGCAGGTCCTGCTTACTATGTCGCTCAGATGATTCGACCCGTTCTGCGCCAGTTCCCCCCCATCATCGTAGCGCTGCTCATCACGGCCACTGCCACGGCACAAAACGCCGAGGAGCCGGCTGCACCGACGGGATCTGCTGCACCAGCGCCGGCGGGCGAAGCGCCGACGCCCAACGGAATGCCACCGAGTGCACCGCCACCTGGTGGCCAGAGCCCGAGCGCAACGCCTCAACCCAATCCGGCACCGGCACCTCCCGCCGCAACATCACCCGACGGCGCACCGAATGCAGCTGCCCCGGTCGCGGATGCATCCGTGCCCCCGTCGGCACCACCCGAGGGTGATGCGCGTGCCGCCCAGAGCCAGCCGGAGCCTGCGTCAGGGCCACCCGCTGCGTCTCCCGCCCCCGCTGAACCCGAGGCGGAGATCTTCGAGCCACCGCTGCCCAGACACGTCGAGGGGGAGCCTGTACTGCCCCCTATTCCGCGTCGGGTAGCGCCAAACAACTCTCTTTGGCTTGGCGCTCGAGCGGGCTGGCTCTTTCCGATGGGATCGCTGTGGCAAGACGGAGAGCCGATCGGCGGCATCTGCTGCGCCTACTACAACCGAGGCTGGGACGACTTCGCGAGTTCAGGACCCATGCTCGAAATCGATATCGGGGCGCGGCTTGCCCACGGCTACAACCTATTTGGGCTCTGGGAGTACGGCTTGCTTGGCGACGGTGACGAACTCCGAGACCAATTTGGCGGGCAGACCAGTGCGGACAGCCACTTCCTCGGCTTGGGCCTGCGTTTCTCCACCGACCCAGACGACTTCGGCATCCTGGTGGAGATGGCTCTCGGTTGGCGCCGATTCAGCGCCACCTGGGGAAACGGTACCGAGTTTACGGCGACCGACGACTTCTTCAACACTCGCATCGCCTTCGGCGCAGATATTCGTATCAACGAATCGTTGGCTCTGTCCCCAATGGTGACGTTCGGCGGCGGCGTTTTTGGCAAGGCGGAGTGGAAACTTGCCGACGGTTCACGCGAAGGTGCCTTCAGCTCATTTGGGGATTTCTTGGTAGACGAACCAGGACAACACATTCCCGTGAGCATCCAAGTGGGCATCCACTACGATGCGTTCGGCAGCCGCGACTGAGTCACGACGCGTCGGGATGCTCGCTCACCGCTGCCTGAGGGTCCCCTATCGGCAACTCGACGACGAAGCGGGTGCCGCGCGGCTGATTTTCCTCACATCGAATGCTGCCCCGGTGAGCATCGACGATTTGCCTGGATATCGCGAGCCCCAGCCCAGTTCCGTGGCTCTTGGTCGTCAGAAACGGTTCAAATAGCCGCCGGCGCACCTCGGGTTCCATTCCGGTGCCTGTGTCCTCAATCACGATAGCAACGGCGTCACTCGCGCGTTCGACCTTGACCGTCAGCTCCCCACCTTCCGTCATCGCTTGACGAGCATTGCGAACCAGGTTGTGAACGACTTGGCGCAGCTGGGCTTCGTCCGCCCACACGTTCGGCAGCTCGTCTTCGATCTGCATGGTGGCATTCACCTTGGCCCGTGCCAGATCCGGTTGAACGAAACTCATGGCTTCCGCGACGATATCACCCACGTTCTCCTGCTCCAGCCGTGGGCGCTCACGGCGCGTTAGCGACAAGTACTGCTCTGTGAGTTCAGTCAAGCGAGCCACCTCACGCGTAATGGCAGCGTGAAGGGCATGAGCCTCTGTATCCGGTGGCAGCTCATCCTGCAGCAGCTCCAGGTTCAGGGCGATGGACGAGAGTGGATTGCGCACCTCATGAGTGACATGCGCCGCCATCTTTCCGATCGTCGCGAGACGCTCGCTCTCCAACAGTTCTCGATTTGCCTGAGCAATGGCGGCGACCATGGCCTCGAATGTGCGCGCCAAGTCGCCGATCTCATCTTGAGTCGTTTGTGCGGGTTTGGGGGTGAGGTCACCGCTAGCAACAGCATTCGCCCGCGCCGTGATCTGCGAAAGGGGTCGTAGCACGCGTCGAGCGTAGAGAGCGACCCCGACGCCAAGGGCGATTGTCCCCAGTGCCCAGATCAGCAGCACGCGGAATGTCCAGCGCTCACGCCGAGAAATCTGACCCATCAATTCATCCAAGTGAATGTTCACCCGGTTTTCGAGCTCGCGAAGTTGATTTAGGGCCAACGTGCCACGGGTAACCAGTTGGTCCCGGAGCGCTTGGGCACTGTGATCATCGCCCTGTTCCAACGCGTAGAACAAGCGTCGGAGAATCTCCTTGTCCTCGTCCAGAAACTGTTCGATGCGTGCGGCCTCTAGCGACAGCGCGCGGCGCATGTCGATGTTCCCCTCCGAGAACGCGCGTGCGAGTGCCGAACGCACCTCCGCGAAGACCTTCGGGCGCCCCAGCGCAGCATGAGTCTCGAACCAAACTTGCTTGTCCGCCGGATTCCTCGCATCAGTGATGTGGTTGAGCTGGGAGTTGAAAGTGTTCTGTCCCGCCACGGCGTCGCGCAACGCGACGATCAGAGGAATGTAGCCGGAGCGCATCAACTCCGTCTCGCGC
Organism: Polyangiaceae bacterium; assembly: GCA_050298815.1. Classification (GTDB taxonomy): domain Bacteria; phylum Myxococcota_A; class Polyangia; order Polyangiales; family Polyangiaceae; genus SZUA-265. Next base: position 563,457 of record JBNKUV010000073.1, read on the forward strand.
ACGCTCCTGCGCTGGCCGAGCACGCTGTACCCAACAACCATCGCGAACGACACGGTGACGACCGCGTAGGAGAAGAGAATGCGGCCGAGTACCGTGCGGCGACGTGTCCACGAAGTCACGGCTGGGGAATCGTCTGCGCGCCGGCGGTTTCTTCGGACGAAGGACCACTCGTGGGCGCCAAGCTATCTCGCGCCGATCGACTGAGTGGCTTCTGGGGCAGCCGGATCTCGAACGCTGCGCCCCGCTTGCTTGGCAAAGCCGCCACAGTACCGCCGTGCTCCTCCACAATCTTCTTCACGATAGCCAACCCCAAACCAGTGCCCCCCTTCTTGCCTGCAGTAACAAACGACTGAAACAGGCGCCCCTGGATTTCCTTGGGGATGCCTGGTCCACTATCGCGCACTACAAGCACGAGCTCATCGCCTTCCAGGTGGGCTTCGATCCTGAGCTCGCCTCCCTTCTCGGCCATGGCTTCCAATGCATTGCGGCACAGATTCTGGAGCGCCCGTGCAATACGTGACTCGTCGAAGCGAGCCACAACCTTGGTGTCGATGTCCATGACCAAGTCGACCGCGCGCCCGTCGATCTCGTGGGAGAGTTGCTCCCGCAGGTCCCCAAAAAACTTGTGGAGGTAGACCTTGCGGATGAACAGAGTGCGCTCTCCACGCGCAAACTCCAGCACTTCTTTCTGCATGCCGCTGAGCACATCGAACTGTTTGAGGATCTTGCTGGCGAAATCCGCACGGACTCCGGCGTCATCGGCGTTCTGCATCAACTGCACGTACCCACTGATGAGCGTCATCGGCGTCTTGAAGTCGTGGATCACTTGGGACAGTAGTCGACCAATGCTCGTGAGGCGCGCGGAACGCTCACGCTCCTCGTTGGCTTGGTACAAGCGCAATGCTGTCGTGATGTTCGCGCTCAACAGGCGCAATAGCGCTTCGTCTTCATCGGAGAAGTGGCGCGCGGTGCGCTTGCTGAGCACCGCCATGGCTCCTAGCGAAGCCTGTTCCGCGTCACCGTCGAGCCCTATCGCCAACACGGTGCTGACGGAAAAGGAGTACCGCCCTTCCACGGACGCCGCGTAGCGCGGGTCGTTGCTGGCGTCCGCTACTCGAAGCGGTTCGTCTGAGGCCATGGCGGCACCCAAGAACCCTTCGCCATGCTTGACGGCGAATCGCTCCAACCCGCCGTGACCTTCGGCATCGAACACGTACTGCACGAGATCCCCCGCATCCGGATTGGAAACGAGCAGCGCGGCGCCTCGCGCTTCGCAGGCGCGCGCCGCTGCAGACAATGCCTCCAGGATCAAGTCCTCGAGTGACCCCGCACGGCCCGTTGCCCGCTCGAGTTCGAACAGCAGCTCGAGGTCACGAACCTTGCGCTCGAGTTGGTCCTTGGTATCGAGCAGTTGACGGTTCTTCTGGATGAGTGACAGAAACAGGCGCGAATTGTCGATGGCGACCGCGGCCTGAGTGCTCAGCGCCGTCAAGATGGCTTCATCTTCGTCGGAGAAGGAGCCATTGTCCTTGTTGAGGACCTGAATCACCCCGATGGTGCGCCCCAGGTGATTCTTCAGGGGTGCGGCCAGAATGCACGTGGTGCGGTAGCCAGTCAGCAGGTCCCACTCTGGTTGAAAACGCGGGTCGGAATAGGCATCACGAACCCGCACAGGCTTGCCCGTCTGCGCAACGGCACCTGCGATCCCTTGCCCTATAGCAACGCGAATCGACTGAACCTTCGACCCCACCATCACGCGACTGACTAGATCGCCCCGATTGTCATCCACGAGATAAAGCGTCGCTCTGTCCGCATCGAGGAGATCCGTGAGCCGCCCGAGGATCAATTCGAGCAAGTCGTCCAAGTCGAGCGTGGTCCCGAGGGCGACTCCAACCTCCCGCAATGCCGCAGCTATCCGCTCCTCGCGGGCGAGCGCCGCGCGCAGGCGGTCGACTTCGGTAGTCTCGCCGCTGTCGTCCAGGGACACGCGCCGATCGAACCACGGACGGGCTAAGGGATCTAGAGCGCATCGCAAAATCGGGGCCACCGGTGAGGCTAGTCCTTGTCCCACGGCGCACTCATACTAGTATCCGCCCCGGGTCAGGCCGGGGGTTCGGAGCCCCACGGCACGGCCAAACCCAGCAACGGCGGTATGAAAATGGCTCTCAAGCAACTCCAACTAGTGATCCGCGGACGCGTCCAAGGCGTCTACTTTCGAGCCTCGACACAGCGCGAAGCGAGACGCCTCGGGGTGGTTGGCTGGGTGAAGAATCGCCCCGACGGCGGATTGGAAATCCTGGCCGAGGGAGAGGAAACCTCGATCCGGGAGCTGTACGGCTGGGCCCAGAAAGGCCCCAGCGCGGCTCGGGTAGACCGAGTCGACACACGGTGGCGGAGTTTCACCGGGGACTTTTCGGACTTCAGGATCATCGACTGAGTGCGCCTACGGCAGCACAAGCATCGTCGGGCACGAGCCCGTCTGCGGCTCTTGGCGCTGACGACGAGCGCGATTGCGGCGTGTTGGACGCTGGCGTTGACCGCCACAGCAGACCCTGCTGGCGCCGAGGCGGAGCCGGCCGGGGAGACACAAGCTCCCGCTCCGAGAGGCTCAGGGAAGGCGGCTGACGAACCCAAAGGCGGCGATGGAGACAACAGCACCGGCGGAATCGACGTCCGGCCCCCGCTGTCGGACCTGCCAGCAGTACCGCGCCGGCTACTGCCAGAAGCGAAGCGTGAGGACTTGATCCTGCTCGACGAGCTGCTCGCGCGACTGACCTCCGATAAACCCGGTGACCGCACTCTCGCCCTGGAGGAGGTCCTCGCCATCGACAGCTCACTGTTGCCGGCGGTCAAAGCGCGTATCGATCAGGAGGCAGAGCGTGCGAACCGCGCCGGCATGAAGCGCCTACTGCTCGACACGCGCGGAGCCGCCCGCGCGGAACTCGAAAAAGAAATGCGCCGGCAGGGTGTGAAGGGTGAAATCGAGACTCCCGACTACTTCCCCATGATGCTCAGCCACCCCAAACCAGGCGACGAAGATTGGCAACGCCTAGTTCGAGTTCTGGCCTTGAGTCGCATGTGTGTGCAACTCGGTACCGTGGAAGCCGTACGGGTGCTGATTCACGTCTACGTTCGCTTCGACTTCCTGCGCATCGACACCCAACTCCAACTGAAGAAACTTGGCGACAGGTCTCTCGCCGCCTTGATCGAGACGACGCGACACAAGGCGGCCACCACCTCCAACTGGGCCAAGCGGCGCTTGGACTTCTTGGGCAAGGCCATCCCGAGTGAGGTGGTCCAGGTCGAAGACCCGCAAGTACTCGCTGATGTGTTGCGTGCCTACGGCCGCACCAGGGACCCAGATGCCGCTCGCTTGGTCATTTCCTTCGCCAACAGCGAGCGAGCTCAGGTGAGGCAGGCGGCGCGCCAGGCCGTTGCCATGTTCGGAGAGACCGCCAATTGGTCATTACGAGATACCTACGAGAACATGGTCGGGACCAAGCCCCCGCGCGAGTGGTCGTGGGACCGCACTGCGCGCGAGCTATTTCGCGAGTTCGACAGCATTCGACTGGCAGAGCTCTTCGGCCACTACAAGCAAGGGCTACAAGCGCTCGCGAAGGACGACCTCGACGCGATGCTCGCTGCCTTCGACAAGGTCGTCGCTCGATCTCCCAACTTCGAGCCCCGTGACAAGCTGGTCGAAGGCTACCTGCGCTTTGCTCGACAGAAATTTGACGAGCAACCCGCGGCCTCCGAGAGCAGCTTGCTCCGCGTCATGCGGATGTCGACGAGAGAGGAAGAACGCAACGCCGCACGCAGCCTGCTGTTGACCATCGAAGCCAAGCAGCTGGCAGACAAGCAAGTTGCAGACCGCTCGCTCCTACAAAGAGCCATCGAGATAGACCCCGAGAACGAGCGCGCCCGACAGCTTCTCGACGAACTCAGCCAAGAGCCATTCTCTGAACGAAGCGGGTTCGTGCGGTGGATTTGGCCAGCGGCGATTGGCGCTGCCGCGACACTGTTCGCCCTTCTGATCGCTTTCGTCCGCTTTCGCAGCTCTGCCGTCAAACCGAACTGAGTCACGCACCCCAACGAATGGGGCCCGACCAGCAAGTGAGCCCAATCTCCCACCGCTCCCCGTAGGACAATGGCGCCGCCCCCCGAAATCGACGAAGGCCGCGATCAACGCGGCCTTCGTCAAGAGGGATGAGTGAATGTCAACTCACTCGTCTTTATTCTCTTCCGGTGCTTCCTCAGCCGGTGCTTCCACTGAGGCAGCCTCAGCCGTGGCAGCCTCAGCCGCAGGCTTGGCGGCCTTCTTCTCCCGCGGGGTTACCTCACTCTCGACGAGTTCGATGAGACACATCGGAGCGGCGTCACCTCGGCGACGACCCATACGAATGATACGAGTGTAGCCACCCGGACGCTCAGCGTAGCGCTTGGCCAAGTCCGTCAGCACCTTCTCCACCAGGTCGACTTTCTCGCTACTTTCGTGCGTCGAGATAACGCCGTGGCGCTGCAAGAACTGCGAGATGTTGCGCTTGGCCGCAAGTCGACGCGACCGGTCAGCTGCGCTCAGCTTGTCCCACGGCGTGTACGCTGCAGGCCCGAGGCGGCACGCCTTGGAGATCAAGCGCTCCGCAATGCGCCGCAGCTCTTTTGCCTTTGCGTCAGTGGTTTCGATGCGCTCGTGCAGCACCAGGTTTGCCGTCAGCGCGCGGAACATTGCCCGACGGTGGCTGGTGTTTCGGCTGAACTGACGACCTTGTTTACGGTGTCGCATTATCCTGCTCCAGGTTCTTTTCGATTGCTATCCAACAGGTAGGGCTCAACCCTGTGCCTGCTGGGTCTTCCAGCGCTCGAGCATCTGTGGCCAGTTGTCGAGCTTCATGCCGAGATTGAGGTTCATCGTCGAAAGGATCTCTTTGATCTCCTTGAGCGACTTGCGACCAAAGTTCTTGGTCTTCAGCATGTCTTGCTCGGTGCGCTGCACCAGCTCGCCGATGAGGGTGATGTTGGCGTTCTGCAGACAGTTGGCGGAACGCACTGAAAGCTCCAACTCGTCGACCGATCGGAAGAGGTTCTCGTTGAGAGGCTCCTCATTCTGACTCGGGAGCTGGTAGGAAGTCTCTTCTGTCTCTTCGAAGTTGATCCATATGGAGAGCTGCTCTTTGAGGATCTTGGCGGCGAATGCGACCGCGTCGGCGGGCGCCACGGAACCGTTCGTCCAGACTTCCAATACGAGCTTGTCGTAGTCCGTGATTTGGCCAACACGTGCGTTCTGAACGGTGTAGTTCACCTTGCGAACGGGGCTGAAGATCGAGTCAATCGGAATCGTTCCGAGCGCCATCGTCGGGCTCTTGTTCTGCTCGGCTCGCACGTAGCCACGCCCAACGCCGACGGTGAGCTCCATGCTCAACGGACCCTTCTTGTCCAAAGTCGCGATCAGATGGTCGGGATTGAGCACCTTGAGACCATCCACCAGCTGGATATCGCCTCCGACGACGGGACCAGGACCTTCTTTTTCGAGGCGCAACGTGTACGTTTTCGGATGCTCTGCCTTGAAGACCACACCCTTGAGGTTGAGAACGATGTCGGTGACGTCTTCGACGACATCGTCGATGCTCGTGAACTCGTGCAGCGCGCCATCAATACGTACGGCGGTGATGGCTGCCCCTTGCAACGATGAAAGCAGCACGCGACGCAGCGAGTTTCCGACGGTGATACCGAAGCCTCGCTCCAAAGGCTCGCACGAGAACTTCGCGTAGAAGTCGCTAGCAGAGTCAGAATCAACGTGGATTGAACGCGGACGGATCAGCTCGCGCCAGTTGCGCACGCCCATCTCGTCCGCGTCCTTTTTCGGCTGCTCACTGTTCGGCTCATCTTGTGCCTGATTTTCTATATCGCTCATCTGTGTGCTCCATCTAGGGGTTCGCGCGGCCGTCCCGGGCGCCCAAAGAACCAGCTCAGTTGGTGCGCCCCGCGGCCTGCCCGCGTCGAGTTGAGTACAAACCCAGCTCTATGTGACCGGACCAGCTCCATTTGTGGAGCTACCCCGGGCAAGATCTTACGTTTAGCGCGAGTAGTACTCGACGATGTACTGCTCACGAATCATCGGCTCGTTGAGCTCCTCGCGAGGGGGCGCACCTTTGAACACGGCGACGAAGTTCTCCTTGTCCACCTCGAGCCAGCTCGGCTTCTCCCGGCCCTGCGCGGCCTCGAGAGCCGCCGCCACATAAGCAATCTTCCGGCTCTTCTCTCGCAGTTCGACCTTGTCGTCTTTGCCCACGCGGTAGCTGGGAATATTGACCCGCTTGCCGTTGACGAGAATGTGCTTGTGGCGAACCAACTGACGCGCCTGGGAGCGAGTAGCAGCCATTCCGGAGCGGTAGACCACGTTGTCCAAGCGCCGTTCGAGCAGGCCAAGCATTTCTTCGCCGGTGCGGCCCTTCAGGCCCGTCGACTCGGTGTAGTAGGCGCGGAACTGGTCCTCCAAGAGGCCGTAGATGCGGCGCGCCTTCTGCTTTTCACGCAAACGCAGGCCGTACTCCGAGATCTTGAAGCGGCCTTGACCGTGCTGGCCAGGCGGGTACGGGCGGCGAACCACCGAGCACTTCTCGCCGTAGCAGCGGGAGCCTTTGAGGTAGAGCTTCATGCCTTCGCGGCGGCAGAGCTTGCAAACGGGACCAATGTAGCGAGCCATAATCTTATCTCGAAGGATTCGTTTCTCAGGTGACCCCATCAAGGGAGGTCGGGGCCCCGCGCTCAGCGCAGGGGTTGGGGTTGAGCGAGCTTGCGTCAGCCCGCCCGACAGGAATCACACTCGACGCCGCTTCGGGGGGCGACAACCGTTGTGGGGAACTGGGGTAACATCACGGATCAGGGTGATGCGGAAACCGACGGACTGCAGGGCGCGGAGCGCGCTCTCGCGGCCAGCGCCAGGCCCTTTGACGAACACGGCAACCGAGCGAACGCCGTGATCCATCGCCTTGCGACCCGCCTCTTCCGCGGCGAGCTGTGCCGCGAAGGGCGTGCTCTTGCGAGAGCCCTTGAAGCCACGTGCACCAGCGCTTGCCCAGGAAATCGCGTTCCCACCGACGTCAGTGATCGTGACAATGGTGTTGTTGAACGTCGACTGGATGTGAGCAATCCCGGTGGGGATGTTCTTCCGGACGATCTTCTTGCCGCCGCGCGGCCTTCTTCCTGCTGCCATTTTGATCGATTCTCTAGTCTGAAATCTGAAAGTCTGTAGGAGCCGAAGTGCTCACTTCTTGCGAGACAGAACGCCCTTCTTGGGACCTTTGCGGGTCCGCGCGTTCGTCTTGGTGCGTTGCCCGTTGCAGGGCAGGTTGCGACGGTGTCGAAGTCCGCGGTAGCAGCCCAAGTCCATCAGGCGCTTGATGTTCTGCTGAGTCTCGCGACGCAGATCACCCTCCACCTTGAAGTCACGCTCGATCACATCACGGATGTTCTTGACGTCGCCTTCGGTGAGCTCGTCGACGATGCGATCGGCGGGAACCTCCGCTCGCGCGCAAATGTCGACGGCAGTCTTGTCGCCAACTCCGTAGATGTAACGAAGGGCGTAACGGAGCGCCTTTCGGCGGGGCAGATCAACACCAGCAATACGTGCCATAAGTCAGTTTCTCCTGCAGACCATCAACCCTGCCGCTGCTTGTGGCGGGGGTTGTCACAAATGACGCGTACAACGCCCTTGCGACGGATGATTTTGCACTTCTCACAGATTTTCTTGACGCTCGGACGGACCTTCATGGGGCGCCTCGGTTCTGGGCTCAGAGTTTCTTGATGATTTGACCCCGGGTGGGGTCGGTGGCTGATAGCCGAAGCTCAACGCGGTCACCCGCGATTAGACGAACTATCGAAGAACGGGCGGAGTTCGAAAGACCAACTCGAATCGTGCGGCCGTTGGGAAGGGTCACGCGGTACATAGCCCGCGGAAGAACCTCTTGGATGGTGCCGGATTCGGTTTTGGTGTTGGTCGTTGCGTTCTCCTTCCGTGTTGAGGGTTTGGGTGAACTACCCGCTCAGGACAGAGCCTGTTGAATGCGGGAGGTGACTTCTTGCGGACTTCCAGTCCCGTCGACGGTCTTCAGCAGCCCCTTGCCCCCGTAGTAGGGCAACAGAGCGGCGGTCTGGGCGTCGTAAGCGTCGAGACGCTTCGCCACCACCTCTTCCCGATCGTCGGCCCGCTGTTCGAGCTCGGCGTCCGAGGGAGGCGGATTGTACTTGAGATGGTAGATGTGTCCAGTCCGAACGTCGGCACGACGCCCAGTTGCGCGCTCCATCAGCAATTCGCGCGGAACGTCTATTTGGATCACCGCGTCCAGCGGAACGCCCTTGAGGGAGAGCAGGTTGTCTAGGGCATCAGCCTGGGCTTCCGTGCGCGGGAAACCATCGAGAATAAAGCCATTCTTGGCGTCGTCTTGCTCGATACGCTCAGCCACGAGGCCAATCACTACCTCGTCCGGAACCAGGCCTCCGGAGGTCATGTAGTGCTCCGCCTTCTTGCCGAGCTCTGTACCGGCCGCACGCGCAGCACGAAGCATGTCGCCCGTCGAGATCTTCGGAACCCCGAGTCTCTGGGTGAGGACAGCAGCTTGAGTCCCTTTTCCGCTCGCGGGCGCACCAAGGAGTATGACCCTCATGATGCTCCCCCCGATGCGGGGCGCCGACCGGTGAGGCGCGCCGCGCGCGGCCCAGTCAGGCCTTCATAGCTCTGGGTGATCAGATGAGCTTCGATTTGGTTCACTGTCTCCAGTGCCACACCAACGACGATCATCAGGCTGGTGCCACCGAACTGAAAGGGCATGCGGAACGCGGATGCCACGACTGCGGGCACCACGCAGATGGTCGCGACGTAGATGGCGCCACCAACGGTCACCCGCGACACCACGCGATCGATGTACTCAGCCGTCTGCCGTCCGGGACGGATGCCGGGGATGTTCGCTTGCTGCCGCTTTAGGTTGTCCGCTACGTCCACCGGTTGGAACGTGACAGCCGTGTAGAAGAAGCAGAAAAAGATGATCAGGCCGCCGAAGGCCGAATTGAAGGCCCAATCCCCTTGGTTGAGGGCGGCGTTCAAGCGCCCCATCCCAGGAATGTTTAGCGAGCTGAGCGTTTGCGGCATCATCAACAAGCTAGAAGCAAAGATCGGGGGGATCATGCTCGCCATATTGACTTTCAGCGGAAGGTGAGCCGTTTGCCCACCGTACACGCGACGCCCCACTTGCCGGCGGGCGTACTGGATCGGGATGCGCCGCTGCGCACGCTCGAAGAATACAACGGTTGCGATGCAGACTAGCAGAATGCCGCCCACGATGAGCACGGTGAGCGGCTGTATCTCGCCAGCGCTAGCCGCGAAGTACTGAGTTACCGCGCCGGGAATACCGCTGACGATGGACGCGAAGATAATGAGTGAGATGCCGTTGCCGATACCGCGATCGGTCGCCTGCTCACCCATCCACATGATGAGCGCAGTGCCGGTCGTGAGTGTGAGCATCGTCATGAGGCGAAAGCCCCAGCCGGGATCAGCCACCACGTCGCCGAACTGCCCGCCGCCCATGTCGGCGTTCTGCCCTTCGAGCATCGAGGAGACCCAGAACGACTGCACGAGGCTGAGACCGATCGTGCCGTAGCGCGTCCATTGCTCAATCTTGCGGCGCCCCTGCTCACCTTCGCGCCGCATCTCCTCCACCTGTTTGGAGACCAAACCCATCAGCTGCATGATGATGCTAGCGGAGATGTACGGCATGATGCCGAGGGCGAAGATGGACAGGTTCTCGAGCGCGCCGCCTGAGAACAGGTTGAACATCGCAACCAGGCCACCCTGCTGACCGACGAGCGCCTGCATCACCGTCCGGTCGACACCGGGAATCGTGATGAATACCCCAAGCCGATAGACCACCAGGATCCCCAAGCTGAACAGGATGCGATTCCTGAGCTCTGGGATCCGGGGGATATTGGAAAAACCGCTGAACAGGGCCATGGGGGTTCTCGATAGTGATGCTGGGGCGAAATCGCTAGCTTAGCGTGCCGAACCCGAAGGATTCGCCGGCGCTTTGTTGCTCAGTTCGCCTCGCCTTCGCCGTCAACGGAAGCTGCTGCAAGCACAACAGCCTTGCCGCCGGCCTTCTCGATCTTTTCGACTGCGCTCTTACTGAACTTGTGGGCGCTGATCGTCAGCTTTTTTGTCAACTCGCCGTCGCCGAGGATCTTGATGAAGGCATTGCGGGGCTGCACGAGCCGTGCATCGCGCAAAGCCTTCTCGTCCACCTCGGCGCCCGCGTCAAAGCGCTCCAGGAGCGACACATTGATGGCGACGACCGTCTTGGGGAACGGAACCCGGAAGCCGCGCTTCGGCAAGCGGCGCTGGATCGGGGTCTGACCACCCTGAAAGTGGAGCTTCCCTATGTTTCCGCCGTTGCGGGCCTTCTGACCCTTGAAGCCACGACCACAAGTCTTGCCTTGGGTCGAACCACGACCGCGGCCTTCGCGGCGCTCCTTGTGTCGTGCGCCAGAAGGGGCTGCCAAACGAGCTAGTAAGTCGCTCATGCGTTCACCTCATCGACCGTCACCAAGTGCAGGACCTTTTTGATCATGCCGCGGAAGGACGGTGTGTTGTCTACGGTTACCTGAGATCCAATACCACGCAACCCGAGGCCCTTGAGGACCGCACGCTGCTGGTGGGGACGACAAATGGTGCTCTTGACCTGCTTGACTTGGAGACGAGTGCTCATTGTGCTTCACCTTCCACCGTGACCGGAGGTGCGACGGCATAGCGCGCGATGGGGTAGTCGCGAGCCACATGCTCGACGTCGAGCGAGCGACGACCCGCGAACTCTTCAGCAGACGACAGTCCGCGCAGCGCTTCAATCGTTGCGTAGACAGCGTTGTACTTGTTGGCAGAGCCGAGACACTTGGTGAGGATGTCGTGGATCCCCGCCGATTCGACGACCGCGCGCACCGGGCCGCCAGCGATAACGCCGGTACCAGGGGCAGCGGGTCGCAGTAGGACGCGGCCCGCACCGAACTCGCCGATCACCTCGTGTGGGATCGTCACGCCGACCAGCGGCACCTTGAACATGTTCTTCCGGGCTTGGTCGTTGCCCTTGCGAATCGCCTCGGGCACCTCGTTGGCCTTGCCCAAACCGACACCCACGTGACCAGCCTCGTCGCCTACCACAATCAGAGCCGCGAAGCTGAAGCGACGCCCACCCTGGACGACCTTTGCCACGCGATTGATGTGGATCACGCGCTCTTTGATTCGATCATCGTCCAGATTCTCAAATGCCATGATTATTCCTCAAGTCTTGCTTACAGCGAATCGGTTTCAGAATTGCAGGCCTGCTTCGCGAGCCGCGTCGGCCAAGGCCTTGATGCGGCCGTGGTACAAGAAGCCATTTCGGTCAAACACCACTCGCTCGACTTTGCGCTCCAGGCAAATCTTCGCGATTAGCGCGCCGACCTTCTTGGCGGCCTCGATCTTGTTGTCCTCTTTGGCGGCGCCTTTGACGTCACCGGACAGGGTGGAAGCGTGGGCCACGGTGACCCCTTCCACGTCATCCACGACTTGGACGTAGATGTGCTTGGCACTGCGAAACACACTCATGCGAGGGCGATCGGCATTGCCGGAGATCTTATTGCGGATGCGGAACTTGCGCTTTTCGCGCCCGGTCAACTTCTGGGACATGACTGCCTCTAGCCTCTCAACGGATTACTTCTTGCCAGCCTTGCCCGCCTTGCGACGGATCTGCTCACCACGGTAGCGAACACCCTTGCCGCCGTAAGGCTCAGGCGGGCGGAACGAGCGAATGGTCGCCGCCGCTTGACCCAACACCGCCTTGTCAGACGAGCTGAGATGAACGATCGTTCCCTTGGCCTCCTTGGGCACATCCGCCGTTACACCCTGGGGTAAGGCGTAGACAACGGGGTGGGAGAGACCCAACGACAAGTGCAGGTTCTGCCCCTTCAGCTCGGCGCGATAACCGACGCCGTGAAGCTCGAGGCTGCGGTTGTAACCTTCGGCACAACCGATGACGATGTTGTTCAAGAGCGCGCGGCCCAGTCCCTGAAGACGCGGGGCATCGCTTCCTGGCGCCGAACTGCTCACCACCAGGCTGTCGCCCTCCTGCTTGACGCTGACGGACTGAGGCAGGTCGAGAGATAGGGAGCCCTTGGGACCCTTCACCGATGCCTTACCTTCCGCCAACGTCACCGTAACCCCCTTGGGTACGGGAACGGGGATCTTCCCCAAACGGGACTGCTTCTGCTCTGTAGCTTGCTCAGCCATCACCAAACCTCACAAAGAATCTCACCGCCGACGCGGTTCCGGCGCGCTTCTTGGTCCGTCATCAACCCCCGGGAGGTGGAGATGATAGAAATACCGAGGCCCGAGAGAACGCGGGGGATGTGGTCGTGACGAGCATAGACTCGACGACCCGGCTTCGACACGCGTTTCATGCCACGGAAGGCGCTGCCTCGCTCGGTGCCATACTTGAGCGCCACGACGAGGTTCTTGTGCTGAGGGCCTTCGCCCTCCTCGACGCGAACATCGGAAATGTAGCCCTCACGCTTGAGGATCTCGCCGATGGCAATCTTGATCTTGCTGGCGGGAATGCGTGTGACTTCGTGTTGTGCGACCGCAGCGTTGCGGATGCGCGCCAACATGTCTGAAATGGGATCTGTGACCATATCTCAGTACCTCGGACCTTACCAGCTAGCCTTGGTGACACCGGGGAGTTCGCCTTTGAGGGCCAACTGCCGAAAGCAAATGCGACACAGGCGAAAATCCCGGTACACAGCTTTGCTTCGCCCGCAGGTCTGGCAGCGCTTGACTGCACGCGTAGAAAATTTTGGGGCCTGATTCATCTTCGCCCATTGACAAGCTCGTGCCATCGTTCAGCTCCTGAAAGGCATGCCGAGTTGGGCGAGCAACTCGCGCCCTTCTTCGTTTGTCTCGGCGGTTGTGACGAAAGTGATGTTCATGCCCCGCGTTGAATCGACCTTGTCGAAGTCGATCTCGGGGAAGACGGTTTGCTCTTTGAGGCCCAAGGTGTAGTTGCCTGCACCATCAAAGGCCTTCCGGCTGATACCGCGGAAGTCGCGAACGCGAGGCAGCGCGAGGCTGACCAGACGATCCATGAACTCCCACATGCGTTCGCGGCGTAGTGTCACCATCACACCGATGGGCATACCCTCACGCAACTTGAAGCCCGCGATGCTCTTCTTGGCGCGGGTAACCACTGGCTTTTGCCCAGTGAGCGCGGTCAACTCGTTGACGGCGGCGTCGATGAGCTTGGGGTTCCCGACGGCATCACCGAGGCCCATGTTGACCACGATGCGACGCAGGCGTGGTACCTGCATGGCGTTCTTGTAGTCGAAGCGCTTCTTCAGTGCGTCAACGACCTTGGTCTCGTACTGTACGGCGAGACGCGGCTGATACTCGACACTCATGATGTGTTCCAATCTACGCTTCAGCTACTGGCGTTCGCCGACGGGATGACGGCGCCGCTCTTGGCGATACGCACTTTTTTCCCATCACGAACTTCGTGACGAATGCGCGTAGGCTTGTTGGTTTCAGGATCCAGCAGCATGACGTTGCTGGCATCGATCGGAGCTTCCATGCTGATGATTCCGCTCGGGCGCTCCGGGGTAGGCTTCATGTGGCGTTTGACCGTGTTCACGCCCTCGAGCACCACCCGCTGCTGATCCTTCGACAGCTTCTTCACGGTGCTTTGGGTGCCCTTGTGGGCGCCGCTGACAACGATCACCTTATCTCCGGTCTGCAAACGACGCATCACAACACCTCCGGAGCCAGGCTCACGATTTTCATGAATCGCTTCGCGCGGAGCTCACGAGCAACCGGTCCGAAGATGCGGGTGCCAACGGGCTCTTTCGCGTTGTTGATGATGACGGCACTGTTCGTATCGAAACGAATGTAGCTTCCGTCAGGGCGGCGCAGCTCCTTCTTGGTGCGCACGATGACTGCCTTGGCGGTGTCACCCTTGCGGACCTTACTGTTGGGCAGCGCTTCGCGAATGCTGACGACAATGATGTCGCCCACGCTCGCATAACGACGACGTGAGCCTCCCAGGACCTTGATGCACTTGACAGTCTTGGCACCTGAGTTGTCGGCTACATCGAGAACTGACTCTACCTGAATCATGACTCAGACTCCCGTTACGCGATGGTGGCGCGCTCAATCAAGCGCGAGACCAACCAACGCTTGTGCTTGGACAGCGGCCGGTGCTCCATGATCTCCACGCGATCACCGGTGCGGTATTCGTTCTGTTCGTCGTGGGCTTGATAGCGCTTCTTGACCTTGACGTACTTCTTGTACATCCCGTCCATCTTGTAGCGGACCACTTCGACCACGACGGTCTTGGCTTGTTTGTCACTCATGATCCGCCCGATCATTCGGCGCTTGTGGGACGCCGGTGCTTGATCGGGGCTCGCCGTTTCAGCAGCTGCTTCGCTCATGATTCACTCCCTTGGCTAGCTCGCTCGCGCAGAATGGTCTCGATGCGGGCAATGTCGCGTCGCGCCTTCTGCATCAGGCTCGTATCCTCGAGCTGGCCGGTATGGTTCTTCATCTTTTGTTGGAACATCTCACGACGAGTGACGTCGCGGAGCTGCACCAGATCAGCGGTGTCCCGCTCTTTTAGATCCTTCGCCTTCATCACAGCTCCTCTCGGGTCATGAATCGGCAACGTACGGGCAACTTGGTGGCCGCCAACTTGAACGCTGCGCGCGCCTGCTCTTCCGTCACGCCAGCGATCTCGAACAGAACCTTCCCCGGCTTGACCGGGCAGACCCACAGTTCGACGGAACCCTTACCTTTGCCCATACGAACTTCGAGGGGCTTCTTGGTAACGGGCTTGTCCGGGAAGACACGGATGAACAACTTTCCCTGACGTTTGACGGAGCGCATGATGGCCATACGAGATGCTTCGATCTGGCGTGCGCTGACGCGAGAAGCCTCCGTCGCCTGAAGGGCGAAGTCGCCAAAAGCGACGTCCGAACCGCGCCACGCTAGGCCGCGGTTCTTGCCCTTCATTTGTTTTCTGAACTTGGTTCGCTTGGGTTGAAGCATGGGGTTACCCTGTTCTCATCCTCTAGGAGTTCTCACCCTCATTGGAGGATGCGGCGAGACTTGCGCTGCAGCACCTCGCCCTTGAAGATCCAAACCTTGACGCCGATGATGCCGTAGGTGGTGCGGGCCTCTGCCAGGCCGAAGTCCACGTCCGCACGCAGGGTGTGTAGGGGCACCCGCCCCTCGCGGTAGGTCTCGATGCGGCCCATTTCAGCACCGCCGAGACGGCCCGCACAACGGATGCGGATGCCTTTAGCGCCGAACTTCATGGCCGTTCCCAGCGCCTTCTTCATGGCGCGGCGGAAAGCAATACGTCGCTCGAGCTGGGTCGCAATGTTCTCCGCCACGAGCTGCGCGTTGGTCTCAGCCTTGCGCACCTCTTGGACGTCGATGAACACTTCATTCTTCGTGAACGACTGAACACCTGCGAACTTGGTCTCGCCCTTGGCGGCGGTCGTGAGATTGCCGACTTTCAGGGTCTCGATGCCCTTGCCACCCTTGCCAATGACCATGCCGGGTCGCGCCGTGAAGACGATGACCTTGACCTTGTTGGCGGCCCGCTCCACCTCGACGCTCGCGACACTCGCGTTGTTGAGGTAGCTCTTGACCGCACGCTTGATGCGCAGGTCCTCATGCAGCCAGTCAGCGTACTGGTTGGCTTCGTACCACTTGCTCGTCCAGGTCTTGATGACGCCCAGACGAAAACCATAGGGATGTGTTTTCTGACCCATTCTTAATCCTACGCGTTAGTGCGAATCCAACTCGATGTGGATGTGGCTGACGCCCTTGACGATGCGAGTCGCGCGCCCCTGAGCACGCGGACGCCAGCGCCGCATGTGCTGGTTCGGGCCCTCATCCACCGTCGCCTTGCTGATGAACAGCTCTTCGGCGTCGACGGCCTGGTCCTTCACCTGCGCGTTGGCAATGGCGCTAGCGATAAGTTTACGCACGATGGGCGCTCCGGCCTTCGGCGTGAAGTCGAGGAGTTGGAGTGCCTCCGCCGCATCACGTCCTCTCACCATATTGATGATGACACGCGCTTTGCGCGGACTGATGCGCTGAAATCTGGCTGTAGCTTTGCTTATCATCCGACAGTTTCTCCGGTGAGACCCGCCGTCCCCAAAGAGCCCCTGCAGCGTGCGGGGATTCTCAAAGACTGGGGCGAGCCCGATACTCGGTGCCGCCCCTGCCAGGGCCGCCTCTCAACGGGTGAGAGATGCCCGGGCCAAAGGGACCGGCTTCGTAGCAGACGCCCGAGCTACCTGCAATAGTACTTCGCACGTTGCTCAGGCTGCTGCTCAAACTAACAGTGTTTCTACCTCAGCGACCCTTCTTCTTGTCGCCTGCGTGGCCGTTGAAGGTCCGCGTGGGGGCGAACTCTCCGAACTTGTGGCCAACCATGTTCTCCGTCACGAAGACGGGAACGAACTTGCGCCCGTTGTGGACCGCGAAGGTCAGACCGACCGCCTCGGGAAATATGGTCGACCGACGCGACCAGGTCTTGATGGCCTTGCGCGAGTTCTCGGCGCGGGCGGCCATGATTTTCACTGCGAGATGCCCGTCGATGAACGGGCCCTTCTTAATGCTGCGTGCCATTACTTCTTGCTCCGGCTTCGGACGATCATGCTGTCGGTGCGCTTGTTGTGACGGGTCTTCTGCCCCTTGGCTAGTTTGCCCCAGGGTGAACAGGGATGACGACCACCACTCGTGCGACCCTCACCACCACCCATGGGGTGGTCGACAGGGTTCATGGTGACGCCACGATTGTGAGGACGACGACCGAGCCACCGGCTGCGACCGGCCTTGCCCAACTTGATGTTCTTGTGGTCGCCGTTGGAAACCGTGCCCACCGTGGCACGACAATCGACGTGCACCTTGCGCACCTCGCCGCTGGGCAGTTTGACCTGCGCATAGGCACCTTCCTTGGCCATCAGCTGTGCCGAGACACCCGCCGAACGGACCAACTGAGCGCCTTTGCCCTTACGCAGCTCGATGTTGTGAATCGCGGTGCCGACGGGGATGGCGTTCAGCGGCAGGCTATTGCCGGGCTTGATGTCTGCATTGCGGCTGGAGACAACTTCCTGCCCAACGAACAGACCGTCGGGAGCGAGGATGTAGCGCTTCTCGCCATCCGCATAGTTGAGCAGCGCGATGCGTGCGGTGCGGTTCGGATCGTACTCGATGGTCGCAACCTTCGCGGGCACGCCAATCTTGTTGCGGCGCCAATCGATGACGCGGTAGCGCTGCTTGTGACCACCCCCTCGAAAGCGGGTGGTGATGCGGCCGTAGTTATTGCGACCACCGGTCGCACTCTGGTGCTCGACTAGCGCACGGTGCGGCTTGTCTGTGGTGACTTCCGCAAAGTCGCTCGTAGAGTATTGCCTGCGACCGTTCGAAGTTGGTCGGTATACGCGAATGCCCATGATTATTCCTCCGTCTCTTCGGATTCGTCGAAGAACTGGATGTCGTCGCCTTCGCGAAGCGTCACGATGGCCTTCTTCCAATTGGGACGCTTGACACTGCGACGGCCAAGGCGCTTGACCTTGCCGCGCTGAATCAGCGTGTTGACATCGGTCACCTTGACCTCGAACAGCTCCTCGACGGCGTTCTTGATCTGGACCTTGTTGGCGCGCTTATCGACCTCGAAGACGATCTGATTGGCATCCATGCGAAGCATGGCGGCCTTCTCGGTCATGCCGATGGGACGGCGAATGATGTCTTCCGGTTTCATGCCTTGCCTCCACTGCATCGTGCTTCGATGGCCTTCGCTGCATCCTTGGAAACCACGATATGGTCGTGACGGAGCAGGTCGTAGACGTTCACGCCCTCTGGGGGCAGGAACTGATTCGTCGGCATGTTGCGAATTGAGAGCCGCAACTTCTCATTGCCCTTGTCGTCGACCACCAACGTCTTGCCGTTCGTTTGCAGGTCGCTCAGGACACCGGCAAGAGCCTTGGTCTTGATCGCCTCGAGCTGGATGTTGTCGACGATAGTCATACGACCCTCCTTGACGAGCAAGCTCAGTGCGCCCCGGAGCGCGCCGAGGCGCACCTTGCGAGGTGGACGACGGCTGAAGTCCTGGGGCTTGGGCGGATGCGCTCGACCACCACCTACGAAGATGGGGGCGCGAATGCTTCCGTGACGGGCGTTGCCCGTACCCTTCTGCTTGTAGATTTTGGAGCTGGAACCGCGAACGGCAGCACGTTCCTTGCCAGCTTTCGTACCAGCGCGCTTGGACGCCAACTGTGCCACGACGACCTCTTGGAACAAGTGCTCCTTGATCTCGGCACCGAAGACATCTTCAGCCAGGTCGAGTTCTCCGACCTTCTCGCGCTTCAGATTAAATACATCGACTTTGGGCATGACAATGCTCCTGGTTAGCTCTTGATCTCGACGTCGACACCTGCCGACAGGTCGAGCTTCATGAGCGCATCCAACGTCTGTGGGGTAGGCTCGAGGATATCGATCACCCGCTTGTGCGTACGTACCTCGAACTGCTCACGCGACTTCTTGTCCACGTGCGGACCTCGCAGGACGGTGTACCGGCGAATGCCGGTGGGCAGCGGAATTGGGCCGGCGACGCGTGCGCCGGTACGACGAGCAGTTTCCACGATGTCGCTGGTGGACTTGTCCAGCAGCTGGTGGTCAAACGCTCGAAGGCGAATTCGAATCTTGGTTGTGTCAGCCATGTTTGATTACTCGATGATCTTAGAAACGACGCCAGCACCGACCGTCTTGCCACCCTCACGGATTGCGAAACGCATCTGCTCTTCTAGCGCCACCGTCGTGATCAGCTCGACCTCCATCGTCACGTTGTCGCCGGGCATCACCATCTTGACGTCATCCGGCAGTTTCACCGAACCAGTCACGTCCGTCGTGCGGATGTAGAACTGCGGGCGGTAGTTCGTGAAGAACGGCGTGTGACGGCCGCCCTCTTCCTTCTTCAGCACG
>JBNKUV010000074.1:0-83886 GCA_050298815.1 Polyangiaceae bacterium
GGCGTGAACCCGAAGGTGTACTTGTCCGCTGCGGTAGACGCTGCCCTGAGCGGGCGGACCATTCCGTTGCCTCACGAACTCGCGGTGTAGCCGCTGCGGCGCCTGACGCGGCCAAACCGGTCGTAAAAACCGCGGCGCCTCCGCCCGTGAACGTCGAAAAGGGGCAACGGCGACTTCGTACAGTACATCGGTAGCGGAACCCCGAGAGCTTGGGCGGCAGTTGGGCCCTCACGAGGCGCCGCCACGGACGCATCGCGGCTGGTGAATCAGGTGAGATAGTCGACCTTGTCGAGTTTGCCTTCGGTACACCCGGCGCACGTGGCACACTGAGTCATTAGCTTGGGCGGTCGTGGGAGCGATCCGGAAAGGACTTGAAATGTTGAATCGATGTGGTGGGGCGGTGCTTGCGTTGCTGGGTGGGTGTTTGGTGGCTGGCGAGGCGGACGCGTGTGGGTGCTTTGCGCCACCGGTACCAGCGAATGCGGAAGACGCATTCGCCGTGAACCAGCAGGCTGAGCAGATCATCTTCGAGGTGCAGGAAGACACCATCAGCGCGCACGTGCGCATCTTCTATCAGGGGGACCCCGCCGAGTTCGCGTGGCTGCTACCGATGCCGAGCGTGCCAGACCTGGAGCTTTCCAATGGCTTGCTTTTCGGCCTGATCGACCAGCAATCAGCACCCCAATTCAGGGACGAAACCGTCAATATCTGCCCCCAACAGAAGTACTACTGCCAAACCCACGACCCCTGCTACGAGGACGAGCTGGATGCCGACGAAGGTTTCTTTGCGGACGCTGGGCTCGCCTTCGACGATTCGGAATCGACTGATGAAGCACCTGGACGGGCTCCCGCTGTCGAGGTACTGGCGCGGCAGCAGATCGGCTCCTACGACACGATCACCTTTGCCGCTGATGAAGCAGATGCTGCGATCGACTGGCTGAATGACAATGGTTTCATCGTCAACGAGACGATGTCGCCCTATATGCAGCCGTACCTGGACATGGAGATGGTGTTCATTGCAAGCCGTCTAGTCCCTGGGGCAGATCTGGACGAGATCCGCCCCTTGCGCTTGACCTATGAGGCTCAGGCGCCCTCGATTCCGTTACAGCTGACAGCCATCGCCGCTGAGCCTCACATGACGGTCACCGCGTTCATCTACGCCAACGAAGAGTACGACCCTGCCTTCTTGCCGCTGACGGAGATCCCAGAAGAGAACCTGATGGCACAAGGGCGCAACAACTACCCGATGGTGTTGGCTCGCGCGGTCGACGACGCTGGAGGCAACGCCTTCGTCAAGGAGTATGTGGGTCGGGGGCCAGAGTTCAGGGAGAACTCGGGTTGCTGCGAAGATTCGGAAGACGACTGGTGTGGGGTCGGTGACGACGGCCTGTGCCAGTGCCCGCAATCGGAGTTCGATCTCGAAGATTGCGCGGAAGAAGAGGAACTCGTCGAGGCCGCAACGATGGCTCGAGAGCTATCAGAAACGTACGACACCATGACGCGGCTCACCACCCGCGTCTCGCCGGACGAGATGACCTTCAACCCGGAGTTCGAGCCCGCCACAGACGCTCTTGGCTCCACCCGCTTGTTCCTCACGCAGACGGACTATTCGTTGAGTCGGTGTGAGTCGGACATCGTCGACCAGGATGCGTACCAAGAGGTCGTGGACAGCATGGCGTGCGGTGCGGTGTATTGCGACTATGGCGAGTGCGTGATCACGGAGCAGGGCCCCGCGTGCGAATGTGAGGACGGGTTCGCGGCTCGGGCGTTCCTCGATAGCGATGGTGCCACGTCGGTTACGTGTGTTCCAGAGATAAACACCGTGGATTTTGCAGCCGGTGGGTTGGAGTTGCCAGATGCTTGCAGGGACTCGATGGTCGCCGATGGTGAATGTGTCGACGTTGGCGGGTTTCCTGCGTTCGTCTGTGATGATGGCTTTGCGGCTGCGTGGGGTCCGGAAATCGGTGGTACTCGTGACGTTCTCTGCTCACCGGTGATGCTGCGTACTGAGGGGCCCGGAGCAAGCAACCCATCCCCGGCATTGCAAGATCTCGATGTGTGTGCCCCTCCGCCGCCGAGCTGCGCGGCGGGAGGCTGGCTCGTCGAGCGCGAAGTGAGCATCGAAGGTGTCCAATGTGCAGATCCTCCCGACGAATCGTGGTTCGAAGAGCCGCCAGCGCCCGATTGCTCCGATGAGGAGGAGCCCACGGAGACGGATACCGCACCAGCGTCGCGGCCGGATGTTTATCTCGCCGAAGACGATGAGGGCGAACCCGTCGAGGTGGAGGGCGACGATGAAGTGGACACCACCAGGCCCCGCCCGACCCTGATTGAACCTGAACCGACCAAGGCAGGTGGCGGTGGCGGTGACGATGGGTGTTCGGTCGTGGTCGCCGGCGCCAGTTCAACGTCAGGGGTGGGTTGGGCGCTCCTGGCGATAGTAGGTGTGTTTGAGCTCTCACGGCGACGCTCGGCGGGTTCACGCCGAGTGTGAAGAACGAAGAAGATCGGATCGGTAGCAGGCGGTCGAACGACTGATAGCGGTCCGAGAGGTTGTCCTGGATTTTCAGGAAGAGCGCAGAACCACCTCTTCGACGTCTGCTTGGTGCTCGAGGGTGGGGTCGATTTCCAGGTAGCGGCTGAGCCAGTGCACGCCCAAGTAGAAAGGGACGGTGTCGAGCAGGGCAACGGTGAACTTGAAGGCGTAGTTGAAACCGATCATCGTGAGCAGCATCCGCACAGTCTGCTCGCCTCGCACAAACGCCGCGCCAAACGTCAGTGTGATGACCACCACCGAGTCCACCAGCTGGCTCACCATCGTGCTGCCGTTGTTTCGTAGCCACAGGTGCTTACCCTTGGTCAGCTTCTTCCAGAAGTGGAACAGATACACATCGCAAAACTGCGCCGCCAAGTAGGCTGCCATCGAGGCGAATACTGCCCCTGCAGTGCAGGCATAGATGAGGGTGAAGAGTTCGCCCTGACCTTCCAGCGTCGAGCCATCCGGCAGCGGGACGGGCTTGGCGAAGTGAAGTACCTGCCAAGGCGGTTGCTCGCTCGGCGCGACTGCTGGCAGCGCTTGACCTAGCCACAGGGTGCCGATGATGAGGACATTGACGGCCAACCCAACCCAAACGACGTGATTGGCGCGTTGCTTTCCGTACAACTCGCCGATCAGGTCCGTGCACAAGAAGGTCAATGGATAAGGCAGGACACCTACGGCCAATGACAACGGCCCGATGTGCAAGAAGCGCGTGATGCCGATGATGTTCAGCATCGCCATCGCTCCCAAGAACAACCCGGCCAAGACCAAGAACACACGCTCACGGCGGGCGTGAAGTTCAGAGGCTTCGATGGGATGCAGGCGGGAGCGAGGCGACGCCATCGCTCACCTAGGATCGGTCGAGCAAGATGGTCAGCATGCGACGCAGGGGTTCCGCAGCACCCCACAGTAGCTGATCGCCCACGGTGAACGCCGAAAGATACTCGGGACCCATCTGCATCTTGCGCAAGCGCCCGATCGGTACGTTCAGCGTCCCGGAGACCTTTGCAGGTGAGAGTTCGGCGACCGTAGCTTCTCTGTTGTTTGGCACGACCTTGACCCAGTCGTTGTGGCGCCGAATGGCGTCCTCGACCTCGTTGAGCGGCACGTCTTTATTGAGCTTGATCGTCAGGGCCTGGGAGTGGCAGCGCATGGCGCCGACGCGAACACAGACGCCATCGACCGGGATCGCTGGCACGTTGTTCAGCATCTTGTTGGACTCCGCGTTGGCTTTCCATTCTTCACGTGTCTGCCCAGTGTCCATCGGCTTGTCGATCCACGGGATCAGGCTGCCAGCGAGCGGTGCCCCGATCGACTGCTTTGGGAACTCCGTTGCGGAAAAGCCGTCGGTAATCAGTCGGTCCAACTCGACGATGTGTGTGGCTGGGTTGTCGAGTGCTTCGCCACAGCCCAGGCTCAAGGAACGCATCTGTTGGATCAGCTCGCGCATCGCCTGCGCCCCCGCTCCCGAAGCTGCTTGGTAGGTGGCGGCGTTAATCCACTCGACCCAGCCTTGCGCGTACAGTCCAGCGGTCGCCATGAGCATCAGGCTGACGGTGCAATTGCCACCGATGAAGTCCTTGACGCCCTTGTCCAACCCGGCCTCAATCTGGCCGCGGTTGACAGGGTCGAGGATGATGATTGCGTCGTCTGCCATGCGCAGCGCAGAGGCGGCGTCGATCCAGTACCCGGCGAAGCCGCTCTGCCGCAGTTTGGGATGCATTGCGTTCGTGTAGTCTCCACCCTGGCAGGTGACGACTGCGTCCAAGCCGCGGAAGGCTGCCGGATCGTTCGCGTCGAGCAAGGGTGTGGGCTCGCCGGCGACATCCGGCCCGGGCTTGCCAGCCTGGGACGTGGAGAAGAACCTGGGCTCGATGCGCTTGAAGTCGCCTTCTTCGCGCATGCGCTCCAACAGAACGGAACCAACCATTCCTCTCCAACCAACGATACCAACTCGCATTTTCTTTTCCTTTTGCTGATTTGCGCCGATGCCCGCTTGGCACTAGCAAACGGGGGTGCCAGGCTCCAGGAATCGGGAGTAGAGGCGGGGTTTTGACGGAGTTACGGGGAATGCGCAAGCACAAGGTGGGGGCAAAGCGGTGACCGCTCTGACCCCATCGGAACGGTTCTTCGAAGGTCTGCCAGAAATCGAACGCTTTCGCGACGTCGTGGACGACCGTTTCTACGTCGATGTTCCCGAGGATTGGGCCATCGTCATTACCGACGTGCGGGGGTCCACCCGAGCTATCGAAGCCGGCCGCTATCGGGACGTCAACGCACTGGGCGCGGCCAGTATCATTGCGCTTAGGAACGCGCTACCCGACGTGGAGCTACCCTTCGTCTTCGGTGGAGATGGTGCCACCATCGTGGTGCCTTCGAGTCACCGGTTACAGGTCGAGCGTGCACTGTGCGGCCTCCGCCACGTCGCGTCGACGGCATTCGAGCTCGAGCTACGGGTGGCTCGGGTTCCCGTCGCGCAACTCCGTGCCGCCGGGCACGAGGTACGTTGTGCACGCTTCCGCACCAGTCCGCACGTGGCGTTGGCCATGTTCATGGGGGAGGGGTTCGCGGTCGCCGAACAGTGGGTAAAGGATGAACAGTGTGGCCAACGCTACGCCATCCCAGACCTGGGTGTCACGGACACAGATCTCACTGGGTTCGAGTGCCGCTGGCGGCCCGTGAAGAACCGCCGCGGGATGATGCTGTCCTTGCTAGTGCAAGTGTTGGTCAGTGGTGAGCGCAAGAGCGCCTTGTATCGAAAAGTGGTGGACGCGATCGATGAACTGCTTGGGGATGCACCAGGTGGGCCCATTTCCCCCGACCGCATGCGGTTGCGGGGCGTGTTCGGCGACTACTCCGTCGAGGCGCGCGCGAGAAGTGGAGCACGTTCTGGAGCGGAGTACGATGCCTGGGTACGAGAAGCCCGCAAGCGCACGTTGATTGGCAAGGCGCTCGTCGCATCGGGCCAGGCGGCAGGGGGGTTCGATGGCGCCCGATACAAGGCAGAATTCGTGCAGAATTGCGATTTTCGCAAATTTGATGAAACCCTGCGCATGGTGCTCGACGTGAGCGAGGAGCAGGTGTGCGGCATCGAGACGTTGCTGGCGGACTACCGGCAGCGACACGAGTTAGCCTATGGCATGCATCGCTCGTCGGAGGCGCTGGTGACCTGCTACGTTCGCTCCTACAGTGGTGACCACGTGCATTTTGTGGACGGTTCCGACGGCGGGTATGCGATGGCAGCCAAGCAGCTCAAGGCTCAGATCCGAGCGTCGTTGGAACCTCCGACGTCGTTGTGACGGCCGGCGCACGGGGCGTTGGCGCGGCGGCAACGGGGGTCGTCACTGGTGGACCGATGGTGGGAGGGAGCCGCCGCTTTCCGGCAGGTGCTGGGCCCAACCCAGCCCCAAAGGCTTCACGGCTCTTGGCTGACCCAACGCGCCCACACGAAATATTTTTCACCTGGAGCGCTGCGCCGGGCCAGCTACGCTTTGACTGACCGATGCACGTCAAGCTGCTCATCGACGATATCGTTCGTCAAACCACTGTGCTCATCGCGCAGCTGTCGACGGCCGCAGGCGTGCGCGCTCCCCTTTCGAGTCTCGCCGACCAGGTGTTTCTCCACCTCGCCAAAGAGCTCGAGGCGCAAGGGGTGAGACGAACGGTGGTCGCTGACATGTTTGGTTTGGCCCTGCGCTCCTACCAACTCAAGTTTCAGCGACTCTCCGAGGCTTCGCAGCATCAGACCTCGTTGTGGCAAGACATCCACGCACTGCTCCACACAGGCGCGCGCACCAAGTCGGAGCTCCTCGCCGAGCTGCGCACGGCAGATAGCGCCGATGTCACGACCGTCTTGAACGATCTCGTCGGCAGCGGGCTCGCGTACGTGAGCGGTCGGGGCGCCTCGGCTGTGTACGGTCTGACACCCGAGACGGATCGTTTGCGGCACTCGCAGGTCGAGGAACGCCAAGCGTTGACGCACTTGATTTGGCAGCTGGTTGCGACTGGGCGCTCTGAGACGCGCGCTGGACTGCAGGCACAAATCCAGGTGGAGCCCGGGGAGTTCGATAGCGCTTTCGAAGAACTGCGGCGCGACGGGCGTGTGTCGGAGAACGACGGCCTGCTGACCGCTGAGAGTCTCGACATCCCCGTTGGCTCCGAACAGGGGTGGGAGGCCGCTGTCAGTGACCACTTTCGCGCCGTTGCTACTGCGCTCGCGGCGAAGCTTCGCACTGGGCGCTCAGAGCATGGCGATCGCATCGGCGGCGCGACGCTGCGCTTCACCGTTCATGCGGAACACCCTCACGAGGCCCGCGTCTATGGCTTGCTCGATCGATTTCGCGCCGAGCTGGAACAACTGTGGTCAGAGGTGACGGACTGGAACGCCAAGCACCCGCCGCCCGAGGACGCTCCCAAAGTGACCTTTTACATCGGACAGCACGTCACCCTCGACGAGCCCACCGATGCACCGGAGTAGTATCATGAAACGACAAGAGCACCTGGAATCGTCGAACGCGCCGCAATCTCCCAAGCACCGCTGGCGCCGTTCCGCCAAGTTCATTTGGATAGCGGCGCTGGCGTGGGGAGCGCCGTCGTGTGGCGCTAGCTCCGACGGAGGAACGGATACGAAAACGAACTGGCTCGAGCAGTGTGACGATGACGCGGACTGCGACGACGGGCTCTCTTGCTTGTGTGGTACGTGCAACATCGAATGCGACTCGTCGTCATCGTGTGAGGAACTCGATGGTGCCGCGGCGTGCTTCCCAGTCGATGGGTGCGACGAGGTCGCCCGGGTGTGCGACTTGCCCGCGGGCGAGCAAACCGACGGCACGTCGAGTGAAACGGAGACCACGGATACCGAAGCGACTGACGGTGTGAGTAGTTCGGAAAACACCGACGGTTCCGAGACGGCGACGGACGAGGCCTCGGAGACCGATTCCGCCGTGTCCGAGACGGACACAGTGACCGACGTCGAGGCCACCGACACGGCGACTGACGTCGAAGGCACGGATGTTCCCCTCATGCCCTGCGACCGACCCATCGAGGAGTACGATGTCCTCGGCGAGGAGTGTAACCTCGTCGACTTCGACTGCGAAAATGTCTACTATGATGATTGCGGCTGCGGCTGCGATGACGAAAGCGAACCGCTGTGTCGGACCGATGTCGAGTACGTTGGCCTGGGTACGGAATGTGGCCTGATCGACTATAGCTGCGACGAGGGAACGCAGCCGTTCTCCGACGACTGCGGCTGCGGTTGTGAACCTGTTGACGCCATGTGTCGCCCTGACGACGATTACGTAGCGCTGGCCGATGACTGTCAGGTGATTCGATTCACCTGCGAAGCCGGGGAGAGCTACTTCAGTGACAGTTGCGGCTGTGGTTGCGAACCCTCGAGCGCCGAGTGCGAGGAGGAGGGCAAGCGCTACGTTGCGGACGATTTGGAGACATGCGCACTGATCTTGTTTGGCTGCGAAGAGGGTGAACAACCCTTCACCGACGACTGCGGCTGTGGCTGCATGATAGGGCCGACGACGGAGGAGTGTGCAGCGCCCGACGGAGTGGACGTGGAAACGACGGTCTTGGCCTCGCTGGAATGCGGTTTCGCGCCCCCGGAGTCTCAACTCGTTGAAACGGCAGAAGAGTACGAGAATCTGGCGAACCAGTGCGGGGCTTTCAGTGACACTCCGGAGTTTGCTGCTGGCCACCGCGTCTACGTCGCGTTCATCCCAGAACGGCCCATCGTCACATTCCTTCACGCGGTCAACACCGGAGCTGAAATTGTCGTCGGCGTGGAGGCCCCTGCCTACTGCGGCGGGGCCGCTCCACCCACGTCGATGCTCACCCTCGACCTCGACGACGACTCGACTACCCCGGTTCGCCTGGACGTTTGCTACACCGGGGAGTGCGGGGATATCCTGCCTCCGTGAGGCGCACGCACTGGCTGGCTGGTGAAATCTTCTGGGCGGGTGGCTTGCCGCTGACGCTTCGTCCACAGGTTGTAGCCACAGATTTGGGCTAGGACCGCACCGCCGACGTGGGGGGCTTGCCGGTCGTCGTTCCCGGGTGGCCGTTTCGGCGGCGCGGTGCGGGGCCGGTGAAACCCTTTGTCGTGCAAAGTCGGGGCAGTGGCGTGTACCATCCCGGCCGCATGTGGGCAGCGTTGAATACTACGCCGAGCCTCGGGGTGCTGTTGCTGCTGGCTCCTTCGGGTTGCGGCGGCACGAGCGCGCGCCCGGACGGACCGAGTGCCAACGACGCGCTGGCATCGGGGACGCCGCCTACGGGGGATTCGCCGGTGTCGGGAGCAAGCGCCGGCGGTAATCCTCGTGGCCCGTCCCCGGGCACGCCACCCGTGGCAACCGGTAGCACACTCGGGAGGGCGGCGCGGTCAGGTATGGGAGGCGCTGTCGAGGCGCCCCAGGATCTCGCGCTCCACCGAAGCCTACGACCCACCGCGTTTGCGGACCGACTCATTGCCTTGGGTCACGACCCAAATACCCTCGCGCCCATCAGCAATCTTTCCGCGCCTCAGAAGCTCGAGTCGATGGAGCTCATCGCGGAGTCCCTTGGCGTCGAGTGCGGCCATTGCCACGTCAGTGACAACGACTACAAGACGGAAACCGTCAACAAGCAGATTGCGCGCCAGATGTGGGACCGATTGACCGCCGGCCATCGGCTGGACGACGGCCAGCTGTTCTGTGACTCCTGCCACCAAGGCGCTCCCAAGGTTCTGCAGCGGGCGCGCAAGAAGGACGTCAAGGCATACATGCGCGCCGAGTATGGTCGGCTCATCCTTGCCGACGGCGAGCGAGCCGAGTGCGAGGACTGCCACCAAAAGCCATTTCAGCCACGCGTGTTCGAGCAACTCTGGGAGATCGCGCCGGTCGTCGCCGCTCCCGCAGTACCCCCGAGTGAGGAGCCGTGAGAAACACCGAGAAGGCTAGAACGAAAGGTCGTTTTGGCGTTTTGGCGGCCGCAGCGACGTGGCGCACGCCAGTCATCATGGTGTTGGGCATCGTGTTGGGGCTGTCCCCGTTTGGGTGTCGCTGCACTGACGACGTGTCCAAGTCCAAACCAGTGACAAACACGCCCGCGGCGACCGAAAGCGCCGCCGTTCCCACGACCACGGCACCGCCCGAACCGGTGCTGGAGCCCGCCGCCCCTGCGACGTTGACTGGGGCAAGTGTCACCCGTTCACCAGACGCATTCACACTCTACGTTGCTGACGAGGTCAATTCCGCTCTGCACCTGGTACCGCTGCCGTTGGAGGCAGACGCGTCGTTCGAAACGGTGAAGCTGCCGGGACCGCCGGCGCAGGTTGTTGCCTCAGAGGGCTTCGTGTGGGTCACCATTCGGGATCCGGGTCTCCTGTGGATCGGGCGCGTTGGAGGCTCGCCCGATGCTGGGACGACGGATGCGGGCGCCCCCGCTGTCGTTGAAGTGGAGCGGATCGCGTTGCCTAGTGATGCGTGGGGACTGTCAGTACTGCCTGGCCTCAGTCGCGCCATCGTCACCAGCGCGTGGACGAGCAAAGTCACCTACGTTGATCTGCGCAAGCACACCGCGTTGTGGACGGTGGACGTGGCCCGAGAACCCCGCGGCGTTGCCGTCTCGGGTGATGGCGGTTTGGCTTTCGTCAGCCACCTCGTGGGTGCACATCTGACGCTGCTCAGTTTGGCAGACGAAGCGCCGCAGCCGGAGCGTGTGCTTCTACCACCCGCACCGTTGCGTTCTCCTGGTGGGGCTCTTCATGCCGCGCTGGGCTACGCAGGGACTTTCTCGCCTGACCAAACGCGCTACTTCGCTGCGCGGCACGCCGTTGGTGCTCTTGGCAAGAACTCGTGGTTCGGGGCGTCTACCGTGGACGTCTTGCGTGTCACGGATCGGACACCACTGGCGCCAGAACGGCCGCGGCGAGGGTTGAGCCAGAAGTCAGAGCTGGCCGAGCAACTCATTTCCGGCGCTGATACCGAGTTTCCCGGTTCTAGCTTGGCGCCGGTGTCTCAACCACGAGCTCTGCTCTATCGCCGGACAACCGATACGCTGTTGGTACTGGGCGAAGGTGACGATCGTATAGTGGAACTCGACGCACTCGCGGTCGATCCAACCATGGCCGTGGTTGGGCACTATCAGCTAGGTGCTGACTACCACCCCGTTTATCACGTCGCGGGAGACTGCGCGGCTCCCTCTGGCATGGTGCTCTCAGTGGAAGAGGACACGCTGTGGGTGCACTGTTTGGGTAGCAACGACTTGGCTGAGGTCAGGCTCATTCCGTCGTCGTCTTCCGACGACGGCGCAGAAGAAGAAAGCGGCGTCAAAGCACGTCTGCGGCTCTTGCCCGATCCCCTGGGTCCCGGCGGAGCAACGGGCAGGAAGCTGTTCCACAACTCCACTGATTTTCCAACGAGTGGTGGCTTGGCCTGTGCGGGGTGTCATCCCGAGGGGCGCGATGATGGTCATGTCTGGCATGAGGCGACGTTCACCACGGAAGACGGTGACACCACCAACTTCGTGGGCCACGCAGCGAACATTCCGAAGGCGGCCCACACCCGAGGCTATGCGCGTCGCACTCCGATGCTCGCAGGTCGAGTTGCGGCATCTGGTCCCTACGGCTGGCATGCGGAGAGTCCCAGCATCGTGGCCCGCGAGCTGCAAGGATTCGGCTTGCACCGTTGGGGTGCAGTTCCGACGACGGCGCGCGCCGAGCAAGAGAAGCGGGCGCGGGCTCTCTTCGACTTCCTGCGGCGAGGGCTCGTGCCGCCAGCGCGTGCTGTACGCCCACTGACACCGCAGGAAAAGCTCGGGGAGGAGCTGTTTTCGAGTAAGGCTGTGGGTTGCGCCGATTGCCACCCACCCAAGCGCGGCTACACGACGCGGCAGGCCTACCCGCTGCCGCTGCTGCCACTGGCGTCCGGCTTCGACGAGGACCCGAACGGGCGCTACAAGATCCCGGGGCTGACATTCTTGGCTGGGCGTGCGCCGTACTTTCACGATGGCAGTGCTGCGTCTCTCGATGAGTTGATCGCCAACAATGGTTCGCGCATGGGCAACACCGCACAATTGACTGACGCGGAGCGCGCGGCGCTGGTGGCTTTCCTAAAGACGCTGTGAGGGCGAGATACGCTGGGGATGAGACAAGCTGATGAAAACGGAACGCCAAGCGACAGAGTTGAATAGGGCAATCCCGGGGGCCGCGTCGAAGCACTTTGCGCATGAAGACTCTGCGCCCGGCGCTCCACGTTCACGCATTCGAAGCGTTGCTGTGGCGCTAGGGACTCTAGCGATGCCGCCGCTCGCTCTGGGGGCGGCGAGTTCGCCCAAATCCCAAGCCCAGGTGCCAACGAGAAACGATGCCGGAGTGCCGGCCTCCGTGCAGACCGTTCCCGAAGCGACATCTCTTACGTGGCCTGACGTCACGTCGGACGCTCCAATATCGGACGAATGGCGCGGCGCGGAAGAGGTGCTTCCAACTCGGGTCGTGGGCATGAAGGCTCAGCGCTGCAAAGTGCGTCGCGTGCGCGAGTGGGCGTCGATTCGTTGCTCGGATATGGCAACGTCGGCTATCACTCAGTTGGGCGGTATGCAAAAGGGCGTGAGTTTTCACCTCGATGCGCCCGGTGAGGACCGCTTGCCCCGCGAGGGAGTGCTCGTCTTTCCGTTGCGGAAGGACGATCGCCGCGTCTTCACCTTCTGGACACTGGGCGACGGCTATGATGGCCCACTGACTGTGATACCCGGTGTGATAGTTCAGGCGGATTGGCAGGGAGAGGAGCCCACTCTGTTGCTGCACGAGGCCCTGCACGAACCGATGCGTACTGCTCAGAGTGAACGAAGGAAGAGGCGACGATGAAACGAGTGTCAAGCATCCATTCAGGTGTCACCTCACCTCCCTTGTTGGCTGTTGGTTGTGGCGTGGGGTTACTCCTCCTTCTCTCGTGCGCGGGGTCGCCGCCAGAGCCAAGCCCCCCTCAGACTTCGCCGACAAGTCAGGCGTCTCTAGTTGCGACAGGTGCTCCTGAGTCATCCAGCAGTGCTGAGCCAACCGGAGCCACCTCTTCTGCGGCGAGCGCCTCGGGAGCTGGTGCGACGGGTGCTCTGGGCGGCGCATCGACGGTGCAGGAACATGCCGCTCCTCTCCCACCGCCTCCCCGGTGCCCAGAGGGCATGGCGTTGGTGCCTGGCGGAGAGTTCCAGCAGTCTGGCCGACAGGCTCCCGTCACCATCGTCGACATGTGTTTCGACGTCTTGGAGACCACGGTCACCGAGTATTCAGCCTGCATCGATGAGGGTATGTGCACGAAAAACGGGCTCGATTGCTCTGCTCAGTCGACCTACGGCCGTGAAGGCAAGGCCGCGCACCCCATCGTGTGCATCGATTTCGATCAGGCGAGCGCATACTGCGCGTCCAAGGGCAAGCGACTGCCGAGTGTCGTTGAGTGGGAGTGGGCGGCGCGTGGCGGCGACGAGGGCCTGACGTACCCTTGGGGTAACGAAGACCCGGACGAGCAGGTGTGTTGGACGGGCAAGAAGCGGCAAGCCGAGACGTGCCCGGTGGGCACTTTCGTCGCTGGGAAGAGCAAACACGGCATTCTCAACATGGGTGGCAACGTCCTCGAGTTCACCACGACGGAAGCCGACGAAAGGAGTCCCGTCCGCATCGCGAAAGGTGGCGCGTGGAATGGCGGTGACCCCGGTCTGTTCAAGAATTCGCGCCTCGGCGGCTTCAAGAAGGAGTATCGTTGCGGCTTCTTGGGGGTCCGCTGCGCACGAGTCGCAGCTCCGGCGGAGTCTTCGTCGGCGAGTACATCCACTCCAACTCCCACAGCCCAGCCGACTCTTGCTCCTTCGGGCCCAGCTCAGTGAGTCACTTGCCGGGCAAGCATGGCGAGCGCGCGATCGTCATCGGGGCGAGTATTGCGGGTCTTCTCGCCGCGCGCGTTCTCAGTGAAGCGTTCGAGCGCGTCATCATCATGGAACGCGACGAGTTGCCCAACGAGGTTGTGGGGCGAAAAGGGGTGCCTCAAGGCCACCACCTTCACGCGCTGTTGGCCGCCGGTGCCAGACAACTGGACGCGCTCTTTCCAGGCTTATTCACCTCCATCGAATTACGAGGCGGAATCTGCTTGGACATGAGTGCCCAGAGCAATTGGTTTCACTTCGGAACCTGGAAGCGGCGGTTCGACTGTGGTGTCCCAGTCCGCTTTCAAAGCAGGCTGCTACTCGAGCATGAGGTGAGGCAGCGAGTCCTGGCGCTGGAAAACGTCACGGTGAAGCGGAGCCGAGCCACCGGCGTTCGGTGGGGAGAGCCTTGCGAGCTGTTGACTGCAGACGGTCGTCACGCCTTCGATTTGTTAGTCGATGCCTCAGGGCGCGGAACACGCATGCCTCACTGGCTCTCAGAGGCCGGTTACGCGGCACCGGAAGAAGAATCTGTCGAGGTCAACGTCACCTACACTTCGGCTCGGTTCGCCCCCAAAGTGGAGCGGGATTGGACGGCGCTCTTGATCTACCCAACGCCACCTGAGGGGCGATGCGCAGGGGGGATACTCCCGGTAGAGGGGGGTGAGGTTATCGTGTCTCAATTCGGTTGGTGTGGTCAGCAGGCGAATGCTGATGACGTTGGCTTTCTCGAGTTCGCCAAGACGTTGCCGCAGCCAGAAATTGCAGAGTTCTTGCAGCACGCGGAGCGCACCGGCGAGTTCTACACCTACCAATACAAGCGAGCCGTTCGCCGACACTACGAGCGGCTGGATCGCTTCCCGCCGAAGACATGCGTGATCGGGGATGCTCTATGCAGCGTCGATCCAGTCTTTGGTCAGGGAATGACGCTCTCCGCGCTCTCCGCTGGGCTACTGTGTTCCTTGGCCAAGGAGAGCCAGAGCGCTGAGACACTCGCCACGGCTTTTCGAAAACGTGTGCCTGCCGTCGTGGACGCAGCATGGCAACTCTCCACCGGGGAAGACTTTCGCTACCCTGAGATCGCAGGCAAGCGCCCACCGGGTACGGGCTTGGTGCACTGGTACACCCGCGGCGTCCAACGCCTGACGGCTACGGACGACGATGTCTACCGACGCTTCGCCCGGGTGATGAACCTGCTCGATCCACCGAAGACACTGTTTCATCCCTCCGTCGTGGCGAAGGTGATGCTCGCGAGTCTGTGGCCTGTCCGACCCGTGCTGGAGCGCCCCCGACGGAACACTTCGGGCTGAGTGCCGTCCACTCGAGCTGGGCGAAGCGTCAAGATGGGCGTGCTAGGTAGCCGCGCTGCTCCGTATTGCGGGTCAAAACCGGACAAAAACGCCCAGTCGCACGTACGGTCCACTTCGGTCGAGCGTGCCTAGGTCGGCGCCCTGAACGCGAATGCGTTGCTCAGGTGGGTCTACGCTGGCGTCGTCGAACGCGTAGGATACGGAAGAGGCCAGTCGATAGCCACCCTCGACCATGCCGCCGAACGCCAGCGAGTTGAAGTACTTGCGGGTGTCGTGGGTTCGCTTCGGTGTGCTCAGGATGGCCAGGCCCGCGCCTGCGGCCCCAAAGGGCGAGAGGTCGTTTTGATCCATCGCCCCGTCGAACATGTCGAACTCGGTGTAAATGTCGCTGACCCCGCCTTGGATGCGCGCGTGAGCCTCCAGCCAGGGCAAGATCGAGTAGCGTGGGACGAGCCCAAGTGCGTAGTGCTCCGCTTGGAGGCTAGCTTGGTCGAACACTTCCGCCCCGAGACTTCCCTCGGCGACTCCCCCCGTCGAGAACGCGAGCTGCACAGCGAGCGTGCTCGACGGCGAGAGATCGAACATGTCGAACTCCACGCTGATGCCTGGGTTCGTGCCGACGTCATCGTCGTCGAACACATCGTAACCTGGGTCCGTGTTCCACTGCACGTCTGCGAAGCCGGTGATGTTGAATAGCGATGCGAGTGGCACCTTGGGACCTTGGGGCGTCGTGTCTTGGACACTGCGCTTCTCCGGCTGGTCTGCTGTGGCACCATCAGCGTTCGTTCGAGTGGGCGCGGCAGGGTTTTCGCTTTGCCGAGGTTGGCTCGGGCCATTCACGTTGGGGGTGTCGGCTTCAGTCTTCGCTGCTTGTTGGTTCTGCAGTGTCGTGGCCGGGCCTTCGGGAGTGCGTTGGACGGTCTGGTCGTCCACCGCAGTGCCAGTCGCAGGGGCCGCGCTCCGAGCGGTTGGGCCCGAGGCGGCCTGCGTCTCGCCCGCTGGCGTTTTTTTCGCGCTCGTCGGCGTCGTGGTCTTGGGTTGAGTCGACGGACTATTCCGTGTGGCAGTCGAGGCTGGGGGCTTCTGATCTGTCTGTGCGGCGAGCGGCAACGCCGTCATCAGCGAAGCGCAGGGAAGAACCGCGAGCAGGTGCAACTTGGGATTCATTGGTCGAGCAACCCTTCTTCGAAGAAGCCGAACAGAGTGATAGCGTCATCCTCGTTCTCAGGTTCCAACGCATTGAGGATGGTGATTGCCCCGGCCGTTCCCGGGTGGGTCATCACGACGCGTGGTTGCTCTGTCTCGTTGAATACCATGAGCTGTGAGATGCTTCGATCGAGACGAACTTGACCGGGGTGCAGATTGGACAGGTCGATGAAGCCCAGAGTGGTCGCACCTTGAGGGGCTACCCAGATGCGGCCCGTTTCCAAACTTGGAACAGCGGAGCCGATGGTGAGTCGGGCTTGAATTGGCGCCGCCGTGCGTTCCTCGAGATCTAGGATACTGACACTGCTGCTGGCGTGCGTCAGCAGCACTCGATTGTCGTTCAACGGCGTCAGCGATGAGATCGATTGCACGACAAGTTCTTCGCGATTGCGTGTCGTGCGGTCTTCGATCTCCGTCAGGTCGAGGAAGGTGATGCCGGTGTTGCCCGGTGAGTACAGCAATGCCCGCTGCTCGACTTCGTCATCGAATGGCGAGCGGCCTTCGAACATGAGGATGCGTGTAGCACCGTACTGCAGCGGTATCTGGGTGACTCGGCTGGAGCTCGCCTCGACGACTTGGGCAGAGGTACCGCTGGCGACGAGCAAGCGCCTCTGCCCGTCGCTTTCGAACACCGCCATGTCCTCGGGAGTGGCATCCGTGCCTAGTTGGTTGAGCGAAGG
This sequence comes from Polyangiaceae bacterium, assembly GCA_050298815.1. Taxonomy (GTDB): domain Bacteria; phylum Myxococcota_A; class Polyangia; order Polyangiales; family Polyangiaceae; genus SZUA-265. Next base: position 16,635 of record JBNKUV010000074.1, read on the forward strand.
TTCGAAGTCGTTTTCGCGGTTCCCACCAGCCTCCAACAGTCGCAACACGTAGACGTCGTTCGAGTTGCTTGCGAGCAAATAAATCTTGTTCTCGTCCTCGCTGAAGCTGATCTGGCTGAGGGCGAGGTTGCTACCACGACTGAGTTCGACAGTGTATTCTGGTCGGTCCAAGTGGTTGAGGTCCAGCAGCGCGACTTCGGACTGGAAGAAGACCACCGCCAATCGTCTTGTCTCGCCAGCAATGCTCATTTGTGGCGAAAACTCGACACGTTGGGGCGACGAACCCAGGCTCCTGAGGGTGCGTTGAACGACGGCGTCTTCACCGTCCTGGTTGAGATCGAGCACCGCCACTTCGTTCGGATTGAACAAGAGGCTTTCGCTGGCGAGGGAGTTGCCGGTTGGGCTGAAGTGGATGAACGCGTAGTCGCCGTCGCTGGATTGGGTGATGGCATCAAACTGGGTTCCGAGATCGTACTCCCTGGCTACACCTTCTGAGTTGAGAACAGCGAGGCGACCCACCTCTTCTTCATCATCCGTCAGCAACACGAGCAACTCGTCGTGTTCATTGCGCCGCTGAACCAACAAGGGGCGTCCGGAAAGCTCGTGACTGTCGATCTCGGGTCGAGGCGTGCCACGCCCCACGTCTAGGAGCAGTGCTTCCTCGTTGCGCGAATCGAGCCACACCACGTGCTCACTCAAGGCAACGGGCTGCATGAGGCTGCGCGCCTTCGGCCCTTCAGCGTCGCCGCAGCCAGAAAGCGCAAGCCCCAGGAGTGCCAGCAGTTCGTGGCGAAAGTCGTAGCGGGTTCGGCGAGAGATATTTTGTTTCATGTTAATCACTCCCGAATGCGGCTGTTGAGTTCGAAGCCGGTGACGGATTCGATGTCGCCGGTTTCCCAGTCGATGAATGCGATACGTCCGTCGCGGTGGTCCTGGCCGACGAAGACTTTCTTCGAATCCGGCACGGAACCGATGCTCGTTGGTGGGCTGCCCAGAACGATGCGCTCCACCAAGAAGCTCTCCAAGTGCACCTGGTGAACTTCTCTCATGCCCACGCTCGGTTCGTTGAATAGAACAAAAAGGGCTGAGCCGCCAGGAACGACGGTCGATGGTCCTACGCGTGAGGAAGCTGTTTGCAGTTTGGAGAAGCCAGAATCCAACTCCAAAACCGAGTAGCCAAACTGCCGATCGATCACCGTGTCAGGATCCAAGCCTGGCTCGTCCGGACTACCATCCAGCTTCTGGTGAATGATGAGTGCGGTCTGGCTATCGGGAGCTATCGTCACGCTTTCTACGGACTTCGGCAGACGGATGACGTCGAACTCCTCGCTGGCAACGTCCAAGATGGTGATGCGCTCGTTCGTCGAGACGACGGTGGTGTAGAGGAGCGCTCGACCCGAATCGGGGGAGATGCTGACCGAGCCGATGACTTCGTCATCGATACGGATGGACTGTATCGCAGCGCCAGAAGTGAAAGCGCTCGGGATGGGGACCTGCAGCACGGTGCTCTGATCGCGCACGACGGCTAGAGCGAATGCCCCGGAAGGAGCAAGGTCGACGTCCGTGATGGCTGTCAACAGCGGCGCGGGTTCCGGGGACGCCGGCATCGTGGGCACGGGAGCAGGCATGGGCGACTCGGGTCCAACCGCCGTGCCGCCGTCCCCAGCTCCCGCGTCACCCGTGCCGGCGTCCAACTGTGGAGCAAGCTCAGGTTCGGGCTGTGGCTCAGGTGTGAACAGTGTGGCCAAGTCCAAGAGATGGACGTCTCCGGTGTCGAGATCTGCCAAGCGGAGCTGACTCTCGCCCTCTCGACGTGCCAGCGCGTAGGCACCATCCGGTGTGACGGAGACGTCGAGGGAGGCGGTGGCATCCGCTCCCAGAGGGACGGTCTTGGCGATGTGTGCTCCTTGTTTGCGGATCTCCTCGAAGTCCAGAATGGACACGCCGTCTTCCGTGACCACGAAACCCTGGCTGCCGTCTTCGGAGAAAGACACAGTGCTGGGTCGAAACCCGACGGTCATCGCGACGGCTCGTTCGTCGCCTTGCCCCAAGAAGACGACACTGATGTCCTGATAGCTGCCGGTGACGCCGGCGCCGCGGTGCGTCGCATCGAAGTAGACGACGGCGTGCTTGCCATCAGGCGCGACGGCGATAGCATTCGCACCTTGCTGCACCGGCACGTGAGTCGTGGCGGAAGTGCCGTCCTGGGTGCGAATGATTGTCGCGTCACTCGAGCCGACGTTGAGCACGATGGCGGCATCCGAGCCCGCTAGCGTGCGCAGGAAAGTCGGTTGGTCGCCGGCTTCCACGGCTTGAATCGCGAGAGTTTCCGCGTCGATGACGGCGACCGAATCGCTCTTTGGGTTCGCGGCGAAGACGTAGCGTTTGCCCGCCTGTGGCAACTCGAACTCGAAGGAGAGCTCCATCTCAGGTGGCAGAGCTGGCACAGGGGTTGCGGCGGGCGCGGCCGGTGTCCCGACGGCACTCCCGGGCTGTCCGCCGAGTATGTCTTCGTTGCCTGCTCCCGGAAGAAAGCTATCGCCTGAGGGGTTGGCGGTGCCTGAGTTCAACTCGGCGCTGCTGGCGGCGTCCTCGCTATTACCGCACGCGGCAACCAGCACGGCCGAAACTAGATACTTGCTCACTCTCATGTGGCCGAGCTTAAGCACACTAAGTGCCAACCTGCGTCTCGCCTGGTCCGGCCCCTTTCAGCGACAGCACTGCTACATAATTGGTGCTCTCCCCGAAGAACATTGGAGATCCATGCGATGTGTCACATGCCCGCTCCCACGGTTGGCAGTAAGTGTGCCACAAGAATGTGCCGGAGTCGGTGCGCAGCTGGCACAAGATCTAACTGACCCAGTGGTGTCGGCGTTCAGTAGTTTCCACGAATCATGCGGGTTGAGCCGCGGCAAGGCCCGGACCGGGGGGGCAGCATCCAGACTGACGGTCGACCGGAGCGCGCATTCATTTCACACGAGGACGAGCCGTTACTGGCTAGTCTCCTCATCCCAGAGTGGTTTCCTGATAGGAAAGTGCTATCAAAACCATCAAAATTAACAATTAGACATGATTGGGCCGCCTGCGCATACTCCTCCAGAGCCCAATTCAACGGGAGGCTTCAATGGCAGATCTAAAAGGAACGAAGACACACCAAAACCTCAAAGACGCCTTCGCTGGCGAATCCCAGGCCAACCGCCGCTACTTGTACTTCGCGAAGGTTGCAGACGTGGAAGGCTACCCCGAAGTTGCTGGCAACTTCCGCGAGACCGCGGAGGGCGAGACGGGGCACGCTCACGGCCACCTCGACTACATCAAGCAGGTCGGCGATCCCGCCACGGATCTGCCGATTGGCGATACTGTCAACAACCTCAAGGCCGCCGTTGCCGGCGAAACCCACGAGTACACGGACATGTATCCGGGCATGGCCAAAACGGCGCGCGAAGAGGGCTTCGGCGAGATCGCCGACTGGTTCGAGACTCTGGCGAAGGCCGAGAAGTCTCACGCCGGCCGCTTCCAGTCGTTGCTCGACGACATCTCTTGAGGACTGTGAGCTAGCGGCTGCGGCCTCCAAGCGCTGCAGAGTATGCGTGTTCCATTCTCCGATCCAACGGGAGGCGGATGGTCCAAGGGGCGTAAAGCTTCAACGACCATTCGCCCGCGCCTACCATGAACGTATCTGGGCTGCTGCGAGGGCGCGACGCGAGAGCGGTCCAACCACAGCTTGTCGCTGAGTCAATGAACCATGTCCGAGCAAGGTAACGTCTCTTATCAGCCCACCGATGGCCTCAGCTACGACCCCAAGGAAGACAAGTACTGGGATACGCAGGCGCTGCAGAAGGAGATCACGCGCGTCTTCGAAGTTTGTCACGGGTGCCGCATGTGCTTCAAGTACTGCGACTCCTTCCCCAAGTTGTTCGACTTCATCGACAACGAGCACGATGGTGACGTTCGCAAGCTGACGGACGATCAGACCGCGCAGGTCATGGGGGACTGCTTTCAATGCAAGCTGTGCGAAGTCCAGTGCCCGTACACCCCACGCGACCAACACGAGTTTCAACTGGACTTCCCAAAGCTCGTGCATCGTTACAACGCGATCAAGACGAAAAAAGAAGGCACTCGCCTCAGAGATCGCGTTCTGGGCGATCCCGATCTGGCAGGCAAGATGGCCCGCATGAGCTTCGGTATGGCGAACGTCATGAACCGAGTCGCGCTGCACCGCTGGTTCATGGAGAAGGCGCTGGGCGTGCACCGGGACAAGCTGTTGCCGGACTTCGCAAGTCAGCCGTTTTCAGCTTGGGCACGACAAGAGGGGCTGATGGGTCAAGAACCTGGCGGCGAAGTCGTGTTGTTCCAGACCTGCTACGTGCAGCACAACGAGCCTGATATCGGTAAGGACACCGTGGAGGTGCTCCAGCAAAACCAAGTCGACGTTCGCTGCGCTGACCACCTGGTGTGTTGCGGCATGCCGGCGTGGGAAAGCGGGGATCTCGCGGAGTTGCAGCGGCGAGCGAAGATCAATCTGGACGTGCTCGAACCCTTCGTGGACCGAGGCGCCAAGGTGGTGGCCATCAACCCAACCTGCTCGATGATGCTCCGTGCAGAGTATCCCGAGCTTGTCGCACCACAAGACAAGGCGCGGGCCGAGAAGGTTGCCGCTGCAGTGCAGGACCCGGGCGAATTCGTGTGGGGGTTGCGCAAAGAAGAGCGCTTCAACACCAATTTTGGAGAGGTGCCTGCAAAGGTTGCCTACCATGCACCATGCCACCTGCGTGCGCAGGGTGTCGGCTTCAAGGGGCGCGATCTGATTCGCAAGGCAGGTGCGGAGATCAGCACGGTCATGGAATGCTGCGGGCACGATGGCACCTACGCGATGAAGGTGGAGAGCTTCGAAGCTTCCAAGCGAGTCGGAAAGAAGTCTTTCGATGGCATGCAGCAGGATCCTGACGCTGAAACCTGGGTTACTGACTGTCCGCTCGCGGCGATTCAATTCGAGCAGCACGCCGGAAAGAAACCGCTGCATCCGATGTCGCTACTTGCGAAGGCGTACCGCGCGCCCAAGAAGAATGGCGAATAGCCCGAAATGGGTCCGACAACGAGGTGAGTGAAGATGCAAAAGGTACAGCGGTCAGACATCGTCGACTATCAGACCTACAACGACTCCCGCGACGAGTTTCGTAAGCGGGTACTCGATGAGAAGGAAGCGCGTCGGATTCACGTTGGTCCCCACTTGACCTTCCTATTTGAAACGACTCTCACCGTCCGCTACCAGATCCAAGAAATGATGCGCATCGAGCATATCGTGCGCGAGGCGGACGTACAGCACGAGATTGATACCTACAACGAACTGATCGGCGACACCGGCGAGGTCGGTTGCACCCTGCTGATCGAGATCGACGACCCAGTAGAGCGCGACGTGAAGCTCAGGGAGTGGTTAGGATTAACAAAGTACCTGTACATGTTGCTGGACAACGGTGAGCGCGTCCGCGCGGAGTGGGATCAGCGGCAGGTAGGAAGCGACCGCTTGTCAGCGGTGCAGTACCTGAAGTTCAAACCAGGTACACACAGGCCGAAGGCTATCGGAGTCGATCATCCGAAGCTGGAGCTGGAGCAGCCGTTGACTGACGAACAGACGGCGATACTGGCTGCGGACGCCAGCCAGTGATTGAGCGTCCTTGAGAAACGACGATGGGGCGTCCTTCGGTACGGCAGCTCGAATACCTCGTGGCGGTTGCCAAGTCCCTCAACTTCCGCGAAGCGGCGCGTCAGTGCCACGTCTCCCAGCCCGCTCTCAGTGCTCAGATCGCCAGGCTGGAGGAAACGCTGGGTGTGATCCTCCTCGAGCGTGACCGGCGTCGGGTGCTGCTCACCCCGGTGGGAGCGGAAGTCGTGCAACGCGCAGCGCGCGTTCTCAGTGAGCTGGATGATTTGGTGCAGGCGGCGACAGCACACAGTGAACCCCTGGCGGGTGTTCTCCGCTTGGGTGTGATACCCACCGTTGCTCCCTATCTCGTGCCTAGGGCTCTGGCGGGTGTGCGCCGCAGGTTGCCGAATCTAGAGATATTGTTGCGCGAGGAGCAGACGTCGCGCCTGGTCGAACTCGCAGAAAAAGGGCAGCTAGATGTCTTGTTGCTTGCGCTGGAGGCGGACTTGGGCGACCTCGAGACACTACCCATCTTTCGCGATCCGTTCGTGTTTGCTTGCAACAAGCACCACGAGCTCTGTGCCCGTAAGACCATTCGTGAAGGCGACCTAGAAGACCAACGTGTGCTCTTGTTGGACGACGGTCACTGCCTCAAGGACCAAGCCTGGGCCATTTGCAAAGCGCGGGGGGCCAAACAAGCAGTGGATTTCCGCGCTACGAGTTTGGGCACGCTGGCTCAAATGGTTTCCAGCGGAAACGGGGTGACCCTGCTGCCGACGATTTCTCTGCGCACGGAGGGACGTCTGCCCGGCTTGACGGTTCGACCGTTTCAAAAGCCGGTACCCTATCGCACGATCGGTCTTGCGTGGCGCAGCACGTCCCCACGCAAGGAGCTCTTTCGCGTCATTGCCGACTGTCTGACGACACTGAGTCCAGATGACGGCTGAACGCTCGTCCGTAGCTGCCGTCTCGCACCGGGCAGACCAACGTCTGAATGGCGCAAAACCCAGAAAATTCGCTAGCTTTGCTGCGATGAAGTTGGCGGAGAGAGTGGGATTCGAACCCACGGTACCCTTGCGAGTACACATGATTTCCAGTCATGCACCTTCGACCACTCGGTCATCTCTCCGGCGCCGAAATGACTTCGGCGGGTCCGGAGGAATAGTGGAGATCGGGGGCGAGGGCGAGAGATTTTTCGCCTGCCACTCACCTCCAGCGCCTAGACGGGTTATCGTCGGTTTCGCGGGAGGTCGCAACCAGTACTCATGGCAGTGTCACAAGAGGTGATCCAAGCAGACGTGCTCGAGCAGCTCGAGCTAATAGCCACTCAGCGTTTGAGCGGTGCCGAAGCGGGCCTGGTCGGTCGTTTCATTCGAGGCATGTACGCCGGCGTTCCGCCCGGCGACTTGCTCAAGCAACGGCCTGAGCACCTCTATGCCGCCGGCGTCTCACTTCTGGAGTTCGCGCGTCGGCGCGCACCGGGCCAAGCGCTAGTCCGCGTGTATCGCCCCACGTTGGACGAGCACGGCTGGCAATCTCCCCACACCATTGTCGAGGTGGTCACCGACGACATGCCGTTCCTGGTGGATTCCGTAGGGGCGAGGCTTCAACAACTAGACGCGGAGGTGCAACTCTTTGTCCACCCGATCTTCGTCATCCGGCGCGCCCTCGATGGCGCCCTCGAAGATGCGGTGCTCGCTGAGGCAGAGCAGCAGCCGGGCCAGGAATCGTGCATGCAGATACACGTGCGGGTCCAGCCGAGCGAGTTCTTCCCTCGCATCGAGGCGTCTCTGCGCAGCGTGCTGGACGATGTGCGTGCGGCGGTAGAGGACTTCTCCGAAATGCGCGCCCGTTCCGACGCGCTCTGCCGCAAACTCGAGAAGGCAACTGCTCGCGAGCTCGAGAGTCGCGATGAGGTGGTGGCGTTTCTCGATTGGCTCAATGCCGACCACTTCACCTACCTCGGTTATCGACACTGCTCACTTCGGGGCAACAACAGCCATCCAACACTCGAATCCACGTCGGGCTCGGGTCTTGGGATCCTACGCGATTCCGCTCGGGAAGTTCTCGAGCAGCTTCAGCCACTGAGCCCGCGAGAGGCGCTCAGGATCTTCAAAGCCAACGTGCGCTCGACGGTGCATCGTCCGGTGCATCTCGATGCCCTCGTTCTGCCTGATCTCGACAGCGATGCCTCCGAAGATGGCGGCTCGGTCGGGGTTCACATCTTCGTTGGTCTGTTCACTTTGTCCGCTTACTCGCGGAGTCCTGACTCGATCCCACTGCTGCGTCACAAGATCGAGCAAGCACTGGAGCGCTCGCGCCTACAGCGGAATACTCACGACTCCAAGGCCCTGCGCTACATTCTCGAGACCTATCCGCGAGATGAGCTGTTTCAGGCAGACATCGATACGTTGCTCTCCATTGGCCTCGGTATCTTGCACATCCAGAACCGGCACCGGGTCGCCTTGTTCGTCCGTACTGACCCGTTTCATCGGTTCGTCTCCTGTCTCGTCTACCTACCCAAGGACAGGTTGGATACGACACTTCGTCTCCGGATCCAGGACATTCTGACGGAGGCATTCCGAGGATCCATCAGCGCGTTCTACACTCACCTCGGCGACCAGCCGCTGGCACGGCTGCACCTCATAGTCAAGACGCCGGGCAAAAGCACGACATTCGTGGACCATGCAGCTCTGGAACGGAAGCTGTGGGACGCTACGCGGTCCTGGTCCGATCGTTTGCATGCAGCATTGATCAACGAACACGGCGAGGAAAAGGGAACGCGCATCGCCCGCCGCTATCTAAAAGCGTTGCCGACCAGCTACACCGAGGCCTTCGACGAACACACGGCGGTCGTCGATATCGAGATGATCGAGCTGTCGATCGAGCACAAGCGCCGGGAGGTGCACCTCTACCGTCGCTCGGGCGCAGCCCCTCATGAACTGTCCCTGAAGCTCTACAACCCGACCGGCTTCGTCCAACTCAGTGACGTTCTGCCAATGCTCGAGAACATGGGGCTTCGAGTCGTGAGCGAGTTGCCGTTCGACATTCGCGTCGAGCAAATCGGTGCAGACGTTTGGGTGCACGACTTCGCGCTACAGACGGAAGAGTGCGTGCCCGTCGAGCTCGCCGCAATTGAAGAAAACTTCATCGAAGTGTTTCGGTGCACGCTCGAAGGCGCGTTGGAGAACGACGGCTTCAACCGCTTGGTGCTGCACGCTGGGCTGACCTCCAGCGAAGTTCGCTTGATTCGCAGCTACGCGAGATACCTGCGCCAGACTGGTGTTCCGTTTTCGCAGGTCTACATGCAGACGACTCTCAAACGCAATCCGCGCATAGCCAAAGCGCTGGTCGAGTTGTTTGCAGCCAAGTTTCGGCCACCAGGCGCCAAACGTGCCTCGCGACCGCCGACGTTGCCCGAGTCGGAGATGCGGGCCGAAATTCTTCGTGACTTGGACTTGGTAGACAGCCTCGATGAGGACCGCATTCTTCGACGTTTCTTGAGCGCCATCGACGCGACGCTGCGCACCAACTTTTACCAGCTCGATACGGAAGGGCACGCCAAGGACTATATTTCGATCAAGCTCGACTCCCAGCGAGTCGATGGGCTGCCCGCGCCTCGACCTTATCGCGAAATATTCGTATTCAGCTCGCACGTCGAAGGTATACACCTCCGCTTCGGACCCGTCGCGCGCGGGGGGCTGCGTTGGTCGGACAGGCTCGAAGACTTCCGAACGGAGGTCCTCGGCCTGGTCAAGGCGCAGCGGGTAAAGAATTCGGTAATCGTGCCTGTGGGATCCAAGGGCGGGTTTGTCGTCAAGCGACCGCCGCCTGCTGAGGAAGGTCGGGATGCCTTCCTAAGAGAGGGCATCGCCTGCTACCAGACGTTCATTCAGGGCCTGCTTGATGTGACGGACAATCGTGAAGGTGACGACATCATCCCTCCACGTGGAGTCGTCTGTCTGGACGCACCCGATCCGTACCTGGTCGTCGCAGCAGACAAGGGAACCGCTACGTTTTCCGATATCGCTAACGAGATCTCACAACGCTACGGGTTCTGGCTGGATGATGCGTTCGCCTCGGGCGGCTCGGCGGGATACGACCACAAGAAAATGGCGATCACGGCCCGAGGTGCCTGGGAGTCCGTCAAGCGTCACTTTCGCGAATTGGACAAGGACACGCAACGACAACCATTCACGGTCGTCGGCGTCGGCGACATGAGCGGTGACGTGTTTGGGAACGGCATGCTGCTCTCTGAGCAGATCCGATTGATAGCGGCCTTCAACCATCTCCACATCTTCATCGACCCGGACCCAGATCCTGCGGTCTCCTTCGCTGAGCGCAAGCGCCTGTTCGACCTGCCCCGCAGCAGCTGGGCGGACTATGACTCCAAACTCATCTCCAAGGGGGGTGGGGTGTTCGATCGCAAAGCGAAGTCAATCCAGCTCTCAGCAGAAAACCAACGGGCCCTGGGGATTGAAGTGGGCTCCGTAACACCCAACGAACTCATCTCACACATCCTGCGCGCGGACGTCGAGTTGCTCTTTTTCGGCGGCATCGGTACCTACATCAAAGGTAAAGACGAGTCCCACGCAGACGTCGGCGACCGCGCCAACGACGGGCTCCGGATCGACGCGCACGAACTGCGGGCAAAGGTTATTTCGGAGGGGGCTAACCTAGGGATGACACAGCGAGGGCGCGTCGAGTACGCCTTGCACGGTGGTCACTGCAACACGGATTTTATCGACAACTCTGCGGGTGTGGACTGTTCTGACCATGAAGTGAACATCAAGATCCTGCTTGGGGAGGTCGAGCGTGCGGGGGAGTTGACTCGAGAGCAACGCAATGTGCTCTTGCATCAAATGACCGACGAGGTTGCCGCCCTGGTATTGCGCGACAACTACCTCCAGACGCAGACCCTCACGGTTACCCAGCACGTTGGAGTGCGCTACACTGATCGCCTCGCTCGCTACATGAGATTGCTTGAACAGGAGGCGGGGCTCGATAGGTGGCTGGAGCACCTTCCAGACCAAGAAACGCTCGTCGAACGTGGTCACTCGGGTATGGGGTTCTGTCGGCCGGAGTTGTGTGTCTTGGTATCCTACGCCAAGAACTTCCTGTTCGAACGTCTGCTCGAGTCAGCCCTTCCTGATGAACCATTTTTCGAAGGTGAACTCGTCGAGTACTTTCCAACGCCTCTGCGCGAGCGTTATCGCCCGTGGATCGTCAAGCACCGCCTCCGGCGCGAACTCATCGCGACTATCGTCGCCAACGATCTGATCAATCGGGTAGGCATCACTTTCTTGCTCGAGATTGGCGAACGAGTGGGTATGCCGATCGCTCAAGTGACTCAGGCATACGTCATTGCTCGTGAGCTGCACGCCATGCCCGCGCTGTGGTCGCAGATCGAAACGCTGGACAATCGAGTGCCAGCTTCTGCTCAAGCCATGATGTTGATGGAGGCTGGCCGCCTGCTCGTCAGCACGACCGCTTGGTTGCTACGTACCTACGGTATGAGCCTGAACGTATCGCTGCACGTCGAGGAGTATCGCGAAGGGGTGGTCGAGCTGGCGGGTCAACTCGACGCACAGCTTGGTGCCGAGGAGCGAACGTTGCTGAATGCCAGGGTGGTGGGACTCACCAAGCAGGGTGTTCCAGACGAGATGGCGCGAGCCGTAGCCAAGCTGCCTTTGCTGAGCAGCGCTTGCGACATTGTCGCGGTGGCGCGCGAGGTCGGCAGCAGCGTCGACGTCGTGGCCAGGCTCTACTACCATGTGGGGCACCGCCTAGGCTTTGAATGGCTTCGACGCATGGCGCGCACCCTGCCGAGCGAGCGGGCTTGGGACAAGCAGGCAATCGCATCCGTACTCGACGAACTGTTGAGCACGCAACGTGGCCTGGTTCGGAGTATGTTGACTTCAGAGAGCAATGCGTCGAGTCTGGATGATGCCATTGCCAGCTGGGGCGAGTCTCGCGGACCATTGTTCACGCGTACCCAGCATCTGTTGACGGAGCTCCAGGCGACGCCCAGTCCCGATTTTGCGATGCTTGCTGTGGCCAATCAGCAGCTCAAGGCGATGCTGTTGGGGGCCAACGCTTGAGAAGAGCATGAACCCCACGCCAGCACTGTCTACCTCGTTTCTTACGTCGCGTTGCCTCGTCAGGCGCGTCGACGCGGGCGATGCGCCTTTCTTGTTCGAGGCGACCCAAGTGGAGGGCTTCAATCGATGGCTCAGCTGGGACGCACCTGGCGACGTCAGTGTGATCCGGCGCCGCTTTCATCGCTGTCGTCGGCAGTGGCGAGACCGGGAAGCTTTTTGCTTTTCGGTTTTGCCACTGGGCGCGGCAAACGTGATCGGCGGCGTCGACCTGAAGCCGGATCTGTTCGATCCCAAGCCAGCCGAGTATGCGCTGGGGTACTGGACGCACCCGCGCTATCAAGGGCGGGGGTACGCGCGGGAGTTCGTTGCTGGGCTCCTGGATTGGGCGTTCGGGGAGTTGGATGCGCGACGTTTGATCGCGGGAGTTGGGCTCGACAATGCACCCAGTCATCGACTGTTGCACCGCTTGGGGTTCTCGGTCTTCGACCGTCGGTCGACTTGTAGCGCGAGCAAGAGCTTCGATAACATTCGCTACGAACTTCGTACACCCAGGGCACTTAAGATGGCTGCCGACTAGTGAACGTCGGGTGGCTACAAGGTATGAGAGCCTCGCACTGGGCCCCTGCTGTGTGTGGCAGCTCTGGCATTCCGCTGTGAGCGGCTACGGGCCGCTGGACAGCCCCGACCAGGCACGCCGACGCGCCTGCGGATAGTCCTAGTGTGCCCTGTATCGGAGATTTTCTGTGGTGGAGCGGGGATGATCCTGGGTTTCTTTCTTGGCGGGTATTCTTTGGTGCGGGTTCGCCGTTCTGAAAGAGAGAAGACCAAGTCGAAACACTCTTAACCTCAGTAAGACAGCAGACGAAACAGTGCCAGCTCCTCCTCCAATGCACCACCGGCGCCGCCTACAGACGGCCGGGCACAACGCGGAAACGGTCCGCCCGCCTCAGGTTCCAGGCGAACATCAGTTGAGTTTGCCGCGGTCGGAAAGGCCGCCCTCACGGAGGCGGGTCAACGCCAGTTCGATACCGGTGCCACTGGAAGGGGGCGGGGTTGGATTGAGCTGGGAGTTCATTCGTCAGGGTGCGGACGTTGGTCTTCCGATCGCCCTGCGTTCTCTGCTCCAGGTCATCAACACGTTGGCCGTGCGGCACCGAGACTTGAGCAAGCCGCCGCGGGAGCGCTCCTTCGGTGCGCTGTGTCCAGGGAATCTGCTGTTTACACGTGATGGTTCGGCGCTATTCCCCAGCGATGATCAGACCGTCGAGCAGCCGATTCGCTACAAAGCTCCCGAGTGCCGTGCAGGGCTGCCGCCCGATCAGCACTCGGACATCTTCGCCCTAGGGGTGATGCTCCTAGAGACACTATCCGGAATCGAGGTTGGTGACACCGAGGCGGTCACCATCGGTGAGAGTCGAGCAACGCGGGATCCAAAATGGGCGCCCCATGGCACGGACAAGCTATTCGTGGTGGCGCTGCGCGCCTTGGAGGCGCGCCCTGAAGCCCGCTGGAACGGCGTTGGGGACTTCGCAGAGGCCCTGGTGGCTGCTGCATCTGGTCGACTTGCCCCCAAGTCGTCGTTGGCGGCGATCGTAGGCATGGCGCTGTCACGCCAAGGTGAACGAGCAACACCCGTCGTCCAGGCGCTAACCGTGCCGAAGGCTCCCGCCGCGCCGCGCTTCGATTCCGTTCTCGATGTGGGGGAGCACACGCTCAGCGACAGCGCAGGCGCCACAGTCTGTCGATCGCCCAGCGATCGCGTGACGGCTGTGCAGCTCACGTCGGAGTTCGCCGTCCAACTCGACGTGGAGGATCCCAAGTTCATCGACGTGCCACAGATCCCGGAGCCAGCTGCCCTCCCCGCGGCGCATCCAGCCGTCGTTGGGGCGCCCTCGCCGCGGCGGTTGGGTCTAGACACCACTCCGCTGCCGAGCCTGATTGTGCTCAATCCATCTCTGCCCACAGCAAGTGCCGTATCCGGGGCGCGGGCGCTCGGCCCAGTCGTGACCCGACCCCCGACGCGGCGCCGCAGGTGGCCTGTGCTGATGGCTCTGGCGGCGGTCGTTCTGGGTGCTTTTCTGGCGTTCTGGGGGTTCGGTGATTCGGATTCGGATGCTGGCGTCGCGGCGGCGGCCAGCGGCGCAGAGAACTCCCTTGTTGGGGTAGTCGCGCCGCGGGCAGCGGACGCCACGCCGCCTGCGAGGACCGCGCCACCCTCGGGCACCGGCGTCGCTGCGGAGAAAGCCGCGACGGTTGCGGAGGGCACGGCAGCGGCGGCAGCAGCTCAGCCCGAGGTGGGCGAACAGACGCCACGTGCCGCACCGAGTCAGCGTCAATCGGCGCCTGTGCCTTCTCCCGCTCAGGCCACCAAGCCGAGCGCGCGAGAGCCCAAAAAAGAGACCGTCACCCGTGCCAAGACGCCCAAGCGGCGGTATGACCCCGAAGGGATCTAGCCGTAATGACAAGACTTACGTGGAAGGGGAGCTGGTGTGTGCTGGCCAGCAGCGTTGTGATTTTTGGCGCGAGTGCTGCCTGGGGGGATGAGGCCGTGCACGGTGAGGGAGCCGATCCGATGACCGCGTCGAGCGTTCAAGTGGAGCAGGCCCAGGCTCGCTTTGCCCGCGCGAAAGAGCTGTACGACAACAAGGACTTCGAAGCGGCGCTCAAAGAGTTCCAGGCGTCACGCTCGATCGTTGCCAGTCCGAACGCACGCTTGTACCAGGCGCGGTGCTTGCGTGAGTCGGGGAGTCTGCTCGAAGCTTACGCAACCTTCGGACGGACGATGATCGAGGCGATGGAGCTCGCGAAAATGGAGGCTCGCTACGGGCGAACCGCCGAGGCTGCCCGTACCGAACGAGAAGAACTCGAGGCTCACCTCGGCTTCGTCAAGCTCAACATCCACAACGCGACTCCGACCACGACCTTGACCGTCAATGGTGAGGAAATTCGACGCACTGCGTGGACCGAGCCGGTCGTCGTTCTCCCGGGTGAGGTCTCGGTCGAACTCGCGACACCGGGGCAGCCCAGTGAGAGCCGCAACGCCGCGATCGCGGCCGGTGAGACCCAAGAATTCACGTTGAGCGTGCGGCCTCAACAGAAAGCAGAGCCCGCACCCCAGGCGATGCCAACGCCTTCGCCTGGTTCAACACAGCCGATTGAGCCGCGTGAGCAACCGACCTCGCTGGCGCCATACGCATACACAGCGGTGGCGGTCGGAGCTGCAGGTTTTGGGGCGTTTGGGTTCTTCGGGCTCTCGAGTAAGAAGAAGTTCGATCAACTCGAAGCAGAGTGTGGGGGCGCCATCTGCCCGGAAAACCAGGCGGACACGCTCGATGAGGGCAAACGCGAGCAGTTGTGGGCCAACATTGGACTGGCGGTTGGGGTAGCTGGGGCAGCGGCCGCTGTCACTTTGTTCATCCTCGACCCAGATGATGAAGACTCGGTGGCGTTGGTGTTGTCTCCAACGATGCTCTCAGTGCGGGGAAGCTTGTGATGGTTACGTCGCTCCGTTCGTTCCACTGGGGAGCGCTGTCGGCATTAGCGTTCGTGGCGTGCACTCAAGATTTCGACAAGTTCGAGGTGCCGAAGGATAACGATCGCGGTGTCGATTCAGACGCGACTCGCACAGCGGAGAGTGACTCTACCGATCTTGCCGAGCAGGACATTGACGCGTCAGACGCGAGCGCGACGGACGCGCAGGAGCCCGATTCGGAGACAGACGCGCCTGGGACAACCGACGTCGGGAGCGACGTTGCGACGAGCGACGTCAGCCCCGCGGAGACGGACGCGGTGACGACCGATGTGGCTGCGCAGACCGATGGGCGCGAGGTCTCTGACGCAGCCGTGACCGAGTCGACCGAACCGGACCCCGAGATGGACGGCAACGTCACGGTGGACGCCGGCACTCCTGATGCCGGGCCGCCTGCGTGTGTGGTTCCTGCCTGCGATGAACCCCGGGACACTTGCGAACTCGACTGCTCGCGTGATCAGCAGGAGTGCGAGTTGACGTGCACGGACAACCCTGGTCTGTGCCGCCGGACGTGCCAGGACGCCCACGACTTGTGTGCGCTTTCATGCCTGCGCGCCTGCGATGATTGCTACGCAACCGAGGGATGTGCGCGCGGCTGCGCCCCCTGACGCGGACAGCTCACAGCGACCCACTCACTACGGCGAGGTTGACCGTCGCTATGCAGGGTGTGGGTTCCGAGCAACGACAAGCCGTTGTCGTTCACCTGTGTTTCACAGCGCGTGAAGCAGCGCTGTGACTGAAGCATGAGTCTTGTGCTTTGGTTTGGTGCAGTTCGGCTGTTCTGGCACAATGAAGCACCGGAACAAAACGGGTGGGTGCCACGCACCACCCCGATGCTAGACAAGTCGAGGCCGCGACCATGAATCCTCCCGAGCTCAAGTACTCCCAAACGTTCTCCCGAAGCCCAGAATCTACCCAGGTCTCGGAGCGTGATAAGGACACCCTGCGGCCTCCGGCCTTCCTGTGCGCTGATCGGCCGAGTGGGATTCACGCCGTCGAACGTCGGAACCACAGTGACGCGCCCATTGCTTTGAGCTCGATACCGGTGCGTCTGCCCGACGGGAGTGTCGCACTGCCTTGGGAACTGCTGCGCCAAGGGCCCCGAGGCCGTGGCGTAGCAGAACGCCTCGCGCTAAAAGCGTTGGTCGAGGTCTGTGGGGCGCTGAGCATCGCACACGAGGACGAGTCCAAGCCCCGCGCACGACGAGTGTTCGGGGCGACCAGTCCGGCGAACGTTGTCTTCAGCAAGTCTGGACAGGCTCACTTGCCAACGGACGTCCTGTCGATCTTGCCGCAGCCGCGTCTCTACGTTGCCCCGGAACGTGAACGAGGAAATCCGCCAGACCAATCGAGTGACATCTACGCGGTGGGAGTGATGCTGCTCGAGGTCCTTGCGGGCCGGGATTTGTCGCCGGAGGAGGTGGGGGAACTTCAGCCCAAGAGCATCCAGGCTCATCCTCTGTGGCGGGATCGCTTGGGTGATCCGCTGCTCGCCGTGGCGTTGCGCGCGACCTCCCTAGAACCCGCGTACCGCTGGGGGAGTGTGGAAGATTTGGCGATTGCCATTGGGCGCCGCGGAGGTGGTCGTGTGGCTCGTCGCGAAGAACTGGTGGCGCTCATTGCGATGACCCTGTCACGCTATGCGGCAAAGATGACTCGGCTCTCGCAGTTGCCGGTCCCCCGCGAAGCTGCCGCATTCGACCTGCTAGACTTGCCTGGTATCGAAGCGGGAGCGCCCGTCGATCCGTGGGACGACGCCAAGCGGGTTGGGTGACGTTCTATTCGTCTTCGGGCTTTTTGGGGGTGAGTCCGCGAATTTCAGAGCGAATGGTTGCGTTCGCTTGACGTGACCTCGCGGCGCGACGGGCCGCGGGAAGTTCCGGTTTGGTGTCTGCGGTGGAACTCGCGATGGGGCTGGCCACACCGGTGGGGCTGAGTGACGGTGGCTGCGTCGCCGGGAGTGTTGCGGCTGCCGCAGGAATCGAACCGCTTCGCATCGGGACCGGCCGGCGCAGGATCAAGCTGTGTTTACCGATGCGCACGGGTTCGTCCAGCCGCATGTGGTGTGGGGCCCGAATGGCGTGCCCAGCTGCGTCGACGACGGCGTGTTGCGGGTCGTCATTGGCGATTGTCGCGATGGTCACCCCACCGGGGGAAACCCGTATGCGCGCGTGGAGTGGAGCAACTCCTTCGTCTCCACTCAGACGCAAGGCGCACTCACCGCTGCCGACGTCGTAACTGCCGACGGTCAGTGTGTGCTCCCGGGATGTCCCATCAGGACACTCGATACGAAACGTAGCGGCTTCGACGGAGGGCCTTTGGGCGCTTCCGGTGGCGACAACGATGACTTTCTTGTTTGCCACGCGAGCTGATCTTTGTAGCTCGCCGCGTATTGACACACAAGGGTCGCCGATTGTCCTCCCCCGACTTTAGGACAGGGCGGGCGTCGCAGCGCTTCGCCGCTCGGGTTCGGAGCACCAAAATGGCCTTTTTTACGTCCACACGTTGAGAACCGCTGTTCGCTCTTCCTCCTATGCACCAAGTTCGCTGGGTGCATCCCGTTCGCATTCGCGTAGTTGCAGAGCACGAGCCCAAGAGTGAGGGACGATTCGTGCTGTACTGGATGACGAGCAATCGTCGGACTCGATTCAATTTTGCCCTCGAACGGGCCATCGAGTGGTCGCGTCGTCTCACCAAGCCACTGCTCGTCTTGGAGGGGTTGCGGTTCGACTACCCATGGGCGAGCGAGCGCATGCACCATTTTGTCATCGGGGGAATGGGTGCGAATCGGGATGCTTTTGAGAAAGCCGGGGTCACCTACTACCCCTACGTCGAGCGACGGCCGGGAGAGGCCAGAGGACTGCTAGAAACGCTGGCGGCGTCGGCATGCGTGGTCGTTGGAGACGACTACCCCGCTTTCTTCTTGCCCCACCTGACGGCCGCTGGCGGCCGCGTTCTGGATCGGCACGGCGTTCCCTTCGAGGTCGTCGACAGCAACGGGATCCAACCCATGCGCGCCACTGAGCGAGTGTTTTCGACCGCCCACTCGTTCCGGCGCCATCTGCAAAAGACGATCGTCCCCCATCTGCGGGACTTCCCGCGCTCGCTCCCGCTGCGCGGATACGGCATGGGTGTTGCCTCGGTTCCGTCGTCGGTCTCGCGCCGCTGGCCGGCGGCGACCGCAAGCTTGCTAGACGGTAGCTCGCTTTCGACGTTTGCCCTGGCGAACGATGTGGCGCCGACAATGCTCCCTGGTGGGAGTCGCGAGGGGGAGGCGCGTCTCATGACGTTCGTTCGACAACGCCTGCACCATTATTCTGAGGAGCGCAGCCACCCAGACAGTGACGCGCAGAGCGGGCTCTCGCCCTATTTACACTTCGGGCATCTGGCGAGTCACCAGGTCTTTCAAGCCGTTGCTCGGGAGGTGGGATGGGACTTGGACAACCTCGGTACCATCACCAACGGCGCCCGTAGCGGATTCTGGGGCATGGGTGAGAACGCTGAAGCATTCATCGACCAGCTCGTCACTTGGCGTGAGCTTGGCTTCAACATGTGCACTCACCATCGCGACTACAAGCGCTACACGTCACTGCCAGGCTGGGCAAAAGAGACGCTTGCTGAACATGCAAGCGATCCACGACAGCATTGCTATGACCTAGCTCAGTTCGAAGCCGCTGATACCCATGACGAGCTATGGAACGCAGCTCAGCGACAGCTGCTTGAAGAGGGCATCATTCACAACTACATGCGGATGCTCTGGGGCAAGAAGATCTTGCACTGGTCCCGATCCCCGCAGGTTGCTCTCGAGATCATGTTGCACCTGAACGATAAGTACGCCTTGGACGGGCGCGATCCGAACTCCTACAGCGGCATCTTCTGGGTGCTCGGGCGCTATGACCGCCCATGGGGGCCCAAGCGAGCCATCTTTGGTTCGGTGCGCTACATGGCCTCAGAGAACACGCGGCGAAAACTCAGGCTTGTGCGCTATCTCGAGCGCTACGGCGCCCGCAGGGGCCAGCTTTCGCTCCTATCGGAGTGATCGAACGTCATCTGGCCGATCTTGCGCCGGCAGTTTTGGCCCGCTGAGAGACGGGGTGGTCATGGTGATATGCGGGAGGCTCTTTGGCTCGGCGATTCGCAGCAGCGCGAGCGAGTAGTACCTCGACGCCCCGATCGTGCAAAGCCGCCTGCGCCGCGGCCAGCCGTGCCACCGGGATTCTGTACGGCGAACACGACACGTAGTCGAGTCCGAGGTCGTGACAGAAGCCGACCGACTGTGGATCGCCCCCGTGTTCCCCGCAGATGCCGATCTTCAATTGATTCTTGGTTTGCCGACCCTTTTCTACGGCGATTCGCATCAACTGACCGACACCTTCGCGGTCGATGGAAACGAACGGGTTGCGCGGCAAGATGTTCGTCTCGACGTAGTGTCCGAGGAATTTGCCGGCATCATCCCGACTGAAGCCAAATGTGGTCTGGGTCAGGTCATTGGTGCCAAAGCTGAAGAAGTCAGCTGACTTCGCGATTTCGTCTGCTGTCAGCGCACCCCTCGGGACTTCGATCATGGTGCCGATGTGAATGGGGAAGAGAACACCCTTTTCCTTCATCACGACAGCGGCTGTCTTTTCAATCAGCGCACGCTGTCGTCGCAATTCCTCGACGTGCCCGACGAGGGGAACCATGATCTCCGGCTGAACGTCCACTCCCTCGCCCAGGCAGATAGCGGCTGCTTCCAGGATGGCGCGGGTTTGCATCTCTACTATTTCGGGCACGATGATCGTCAAGCGACAGCCGCGCCATCCCAACATGGGGTTGAACTCAGCTAGCTCACTGACGCGATCGTGCAATCGCTGTAGCTCTTTGAGTTTTGCGGCATTGTTGCCACGGGTCTTGCCCGTTGCCTTCATGACCTCGATCTCGACTCGTAGGTCCGTCAAGTCGGGCAGAAACTCGTGGAGCGGTGGATCGAGAGTTCGAACCGTCACCGGCAGCCCATTCATGGCGCGAAACAGACCGACGAAGTCTTTGCGTTGATGTACGAGCAATCGGGCCAGAGCTCGCTGTCGTTCCTTATTCGTACGGGCGAGGATCATGGCCCGCATCTGACCGATGCGTTTCTCACCGAAAAACATGTGCTCTGTGCGACACAGTCCGATACCTTCCGCGCCAAAGGCGATAGCAAGCTTGGCGTCGGTTGGGCTGTCGGCATTGGCGCGTACCCGCAGTCGACGAAACTCGTCGGCCCAGTGCAACAGACGTGTCAGCGCGGCGTGAGGTCCCGTGCTCTTGGGGTGCGCTTTACCTTGAGCGATGCGGACTACCTCGGAAGGTATCGTGGGTAGTTTGCCGACGATCACCTCGCCGGTCGTGCCATCCACCGACAACCAGTCGCCCGCCTTGAACGCCATGTTGCCGACACGAGCCTCCCCCTTGCGTAGATCGATGCGCAAGGCGTCACAACCCACGACGGCCGGCTTGCCCATCTGTCGCCCGACGACCGCAGCGTGGCTCGTCATGCCACCGGCTGCCGTGAGCACGCCATTGGCGACACTCATCCCGCGGATGTCATCGGGGCTCGTCTCCTGCCGGACGAGAATGACCTGCTCGTCTTTTGCGGCGAGGGCAACCGCCTCATCAGCGCTGAACACGGCGCGACCACAGGCCGCCCCGGGCGAGGCCGCCAGGCCCTTGGCGGCAACCTTTTCGTTCAAACGCGCCTCGGGCGAGAACACGGGATGCAATAGCTGAAGTAGTTGAACGGGCTCTACTCGAATCACCGCTTCTTCGTGGGTGATGAGCCCCTCGTCCACCATGTCAGTCGCGATTTGCACGGCTGCGACGCCAGTGCGCTTTCCAGTGCGGGTTTGCAGCATGTACAGCTTGCCGTCTTCGATGGTGAACTCGAAGTCCTGCATCTCCCCGTAGTGTCGTTCGAGGCGAGAAGTGATTTCTCGTAGCGACTCATAGGCTTCTGGTAACTCGTCTGCGAGTTCGGTTAGCGGGCGCGGTGTGCGGATGCCAGCCACCACATCCTCACCCTGGGCGTTCATCAAGAACTCGCCGTAGAACTCCTGTTCACCCGTAGCAGGATTCCGTGTGAACCCGACGCCGGTTGCACAACCTTCGCCGCGATTTCCGTATACCATCGCCTGCACGGTGCAGGCTGTGCCGATTTCGTCTGAGATTTCGTGCAGGCGCCGGTAGTGGCAGGCACGATCGTTCATCCACGAATTGAAAACTGCCTCGATGGCCGTCAACAGCTGGTCCTTCGGATTCTGAGGAAAGGGGGCTTTGGAGGCACGCTTGACCAGCGTTTTGTACTCGCCGACTATCCGGCGCAGGGTGGATGCATCCAATTCCGCGTCGGTCTTCACCCGTTTGCGGCCACGGTGTTTCGATAGGATGGCTTCGAAACTCTCCGAGTCGATGCCCAAGACGACGTTGCCGTACATTTGAATGAAGCGTCGGTAGGCGTCTTGGACGAAGTGCTCGCCGTTGAGCTTGGTCAAGGAGTTGGTGCAACCATCGTTGATGCCGAGGTTGAGCACGGTGTCCATCATGCCTGGCATGGACATGCGAGCGCCCGAGCGGACAGAGACGAGCAGCGGGCGCGCGCCGCGGCCAAGGGTAGCCCCCATGCGCCGCTCGAGAAGCGCCAGGTGCTCATCCAGCTGCCGCTTGGCTTCCCGAGGCAGCTTGCCGTATTGGCGATAATAGTTGCAGACTTCGGTGGTGATGGTGAATCCCGGCGGTACCGGGATCCCAGCGTTGGTCATCTCGGCGAGGCCGGCCCCCTTGCCCCCGAGCACATCACGCATGTTCTCGTTGCCCTCTGCGATACCATCTCCGAACGAGTAGACGTACTTTCGTGCCATGATCCCTGGATTCCTCCTTAGGGTGTCGGCGTAGCGCGTCTGCTTGGGGTGGGCCAAGCGCCGAGAACATCCGCGGCGACAATGCCGCACACTCGTGGGGGTATCGCAAATCGTGCGCGCTCTAGGTCCGGGCTGGGACCGAGTTCCTAACCCTGGGCCGGCGATCCGCCCGACGCTCGGGACTCGTGCTGCCGGACGGCGACTGCCCTCAGCCAAAGGCTGAGGGCAGCGCTAGCGCGAGGCTACTCTGGGCAGTTGGTGCGACCGCGGTCGATCCCGGAGCAGGTCAGGGAGCCCGCTCTGGGATCCGCACAGTGACCCTCCTCAGTCATGGGCTGAGGAGGGTGCTAGCCCGAGGTTACTGCCCCTCTGGGCAGTCGGCTTCGTCAGTTCCGTCGCCGCAGTCGTCAATGTCGTTGCAAAACGCGGTTCCAGGGATGGCGTTGCCGTTGCCGCAGATGAAGCAGCCTGCTTCCGTACTTTCGTCACTTCCGTCGTCGCAGTCGTCAATGTCGTCGCAAAGCGCGGTTCCAGGGATGGCGTTGCCGTTGCCGCAGATGAAGCAGCCTGCTTCCGTACTTTCGTCACTTCCGTCGTCGCAGTCGTCGTTGCCGTCGCACTCAGCGCCCGGGACGGAGCTTCCATCGTTGCAGGCAATGCAGCCAGCTTCGTCACTGGCGTCCTCACACTGCGAGGTTCCGTCACAGCGCTCTCCCGCTGGGATGGAATTGCCGTCGCCGCAGATGAAGCAGCCTGCTTCCGTACTTTCGTCACTTCCGTCGTCGCAGTCGTCGCTGCCGTCGCACAGAACGCCCGGTACGGAACTTCCATCGTCGCAGGCAATGCAGCCAGCTTCATCGCTGTCGTCGTCACACTGCGTAGTTCCGTCGCAGCGTTGCCCGTCGGGGATGGAATCGCCATTGTCGCATTGGAAGTTCTGGGGGCAGTTCGCCTCGTTCTCGTCGTCCGCACCGGCACAGAGGGCAATGCCATCACACACGAAGCCAATGCCGATCGAGTTACCGGCTTGGCACTGGTAGCGCGCCGTGCAGTTCGCTTCGTCGGAGCTGTCGGGGCAGTGGGGATCGCCGTCACACCTCAGGGAATCGTCGACCGTCGAGTTGTCGGCGCAGACGAAGTCGCAATCGTCTTCGTCCTCTCCGGTGGCGCAATTGTCGGTGTCGTTGCAGACCTGCTCGTCGGGAATGGAGCTGCCGTTGTCGCATTGGAAGCGCCCCTCGCAGTCGGATTCGTCCTCTCCGGCGGAGCAGTTGGCTGTGCCATTGCAGCGCTCGGAGTTCGGAACGGAGTCGCCATCGTCACACTGGAAGCGGCCGGGGCAGTTCGACTCGTCCTCGTTCGCGTTGCAGTCGCCGGTCCCATTGCAGACCCATGCGTCGACAATCGACTGGCCTTCGGCGCACTGGAAGCGACCGGGGCACTCGTCTTCGTCGGACGCGTCAGCGCAATGAACCGCACCGTCGCACCGGAAAGCAGCGGCGATGGTCGAGCCGTTGTCACATTGGAACTCAGCCGTGCAGTTGTCCTCATCCGCGCCGTTGGGACAGTCATCGTCTCCGTCACAGATCTGGTCGTTGGTGATCGAGGTGCCGTCGTTGCACTGGAGGCGGCCTGGGCAGTTCGCCTCGTCATCTGCAGCGTCGCAGTCGGGAGTCCCGTTGCAACGCCAGAACGACGCAATCGAGTCACCGTTGGCGCACTGATAGCGATTGGGGCAGTTGGCCTCGTCCGAGTTGTCACTGCATTCGGCGTTGCCATCGCAACGCTGATTCGTCTCGACATACGATCCGTTGTTGCAGCGGAACCCTTCGGGGCAATTCTGTTCGTCGTCCCCGCCTTCGCAGTTGTTCGTTCCGTCGCACAGCTGGCTGTTGGGTATGGAGTTCCCTGCGGCGCATTGTAGGCGGCCGCCGCAGCCCGCTTCGTCGGAGCTGTCGTCGCAGTCGGGCGTCCCATTGCAGCGCCAGAAGGACGCGATTGAATCGCCGTTAGCGCACTGAAAGCGACCGGGGCAGCCCGCCTCATCCGAGTCGTCGCTGCAGTCATCGTTACCATCACAGCGCTGAGTGGTTTCGACATACGACCCGTCGTTGCATCGGAACCCTGCGGCGCAGTCACCTTCGTCGTCGCCACCCTCGCAGTTGTTCGTCCCGTCGCACAGCTGGTTGTTGGGAACCGAGTTGCCGTTGCTGCATTGAAAGCGCCCGGGGCAGTTCGCTTCGTCGGAAGCATCTCCGCAATCCGCAGCGCCGTTGCATCTTGCATTCCCGTCCACGATGGCGCCCCCATTGCAGACGAAATCCTCCACCTCGCCGCAGTTGTCCTCGTCTGCGCCATCGGAGCACTGCTCAGTGCCATCGCATTCGATGCTGCCGACGAAGTCACCCGTCGTGCAACCGATCTCGCAGTCCAGAATCGCGGTGGCTTCCGCCACACAGAGGTCGTCGTTGGCTAACGTCGTCCTCTCGTAGTCGTCACACTCGAAGGTTGCCTCGGTGTCCTCGAGCACGCACTCGACCCATGCGGTCCGCGCAGCGACGCAGGCCAAGGCACTGGCCTCTTGGCAATCATCGAGGCATTCATCAGCATTGTCATCGCCGGCACAATCGGCGTTCTCTTTGACGACACAAAGGTCTCCGCAGGCGGACTCCCACGCAGCGATGACGTCCTCGTCATCGTCCACGACTCCCGCATCTGTCTCGTCGTTGTCTTCGCTCCCGGCATCCGCCACGTCAGTGTCGCCTGTGGGCTCAACCTCCCCGGTCTCGGACCCATCGGTGTCGTCACTACCGTCTGTGGTGTCGGTATCATCGATAATGGGGGTATCTGTTCCGCTGTCCGAGTTAACGTCGGACTGCGTCTCGTCATCGGTATCGCCAAACAAGTTGCCGAGGTTCGTCGTCGTGCCGCCGTCGGCCCCGCCGTCCGCGCTCCCGGTGCTATTGCTGTCGTCGCTACAGCCTGCTGTGGTAGTGGCCAGGGCGCACATCACCGTGAGTAAGAAGCTATGGTTTCGTATCAACATGGGGTTCCCTCTTCGGAATTAGAGAAGTGTTGCAGCCGTGCTCAGCTGCCGGGGCTTTATGCCTCCCTTGCTACCCACCTTGCGCGAGAAGTCTCACTAAACTCCACTGTTACGCCCCGGGACTGACATGGGTTTGGGAGAATCCACGACTCCAACGCCCACCCGCCGTTTCGGCCGCTCGGCACCGCGTTGTAACTCGCCCATCCTTGGGCATATTTTTACACCCCAGGGAATGGTCGGCGCTGTTGAAGCCTCCCTAAACAATTGGCTATTCTGGCCATTTCAGGGTCGGCCAGACGTTGGGATTGTGGCCTGACTACCCAAGCCATGACGCGCCGCGGCGTTGGCAGGGCGAAGGGGGGCCGATGGCGCGGGGAGGCGAGCTTCCGCTCGACGGGGGGCGGCGACGCCGCAAGCGAAGGAAACGTCTCCAGCTTCCGCTGGAAGGGGCGGCGAGAGCGTCGGCGAAACGTACGAGAACGCCAAGTCGACGCAGGAATGTGTCAGGAAGGTCGCAGGTGTCCCGGCCTGACGAGGGAGGCGCGTGCGCAACAACAAAGGACGCAGCACCCCGCATGACTGACCCTGTGGTGCGACGCAGTGCGGCGAACCTGTGGACCGCTCTCTAGGAGAGCTCTTGGGCGCGCGTGCACAGTGACGGCGTATCTTTGTTCCCTGGGTCGGATTTGTTGACACGTTGCGGCAAACGATTCGGCTGTTGGGGTTCTTCCCAACAGGAGGAGTCTCGTTCGGTTGTGGCGGTCGTTTGTAGACACATTGCGGTCACAAGAGCTCACGGTGAATTGTGACGGGGGGGACGGTGCAACGGCCGGATGGCGCACGTTTCACGGTTCGTCACCAAGAAATGTCAGGCGGTGGTAGGTTCCTGCTGTTCTCTTGGAAGGCTTCCGGGTACACAGGCGTGGGGTGTTCGCTTGTGGCGCCCTGACCGCGTCGAGGGATTGTTATAAATTAACGCAAGAGTATCGTTTGTTCGTGCGTGGCGACAGCCGCGCCGACAGGCCTGGACGCGGTGCAAACAAGGGATTCTCCATGGAGGAACACGATGCGATTATTTGAAGCCAAGGGCCCGGGTGTTGCGCGGGCTATAACAGCGGCTGTGACGGCGTTGGCCATGCTGACGGCGCCACTGGGCTGCTCGAAAGACGGACCACCAGATGGGGGCCAAAACGAAATCACGGAGGTCGGAACACTGGAGTTTGCGCTCACGACGGTCTCGTCCAGCGGCAGGGTCTACCGGCTGCGAGATGGACTCTTCACCGTCACGTCCCTTTCCACCGGAGAACAATGGGAACTAGAGACTGAGGAAGATCCCGATCTGAGCTCACTCGACATCGAGCTACCGGCGGGTGCATACAGCGTCTTGCTCAATGACGGCTACTACATCGAGCTGCTCGGCGGAGACGACGACGGTGCCGACGTTCCAGCGCCGACGCCCGCACCGCCCGCTCCTGGACTGGGGAGGGCGAAGGGGCGTGGGTTCCAACACTTGTGGGATGGCGGCATTGAGGAAAGTGACGTCGAAGAAGCGTCGGACGTCGAGGAAACGGAGTACCCCGACGAGACGGACGTCGAGGTCGACGGGGGCTCCACCGGCCCGACCTTGCTGTCGGAGAACCCCCAGCTAGTGATGGTCGTTGGCGGTGCGGTCACTCCGGTCATCTTCCGGTTCCGAGTTTCGGGTGAAGACGTGGTGATGGGAGACGGCGTACTGTCCATTGGCATCGAGGTTGAAGACGAGGAAGCCTGCGAAGCTGATGAGCACGAGCCGAACGACGACTTTTTCGAGGCCACACCGATGGAGGTTGACGAAGTCATTCAGGCGACGGCTTGCGTGAGCGACGACGACTACTTCGTGTTCGACAGTCCCGTTGCCGAGGGGGAGGCCTTCGCCGTTCGGGTGGAGTTCATGCATGCGCTCGGAGATGTGGATGCGGTGCTGTTCGACGAACAGGGCTACTCAGTCTCGGGCGGCTTCTCGGTGACAGACGACGAGGTACTGCTCGCCACATCTGACGGGGGTGCGTACACGTTGCTCGTTTTTGCCTACGATGGCAACAACGACTACAGCGTTCGTATCGATACGGATGTCGAAGGCTTGCAAAGCAATTGCTGCGAGACGAGCCCATTTCCCGGTTGCAATCAGCCTGATGTGATCGAGTGCGTGTGCGAACTCGACTCCTGGTGTTGCGAAGGCGAGTTCGATTCCCTGTGCGTGATGGAAGCTGTCGAGTGCGGAGCTGACTGCGGGACGAACGAAGGAAGCTGCTGTGAAACTGCGGACGAAGGCGGATGCGGTGACGAGCAGATCAACGACTGTGTGTGTGCGGCGGATGCCCAGTGCTGCCTATCCGGGTACGACCAATTATGCGTCGACCAAGCTGTAGCCGAGTGTGGACTCCAATGCGAGCAGCCTCCTCCGGAGAGTGATTGTTGCGAAGCGTCGGAGGTTGGGCAATGCACGGATGCCGAGGTCAACGACTGCGTTTGCGCGTTCGACCCTTATTGTTGCAACGTTTCTTACGACGAAAACTGCGTTTCCATGGGTGTCACCTACTGTGGTGCGACGTGTCAGGAGGGTGAGTGATGATCAAGCATTCAATCAAGAAGTGGTGCCAGTTGGCTGTCGCGGTAGGCATCCTACAGGGATCGCTTGGCTGCAATTCGTCGTCGCCCGACAACAAGACGGGGGAGCAGCAGCATTCGATCATTGGCGGCTTTCACGCCATCGATTCGGCCCTGAACCACACGGGATTGCTGGTCGCCCTCGACCCATCCAGTGGCGAATTTTCACCCGTTTGTACCGCAACGTTGCTGACGCCGGAAACGGCCGTCACAGCGAAGCATTGTGCAGAGGTCCTGTACTACATCCCCACTGGTTGGAGGTTCGCCGTCGTGCTCGGAGCGGACGGTGAAGACCCAGAAGAAGTCCTCGAGGTCGCCGCGTTCGACGTTTCATCGCCAAGCTCGGGTGGCTTCAGCGGATTGGGGGCGGACGTTTCGGTGATGCACTTAGACACGCCCGCCAGCTATCCCGACCAATTCCCAGTGCCGCGCCCGTCGTCGGCGTTGGAAGTTGGTCGTTCGATGGTCACTCTCGGATACGGCGTGTTTGGAGCAAGCGGTGCTGCAGACATGCGTCGTCGTATCGGCCGCGAACACGTGGAAGCGACTGAGGGCTTGGCGCTCGAGGCGATTTTCGGCGACTTCGAGAGCTTCGTGGAGTGGTACTTCACGGGTCAGGTGACCGACGAGGACATCTTGGAACAGTTGGAGGGTGACCCAGTCTTGGACTACCTGTTGGAGATTTACGAGTCACTCTTTCTGCTCGACGAGTACGAGGCTGTCACAGGCCTCGGGCCCCGAGATACCCAGTCGTGCTACGGCGATTCGGGAAGTCCATTGCTGCGGCTGACATCGGATGGCGTCTGGGAAACGTATGGCGTCGTTTCCGGCGGATTCAGCTCGCTGCGGTCTGTTTGCGATTTTGGGACCGTCTTTTCGACCTTTGGCACCGAGGCGTTCACCTTCCTGGAACAAGCCGTGGAGTGGGAAGACCCCTGTGGGGACGTGCCCTCCAAGGGAGTCTGTGACGGCAACACCGCGATTAGCTGCACGACCAACGTTCTCGAAGGAGTCCGCGAGATCAGCGAGCAGGATTGCGAAGACACCGACGAGCAATGTTTCAATAGCTCGTTGGGAGCGCTTTGTGGGACGCCAGGCGTGCCTCAGACGCTCGCGGCCGCTGCCAAGCCTCCTCCCATCCCGGAAGGTCGCATCGAAGAACTGGTGCGACAGGCCTACATCCGCGACTTGTTTGGTCGTCTGCCGTGGCAACGCTGAGCTGATGAAATTCGAACACCCGGTGCATCAGCGCCGGGTGTTCGTGCGTCCGCGTCATGTCTCGGCGGTTTGTTTGGCTTGTGCTGCCTCGATTTCCGCGTGGACGTCATCCATGTTCAGTTCGTTGGCTTTGCCAATCAGCTCGTCGAGGGCCTTGCCTGGCAGCATTCCGGCTTGCCTGAGCAGCAGCACACCATCTCTGAACAGCATCAACGTCGGGATGGCCTGGACCTGCAACGCTGCTCCCAGCTCGCGCTCGTCCTCGGTGTTCAGTTTGGCAAATGTTACCTCGGGGTGCCGTTCGGATGCTTTCTCGAAGATGGGAGCGAAAGTGCGGCAGGGTCCGCACCACGGCGCCCAGAGATCGACCAGAACGATGCCAGCCTGAGTCACGGTGGATTCGAAGTTTTCTTGATTGAGTTCGACGACGGACATGGTTTCTCCATTTCGGATTGTTGGGCTTTGACCCTCTGAACGCCAGCGCCAGCCGCCGAGGCAGCGGATTGTTTGTACCTGGAGGCGTTCGGCCCGCATCTCAGTGCTTCGGAGCGGGCAATCGCGGCACATCCCGGCGTGAGCAAGCGGTTGGCGGAAGGCCCCTGAGACCTTCCTTTCGTCACCAAGCTCGGGCCAGAAGGAATCACACGCCGTCACCAATCTGCGAGACAGCTCACCTTCGCTCAACCATACCGTGCGCACTGGCGGCAGATCCAAGGATTGCCAGGTCAACGCTCACTCGGATGAACACCTGCGATTCACTCAGGCTATCGCTGTCCTCGAACATGAAGACGACGACGAAGTCTTCGACAGACTCGCCAATGCGGAGCTCCGACTGCGGAAGAAGGCGGTTGCCGATAACCTGCGCGGGTTGATCGATTGCCGCTGGGAAACCGAATGATGCTGGGTTCGTTCGCGGCAGGTGCGCCTGAGGGAAACACCGCTTCGATAACGGCGCTGGGCTTGACCCGGACGATCTGGCGCTCATCCGACTGCAGGGCGATCCCTTCGGCCAGCTCCGAACAGGAGCAATCCGTTCCCACGAGTGAGACCGTAGTAGCGATGCCTGTCAACGGCAAGCGACCGTAGGCCTTCACGATGGCCCGCGGATGCTGCCCGAGACTTCGGCGACGTGCGCCAACAACCCGCGCGGCGATCCTACCCGCCGAGCTCAGGATAGAAATCGAACAGCGACGGACCGACGAGCTGAGTAATTGAATTGTTGCGGAGAGGGAGGGATTCGAACCCTCGGTAGGTTGCCCTACACCTGATTTCGAATCAGGCACCTTCGACCACTCGGACACCTCTCCAAGTCGTTGACTGCTGTAGCGTCTCGGGGGCGGGGACTGTGACAGCCTGGCCCCAGCCTGTCAACGCCACATCACATCCGGTAATTCGGAGCTTCTTCCGTGATGTACACGTCGTGCACGTGGCTCTCCTTGAGCCCCGCGGACGTGATCCGGCAGAAGCGTGCGTTGGCCCGCATTTCTTCGATAGTGCGGCTGCCCGTGTAGCCCATGCCCGAGCTCAAGCCACCCACCATCTGGTGAATGATGTTCGCCAACGGGCCACGATGTGGAACGCGCCCCTCGATCCCCTCAGGGACGAGCTTTTCGTCGGCGGTGCCGCCCTGACCGTAACGGTCCTTGCTGCCCTTCTTCATTGCCCCGATGGAACCCATGCCCCGGTACACCTTGTAGCTGCGGCCTTGGAAGAGCACGAGCTGGCCCGGCGCTTCATCCGTGCCCGCCAACGCCGAGCCGAGCATGACGCTCGATGCTCCTGCTGCAATCGCTTTGGCGACCTCTCCGCTGTACTTGATGCCACCGTCGGCAATCACGGGCACGCCGTGTTGGTCGGCCACCGCCGCGCAGTCTGCGACCGCGCTGATCTGTGGCACCCCGACGCCTGCGACCATGCGGGTCGTGCAAATGCTGCCGGGGCCGATGCCGACTTTGATCCCGTCCGCCCCAGCTTCGATGAGCGCCTTCGCGGCTTCCGCCGTCGCGATGTTGCCGGCGATGATGTCCACCTTGCGGTGGCGCTTGCGCGTGTTCCTGACGGCCTCAATCACACCGCGGGAATGACCGTGAGCTGTGTCGATCACGATGGCGTCTGCGCCGGCATCCACCAGGGCGTCGGCCCGCTCTTGCCCATTTGGGCCGGGGCCGATCGCAGCGCAGACCACCAAACGGCCCATTGCGTCCTTGATTGCGCGTGGGTTCAGCTCGGCTTGCAGCAAGTCCTTGATGGTGATCAGGCCGATGAGTTGTCCTCCGTCGACCACGAGCAGCTTCTCGATGCGGTGCTTGTGCAGGATTTGCTTCGCCTCGGCAGCGCTCACTCCAGGCTTGACCGTGATGAGCTGGGTCGTCATCAGGGCACTCACCGGTTGGTCGAGGTTTTCCTCGAAGCGGACGTCGCGGGCGGTCAGAATGCCGACGGCCGCCGCGCCTTCGGCGACCGGCAGGCCGCTGATGTTGTGTTGGCGCATCAGCTCGAGCGCGTCCCGTAAGACGGTGTCCGGGCCGATGGTGATCGGATTGACGATCATGCCGGTCTCCGCGCGCTTGACCCGCTCGACCTCTTGGGCCTGCTCCGTCACCGTGAGATTCTTGTGAATCACTCCAACGCCGCCCTCGCGCGCCATCGTGATGGCCGTGCGGGATTCGGTGACGGAGTCCATCGCCGCGCTCACCAGAGGGATGTTCAGGTGGATGTTTCGGGTGAGCCTCGTCCGCGTCTCCACCTCGGAGGGCAATACCTCACTGTACGCAGGGACGAGCATGACATCGTCGAATGTCAGACACTCGCGGGGCTTCTGCTCAAACATGGCCGAGTCTATCCAGGAAGTGCCGGGGCGCAAGCCTGTGCAGTGGTTTGGGGCGGTCCATTTGGCCGAATGGGGCTTCGACAGCCGGCGAAAACCCCGCCAGGCGTGATACGCTCGCCGGCAATGGCCAATACAGTGGAGGACTTGGAGACGCTGCTTCATCGCCTGGATCGGCGATTCGAACGGCTGGACGATGGCACCATTCTCGTGCGGCTCGCGGCGCACCAGCCCCCCGTGGCGCTGCTCATCAGCGATCCGGTGCTGGTGTTTCAAGCGGAGATCGGTCCCATCCCAAAGGACGACAAGCTCCACGCCCCGCTTTTCCGAAAGCTCCTCGAGCTCAACGCCTCCGACTTGGTACACGCGGCCTACGCCATTGCTGATTCGGGCATCCTGCTCATCGCGTCCTTGGAGATGAGCAGCCTCGATCCCAACGAACTCGAGGCCACCCTCGCTGACTTCGACCTGGCTCTTGCCGAGCAAGTCGGTACCCTCCATGAATTGACCGAGGGCAAGTGAGCCGAAACGCTGCTCCAGACCAAGTAACCCGATAGAGGCTTCTTCCGATGGGAATTTTTGCTCGACTTGCACGCCTGATCCAATCCAACATCAATGCGCTCATCAGCTCTTCGGAAGACCCGGAGAAGATGCTCAATCAGCTGATACGTGACATGGGTGAACAACTCAACGTCGCAAAACGGCAAGTTGCTGGCGCCATTGCAGATGAGAAACGCCTCGCGCGACAGGCGGAGGCAGAGCAAGCCAAGGCGACCGAGTGGGAAAAGAAGGCCATGCTGGCCGTGCGCGCCGGAAACGATGCTCTCGCCAAAGAAGCCCTTGCGCGGCGAGGCGAACACGACACCCTCGCGACGCAGTACCGAGAGCAATGGCAAAAGCAAAAAACGGCGGTCGACCAGCTCAAGCTCGCCCTGCGCGCCCTGAACAACAAGATCGAAGAGGCCAAGCGTAAGAAGGGCATTCTCATCGCCCGGAAGAAGCGCGCCGAAGCTCAGAAAGCCATTCACGAGACCATGAGCGGTCTCAAGAACGCCAGCGCCTTTGAGGCGTTCGACGAGATGGCGGGCCGAATCGAGCAGCTGGAGGCGGAGGCCGAAGCCAGCGCCGAGATCACTGAGGAGTATTCGGGCGACGTCCTCGCCCACAAGTTCCGAGAGCTCGAGACCACCGCGGGTGCCGACCAGGACTTGCTCGAGCTCAAGCGCAAGATGGGTCTAGCTCCCCCGGAGCCGGAGCCTGTGGCCGTCCGCGCTCCTGAGGTTCCAGCTGAAGCCCAGCGGGTGGACGATGAGTTCGAAGCTTTGGACGAGGCGGAGCAGGAAGAACTCGCTCGCGCCTTGGCGGAATTGGAGGCCGAAGAGGGTCAGTTGACGGCAAAGGGCTGACGGCGAGTGAACTGTCCCGTCTCGCTGAGTCGAGAGCGCCCGTGCTACATTTGCAGAGCTTGATGCGTGGAAGGAAGAACGTGAACCTGCTGAGAACATTGGTCACGTGCGTCGCCTTGTGTGGCTTGACCGCACCAGCGCACGCCAAAGAACTGATAGTGGACGCCGCTCCCTTCGAGGGGAAGAAGATCCGAATCGACGGATTGCCCAAGGAGTGGCCCAACTTGCTCGTGTTGTCCGAACGTGTTTCGGGCAAAGGTGGCAAGGACCCGAGCGCCAAAGGCCTGGTAGGTTACGACGACGACAACCTTTACGTCGCCATGCGCATCCTGGATTCGAAGCTCACGCGCAGCGCCAGCTTCGGCTCCAACGAGGACCATGCCAGTCTCGAGATCGCCTTTCCCAACAGCAAGGGCAGCTACCAAACCTACCGAGTGGGCCTCTACCCCGGTGTACCCGGCAAGAGCGTAGGCGCTGTGAAGCTGTCCGGTTTGGGTAAGGTCCCCGGCGCTAAAATCATCGAAGCACCCATCGACGGAGGTATTGCCTTCGAGGCATCCATTCCCTGGAAGGTCTTCCCGCAGGCGAAGTACGTGCGTAGCGGACTCCGCGGAGCGCTTCTCTACCACGATTCTGATGGTGGGAGCGTCAGCACGGTGATCGGGACGTCCAAGAAGACTGGCGGGGCGTTGCCGATGTTGACCATCGAGGCGGAGTACGCGCTCAATAATGCTTTGGTATTCGCCAAGGGCTTGAGCCCACGCCCGAATTTCGAAGTCTTCGGCAATCTCACTGGCAGTTCGATGTGGGAACGTGTCGCCGTGTACGAACGCTACCTGACGGTCAGCGGTTGGGACTTCAAGGGAGGGCAACAGTTCTTCTATCAGGACTTGAACCTGATGAATCCCGGTGACCTCAAACAAGTCGTAGTCGCCGACTTCGACGGTGATGGTAAGGACGAGGTGTTTACCCATCGCCGCGTTGGTAGTGCCGGAAAGGCGCGGTACTTTGCGGAAGTCTGGAAATTCGAGTCTGAAACCGCGGGCCCCAAACCTATCTTTCAGCACGAGGTTGGCGTCGTCGATGGAGATGCCGCTATCGTCAATGAAGTGCGCGTGTTCACCAAGAGTAAACGGCCGACCATCACGATCGCTCAAGGGAGTCACGAAAATGTCGATCCCGACGAGTGGAACGCACCCATAGCCGGTGAGGGAACACATCCCACCTTGATGCCATGGCAAGCTGTCGAGTCACGACGCTACGAGTGGGAAGGCAACGCCTTCGAGATGACGAAGGAACGCGCCGGCAAGGCGAAGCTCGAGCCGCCCAAGCGTGGCACGCGCCTCTTCTCCGGTACCTCTCCCAGCGCCGATCCCGTGGCCAGTGCAGGGCAGGCGCCGCCGCCCCCGCCGCGGCCTCCATCGCCCGACGAGATGATGGACCAGGTCTACAAGTTGTACCGCAATGAGCGCGGTGAGAAGGGGTCGAAGCCGAGCTTCGACTTCGTCACCAACGTCGCGGGGGACGAGACCACCGAGCGCGTGCTAGTGCATGGCAAAGACTTGGTCGTCTTCGGCAAGCGCTTCAAAGAGGGTAACAGCTACGTCTACACGACCATTGGCGTCAAAGATGCCAAAGACATTCTCAGCGTCGCGGCGCGGGACGTCACCGGCGACGGGCACGCCAACATCATCGTGCGCGCGGTGCTCCAGGCTCAAGCCAGCAAGAAGATGGGTGGCAAGGTGGTCACTCGCCACGCGCTATTCATCTACAAGATCCAACAGCACGCGATCAGCCGCATCTTCGCTGCTGAAACGGGGCGCTCTCTGGAGGGCAACATGATCCTCGGCCATGTGCGCTTCACGCCAGTCGGTAGGGCGGTGTGGATCGATCTGTTGCCCGGCAACGCCATCGGCTGGACACAGAAAACGTATCCCTTCCCCGAAGACCGCACGCCCTACGGCGGCCTGGAGCCACTGCTCCTGCCGTGGTCCGAAACCGCGTCTCGCGGCTACAGCTACCAGGGCACTGAGTTCAAGGCCCGCTGAGCGCGCAGGGTCGCCTGGGTGCCGCTTCAGGTGCCACGCTGACCGCCAGAGGGGCCGACGTTGCTCGGACAACTGGCATCCTGACAGAGTCGTCGAGTTGCGAACTACAGCAACAAGAACACGACAGTTCCCAATAGCGCGATCAACGCGAGGCCACCGCCGAGGAGCTTCACCGCCGGATCGAGGCCGCCTTCGTCTTCGACCAAGGCATGGACCTGCGGCATCGTTTGCGACAAACCCACAGCCTGGGGCGCATCGGCGGGTTGGGCTGCCTGTTGCGACGCGAGCAAGCGCTGCACTTCAGCGGGGCCAAGTGCGAAGGTCTTTTGCATGTCGCGCGAGCGCCCGCCGGTGCGCTTGAGCGACACGGCGGCGTCCTCAGGCAGGTCCAAAGCGCTGTAGTTCAGTGTGAATTTGCCGATTTGGATGACATCCCCGTCCGCCAGTGTGGTAGCCGTTACTCGGCGCCCATTGACGAAGACACCGTTGGCACTGTTCTGATCTTGGAGCCGCGCCTGATGACCGTCGAAGCTCAACGTTGCGTGGTGACGGGACACGCCGACGTTCTCGATCACGACCTCCAAGTTCGGATCGCGACCGATCCGGGTCTGTATGTCGACGGGATAACGCCCGATTTCGCGCTCTTTGAGTGAGACGACCAGATGAGGCATGTCCGCAAGAGTTTACCCCGTCCGAGCCGGCGTGCACCCATCGACGACAAACGAGCGCCCCGCGCCCACAGGGGTCTCGACGTCGGATGCTGTGCGCAACGACGGGGCGAGGCCTGTAAGTGGTTGAAGTTATCAGAGAAATCTGCCGCAGCCGATCGATTGCACACCGATCCCCACGCTGGTCTCAGGGTGGCCTCAGCTTCATGTGGCGCGGCGTGTTGGAGTTCAGCTTCGCGATGGCGCGGCGCGTGGGAGCTCAGCTGCCGAGGGCTTCGTCGATGGCGCTGGCGACGGCGGCAAAGTCCGTGGGGTTGGGAACACGTTTGCCGTTGACGAACATCGTTGGAGTGCCTTGGACAGCCACCTTGTTACCTATCTCCAAGTCATCCTTGACGCGGTCGGCGTGGTTCTTTCCGTCCAGCTCTTCCTTGAACTTCGTCACGTTCAAGCCCAAATCGGCCGCATAGCTCTCGAGCGAGCTGCGATCCAACGCGCGTTGGTTTTCGAACATCTTGTCGTGGAACTCCCAGAACTTCCCCTGGGCGTGGGCGGCGAGAGAAGCCTCTGCGGCGCCTTGAGCATTCTTGTGGAAGGAAAGTGGGAACTGCCGAAAGACGAAGCGGACCTTGTCACCGTACTTCTCTTTGACCTGCGAGGTGACCTCGGCAGCGCGAGAACAGTAGGGGCACTCGAAGTCTGAGAACTCGACCACGGTCACCTTCGCATTGGCTGGGCCGAACGACGGTGCGTCCGTTCCGCTGATCGCAGCTTGCGCCTCCGCATCCAGCGGCTGGTTGGCAATGCGCTCGGCCTCTGCCTGCTTCTGCAAGTCGGCCACGATTTCGTCGACGTGTTCTAGCATCCCGACGCAGCGCTCGGATTGGAACAGGCGCGTTTGCTCGGTGACCATCTTGCAGGTCTCGGTCTCCTTACCCAACTTCGAGCAGAGCGCTTCGATGAGTTCATCACACTTGCCGGAGCGTGCCTTCAGTTTCGTCTTCGTGCTGGCGAACTGCGTGACCCCAGCTCGGCAGGCATCCTCGGCGAGCAGAGGAATGGCTGTGTTCGCCGCAGCGCAGGTCTGCGACTCGGCCCCGGTTTCGGCGCACAGCTTCTTGGCCAGATCGTCACAAGAAGAAGCCGACGGGTCTTTCGCCGCTTCTTCACCTTCCGCCGACTTATCCTTCTTGGAGTCAGCGGAGCTCGCTCCTTCGTCTGTCTTCTTCTGAAGCGCGTTGCAAGCGGGCGTGGCAATCAAGAGCGACAGGGACAGCAGACGGGTGCCACGGGTGAGGGCCGAGTGGAGTTTCATCGACCGGATGAGTAGTGATCAACGGCTCTGAGAGCAATAGTCTGTGAGGCCGGTTGTGATTCCCAGGAAAAACACCGCCCACGCGAAAGCCTGTGCCGGCAGTTGCACCGCGGCCCTCGCGGCAGCGAGCCTTGATTGACACCCGATGGCCCCCGCGCTTCACTTCTTCCCATGCTTCGTTTCGGCGTTCGCCGCGGGTCTCTTTTCTTGAGTTTCATGATGTTGGGAGTTCTGGGCGCCGCCTGCCCCGGGTGCGACGACGACGTGCACGCCGCGCCCTTTGCTGAAGAGGACGGGGGCGATCCGCCAGACAGCGGTCCAGAGAGGGAGGGGGGCGGCGATCCGCAGACCGGGTGGGAGATGGT
Source organism: Polyangiaceae bacterium (assembly GCA_050298815.1). GTDB lineage: Bacteria > Myxococcota_A > Polyangia > Polyangiales > Polyangiaceae > SZUA-265. Next base: position 54,323 of record JBNKUV010000074.1, read on the forward strand.
GTTCGAGGATCGGGAGGCCGCTCTGTTCTCGATCTGGGGCACGACGGGAGATGATGTGTGGACGGTGGGTTCGGACACCGGGGACGGACCGCTTGTGATGCACTACGATGGCGAGCACTGGGAGCCAAAAGACACGGGCGCTAGCGGCGACTTGTGGTGGGTATCAGGACAGGGGCAGAACGTCTGGATGTCCGGCGCTGAAGGTCTCGTGCTGCGCTACTCCACGGCAGACGATTCCTTCGAGGAGTTCTCGATGCCGGACCCCATCACCGTGTTCGGAATCTACCCAATCGCGGAGGATGACGTTTGGGCGGTTGGTGGCGGGTTCGCAGGTGGTCTCGCCCAGGCCATCTACCACTTTGATGGTGATGAATGGATTGAAGTGAACGTGCCCGAGACAGAAGGGGAGCAGCCTTTCTTCAAGGTCTGGGGGCGTTCGAGCGACGATCTCTGGGTCGTTGGCTTTGGTTCCGAAGCCTTGCACCGAGTGGACGGCGAGTGGGAAGTGGTGCCCGTTCCCACGGGGCAGCGTTTATTCACGGTGCACGGAAATGATGACTACGTCGCCGCCGTCGGTGGAACTATCGTTGGGTTTCTGGTCGAGGAAGACGGCGGCGTACTGGAGAACGTCACCCCTGCCGGCATACCGCAGCTAAACGGCATTTGGGTTGCGGATGACGGTACCGCACTTGCCGGAGGCACCGGTGGGTTCCTCTACGAACGTGTGGATGGACAGTGGCAGGAAGTGGAGGATGCTCCTCTTGCCGCGTGGGACTATCACGCCGTCTTCATCGACGACGACGGGGGGCAGTGGGCGGTGGGCGGCTTGGTCGTGGCGCCGCCGTACACGGCCGGCATGCTTGCGCATCGCGGGGCGCAGGTGACCACTGAAGGCGTACCAGACTGAGCCTGGAGCATCGTATCACTCGTCGAGGTGTAGCTTGGTGAGCCACACGTTGGCGCCCACGCGTCAGGCTCATGATAATGACAGGTATGCGCACCACGTTCAGACTCACAGGCCGCTCGTTTTCCCTCGTTTTTTTGGGGGGCTACACGCTCGTGCTGGGGTGTGCCTCCAGCAGCGAACAACCCGCCGTTTTCGGCGGTGAAGGAGCGTCCTTCGAGGCCAAGCAGACGCCATTATCCGAAGCGCCCGAGGAGGAGCTCACGGGGCCATGCGCCAGGCCCGCGCCCCGGTCGGAGGCGGTGCTCATCGAGGACTTCGAAGATACGGACAATCAACTCTTCAAGTCGTTCGAGCGGGAGGGCTGGTGGTACACTGCTGTGGACGAGAGTGAGGGCACGGTCTTTCCTGCCGTCGGGGCCTTCAAGGCTACCGCACTGCCCCCCGAAGAGGCCACGACGGAAAACCGCTTCGCGCTGTATGGTAAGGCGGACGGCTATCGGGATTGGGGAGTGGTTTGGGGTACGACTACCCGCTGGGTTACCGACGGCATGAAGTGTCCCCTCAATGCCTCTGCCTTCGAGGGCATGACCTTTCGAGTCAAGGGACAAGGCTCGATTCACCTGAAAATCGGCAACCCCAAAACGGTGCCTCGAGAGTTCGAGGGATGGTGCAAGGAACGCTGCTGGGACACCCACGGCTACCGCTTCCCTCTGACGGATGATTGGCAGCAGATCATCGTCAAGTGGGACCGCGTGCAACAGGGCGGCTGGGGTGTCGATGCGAAGTTCGATCCGGAGCGCATCCTGACATTGAATTTCTCCGTGGATGGGAAAGACCTACCCGTCGAGTTCTGGCTCGACGATCTGCTATTCCTGCAGCCTGGCAAACCCGTACCGGAGCTGGTCCCCAAAGTCGTTTCCACCGCCGCTCCTCCTGAACCAGCACCGATGCCGGCGCCAAGCAGCAGTACAACGGCTGCTCCCACGAGCGCTGTCCCTACCGCTTCCGGCTCTGCCGGTTCGCCGCCATCCGGAGCCCCACCTGCCCCATGAGGCGGAGCCCCACATCACCTCCCCGCGACCGTTGGTCGGGTCTGAAGAGGGTGTGGGTGGAGCTGGCGATCACGTTGCTGAGCATCTTTGGTTGTGGCGCGCAGCAGAGCAAGCTGGAAGAGTACACGCCACCCGCCCAAGGTCGACTGTTGCCGGCGCGGGTCCGACGCCTCAGCAACATCGAGTTGGAACGCTCGGTGGACGATCTCTTGGGGATCCGATCGTCACTCGCCGAACGCCTCCCGCCCGACGTACGCCAGGACGGCTACACGCCGAACGCCGAGCAGTCGTTGCCCGCTTCAACCGGGGTGCGTTGGGCTGCGCTGGCTGAACAATTGGTGGCAAGCGCGCTAGAACAAGCCCCTCTGCGCTTTGTCGTCTGTGAAGAGGACCACTGCATTGATGACTTCATTCGACACTTCGGAGAACGCGCCTTTCGTCAGCCGATGGCACCTGCGGAAGTGGCGCGCCTGCGTGGGTTGTTCGAGGGCGCGCGGCGCGAGGGTGCAACCATCACGGACAGCGTGAAGCTCACGCTGTCCGCGCTGCTACAGTCACCGCGCTTCTTGTATCTGAGCGAATTAGGAACTGGTGACGGCGCGGTCCGAAAGCTTTCTCCCTTCGAGGTATCGGCGCAGCTGGCGTACATGTTGAGCGGCGCGCCGCCCGACGACGAGTTACGCGCGCTGGCGCAATCTGACGAATTGGCAGCTTCGGCGGTGCGACGTGAGCAAGCGTGGCGTATCCTCGGTCGCAGCTCCACCCGACATCACTTTCGTCGATTCATTCTCGAATGGCTCGAAGTGGATGAGCTGCAGAGCACGGCGAAGGACCCGGAAGAGCATCCGAGGTACGAACAACTCAAGCCGCGTATGCTGGAAGAAACTGGCGCCTACGTCGATGAGGTGATGGTGCACCACGGCGCTTCTGTCGGCGCGCTACTCGCATCGGGTTTTGCATCCGTCGAACCATCGATGGCGAGGTACTACGGGCTCAACGCGTTCGGCCCCGCGGTTCCATTGAATGGTACTGACCGCGTCGGCGTACTGCAGCAAGCGAGTTTTCTTTCAGCGCACTCTTTGCCTGATCGAACGAGCCCCGTACTGCGTGGAGACTTCATCTTGCGACGTGTATTGTGTCGGAAGATGCCGCGACCAGCCGAGTTGGGTATCGAGATCGTGATGCCGCCGCCCGAGCCCGGTATCTCGACGCGCGAGTTGTTCGTCCAGCACACGGCCGAGCCACAATGCCGCTCGTGTCATCAGCTCATCGACCCGTTGGGGTACGCACTCGAGGGTTTCGACGCCGCCGGCAGGGCGCGCACGGTCGATTCAGGGCGCCCGGTGGACACCCGAGCCACGCTATCTCTGGACGGCGAAAAGGTGTCGTTCGACGGTGCGGCACAATTGTCGCGCTGGTTGGCGAATCATCCGAGGACGGCAGAGTGCTTCGCGCGACAGGCCTTCCGCTACTTCAGCGCTCAGAGTGACCCGGAGGTGGAGCGCGCTTTCATGAGTGTCGTTGAAGGGCTCGAGGCGGACAAGCGTGGTAGTTTGCTGGAACTCCTCGTGGCTTACGCCGAAAGCGATTTGTTCGTGCTTAGAGACGGCTCGTTCCAGGGAGGCGAAGCGCCATGAAACCAAAACGTGACAGCATGTTGGGAGGCAGCGTGATGGCAAACCGCCGCCGATTCTTGCTGGCTATCGGCGCCGGTGCATTGGCCACGCGCCTCTCTCGTTCCAAAGCGTGGGCGGCTGGAGACGAGCTGCCCCCCCGGCCAACCCCTGGCGCTGAACCGCTGCGCTTCATCGGCGTGTTTGCGCCCCATGGTTGTGCTCACGAACTGTGGAAGCCCGGGCCACACTTCGATCTCAAGTACGACGATTGCTCCCTGTCGCCCTTTGACTCGCCCGAGCAGTTCGGACGAAGCTTCAAGGAGCAACTCCTCGTCATCGATGGTTTGGATTTGGCGGCGGGGATCGAGATGGGCACCGTTGGGCACGATGCATCGCGTGTCATCCTGACTGGCAGTGGAGTGACGGGCAAGAACGCGTCGATCGATCAGTTCCTTGCTGTCGACAGGATGTTGGGCGCGGATACCCCCCACACCAGCGTTACCCTCGCCGTTGGGAACGAGCGCACTGAGCTCGGCTCGAACATCAGCTACGGGCGGGGAGGTATCCCCACGCCCAAGTGGATAGATCCCGAGCGTGTGTTCGACGAGTTGTTCGGGGCACCATTGAGCAAGGAAGGAAAGGTGCAGGCGGAGCAGCAGCGGCGGAGACGAGCGAGTGTGCTCGACTTCGTGCGCGAAGACCTAGCCAGCTTGGCGGAGCGTGTGCCCGTTGCCGAGCGTGACAAGATGGAGCAACACGCTACTGCACTGCGAGAGATAGAGAAGCGCCTCTTGCCGATGCAGCGGCAGTGTGCGGCGCCGCCACGCCCACAGCGCGCGGCGTTTCCACGCCTCGAAGCCTACGGCGGTGGCGAGGCGTATTTCGAGACCATCACGCACCTGATGGTCGACATGTTGGCGCGGGCGATGGCATGTGACCTGACGCGTTTTGCGACCCTGATGCTCGGCGACTTGAGCCGTACGGACATGTATCCAGGCTACCCCGTGGATGTGCACCAGGCGGTAGCCCATCGATACTTCGCGCACACGAACAAAGGCAAGGACCGACCGGAAACTTGGAAGGCGCTTGCGCTTCAAAACCGCCACAGCTACGCGCAGGTGGCTCGGTTGCTCCAGCGTTTGGACGAAGCAGGCATCCTCGGCGACTGTTGCGTGTTGGTGCAGAGCGATATGGGCGACCCAGCGCGCCACAGCTCTCGCAACATCCCAACGGTGCTTGCGGGGGGCTGTGGCGGCAGATTGTCGATGGGTCGCTACATCGATGTGCGAACGGCAAAAGGTGAACAGTACTGCCCCAACAATCGCTTGCTTGTTTCACTGTGTCAGGTGTTCGGTGTGCCGATAAGTCGCTTTGGCTCGTCGCCAAATTCCAAGACGCTGATCGGAGAGATGCCGGAGCTGCGGGCACGGCTCGGTTGATGGTGCGTCCGCCAAACCGTTGGGAGTGCCATCACGAACGATCCATCTTTCACGTTGGTTCGACCAACAAGGAAATCAAGCGACCCTGGTGAGCGGGTGCGCCGGCAATCTTGCCGTGCTCACTCAGCCCTTCACGGACGTGTTGATGCAAGATCCCGACTGCACGTTGTACAAAGGCGCGCTCTCTCCCCCGCAGGCGCATCACGACTTTTACCTTGTCGCCGCGTTCCAAGAACTTGCGAGCGTGTGCGAGCTTGGTTTCCAGGTCGTGGGTATCCGTCTTGGGTCGCAGCTGAATGGTCTTGACCGTGGATGTCTTCTGCTGATTGCTGCGCTTGCTGCGTTCGTACTTGAACTTGCCGTAGTCCATGATGCGGCACACAGGAGGTCGGGCGTTGGGAGCGACTTCGACCAGATCGAGATCGGCGTTTTCGGCGAGTTCCAATCCCTCCGTCGGGCTCATCGTGCCGAGTTGTTCTCCGTCAGCAGAGATAACTTGGATCTGCGGGAACCGGATGCGTCGGTTGACGCGATGTGCAGGCGGTTCGGGTCTGACGGGACGTCGGCGGTTCATTCTTGGCATCGGGCCTTCCTTTCATTGTGGGTGGTTGTTGGCTCCACACGCCTCGTGAAGCCCCACCGATACGGTGGGTATGCATGCAAACAATGAGCCGCTATCGTCGACGAGTGGCTTCGAGGAACAGGCCTGCATCACGTCGGGCCGCGCGTGCTGCAGGTCCCACGGATCGGCGGTGATCTGCGCCGCGGCGCTGCTTGGCATGTGCCTGCGACTTGGGTCGTTTTGCGCCCGCAACTCAGGCTGGACTGAGGCAGAACGCCTCGGTCGAGGAGAGTTGCCTCAATCCAGGTACCCCCCATGAGCACTGCCGCGCACCTTCAGGGAGCTGGGCGCATCACAGCACGTCTTGTTTGACGAGTCGCGTGTGGACGACTTGGCGAGCGGGCGCCGCGATATCGACTAGATCACCGTCGACGCCGACGACCGTCATCTTGATCATGGGCACCGGTATCTTGAGAGACTTGCCACCACTCTCAGCTGGGTCGAGCACTTCGACCATCTCGACCTTGACCTCGGGGCTGAGGATCTTGACTTGGGTGGACTCCTCATCGCCGCTACTCTGAATGGGGATGCCTAGCACGGTGACGTTGGCGCCCGGGGCTCTGCCACTGGGCAGTTGCACCTTCGACTCCACTTCGAAGACCATCCGCGTTGCCCGTGCGAGTTTGTGGGTGAGGCGTTTGCCGACGAGGGTGGTCATCGTCTTGTCGGCGACCTTACGCCAGGCGCCGAAGTCCCGATCGACTTCCAAGATTTCGATCGCGACGATGCGCCCGTCCGCGTCGGCGATGACGCTCATGCGCGCTTTGGAGCGGGGGGGCGCTAGCCCGGTGGCGACTTGATTGATGGCGGTGGTGATGAGGGCGTGGGAGCCCAAGCCGATGCTGCGATCCTCATCGAGCGCAGCCTGCGCCATGCTGCGCTCGAGGCGGTCCTCAGCGAACGCCGTCGCGTCTGCCCCACCGGGGGCGAGAATGAGCGGTGTGCGTTCGCCAAACCCAGCGTCAGCGAGCGAAATCGCCTTGCCGCCCCCGCGTGGGCGAGCATTGTTCGGCGCAGAGGAACTGGGTTGGCTACTGGAAGAAGAAGTGCTGAGGCTCGACCCTTCCGTGTCTGGAGTCTCGGAAGGAACGGCACCTTTATTGGCCCCTTCTTCGTCCATGGCGTTGGCAGGGAGCGCACTGGTGTCGGATGCTGTTTCGTCAGCGGTGCCGGCCGGGGAAGCGTCGCTTCGGGTCCCCACGGCTTCGGGTAGTCTGGGCGGGCTCTCCTCACGGGTGCGGCTCGCCCGTTCCTCGAGCGCAAGTCCTTGCTCCCAGGTCTCGCGTGGTTCCAGAATCACCTCGACGTCGAACTGAGTCGGATCGGCAGTGTGCGGTATGCGCGCCGTCTTCGACTCATGCTCCCCGAGCAGGAACGCCCAGACGAGCGCTGCGAGGTGCAACGCCAGTGCGGCGACGAGGAATCGACCGAGCCGCGAGCCTTGCATGGCGGCGAAGGTAGCATGGGCAGCGACCCGCCGCAGGTCTACCTCTAGGGGAGCTCCGCGTTCACGCGTCCTTCTGCTCCGTACCAAAAATGGACTTGTAGAGCAGGCCACCACACACGCCACCGGCTATGGGGGCAAGCCAGAATAGCCAGAGTTGTGCGAGCGCCCATCCACCGACGAATAGCGCCGGGCCCGTGCTACGAGCCGGATTGACTGAGACGTTGGTTACGGGGATCCCGATCAGATGGATCAAGGTCAGCCCCAAGCCGATCGCGATCGGAGCGAAACCGGCAGGTGCGCGTGAGTCGGTACTCCCCATGATGACGAGCAAAAAGAAGAACGTCAGGACGAACTCAGCGACGGCGCCGGCGAGTAGTCCGTAGCCGCCGGGGCTGTGCTCACCATAGCCGTTCGAAGCGAATCCGCCGATGTCCGCGTCCGCCTTGCCGGTAGCAATCACGTAGAGCACGCCAGCGGCCACGATGGCGCCCACCGTCTGCGCGCCGATGTACGCGGCGGCTTCTTTGCCAGGATGGCGTCCTCCCATCACGAGGCCTAGCGTGACGGCGGGGTTGAGGTGACAACCCGAGATGTGTCCGATTGCAAACGCCATCGTCAGCACGGTGAGTCCAAACGCCAACGAGACGCCGACAAAACCAAGGCCGAGGTTGGAGTCCGTCCCTCCAAACGCTGCGGCCAGCACCGCGCTACCGCAACCGCCGAACACTAGCCAGAATGTTCCAAGGAACTCCGCTGCAAGTTTTTTTCCCATGTTGACCTCCCAAAAAGTGACCGCACTATTACACCCGTTCGCGGCGTAGGGAAAGCCGACATTGCCTGCGGGTTCGATTGGCGCGGCCAGATCGTGCGCGTAGCCGCGTGCCGCAATTTCTCCGCACGCTTCTGTCACAGCGCCGAGCGTTTCCGCGGCCCCTACGGCGTCGGAGTGCCCGCATCTCTGGGGGGAGCCATCAAATCTGGCTCCGGCTCAGGGACGGGCCCAGGCAGTTGCATGCGCACGTCCAGGCTGAGTCGTTGTCCAGGGGCAATCTTGATGACTCGCTGTTCCGCCGGCGCGTTTGGGTGTTCCAACTTGACGTAGTGGGTTCCTGGCTGCAGCGGGATTGGCGTGGCAAACGGTGTCGTGGCGACCCGTTGCCCGTCAACGTAAACGTGTGCCCACGGGTAAACGATGCACGACAGGTAGCCGGCATCCGCAGGAGCCAATTCGAGCACGCCTCGTTGTGTTGGCTCCACGCTGACATGCTTTTCGGAAAGGCCCTGTATCAACACGCCACCAGCTGCCAACAAGACGAAACACCCGGAGTAGACAGCTAGGGCCCTCAGCACCATGTTGCCCTGTTCTTTGGCGACAGGGCGTGGCTGGCGCACGACAGTGGTGCGAGTGACTACCTGACGTTGGGAGAGCTCGTCGAGAATCATCTCACGGGCGTCGGGTTTGCCAAACTGAGCCCACGCTGCTTCAAGCATCACCAGCATCTCGGCTGCGTCCTGGAAGCGATCCGCTGGTAGTTTCTGCAAGGCTCGGTGCACCACGCGCTCCACGCTCGGGAGAGTGTGGGGAGCGAACTGGGTGATGTTCGGGGGTGGCTCGTGGCGAATGCGTTGAGTCGTCGTGCGTGTATCCGAGGCATCGAACGGTCGCCGCCCGGCGAGCATTTCGTACAGGATCACGCCGATGGAGAAGAGATCGCTCCTTGGATCGGGGGCCTCACTGAGCAGTTGCTCCGGCGACATGTAGGAAGGGCTCTCGAACCCGCTGTCCGCCTCCAAGAGTTCCGGGGGCGATGGCGTCGAGTGCTCTGCTGCGAGGAAGAAGTTGCTCAGCTTCACCTCTCCCTCGCGTGAGATCCAAATGTTCTTCGGATGCACGTCACGGTGTACTATGCCCATCGAGTGAACGTATCCGAGGGTTGATACGAGCTGCATCGTGATGGCCAGGGCCGCCGGCACGCTGAGTTGCGCCGAATCGGCCAGGAGTTCCTCGAGCGAGAGGCCGTCTACATGCTCCAGGACCAGCCACATGCTGTTCGGTCGTTGCGCGAACTCGTACAGCTGCACGATGTTCTTGTGCTGCAGCTGAGCGAGTAGCTTGGCTTCCCGGATCAGGGGGCCGGCGAAGGGCGATTCTGGCAAAACGTTCGGGCTCAGGGCCTTGATCACCACGGGCCTGCCCAACGAGCGTTGCTTGCCCAGGTACCAGTCGGTGGCTGGTCCCGAGCGCAGTTTCTTGACGATCTCGCAGCCGTCGAAGTGGGGCTCAGTGGCCATGCGTGCGGACGACCCGTCCCATAGTGCCGCGAACTTGGCAACAGTTACACCGCGAGATCCACACGAAAGTCTTCAATTTCGTGGGCCTCCGGGGCAGGGGAAGCGTTGCATCTTGGCCCACGGCTCGGGTTATAACGCTCCTTCGATGGCTGACCGCGATTCCGACCCTGGTGCCGCTTCACCGCCCGCAGAATCCCAAGAGCCCGCTGCCGAAACGCCAAGGCCGCAGGGAGCGGAGCGGGCGACGGCTGATGGCGCGCTGGCTCAGCCGAGCAACAGGGCGTCTGGCAAGGAGGACTCACCCCACGCGGATGCGGAAGAGAACGCCGAGGCGCCGAAAGCGGCGCCCGTCGCCAAGGGGTGGCGGGAGCGGATTCAAGCGTTCTATCGCCGGACCCGAGACGCGACACCGGGTGCGATTGCTGATTACTTCCGGCAGCCGCTGCGCTTCAGTGTGGTGGCCGCGCCGCTCCTGATCTTGACGGTGCTCGTCTACACGCGGAGCTTCTTCACGAACTTCATCTTCGATGAGCAGGAAGCCCTACTCGCCAATCCTTACGTCAACGGGACAGACCTTGGCTTCTGGGATGCGTTTCGCCGCGATTTCTGGGGTTTGCCACCGGAACGCACCATCGGTACCTACCGCCCGTTGCCAAACGTGGTGTGGCGTCTCGTCTGGAAGATCAAGCACCACGCCTGGATCCCCCACTTCGTCAACGTGTTGGTACATGGGCTCAACGCGGCATTGATGGCGGTGGTAGCAGCGCGTTGGCTGCGTTCTCGCAAGGCGGGTTGGTTTGCTGGCCTTTCACTGGCGCTGGCTGCGATTGTGACGGAGGCGGTCTCCGGCGTCGTTGGCCTGGCGGATGTCATGGGTGGCACGTTCATCCTCTTGTGCTTGTGGGCGATCAGTCTGCCCTGGCACTTTGCGGCGCTGTCCATTGCAGTGTTCTTGTTCCTTGGACTGCTCTGCAAAGAGAGCACGATGAGCGTGACTCCGATCGTCGGCTGGGCTGCTCTCGTTGCAGCGCCGATAGTGCATCCCGCTCGACCGCGGCGCTGGCTGCGTTTCTTTAGCGTTGCCTTGGCGTCCGTGGTGGCGGTCGTTGGGTACACCTACTTCAGGCGTCACTTCTTTCCGATCAAAGTGCCTGACGAGCTGAAAAACTCCCTGGCGACCAGCGAGCCTTGGCTCAAGTGGGCTCTGCACGAGTTTTTGCGCTGGTTCCAGCAGCCGAAGTTCGCCACCGATCCGATCAACAACCCGCTGGCGGACGCGGAACCGCTCTACCGCGTTGCCGGCGCGCTCCGCGTCTATTTCCGCAGCCTGGTGCAGATCATTTTCCCCTGGCAGCTGAGCGGTGACTACTCCTTTCCCCAGGAGCCGGTCCCCGAAAGGCCAGTCAGTATCGAAATTGTGCTCGGTGGTCTTCTGATGTTCGTGCCGCCGGTACTGGCCGTGGTGGCCTGGGCAAGGGGGCTCTGGTTGGAGTTTCGTCGTCGCGTTCAACTCGCTACCTGGCCTACCGAAGCGCTGGCAAAAGACGGGACCTTCGTCGAGCGCGCTGAGCCCAAGGTGTTTACTTGGGTCACACCGAGACTGCGGGGGCTCGCGGTGATCGCCGTGGGAGCCTTGTGGGTGCCACTGACCTACTTCCCGCAGTCCAACATCCCCCTGATCATGCCAACGGTACGGGCCGAGCGCTTCTGGTACGTCCCCGTCCTGGGTAGTTCGCTGATTTTGGGGTGGGCTTTCGCCCGGCTATGGGAGCGTTGGGGAAAGCATGCTCGCGGGCGAAAGCTGGTGTTGGCCGCCACGGTGCTCTTCTTCGGCTTTCAGGCGACGCGCGGACGAATGCACGCTCTGGACTACCAAAACGACCTCAAGTTCTGGGAGGCGACGGTCAAAGCCGTGCCCAATAGCTGCAAGGCCCACCTGAACTACGGCGTCATGCTGGGGGCACGCAATCGTCTGGAGGAACGCTTGGTGGAAAATGGCAAGGCCTTGGAGCTGGCACCAGAGTGGCCGATGGGCAACATCTACTACGGTGATACCCTCTGCCGTTTGCATCGAGTGGACGAAGCCTGGCCTCACTACAAGAATGGCTTCGAGCTGGGCCCCAATCAGCAGTTCATGATTGCCCTCGCCCTGCAGTGTCTGTGGGATGAGGGAGCGTTCGAGAAATACAAGGTCGAACTCGAGGCCCTAGCCAAGAAGCACAAGGGCTCTTGGGTTGCATACCTCGTCAACGACATGGCCAAGAACGGCGAGAAGCACGGTGGCGTCGACCCACAGTACCGTCCGCGAGGCTACAACCAAGGCCCGCGTGAAGACAAGAAAGAGGACGACAAGAAGGCGACCGCGGCAGCGTCGACTTCCACGAGTAGTCAGGCAACGGCGACAGCTACGACCACAGGGTCGCATGGGGCGCACGTCGCCGCTTCGCAGTCGGCAAGTGGACCCGCAAGCGCGAGTGGACCCGCGAGTGGGACTGCTCCAAGCAGTTCCGCCGCTGCCAGCACCCCCTAGATCAGCTGCGCATCAGCCACAGGATCCCGGCGATACTGATGCCGATGACCGCCAGGGCGACCAGCGCAACGATGACGTCGACGGTGCCCCAGGTCGCTTTGTTGTCTTTCTCGCGCTTCTCAGGAGGCCGGCTCGTTTGGGGCTTGGCGATGACCGGCCCCGCCGCGCCGCGGGCTGATGGCGACGCACCCGGTGCATCGCCCTCGTCGTCCAGCTCATCTTCCGGCAGGGGGATGTCTTCATCGACCACTTCGTCCGCCGTGGCCTCGATTTCGGCGAGCGTCAGCGCCAGGGGGTCGACCAGCTCCAGCGTCGTCTGTCCGAAGCCGACGATCTGCCCCGGCTTCCAACGGCAACGTTTGCTGAGCGGCTGCTCATCGATGAAACTGCCGTTCTTGGACCCGAGATCTTCGACGAGGATGTCCGCGCCGACACGCTGGAACTGGAGATGGCGACGAGACGCGTCGGGATCGGCGACCGGCAAGTCGCTCGACGGGCTGCGCCCGAGCACGTAGGCGTGCTGGAATTCCTTGAGGACTAGCTCGGAACCGACGTCCACCCCCGCTGTTACCTTGACGCTGGGCGCGCTTGGTTGGCCGTCGATATCCAGGGCGCCGGCGACGAGGCGGAGCGCGAGTTCTTTGGTCAGATGGCCGTCACTGGCGGGCAGCGTCGGGTCGATGGTGATGTCGAGCCAGATCCGTCCCACTCGGATCTGATCGCCGGACTGGACGACTCGCGGCGTCCCTCGTGACAGGCGCACCGGACCGACGAAGGTGCCGTTGGTGGAGCCTTCGTCGATAATGAGGTAATCCTTGCCTTGCTGTCGGATCAAGGCATGGCGCTGGCTCACGCTGGGGTCGGGTAAGCGCACCTCGCTGCCAGCACTGCGCCCAATGACGATGCGCGGTAGATCGAGCACGAGATCCGGGGTGCTGGCGTCGGCGGAACGGACCCTGATCGAGAGCGCCATGCGGCCCCAATATACGTAGTCCGCTGCGGAATGGGACCTTCCTTGCGTGTGTGAGCGTTCGTTCCGCGAAAAGTTGGCCCAGTAAGGGCCGTCGGCCTAGTTCCGATCGCAACCTTCGGCTCAGCAGTCGAAGACGGAGCAGCCTATGCACACGGAAAACCAAGACCGCCGGGCGCCGCACGTGCGCCGCGTTGAACTCGAAACCCGGGTCGAGATTTGTGGCAAGGAGGGCGATCTATCGCCGTTCGAGGCAGAATCGGTGGAGGTCAGTGGTCGCGGGATGCAGGTACGGACCCGTTATCTCCCGGAAGTCGGAACCCCTCTCGTCTTGCGGTTCGACAGTGATGGCAACGAGGTACTCGTCGAGGGCATGGTGGCCTGGCGACAGGGCGATGACGACGGAGGACAATTCGGTATCAAGTTCACCGCGTTGGACAGCAAGAGTGTCACGGCGCTCAAGGCCCTTTGCTCCGCAACCGGTCCAGCGGCACCAAATAAGGCAAGTCGCGTTGTGGCGGAAGCCGACGACGCTCCTGAACTCGACGAACGAGAGGTCGAGCAGCCGTATCTGAGCGAGAAGGGCGCTCCGGTAAAGCTGCACATTCAAGGCTTGGGTGCACCGATGAAAGCAAGGGTTTGTCGCGGCACCCCGCGCAAGCTCCAAGTGGGATCACAGCTGGAGTTCCTCAAGTTGGGGCGCACCCTCGAGTTGGAGGATGTTTCCGCAGGAAGCAAGCGCGCTGCGCACATTCATTCGGTCGAAGTCGCCGTCGAGCCTGATTCGCAGATCCCGCAGTTGGTCGTCTCGCTTCGCTACGAAGGGGTGGAGGACGAAACTCCCGAGCCCACGGTCGTCGACCGCGGGCGCGGAGCTGACGACTTCGACGACGAGTATGATGATGACTTCGACGACGAGGATTCCGAGGTCTCGGAAGACCTGTTCAAGGGCAAGGTAGGCACCATGGCCGCCAACGCTGGACAGGCAATGAAGGAAACTAGCGCCCACGTTGCCAGGTGGAGCAGCGATGCGATCGGGGGACTGGGCTCCCTGATGCGCACGGCGAAGAAAAGTAGCAAGAAGCAGAAGCACAAGACGCTCCGAAGAACGAGTCGCGTACCCCAGCCGACGGCTGTTGCCAGCAGCAAGCGTCGCACCACGCGCGTCGGGCACGGACAGAAGAGCACGACACCGCGTGGCCGTCAGCCAGCCCCCGAGGTGAATTCGACCTGGAAACGACCGAAGTTGTGGCTCTACGGTGGTGCTGTGGCGCTGTGTGCGACTGGGGTTTACGCCGCGTTCGGGGGCGCGTCAGAGGACCCACGCCAGATCAGCGAGGACGACTTGGCGCTGGCGACGGAAGTGAGCGAACTGCCCCAGGCCCAGGTGTCGCAGACGGTAGCGGTCATGCCCGCTTCGCCGATGACGGCGCAGCCGGGCACGAGCGCGCAGCTTCCCGCCGCGCCCTCAGCGGCTCTTCCCTCAACGACCCCCAGCGGTTTTCCTGGTCGCGCGACCCTGAACGTGCAGGACCAGCTGCGACAAACCGAAAACGGAATCGTCGCCCAGGTGCCGCTGTTTGGCCCAAAGCAGATGGCCACGACGGAGCCCGCTCCCCTCAATCCGGCGCCAATGGCGCAGGTGGACGAGTACAGCTTGGCCAAGGACCAGGCGTTCACCGATAAAGTGGTCCCTACGTCCCAAGCGGAGGAGCCCAGCACGGACAAAGCGTCCCAGTCCTTTCAAGTGGGCCGCATGGAACTTCCCATCAAGTACCGCCTACGCCTCGATGGTCCTGGCAGTGCCCTGCAGGGCTCGAAGACTCCCTCTGGGTTCACCGTGCTCGTTCCTGGTCGCAAGGTGATGGAAAACGGCGCCACCATCAGTCAGCGTGACGATCGCATCGTCGACGTTCGGGTCAGCAACACACCAGCTGGTGGCAAGATCACCTTCCGCTTCCGCAAGGACATTCCCGGCTACAAGGCACGTCTCAAGAACGACTTCGTCGAGTTCTTCATCAACTCGCCGAAGAAGAACTGACCGCTCGAACGCTGGTCGGTGCTCGTCCAGCGCCATGGGTCGCTTCCTCAGCTCGTCGAACGCTGGTGCCGCTGGCTCGTGCGAGGCATTTTGGGATGTAGGCGCCGGCCCTTGCCCTTCTTGGTCACGCGAGGTAAGGCGGTGCGTGGACTGATCTCGATCTTACCTCGGTCGTCATCGCCCAACAACAGACGTTGGGCGCCAGCGTAGGCGATCATCGCGGCATTGTCGGTACAGCTTCGAAACGGTGGCACGACCACGCGGATACCCACTCGCTCGCCTCGCTCCACGGAACTCTTGCGAAGTTCACTGTTTGCGGCCACCCCACCTCCAAGCACCACGGTGGCAATGCCTCGGCTTGTGGCTGCGCGCAAGCTCTTGTCGACCAAGGTGTCGACAACACGACGCTGGAAGGCAGCGCACAGGTCGCGTAGCGCCTTGTCGTTACCTGGGCGGCCGTTGGTCTCCACCCAGCGCGCGACGTTCGTCTTGAGTCCCGAAAAGGAGAATTCGAGGGACGTCTTGCTGGCCATGGGTCTGCTCAGCTCGACGCCGTTGGCGTCACCCTCTTTAGCCAACCTGTCGATGATGGGACCGCCAGGGTAACCTAGTCCGAGTAGCTTTGCGACCTTGTCGTATGCTTCCCCGGCGGCATCATCGCGTGTCGCTCCTAACTCGGTGATCTGGTCGAGCGCCGGGCTCTTGACTTCGTAGATGGCCGTGTGTCCACCGGAGGCAAGCATTGCGACGAAGGGGTAACTGGGGGGCGGGTCGATTGGTGGCAGGCCCGGATGTTTCAAAAAGACAGCGAGCAAGTGCCCAACCAGGTGATCGACGCCGACCAATGGTTTGTCCAGCGCCCACGCCAAGCCTTGGGCCATCTGTACACCCACCAGCAGCGCACCGGAAAGACCCGGGCGACAGGTGACGGCGATGCCGTCGAGTTCGCTGAGCGTCATGCCCGCTTTGTCTACTGCGTCAGTGACGACTGGTCGAATGTTGCGCATGTGGTCGCGTGATGCGAGCTCAGGAACAACACCGCCATAGGGAGCGTGAACTTTCACCTGGCTATGCACGACGTCACTGATGACGTCGCCTTCGTCCGTGACGACGGCGGCAGCGGTTTCATCGCAGGAGGTTTCGATGCCGAGCACGCGCATTGGAGCCGCTGGCTTTAGAGCAGAAAACGATGCGGGGCAAGGCTCGAAGGGCGGTTTGTCGGTTTTGCGGTGGAGCGGGGCTGGTCGGGGCAACGCCTCGCCGAAGGCGCAGGCCCAAGGAAGTCCCGCACACGGAAGAGTCCGAGGATTTCAACCACTTCCAGGCTGAGGCCTCAGCTGGAACTGCCACTTTTCCTGGACGGTCAACCCCGATCTCGGTGCTCGACTTCGCGTCCGCCATAACCGCCGCGGCATGGACATCATCGAGATCCCCAACGCCATCCCGAAGCTATACCAAGACCAAGTCGAGTCCGAGTTGGCTTCGGATAGGTTCACCTGGTGCTTCCACGATGAGGCCGCGGACTCGGGCTCCCGCTTCAAGCAGTCGTTTGGCGCTTCAGCCACACCGCGTACTTGACGGAAGTGGATGGGCGAGCACCCATGCAGTCGCCCATCAGTCCGATGCTCTTACCCATACTGTTTACTTTCTGCGAGAAAGCAGGCATCGAGTGCAATGCCCTGTTGCGCATTCGGGTGGGGTTGTTTCCGAAGACAGCCATAGCCGCGAAACATCACAATCCCGCATCGACTTCACCGAACCTCATCAGACCGCCGTCTACTATGTCAACGATAGCGACGGTGACACCGTAGTGTTCAAGGAGACTGTAGACGACGTGCCGCCGGGGCGCGCAGCGCGTTTCGCCAACGACAACAAGTTTCGTATCGAAGCGTGTTCGTCTCCGGTGAAGGGGAAGATGATCGCTTTCGATGGTCGTCACTATCACGCCAGCATGCACCCAATGAAGGCGAGCAAGCGCATCGCTATCACCTTCAACTTCGTCTAGCGCTCCTACATCAGTTGGGTCGGTTCGTGGAGAATGTTCGTCCTTCCGGATTGTTCATCCAGCTGCATGGGGATGATCTCCACGGCGTGGGACGGCAAGAGCGCCCGCTTCAGTGAGCGGGCCATACGCATCGTGTGGCACGCGGAGATGCTTGCCAGAGAGGCGTTGGGACTTGCTCGACCCTCTGCCCCACTCGCCGCGCCACCGTGGGCCAGCGCAACACACTGTTGCCGACTGCCCTCGACTTCGCGCCCAAGCAGTCCGAAGGCGCCCGGTATCGCACAACAATGCTCGATGACTCGGCAGCCAGAGTGTCCCAACACGACAACCAGATCCACAGCGTAACGCTCGATCACGTGGCAAAGACTCGCCAATGTCGAAGTGCTTCCGATACAAGCCACCGTCTGAATGATGAACAGTTGGTCGGGGGGAAGCTCGAACACTCGAGACGGCGTTGTGGGTAGGTCGCTGCAGGTGAGCACAGCGAGCCTTTGGCTCTTGTTCGTCGGAAGCACAACATCGCGTCCGGCGCTCGTTGCGTGTGTTCGAGTGGTCGAGTCGCTATCCAAGGTGCGTTCAGTCTGCCTCGTTGCCCTTTGGCACTCCCGCGTCAAAGGGCGGCGGTTGCATTCTGAACGAACGACTGTTCGAGACAGATAAATCTGTCCGCGCAACGAATTTCATGGAACCAATCCCGAATTGACGCTTGGACTCCGCGGCGGTCCACCCCGTTCGTCGGCCCGCGGGCTCCGTCGTTTCGAACTGGGGAACCAAAGCGTTTCTGAACTCGTCCTTCTACCAGCCCGTGTTGACAGCTACTCTAGAATACGTCACATCGCCGTCGATGACGTCGCCGCGGAGCGCCTCCGACTTGCCGCTTGCCCCGTCGGCGAGACAGATCGGTTTGGTCAGCGGGGAGTTGCCCACGGCTGACTGGACTCGGGAGCAATTCCACGAAGCAGTGACCCCGTTGGTCCCGCGTCTCTTTCGTCTCGCGCTGGCCCTGAGTGGCGATGAGTCCCAGGCGGAAGACCTGCTCCAAGCTGGGTTGATTCGGGCCTACCGCCGTCGGTCGAGCTTCCTGGGGTCGGGAAGTCTGCTCGGTTGGTTGTGTCAGATTGTACGCAACGAGCACATCGATCATCGCCGCAAGGAGGCCCGCCGGCGGAGCCTCTTCGACGCGGCCAGGGAATGTGCCGATTTTCTCGTGGAGGCGGTCGCCCGTTCCACAACGGATCCAGAGGAGTGGATCTGTGAGACTGATGCCGCCTCTCACCTGTTGGCTTGCCTACAGGAGGTGCCGGAGGTCTACAGGGTCGTGCTAGTGTTGTGTGACATCGAGGAGATGAGCCACTCAGAAGCAGCAGAGGTTTTGGGCATCCCGACGGGTACGGTCAAGAGCCGACAGCTTCGGGGACGACGCCACTTAAAAAAGGCGTACCAACGTCAAGGCAACGGAAAGGGGGGAGCATGAGCGACAATTCCAAAGGGACTCGGCTGCCGGCGGAGGTGCGCCGCGCAGCCG
Organism: Polyangiaceae bacterium; assembly: GCA_050298815.1. GTDB lineage: Bacteria > Myxococcota_A > Polyangia > Polyangiales > Polyangiaceae > SZUA-265. The sequence continues at coordinate 72,769 of JBNKUV010000074.1, forward strand.
CGCAACTGAGGCGGGCCGAGCCCAGCGATGGCTTCGACGACCGGCTGCGTGAGGCGCTTTGTCAGGCGGATCAAGAGGCTCTCGACCAATTCGGAGCGCCTGCGCCCAGCAGCGGCTTTGCGGGCCTTCAAAGCTGGTCCGCGTTCGTTCGCGCCGCCGGGTTTGCGGCAGCGGGCGCAACGGCGATGGTACTCGCGCTGCTCTGGTTCCAGCCCGACAACGGCGAGGACGTGCTGCACCGCATGGCGGAGCTGGAGCTGGTGCTCGAGAGTGATGGCCACAGCTGGCTGCCGTTGACCCTCGAAACTGATCATCATGACGGCGCACACGCACATGTCTACGTCGAGGCGCCTAAGGAGCTCGAGGTGAGAGCTTCCGAGCACGCAGACGGTGGGCAGGAGCCGACCTGTGGGCCCCGCCACTGTGTGCACCGATTCGCCCACCCCACTTCCGCACCAGCCGATCACCACTTGGCCATCGGAGTGAGCGAGCCGGGCGAATACCGCATCACCGTGGAGCATGCGTCGCCCAAGCAGAAGGTGCGCGAAGTCTTCGTCGTTGCCGTTCGCTGACAACGGAAAGCACACGGCGTCACCCGCGTGCGTGTCTCAGCCACACAGCGGGATTTCGTTGTGCAGACTTCGCGCGCTGCGGTGTTTTGGGATCGGTTCTCAACCCGGACCCGAGACGACACCGATCGCGTGTCCGCGTCAACTTTTAGGGAACCACCTGGCCTCCCATGGCGTCCTGGTTGGCGACTAGCTGCGGCGTCTGGCCAAGCGCTGGATGTTGTCCGCAGAAGGAGAACTGTCGAAACATGGACCAAACAATCGAGCAAGCGGCGCCGACTGAAGACGCGCCGGTTGGCAACCTGGACGGGCTCAAGCGGTACTGGAAAAAGGACCTTCTGTCGGGTTTTCTCGTCTTCCTGATCGCCCTTCCGCTCTGCTTGGGCATTGCTTTGGCCTGCGGCTACCCGCCGATTGCGGGCATCTTCACTGCTATCATCGGAGGCGTACTGGCGCCGTTCATCAGTAACTCCGAGCTCACGATCAAGGGGCCAGCCGCAGGCCTCATCGTGATCGCCGTGGGCTGCGTCAACGATTTTGGCGGCACCGGGTTCGGCGATGGCAACTGGTCGAGCGCGGACCAGCACGCGTATCAGGTTGCGTTGGGCATCGGCGTGGCAGCGGCCGCGGTGCAAATCGTCTTCGGTTTGGTGCGAGGTGGGATTCTCGGGGAGTTCTTTCCGATGTCTGCAGTGCACGGGATGCTCGCTGCCATCGGCGTGATCATCATGGCCAAGCAGATTCCGGTCGCCCTGGGCGTTCCCTCACAAGGCACTCCGGTTCAGCTGCTAGCCCACATTCCGGACGAGATCATTCACATGAACCCCGCCATTGGCGCTATCGGTATCATCAGTCTCGCGGTCATGTTCCTGTGGCCACTGGTCAAGCACCGGCACTTGAGGCGTGTGCCTGCGGCGATGATCGTCGTGTTGCTTTCAGTTCCGATGGGCCTCTACTTCGGTCTCGATTCGGCGCAGCCACACAGCTACACGTTCGCAGGCAACGATTACGAGCTGAGCAACAAGTTCTTGGTCAACGTTCCGGATAACATGTTCGCAGCGCTTACGGCTCCGGACTTCTCTGGTTTGAGTGAAAGCAAGGGGTGGTACTGGGTGATGATGTTTGCCATCATCGGTACGCTCGAGTCGCTGTTGAGCGCCAAGGCGGTCGATCTCATCGACCCGTGGAAGCGCAAGACCAACCTCGATCGTGACGATGCGGCGGTTGGCGTCGGCAACTTCGCCGCTGCCTGGGTTGGTGGTTTGCCAATGATCTCGGAGATCGTTCGAAGCCGTGCCAACATCGACAACGGCGCGCGCACGCGCTTTGCGAACATGTTCCACGGTCTGTTGCTGTTGCTGTTCGTAGCCAGTGTCCCGGCATTGATATCGCTCATTCCGTTGTCAGCACTAGGCGCCATGCTCGTCTACACGGGCTTCCGATTGGCGCATCCAAAGGAATTCATTCACGTCTACAAGATCGGTCGTGAACAGCTCATCATCTACTGCTCCACGATCGTCGGCGTTTTGGCGACGGACCTGCTCGAGGGCATCGCCATCGGAATTGGGGTCAAAGTGGTCTTGCATGCGCTCAATGGTGCACCGATAAAGTCGTTCTTCAAGCCGATGCTGGAAGTCGAGCAGCGGGGTGACGGCTCAGTGGTGTTGAACGTGAAGCACTCTGCCATCTTCAGCACTTGGATCGCTCTGAAGAAGCGCATCGAGACGACGAAGGGCGCCAAGGAAATCATCATCGACCTCTCGGATGCGAAGCTGGTCGACCACACGGTGATGGAGAAGCTCGACGCGCTGAAGACAGAACTCGCACTGCGGGATTGCGCGCTTTCGATTCGGGGTCTGGAAAGGCACAGGGCCTTATCGGCGCACCCACATGCAGCGCGCAAGCTCATCGCTTAGTCACATCACTCCTCATGCATCACACCAACGACTCCGGTCTCCACGAAACGGGAGGTGCCGGAAACACATCTGAGCACGACCCGCGCGGCGCACTGTACGACGCTATCGAGGCGGCAGCCCATGTGCTGCCCAATCAAGCGCCGATCCGCATCTTCGTGCATCACAACACCCTGCACTCCTTGGAGCATCTGCACTTTGACGAAGCGGTGCTCGAGGGGGCTCGTACGTACAACACACAGCCGTATCAATCGGAGCAAGCGTTTGCTGAGCATCTCCGCGTCGGGCGCATTCTGCCGGTCGACGTGCAAAGGGCTCTCGAGGCGTACGATGAGTGCAGCGACGAGGCGGTGTTCGAGGGCGGCCCGACGCACTTCGAGCTCCGTCGGCTCCGACTCGAGAATCCTTTTGAAATCCCGAGGGGACCGGCCCTCGATTGGCTGCTCGAGGAGTCCGACGTGTTGCTCCGCTTTCATGAGCGGGTGGATGAAGCCAAACGCGCACAGCTCATCGAGTCCCTTCGCAAGTCGGGTTTTCGGGGAGAGCCCACCGAGCGTCGAGTGCTCGAACGGATGTGGGAGCTTTTGGAGCCACACGCGCGCGTCGTCGAGCAGGGGGCGCTGGGTATCCGTCCGCGCGACGCTCTGCTCGAGCGCACTGAGGTGGACGCCGATGAGCTGGTCAATCCCCTGATGATTCGCCTGTGCGCGTCGTTCATCGATCAGGGCATCTCGTACTGGCGAATGCCCGACACGGAAAAAGGGCTACTGCGTGCGTTCCGCGGGCTGTACTGTCGACACCTCGGTCCACCCGATAGGTGGCTTCGCCCGCTACCCGTTCAGTTGGCGCAGCAAGAGCGCGACGGGTGGGATGCGGAACGGACCTGCATCGAGATGTTGCGACAGATGGAGGTCCCACAAGCGCAGTGGCTGGACTTCATTCGGGCCACGTTCCTTTCGCTTCGTGGGTGGGCCGGCATGATGCACCAGCTGGAGTTGCGGCCCGACCGGGCACCGGTCAAAGCCCCACCCGCGCGACTCGTTGATTTCTTGGCCGTGCGTCTCGTGCTGGACCGTGCCGCTGCCAACTACCTGGAGGAAGAGCACCTTCCTGTGAAGACCAGCCCTGGACCGGGAGAAAGCCTCGAGGCAGCACCACAACGCGATCGTTCCAGCGTTTATGAGGCGTTCATCGTTGCGCAGTTGGCTGGTATCGGTCCGCGAGAGTTGGAACTGCCAACTGTGGCAGCGACCTGGTTCGAGGCGGTGACCTCCATGGACAGCAATTGGCGGCGACGACTCCTGCACGAAGCCTACGAACGTCGTCATCGGGTGGATGTGCTCGACGCCATGTTGAACCATGCCCGCCTGAACGACGCCAAGTCCAATGCGAACCAGGCACAGGAAACGCCGCCGCGCTTTCAGGCCGTGTTTTGCATCGACGATCGAGAGGAATCGCTGAGACGCCATCTCGAAGAGGTGTTCCCCTTCGTCGAAACCTACGGCTACGCCGGGTTCTACGGCGTGGCGATGGCCTATCAAGGGCTCGAGGACGTGCGCCCACGGGATTTGTGCCCGGTACACATTCGCCCCAAGCACTGGGTACGCGAAGTCGCAGTGGACGCAGCCAAGGGGGATGCTGCGGCTGCTAGGCGGCGCTCCCTCGGCGCGCTCAGTCATGCGGCCAACGTCGGCAGTCACACCTTGGTGCGAGGAGGGCTCGTGTCCAGCGCTCTGGGTTGGGCGAGTGCCATTCCGTTGATTGGGCGTGCGCTCTTTCCGCGTCTTTCCGAACAGGTCTCCCGCGCCTTGCACCACTCCGTCGCTGCGCAGCCGCTGACACGACTCCTCATCGAACGGGATCCGTCAGAGGGTCCGGCGCCCAACGGCCTCTTGCCAGGGTATTCCGTGGGTGAGATGGTCGACGTCGTTCTGGGTGCGCTCAGGACCATCGCGCTGACAGAGGGGTTTTCGCCCCTGGTCTTCCTGATCGGGCACGGTTCGTCGAGCCTCAACAACCCCCACGAGTCAGCGCACGATTGCGGGGCGACTGGTGGCGGGCGTGGTGGCGCAAACGCCCGGGCGTTTGCGGCGATGGGCAATCATCCAGAGGTAAGAGCAGAGCTCCGATCGCGAGGCATCGAGATTCCCGACGGCACCTACTTCGTGGGCGGCTACCACAATACCTGCGATGACACGATGACCTACTACGACGAAGACCTCATACCCGAGGAGCTGCGGCCTGAGTACGAGACGGCGCTTGCCGCCTTCGAGCAGGCACGGCGTCTGGATGCGCACGAGCGCTGCCGGCGATTCGAGTCCAGCACCACCACACTCGACGTGGAACGAGCATTGGCTCATGCACAAGCCCACGCCGTCGATTTGGGACAGCCTAGACCCGAGTACGGCCATGCGACGAACGCCATTTGTTTCGTCGGGCGTCGCCAGCGAACGCGTGGACTGTTCCTGGATCGCCGAGCGTTTCTCGTCTCCTACGATCCGACTCAAGACGCCGACGGTGCAACGCTTGCCAAGTTGCTCCAGGCGGTTGGTCCAGTCGGGGCTGGCATCAGCCTCGAATACTACTTCAGCTACGTTGATCCCACCGGCTACGGATGTGGCACGAAGCTGCCTCACAACATCGTCGGGCTGGTTGGAGTGATGGACGGTCACGCCTCGGATCTGCGGACGGGATTGCCCTGGCAGATGGTGGAGATCCACGAGCCTGTTCGTCTGCTCACGGTCATCGAGGCCGAGCCCGAAGTGTTGGTCCAGATCGCAACAGAGTATCCCGAGGTGGGTAGATTGGTGGTCAATCGTTGGATCCAGGTAGTCGCCTGGAGCCCGAGTACTGGAAGGATGAGCGTGTTCACTGACGACGGCTTCGTTCCCTACGAACCGGAACGCGATGACCTGCCCTCCGCACAAAACTCCGTCGAATACTATTCAGGTCGTCGACAGCACCTTCCGTGCGCTCGAATCGAGGCTGGCAGCCTCGCCGTCGGCGTGAGCCAGGCATCCGTATGACCGCGTTACAGGTACTTGTCGTTCTTCCGTTTGCTGCACCGCTTCTTGCCGGCGTTCTGATCGCCGTGGCGGCCTGGTTCGCTCGCCCGCCGAAGGAACGAGTGACCATTGCTCTGGTTGGCTCGGCGTTTACCATTGCGTTCTTGTCAGCGCTCGTCGCTATCGTTCTGATGGCGACGGACGAGCTAGCAGAGGTTCGCACACCCGCAGGACAATGGTTTTCCGTGCCGTTCTATGCGTTTCACTGGGAGCTGGTGTTCGATCGTCTCTCGGCGCCGTTCGCACTGATTGCGGCTGCGATGGTCGGCCTGGTCGCTGCGTTTTCTCGTCGGTACCTGCATCGTGAGTCTGGATTTGTACGCTTCTACATCCTGCTTTCGCTGTTCGGAGCGGGCGTGGAGCTGGTTGTTCTCGCGGGTTCCTTGGACCTGGTGTTCATCGGTTGGGAGATCGTCGGTCTCAGCTCAGCGCTTCTCATCGCGTTCTTCCACGAGCGTCGCTCGCCGGTACGGCATGGCTTGCGCGCGTTCGCTACCTACCGACTGTGTGACATTGGATTGTTGGGCGCAACGGTTTGGCTGCATCACGTTGCGGGCACCTCAACGCTAGCGGCCGCGGCTGAGCCTTGGGATGGTTTGGTGATCCCGGACACAGCAGTCGACACGGCTATCGTCGGCCTGCTGTTGCTCTGGGCAACGATGGGTAAGTCTGCCCTGGTTCCATTGGGCGGTTGGCTACCTCGTGCGATGGAGGGGCCCACGCCATCGAGCGCGATCTTCTACGGTGCGCTGTCGGTGCACTTGGGTCCGTACCTTCTACTGCGCTCCGCGACCATTCTGGAGGCTTCGCCCCTCGTCGCTGGAGCGGTGGTACTATTTGGCGTCTTGACCGCTGTCCACGGCACATTCGTCGGTCGCGTGCAGTCCGACATCAAGAGTACGTTGGCGTACGCCACGATGACTCAGATTGGGATCATCTTCATCGAGATCGGTCTTGGTCTGCGGTTCGTCGCGTTAATCCACATCGTGGGGCACGCATGCATTCGCACCCTACAGATCCTGCGTTCGCCGAGTTTGCTACACGATCATCATCACTTGGAGCAGGCAGTAGGGAGCCAGCTGCCGCGCACGGGTGGGCACTTGGAACGTCTGGTACCCAAGGCACTGCAGCCTTGGTTGTATCGCCACGCCTTGGAGCGGGGCTACTTCGACGCCCTCCTTCACGACTACGTCGTGTTCGGGTTCACCCGCGTGATGCGTTCATTCGATCGGGTAGAAGAGCGTTGGGTAGCCTTGGTCTCGGGCGCGGCGGTGCCAACTGCCGACGAACCTCCTGATGCACACGTCGATCCAGAGGCCGCACAATGACTTGGTCCGTCATGCTCCTGGTTGTGGCCCCCCTGTTGGGCGCAGCGATAGCTTCGCTCCGGTCGCCTGACGTCCGAAGAGCGCGCGCGACGTGCATGTGGGGCGCGGGGAGTGCCCTTGCCGTCTGCATACTCGTTGCTTCGTTCGGCAGGGGGCCTTTGCCCGTCAGCATGCGGACATCGCTGCTGACCATCTTCGTCAGTCTCGTCGGTTTCATTGCGATTGCGATGAGCCCAGTGCGTGGCGCGAGCTCGAAGACGGGGGCGCGGGTGTTGTTGGTCGTGGCCGCTTCCGTGGCGATGGTGATGACGCAACAACCCATGTTGATCGCTTTGCTCTGGGCGGTCAGCGCGTACGTGCCTTGGTTGGAGTTGCGGTCGAACCCGAACACCCGGGACACGGCCAGGGTATTCGCAGTGTACATGCTGCCCAGCTGTATCTTGGTTGGGATTGGCGCGACCCTCTTGCAGCAAGGCCTCGTTGCGAGTGCCGTTTGGCCGCTCGCTGTCGGGATCGCGCTGCGCGAAGCCATAGTGCCCCTTCATAGCTGGTTTCCTGCGTTCTTCGAGCGGGCCCCGATTGGATTGGCCGTTGCATTCGTAGCTCCTCAAGTCGGTGTGTACGCGCACTTGACGCTTCTGGGTGACAGCATTTCACCGACCATGGCGTCGGTTGCAGCTGCCCTCGGAGCCGTTACCGCGGTTTACGCGGCATTGATGGGTGTGGTTCAAACACGGACACGGCGTGCCCTGGGGTACCTCATCATGAGCCAAAGCGGACTCGTTGCGTTTGCTTTGGACGCGCACGCGGATGCTGCACGAGTGGGCGCCCTGGTGGCGTGGGTCGTCATCGGTGTTTCCGTTTCCGGGTTTGCCATGGCGCTTTCGGCTCTCGAGGCGCGTCGCGGGACTTTGTCCCTCGACCACCCCAACGGCAACTTCGAACGGGTACCACGCTTGGCGGCGGCATTCTTGGTCATGGGGTTGGCAAGCGTTGGTTTGCCTGGGACGGTAGGCTACGTTGCCGAGGACTTGCTGGTTCAGGGTTCGGTCGGAGAGTATCCCGTTTATGCGTATGCCCTGATTGTTGCGACGGCGTTTAACGGGTTAACTGTTGTTCGAAACTACTTTGCGCTGTTTACAGGCACAACCAAGCACGTCGGGGAGCGTGACCTGACTCGTCGCGAAGGGTTGGTGCTGAGCGTGGTGCTCGGTCTTCTCCTGGTGCTCGGAGCGAACCCAGCCCGTTTCGTCGAAGCGTTGGGGGGGACATCCCACTCACCTTCCGTCGGTCACGCGTCGCATGCGCTCAATGCTTCCGCAGCAGCGGGAGGGGCGTTGCGGGTTCAAGTCCCGTAGTTGACGGCGCACCCGAATCCAGCGCGGCAGAATTCCGGTGAGCGCGGCGGCCGTTCATGGGAGCTTGCGAGAGTTCCGAGCAAGCGCGGCGGCTACCCGTGAGAGCACACATCACGTGCGCTCGATACTCCCGTAGCAGTGCGGGACGTCGCGGCGTCAGAACCCGTAGTTGACGGTGTACACGAATCCTGCGTGGCAGACGCCGCAGCCGACGTTGATACCCTCTCCGAAGATCGGGGGAGGCTCCGCTGTGCCACAGCGCGACGTTGGGCCGGTGCAATAGTAGGCCGCGTCCATGGTCGTCCCTGGGAGTTTCAACAGGGCTGCCTTGCCGATCACGGCGCCATCTTCGTAGAACTCTTTAACGGCGATGCTGCCTGGAGTGTGATCGGGTGCGTCGATACTGAATGCGATTCCGCCGTCTCCGTCGGCGCTGACCCCATTCCCCTTCGCGATGGAGTCCCGCAAGACGTCGTTGGCGAACACCCGTACTTCACCATGCGGAGAGATCACACTGCTGCGCGCTCTGGGTCCTGGCGTTTCAGCTAGCCAAGGTGCCTTTCGATAGTCATCGGACGCGAGGAGGTCCGCCAAGAACTCTTCGATGCTACCCGACGGGAGGTCGTCGGACGTGTCAGTCGCCGTGCTCGCATCACTAGTCGTGCTTGCATCAGTAGCTGTGCCGGCATCCATTCCAGCAATGGACATCCCCGCGTCAGGGCCCGAGGCTAGTTCACTCTCGTGTTGCACTAAGTGCAGCACACCCATCATGCCGGATTCCGCGTGGTCGAGAATGTGACAGTGGAACATCCACTTGCCGAGGCTCGCCGGGTCGAAGCGTGGAACCAGGCGCAGGACCTCGCGAGGAGGAATGTCGATCGTGTCCTTGTACGCTAGGGGAGCACGGACGGTTCCGTCTTCGTTTATAACTTGGAAGTGGAAACCATGCATGTGAAACGGGTGAGAGTGAGCTGTCTCGTTCTTCACCACCCAGATTTGGTGCTCATCAACGACGACAGGAACGGGTACAGCATCCTTGGAGTAGGGTGTGCCGTTGATCCCCATGACGAGCTTTCCGTCGATCGTGTCTGCAGTGAGACCGATTTCGACCTCTTCCGCGTCTTCGAGTTCAAACTCATCCAGCTGACGCTCGAGGTTCTCGAGAGGGGGGAGCGTCTTGGCTTTGCCTTCGACGAACTCGATGCGCAGCAGTATCTCAGGACCGAGCGCCGTAGCTGCGTTCGGACCCCGATCGACGGGCAAGGTCACTAGATTCAGATGGCTTCCGACCTTGCCGCGCGGCTCGACGATCACGTCGACACGCTCACCCGGAGTCAGCCGCGTGCGCTCCTCTACGACAGGATACTCGAGTCGGCCACCGTCGACACCGATACGGGTGAACTCGTGTCCTTCCAGCCCGAGCTCGAGGTATCGCGAGCGCGCCATGTTCAGGATGCGCCAACGAAGTCGCGTTCCACTGACCACTCGCATCACTTGATCGGGACGGCCGTTGAGCAGGAGGGTCGCGCCCTCGCGACCGACTAGAGTCGTTTCGTCCGTTTCTGGGTGCTTTTGACGAGTACCGTCTTCGAACAGACTGATGTCCGAGATGGCGAAGACCGTTTCTTGTCCGAGGTGGTCACGCCCATCTTCGTCAGGGTCCTCGACGAGCACGGCGCCGTACAGCCCAGCGCCCACCTGTCCCAACGTTTGAAAGTGGGGGTGGTACCAGAAGGTGGACGCATCCAAGAGAGGATACTCGTAGATGAACTCCTCACCTGGCAGTACGACGTCTTGAGTCACGCCGGGCACTCCGTCCATCCCATTCGGGACACGCATGCCGTGCCAGTGGATGGTCGTACCGCTGGAGAGTTCGTTGCGGAAGTTCACTTGCAGCACGTCCCCCTGCGTCGCGCGGATGAGGGGCCCAGGCAACATTCCGTTGTAAGTCTGCTGGCGTCTGGGGCGTCCGTCGATGATCTCGATTGAGGTTTCCTTCGCAACGAGGGAAACCTCAACGCGTTCCGGACTGGGGTCCTCGTCCACTAGCTCGTGCAGTCGGATGAAGCCATCGTCGGGCGCTTCCGTGCGGGTACCCGCCTCGGGTGCGGTTTCGGTCGAGTGGGACTTGCAGCTAGAGACCACAAAGGCGCCTGTCGACACCGCGAGGGCAAACAGGGACGAGCGTAGGAAAGCAGGTGGGCTTTGCGCGGCGAAAAGCGTTGGGCCTTGCGTCATCAACTGGAGCAAAGCACCGCGAGTTGAAATGCCGTAGCGAACATATTTCGGTCGTCCGGGCCCGGTGTGGCAAGATTGCGCGACTTGCGCTCGGGGGCATCGTGAGCGGAGGTTGCGCGGCTTGGTGCGTTGGTACCGGCAATTGCAGAACGGTCTGGCGCGCGTTACACGCGAACGCCTGGCGAGTGCAGACTCGGCCGCGTCCGCGAGTTGGCGGCGTACCGCTACTGCCACCACATGTTTTACGCAGAATATGCGCCGGGGACAGGGGGCGGCGTTGCACGCTCTGTTTCAGTTTGACGCATCACACACGACCGATCGCAGTGGGATTAATCCAAGGCGACAAGTTCAAGCGCTACAAACGACAACGGCGGTCGCACTTTTCGTGCGACCGCCGTCCGTCGTGCGTTCAACTGTGAGGTGCCCTTCGTGGGGCGCATCAACCAGGCCCCGAACAAGCGCTGCTTGCCCGGGGACTAGCTTGCTCATTGTCAGGGGTCTTTCGCAAACTGACCATTGATCACAAGTTGAGGCGAGCGCGGAATTTCCGCGCGCGAGCCTGGTTGTCCGCGCATGGAATCCACCTGTGTGGAGGAATGGGCCCACCAAACGTTTGCTGCGGCGGCACTCGGTGACCCGCGTAGGAC
>JBNKUV010000075.1:0-309790 GCA_050298815.1 Polyangiaceae bacterium
CGACGTCGTCCCCACGATACAGCACGACCAGGAGGTCCGACGAGCTGCGGCCTCCGTCAGCCGTCCGCCAAACGCGAACGATATCGTGGTCAACGTACTCCACGCGTCCATCTTCGGTGCTACAGCCCTGCCGATCAACGAACGTCTATAGTGGCCGCATGGGTGGGAGCGTTGGCGCGCAGATCGGAGAGACCACCGTCGGCCCACGTTCGCCCCACGCCGGCCACCACCCGCAACCCGGCCCCAGACCCCACCGCCGGCTCTTCAGGCCCGCCACGCCCCGGACACGGCCGCGAGTCGGGGCGTCCCACGAATGGCCTCCACCTGTTCACGCTCGCCGGGGCCAACCCCGCGGGATCGCATGATTTCCATGCCTTGCCGGGGGCTCTGGGCTGCCGGTTGGCAACAAGCTCGCAAGTGGGGAGCTGAAAGCCCGCCCGTTGGCGGGCTTTCTGATCCGCAAGTACTCCTCGGGGCAAACCCTCGTCGCTTCGCGACTCGCTCATTGGCGCGAGTCCTACTTCCGGAGCCAAGGGTCAACGGAACCAAGAACTGGTTCAGTTGACGGACCTGCCACCCAAGGGTCCACATCAGTAACCCCATGGTCACCCCCTGGGGTTTTCTGTTTGCGGCGGCCAAGAGCTGAAAGGCGGCCCCCGCCCTGCCGACGATGTTGAGCTCGGCGCTGCGGCGCGGAACTGGCGCAACATCGATGCGGTCGACCAGGAAGCGGACGTCTCCTCAATTGCCGTGCTCCTGGTGAAGCTCGCCACCATCCTTCGCTGGCACCGCGAGGGTCTCCAATTGGCGTGGAAGCGTCGTTCCCGAGCGAGCCAAGGCCCGACGCCAAAAAGTCACTCCGGAAACCATCGACCTCATTCGACGGATGGCGATCGAGAACAGGACCCGGGGCGCCGAGCGCAATTGTGACGAACTCCTGAAGGCGCGAGATGGATTCCTAAGCCGCGGGTCGAAGCGGAAAGCCTTCGGCACGAGTCCGCTGCTTTCAGGCTCCATCCCGAAGCCGGGTGAGCGGCTCCGTCAGCGCGGCGCGTGGGCGCCGAGAGCCTTCGGAAGGCGCCGTCAGTTGGCCGGGTTGGCGATGCAGAGCGTCCCCAAGCGATGACTCCGCAGAAGACACCCAACAGGAATGGAAACATCGCTACGGCGTACTCCGTGGACTGCGTGAACCAAGAGCGGCGGCAGCAGATGGCTGCTCTCTGCGTCCGTGACCGCACCGCGCGTACTTGGCGCTCTTCCTCAACTTGGGGCGAGGCAAGCGCTCGGCGTTCTGCATCCGTAGCTCATCAGGGCGTTGCGTCCCAGCCCAGGGTTTCGATCAGTGTGCCATCGACGGCGTCGATGTTCATGACCGTGCCGCCTGCGCGGCTGTCGCTCCGAGTCTCGGTGTTGTGCACGGCCCAGACGATGGTTTCGACGCGCGAGTTGCAAACCAACGAGATGGTCCACGGCTCGATGCCGTCCGCGAGTCCTTCGGCCTGGGCGATGCATGCCGCGGCGTTCGCGGAGATGATGATAGTGTCGTCGTCGACGCCGACCTCCGCGCAATCCTGGCCGTTGACGCTCAGTAGTGAGCCCAGCGAATCGCTGGTTGCCGAATCCGCAGGGTTGTCTTGGATGCATTGATCTGCAGTGCTGGGCGCAGCATCCGTGCACTGGCCAGCGACACAACGAGGCTCGAATTGGGCGACGCACGGCGGTGGGATGGGTGGGTCACAGCCCGCCGCTGCGTAGGCCTCGCCACACAGATTCTCTTCAATGCGATCGATGGTCTCGCTCAGCACTATCCCGCTTTCGACTGAAGTCAACCAGCCGCAGTGCATCGTGCACCCGTTGTCGATGTTGACCCGGGTGCAGTCCGCATCCGCATTGCAGTCGAGGCTCACCCTGTCGAGCGCTGCCTCGCGTTCGATGCGATTGCCTTCGAGGCGCGCTTCGCAGCTCATCTCGCCGAAACCATAGATACCGAATGGGGTCTGCACGATGTCGCCGTCTGACTGGTATGCCTGCATGTAGTCTTCGGCGATCCTCGTCAGATCGAAGCTCAGCTCGGTGCCATTGAGACCATCACAGGGTTCGATGTCGTGCGTATCGATCAGCAGGCTGATGTTCATTCCAACCGGATACGACTCACCACCTGGTCGAAAGCACACCGCATAGTCGTACCCGGGGCAATGGGTGGCGCCCAGAGTTTCGATGCGTAGCTCATCGCCGTGGATGCTGGCTGAGGCAATGGCGTTATTGGCTGCCCCTGGCGGTTCTTGACCGCTCTGCAGGTCTGGAAACAGCTCTGCACAGGGGACGACCGAGTCGGCGTTGATGGGCTCATCGCTGCCGGCGTCATGGGGATTGCCATCGTCTGAGGTGTGGTCGCTATCGTCATCCCCGTGGGGTTCGGAGACGTCGCTCGAGCTGAGACCGCCGGAGCTCAGCGCGCATACGCCACCCCGGCACTCGGCCGCGTTTCCCAGATGCTCACAGTCAGCGTCGCCATCGCACAACAGCTGGCAAGAGTCCTGGGAGGAATCGCCACACGCTGAAGCGCCCACGCATTGTAGCAGTGCCGGGCAGCTGTTTGTTTCGCAGGTCTCGGTGCAAACGTCGCAGCGACAGCTCAGTCCAGGGGGGCAATCCAAGTCTGAGCCACAATGGCTCAGCCAGTTGGTATTGCTCTCGAGTTGTTCGGAACTCTGGCTGCCACATCCGGCCAACGCCATGCAGCAGGCGAGACGGAGCAACAGCTGGCCGAGTACCGACAGTACTGCGGCGGGGTCCCAAAGGTTCGGGGACTGCTCATTCATCGATGGACCCCTTGCTCGCGGGTTGCGCGTTTTGCCCGAAGTAGAAGGTGACGGGCATCAAATCATCAGCTGGAAAGGGGTGCTGCTGGTTGTAGGCGGACACCCGGCTCCACAGATCGTTGACGTCGCTGCGCACCCGCTCCAGCAGGCCAAGCACTTCGTCTCTCATGGGATGGCGCGGGTGCACATCGAACACCAGGGTGGCACCGCCCACCAAGTGGCTGTTCTCGGGTTGCTCGGCTCGCAGCCTGAGCTTGGCCGCGATGGCGTCGAGTACGGCGCGATAATGATCGAAAACGGCGACTTCCCAGCCGTGCTCGGCGTTCACCGGCACCAGGAAACGTTGCGAGGTGAGCTGAACCTCGTCGGTGAGCTCGCCGTCGCACACCACTAGGCCTTCATCCAACAGGGCCTGGACGACGCCGCGCAGCTCCGCCGGGCCTTTCCCGAGGGTCGTGCGTAGGCGGCTCAGGGTCTGGGGCTGTTTGTAGATCGCATACCAAGTGGCCAAACGGAGTTTCTCGCCGGCGGTCTCCAGCAGTATGCGCTCTCGATCCTGAGCGCTGCTCAGGCCGTAGATCGTCGACGGCCCCCGCCCGGTAGAGTAGACAATCGCACTGTCACAGAGATCGCGCAACACAGCAGCGACGTGCTCGTCTCCGTCAGCCTCGAAGCGCCGCAGCAGATCCGAGCGCAGCGTAGGCCCGTTGTCGTGCAGGTGTTCCACGACCGCCTCCCACAGCGTCTTGCCGCGGCGCGAGTGACTTTCGGTCAGGCGCTGTACCTTGCGCTGATAACCCCGAAGTGCCATGCCAAACATGCTGGCCACCACCTTGCGGCTCACCCCTTGGGTTTCGAGCTCCCGAGACAGCTCCAGGAAAACCTGTCCAGCGATGTGGGCCAGAGGGGCGCGGATGCCCGCCGCCGTGGAAAGCTGGGCGATGAAGGCCGTAGTGTGGTGAACGACTCCGTCGATCAGGCGTACCGTGTCCATGACCTAGTGTCCCATTTCTTCAGTTGTTCGCGTCACGCAGAGAAGCCTACCAGGGGACTGCCGTCGCGGCAGGTGGCCTGCACGCCACCAGTGCTGGCGCTCAACCTGCTCGACTCGGCGGGAGCCACCGACCGGCGCTCCGAAGGCGACGACGAGCGCCCGCTGGGCCGCCCACCGTGGGTCGTGCTGGCGTCGACCCGCCGCACTTCCAGCACTGGGTCGCGCGGGCTCCGCCTCGACAAGCGGTGGTGCCATGCCTCCAGGTTCGCTCCACTCTGTTTTAGGTGGCGGATCTCGTCACCACGATTCGCATCCGCGTGCTCTGTTCATCCTGCGCGGCATCATCGAAGACAGCACGGAGCAACTCGTGCTGCTTCCCGATGAGCGCGCCGAAGACGAGCCCGTGCTGGCACAGGTGACGTCTGTCTCCGCCAGTAGCCTACCACCGGCTGGAACTGAGCGCCGACAGCGCGAGCCGCTGCGTGTCGCCCGCGCGCCAGGTGCCAGTATCTCACGCCCGCTGTGCGCAACCGACAGCGGAGTCGACGCCCGTTGGGCAGAAAGCTCCACGCTTCCGCCGCCTTGATGAAGTTCAGTCTTCGTTCCGACGGATGGCAAAGGCGCGAGAAACGACGATCCCACGGACGATGTCGCCGAATGTGGCGTCCGAATGCATCGCGGGTTTGATTGCGCCGTAGACGCTGCAGCCCTCAACTTGCCTTGCCATTGCGTAGTCGAAGACGGAGTCGGTAACGCAACGACGCCAGAGGCCGCTCTCGTCGATGCGCGCACCAAGCTCGGCGACCTCGTCAATCGTCCCGCCGCCAACTTCATCCGGCAGCGTCACTCCAGTATCGATGGCGCGCCCAAGCTGATCGACGCTACGCCTTCGTCCCATCAAATCAAAGGATTCCAGCACGAGGCCGTAGGGATCGATTCCATCGTGACACGTCGAGCAGACGGGATTGTCCGCACGCGCTTGGGCCTTCTCCTTCTCCGAGGCGTCCGGCGGCACGTCCACAAACTCGAAGTCGACTCCTTCTGGGAAGGTACGGTACTCGGTGCAGAACAGCGCGCGCCGGATCCACTCCCCTCGATGCGGCACCGACCCCCCGTAGGGTCGAGCGAGCACCACGAGCAGCCCGGCCATCGTCAGCAGACCAGCTCGCTCCGGCGGCAAGGTGACCGAAGCAAAGCCATCCTGATCAACGCTCTTGGACTCGAAATCAGCAATGCCGTAGTGTTCCGCAAGCCTGGCGTTGACCTCGCTTTCGCGTGTCGTCAGGAGCTCTCCCAGAGGTGTCTTCCACAGATGCATATGCATGAACCTGATCACCTCTTGCTCTAGGGCTGACTTGAGCTCCGCGTCGAACTCCGGAGCGACATCTTCTTCGAGAATGACTCTCGAGATCACCCACGCGTCGAAGTAGTCGAGCATCACCTGGGTGAGATGGGCTCGGGTCACGTCACTCGCCAGTAAACGATCAACCTGAAGCGAGATGCCCTCAGGTGTCGATAACGAATCGTCTGCAGCTGCGCTCAAAAGAGCAGCGTCAGGGGGCCCGTTCGTCAGAAAGAACGACACGGCGCTCGCCAGTTCATACGACGTCAGCGCGACGTCAGCCTCGGCTGCCCCTGGCGCTCCGAATTCCGTTCGATACAAGAACTGCGGTGAAACCAAGGTGGCGTGGACGCCGTATTGCACCGCCTCCTGAACGCTCCCCCCCACGTCGAGCACCTCCGAGAAAACTTCCATCAGGGCCTCGACGCTGGGCGCGTCGAGTGGTCGTCGGTACGCGCGCTCCGCAAAGTCGGCGACGAAGTTTTCGGCACAATCGCGGTCGGGCGACGGACCGCAATGAGTTACTCCCTCGAAGTTGTCGAGGACGTACTTCGCAGCCAGCGAGGCGCTTTGGTCGGACAACGCAAAATTGCCAGCCGATACCACCTCCCCTTCCCGCAGCAGAGCTGACGGATATATCACCGCATCGTCCACCCTGAGTGCCCCGCGAACCTGGTTCGCGATGGCGAGCCCCAACAGCGCCTCCACCGCGTTCGCCTGTTGCGCGAAACTCAGACGAACGAGACGCGTCGGTGCGGGCGGGCACACGACTTCCGAAGGCGTGTCCGAAGTGACGTCGCTGGGAGTGTCTGTCATCGGTTCACCCCCACCGGGATCCGGGTTAGCTTGCCCCACTCCCTGCTCCAAACCCTGCCCCTCCGCTCGCCCGCCCCCTGGTCCAAGACTCGTCGCGTCGTCACGCCCCGCGTCCCCGCCGCCAAATCCGCTGCCGCCAAGACCGCCGTCTGTGTCCGGATCCGCTGGCATGCCGAGACCTCCCGCGTCCCGTCCTGGACCAGTCCCGCGGGATTTCAATGATCCCGGCCCACTCCCGCAGCTGAGTCCGAAGGCTACAAGCACCACGAGCCAAGCCGCCGTCGCGAGCTCCCTCCGACCCAATCGCGCACGTCGCTCCCGGTTCACCCTTTGAAGAGCGCTCGAGGCCGCCGCATCCAGGCAGCTTTGTAGGGACGCGACTTGGGGCGGCGTCATCCTGAACCCGGATTTGTTCGGTGCGCGAAAAACGAGCTCAACGGTGTCGGCCAGCGCCCGCCAGCGCGCCTCAACCAGGGCAATGCGACCTCGGGATGAGCACGAACGCGGTCGGCGTGCTCCTGCGAGCCGACCGCCGAGAGGCCGGCGTCGACGTCGAGCTCGGTCCACTCGAGTTCAAGAAGCCATCGCACCTCGCGCTTCACCCCTACGGCAAGCTGCCCGCATTCGAGCACGAGGATGTCCGGCTGTTCGAGACGCTGGCCATCGTGACGTACCTCGATCGCGTGTTCGGTGGATCGAAGCTCACGCCGTCGGACCCGGTCACGCAGGCGCACCGGCTCCAGTGGATCAGCGGTGGTGGTAACTCTCAACGTTCCAGTGAGGACCTCAGCTTCGCGTGGCAGCTCCGCTAGGGTGGCCTGCAGCCTCAATACCCCGCAAAGGGGGACTTCTACGGCTCGGTCCGTGGCCAACTGGGTCGTCCCGGTGCCCCTGGTCGCTCCCCCGCTACCCGACGCTGCACGACAACGTGCGTGCACCCCTCACACGAGATCGTTCAATGCCTGGGCGTCGCCCCCCGAAGCGTACGAGGGCGACGGGATCGCAGCGACCGCGTCTGACTCGTCCGAAACAGAACAACACCGCTCGCCCCATCGCGCGATGGCAGAAAATCTCATCAAGATTCGCAGCACCACGCCTCTTCGTCTCTGCTGTGAGACCGCGACGTCGAACGGTTCATCGTTTCTAGATGCGAACGGTCAGTTCGTGCGGCGCACCGCTGCGCGGTGCCCGCGATACTTACATCGAGGGCGCGCGTGACCAATATGAGACACACCCATGCAGCTTCCGCACCGATCCGCAACGCCCCAACCTCTAGGCTAAAACGTCTGGCTCTTGCCACAGTCTGGTCCTGTTGCTGCGGGTGCGTCTCAACACTAGCGGAGGACCTTCAGAAGTCGGGCCCCAACTCGGCAACGAACCGGGGTCAGAACGGCAGCGAGGAGATGGCCGCCGATGGCTGGAGTACGATCGACGAGATGATCCCGGCGGCGGGCGCTACGGACGTTGCCTTGGATACCGACGTGCAGCTGACCTTCGACCGGCAGATCCTGGCGGGAGAAGGCACTGTCCGCCTGCACGAGACCATCAACCAAGCCGAGGTGGAAGCGATCCCGCTTGGTGACGACAGAATCAGCATCAACGACCGGACCTTGGTCATCGGTTGGAACACCGAGTTGTCGCCGGCGACCGGATACTACGTATACATCGCCCCAGGTGCCCTGGTGGACGGGGGCGGGCAGCCATTTGCCGGCTTGACAGATCCCGATGCCTATCGCTTCACCACTCGAGGTCCGGAGCGCCTGCGCTTGAGCAGCACGTTCCCCGCTGACGGCGATTCCGGCGTTGCGCCCGACACAGGTCTCAGCTTCACCTTCAATCAGTCAATCGTTGCAGGGTTGGAAGGCAACATCACCGTCACCGAGGCCGGCACCGACCAAGCCATCGAGTCCGTCCCAATCGCGGACGAGTCTCGGGTCACCGTCAACGATGACACCTTGGCGGTTCGGCTCGATGGGATGCTGGCATACGACCAGCAATACCGCGTGACGATCGACGCAGGCACCGTGCAGAGCACCGGTGGTTCCGCCTTCGATGGGCTCGATGTCACCAACCCACTGACGTTCACGACGATGCCGCCTCCGGCGTTGGAGCTGGTCGGCACCGTTCCCAGAGACGACGAAACGAACGTCGATCCGACGAGCTCCGTCGTCTTCACGTTTGCTGAACAGATCCGTCCCGGCAATGGTGCCATCACCGTTCACCAGGCGCAGGACGACCTGGTGGTAGAGAGGGTGATGATCGGCGATCCGAACGTGGTCGTCTCCGGTATCACCTTGAGTATCGACCTCACCTCCGACTTGGACACGAGCACGGAATACTACGTCACGGCTGACGAGGGCGTCGTTCTTTCTGCGGCGGGTGCCCGCTTTGCTGGTGTTACCAACGCCACGGACTTCTCTTTCACGACGGCGGACGAAACGGCGACGCCACTGACTCTCCTCACGCATTCTCCGGCGACAGGTGACGTCGAAGTGCCGCTCACGAGTGAGCTCAGCCTCGTCTTTAGTGAACCGGTTACCGTTGGCTCAGGTACGCTTTCCGTGTTTTCCCATGACGATGACGCTCTGGTGGAAGCCATCGACGTGACCAGCGCGACCGCCGTCGACCTTGGACAGGACACGGTTGCCGTCGCGTTAGCTCAGCCGTTCGCGCCATCAACGCGTTACTACGTGACCGTGGGTGCCGGATCATTTCGCAGCGCATCGGGTGCATACTTCGCGGGCATCACTGAGAAGGATACCTGGTACTTCACGACCGAGACGGTCTTCGGCATCGAAGAGACCGCTCCGCTAGACGACGCGACAAGAGTCCCGGCGACAGCGGATCTGGAGATCACATTCAGCGACGATGTCGACATCGGTAGCGGCAACCTCGAACTCCGCCGCGCCAGCGACGACACACTGGTGGAGTCTGTTGCGATTGACAGTCCCCGGGTCCGCGCCGACGGTCGCACGGTCAGCGTCGAGCTGAACACCGTCCTGGGCAGCGAGGTCGAGTACTACGTCCTGATCGATGGTGCGGCGATCTCCTCCGTCAGTGGCGAGTCCTGGGCGGGTTTGAGCGATAAAATGCGCTGGAACTTCAGCACGGAGGCCGTGGACTTCCCCGCGGGTACGGGCGCCGGGCTCGTGCTCTGGTTCGACGCGGCCTATTCAGACAGCATCGTCGACGATGGCGGCGTCGCGCTTTGGGCGGATCGTTCAGGCAAGCACAACGACGTCTCGCAGAGTAACGGTGAAGCGCGCCCCGGCCTAGTTTTGGATGGCATCGAGGGCAAACCGGCTGTCGTTTTCGATGGGGGCGACGCGCTCGTTGGGACGAAGCTCATCGACATGAGCGCCTACGATGGGTTCATCGTATGGCAAGCCGACGGCGAGGCTGGGACCGCCAAGGCGACTCTCTTTGCGAACGACCGCAACACACAAGTCAACCACGGTCACCGGTACGGCGCCGCGCGGGACGCGGCCCAAGCCTGTGTCGGGCAGAACTGTCCGGACAACAGCGGCTGGTTCACCGCCAAGTTCGAGCCGCCGCCGGAGCCGAACCGGCCCAATCTTTGGAATTGGGGTTTCGATGCCATCACGACTACCATCTTCGCTCGTGTCAACGGTAGCGCTCCCATCAACCAATCGGGACCCACGATGACCCCATGGGCGCCAGAAACGCCGCCCGTTCTCGGCAACTGCGCAACCCCCCCGTGTGGCTTTGCAGGGAAGATCTCCGAAGTCATCGTGTATGCCCGCACGTTGAGCCCTACTGAACGCATCGCGACGGTTGACTATTTGCGCCAGAAGTGGGGCGTCAGCAGGCCTGGCTGTGACCCTGATGAGACGATGGGGCCCAATGGCAGCTGCTACTACTTGGGAACGGATCTCGTTAGCTGGTCAACGGCTCGAACCACCTGCCAAACCCGCGGCCCTGGCTGGGATCTGGCTACCATCCGTAGTCAAGCTGAACACGATTTCGTGATGGACCTGCTCGAGGTCGAAACGGCGATCGGGGCGACGGATGCGGACGTCGACGGGACCTGGCGTTGGGTCACCGACACGTCGCACTTCTGGACTGGTGATGACTCAGGAGCCGCCGCTACCTCGTCCTTCGCAGCTTGGGAGTCAGGACAGCCCAGCGCAGGACATGGTGAGGCGTGCGCGCGCTATCGCCAGACAGGCAGCGGCGAATGGCGGTGGGCAGACTACGTGTGCAGCGACACCCACGCGTACCTTTGCGAGGGACCCGCCAACTGACTGCCCGCTTTTTCGGCGTGGCGTTCTCCTGAAGGGGACGTGTCCCCAGCGACGCTCCAGGTCTCAGGTATTTTGAAAGACTCATCTGCATGCGATGTAGTCACGACCGTCGGTAGACTCTGAGTGAACTCGTGCGTACCCGCTTCACGTCGAAGCTGGAAGGACGCGATCAACGTGTGGGCATCGGAGCTTTGACATCACCAAGCCTTGTACCGAAACAGCAGCGCCGTATGATTCGTGTCGAACTCACATTGCCGGCGTCCGTGCTTAACGTTACGTTCCCTGTCCGTTGAAGATGACCTCCAATACCTCACTCCCCCAGCGCCGTGCGACGAAGGCCCCACGGCACACCGACTCAACAACCCCGGACCACCCACGACTGGTTGGCACCCAACGACGGCTCTCTTCCGCCGTCGCAGCCTGTCTCGTCGCCGCGGCACTGCCGCTAGCCTGCTCATCGGGGGATGAGCCCGCTACCCCAAACAATGACGGTCCAAGTACGCCCACCGCTCGTCCCGGCACGACTGACGGCGGAGATGGGATGGGCACCGACAGTCCGGACACTCCGAATGCCCCGCGCACTCCGGACGATCCAGTGGGCTCTGGTGACGACGCTCCCAGCGACCCTTCGGACATGCCGTCAGAGCCGGAAGGTGAGGCTCCCGATCTCGCAGGGGACCTGGCCAGTCCCCTGCTCCCGGCACGCATCCGTCGCTTGACGAACGCCGAATACGACGCTTCGGTGCAGGCCCTGTTGCAGACGCAGAAGTCCCCCAGCGTCGAGTTTTCTTTCCCTCCCGATGCTCGGCAAGGACCGACGAACGCGCCTGCGGGGGCTGCCTTCACCGTCAATGACGCGCAGCGAGTCGATCCGGTCCTCGCCGTTCGTTTGGACTCCGCAGCGCAGGCGCTCGTGGCTGAAGCTCGCGCCAGTGGCAAACTGTCCGAACTGTCACCATGCGGCGACCCCACCGGGTCCGGAGAACAGTGCGCGGCGGACTTCCTTCGCTCGTTCGGTGCCCAAGCATACCGTCGTCCCGTCACCGATGCCGAGGTCGAGAACCTCGTTTCCGGGCCGACATCGCCGTATCACGTGGGCGCCGACGGCTACACTTACGAAGATGGCATCGACGTCTTGGCGCGTTTGGTCCTGCAATCCCCGGGATTCCTCTATGTGACGGAGTTGGGCGAAGGTGCGGGCGCCGATCCCGTGCGATTGAGCGACAACGAGATTGCAACACAGCTCTCATACCTGCTCACCGGCGCTCCGCCGGACGCGACACTCTTGGACCAGGCAAGTGCCGGTAACCTGACCACACCAGAGGGACGCGAAGCAGAGGCTCGCCGATTGCTGGACACCTCCGCAGGGCATGCGCGTTTCGTGCGTGTGGTGCGCGAATGGCTTGGTATCGATGACGTGGCCAGGCGCGAGAAGTCCGCGAGCATCTACCCTGAGTTCGCCGGTGTGAGCGAGGCGATGGAAGAGGAGAGCCGTGCTTTCATCGAGGAAGTGCTCTTTCGCTCGACGGGGACGCTGACCGAATTGCTCACCGCCGATTGGACCATCGCCAGCGAATCATTGGCGAACCTGTATGGTGTGCCGTGGGGAGGAGAAGGTCAACGCACCTCGCTTGCAGACGCTGGTCGGCGCGGGATCCTGAATCAAGGCGCATTCCTGTCCGTTTTCTCCAGCAACAACGGCAGCCATCCCGTCTATCGTGGCGTGGCAATGATGCGCCGCGTGGCGTGTTTGGAAACACCGGACCCTGGCGCACTCGGCATCGTCGTCAGCTTCCCTCCGCCAGATCCGAATCGGACGACTCGTGAACGCTTCCAGGTGCACACTGAGGCACCTGGCTGCGAAGGCTGCCATACACTGATCGATGGCCTCGGGTTTTCGATGGAGAACTTCGACGGCATCGGCAAGGTACGGCCAACGGAGAATGGTCGCCCCATCGATACTAGCGTCACCCTGGACGTGGGTTCCGAAATTGACGGTAGCTACGGCGATAGTACGGAACTGCTCACCGCCTTGGCCAAGAGTGATGGCGTGAAGAGTTGTCTAGCCCGCCAACTCTTTCGCAGTTCAGCCGCTCGAAGCAACGAGACCGTGGCCGTCGCCGAGGACGCGTTCGTCGACCTCTGGAAGCAGCTACCCGCCGATCGCCAAGACAACTTGATCGACGTGCTGATCGCCTACGTCACCAGCCCATCTTTCCTTCAGAGGAGGCCACTGTGAAGAAGCCTTTCGTCCGTTCCCAATCTGCGCGCAGCGCCACCCGGCGCTCGTTCCTACGCGCCGTCGGCGTCGGTGCTACCACGCTGCCGTTCTATCGATTGTTGGAGGATGCGTTCGCCCAGTCCGCTGGTGAAGCGCTCCCTCTCAAGCTGATGGCCATGTACCACCCGCACGGTGTAGCGTACGAGTACCACTCGATGCGGTCTCCGGACTCTCCTGATATCGCGGTCGAAGGACTCTCGCGACGAGGTACGGATACGGAAACCGATTGGGACATCTCCTACCCAAACTGTTCCTTGCAACCCTTCGACGATCCAGAGACGTTTGGCAAGAGCTTCAAGGATCGCTTGCTCGTCATTGAAGGTATCGATCTCGCTGCAGATGGACACGACGCGACATGCAGCATCTTGACCGGTAGCCCCCTCGTCAACGGGCAGCCCGCCAACTCGTCCCTCGACCAGTTTCTTTCCGTCGAGTCTGGGCTCGGTGCCGCGACCACCAAGAGCAACGTCGTGCTCGGTGTCGGAGACCCCAACCCTCACGCGGGCATCACGCTCTCGTACAGCACGGGCGGTGTTGGCGTCAGCAAGATCATCTCGCCTTACGAGGCGTTCGACTACCTATTCGGCGGCTTCGCACCAACGGACGACGCGGATGGTCAGGCGGAGCTGATGAGACGCAACGCTTTGGGGCAAAGCGTGATTGATGCCGTGCGCGACGACTGCAATCGATTGCGCGACCGCTTGTCATCGGTCGAAAAGCAGAAGATGGATCAACACTTGGCGGCGCTCCGCGACTTGGAAAAGTCGTTCGGAAGCGTGGGCAGCGGGCCATCTTGCGCCGAACCACCACCACGCCCTGCCACTGGAGAGTTCCCCTCGGAGATCCAAGCGCTGATGCGCTACAACGGCGGCGAACCGACCTTCGACGCCGTGACGAACTTCTTCATCGACTTGATGGCGCAGGCGTTTGCCTGTGACGTGACTCGCTTCGGCACTCTCGTCATGAACGACTTGCCGTGGGATGTGGCGAACAACGCAGCGGTGGACTCGCTGGGCATCGGCTTGCCTTCGGACTTGCACAACCAGGTCGCACACCAATACGTTTCACCTTCTTTCGATTGGCAGGGCAACCTCGCGGGGACCGGTGACCCATCCACTTGGTTACCGCTCGCGAAGTACAACAAGTACTGCTATCAGAAGATGGCGCGCCTGTTGCAGCGACTGGATGAGATGGGAGCACTGGACAGCACGCTGGTGTATGCCTCGGGTGAACTCGGAAATCCGGCGTTGCACTCCTCTTCCGGCGTACCCACGGTCCTCGCCGGTGGTGCCAACGTTCCCTTCCGCTTCGGCCGGCGGCTTCGGGTTGCCGACGACTGCTTGCCACCAAACGATTCTTGCAATGCAAGAGACAGCGCGTACGCTGCAGGTGCGAACAATCACTTGCTCGTGTCCATCGCCCAAGCGTTTGGCGTCGAGATCGACAGCTATGGTCAGGGGCCGGACAGCTCGTTCTCGACGGGTGCCCTTTCCGGCCTCGTGTAGCGAGAAACTGGGTCGACCAGCCAAAAACCCAGTCGCCGTTGCACGCAGACAGGCAACTTGGGATCAAGGTTTGAGGTATTCTGCGATGGCGTCGTACCACACGGCCGCCATGCGCGCGTACCCCGCATCGTTCGGGTGCACCACGTCAGACAGTTCGTTTTCCGGGAAACCAGTGAACTGATCGACCATCATCATCATCGCGCCGCCATCGATCCGTTCCTCGACGACGGGGACGATACCCTCATTGTAGGCGATGATGTCGTTGTTCTGGCTCGGATACGGCGTGATCTGTGCGACGACGATCATGGCTTCGGGCCAGTAGCTCGCGACATTGTCCAGGAACGTTCCCAGACGCTGAGGTGCCATGGCTGGACCGGGCTGGGTGTACATGTCGTTCGTCCCAATGTGCACCAGCACGATGTGAGCATCACCGATCTGATTGACCAGACCGCCCAGCTTGTCGTCCAGACCGCTGATCGTGATCCCACTCGTGCCCTCGTGCGCTCTGGGGAACGGCGCACCCCCGAGCATCATCGGCCCCGCCGTCCTGCTGCCAACGAAGGTGATGTCCTTGCCATCTTCGAGGGCAAGCTCAAACAGCGGTCCACGCCAGGCACTCGAGTCGGACGAACCAATCCCCTCGGTGATCGAATCACCCAGCGGAAGGATCCGACACGGTTCGCTATCAGGACATGGGTCCCAGGCCCCGACGTTCTCGTCGTCGCCAGCCCCGGACATGCCTCCAGCTCCGGACATGCCTCCGGCGCCAGGCATGCCTCCGGTCCCAGGCGTGCCTCCAGCTTCCGGAACGTCGTTGGGTTGGCCGCCAGCGCCCGGCGTTCCCCCTGCCCCGCCGCCACCCGGCGACGGTGGTTCAGCGGTTGGTGTCGCCGTGTCGTCAGGCATCGTGCCGCTGGGCTCTGGTGCGCTCGGAGTGGTTGCGCTCGTCGTCGGGGTTGATGGCTGAGCGGCAACGGGACCGTCCGCGCTCGTCTCACTCGACGGCGTGGTCGACGAGACACCCGGCGCCACTGGTCCGCTGCCGTTGCTTGGTGACGACGGCGCGACGCCAGAACCGGTTGGACCGGGTGTGACGACCGGCATTTCGCCGCCCCCGCCGGAGTCCTGACCGCAGCACACGAGTCCGCCACACAGGACCAAAACGAGCGCTAGGCTGCCGGCACGTGTGCGCCCTTGGGGGCCAGCCGCTTCGGGGTGCCGACGTTCGGCATTCTGATGAACGTCGCGGGTGTTGCGCAGGAAGGGGAACCGCGGCTGATTCATGATCAGTTCTAAGTAATCGAACTCCGCCGACCAGTCCTTCAGATTGCCGACATTTTCTTTCACGTTCTCGATGTTCGACCCCGTGCCAGCAATCCCTGGTGCCGGCAAGGCCGCAGAGCAGCACCGCAGGGTTAGCAGCTGCAAATGCCCCACAGACTCGTATTTCCCTGAGCAGCGATTTGGCGGTTTCCGTAGCAACTGGCTTTCATGATGGCTGTGTAATTGCGTTGCGCCTGCGGGGCGCACACCTCGACGGTCATGGTGGACCCTCGGCGCCGGAATTATGTTAACATTGAACACTACTGTGAATGAAAAATACGGTCAGCCTCTGACGGGTTCCGACTGGAACGGTCTTCCAGTGCGCGTCGGTCACTTCGTCGGCGCCGGTACTCTGCAGGACCTAGCCACGGATACGGATACGGTTCTCGTCTGGAGTGGCGGGGTCAGCGAAGTGCGAATTGACGAAGTGCGGCAGGGGGCTTTGGCGGCTACTGACCGGCGACGCGACTTCATGAGACATCCGGGGGCGATCGATCTCCTCCCGCGTGGCACGTGCTTCAAGCAAATCACCTGGCGTGGCGAGGCGGCTGAGTGCGTGGCGGTGAATCTCTCGAAGGAAACCCTGGGCGTCCTCCTGAGTGGCGACAGCGCCGCCCTCGATCCGAGCGACGGTGCACGCTTTGGACTGGTCGACGCGCACGTCGTCGACTTGGTGAAGCGGCTGCAGCGACAAGCGGCAACGGGGCAACCGCTCGGCGCAACCTATGTGCAGGGCCTGTCCATTGCGCTGGCTGCCTACGTCACCGGGCGGTATGGCCAGCGGCATGAAACTGCCATCTCCGAGCAGGGTCTGACCGGCTTCGCCAGAGCACAAGTCCGCGCGTTCATCGAAGAGCACCTCAGCCACAACTTCGGCCTGGTGGACTTGGCTGCCCTTGCTGGTTACAGCCCGGATCATTTCGCTCGGCTGTTCAAGCGGAGCTTTGGAACGACGCCGCATCGATACGTTACACAACGCCGCCTCGAGAAGGCCAAGGCCATGCTGCGGGACCGTGGCTGCTCACTCGCAGGTATCGCCGATGCCTGTGGTTTTTCGAGTCAGGCGCATCTCAACGTCGCGTTCAAGCGACATTTAGGCGTCACGCCTGGAGTCTACCGGCGAGGTTAGAGTCCCTCGCTCAGCAGACCCGGGACAAGAAAGAGGACAACCCCAACGCTGAGGGATCAGACAGCCAAAATGACTCGAGACCAAGACAATCCGACGCCCGCCGTCGACGCGGCGGACTCGTGGGCTGAACAGGCGGCGACCTGGGACGAGGACCCGACGGTGGTCGCCTACGCTGACGCGGCTTCCGCGTCGCTCTTCGCCTCCGTCGCTCTGGGGCCAGACACACGCGTCCTCGACTTTGGGTGCGGCACAGGGCTGCTGACCGAGCGCCTCGCACCACGCGTGCGGGAGGTAGTCGCTGTGGATGCCTCCCCGGCGATGGTGGCAGTTCTCGCTCGGAAGGGTTTCGTGAACGTTCGATTCGGCGTCGCCAAGTGGACCCCGGAAACCATTCGCAACGATGAGCTCGCCACTGGCCCCTTTGACCTCATCGTGTGCTCCTCGGTGTGCGCCTTTCTCGACGATTACCCGGCCGCCGTCGCGATGCTTGCAGACCGACTCGCCCCAGACGGGTACTTCGTCCAATGGGATTGGGAGCTGGATGCGGCAGCGGCAGAACCCTTTGGGCTCACGGCGGAGGACATCACGAAAGCGCTGCGGGGCGCAGGGCTCCAGGTGGTGTCGGTGGGGATCGGATTCGACGTCCCGGTCGAGGACCAGCACATGAGACCGCTGATGGGCGTCGGACGACGGCGCCGCGAGCAGAGAGCCAACGAACGAACGGCGAAACCCATGATTCACCTTCGACCGGCTACTCCCGCCGATCTCGACCTCCTCCGACGCTGGGACGCGGCCCCACACATCATCGCCTCCAAGGGTACCGAGGATTGGGGCTGGGAGCAGGAGCTCGTTCGCCGCCCCGACTGGCGCGAGCAGCTCATCGCCGAGGTGGAAGGTGCGCCCATCGGGTTCATTCAGATCATCGATCCCGCGCGCGAGGACAGCCACTACTGGGGCGAGTGCCCCACTGGCCTGCGCGCCATCGACATCTGGATCGGAGAGGAAGGCTACTTGGGACAGGGATTCGGTACCGAGATGATGCGCACGGCCATCGACCGTTGCTTCGCCGATCCGATGGTGGACGGCATCCTCATCGACCCGATGGCATCGAACGAGCGCGCACGCCGCTTCTACGAACGCCTCGGGTTTCGGTTCGTGGAGCACCGTAGTTTTGGTGACGACGACTGCGCGGTGTATCGACTCGCGCGCCGCGACTGGCAGACGTAGTCTTCGCGGGCTGCGCACCCACCCCGCACTCATGGAACCAACGATGGCCAGGGTCTGGTCTTCTCGCGCGCGCAAACGGTCCAGATGAAGAACGGCCACCTTCGCGCCCCCGGGTCGCGCTTCGAGGACGTTGGCGGCTCGACGCGTTGCGGCATGAGGCTCGTGCCCCGGGTTCTCCACTGGCATCGAATTCCTCACCAACCGAAACCCCCAATCAACGAGTCGTTGCTGGCGGCAGGCGACCAGCAGGTTGTGAGCACCGAATCCGTAGGTGGTTCCCTGCTGTTACAGGTGATCGCTTCGACGGCTTGGATGCGCGGCGAGGGCTGTCCTGTCGCCGAGTCGGGGTGGAGGTTGGGACGCGGCCTCGCATTTCCTCCCAAGTGTTTTTGGGTTCGGGCGGATTTATCCGCAAGATCGATTCCTTGGTGCTCTGCCACACCCACGTCGCGACGAGTGAACTAGCTGGTTGCAGGGCTACTCGCCACACGCTTACGATGTACGTGGAGGTGTTCAAATGACGGAAGCAAGTGTTCTCAACTTGGTTAATCTCAGACGGATAGGGACGGGGCGCCGGCGTTTCGCGGTCGGTAAGCTCAAGACGCTGGCAAACGCGGAGGCCGATTCGGTGCTCGTTGCCCTGTGCGACCATTCCTTGGCGCACGACCAGCAAACCGCGGAACTACAGGCCAAACGCGGTGAGCAGAGGCGTCGCGCTCGAACCAAGCCGCCACTATCGCCGGCGGTGCTCATCGACAAGCAGATCGATAGTGCGATTGCAGGAGTGGACGCGAAGCTCGTCAGTGAGCTCAAGGCGTATGCAGACGGCTCCGAGGAGCACACGCAACTGCAGAACCATCGCGCGATGTTGCTGCCCAATGGCGTTCTGGGCATCACGCGAAAACCTCATGTGGAACAGCTGGACTTGGTCAAGGGGTTCTTGCGTCGCGCCACAGAGCTCGAATCGACGCTGGCAGGCGTCGGGGCGAGCAAACTACTCGAGCGCATTCGTTCTCTGGTCATCGACTTCGAGCAAGTGCTGCTGGCCGAGGGCGAGACACGCGTCACAGCCGACCGGGTGCGCGCTGCGACGTTGAAGGGAAACGAGCTATTGTGCAATCTGGTGGTCTACGTGCTGGCAAAAACCCTCAACCAAGAAGACCCACAACTGGTCACCCAGCGTCAGCGCCTGCTCGCTCCGATCCTCGAGCAAGACGAGATCGTGTACGAATACAACCGGCTCAACCGCAAGGTTCCCGACATCGATCCCGCAACCGGCAACGAGGTCGAAGCTGAAGACGAAAACTGAACTTGCGCTGAGACGACGACTCCGGGTCGACGCGGGGGCTGCAACGGCGGCGTCGGGTGCCGCCCGGCAAGGCCCTCCGCGTCGACTCCGAGTCAGAAATTCGTGGCCGCCACGCCCGCCGCGTTGACTCCGAATCAGAAATTCGCAGCCGCCACGCCCGCCGCATTGACTCCGAGTCAGAAATTCGTGGCCGCCAAGCCCGCCGCGTTGACTCCGAGTCAAGATCTCGTGGCCGCCAAGCCCGCCGCGTTGACTCCGAGTCAGAAATTCGTGGCCGCCAAGCCCGCCGCGTTGACTCCGAGTCAAGATCTCGTGGGCGCCAGGTCACCACGATGTTGGGCACGCGATTCGGAGT
Organism: Polyangiaceae bacterium; assembly: GCA_050298815.1. GTDB lineage: Bacteria > Myxococcota_A > Polyangia > Polyangiales > Polyangiaceae > SZUA-265. The sequence continues at coordinate 19,369 of JBNKUV010000075.1, forward strand.
CGTGTTAGGGCTGATTGACGCCGTGACCTTCAGCTCCTTGATCGCCTCTTTGCTCACCGCACTCGCACTGCTGGCGTGTCGAGACGACCCCGCTTTTTCTGCCTCGGCGACAGAGGTACACACGGACGCCGACGAGCTCGCCGAAAGGATCCTCCTTCCGGAGGGAGTTCTCACAGTGAAGTGGATCGTCAGCGCCGTGGGGTCGTCCAGCTCGGCGGTGCCCGGCCCAACGGACACCACGCTGGTCGCTTACTTGACGTTGTCCGCCGATGCTTGGAAGCGATTGAGCGTCTCGGGTGAAGAACCCACGAAGCTAAGGACTGAGCATGCTCGGGCGCTCTTGCCCCTACGACTGCTGGAGGGAAATCAGGCAGGGGGCGATTTCGTCGAGCTGTCCTGTCGCAAAGTGAACGCCGATCTGGCGAAGTCCTGGTACGTACAGCTGCACGCAGTTCGCTGCGGCGACGGGCTGCTGTCGGTTTTTCGATCGAAGTGATCCGTCGCGCACTCACGACGACCAAGACCCGCTCACCTCGGGTGTCGAAACGCCAGGTAGAACCCCTCCCGAAGCGTCGACCCCCTCCCCTAACAACGACGCGCGCGCTTGGTCAACAGCTCCCGCTCGCGGACATTCTGCGTTTGCGCTGCCGCGCGTTCGAATTCACGGCGAGCTTCGTCGTTGCGGCCGAGCTTTTCGAGGAGATCCCCACGGGTCGCGGGGAGCAGGTGGTAATCCGCGAGCAACGGTTCGTCTGCGAGCGCATCGACGAGTTCGAGGCCCGCCGCCGCCCCGAATGCCATCGACACGGCCACGGCCCGGTTCAGCTCGACGACGGGCGAGTGCGTCAGCTCCACGAGGGCATCGTAGAGAGCGACGATGCGCCACCAGTCCGTCGCCTCTGGACTCGACGCGCGCGCGTGGCAGGACGCGATCGCCGCCTGAATCGTGTACGGACCCAACGGACACGCCAACACCTCAGCGCTAGCCAGCGCCGAAAGCCCACGCCCGATGAGCAGCCGGTCCCAGCGTGTTCGATCTTGGTCCAAGAGCAAGATCGCTTTGCCGCTCCGATCGACCCGAGCTCGCAGCCGCGATGCTTGTAGCTCCATCAGCGCAACCAAACCATGCACCTCGGCGTCGTCGGGCGCCAGCTCCGCCAGCATCCGACCCAGACGCAGCGCATCGTTGCAGAGCTCAGGTCGGACCAAGCCTTCACCGCGCATCGCCGTGTAGCCCTCGTTGAAAATCAGGTAGAGCACTTCCAGCACGGAGTCGAGTCGCTCGGATAGGTCGGGCCCGCGCGGGACCTCGAAAGGCACGCGTGCTTCGGTCAGGGTGCGCTTCGCGCGCACGATGCGCTGAGCCATGGTCGGCTCAGGGACGAGAAAGCCTCGGGCGATTTCGCTCGTCGACAGTCCCCCCAACAATCGGAGCGTCAGCGCGACTCTTGCCTCGCGAGACAAGACTGGGTGACAGGCGATGAGCATCAGACCGAGCACGTCGTCGCCAACGGACTCGTCGAGCTCAGTGCTCAGTTCCTGTTGGAGCAAGAGCTCGTCTGCGATCTGCCCATGCTTGCGCGCTTGCATGTCCCCTCGACGCAGGTGATCCAGCGCCCGGTTCTTGGCGGCTGCCATGAGCCAGGCGCCGGGATTGTCCGGGATCCCGGACGACGGCCAGCGCTCCAACGCAACGACCAGCGCGTCCTGCGCCAGGTCCTCGGCCAGCGCCACGTCGCGCACGAGTCGGACGAGACCCCCCAGGAGCCTCGTCGACTCGTGCCGCCAGACGGACTCGATGGCGCTCGTCGATACTTCAGTCACGCACACCGCACAGCGACCCTCAGGACTTGGTTGTTCGCTCGACTTCGTCGCGCAGACGTTCTTCCTGCGCACGCAGCTCGGGCGGCATCGCCTCGCCGAAGTCCTCCATCTCGAACACTGGGCGAAGCTCGATCTCTGATTCTTCGCCCGGCATGGGATCGGGACAGCGTCGGACCCATTCGAGCGCCTCGTCCCATGACTTGACCTGCCAGATCCAGTAGCCGGCAATCAGCTCCTTGGTCTCCGTGAACGGCCCGTCGACGACGGTCTTCTTGCCGGCCGAAAACCGTACTCGCTTGCCCTCACTGCTCGGCTTGAGACCGTCGCCGGCAAGCATGACGCCAGCCTTGACCAGCTCTTCGTTGAAGTTACCCATCGCCGTCATCAGCTCCTCACTGGGCAGGACCCCGGCTTCGGAATTGTCGGTCGCCTTGATGATCACCATCACTCGCATTGGTTTTCTCCTAGTTTCTTCCGTTTTGGTCGGCGCAATGCCGAAAACGCGGCATCGCGCCGTCACCCTGGCGACGAGCGACCGTGAGCAAGATCGACACGCGGACGAAGTTTTTTCTTCTCGTCCCGTCCATCTCACGATCTCCCTGGGTATTCCAGGGGTTGCAGAGCGTCGGCGGACCGGGCCGGCGGCGAACGCCCTGCTGGCTGGCTCACCGACGACACCAGAGTCGGTGTGATCTGGCTAAGCCGACACCTCAGCACTACGACGATGTTCACGATGGACGACCCCGAATTGTGGTCTCGGTTTGGCTCCCAAGCCATCGCGCATGCCGACTGGGACCATCGCCTTCACCTCAGGACCGCCTACCTGCACTTGGCTCGTTTCGACCTCGACGAGGCGCACCTCCGCATGCGCGCTGGCATCATCCGACTCAACCATGCCCACGGCCTGCAGGAGTCCGTCAGTCGCGGCTACTTTGAAACCACGACGCGGGCTTGGATGCACTTGGTGCAAGCCGCGCGTCTGGCCGCACGTCCCACCGACTCGGTTCAGCTGCTCGATCTGTGCCCGGAACTACTCGAGCCAACCCTGCCGCTTCGTTACTACTCGAGAGCGCGTCTCTTCAGCGCGCACGCCCGTTCTGTGTTCGTGGAGCCCGACCTCAAGGCGCTGCCCTGCTTCTAGCCACGCGGCATTCGCACTCCGGTCGCAGCCACCCGAGGCGCGATCACTCCAAGTGCAGATCCGATCTGGGCGGCTTGCCGAACTTCCGCGTGTACTCGCGACTGAATTGAGAAGGGCTTTCGTAACCAACTTCGAACGCGGCACTCGCGACACTGTGTGGCCCCGCGCGCAGTAGGCGGCGTGCCGCGGTCAGGCGGAGCTCCTTTTGATACTGCAGCGGCGTCGTCCTGGTGACGGCCTTGAAGTGCTTGTGAAACGCCGAAGCGCTCATGCCGACAGACTTCGCAAGCTCTGGAATGTCCCAAGATTTGCGGTAATCCGTGCGCAGCACCTGGATGGCTCGGGCGATGTTGCTCTCGTTGCTGTCTCTGTGAATCAACGAGCGCAACATGCCCCCCGCCTTGGAGAGCAACAGTCGGAAGTGGAGCTCCTTCTGCACGAGCGGGTGCAACACGCGAGCGCCGACGGGATCGTCCCGCAGATCGAGATAGCGGCCCACGACGTCCTCGAGCGCTGGCTCGATGGGAGCCACCTCCATGGAGCTGGCCGCTGCCGTCTCGAGATGCGTGGGGTCCACTTCGTCGTAGAGACTTCGAAGTACGGACAACTTCAACTCGATGACGACCGCCAGGTAGGGCTCGTGCGGTGATGCCTGCGTCACGCGAGCCACCACGGGGAGATCGTGACTGACGACGATGTACTGCCCGGCGGAGACCACGCGAGACTGGTCGGCTATCGTCGTCTTCTTTGCTCCCTGGAGGATCAGGCACACGACGGGCTCGTAGATACTGGCTTCGAATTGCGTGGGGGCCCGCTCACAAAGCAGGATCAGGCCCAAGTCGGAATGGACCTGGTTGCAGGCTCCGTTCGGTGAATCGGCGTCGATTGCGCTTCGGATACGTGCCAAGAGCGGCTTCTGGGACATGCTGTGTGCTCCGACTAGGCAGAGTAGCGCGACTCTGCGCCGTTCGCACAAAATCGACCAGGTGTGTAGGATTGGGCAGGAGCGGTGCAGGATGTGGCACGCGCTTCGGCGGCACGTGAGCTAGTCTGTCCTTCATCGGGTGCCAGCGCCGTCGATGGATCGACGACGAAGCACCCGAGTTTGCCAAGGAGTGACGACGATGACCGCCGAAACGAAGTACCTGAACGAAGTGATCGACCAGCACACCCAGGACATGACCGCAAAGGTGGTGGCCATCACCGGAACCACCAGCGGCACAGGCTACGTCTGCGCCCGCGAACTTGCCAAACTCGGCGCGACCGTGCTGTTGCTGAACCGACGCAGCGCACGCGCCGAGCGCGCGCTGTCTGACTTGAAAAAGGCAGTACCCGAGGGCAGATTCGAAGCCATCGAGTGCGATCTGCAGGACTTCGGCAGTGTGCGCGAAGCAGCTCGACGCATCCGGAGCCAATTCGACGTCCTCGACGTGCTTTGTCACAACGCCGGCGTCATGGCGCTGCCCGATCAAGCCACCCAAGACGGTTACGACGTACAGATGCAGACCAACAGCATCTCCCCGTTTCTCCTCACCAAGGAGCTCTTCGAACTGCTCCGAAAAAGCAAAGAAGCACGCATCGTCAACCACACCTCGGGCGCCCGCAGAGGCTCCGACCACGATGCCAAGTACTTCGGCAAGAACGGCGGCAACCTCGGTGGCGACGGCGAGCCAGGTGAAATAGCGAACTTTGGCGGGCCTCGCTGGGAGCGCTATCACCAATCCAAGCTGGCCAATTGCACGTTCACCTATGGCCTCAAGCAACGCCTCGAAGCCGCGGGCATCGTCAACGTGAAGGTGCTGCTGGCCCACCCGGGGGTGGCACGCACTGGATTGCAAACGACATCGCAGAAGTTCGGCGGTGTCAACGCGGGTCACCCCATCATGTCCGAAGCTCAGACAGCGGAAGACGGCGCACTGGGGATCCTCCGCGCCTGTGCCGATCCGGAGGCAGAGTCCGGCGAGTTCTACGGACCGGAAGCGATGACGGGCATGGCGGTCAAGCTCCCCCCAGAAGAGCAGTTGTTCGATCCCAAGAACATCGCCATTTGCTGGGAGGGCTGCGAGGCGGCCGTCGGCAAGTTCGAGATCTGACAATCGAGCCTTGCGATTGACCGTGACCTAGTTCGCATTTTCTGCGTCGTCCCGACGGTGCAATGCATCAGCGATTCACCCTTTCGGGAAACTTGTGTTGCCATGGTCGGCGACGCAGAACGCTTGGGCGCTCCATCGTCGGGGACGCGCGCCGCCCTCAATTGGTTGAGCTAAACCGGGAGCTGGCCGCGACTGCTGCTCGGGTCCGAGCAGCCCCCATCACCGACGAGGAGAGCGCATGACAACTGCCGAGCACCGTTCACTTGGACTTTTGATCGTGGGGACGTTGTGCCTGGGGGCGTGCAGCGACTCGACGGGCGGAACCGACGAGACGGCACCTCAAACGGTGGCCGGAACCGAGCCGACGGCGGAAAACACCTCCACGAGCTCCGCCGCCGAGACGATGCCGTCAAGCGGCGGTGGAGCGGACCCCGCCGGTGAGACCAATGCGGCTCCTGCTGCGACGGCACCGAGCCCAGGCCCAGAGGCGCCCGTCCCTGGCTCGACGCCGGATGGCAGCAGCGGGCCGACCCCAGAGCAGAGCGTCACGGAGACGGACACTGCTGCGAACACGGACATGGGTGAGACTCCAGACGTGACCATGGAAGGCGCCGGTGGCAGCCCCGACGACCCCGCACAGAATGATCCAGTACCTCCCAGCGAGGAGACAGTCCCGGACGCCGAAGGCAACATGCCAGCCGAAGAGGATGAGGAAGTCGAGGCAGAGCAGCCCTTCGTCGGCACCTGCACCGAATCCCAACCGACGGGCACCAATGCCTCCGGCAGTGGTCCACACGATGTGATCGTCGAGACCAACGCTGACCCCGGCATCAACGAGGGCACCATCTTTCGCCCGGCGGACTTAGGCGGGAACGAGAAGTACCCGATCTTCGTTTGGGGTGAAGGAGCTTGCTCCCAAGATGGCCTCTCGAACGCAGCGGCCATGGCCGAGATCGCCTCCCATGGCTACTTCATCGTCGCTGATGGTACGCCCGGCGGCAGTGGTGGGCGCCCGATGGATCGGACGGACATGGAGGCGATGGGGGCACCGCTCATCGCGTACGTCGACTGGGCCATCGCCGAAAACGACAAGCCCTGCAGCGCGTACTACCAAGCGCTCGACACGAGCAAGGTATCTTCCAACGGCTTCTCGTGTGGTGGCTTGATGGCCCAGGGCACCATCACTGATCCACGCATCACCGTGTGGGGCGTCACCAGCTCCGGCATGGCCGGAGCCACTCAAGCCTTCTACGATGACGTCAAGACACCCGTGCTCTTCGTCGAAGGCGGCCCCGCCGATACGGCCTACGACGGTGGGCTGGAGGGTTACAACAGAATCGCTGAGCTGGATGTCCCAGTGCTGTGGTTCAGCAAAGACATCGGCCACGGTGGCGACCTGTTCCAGCCCGGCGGTGGGGACTTCACGAAGATAAACCTCGCGTGGCTCAATTGGTGGCTCAAGGGTGACGAGTCGGCGACGGGCAAGGGCCTACTCGTCGGTGCAGATTGCCCCTATTGCAGTGATCCCGAGTGGGAAGTGATGTCCGCCAACGTCCCCTGATCCGGACTGGGACGGTGGAACACGACGACGCGGCCGCGCTTCGCAGCCAGGAGATCCTGCCTCGCAGCAGGACCACCAAGGGGACACTCAGCGCCAAGGACCCCGATCCCTCGCAGCGCGCCCACTAGCCCCGTCAGCTCAACCGGAGCGCACCGTCCAGTAGCAATCGCGTGTGCACCCCCGCGGCCAACGTCTCGGTGTGGCCGATGGTGAGCAGGTGCTCTCGCGCGCGGGATGCTGCGACGTTGATGAGGTTGACTCGCGCATCGACGAAGCGCAGCGAGCCTGGGTGAGTCAGCGTGGTCGAAAACAGGATCACGCGACGCTCTCCCCCTTGGAACCGATGCACGGTCCCCAGTGCCACGCCCTGGTCACACGCATCAAGAAGCGAGACCTGGTCAGACTCTTCCGAGGCTGGGCGCTCCAGGGGCACCTTGGCAGCCCGCAGCTGTCGCCACAATGCCTCCAGTTGCCCGCGGAATGGCGTGATGATCCCGATCTCAGCCGGCCCGATCCCTGCTCTCAGCAGTCGCTGAACCCAAAGCTGTACCAACTCGAGCTCCCCGCGATTCATCCAGCTACCGGCGAAGCGCTCTTGCTGCCCCGAAACCGGGACGTGCAGCAGCGGTCGACTCAACTCGGAAAGCAACGTCGCGCAAGAGGCAGGCGGCGTATGGGTTACCAGTCCATACCCGCAAAGCCGTTCGCAGATGGCGGCGATCTCTGGTTGGCAGCGGAAGTGGTCGATCAGGGTAGGTCGCTCGAATACCGCTCGGTCCGCGAGGCTCTGCGCTGAGTTCTCGCACCCCTCATGCATTCGAAAGGGACCCAGTTGTGCCTCATCACCCAATCGAAGCCCGCGCACAACCCTGGCTTCGTCTCGCTTGGACACTTCCACCACGGGCTCGAGCTGATGCGTGTCCCCGATGACGAGAATCGACGCTGCCCGCAACATCGCTGACGCGGCATACGCTGCGTGGCACTGCCCCGCTTCGTCAATCACGACTCGCGACAGCTGCGCGGGCGCCGGGTTGAAATTGTTCCCGAGCGAAAGCAGCGTGCAGCCCCAGACTGGGTACAATCGCCGCAGCCATATCCCAGGCCCCTTCTTGGCCGCCAAAAGAGCGCGCAACGAGCGAGCGCGCTTGGAGACTTCGATCGCCGCCCCGAGCGCCGCAAGCAGGGCGGCTCGGTGCTTGCGCGCCCAGCACTCACGCAGCTCCAGAGCTGCATCGGACAGCGCCACCAAGTCATCATCGAGCAGATGCCAGTCCACTTCGGCGACCGTCGACGAGCGCACTTGCTTTTCGAGACGGGCGGCTTCCGCCTCGAGTTCCGTCCGCCTGGCGAGGCAATCCCGCTCTTCGACCCTCACCTCGACGGCGGCCAGTAGCTCGAGTACATTCGCGAGCGATTCTTCTGCCGCATTCTCCCATGCCTCGAGCTGTGCGGGCTTGTCGTCCCGGGGTACATCTTTGGGGGGAAGCGCCAATTGAAGGGCTGACCCGAGGTTGCTTTCGAGGGGCGCGAGGAAACGTTCGGTCGTCAGCTTGTAGTGCTGAGTCAGCATCGACGGTGTGGTCTTCTCCGATCCCGAAAGGTCACTCAGTGCCCGCAAGCGTGTGCTCAAAGCTTCGAGCTGCGCCCGAACGAGCCCCATTCGAGACAAGTCGGGCTGCGCCGCAAGACTGGTGAATGCGCCCTTGGTGATTGGGCGCTCGCTCTCGGCCTGCTCGTCGAGTCGGGTCAGTTCCGCTCGGATGGCCGCCAACCGATGCTCTGCCGTCTGCGCTGCCAGCGCCGGCGCAGTCGCCTGGACTACGCGCTCATAGACCGTTCCGAAGGTGTGCTTTTTGGCCTCCCACTCTTCCTCGGAGGGCTCGGTGTGCCGCTCGATCCAGCGCCGCGCCCGGGCCAGCTCCACGCAGCTCACCTTTTCCACCACTTCGCGACTGCCGATGCGCAAGCTGAGCGGCAAGCGGTCTTCGGGTAAGAAGCGCCCCAAGGGTTCGACCACGTTGTCCACCGCGCGATTGTTCGTGCTGGTGGCGAGAAGGAAGTCCAAGCTGGGGTGGTTCGTCCGCAGCAGAGGCTCGACCTTGCGCACGAGTTCGGAAACGCCCAACGTGAGCAACAGGTGGGTCTTCCCCGTTCCAGGCGGGCCCTGAACCGCGGCGAAGGTGGAACCCAAAAAGAGCTCCCCCGCCGCGCGCTGACTCGGCGTCAAGCCGATCCCCCCGTAACTCCCCAAGACGGGTGCGCGCCCGCTGAGCGACTTCTGCTCACCCAGGTATGTTCTGAGCGGCGTGCCCGAGTCGAGTTCGTCCTCCTCGAGCAGCGAAAGTGCAGCCTGCAAGTCCCGTTGCACGTGGAAGGTCGCGCGATCGCGGGACGCATCGAGCAACACGGCGACGTCGAAGACGCGACTCTTGGACTGACATTGAGCGAGTCGCAGCCGCGTCAGCTCGCACAACTCGGACAACAGCGATCGCTCGTCCGCGGACCCGGCACTGGGAGCCGGAGCGTCCTCCTTGCCGCCTTCTACGACTTGGTCGAACAGGAGCCCGTTGAGCCTCGCCACCACTTCCCTAGCCTCGGGTGTTTCTTGTCTTACGTGTGCAAAAAACTCGTCCAAACGTTCGGCATCGATACGGAGCGTATCGCGCAAGAGTCTCGAATCGACGAAAAACGGGAGGCTGTCATCCACCGAGCCGCTCACACTCTGGATGCGCAATCGCCCAGGGGGCGGTGGGAAGTGCTTCCGGGCACGTTCACGAGCAGACGGCACCACGAAGCGCTTTCCATCATCGTAGAGCCACTCCAGGACGACAGCAAAGCGTAGCGGGCCAGCCAACTCCTGCCGCGGCAAGAGCAGCGAGGGAAAGAACACCAGGTGTTCGAGCGTCCCCTCGTCAATTCCGCGCCGGTACTGCCCCGCCAACCAATCCTCGAAGAACGCCGCCGCCTCGCCAACGACGGGTACCTCGACTTCGCCTTTGGCTCGAACCAGGAATGTCTCCACCCCGCTCAAGGGGAGCTTCATGTAGTCTTGACCCGGCGCAGGCTGGGCCAACTGCGCACCCGTGGGAGCTCCCCCATGCTGCACGCGACGTGCCCTTGGGCGCGCTGCCAAAGCCTCCTCGTGGCGCAACAGGGAAAGCCAATACCGCAGAACCGACTTCTCACGCGCACGCGTCATGGCCGGCGGCACCGATGCTGAATGTGCGACACCGACTTGCCGTAGCAGGCACCGCGTGCGGCGAGAAGCTCGCATGCCATCGGAACAGTCGAGCGGCCGACAGTGGCCCCAGGCTGCGCCCCCAACCTACACGGCCCGCTGCTCAGCCGCAGGCACCGCGTCAGAACCTCCTTTGCCCCGCATCTGGGGCTTCCAACGTTTCTGCCCCCGGCAGATCCTGCCCACCTGCGCGCTGTTTTATCGATTCTTTATCCATCTTCTACTAAGGACCACCGCACGCTGGCCGATCGGAACTGTGAGGTCGTCTTGTGGGGGAACCGAAAGCAAAACGCGAGCCTGATAGCTGGCGCGGGCAACTCACTTGGCGGTGGAAACTCGTGCTTGTCGCCTGGTCCACGAGCCTTTGTCTTGGGTTCGCGCTCCTGACCGCCTATGGAGCTGCCCAAGGCAGCCAGGGCGCCAGCGCAATGCGCTGGCCGACGGCAAGCATCGAACGCGCGCCGCACCGATGGACACTGGTGATGCTGGCCCATCCCAAGTGCCCCTGCACCCAAGCGAGCATCGCCGAGCTGGCGCGTCTGATGACTGGAATCGGCGGCGAGGTCGACGCTCACGTGGTATTCATCGCGCCTTCCGAAAGCGCCGCGTGGGCGAAGACTCGACTCTACGAACGAGCCGAAGCCATACCAGGAGTAAGCGTCGTCGTTGACTCAACGGGGACCATCAGCGACGCGTTTGGAGCTTCGACCAGCGGACACGTGATGCTCTACGACGAGTCCGGCACGCTGCGCTTCGACGGTGGCATCACCCAGAGCCGAGGCCACGAAGGCTCGAACCTGGGTAGCGCCCGCATTTCCAAGCTGGTGCTCGGCGCGAGCGAGAGTCGCTCGTCCACGCCCGTTTACGGCTGCTCGCTCCAGGAGCCCAAAGACCCAACTGACGCCGTGCAGGCGTTCCTCGTTGGCCTATTGGGACGCGTCACTAGCACACATGCCAACGGAGCAAACAAGCCATGACAGGCGGCTCCCACGCACCCGCACAGACGGCGGTACTCACGCCACAAGCTGGTCCGACTTTCGTGCTCACCTCTCGAGAACCGAGCGCAGACGGAGTGCAGGCCCAAGCGGCCGCCCGAGCCCAGGAGCTGTTCAACGAAGAGTACGAGCGGTTGGCCCGGCGCACCGACAAGATGCTGCAACTCCTGCTCCTGGTGCAGTGGCCGGGAGCGATTGCGCTCGCCTACTGGCTATCGCCGTCTACCTGGGCGGGCCGCGCACCGTCGCCGCACATTCACGTCTATGCGGCATTAATCGTGGGCGGGTTGCTGACCATCGTGCCCATCGCGGTCTCCCGCGCGTTCCCAGGTAAGCGGATAGCGCGTGTCACGCTGGCGTGTGCACTGATGCTCTGGTCGGCATTGCTGATCCATCTCACCGGCGGACGCATCGAAACCCACTTCCACATCTTCGGTTGCCTCGCCTTTCTAGCGTTCTATCGCGACATGGCGATCCTCGCGCCCGCAACGGTGATCGTCGCCCTCGATCACTTCTTGCGCGGAATGCTCTGGCCGGAGTCGATGTACGGCGAAGCGAATCCGGGCTGGTGGCGCTTCTTGGAGCATGCGGGATGGGTGCTCTTCATCGACATATTCTTGGTTTACAACTGTCGTCAGTCCTACAACGAGCTCAGGGCGCTGACCGATCGTCAAGCACAGCTGGAGCTTCAGGAGTCGTTTCTCGAGGAGCGCGTCCTTCGCCGTACCGAAGCACTGACGGACGAACGCCGCAAGGTAACGGCCCTCAACGACGAGCTCCGGTCCCGGATGCATCGTTTCCGCGCCTTGTTCACGCAATCCCCAATCGGGATCGTGGTTCTCGACGACGCGGCCCGCTTCATCGAGTGGAACGACGCGTTCCAGCGAATCTTGGAGCGCTGTGACGCGAACCCGTTCGCCAGTGATCTGGTCGACTTCGTCGAGGACGAGGACCGAGACCGCTTTCAGGCCATGTTCCCCACGGCGAATCAGGGCGCGTCGGAAGAGGAAACGTGCAGCCACGACCCCGTAGAAATCCGGTTTGGACGAGGGTCGAAGCGAGCGGTGACGGAATGTGTGGTCGTCCCGGCAGCTGGTAATGACGGTGCGAAGCCGGAGTACTTCGCATTGGTCCGGGATGTCACCGACCAACGTGAGGCGGAGGCGGACAACGAGGCCATGCGGGCTCAGATGACCCACACCCAAAAGTTGGAGTCCATTGGCCAGCTGGCGGCAGGCATCGCTCACGAGATCAATACCCCAACCCAATACATCACCGACAACGTCGGCTTCTTGAAGAAGGCCCTGTCCGGCATCCTCGAAGCGCTCGACGCCTGCGTCGTTGCGGTGGAGGCGGCCAAAGCGGACTCCCTCCTAGAGTCCCACCTCAAGGAGGCATCCAAGAAAGTGCGCAAAGCGAAGCTCGGCTTCGTCCGTGAAGAGGTCCCCAAAGCCATCGACCAGAGCCTCGATGGTCTGGCACGCGTCACGAAGATCGTGCGTGCGATGAAGGAGTTTTCCCATCCAAGCCAAGGCACCAAGGCTCTCACCGACATCAACAGCGCCATCGAAGCGACCTTGACCGTGGCAAGAAATGAGTGGAAGTACGTCGCCAAGCTGGAGACCCAGCTGGATCCGACTCTCCCTCGAGTGCCGTGCATGCGCGACGAGTTCAACCAAGTAATCCTGAACATCATCGTCAACGCCGCCCACGCTATCGGCGATGCCAACAAGGACAACGAAGCCAACCTTGGAACCATCGCGGTGTCCACCTCGAGCGACGACAACTACGCCATCATCGAGATTGCCGATAGCGGCACCGGCATGCCCGAGTCCGTCCGGCGACGGATCTTCGAACCCTTCTTCACCACAAAGGAGGTCGGCCGAGGCACCGGGCAAGGCTTGGCGATTGCGTACTCCGTCGTCGTCGACAAACACCAAGGTGCAATCGACGTACGTTCCGAACCAGGCCGCGGGACGACGTTCACCATTCGCCTGCCCCTGTCGACCGAAGAGGAGATCGAGGCAGCATGAGGACTAGCCTCTACGGAGTGACTCGAGCTGGAGTCGGCGCCTACTTGCCGGGCATCGGGACCCCGCCCGAAAATGCCTAGCCGGCGCCCCGCAGGAATGCACCGGCCCGAACGTTCGGAAAGCCTTTACCGGGTCGCGCGAACAGGTAGCCCTGCATCAAGTCCGCTCCCAACTCGACCAACACATCTCGCTCGCCCGGCTGCTCCACGCCCTCCATCACGACGGTCACACCGCGTGATGCGCACACATTCAAGAGAGAGCCCACAATTTGCCTCTTTCCCTCGTCGGTGTGGACATCCCTGGTCAACTCCATGTCGATCTTCACCACCTCCGGACGCAGGCGGCTGAAACAACTCAGCCCAGCGTAGCCAGCCCCCAGATCATCGACGGCCAGTTGGAACCCCCATTCGCGCAGCAGGTCGAGCCTCCGTTCGAGGTTTGGGACGTGGTTCAACGTCGCGCGCTCGGTCAACTCGAAGACGACGCGGTCCGCGAACGCCACCAATGGGTTGCTGTCGGAAAACAAGAACTCCGCTTGTAGGTCCTCTGGGTGCAAGTTGATGAACAGTTTCGTGTCGGTCGGGAGGCACTGCGCTGTCACGGCGCAACATTGGCAAACCCGCGCGGTCAGCTCGGAAACGCGCCCCAAACGTTCTGCCACGTCCAAGAGCCCGCTGACGTGCAGCACCCCTGGCTCGTCGAACCTCAAGAGTGCTTCGTAGGCCACCACACGACTGTTCTTGACGGACAGTATCGGCTGGTGAGCCATCCACAGCGTGCCCATGGCTCGCTCGAACTGGGCCTCGAGCCCAGCCACGTCCATGGCCCGACCAGTTTCACGCCCGACAATCTGGTCCGCCTGTCGTCGGATCTTGGTCAGTTTGGAGACGTCCGCGGCTTCGCGCAGAGTTTCCAGCACCTCTTCCACGCACAACGGCTTGCGCAGGTACTTCAACGCACCCAGGTTGACCGCATCGATCGCCGTGTCCACGCTGGGGGAGCCAGTGATGAAGACGACCGGAACATCCAGGTTCACCTGACGCACGGCCCGCAGGACGTCAATCCCGGACATGTCGGGCATGTCGATGTCGCTGACAATCACGTCGTACCCCGCGTTCAGCATCTGCACGGCCTGTTGCCCACGGTGCGCAACATCGACCTGATACTCGACACGCTCGAGCGCACGCTTCAAGGCGGTGCAAAGCGTCGCATCGTCGTCGATCAGGAGCACCCGAGTCCCCCGTCCTATTGCGCTCTGCCGCTCTCGCTCAGTCACTCTTCATTCCCACATCAACGTACGGCCACGGTAGTGGCTCGATAAGGCGTGGCCCCACTCGCCGGCCGTGTCCCTCGCGGATACCCACGGAGTTTGTCCCTGTCGGAACCGAGGCGAGCCGTTCCGTGACCAAAACGACCCGCTTCCCAGCTCGCTGGAATCGGGCGCATTTCTGCCCTTGTTTCGCCTGCAGAATCCATTAGATTCCCGCCCAGCTCATCGCTGAGCAGAAGGTCCTTTCACCCCTGGTACCTTCGGAAGCAACGGACCCCGTGACCACCCTCGCGGGGTTTTTTGCGTTTGGTCCCAGCCCGTCACTGGATGCGGGGCACTGGATGGGGCCGCTCCGACCGCGGCGATGCATCTGTCGAGCGGGCAGCGCCCAACGGCGGTAGCCCCCAGTCGCCTCCCGCCGTCGTCGGCACCAGCGATGCGGCAATGATCTCCCCTGATGGGAAACCCACCGCTCTACCGCGCAGTCCGCCAGCTATTCATCAGTTCCTGCTTCATTTGCGCGCAACGCACGACCAGACCAGCGCCCGAATGTCACTATCCTAGCAACGTCGACGTGCGGCGCCTGGTGCCTCGATCGGCGGAAGTGAAAGCAAGCGGTCCTATGGAAACGAACAGGATGTACGGCAAGCACACCTCGGTGATGGCGACCGGAGTGCTACTCGCAGGGCTGTCCTGCGGTGGGGGCGATGATGCGAGCGCGCAAGGTCCGGACAACAGCAGCCCCGCGATGCAGCCCTCGACGGAAATGCCGCCAACCACGGCAACACCCACGCAAAGCCCTCCCGCCCCAGCCCCGGCAGAAACTCAGACGGAGCCCGGCGGCGGCTTGCCGAGCGAACCCGTCGGCGAAGAACCCACGCTACCCGCGGAGGCGCCGGCCGTGAACGCTCCGGCAGATGGGCTCCCCGAGCCGGCAGCACCCTCGCCTACCGAAGCTGGCGAGGCTCCTCCGTCACCCGTCGAGCCACAACCCTCCGACGAAGCACCAATGGATCCCGGCGAAGCGCCTGCACCCGCTCCCGAAGCTCCAACCAACGATCCAATGATGAGCGAAACGTGGTCGCCATCCTTCGAAACCTTGGCCCTGTCGAGCGATTTCGTGGCCGAAGGTGCACAGGTAGCGGACATTGATGGGGATGGTGTCTTGGATCTCGTCGCTGGGGCCACGTGGTTCGCCGGGCCGAACTTCGACGTTGCCCACACAGTGGACGACGCGCCGGCGGTTGAGGTGACGGCCTACGCGCTGTATTTCTTGACCTTCACCGACGACATCAACGGTGATGGCATGACCGACATTCTCTCCATTGGGGACGCTGGCGGGGGCAACGGAACTGGGACGCCGAACGCGTGGTGGTACGAAAACCCAGGACCAGATTCCGTCACCGATCCGTGGACGCGGCACGTGCTGTTTGACGGGCTGGTCTCCAACGAATCACCCGTGTATGCCGACCTAGTCGGGGATGCCGGCAAGGAGTTGGTCTTCATGACTGACGAGCGTCTGGGGTGGGCTGCGCCGGGTGCCGATCCAACAGCACCGTGGGAGTTCGTGCCGATCAGTGGCGCAGAGTTTTCCACGCCTTACGTACATGGGCTCGGCGTCGGAGACGTCGACATGGACGGTGCGATGGACGTGATCGAAGCGTCCGGGTGGTGGCGTCAATTGCCCGATGACGGCGGTTGGGAGAAGACGGATGCGAACTTCACTGAGGGTGTGACCTTCCGCATAGCAGGTGGCGCGCAGATGTACGCTATCGACGCTGATGGGGACGGCGATGGCGACATCGTCACTAGTCTGAGCGGCCACGGCTACGGACTGTCCTGGTTTGAGCAAACCGAAGGTGGTTTTGCGGCTCACGGCATCCTCTCTCCGAGTGAGGAGGACGGTAACGTCAGTCAGTTGCACGCTGTCGCCGCCGCCGATCTCAATGGGGATGGCTTGACGGACATCGTCACCGGCAAACGATTCTACGCTCACTCCTCAGGCGATCCCGGCGTCGAGGGACCTGCGTTGTTGTACTGGTTCGAACTCGTGCGACAGGACGATCAAACGTACTTCGAGCCACACCTGATCCACGAAGACAGCGGCGTCGGCTGCAACTTCACGATCGCCGATGTGGACGGCAACGGACGCCCAGACGTGTTCACGTCGAGCAAGAAGGGCACCTTCCTCCACAGACAATAGAGATGACAGTCAGCGGCGTCGACAGCACCACCGCGCTCGCGACCCAGTCGGGTGAACGGCGCACCGTTGCCCTGCTCGAGAGCTATTTGACGAAACAAGGCGTGCGGAGCTGTCAAATTTTGGCGTGACGCAGCCGCAGCGCGTTGACGATTACGGACACCGAGCTGAAGCTCATGGCGGCCGCAGCCAGCATTGGCGACAGCAGCACGCCAAAGACTGGGTAGAGAACGCCCGCGGCGATGGGCACACCGACGATGTTGTAGCCGAACGCGAAGAAGAGATTCTGACGGATGTTCGCCATCGTCGCTTCGCTCAACCGGCGTGCGCGCAAGATCCCTCGGAGATCCCCCTTGACGAGCGTCACTCCCGCGCTCTCCATCGCGACGTCCGTACCGGTGCCCATCGCAATGCCGACGTTGGCGCGCGCCAACGCTGGCGCGTCGTTGATTCCGTCCCCCGCCATGGCAACGACGGCGCCTTCGCTCTGCAATCGTTCCACCCTGGTCGCCTTGTCTTCCGGCAACACACCCGCCATCACTTCGTCGATCCCAAGGCGCTCTGCGACGGCATGCGCGGTCGTCTCACTATCTCCGGTCAGCATCACGATGCGAATCCCCTGGTGACGCAGCTCTCGAACGGCATCGGGAGTGCTCTCCTTGATTGCATCGGCAACACTGATGAGGCCGGCGAGCGCGCCATCCACAGCGACGTACATGGCCGTTTGACCTTGCGCTCGCAGTTGCTCGCTGCGCGCTTGCATGGCGTCTGCGCTGATGCCGAGAGTGTCGAGCAACGCAGCATTGCCCAATGCCACCGCGTGGTCATCGACATTGCCCCGCACTCCTTGTCCCGTGATCGACTCGAAGTCCTGCACCTCTGTGAGGCGAGCGCCGCGCCGCTCAGCACCCTGCACGATCGCGCGAGCAACGGGATGTTCGCTACCGTGCTCCAAGGAAGCCGCGAGCCTCAGCAGAGCTTCCACGCTCCAGTCGCCTGCCGGTTCGACCTCGGCCAGCGTGGGCTTGCCTTCGGTCAGTGTTCCCGTCTTGTCGACGACGAGAGTGTTCACGGTGCGCAGGGTTTCAATCGCCTCGGCGTTCTTGAACAGAACGCCGAGGGACGCCCCTTTGCCCGTCGCCACCATTACCGACATGGGTGTTGCCAAACCCAGAGCGCACGGACACGCGATGATGAGTACGGCGACGGCGTTGACCAAGGCGTATGCCATTCGGGGCTCGGGGCCGAGCCACGCCCACAACCCGAACGTCACCACGGCGACCAAAACTACCGCCGGCACGAAGTACGCCGCCACCAAGTCCGCTAGCCGCTGAATGGGGGCGCGGCTGCGTTGGGCCTCGGCCACGAGGGCGACGATGCGGGACAGAACGGTATCCGAACCGACACTCTCGGCACGCAGTAAAAGAGTGCCCGTGCCGTTGATCGTCGCTCCCACGACGCTGTCTCCTTCCTGCTTGCCCACGGGCATCGCTTCGCCAGTGACCATCGACTCATCCACGCTGCTCCGTCCTTCCAGCACGACGCCGTCGACTGGGATCTTTTCCCCCGGGCGCACGCGCAACCGGTCCCCAACCTGCACCTGCTCCAACGGCACTTCTTCTTCTCGACCGTCATCGCCAACGCGCTGCGCCAGCTTCGGCGCGAGATCGAGCAGCTCACGGATCGCCGCCCCGGTCTGGCTGCGGGCTTTGAGCTCGAGAACTTGACCGAGCAGCACCAGCGTCACGATGACCGCCGCTGCTTCGAAGTACACCGCCACCTCGCCCCCGTGGCCTCGGAATGCATCCGGGAACAAGTCGGGCGCGAGCGTCGCGAGCACACTGTACCCGTAAGCCACAGTCACCCCCAAACCGATCAGCGTGAACATGTTCGGGCTCATGTTGCGAACAGACCGAACAGCTCGCACGTGAAAGGGCCAGGCGGACCACAAGCACACCGGCGTCGCTAGCAAGAGCTCTAAGTACGCTCGCGTGCCATGGGGTAACAGTGTGGAGATGGGGCGCCCGGGCAACATGTCACCCATCGCCACGACCAAGAGAGGCAACGCCAACGCTGCGGCAAAGCGAAAGCGTCGCTGCATGTCGACCAACTCGGGATTGGGGCCCTCCTGACCCTCGGGCAGGCCCTTCGGCTCCAGCGCCATGCCACACTTTGGACAGTCACCCGGACCTACCTGCTCGACCTCTGGATGCATGGGACATGTGAACACCGTCCCCTCGGGCACTGGCTCTCCCGCAGGCTCGGCGCCCTGGAGATACCGCTCGGGCGACGCGGCGAACTTGCGTTGGCAGCCCGGGCCGCAGAAGTGGTACGTCGTTCCCGCGTGCGTGTGCCGCAGCGGACTGTCGGATGACACCTTCATGCCACACACGGGGTCCGTCGAGGAGTGCGTCACTGCGTCTGGGTGACAGCACTGGTGCTGGTGGGAACGAGCTTCAGGGCTGGGATGGTGGCCCTGATGGTTTGTTGATGGGGTACCGGGTTCGTGGTGACAGTTCGGTGTGTGCTTGTGTTCCATCGCGGTCCTAGCAGCGGCAGTTCTTGTCGAAAAGGCGCACGAGTTCTTCAATCTTCGCTTCGCGGGCATCACGGTCATCGCTGCGTAAAGCGTCGGTGACGCAGGTCTGAATGTGGGCTTCGAGGACTAGCTTGCTCACCTTGGCCAGTGCGGCTCGAGCGGCAGAGACCTGCAACAAGACATCGACGCAGTAGCGATCCTGTTGGACCATGCGCTCGATGCCCTCGACCTGGCCCGCGATCTTGCGGAGACGAGTGAGAACCTGTTCTTTGGTGTCGTCCTTCATGGCCTATACCCCCGGGGGGTAGGTGCACCATGGCGCTGCCCACTGGGCACGTCAATGGGTACGCCGTCTAGTCCCGTCAGGCGTGCTCGATGGAACTCTAGCCGCGCATGCCTGCACCCGGCGTCACACGAGGACACTGAGCGTTTGCGCCGCCGTTCCCTCAAGGACTGCAGTAGAACGACCGCATCTTCTCGCACCCCCGCTGACCAGTCCCTTCAACTCGTCCTTCAGTCGTCTTGGTGCCAGTCCAGCCCTCCATGGCGCTCCAACTCCCCACGGTCTAGCTCCATCTGACGCTCCAAGGTTTGTCGAGCTGAACGAGCCATGGCAACGCGCTTCTTCTCGTCGTGCCAGTGAGGGAGCATGTCTTCCAATGAACCGATATTCTGACGGCGAAAACGATTGGCGAGTTCGCGGGCTTCGTAGGCCCCGACCCCCAGTTGTTCGAGCACGCGACGTCCCAACAACAAGGCAGACTCGAAGGTTTCCCGACTGACGACCTCGACCCCGCGTGCCCGCAACTCGTAGTAGTGGCCGACGTTGCGTGCGCGGGAGACGATCCTCAGGTTCGGAAAGTGTTCCTTGACGACGTCGACGAGACGCAAGTTCGCGTCCGGGTCGTCAATCGTGTTGACGATCAGCTTCGCCTCGTGGGCACCAGCGGCCTCCAAGAGATCGAGCCGGGAGGCGTCTCCATAGTAGACGCGAAAGTCGAAGCGTCTGAGAACCTCGATCTGACTGGGACTCAGATCCAACACTGTCGCTTTGACCCCACTGGCAAATAGAAGACGCCCCACGATCTGACCGAAACGTCCGAAGCCGGCAATGATCACGCGAGCCCCCTCGGACTCAATCTGGTCCGCTTCCGGCTCGTCTTCTTGCTGACGCAAGCGACGCTCCAGAATCATGAACACCGGAGTCAACGCCATCGACAGCGCCACGGCCAGAGTCAACAATCCGTCCCAGTCTCCCGGCAACAGCCGCGCCGAACTGGCCACGCCAAACACGACGAAAGCAAACTCACCGCCTTGGGCGAGCAGCGCGGCCAACATCCAACGTGCAGGCGCTTCGACACCGATGCGCCCGGCTATCGCTCGCAAGATGATCGCCTTCAGCACCTGGTAACCTAATACCAACAAAAGCACCGTCGGCAGTTCTCGTGCGAGCAGCGCAAAGTCGATACTCATCCCCACGGCAATGAAGAACAAGCCCATCAGGAGCCCCTTGAAGGGGGCGATATCCGTCTCCAGCGCGTGGCGATACTCCGAACCGGCGAGCAATACCCCAGCAAGGAATGCACCCAGGGCCATCGACACCCCCGCCATCGCCATCAGCTCTGCGATACCGAGCACGAGCAGCAACGTGAACGCGGTGAACACCTCGCGCAATCCCGTTTGCGCGATGAGGCGCAAGATAGGACGCGTCAGAAATCGTCCGATGACGATGACCAGCGCTACGGCGCCAAACACCTGAGCTGCTCCCCAAAGACCCCCTTCCTGTTCGTGGGGCGATTGTGCGAGCAGCGGCACCATTGCCAAGAGTGGGATCGCTGCGATGTCCTGAAACAAGAGGACGGCAAACGCCTGCTGTCCGACGTTCGTCTTGAGCAAGTTGCGCTCAGCCATGGTTTGCATCGAGACCGCCGTCGACGAGAGGCCGACGGCGATGCCTGCCACCAATGCTCCTTGCCACGGCAGACCCAGCAGGAACAACGCGAGCACGAACACGCTGGCGCAACTCAGTAGCTGCAAACCTCCGCCACCAAACACCGCGCGGCGCATCGTCCACAGGTGCTTGGGATCGAGCTCCAAGCCGATCAGAAACAGCATGAGTACGACGCCAATTTCCGCAAAATGGAGCGTTGCCTCAGGGTCACCAAAGCCGAACCCAAACGGTCCGATGATGCAGCCCGCCGCCAAATAGCCCAAGACCGAGCCGAGTTTTGCCCGACTCGCCAGTGGCACGCACACCACCGCAGCTCCCAAGTAGACGACCGCGTCGACCAGCATCGAGCCGGTGCTCATGATTGATGCCCTTCCGGGGCGAGCAACGCTTCGAGGCGAGAACGGTACTCCCTCCCCCGTTGCAGCAGCTGCTCACGCTCCAATCGGTGGGCACCGTGCAGCACCACCGGCTCCAGCCAGCGCATGCCGCAGAACCGCGCCGTCTGTTCGATGGGCGGGACGAACGCCGGCAACGGGTGCTGATGCATTCCGTTGGGGCCGAAGGCTTGTTCGTCTCCGCCGGTTGTCACCACCCAGAGGCAGCGTTTGCCTTGGAGTGCGTCGCCCCCTTGACCGTATGCCCAACCCCTAGCCAACACCTTGTCGAACCAGTGTTTGAGCAATCCGGGAACCGAGTACCAATACATCGGGTGCTGCCAAATCACGAGCTCGGCCCCGAGCAGCAGCGACTGCTCCGCATCCACGTCGATGTCAAAGTCGGGATAGGTGTCATAGAGCGAATGGACATCAAGCCCGCTGAGCCCGGACACCGCGTTCAGCAGGACCCGGTTGGCGATGGAGCGATTGGGATAGGGGTGCGCGTAGATCAATACAGCCACGGCGCGAGCCTAGCAGGGCCCAACCCAAAGGGATGCCTGTTCGATTATCAGTCGAACCAAGGTTCCAGCGCGCCGGTCTCGACCATGCTGCAGAGCCGACGGATCTGTTCCTTCGTCACTCGCCCCACGGATAGCTCAGGCAGGTCATCAGGCGGGAAAAAGCCGGAGCCGTGGGTCTCCACGGTTTCGTCATGCGCTTGACCGGAGATTTGGCAATGGAAGAAGACCTTGTAGGCGTGCCAGGGGTAGGCGCCGTGCGCGTGCTTGTCGCGGTCGAGCAAGGCGAGCAACCGAAGTGCCTGGGCGCGGTAGCCGGTTTCCTCCCACACCTCCTTCTCAACGCATTGGGCCGGACTTTCGCCAATGTCTGCCCACCCGCCCGGCAAGGACCACCTGCCGTCGGAGCGCTCTTTTACCAAGAGCACCTTGTGCTGCTCCAGCACCACAGCCCGCACGTCGACCTTCGGCGTACGGTAGCCGGACTCGGAGAAATAGGAGCGCTCGGGCTGCGAGTTGGGTCCGTCCCAGCGCCGGACCAGCTCCGCCGCCAGGTCGTGTAGTTGATGATAGCGTTCGCGGTCGAACACATCGTTGGCGTAGGTAAGACCCGTTTGGGCGATGGCGTGTAGTTTCTCGAAGAGGCGAACGAGCTCGGTGTCGGAGGATCCCATGACGCCAACGTCGTATCAGCTTCAGCCCGAGTTGACTTGCTCCGTCGCAACCATTTCGCACCCAGTCGGTGGCGCCGCCAAAGCACGCGTTCTGGAGCGCTACTCTCCGTTGTTAGAGCGCGCGGCCAAGACTCGACGCTCTGCCGTCTTGGCGTGTTGGACGTCGCGCTCGAACAACAGACAGCGGCGCCCGGCGCGTACGGCGGCAACGCCAGTCGAACCCGAGCCGGCGAAGGGATCGACCACCAATGCCCCGACCGGAGTCGTCAACTCGACCAGCGCCTGCATCAAAGCTACCGGCTTCTGCGCCTCGTGCAATCCTGCCTCACTCGCCTCGAAGCCTGCACGGATGACGTTGCTCGTGTCACCCGTGAGCGCCGCGTACGCTTCGACATCCATCGCCCCCAGACCATGTTCCAGGACGTTGTCCGCGATGGTGGCCTCGTACGGCTTGAAGCACCAAATGATCGGCTCGAAGGTAGGGGCAAGATTACCAACGCGCCAGCCCTCCCAGCGGCGGGCTTCCGCTAACTCGCCGCGTTTCTCCAGCACCGTACTCAGCCGTTGAGCCCGGAACACTGCCCGGGGTTTTTGCCAGGCGAGCATGTCGCGGAAGTTGAAACCTTCGTCTTCGAGCGCCGTGACACAGCGGGGGGCTAGTCGCCGCCCCGCAAAGACCAATGCCGAGCCACCGGGCTTGAGCACCCGCAACCATTGGCCTGCCCAGCTGCGACACCAATCATAGTATTGGCGCGGGATCTGCCGATCCGCACGCGACCAACCGTTGATGGGCTTGCGGCGCTTTTCGAACACCTTACCTGCGCGCTTCTGTGCGTCGCTCGCTCCCAACAAGGCGCTGTTGGTGTTATCGTGCAGCACGTCCCAATCGTCGTGTGCGATGCCGTAGGGAATGTCTGAAATGACGGCGTCAACACTGGCGTCGGGCAGCGTCGCCAACAGCTCTAGGCAGTCCCCAACTCGTACGCCTTCTTCGACTTCCGGTGACCCGGACCGCGGCGAGCGCAACGCGGCACCCCTGGCGCTGACGAAGAACGCATCCAGCGTTTCCATCGCCTCTGCCGGCAGATCTCCCCCAGCGCTCTCCGCGTTGCGCAGAGCCTCCACAGGGATCCTGAGTTTGCGCGCCAGGGCGTGGTCAGTGATGTTGGTCAGGCGCTTGACGTCGGTCACCAGCCTGGACAGATCCTCCTCACGAACGCGCGCCACCCACTCCGGCTAGCACGCTCAGCGCCAGGAACCAAGCTGGCAAGGGAGTCCGCCTAATCGACGTCGTCGACCTGTCTGCGCGCTCGCTCCAGGTTGCGACGGTTGCGGCGCATCTCGACGAAGACGGCCAGCAGGTAAAGCGCCAGCGCCCCTGCCCCGATCAACTGTCCGACGCTCATCGCCAACACCACCGGCAGCGGCCCCGGAACCAGGATACCCACGGCCATCATGACCAGCGCTAGCAGCGATAGCGACGCGGCAAGCACCGTGAGCCGCTCTGCGGAGAACGCCGTCGGCGGCTTCACGGCGACGCCTCCACGCCTCTGGGCTTCTCGGAGTCCATTCGATCCATCAAGTGACTCAAAGACGAGCCACCCTGTTTCGACTTGCTGAAGGGATGGGCGAAGCCGTGGCATCCCTCACTGGCGCAGCTGACTTGATTGCTGTCCAGCTGCGCTTCGAGCGAGACGTGGTCTCGCACCTGGCGCCACTGCGGTAGCTTGCCGGAGTGACACTGGCGGCAGTTGTCGTTGTCGTAGGGCTTGTAGAGGTGGATGCGCTCCACCGCCTGCTCTGGCGTCTCAGACAGATAGCCCCCGGTGTAGTAGGCCCAGACGTGTTGCATGCCCGTCAGCTTGGTCATGGGATAACCCAACATGCCGTAGTCTGCGTGACATACATAACAGTTGCGGTCTCCAAAAAAGGGATTGCGCGAGTGCCGTGCGGCCAAGGACGGGCTCTCGGGGTCGGACGCGTCGCGCACATGCAGCTCCATGACGTGGCAAGACCCGCAAAACCTGCGCTCTGTCGTGCCCTGCATTCCTGCCGTCGTGCTCGTTACGGCGGCCAAAAGGGGAAAGACTCCGAGCCCCAAAGCCAGGCGCAGCTTGGTCTCCAACGTGAGCGCTGGCCTCTTGACGAGGTGGTGAATGAGTAGCGTCGCCGCGACGGCAATGCAGAACAAGCACAGCCAACCAATGAGAGAAATGCTATTGAGAGAAGACTGCATCGACGGATCCGACAAGCGCGGCACCACACTCCGTGGCGGCAAGCCAAGCAACTCACTGGGGCTTGACCGTCGGCAGGGGTTTGCAATGATCGCGCCGTAGGCTACCCCGATCCGGAACCGGAGTGGACACCGCCACATGCGCGAAACATTTGCCCGGCTCCGAGGCAGGTCAGTGCAGTTTGGCCCAGATCGTGCGAGTGGAGCGGTCGTGCGCTCGTCACTTCCTGCCGCTCTGGGCAGCCGAACCACGCTGTGGAGTTGGGTCCTAGTCTGCGCCAGCGTCCTGGCGGCCCTCGCTGCATGCGGTCAAGACCAGGCGGGACCCCAGGAGCGAGTCGCTATCCAGGCCTCCTGGCTCTCGGCGCGGGACCAACCCGGTCACCAGGTCCACGTCGCCGGCGAACAGTTGCCCTGCGACAGCTGCCACAGTCTAGAAGCGCAAGCGCCGGGTGGCGGCTTCGACCGCCCGGCTCCCGACCGCTGCGTCCGTTGCCACGCGGCACAGTCTTCCATTCAACACGCCGTGTCGAAGGCGGCGTCGGACCACGGCGCGGGCTCCCCTTCCGACTGCATGGATTGTCATCGCTTCGCGCCGAATGCGGCCTCCGCGGTGTCCGACGTGGCCCAAAAGCACGCGCAACGGCCGCACACCCCGGCCGAAGCGGGTGCCGCTCCAGGTTCACACGCCGCCGATTCAGCGTGGCATTGCACCGAGTGCCACGGCCTCGGCGCAGGGACGGAGCAGGCCCTCAAGACGCACCGCTTCGCGGACTGCGCCCGCTGTCACACGCCCCATGGGCAAAAGGTCGCCGAACCTAGTCCATGCTCCGACTGCCACCAGAACATCGACGCCAAGCACGGCGCCCCCCAGGCCGACATTCAGCACACGTGCATGACCTGCCACCAGCAGATGCATGCTTCCAAGGTCTCAGCCACCAAGACCTGCGCCGAATGCCACGCTGGCCTTTCGCCCCCGATTCCGGACACCGCCCTGTTCACCGATGGGCACGAAGCGTGCACGACGTGCCACCAGGCTCACGATTTCCGCAAAAGCAACGTGGTTGGGTGCGCAAGCTGCCACGACAAGCCACCAGCCCTGGGCGGAAAGCGCGTGGTCGCTCACGACGCCTGCAGCAACTGCCACGACGCTCACAACGCCAAGGCCGATCCCAGTGCCTCCTGCCAGAACTGCCATCAGCAACTGAACAATGATCACCCGGGCGTCCCTGGGGTCAGCGCGTGCGGAACTTGTCACGCTGCTCATCCCGCCGCCAACACCGAGGAAGCACATACTGGGGTGCTGCCTTGTAGCGGGTGCCACGAACAGAGCGTGCACGACGGTGTTTCCCACGCTGAAGGGCTCGCGTGCACGTCTTGTCACCGCCCGCACCACTTCCGCAATCAGAAGGCGGACGCGAGTCTCTGTCGCAGCTGTCACGAACGACAAGCGACGCTCAGCTCGAGCGCTCCCGGACACTCGCAATGTGTCGCCTGCCACGCTGCCGACATTCACGGCGACGAGAATCCAAGTCGCGGCTGCATCGATTGCCACCGCCGTCAGACCTATTCCATGCACGCCGGCCACGCCAACTGCCAGAGCTGCCACGAGCCACACTCAGGGTCACAGAAAATCCCATGCAGCTCATGCCACCAAGCAGAACACCAGACGGCACTGGCCGGGCATCAACGCTGCGGGCAATGCCATGATGGACATAGTGGCGCGGTCCTCCCCTCCGCTGAATGCGGGAGCTGTCACAAGCCCCAAGCCCGTGGCCTGCACCACGACATCGTTGGCGGCTGTGGCAACTGTCACCGCCCCCACGGCCCCAGGGAACCAGCTCAGCCACCAGTGTGCACCTCGTGTCATCAGCGCTCAGAGCTCCCTGCGTTGCACGTCATCGCTGAACACGGCGACTGCAATCTGTGCCACAGTGCACACCAGAAGCGCGTCGGTTTCGAGCGAGAAAACTGTTTGAGTTGCCATCAAGAGCAGCGGCTGTCCCACTTTCCTGAAGCGCCGCGCTGCTCCAGCTGCCACCTGTTTCAGGCGCTCTGACAGGGACCTCGGGCGCGAGTCAATCGGCACTCAGTTCCTGAGCTGCTTGTTCCCGGCTCAAGAAGAACGTCACCTTGCCGTCGACGTGGAGCTCAGGATGCGAAAATGCGGTCGAGCCTCGTGCGTTCTTGTGGCATTGGCCGCAGTCTGCGGCGTCTTCAGGGTGCGGTGCTGGCGGTGGCATGCCGTGGCAGCTGCCGCAAGTGATCTGGCTTTCGTCGACGACCGTCCACTCGGGGACGGTGTGCCGTCCGCCTGAAGGTCGCCCACCGATGAAGCTATCGCCGTGACAGTACGTTTGAGCGCACGCGCCTGCTTCGTAGCGAGGCTCGGCCTCGAACGCCTCAGCGACACCTTGCAAGCGAACCTCCGCCGGAAGGGCCGAGTCCACATGGCCCGGATCACTCAACCCTTCTGGCACCAGATGGCACTCGCTACAGGCTAACACCCGGGCAAGTCCACGCCCCACGAGATGCGCACTATGCGCACCGACACCGCGTGCACTCGAGTCGTCGCTGCCGCTGGTGTCGAACGGCGGGGCCCCCAGGGGATCTCCGTCGGGATCGCCGTGGCACGACGTGCACTCAGTCGGGTTGTCGACCTGCACGACGCCGTCGACGTGGAGTTCTCGCGCGGTGATCTCGCCCTCGTTGAAGACGTCCCCGTGGCACAAGGAGCAATCGTCGACCGGCGGGTGTGGAGCGGCCGGCGGCATCCCATGGCAACTCTGGCAACCGAGGTTCTTGGGCTCGTTCCACGCGGGGCTAACGTTGCCTTCCCCGCCGTGACACCAGCCATCGCGACATGTCGCCGATGCAGCATCGAAACGCGTCCCTTCCCCGATGCCAGAGAAGGTCACGTCGATTCCCGAACCATCGAGGTGCCCACGTTGAGTTACCTCGTTGGGGACCAGGTGGCACTCGTCGCAAGCCAATGCTCGGCTGCTGGTGCCTCCGGATAGATGCGCCTGATGCGCGCCGACGCTGCGGTCGCTCGCCTTTCGTTTGCCCGACAGAGAAGTCGGTGGCGCCGCATTGCCGTCGTCACCGTGGCAGCTCGAGCAGTCTGGCTCGGACACCTGCACTCTGCCATCCACGTGCAAGTTGGCATCGACGAACTGCCCCGCTGCGTCGACGACTTGTCCATGGCAGGGGGAGCAATCCTCGGCCTGGGGGTGCGGCCACGCCGGCGGCAACCCGTGACAGCTACCGCAAGCGGCCTCCGAGCCCCGCGGCTCGGTCCACAGCGGGGAGCTCTGCCCGTGGCAATAGGTGTTGCTGCACTTGCGCGAGACTGCGTCGTAGCGCGGAGGTCGGTTGTGCTTGGCATCCGTGGAGGACAGTTCGCCAAAGACGACTTCCGCCGGAGGTTCGGTGTCGTAGTGCCCCGGAGCGTCATTGACCGTTGGCACTTCGTGGCACTCGGAGCAGGCCAGCGGTGCATGCGTCTCGCTTTGCGCAAGGTGGGCTGCGTGGGCTCCAACGCCCGGATACGCTGGCTCTTGGTTACCCTTCAAGTCGAAGGGCGGAGCCGCCTGCAAGAGCTTGTCCCGGGAGTTCTTGGCGCTCCCGTGGCATCGGGTGCAGGTATTTTCGTCTACGCCCGACGCATCGTCACGCAACGTGAGGCAGCCTGGAGCGAGCCCCAAACCGGCCGCCCCCGTCAGCACGAAGCCGAACACCCAACGCAACCTAACGGACATGGCAGTACCGACACATCTCGGCGCTATCCGAACGCCCCGTCCAGGATCCGCGCGGGTGGGGATTGCCACCGGTACCGCCGACGCGGTGACAATCGATACAATTGGTGGCTGGGCCATGGTCGTGGCACGCGGCGCACGAAAACAAATCGCGACGCGCAGCATGCCCGTGGAAGTCGCGCGACGCGGGATTGCCACCCACCCAACCCGGTGGGTGCGGACTTCGCGCGTCCAACCCGATCCCGCTCACCCCACGCTCCAGATGACAGCCGTCGCACGTCTGTGGGGTATGGCAGGTCATGCATCTGCCGGGTTGGGACTGTGCCTCGAGAGCGTGACGCGAGAGGAAGTCAGGAGGGTGCGTCCACTGCCGCTCGAAGGCGTCGGGGTTGCGCTGCTCTACGAGACTCGTTTGTGTCATGTCGTGGCAGTCGTCGCATTGCTGCTGCGAGTGGCAGCTCTGGCAGAGCTGCGGTTGTCGCGAGGCATCCGCTCCGTGCAGTGTGAGGAAGCTACGGTCGTGACGAATGAACGTACGGGGGACCAGCTTCTTGACCTCCAGCGCATCGTGACAGGGCGTGCACGTTCCTCGGTCGAATTCCTGCTGGTGCTCGTGACACTGAAAACAGCTATCCATCGGCGGGAAAAGAGCACTCTCCGCTCGCACCACGCCGCTGTGGCAGGGCACGCATTGCCCAGCGATCCCCTGCATCCTCAGGTGCTGCTGGTGGTCGAACTCGATTTGATACGCGGTGGGGACTGGTTCGCTCTCTGGGCGGAAGGTCCGCTGGGCCAGCTGTTGGGCATTCTCCTGATGGCAGGGCGAGCAAGTCTCGATGCCCGGGCGTTTGGGACCGGCACGACCAGGAACGTTCGCCGACACAGCGCCAGTCTCTAGCGGCGCTCGAATCTCCGGGTCCCGATGGCAGCTGGCGCAGGTCAGGCACTCTGGCTGCCCGGCTTTCCCGCACGGGAGCTGGGTCAGGTGCATTTCGTGCGGAAACCGAGTTGGCAAACGATCCTGACAAGCAACCGTCGCGGCGAACGCCATAGCAACCAGAAGCAAGAACGATGGCCAGGCACGCGCGCTCACTTCGCCCCCCCTCCATACACAGCAGTCTCGTAGCGGAGCCGCAACAGAGCTTGCACGTCTCGTGCGGCATACGGCGTCTGCGCGACTGACGCTCCTCCCAAGATCTGCAACTGCTGCGACCAAGACCACGCCACGTTGGCCGCGAACACACTCGAAGTGCGACGATCTGAGATTGCCCGATCGTACCAGTAGAAGTAGGCCTCACCCACTGCCAGAAGTGAACTGAGCAGTCGTTGCCGCATGGAGGTGCGGGCCAAGTGATAACCGCCGTCCGGGACGACGACGCGGCCGTAGGTCAAACCGAGACGTGTCCTCCGGGCCCGATCGACGTCCGTCCGCAACTGCAGCTCACCGCGCGCACCCAGACTCGAGTCCGACAGCCACTGCACGAAGCCGCGGGCACTTGCGGAAATGGAGCTCAGCGGAAAAAACATCAAGTCGACCCCGGTTTCGTCGAAGCCCCCCGTATCGAAGACGCTCAATACTGACTGCCGGGACAAGTAGAGATCGGGCCGAACGTGCGAGTACGAAGCGGTGGCGTACCACCAATCCTGGGGCTGAACGTCGAGCCACACACCAGCGTCCATCACTTCTGCGCTGTCGGCTTCGAAGACGACGTCAGCGTTGAGCGCCAACTCCTTCGACGGCGTGACCGTGGCATCCACACCGAAGTTACGACGCTCTAGATCATGGACCCGGCGTTGCTCGTGAAACGACACGCCGGCAGAAGCCAGACGACTCCAGTGCAGGCGCCCCCTCGCACCGTACAGACGGTTTCCTGCACGCTCCGCAGGCGGCAGCGCCTCCGGCTCCCTGACGAGCGAATCGGCAGCCGAACCCAGATGGTAGTAGCCGATCCGCTGGTCCCACCGTGGCAACACCGTATAGCCACCGTAAATCTCCGTCACTCCCCAAAGGCCAGGTGCAGGCGTCTGTCCAAGCCTCAGTGTTGCACCGTCGAAGCGGGCGTAGCGGGAGGCGCCGCCAAAGGTCGCCTGTCTGCCCAGCGTCACCGTGAGCGGGCCCCAGGGTTGGCGAATCCAAGCCGAGGTGACATCGCCAGTCAGCGGTGGTTCATGCTCGCGCTGGCCGAACGTTGCATCCAGAAAACCCGATACCTCGACCTGGGCCGCTTGCGCCGACCAGGGCGTAGGTACCCCTCGTGCACCCAACGACCAGTACTCGAGCACGGGCACCAAGGTGTCCGCTTGAACCAGCGAACCATTCGGCCCCGGGAGCAGTGCGCGCTGAAAGATGCGCACTGTGGTCTCCGACCGGGCAGAGACCACAGTGACTTCGGGACGCTCAGTGGGTTCGGCCCAGCACTCGGTACCCCATGTCGTCAGGCAGCAAATCGTGACGGCAGCAGCCGGTCGAGCGGCGAGCGAGGGGCGGGTTCGAGCAAGCAAGTGGAGCTTCGTTTCGGGCGGCAGTGCCGTGGACCGGGGAGCAGTGGCACTCCCCATCGTGCAGGTGTCGTGCCGAACGCTACCGGAGGTACACACTGAAAGCGGAGACCCGATACAGGGAGCAGTCGTGGGTGAGATCCGATGGCCCGCTCCACACGGCGGCACCGCAAAGCCCGCAAGATTGGCGCCGGTGCCGACGGAGAGCGGTCTGAATTGCGCAACACACACGTAACAGGAGCATTTCGTTCAGGAATCGGCGCATCTTGGCCCCTCGACAGAACACGCAGGCGGACGACGTCAGCCCGCAACCGCCGACTTCGAGCTGCTCGGCGAGGCGCCGGCAGCCGCAGGCGCCATTGGCACGATGTGTGTATCAGGCGGCGACATGCTTGCCCGCCATAGCTCCGACCCCGCCGCCACAGCCACCGTTGGAGCGAACCTCCGACACTTGCCATTCCTTGTCCTCGCGCTGCTCTGCATCGGAGTCGCGGCTGGCTGCTCCGGGGACGATGGCGCCGACGGTGAGCAGGGCCCCCCCGGCGCGCGCGGTCCGCGAGGCGATGCGGGTCCCGAAGGTGAACGAGGCGAGCAGGGTGAAGAAGGTCCTCGGGGACCGAAAGGACCGGAGGGTCCTGCCGGGCCGGACACCGTGGTTGATGCGGGTCCCGGCAGCGCGGAGCCAGGTGAGCCCGGTAGCGGGCTCGTATTTGCGGGCCCTGGTCTGGAGGTGACCATTCAGAGCGCCAGTATCGAGGACGGAGTCGCAACGGTCGACTTCACGCTCGCCGATGTGGATGGGCGCCCCCTCGATCTCGAGGGATTGCGCACCGAGGGAGCCGTAGCTACCAGCTTCATCCTTTCCTGGCTCGATGAGGACGAAGAGGGCGAGTCGATGCAATACACAGCCTACACGCTGCGCGAGCAGACGAGCCCGGACACGAACGAAAGTGAGATGCAATCATCCACCGATGCCGACGGCGACACCATAAGCCTTGGCGCGGGACAGTATCACTACACGTTCGGCACCCCCGTTGACCCCGAGGGGCAAGCAGACAAGACGCATACCGTCGGGCTGTACGCCACTCGCGAGTTCCGCGGCCTGAGGTACGTCTCGAATACCACCTTCTCCTTCGTCCCAAACGGGGATGAAGTGAGTACGACGCTCGATGTGGTGACCGATGAAGCGTGCGCCAACTGTCACGGGCGCACCATCGAAGCCCACGGTGGTGCCCGACGAGGCGTCCTGATGTGCAACCTCTGCCACACGCCCGACAACTCCATCGACCCCGACACCGGCGAGACCGTCGACTTCCACGTGATGATTCACAAGATCCATCGTGGGGCGGCCCTGCCGAGCGTACAGAATGGCACCCCTTACCAGATTGTCGGCTACCGCCAGTCGGTGCACGACTACAGCGAGGTACACTACCCAGGTGAACTCGCCAATTGCAATGCCTGCCACGCGGGCTCCCAAGGTAGCCGCTGGGAGACACGACTCACGATTGCGAGCTGCGCATCCTGCCACGACCGCACCTTCTACGGTGCTGGCGATCCACCCGCTGGTTGGACAGCGCACGGTGGCGGCCCGCGCGACGAATCGGAATGCATCGTCTGCCACACTGACGACTCCATTTCCCCGGTCTGGGAGCGTCACAAGGTCGCCCTGACGGACCCGGAGCGACCGGAGCTCGTTCTCAACGTACTCGGCATCGAGCAAACTGATCCGGGCGAGCTACCCCTGGTGACGTTCAACGTGACCCTCGATGGTGAGGCTGTGGACGTCATCGACGAGCCCCTCGACCGCCTCCGCATGCTCATCGCTGGTCCGAATTCGGACTTCGCAGGTTACTTCAGGGAGGACATTCACGTCGCTGTCGAATGTGTCGACCCGACGGACCCGCCCTGCATCGAACGCGACGGCAGTGACTTCATCTACCATGCAGAAACGCCCATCCCCACCGACGCCGAAGGCTCCTACACGGTCGGCTTGGAAGGACGCATCGTCATCGGTGACGAGCGCTACGCTGCGCAAAACCCGATGCTCGCCTTTGCGGTTGCCGACGGGGAACTCGAAGAGCGACGTCAGATTGTTAGCCAAGAGCTTTGCAACTCCTGTCACCAAGACTTGGCAGCACACGGCGAGAACCGACGGAGCGTGCAGTACTGCACCATGTGCCACACCGCCGATCTCGTCACGGGAGAGATTGAAGAAGACCAAACAGGCTTCCTGGCTGAGGCTGGCAACTTCAAAGACCTCATTCACAGCCTGCACGCATCCACCCACTACCCCGACACGTTAGCCAATTGCGATCACTGCCACCTCGAAGGAACCGCCCAGTTGCCTCTGTCAGCCAGCTTGCGCCCCAGCCGCACCGAAGTGCAAGACTGCTTCGAGGATGCGGGCGTTGACGAGGACACGGAATGCCTCTCGGACGAAATACAGGTCGTCGCCTTCACACTGACTCCCCCCGAGACCGCGGCCTGCACGAGCTGCCACAGCGCGCCGTCGACAGCCGTGCACGCTGAGGTCAACACCTCGCCGAGTACGGGCGCTGAGTCCTGCGCAACCTGTCATGGTCCGGGCAGTAGCGCCGACGTGGCCGCCGTGCACGCGATTGCACCGTGACCGGACCTCAACTCCGTTAGACGGCGAGCGCGCCTAGCCAACGGGTGACAAACGTCAGTGCCGTCGGGCTCGCCGCCTCGCTGGGCGGCGTATGCCCTTCAGTGTGCGCCGTCTGGGTGGCACTTGTCGGAGACCACACGCGCAGCATTGAGAGTTGCGCGTCATGGCTGAGATCCGTCGGTCCCCCGAGCACATGCAGCGAACGCGTATTGAGTGTCTCGGGGAACCAGGCTTTGACTCCATCGTCGCGCGGCGGGGGCCCACTGTTGAACAGCATGCTTGCCGACCAGACCGAGCTGGAAGGAAGCCTCCCTGTTTCCAGCATTGCCGTCAGGACGGCCACCATGGCAGCGCCCTGAGAGTATCCCGCCAGCACATCGAAGCGCTCGGACTGCAGGAGTGTCAATAGGGCTTCGCAACTTCGTGAGAGACCGGCGTACTGCATTCCCGACGCGGATTGTCGAGCATTCCACCACTCGAATGTGGCGGCCGACCCATACCGGCGTCGGATCGCGGGCGCTGCGCGCCCGGTTGCCTCATTGGCCCCATCGACGAAGTGCCATTCGGCGACTTCGTCGGTTGCGCAGAGCAGATCTGGCATCATCTGCCGCATCATGTCTGCGCTCATCCGAAAGCCATGCAGCATCAAGACTCGCAACTTGCGCGCCATCCCTCCTCCTATCATGTCCTTGCCCGAATCAACGACTGCTATGCTTCCGTCTCCAATGACGGACGACAACGACACCCCCGAGCCGCTCCCCACGAGCACCGTCGGGCGCAGCAAGGCGGTCACCATCAGGACGGCCCCCGAGCAGGCGGAGTATCGTGACGAATGCATTTCGCTCAGCCACGACAACAGCCTGAATCGATACTCAGGTTGGCCCTCGCCGACAGTCATCATCTCCGACGGCGCCTATGGTGTTCTCGGCTTCGACGGTGACACCGCAGACCACCAGGCGATCCCTCAATGGTATGAGCCCCACGCGCGGGCATGGTCGCGGTTCGCGCTTCCGGCGACAACCCTGTGGTTCTGGAACTCGGAAATCGGCTGGGCGGCGGCCCACCCTGTGCTCGAGCAATGCGGCTTTCGCTACGTCAATTGCAACATCTGGAACAAGGGCACGAGCCACATCGCTGGCAACGTCAACACGCGCAGCATCCGGCGCTTTCCGGTCGTGACCGAAGTGTGCGTGCAATACGTCAAGGAAACGCTCGTCGACGGGCAGACGCTCAAAGCTTGGCTTCTGAGTGAATGGAAGCGCTCAGGTCTAGCGCTGCGCGAGGCCAACGATGCCTGCGGCGTGAAGAACGCTGCCGTGCGCAAGTACTTCGATCAAGGGCACCTCTGGTACTTCCCGCCGCCGGAAGCGATGGAGAACTTGAGCCGCTATGCCAATACCCATGGTGCGCCGGAGGGACGCCCATACTACAGCCTCGAAGGCCGTGCTCCCGTGACAGCAGCGCAGTGGAGCTGCATGCGTCCGAGGTTCGACTGTCCCCACGGAGTCACGAACGTGTGGGAGCGCTCGGCGCTCCGCGGTAGTGAGCGCGTCACCGTGCAGGGGCTGAAGGGGCGCGCGGTGCACCTCAACCAGAAACCACTCGATCTCATGGAGCGCATCATCCACGCGAGCTCCGAACCCGGAGATGTCGTGTGGGAACCCTTCGGGGGATTGTTTTCAGGGTGCATCGCTGCTCGACGTCTAGGTCGCCGAGCCTTCGGCGCGGAGATCGATTCGACGTACTTTCAGTACGGGCTCGCACGGGTGAAGCGCGAAGACGCTGCAGAACCCCAGGGCAGCCTGGAGGAGAGTCTACCGAAGTAGGCAACGCCCCGAATCAGGCGGTACGACGAATCAGATGGTAGCCGAAGGGCGTCTCCACGACGTCACTGGTCGCCCCCACTTCCAAGCCAAAGGCCGCGTCTTCGAATGCGCCGACCATCATCCCCCGCCCGAAGGCGCCCAAATCACCCCCGCGTGCTCGCGAAGGGCAGTCCGAATGGGTGGAGGCCATGTCTGCAAAATCTGCCCCGCCTGTCAGTTGGGCGGCGATCTGCTCGATCTGTTGGGCAGCCTCATCCTTGGAGCGCGTCGCGGTGGAGCGCTCGGAGCCGGCATACATTAGGAGAATGTGGGATGCGCGAACTTGCTCAGCCATGATTCCGCCATAACATGCCCCTCGACACGCTGGCCACCTTCGCTTCTCGTTTGTGCCTGGGTTAGCCTGCGCGTGTGGCGCGACGGCAAACCATGACAGAAGGAGCTCGGTCTGCTGCCATCGGGCGGCTCGCCCGCCTATTGGCGGCCAGCACCACGAAAAAGTCGAAACGCTTCTGGAGCGACTACCTCAAGGATGCCGCAGAATTTCGAGGCGTGGCTGTCGCAGCCATCCACAAGTGTGTCAGCACCTGGTGGCAGCAAGAAGGCCTGGCGCAACTGAGCATTTCGGACCAACGCAAAGTCGCGCTTCGACTCTTCGAAGAGCGCTACACTGAAGACAAGCTCGCTGGGGTACACGTTCTGTCTGAACTGCTCATCGACGACCTCACGGCTCGCGACCTCCCGGCGTTCGCCAAGTTGTTCGAGACGGGCGCCATCTCAAACTGGAGCATCTGCGACCAGTTCTGCGCGAGCGTCCTCAGCAGAATGCTCGATCGCAGTGCCGAGCGCTCAGCCCTGGCGGTAGCCATCGCCGCATGGAGCCAGGGCCAGTCAGTGTGGCAGCGGCGCGCGGCCTGTGTCGCATTCGTCGGCCATGCGCCAGGGGGTCGCGGCTTCTTGCCGGAGCTACCCGAGTTGCTCATTGGAGCTTGCGCGTCGTTGGTCGCCGAGCAGCAGCACTTCGTTCAGACGGGCGTTGGCTGGACACTCCGAGAACTCGCCGTCCCCGAGCCGTCCGTCGTGGTGACCTTCGCGGAAGAACACGCGCGTTCGTTGTCACGAGATGCGATGAAGTTGGTGGTCCAGAAGTTACCGAGGGCCGAACGAGAACGGCTCCTATCGTTGCACCGCGAACGTCAGAAACAGCCGGTTTTCTAGCGGCTCAGAGGCAGTGCGGCTTGATGCGACGCACACCTTTGGCATCCAAATAGTAGCTCGGCTTGCACGGGTCCTTTTGGGGCGCAGGTTGCGGAGGCGCAACTTCTTGCGTCGGGTTGGCGCTGGGCGCAGGCGCACTCGCCGCGCCGGATCCAGACCCGTTCGCTTTGAGCTTCACATTCACACTCGTGGTAACCCCCTCGTGAATCTTGACGCTTTTGAACGTGCTACCGAGAGCGTCATGCCACAGCTCCAAACGATAACTTCCAACAGGCAATTCCACGCCGTACTTGGGCGTCCGTCCAATGATCTTTCCCTCCACGCGCAGCGTCGCCCTCGGCGTCGAGGTAATGCTGAGCGTTCCCGTGGTGACCTCGGGATCTGCTCCGGAAGTGTCTGAGTCAACAGAACCTTCCGCACCGAGCGCCTCGGATTCCACGCTCGTATCAGTCAACTCCTCCGCGTTAATCTCAGTCTCGGGTTCCTCAGGAGTCTCGACGCCCACCTCAACGACCTCTGGCTCCGTCCTCAGCTCGGATTCAGGCTCATTTGAACCGCTCTTGCCTCGTGACTCCTCAACTTGCGCAGCGCTATGAGCTTGTCCCGGCGAGTCCTGGCGCGACACCATACCAGCGACGACAAGCACGATAGCTGCCGCGCCGAGCAGCAGCGGCGCCAAGGTCCGCCCCAGGCTGACGCTTTGGACCGACGTCGGAACCGGCGTGTCATCGTACGGAATCGTGTTCACTGGAGGTGGCTCGGAGCTAGAGTTGGCGGCCCGATAGCGCCCCACGTTTTGTCTCTGCCGCTCCGTGCCTAGGCCCGACTCCGGCACAGGAGTTCGCTCCGGCTTCGGGGGCGCGTCCCGCGTTTGCGGGCTTCGCATCGCCGCTTCGTCTTCTAACGAAAGCAGCGCATCTGGCTCCGTGCAGTCCGCAAACTCAGGCACACCATGCTCAATCGCCGTGGGTCGATCCTCGGGAGCGAGAGCCGCAACGCCAGGGTCGCTGCCGCGAACCGCGGTCGTGGAACGCTCTCGCGCGTCCACCTTCTTGAGGACCCCGAGTGGTGACAGCTCAGCGTTGCGTGTCCCAGTGACCCGCACTGTCAGCCGTGGCTCCACACTGGTGATGTGGCCCAGATCTTCCGTCCGCCGGCGCGCTCTAGAAAGACTGAACGCACTTGCCGTCTGCAACGCTTGGCGAGTTTGCGGCCAGAAGCGCAAGAGCGCATCAGCGAATTCTTCAGCGGTCTGAAAACGATCGGATGCGTCCTTGGCGATGGCGCGCTGAACCACCGCTGCCAAGTCCGCTGAAAGCATGGGACACAGCTCACTGAGTAGCGGCGTGGGCGAGGCCACGATCTTGTTCAGCACCGCCCCATGATCGTCAGCCACGAATGGCTTTTCACCGCTGAGTAGCTCATACAGCATCACCCCGAGGGAATATAAGTCACTGCGGTGGTCAACCCCCCCGCGGCCGGCGGCCTGCTCGGGCGACATGTAGTAGGGTGTCCCCATCACCATCCCCGCCTTCGTGGAGCGCGTGAGCTGTGCGTTGCGCAGCTTCGCGATCCCAAAGTCCAACACTTTGACCAGGACCCCTCCCAGCTCGCGGTTGCACAAGAAGATGTTCTCCGGCTTCAAGTCGCGATGTATGACACCCGCGCGATGAGCAACAGCCAACCCGTGACACGCCTGGGTGATAACCTCGATGGCCTCCTGGGGCTTGAGCGTACCTTCTCGCGCCAGCCGCTGCCCCAAGTCCTCGCCGCGCAGAAACTCCATCAAGATGTACGGGGCCTCATCAGGAGTGAGTCCGACATCCAAGATGGCGCTGATATGCTCGCTCACGAGCGCCCCGCCAGCAGACCCCTCGCGGCTGAAGCGTTCCAACCATTCCTCGTCGGCGCTCAACCAAGGGTGCAAGAACTTCAACGCGAACGGGCGGTCTATCGTCGTGTGGCGAGCTTCGTAGACACTCGCCATCCCTCCCTCGCCGATCAGACGAGTGACCCGATACTTGCCACAGATTACCTGCCCAACCCGGCTATCCTTGGGTTGGTCTGCACAGGACACCTCGTGGTCGTGGTCCTTCCCGCAAACCGGACACGTCGACATCAATATTCTCCCGCAGACTATAGCGCAGCGGTGGGACCGCCACAGCGCCGGTCCTGCGCCCGCGACAAGGTATCGGGGTAGCTCTCAAAAGGGGAGATCATTCCGGCACGGTGCCCTTACACAGTCAGTGGCATTTGACGCCTACATGCCGGATCCTGTGGAGAAACTGCGGATGTCCTGGACACAATAGGCACATCCGGCGGGAAACGATCGCACGCTGCTGTAGGGACGCCGGTGCCGGCGCTGGAACACTGCGTCAACGCTTTCATCGGACGCGCGCCCGCGCACCCGTCAAATGTTCAGCCTATGGAGTCCAACACGCGCACCCCACCGCTCAGGCGCTCTGCGCTCTCTCATCCAACGTCGAGGCCTGAGCGTCACGGCCTAGAATTTCCTGCAGTTGCCCCTTCTCCACCGTCTCATTGTCGAGCAACGCCTGAACCAGGGCATCGAATCGGCCACGGTGGCTGACGATCAGGTCCTGGGCACGTTCAAGCGCGCGGTTCAGCAACACGCGAGCCTCCCGCTCGATCACGGTCGTCGTCGCGTCACTCGCTCCAGAGTCGGCCGCGATCCTTTGGCCCAAGAACGGATGCTCCCGACCGTGGTCGTAATGAACGGGTCCCAACCGCTCACTCATCCCGTAGTGTGCAACCATCTTCGACGCCAAGTTCGTCGCCTGCTCCAAGTCATTTTCCGCTCCGGTCGAGATATCACCGAGCACCACGCCTTCCGCTGCGTAGCCAGCCATCAGCACCGCCAAACGGGCCTCGAGCTGCTGCTTCGTCATCAGGTGCTTGTCCGCGCCGGGAGTCTGCTGGGTGACCCCCAGTGCCATTCCTCGTGGGATGATGCTCACGCGGTGGAGGGGTTCCGCGTGCTCCTGAAACCATGCCGCCAAGGCGTGCCCTGATTCGTGAACAGCCACCCGATACTTCTCTTCACTATCCAGTTTCGCTTCCCTCGGGTCGCCGAGGACTATCTTGTCGTAGGCCGTCGTGAAATCTTCCGATTCGATCTGCTCCGCTCCTCGACGCGTCGCACTGAGCGCCGCTTCGTTGACGAGATTCGCCAAGTCGGCGCCGGAGAACCCCGGAGTGTTCGCAGCGATCGATCCCAAATCCACCGCTTCAGAGAGCGGTTTGTCCTTCGTATGAACACCCAGGATAGCGCGGCGGGCAGCCAGCTCCGGCCGATCGACGATGACACGGCGATCGAAACGTCCAGGTCGCAACAAGGCAGGATCGAGCACATCGGGCCGGTTCGTCGCGGCCAGCACGACCACGAGCGCACTGCGGTCGAAACCGTCCATCTCGGAGAGCAACTGGTTGAGCGTCTGTTCCCGCTCGTCATTGCCGCCTCCAAGTCCGGCTCCGCGACTGCGCCCCACCGCGTCGATTTCGTCGATGAAGACGATGGCTGGCTGGCTCTTGCGCGCCTCGGCAAACAACTCTCGAACCCGGGCTGCACCGACACCGACGAACATCTCGATGAACTCAGAGGCGCTGATGCTGTAGAACGCTACTCCGGATTCACCAGCGACCGCCCGCGCCAACAACGTTTTCCCAGTGCCGGGAGGGCCCACGAGCAGTACGCCTCGTGGCACTTTGCCGCCGAGACGCCGAAATCGTTCGGGTTCCTTCAAGAACTGGACAATTTCCTGCAGGTCACGCTTCGCAGACTTGAGTCCAGCCACATCGTCGAAGGTGACGGACACCGACGTGGTCTTCTCGAACTTCTTGCCGCGGTTCTTGAGCATCGCGCCCAAAGGACCTCCCCCACCGAAGGCGTTCTGCATGCGGCGAGACAGAAACACCCAAAAACCGATGATGAGAATCCAGGGCAACAGAGTCAGCACCAACTGAATGGCAAACGGTTGCTCCTCGCGCGCCACACGAATCGCGACGCCGTGTTTTCTCATAGCAGGCATCAGCGCAGCGTCGTCACGCGGCAACGTCGTTTGAAACCCCGTGATGCTTCGACCCTCGATTTGTTCCGGGCCCTTGAGCTGCCCGCTGACACTCTGCCCGCGAATCATCACGGATTCCACGCGGTCGGACTCGACCCACGAATAGAACTGCGAATAATCTACCCCCGGCTGCGGCGTCGACTCCTGGGACGAGCGCCAGAGCCACATCCCCGCCATCATGAGCGCGAGTATCAGCAGCATCGGCCAAGAACTGGGCGGGGGTGGAGCAGGCTTCTGGGAAGGCGGCCCTTGAGGTTCGTTGGGGGGTGGGCTCGCGGACGTCGCCATAGCGCACCTTATAGTGCACAAAACCTCGGTCCTTCAGTTCCAGCGACGGATAGGCGCAGTCTTTTCGCGATTTGAACCACTGAACAGCCTGGGCGTTCGGCTCTGCGAGTGCCACAACACGAGCATGACTCTGCGCTTCGTGCCGCGAATCACACTCGTTTCGTCTCTACTGGCGTTCGGGGCCTGCTCGACGGAGCATCGGGCGGAACCTCCGCCAAAAACCGCCGTGGAAGCGCCGCGACCATCGGGAGCGTCCTACGTCAACGGCGAAGTGCTTGGAGTCGACAACGTTCCAGCGGGCCAACACGCCGAAATGACCCTTCGCCTTCAGCTGCGGCCGGGTACCGACCCTCCAGTCCAGGTGCACCTGGGGCCGGGCTGGTACTTCACGGAGCGAGGGATCCGATTCGAACCGAACGAACCAGTGTCCGTAACCGGAACTCACTCGCACAACGAAGCGGGCGAAGAGGTGCTCATCGCACACGAACTGAAAAAGGGCGGGCTGACCTACCGCCGGGATCCAGAGGACGCCTCCGGCACATGGACGGAAGCTCCCGCGGACGAGGCCCCTGCCCCGGACGCGGCGGATGGGGCCGACTCCGCGCCGGCCCCATCGCCCACGCCGGAAAAAGAATCGCCGTAGCGCCGAGCCTTCGTGACACCATCA
Organism: Polyangiaceae bacterium; assembly: GCA_050298815.1. GTDB lineage: Bacteria > Myxococcota_A > Polyangia > Polyangiales > Polyangiaceae > SZUA-265. Next base: position 60,986 of record JBNKUV010000075.1, read on the forward strand.
CCTGAACGTCACCCCGCGCCGGCGACTCTGGGAGCCATCCCGTGGCTGAGCCATCACTCCCCGCACGAACTCGAAGTCCTCTCACGACACCTCGTGGACTATGTCGTGGCGCCCGGGGCGCGGTACACCATTCCGACTGCCAGCGCCGCGCTCATCCTCTCCGGCACCGCGGAGACGGAACCAACCGCTCTCCATGGGGTGGGCAGCCTACTCGGAGCAGCCGCCTGGTGGTCAGAAACGACGACACCCATCGAGCTTCTCAGCGACGCGGGTTGCTCGCTGTCCATCTTGACGCAGGCCGAGTTCGAGCGCTTGTCCGCGGAGGCCCCAGCCGTTGCCCTCCGTCTCGTCCGTCACGCCGTCACCGGGAACGGGACCGCTGCCCTCCACGTGGCCCCGGCCCAAACAGTTGAGGCCGTACTCGCAGATGGCCGACGCCAAGTTCCCAAAGGAATGGAGCTTCGCCAGCTACTCCCAGAAACGCAAGACGGTCTTCCGGTGGTCGCGGCCTTGGTGGATCGCAAGGCGTCGTCGCTGTGCACCGGCCTAGTCACCAACGGACACATCTCCGCCTTGACCCCTCACGATTGGGAAGGACAACGTGTCGTTCGCCACAGCTACGCGCTGCTCGCCATCGAAGCTGCTCAGCAGCTCAGACCCCAGCTACTGATCAAGATGGGGCCGTCCGTCGGTTTCGGACAGCGGATACTGGTGCCGGGCGTGGGAGGAGACGAGCTTGCACTCTTCGCCGTACAACTCGAGGAGCGCATGCACGAGCTGGTCGCGCAAGATCTTCCATTGCGCCAAGAGCTGTGGACCTATGGGGAAGCGCGCAACCACTTCCGTTCCCGCGGCTGGGTCGACGCCGAGCAGCTGCTGGAAACTTGGCGCGAAACGGCGGTGCCGTTGGTACGCTACGGCTCAGTTCGTGCGATCGAGATGGGGCCACTGTTGCCGAACACCCAGATGTTCGGCGGCTTCCACGTGTTGGCGGACGATGACTTCTTGCTCCTGGTTTATGGGACTCGTCCTCGAACCCCCACCAGAAGACCCACTCAAACGATGCCGAAAATCGCACTCAGCGACGTCGGCGAAACCCACACCGAGCAACCCCGCGACAGCTCCTTACCGAAGAGCACCCCTTCGTCGAGCACGGGCGGCTTCGTGCTACGCCAGGCGCGCTCTGCTGCGGGGTCCGACTACGAGGTCACCCTCGAGGAGCAGAACTGGCTGCACACTCTAGGGGTCAGCAGTGTCGGCAGCTTCAACCACGCGTGCGTGCACGGCAGTGTCCCCGACCTCATCCGCGTCTCAGAAGGCTTTCAGGAAAAGAAGCTCACCATCATCGCAGACGAGATATTTCGACGTCGCGACGAGATCGACATCGTCAGCATCGCAGGGCCCTCATCCTCAGGCAAGACGACCTTCATCCGTCGCCTCTGCGTCCAACTGAGAGTCAACGGAATAACCCCCGTAGCGTTGGGTTTGGACGATTACTACGTCGACCGTGCAAAGACGCCACTCGACATTGGTGGGGACTACGACTTTGAGGCGCTCGAGGCGTTGAACCTCGAGCTGCTTCACGACCACATCAACCAACTGTTGCAAGGCAACGTCGTCAGCACACCGCGCTACGACTTCAAGACAGGCAAGAGCTTGCTCGACCAAGGACGCAGCATTGTCCTTGGCGGCCGAGACGTGCTACTCGTGGAGGGCATCCATGGCCTGAATCCGGATTTGCTCGGAGTGGTCCCTGCACACCGAGTCTTCCGGGTATTCGTCTGCCCGTTGATGCAGCTCTCGTTCGACCACGTCTCGCGGGTTCACGCCTCCGACGTGCGTCTGATTCGTAGAATCGTTCGCGACCGTCATCAACGAGGCAGCGACGCCGCTCACACCATCGAGCGCTGGCCCAAGGTTCGGGCAGGCGAACGGCGCCACATCTATCCCCACCAAACGAATGCGGACGCGGTGTTCGACAGCTCATTGGTGTACGAGCTGAGCGTCCTTCGCGTATATGCCGAGCGCTACCTCCTCGAAGTGCCCCGCGACCACACTTCCTACACGACAGCGTACAGGCTGATGCATCTGTTGGACCGCTTCGTCAGCATCTATCCTGAGAATGTACCCGCGACGTCTATTCTGCGCGAATTCATCGGCGGCAGCGGCTTCGACGACTGACGGCCTCACCCGTCCCCATGGCCCAAAAATGGCTGCGGCTAAGGTGCCGTCAGCAGTCGCTGACTAGCAGGTACGAATCGTCTCGAGATGGCTCCGCCAATGGTCGGGCAAGCGGAAGCGGTGGGCGCCAGCGACCAGCAAGGATCGGTAATGCTGCGTCGGGGCGGTGAACTGGGGGCGTCGGTACGCCGGCTGAACGAAGTAGGTCCACGCGCCCAGCCAACGGCCGCTCACCAGACGGACGCTCTTGATGACGCGTCGATACACTCGGGGATGTCCCTCCTTTCGGTCGAAGCCGTGTAGCGACGCCGGGCGGACACACAGCGCAGCGCCCCACACCCAGGCCCCAGGTTTGAACGCCACGTTCGCCGCGCCGCCTCTGCGCGCTTCGGAATAGTAGTTCCAGACCAATTGGTGTTCGTGCAGAACGGCGGGCTCGGCTCCAAGCAGCTCGAACTGCTGGTCCCGACGCGCAAACCACGCGGACAAGTCCTCCAAGTGCAGGTTGGAGCCGTAGGCGAACACCCAGTGGTTGGGTCCGGACATTCCCCAAGGTTACCTCACACCGCCGCTAAAACCGCGGCCGATACGGTTCGATCAGCAATTGTTGCGCCTCTTGCGCCCGTGGCTCCGAAAACCCCGCGCCAAAGGCAACTCTCCGCCGGGCACGCACATTGCAATTCAGGACGACATGTCAGCCCCCCTATCACAGCGCCTGTTCGGGATCACCGGCAACGACCCATCCAACACCGTCGAGGGCGTCATAGAACGCCTGCGGGGCGAATCCGCGGAAAGGGGCAGACAAGTCATCGTTGCCCGGCGCGAAGACAGCGTTGCGGATGCGCACAAGCTGTTCCGAAGCTTCGAGCTTCACCACTTGCCAGTGGTGGACGGCAACCGAGTGGTCGGTATCGTCAGTGCCACGGATTTGCTCGAGTTCTTCGCGAATGAAGGGCTGATGGACCCGGCCGATGCCCCACTGGTCGACATCATGACGTCAGAACCGGAGACCATCAGAAAGAGTGCACCGATAAGGGAGGTCATCAAGATACTTGCCCACTCGAAGTTCCGGTGCCTGCCCGTAGTCGACGACCGCAACGAAATCTGGGATATCGTCACGACGAGAGACTTGGTGCGATTGCTGGAACTCGAATACGATAGCTGAATGCACTACCCGCTCCAGCGCACGTGTCGATGGCCGTGCTGGAGTATCCTGACTCTGGGTCTTGTCCTGCCTTGCTGCGAACACCGAAGCGAAGCGAACAGCAGCGGTGAAGGCAGCCCTTCCCCATCGGCTTACCCATCCCAGGACGCCCCTCGCAAGGGAGTCGGCGCTACACTGCAAACGGCGCCGCCTTCATCGACTTCGGCAGACAACCCCTCCCAACGCTTCACCGACGTCGGCGTGGAGACGCTCGGCGAATTGGTGGAGCGTCTATCGGAATCGGACGGAGCGTTTTTTTCCGAAAATTTGGTTTCGAACGAAAGTAGTTACCTGCAAGCCGCACACTGGCTGGCGGAGCGCAGAGGATCCGCAGGCGCGTACATCGGGGTCGGTCCCGAGCAAAACTTGAGCTACATCGCGATTCTACGACCCCAACTGGCCTTCATCGTCGACATTCGCCGCGACAACTTGCTGCTCCACCTCCTCTACAAGACCGCCTTCGAGCGGGCTACGACTCGCGCGGAATGGCTCGCTCACCTACTCTCTCGCGAGTTGAAGGATGGCACCGCTCCCACAGAGGCCGCAGCGGACGTTGTCACCGTGCTGGACCGGGTGGACGCCGCCCTCCCTCGCCCGGATCAGGGCAGAAGTTTGGCGGAGGAGACCCTCCGCAGCATGCGCGAACGCTGGCACATGGTACCGCACTCTGACGACGAGCAACGGCTCATCGCCCTGGCTCAGTCCTTCGCCCAAACGGGCTTGAACACGCGCTTCGAGTCGACAAGCCCACGCCCCGACTTCCCGACGCTACGCCGCCTGCTCGAAGGCCGTGACCCCACGGATCAGCACGGCAGCTTTCTCATGACGGTCGAAGGTTATCAATTCGTACGAGACCTATACAACCAAGACAAGGTCGTCGCAGTGACCGGCGACTTGGCCGGCAACCACACGTTGGCTGGCATCGCGAGGGTACTTCGCCAGCGCAACTTGAACCTATCCGTACTGTACACTTCGAACGTGGAGCAGTACCTCCTGATGAATGACAAGTGGTCACAATGGCGCTCAAACGTGGCCAGCTTGCCATCGAATGAGCAGACTCTTCTCGTCCGCAGCTACTCAGATCGAAAAGCCCCTCATCCAGCCCAAGAAGAGGGCAGCTGGATCACGCTCGCCGAACCGGTCCAACAGTTTCTGACCCGACGGGACCCCAAATCCTACAGAGAGCTCGCGCTAAGAAGCTTCAGCCGTCGACGCAACGACTCTGCGCTGGAGTGAGCAGGCCCTTCAATTGCTTTCTTCGGCATCCGGTCGCGGGACGAAAAGAGTGTAAATCCAGTCCAGCGCCTCGACCTTCTTGTGGCAGTCGATGCAAACTTGCTCGGAAGCCGCGATGTGCACGAACTCTTCGCTCTCGAAGTTGCGACTGTATTCGTTCCACGTCCAGTCTGCCCCCGATTTACGCGCGGTGGCGACTAGCCAGGGGTAGTCCGAGTCGCTCCGAGTACTCTCCTTGATGATGATGGCGCCATCTGGGAAAGGACGTTCATTGGCCCGCAGCACTTCCAACGGAACGTCGCACGCGAATACATCTTTTGTCCCTTCATGCGGGTCGTCATCACGTTTCGGAAGCGGCGCGCTGTTCATCTGGTGGCAGTCTGGATCGTCGCGGTAGTCAGCCACGTCGTCGGGCAGCGGCTCACCGCAACTCGGGAGCAGCGTCACCGCATACAGCGCAAACACAAATCGTGATCTCGGTGTCACCAATCCCGCCCTTCCGGCATACTGCTTGCCAATGTCGTTCTGGCCCATTCGAACGCTCCAGCGGTCCATCATAACCCACCCACGTCCTGGCGCCCAGCGGCGGCTCACCTGGCGTGAATCGGGCGGCACGAGCAGCGCGCTAGGTCTAGCTGCGGTGCTTGCTGGATTAGCTCTCCCAAGCATCGCGTCGGCGCAAACCGACGCTGCGCCCAGCGCGCCTGAGACCGAACCAGGACGCGGTTGGAAACTGAGCTCGCGGGCAGGCGTCGCGGCGTTTCTACAGAGTCGATCGATTGCGCTGCAACACATGGCAAAACCTAGCTTGGTGCTTCGCATGGGTACGGAAGTGGTTCCTCAACTGGAAGTGGGTGGAGCTCTGTCGGCGGTCGTTACAACGGACGACAACTACGGTGTCTGGGCTGGGTACGCCCACGGACGCTACCGGTTACTCGGCGGTAGCAGTTTTCAATGGGGTCTGAGCCTCGGTGTCGGTCTTGGGCACAATGCCCCCATCCTGCACGACGACTTGCAGGCAGACTTGCCCGTGCTTCCTTACGCCACACTGGCGACCGACGCCGTCTGGAAGGTCAGCTCGAAGCTGTGGCTCGGCGTCGAGCTTGCCAACGAACAATTGAGCGTGGTGCACCTCGGTGCGGCGCTGCGCTGGCACTGAGAGCAGCGCACGCTCAGCCCACCAAGACGGCGTGTTGGGCACTGTACGGAGACGCTGCCACCGCTGCAGCGAAGTCGCGTGTGCGGCAAGTGGACGAGCGCAATCGACCGCTCAGAACGTGCCGCTGACGCCAACCGACTTGTAGCCAATCCAAGGTGTCACCCTCGGCTCGTTGGACGCGCTCTCGTCACCCGACGACAGGAGTAGAAGCGCCACGCCCGCCCCGACACCAACGCCGCCAACGATGAACCCCGTCAGCGACAGTGTGCGATCGCTTGCGGCATCGTCGTCGAGCTCCGAAATCTTGATCTGTTCGGCCTCGGAGCAACCGGGATCACAACCATCGAACAAATCGTTGGCATCCTCGTCAGCGCTCGACGCAGACAGCAGGAACACCGTTCCGACACCCAGACCAACCGCGCCGACCCCGAACGCCCCGTAGGCTAGGTAGCGCATTGTTTGCCCGCCGCCGTCGTCCTGCACGGCATCTGCGGGGGCGGGAGTCTCGAGTGCGTCGGACTCGACCACGGGGACGGGGGTCAGCACGAGCTCCAACTCCGCCGTCTGGCCCTCACCGACAGCGACTTCTTGACTGGCGGGCTGCATCCCGTCGGCACGCGCTTCGAGTTTACGCCTACCCGGGTCGACAGGGATGGGAACACCGATGAGGGCAGCGGGCACGGCTTCGCCGTCGATGAGCAACTGTGGCTCGCTTGCTTCCGCGCCTTGGATGTGCACAGTCAGCTTGGGGATACGCGGTCGTAAGACCTCGAGCTCAGCAGCGGCTTCAGTTGCCGCACTCTGGAAGGCATCCGGCGCGTCTGGACCCAGTTCCTCGCGAGTGATCTTGACGTACGCCTCTTGAGCCTTGACCAGCGCGCCGAGCTCCGCGTTCGCTCGCGCGATGAACAGCAGGTGCACAGGTGAATGTATCACCCGCTCTGCTCGGGAGAATAGGTCCACGGCATCTTGAAAACGCTTGTCGCCGTAGGCCGAGGCGCCCTGCTCAGCGAGGGAGCGTGCCGCAGCCCTCTCCTCGTCAGTGGCCGCCTGGGTTGGCTGTGCAAAGCAGGGCGTCGCGCTGAATAACGACGCCAAAAGAGCGGCTCGGACCCGGTTACCCCAGAAGATCGCCATGCCGGCGGTTTGCCACAGCTTGAGGAAAATTTGAACTTTCGAGCTCTTGGGCGACCTTTGACGACGTGTAGGGCATGGCCAGGCGATTCCACGGTCGCTGCCACGGGCCGGCCCAGCCTTCGCCTTCCACAGCCCGCGCAGGTCAAAAAAGGGGCATCGCCAGCCCCTGCTGCGTACAGTAGGCTGTAGTTGTGACACTGCAGATCGGCGACGTCATCCAGGACAAGTACCGCATCGTGCGCCTGATCGGGCAGGGCGGCATGGGAGCGGTCTACGAGGGCGAAAACACTCTGATTGCCCGTCGAGTGGCGATCAAGGTCCTGTACAGCCAGATCGCTGGCCAGCAGGGCGTCGTCGAGCGGTTTGAACGCGAGGCTCAGGCGGCCGGCAGGATCGGCAATGACCACATCCTCGAGGTGCTCGACATGGGCACACTGGACGACGGCAATCGATTCATGGTGATGGAGTATCTCGACGGAGAGACTCTGGGCGAACGCACCAAGCGCCTCGGCCCGCTCACCGCGGACCAGATTTTCCCGCTAGCGCGGCAGTTGCTGGTCGGTTTAGCCGCAGCACACCACGCAGGCATCATTCATCGTGATCTGAAGCCGGACAACGTCTTCATTTCCCGCCAAAAGGCCGGGCAAGCCGACTTCGTCAAAATCATCGACTTCGGCATCTCGAAGTTCACCCAGTTGGACCAAGACATGAAGATGACCGCCACTGGCGCGGTGATGGGCACTCCTTACTTCATGTCCCCCGAGCAAGCCAAGGGTACGGGCGGCGCGGATGGGCGCAGCGATCTCTATGCGGTAGGCGTCATCCTGTACAAGACTGTCACCGGGCGTGTCCCCTTCGATGGCGAGACTTTCAACGAGCTGCTCTTCAAGATCGTGCTGTCGCCGATGCCGCAGCCGCGCCAGCTGGTACCCGAACTCGACCCAGCATTCGAGACCATCATTCAAAAGGCGATGGCTCGCGATCCAGACCGCCGCTTCCAGACCGCCCAGGAATTCATCCAAGCCCTCGACGCTTGGAAGGACGCGGGCACGTCCGTCACGGTCCCCCCACCCGAAGAGATCGGGCTCGGAGCGGGAGCATCGGTGATCGAGCCCAGCCGGGGTGGGACACAGATTACTCCGGCCGAAACGGATGCGGGACCAATCAACGAATCGGAGACCAAGGGAACCTGGTCCAACGCGGGCGGGGTCTCCCCGAAGAAGGGCGGCAGCACTGGTTTGCGCATCGGCCTGGTCGCGCTAGCTCTCGCGACGATCGTCGGTGGGGCTGCGGCGTTCGTGTTGGGTGACGACGGAACGCCCGGCGAGGCTGACATTGCCGCGGACGAACCCGCCGCGGCAATGTCGACGGGTCCCAACTCCGAGTCCTCAGACCCATCGCCAGAAGTGATCCCTGTAGAAGAAGACGCCCCCGCCACCGAACCGACGCCCGCGGTCTCCGCCGAAACGCTCAACGACGGCGCCGGGGGCACAACGAGCGCCGCCGCACCAACCGCCGCGCCCAAGCCCAAATCCGCTGTCAGGCATCCCCAACCCCGTCCAGCGCCGCAGCCGAAACCTGTCGCACGCCCAGCCCCCTCGCCGCAACCCGTCGCGCGTCCGGCGCCAGTTCCCAAGCCCGCACCCGCTCCCAGGCCTGCTCCCAAGCCCAGCCCGAGCAAGAAGACGTCATCACCCGACTTTGGGTACTAGGACTCAGGACTGCGGCAGCCGCACGCTTGCCGTGACCCTGTTTGCGCGCCGTGTTTGGACGGAGGCGAACTGCCACCACCGCCGCCTGCCCGAGGACAGCGGCCTCCGCCGCAGCGGAGGCCAACCGAAATGTAGCGTGAGCGCTATGTCAGCGGCACCTCTGTACGCGAGTGCCTTGACTGCGAACGCAGGCCCCGGTCCACCCGGAGCAGGTCGAATAGGCTGCCTCGTCCCCACAACCCGGCACCGTGTTACCCATCCAGCCGCTTCCTCCGTAGCATGAAACCGGATTGGGTATGAAGATGACGCCGGCCGGAGACAGAGTGCCGATCGGCGTTATTGGAAGGAAGATCTGTGGGTCCTCGTCGCAGTAGGTGTCATTGGTGTATCCCGTCGCCGTGACCTCCGGCTCTTCGGTGTTGTTGCAGTTATGATCGAAGGTCTTCCCTGAGGGACGACCGGGATACTCCGTGGCACTCCACGCCGAGTTGTTCTCCGTAGACGTTAGTCTTGGACGAACAAATGCCGCCACATCGTAGCAGTCCGCTTGCTCCGCCACGGGTGCACGCGCCGTCCACGTCGCTGCTGAGCCCTCAGAGCAACCTGTAGGCGCTACCTCTGGCATGTCACATTGCTGAATACTGGCGGCGCTCGACAGCGCGAAGTCATCGCCGTCACAGTCCACGTACCAGACTGGCGCTACCTCGTCGACATCACCGTCGCAGTTGTTGTCCTTGCCGTCACAGAGCTCGGATGCGCCGGAATAGACCTCTCCATCCCCATCATCACAGTCGTCACCGCACGCGCCCAAGTCCCGCGACGCGTGGCCATCGCCATCCACATCAATCAACGGGAAGTCGCACCCTCCCACCGGGTCACAGAGGTTCTCAGTGCAGTCGTTCCCGTCTTCACATGCCAGCTCAGTTCCAGCAACGCAGGTGTGTGTTTCAGTATCGCAGGTCTCCGTGCCGGTGCAGATGTTGGTATCGTCGCAGTCGGAGTCCTGGGTGCATGTGAATGTGCAATCCACCTTGCAGCCGTCCCCATTGTCGGCGTTACCGTCGTCGCAGTCTTCGCCAGCTTCCTCGACCCCGTTGCCACAACCGAGCCCGATGCAACGACCATCGAAGCAAGCTCGCTCCGTGTCACATGGCGTGGCGTTCTCAGGAGGTTCACCGACGCCACACACGTGCCGTGCGGTATCGCAGATCTCTTCACCGTTGCAGACGTTGCCGTCATCGCACTCGGAGTCCTCACTGCATGAGTACGTGCACCCGACCTCGCAGCCATCACCATCCTGGTCGTTGGCATCGTCACACTGCTCGTCCGTTCGACGGTCGACGATCCCATCGCCGCAGCTCGTCGGCGTGCAGTTTCCATCAATGCAAAGTAGCAGGTCATCCACACCATCAATGGTGCATTGTTCGCCGTTTGCCGCTCGTTGACCTGACAGACACTCGCCCTCCTCGCAGATCTCGAGCCCGTTACACACGTTGCCGTCATCGCAATCTTCGTCGGCATCGCAAGCGGCAACCGGAGGCGCACCCGCATCGTCGTCTGGCTCTTCGACGTCCGACTCCATCACGTCGGTCTCGTCCACCCCGCCATCGGGCATTTCAGAGTCGGTCTCCTCGTCCGTGACGTCGGTGTCCAAGACTTCCGTGTCCGTCGGCTCGTCCGTGGCGTCTGTCTCGCCGTCCGTCGGCTCGTCGGTAGCGCCGTCTGTCGCCCCGCCGGCATCATCGGTTTCCGTGTCCATCACATCAGACTCGTCTGACGCGTCGGTCTCGTCCGAACCCTGGGTCTCTTCGCCAGCGTCCTGCCCAAAGTCTCGGTCCTCCGTCGCGCAACCGGTCAGAGCCAAAGCAAGTGTACCCAACGCTACGAGCGTCCCTCGTGTCAGCATCATCGTTGTCTCCCAATCCTGTCTGGGCCGAAGCCCAAGTAAGCACTGAAAAATAACACACTCGTCAGGAGGTGTCTCAACTGCAGCTCGGGCAACGCCCCACCCAACGACGACAAATCGCGCATGCCTGCATTACAGCGATTGGTGCAATCACGTCAAAATGCCGCGCTACGCACGACTTACGATGAGCACACCGGTGCGCCCTAGGAGGCAACACCGGCGTTTCTCTGTACCACTGTGGATGTGCGCCATGAACGCACATCCAAACTCACGTCAAGCGAGGCTCGGAACCACGTCGCCCCCGCGCGGTGGGGTCAGTTCGCCGGCGGCTCCAATTGGCCGCCACACTCCAACGCGCCGAGAAAGGCGACAATGGCCTTGAGCTCGTCGGCGCTCAACTTCTTGTCGGCGAACTTTGGGTCCAAGTTGGGGTTCTTGTGTCCTCCGGAGGCCATGAACTTGACCGCTTCTTCGAGGCTCCCAACGGAACCATCATGAAAGTACGGTGCCGACTTGGTCACGTTTCGTAGCGTCGGTGTCTTGAACGCTGCGAACTCGGAATCGACTTGGCTGACTTTCTGGCGACCTGGGTCCACTTCGTCCTTCTTCTTGCCCTCAAACCCGATCCCCGCGTTGTGGAACGCCCCTGCCTCGGCCATGTACGCATCGGAGAAGAACGGTGGCGTGTGGCAGCTGTGGCAATTCGCCTTGCCGGTGAACAACTCCCACCCTTGCTTTTGCTCCGCAGTCAGCGCGGCTGTGTCGCCCGCTGAGAACTTGTCGAACGCCGTATCTCCACAGAATAGAGTGCGCTCGTAGGACGCCAACGCTTGAGAGACAGTCTCCGGGGTACCACCCTTGCCCGGGAATGCCTCATCGAACAGGGGAGTGTACTCATCCATCAAATACAGTTCGTCTGCCTTCTTTGCGAGGTTCTCTTTGCCCACCCCCATGTTCCCCCCTGCCCAAGCGCCGATGGCTTGGGCCTCGAGGGAATCAGCCCTCCCATCCCAGTAGAGCTTTGGAAGGTAGGCCACGTTCCACATCACGGGGGCATGACGTGTCAGCGGTGTGTTCGCTGCGCCGATGGCCGTCGGCTCATGTCCGCCAGTACCGTCTTCGTTCAGATGGCAGGAATAACAAGCTCGGCTCCCGTCGACGCTCAATCGCTTGTCGAAGAACAGCTTCTGTCCGAGCAGAACCTTGGCGGCCGTCACCGGGTTGTCCTTCGGCGTCTTCAGGCCACCGAGGCTCTTGGGCGGCGTGGGAACGGCTGCCTTGGGAGCTACTTTGGCCTCCGCCTTCTCTTCGACTGTGGCCGCCGCTTTGGGCGCGGCGGGCTCAGCTTTGGGTGCCGGCTTGTTCTCCGTCTTGGAGCACGCTGTTGCGCCCCCGCTCATCACGAGCAACATCGTCCAGCTTACGAGTCTAATTGACTTCATGGTCTCGTCCTTCCACGTCGCTGTCTGCGACGAACCACGGCAGCGACCCCACGGCCGCTCCCCGTCTTCGTCGCGATGGTACATGGTCCTGTCGGGATGAAAAGCCACCCCCGCCAGCAACTGCAGCGAGTGGCAAATCGCCGCGGTCAGAGGTCCGAGACCCAGCTCAACGGACGAGGCCCTATTGGACCCCGGGGCGGTCCCCTGGCGAATCGGCGCTCGGAGGTATCTCGCCTGCGTCAGGGAGCTCGCCATCAGGCAATTTGATGGAAGTCGCCGGAACTGGAGCGATCTTCTCTTCAAAAAACTCGCCGCCGCGGTACTCCATCACGAGGCGCCGCGGTCCGATCAAGCGGTCGGGGTCGTCGACGGCTAGAGCCTCCCGCAACACGTCGTCCATGTGGTCGACGAGTACGACTCGCAATCCCTTCAGCACACGCCGAGGCACTTCGCGAAGGTCCTTGCGGTTGTCTTTCGGGATGAGGACCGTCTTCAATCCGCCACGATGCGCGGCGAGGAGCTTCTCCTTGAGGCCACCAATGGGCATCACACGACCCCGCAGCGTGATCTCGCCGGTCATAGCCAAGTCGTGACGCACCGCGATACGCGTCAGTGCGCTTGCAATACTTGTGGCCATGGTGACGCCCGCACTCGGCCCATCCTTGCGGATGAAGTCCGGAAAGTGAACGTGCACGTCGGACTTCTGATAAAAATCTGTCTCGATGCCCAGAACGTGAGCGCGGCTGCGAATGTAACTCATGGCTGCCTGCCCGCTCTCCTCCATGCCCTTTTCGAGCAAGCCGGTGATGACGAGTCTACCCTTGCCATTGACCACCGTCACTTCGCAGTCGAGGATGTCCCCGCCATAGTCGGAAACGGATAGGCCATGGGTCAGCCCGATCTCGTCCCGTTCTTCTGTCTTACCGAGGCGGTACTTCGGCACGTCCAGGTAGGCTGGGATCTCGGACGCCTGAATGACGATTTCCTCAGGCTTGCCTTCTTTGACCACCTTTAGAGCCACCTTGCGACACAGGCTTGCTATTTCGCGGTCGAGGGAACGAACGCCGGACTCTTTGGTGTAGTGGTGGATGACGGTCCGAAGCGCAGCGTCAGTCACGTCGAGCTTGAGGTCTTCCAGCCCACAGTTCTCCTTCTGACGCGGCAGCAGGTATCTGCGAGCTATGTTCAGCTTCTCGAACTCCGTGTAGCCGCTGAGCCGAATGATCTCCATTCGGTCTTGTAGGGGAACTGGGATGCCGCCCAAGGAGTTGGCGGTCGTGATGAACATTACCTGGCTCAAGTCATAGTCGAGGTCCAAGTAATGGTCATTGAAGGTGTGGTTCTGCTCGGGATCAAGCACCTCCAGCAGCGCTGAGGCTGGATCGCCTCTGAAGTCTTGGCTCATCTTGTCGATCTCGTCGAGCAAGATGAGGGGGTTGTTCTTGCCCACCTTCTTGAGATTCTGCACGATCTTGCCCGGCATCGCCCCGATGTACGTTCTGCGATGGCCGCGGATCTCCGCCTCGTCGCGAACGCCGCCCAGGGAGATACGAACGAACTTTCGCCCGGTGGCACGAGCTATCGACTTGGCCAAGCTGGTCTTGCCGACGCCCGGCGGCCCAACGAAACACAGGATCGGCCCCTTGAGCTTGCGCGTCAGCGCCTGCACTGCGAGATACTCCACGATGCGCTCTTTGCACTTCTTCAGCCCATAATGGTCCTCGTCCAGGATCTTCTCGGCTTCGGGAATGTCGTAGTGCTCTTCGCTCACCTCACCCCAGGGAAGCGCTAGGACCCAATCGATGTAATTGCGCACCACGGTCGCCTCGGCAGACGTCGGATGCATCATCTTGAGCTTCTTCAGCTCTTTCTCGACCTTGGAGCGAGCCTCCTCGCTCATCTTCTTGGCCTTGAGCTTGTCCTCCAACTCGGAGAGCTCGTTCTTGAATTCATCCCGCTCCCCCCCGAGCTCGCGCTGGATCGCCTGCATCTGCTCGTTGAGGTAGTACTCCTTCTGCGTCTTCTCCATCTGGCGCTTGACGCGGGAGCGGATCTTCTTTTCCACTTGCAGGATTTCGATCTCTGCCTGCATCAGCTCGTACAGGCGCGACAAGCGCTCCTTGGCGTCTGTTGTTTCGAGCAGGGCCTGGCGATCGACCAGCTTGATCGTCGGTAGGTTCGCAGCGATGGTGTCGCTCAATTTGCCGGGGTCCGAAATGCTCTGAACGCTCATGAGCACTTCCGGCTGCACCTTTTTGTTGAGCTTGACGTACACCTCGAACGTGCTTTGCACGCTTCGGATTAACGCCTCAACTTCGACGCCGCTGTCGCTCGCCTCTGTGATATCTTCAACTTCCACTAGGAAGTAGTCACGCGTTTCGACGAAGCGCTTGACGCGCGCCCGCTGCTTGCCTTCCACAAGGACCTTGACGGTACCGTCCGCCAAGCGGAGTAGCTGCACGATCGTGCCGATGGTACCGTCTTGGTAGATGTCTTCCGGAGTCGGATCGTTCGTCTTGGCGTTTTTCTGCGCGGCAAGGAAGACCTCCTTGTCGCGATTCATCGCCTCGTCCAGAGCCGCGATGCTCTTCTCCCGCCCGACGAAAAGCTGACTCACCATGTGCGGGAACACGATGATGTCGCGCAATGGCAGAGCTGGGAGCGTGCGCCGTCCGACGCCTGGAGCCTTTTCGTTATCGCCCTTGAAGAACATGGAGCTCATTTCCGCCGACCCCCCAGCAAAACGCTGGGGCAGACGTCGACCTTCCGTGTGTATGACTAAATTCGGCCCTGTCACCGCAGAATGGGCGCGGGACTCGATGATGCGTGGAGGGCGTCGATTCGCGTTCCGCCACCGTGGCACGTGCGGCTATTGCTGCGTGATTCGCGCCGTCGTCGCCCGTCGAAGCGGATGACAGGCGTGTCGCCCAGGAAGCGACACCTAGAGCGTCGCGAGTCTCAACCGAGGCGCCTGTTGCGGGTTCATGCCCCGGCAACCTCTGCCTCTTTCTCGTAGACGATGAGAGGACGCTCGCCCTTTTCCACCGCGTCGTCATTGACGACGATTTCCTTCACGCCTGGCGTCGACGGAACCTCATACATGATATCCAGCATCGACTCTTCCATGATGGCGCGAAGACCGCGCGCTCCGCTTTCTCGCTCGAGCGCTTTGCGAGCGACTGCCTTCAACGCTCCTTGCGTGAACGTACACTTGACGCCGTCCATCTCGAACAAGCGCTGAAACTGCTTCACTAAGCTGTTCTTTGGCGTCTTCAGTATGTCGATCAACGCCTCCTCGCTGAGCTCGTGCAGCGTGGCAATGACTGGCAACCGACCGATGAACTCCGGAATCAAGCCGAACTTGAGTAGGTCTTCCGGCTGTATCTGGGCGAATAGATCACCCAGCTTCATCTCGTTCTTGCTCTTGATGTCCGCGCCAAAACCGAGACGGCTCTCGCCAATCCGGCGCTGAATGATCTCGTCAAGCCCCACGAAGGCCCCGCCACAGATGAACAGAATGTTGGCCGTATCAATCTGCAGAAAATCTTGCTGGGGGTGTTTGCGTCCACCCTTCGGCGGAACGTTGGCCACCGTGCCTTCGATGATCTTCAACAATGCCTGCTGCACTCCCTCGCCCGAGACGTCGCGGGTGATGGAGGGGTTGTCGCTCTTGCGACTGATCTTGTCGATCTCATCGATGTAGACGATGCCTCGCTGCGCGCGCTCGACGTCGTGATCTGCATTCTGCAGAAGCTGTACGATGATGTTCTCGACGTCTTCACCGACGTAGCCGGCTTCTGTCAGCGTCGTCGCGTCGGCAATGGCGAACGGTACTTTCAGGATCTTCGCCAGGGTTTGTGCCAGCAGCGTCTTACCGGAGCCCGTCGGGCCCAGAAGCAGGATGTTGCTCTTTGAGAGCTCCACATCATCAGCTGAGACACGCGAATCGATCCGCTTGTAGTGGTTGTAAACCGCAACGCTCAGGATCTTCTTCGCGCGTTCTTGCCCAACCACATACTCGTCGAGAATCTTCTTGATCTCGTCGGGGCGCGGAATCGGTTCGTTGCCTCCATGCGGCTCGTCCTTCTCCACCTCTTCCGCGATGATATCGTTGCACAGCGCGATACACTCGTCACAGATGTAGACGGTGGGCCCAGCGATGAGTTTCTTCACTTCCTTCTGCGATTTTCCGCAAAAGGAGCAGCAGAGATTCCCATTTGAGTCGTCGCGTCGTCGCTCCACAGTTCTTTTCTACCTAGCCGAGATGGTGTCTGAGTGTGGCCCTAACACAGGGCCCGCTGATACGAAACTTTCACCCCGGAGCGTCGCCTTGGCAAGTGCTCCGGAGCGCATTTAAACCACGAATTTTCCGCAGCAAAATCAATCTGAGTCTAGAGCGTCGAGCCGCCCCCCGCAAGCAAACGGCCCACTCGGCTCCGGACCTAAGAGCCCCAAACGCAGCAGGCCGAGACAGCCGGCCAAGACACGGAGTGCCCGTGGGTTCCTGCTCTGGTCGCTCCTCGCGGGCAAAACGGCCCGGCTCGCCGCGACTCGACGATCCACACGCAAATCTGCGGAGTTGCGGCGGTCTTTTCCGCCTTGGATAGCGCCCGAAGGCTAAGGGGAGAAGGCCTTACTTGTCAGTCGACGGGAGGCGGGATTTCGGCTCAAAAACCTCATCGATCAGGCCGTATTCCTTGGCCTGCCCAGCTCCCATGTAGAAGTCACGTTCGATATCGGTCGTGATCGTCGAGCTGTCTTTGCCCGTGGACTCCACCAGGATTCTGGTGATGACATCCTTGGTGTGGCGGATCTCCCTGGCTTGGATCTCAATGTCGGTCGCCTGACCACGCGCGCCACCGAGAGGCTGGTGAATCATGATGCGGGAGTGAGGTAGCGCGTAGCGGCGCCCCTTCTCCCCTGCTCCGAGCAACAGCGCGCCCATGCTGGCCGCTTGACCAATGCAGATGGTGCTCACCGGACATCGCACGTACTGCATGGTGTCGAAGATCGCGAGTCCCGCGGTCACGACACCACCAGGTGAGTTGATGTAGAGCTGTATGTCTTTGTCGGGGTCTTCACTCTCGAGGAATAGGAACTGCGCGACGATGATGTTCGCGACGTCGTCGTCGACCGCGCTGCCGAGGAACACGATTCGGTCCTTCAACAAGCGGCTGAAAATGTCCCAAGTTCGCTCTCCGCGATGGGTGGTCTCCACGACGTGCGGGTAGATCACCGCAGCCGTGGTGGGGCGTTCGAGAATGTCGAGAGCTTGGGCGCGTGTCTTCGGTGTATTGGTCACAATCCCTCCGGGTCAGTCTTCCTGCTCGATCTTGGCCTTCGACTGGATGATGTCCAGCACCTTATTCTCCAGAATCATGCCCACTAGCATTTCGCGTTTCTTGGGGTCGCGATACTCGGCGCGGATCTTGGCGATGTTTTTTCCTGTCTGCTCGGCCAGCTCGGTCATGCCCTCTTCGATCTCCTTGTCGCCGATCTTGAGGGCCTCCTTTTTGGCGATTTCGGCCATCAAGAGTCCTGCCCGCACCTTCGTCTCGCTGTCCTTCTGGATGGACTCGCGCAGCTCAGCTGGCAGACCGCGAACCTGTTGTCCGCGGGCACGCGCCTGCGCCAACACTTCCTGCTCCGAGAGCTGGTTTTGCTGCTGCACCAGCGCCGGGGGAATGGCAATGGGGTTGGCCTCGACGAGCTTGGCAACCAGCGCTTCGGCCACTGCGTTGTCGGCTTGCTCGATCAAGCGCTTTTCCAGATCCTTGCTGAGCTCCTCTCTGAGCGCGGCCAGGCCGTCGAAGTCGCCTAGGTCCTTGGCGAATTCGTCGTCCAAGTCGGGTAGGACCCGCTCCTTGAGGTCTTTGATCTCGATCTTGAACTGCGCCGTCTTGCCACGCAGTTGAAGGTTGGGATGCGCATCCCCCATCGCCACCTCGGCGGTAGCGCTCTCGCCGGACTTCTTCTCGAGCACAGCCTGCTCGATGTTGGGTAGCAGCTGGTTCTTGCCCAACTCGACATCGAAGTCCTTGGCTCCAGCGCCCTCGACGACTTCACCATCGACGAGCACCTCGAAGTCGATGGTCAGCATGTCACCTTCTTTCGCTCCCCGCTTCTTCTTGGGGGGCTCCAAGGTAGAGTTTGCTCGACGCAGTCCTTCGAGCTGCTCATTCAGAGCCTCCTCGGTCACCTTCGTCGACGGGCGCTTGACCTCGAAGCCGTCGTAGTTGACGGACTCGATCTCTGGCACGATCTCGACTCGCGCCTTGTAGGAGAACGGCTGGTTGTCTTTGACCTCGCTGGGCTCGATGCGGGGTTGGCTAACCGCCTGAACCTTCTGCTGGCCGATGGCATCCTGATACGTCTGGTCCACCAGACGCTGGGCCACGTCCTGCTGGATGCGCGGACCGTAGAGATGAGCCAAGACCTTGCGCGGCGCTTTACCCGGACGGAACCCCCGAATTTTGGCGCGCTTGCCAAGCTGGCTGTACGCCTTGGCGAGCTCTTCATTGACCTTCCCCGCCTCGACTTCGATGGCGAGTTCCAACAGCACGGGGCTGAGTTTTTCTGCTGCGACCTGCATGGGAGGCGCATCCGTGCCACGCGCCGCTCGAGAGGTCAAGCAAGCTCAACTGCTGGCTGCACGGACCGCCGCGATGGTGCAAAGCACAAAAAAATGAAGGCCCCCACGGGAGGCAACCGAGGGGACCAAAGACGTGCGGTCGCCGGAGAGTTTGACGACGCGGGACCGCACCTAAGTTGGCGGCGAGCCGATCACTCGTCGTCGTCGAGCTCGTCCTCTTCGTATTCCGCCGCCTGCAGCGCGGCCTCGAAGGGATCGATGTCGAAGTCGTGCTCCTGAGGGATCGGATCGTTGATGTCGTCCAAGGACCATCCGGCTCTAAGTCCGGGTCGGATGTGCTCGCGGGTGAAGTCGTCGAAGGTGGGATACTTGGGCATGCTCATGTCGCGTCCTGGTGTTGGCGGCCTGGGGGTTGTGGGAGGAAGGAGATCACGAGTGCCCGCTGGTGCGCCCTTTGCCGAACCCAGAACCCGTCTCGCATCACCCGCTCGCGCCAGGCGTCGCAATTCGTTGTCGACGCGAGTACTGTCGCGAGTCCGAGATTTCGGACGTTGTTCTGTTGTCGTTTCGAGAAACTCACCTTGAACCACTCACACCTACATCTGAGCACACCCTACGTCAGGGGCTGTTCAGGTCCAAAAAATCGGACCGTTGGATCGCGATTTCGATAAGGATCTCTGCAAGTCATGGCTTCCCGCGCGAACATCATCGCCATCGCCAATCAGAAGGGGGGCGTCGGTAAAACGACCACCGCCGTCAACTTGGCCGCGAGCCTCGCGGCCGCCGAGCAACGCACGCTGCTCGTCGACCTCGATCCCCAGGCCAACGCATCAAGCGGCGTCGGGCTCGCCCCAGGCAGCCTGGAACACACCATCTACGACGCCCTGATCGGCGAAAAAACCCTGCGGGAAGTGGTGCACAAGACAGCCATGGAGTCCCTGGAGATAGCGCCGGCAAGCCAACACCTCACCGCGGTCGAGTACGAGCTCTTCGAAGGCGATGAGCGGGGATCGCACCTCGGCTCGCTGCTGCGCGAACAAGCAGTCAACGACTACAAATACATCGTCATCGATTCGCCACCGTCACTCGGTGTGCTGACACTGAACGTACTAGGAGCAGCAGATAGCGTCATCGTGCCGCTGCAGCCCGAGTACTACGCGCTGGAAGGTATCACCTACCTGGTCGCCACGATCGACCGCGTCAAAGAGACTCTCAATCCGAGCCTTCGCATCGAAGGCCTCGTGCTGACGATGTGGGATCCGCGCAACCGCCTCGCTCATCAAGTCGCTGATGAGGTGAGGAAGCACTTTCACGTATTTTCGACAGTCGTGCCGCGCAACGTTCGCCTGAGCGAAGCACCCTCACATGGTGTACCCGCCTTGCTTTACGACGTACAATGCAAGGGCTCACAAGCATACATGAGCCTGGCACGCGAGGTCATCGAGGCTCAGTCATGAAGCGTGCTACCGGCACGGCGGAGGTTTTGGGATGAACAAACCGCGAGGACTCGGCCGCGGACTCGACGTCTTACTACCAGGTGGGCATGGACGCCCTCCCCCAAAAAGCTCCCCAGCGCCGACGCCAGACCTGAAGAACTTCGAATGCGCTCTCGAGCGCATCGTGCCCAACCGCAAGCAGCCGCGCCGGGAGTTCGCCCAAGACCCACTGGAAGAACTCGCTGCCTCAATCAGGGAACACGGACTGATCGAGCCTCTCGTTGTGCGCAGGATCGCCGGAGAGGACAAGTTCGAAATCGTGGCGGGTGAACGCCGCTGGCGAGCTTCCCAAAAAGCCGGACTGCGGGAAGTACCAGTGGTGGTTCGGGACTTCAACGACAAGGAAGCGTTTGAGGTCGCACTCATCGAGAATGTCCAACGCGAGGACTTGAATCCGATCGAGTTCGCCGAAGCCCTGAAGCGGCTGCTAGACGACTTTGGCCACACCCAAGAGTCTTTGGTCGCGGTCGTGGGCAAGGAGCGCACGACCATTACCAACGCCCTCCGCCTGTTGCGCCTGCCAGAAGCGGTTCGGACGATGGTCATTCGAGGCACCTTGACCGAGGGACACGCCCGAGCCCTTCTCGGCGCACCCGACGAAAAGTCGCTGCAGCGCCTCGCGGAGGTGACTATCCGCAAGAAGCTCAGCGTGCGTCAGGTCGAGGCGGAGGTTCGCGCGCTCAAGCGGGATGGAGCCGGTAATACGAACCCCAAGAAGAGCACCAGTGTCAAAGACCTCGAGCAGCGCCTATCCCGCAAGCTCGGTACCCGCTGCGAAGTCCGTGACCGCGCAGGCAAGGGCGAGATTGTGATCAAGTACGCCAACCTCGACGAACTCGATCGCCTTCTCGACGGCCTCTTGTAGGCGCCGAGCCGCTCGTTGGCGCGATGCCGGCGAGTTCCGTCACTCAGAGCTTGGAAATGGCGTCTCTTGCTGCCGCCCCCAGCTTGCCTTCCGGGTCGAGCTCCGCAGCTTTTGCGAAGGCTGCCTTGGCGCCCTTCTTGTCACCCCGGCCGCGTAGGTTGTGCCCAAGGTAGAAGTGGCCCTTGGGCGATTTGGGGTCGAGCTCAATCGCCCTTTGGAAATCGGCTTTTGCCCCATCCTCGTCCTTCTTGCCATGTTTGCACAAGCCACGTTTGACGTACAGCTCGCCGGCCTCTTCCTGAGCGATTGCGTTGTCGAGGGCCTTGATGCAGCCGCCCCACTCCTTCTGGCGACCCAGCATGTCGGCCACCGACGCGAGCACGGCTCGGTCTTTGGAAGAAGCCAGTGTGTCGAGCTCAGCCTTCGCCGCCGCCTCGTCCCCCGCTGTTAACAAGGCCTGCGCGTACATGAAGCGCATCTCTTCGTCGTCAGCCTTCTTTTCCACCACCTGCTTGAGCAACGGTACTGCTTCGGCGGCCTTGTCCGTCATCAGCAACGACAGGGCCTTGTTCTGCACAAGCCCCGTATCGTTGGGCGCGACGGCAAGCCCCTTGTCCGCTGCCTGCAACGCCTCGTCATAGCGCTCCTGATCGACCAGCAACGCCGAGAGGTTGAGGGCGGCGTCGCTCAACTTGGGATCGAGCTCGAGAGCCTTCTGTAGGTGTTCGATTGCAGGCTCCACCTCGCCGAGAGCGCTCTCGGCGACTCCCAAATAGAAGACTGCCTGCGGGTCCTCGGGATGGCTCTCGACGGCGGCCGTCAGCACGTCTTTGGCCGTCGCGAAGTCTTCAGCCTTGATCGCATCGATGCCCTTCTGGACGTCGGCACTCGACGCGGGCACTGCCTGGTCCGGCTCATCGCCAAGCAACTCTTCTGGGCTGGCTTCAGCATCATTGGCCGTTGCGGGTTCACCCGAGGAACCCCCGCATGCCGACACACACGCCAACAACAGAACGCTACAGACCACGCGCAACTGCGGTGCTCCCCCTAAGCGTCGTCGCACACTTTCCCCATTCATCATGTCCAGCCTCATGTCTTCCTCGAACCGTCTCTCTTTGGCTGCTAGTCGTCCAACTCGGCCAGCGTCCTCGCCATCTTGTCTTTCAGCTTCGCCAGTTTCTCGTCATCAGTAAGCTTCTTGCCGTCTTCGGTGCAGACGTAGAAGACGTCGGTCACGCGCACACCTTCCGTGTGGATCTTGGCGAGTTCGATGGAGATGCCGGCCTCATAGAACGTCTCTGCCATCCAGAACAAAAGATCTGCGCGATCCTTGGCAATGACTTCGACAATCGTGTGGCGCGATGCACCCTCGTTGTCGATCCTCACCTGAATTGGAACTGATGGCGAGGCTCGACGCGACCACTGCACATCGTGCTTGCGGCTGGTGACCAAATCGGTCGCTCGCTGCTCCCCGGAACACAGACTATTCAACGTCTCGTTCATCTTGGGAATGAGCTCAGCTACCAAGTCGGGGTCTTGCCCCGAACGTACCCAGAACAAGTCCAGAGCCCGTCGCTTCCCGTCAGGACCGCGGAAAGAATAGAGCTGAGCGCTGACGACCTTGAGCTTGTGCCTGGAGAACGTGGCACAGATCCGGGCGAGCGCGCCGGGCTCGTCATTCGTGATGACAGCGACCTCCACGTGGGGCTCGCCGTTGCGCACCACGGTAATTGCGCCAAGTTTGCTCTGGGCCTGCTCGGCCAACTGCATGTGGCGAACGATCCACTCCGAATTGTTCGCTCCGAGGTAGCGTACCGGAAGCGAAGACAGGAACGCCTCGGCAAAATCCGCTCCAACCGAGCCGTCCAACAGCTCCAACACTTCTGCGGTCACGGCGTCCGTACCAGCTCGGCGTGTCTCGCCCAGAGTGAGCCAGCGGTCAGTCGCGTAGAACAGCTCGTTGAGCATTCGCTGTTTCCAGCTCGTCAAGGCCGTCGGACTAGTGGTCGAAACATCACACACCGTCAGCAGGTAGAGCTCACGCAGCCCCGACACCCCCTCAACCTCGTCAGCAAAGGACTCCAAGGTCCGCGGGTCATCGATGTCACGCCGGGTGGCGACCAGGTACATCTTGAGATGTTTGCGGATTAGGTGCTGGACGCCGTGGATGCTTTCCTGGGTAAAACGCAGACGACCCAAGATGTCCTGGGCCATGACGGCACCACGCTCGGCGTGGTCCTTGCCGCCTTCGTCCTTCCCGATATCGTGCAACAGAGTCGCGAAGAACAACACCTCAGGCCGCTTGACCTCCTCGACAAGCCGTGTCGCCAGCCCTTGCGACTCGGCGAGGTCACCACGGAAGATCGCACGCAGCTTATCCACCGCTGCCACCGAGTGCACGTCCACCGTGTACACGTGATAGACGTCGTGATGGACCCGACCGACGACCGGGTTGAACTCCGGTACCATCGCCGTGAGCAGGCCGACTTCGTGGAGTTCGGTGAGCACCGAGCCGTACTTGAAACGGGTCGTCAAAGCGGTACACACGAGCCGACGAAACACCGGCGCACAATCCGGATCCGCCCTCAGCTGTTCACAAAAGGCATCACCACTGACGGCGCGCATGATCGCGCGACGGCTCCTATCCAGGACCCGCAGGTCACGATGAATCGCCGTCTCGAAGATGCTGAATACCAGGGACGGTTCGACGTAAATGGCATCTTCATCCGAAAACGCCACCAGGTCCCCGACCAGCTTCAGCCCGCCACCGATATCCTTCTCGGACGCCTTGTACTTGGGCGGCGGAGCCGCGCGGCGCAACACCACCTCGCTCGCCAATTCGATCTGGCGCGCATGGCGATAATAGTCGCTCATGAACGCTTCGGCGCCAGCCCCGCCCGTACCGTAGCCGAACAGCTCGGCCAGCGCTTCCTGGTCCAAGAACCCCAGCCGGTCCACCCGCTTCTTCGTTCGATGGTGCAAGCCATTGCGAACCCGCAGAACGAATTGGATGGCCTTGGACAGGTCCTCCCATTCATCAGGCAGCAGCACCCCGAGGCGAACCAAGTCGGCCACCCCGGAGACTCGCCAACGAGCGCGGGCTGCCCAATGCATCAGATCAACGTCGCGCATGCCTCCCGCCCCACTCTTCAACTCCGGCTCCAACAAGAACACGGAACCGCCGAAACGCTCCTTTCGCTCCTGGGCAATCCCGGTGAGCCTCTCCAGAAAGTCCCCAAGCCGCTCCAGATTGAACACCTCGTCGAAGGCGCGTTGCTGGAATCGCTCGGTCAACTCGGTTTCACCGTCGAGGTAACGCCAATCCAGTAGTGACGTGGCAGTGGGGAGGTCGGTGTGCGCGAGCTCCAATCCGTCGTCCAGTGTGATCACTTGATGGCCGATATTGAGGCCAGCGTCCCAGAGCGGGTAGAGCAGGGCTTCGGCGACGCCTTGCACCCGCGCAGGGTCACCGTCGCACAGTAGGCGAACATCCAGGTCGCTGAAGATTGAGAGGGTCGTCCGACCGTAACTGCCGACCGCTCCGAGCGCGACCGGCTGCCAGGTATTGGCGGGCAGCATGACGCCCCGGGCAGTGTGGAACAGCGACTTGACCAACCCGTCGATGACCTTGGCGTAACGGCGGGAGGCGGCCTGACCGCTCTGGTCCCCCCCGGGCGCAATCATGTCCTGAACCTCCGCGCTGTGGTGCTTGAGGTAGCGCTTGAGCTCTGGCACGAGGCTCGAGGACAGCGACTCCAACAGCTGCGACGGGGCGGCTTGTTCGTTGCTCTGGGTCATTTATCGGGGACAGCCCACCGGCTGCGGGCTGGGGTTATACACGGTTGTCTCATCGGGGGGACTGCTGGTGTTCCACCAGCAGTCTGACTTTCGGGCGTAGGCCGTGTAGCTGCCATCGGCGCCTACATGCCACATTTGTGCGCGCTGTTGTGGCCTGCCGCCGTGACGAGTGTGTTAGGCTGGCGGCGATGTCAGCGGTCATAGCAAGGAGGGACTGGCTCTTTGGCCTGGGGGCCAGTTGTGCCACGTTCTTGGGTCAGCGTCCAGCAGAGGCAGGAGCAGCGGTCCCCATCTCATTGGAGCGGCTCGTACAAACGAGCGAACTGGCCTTCGTCGCCACCGCCAGAGAGGCAGTCGGCACGTGGGAACTCACCGAAACCGGCAAGCGGATCGTCACCTACAGTCGTGTCGAAGTTCACCAGGCCCTCGACGGTCGCCCGGCGCCAGATGGCGAGCTCACGGTGCGCACCTTGGGTGGTCGCGTCGGCGACATCGGGCAGGTGGTTCACGGCGAGGCAGAGCTGGAGGTGGACAAGCCCGCGGTGTTCTTCGTTCGACCTGCTGTGTCCGGTTCGTTTGCGCTCACCGCAATGGCGCAAGGCCACTACGCACTTGGTGAAGACGAACGCGGCGTTTTCCGACTATCACCCAGCCCCAAACTTGCAGACTTCATCCGGCGCGACCCTAGTTCGGCTGTATCGCGCCTGCGTGGCAAGAGCGTTGCTGACTGCGAACGCTTGGTACTCGAAGCGTTAAACACGAACGAGTAACCCTTGGCACCAACTAATTTCAAGCGAGCACAATCGATGTTGCAATCAAGTTCTCGGGTGTACGGTGGTCTGCTCGGTATCGCGCTGTGGGCGTCCGCTTCCACCGCCGCTGCCTACTGCCGCACGACGACCTGCAATCCCTCGGCTGAATCCTGTGGTCGCACCCAATTGGGCTGCATGACGTCGGGAGTGAAGCTGTTCTGGCCAGACCTATGCGTCACTTTCGGCGTTCACGCCGATGGCTCCGTCAAGCGAGCAATCCCCTATGCGCGGGCCGAACAGGTCAGCCGCGCAGCGTTTCAAGAGTGGATCAGTGCGGACTGTGGCGATGGGCTCACGCCCTCCATCGGCGTGGTTCCTCGCGGAAAGATCTATTGCGACCTGCTCGAGTACAATCACGCCGGCAGCGAGAGCCCGAACGCGGCGGGCCCCAACGCGAACCTCATCGTGTTCCGAGACGAAGCCTGGCCATACAACGACGAAGGCAGCACGATCGCCTTGACGACGATCACGTTCGCGACAAGAACGGGCGAAATCCTCGACGCCGACATCGAGGTAAACTCCGCCGACATCGAGCTGTCGACGCACGATACCTTGGTTACCAGCGACCTACAGTCGATCTTGACCCATGAGGTGGGCCACTTCTTCGGGCTGGCACACTCCTTGGAGAAGGACGCGTCGATGAACGCCAACTACGATCGTGGGGACAAGAGCTTCCGAACGCTATCGCAGGACGACACCAACGGCATCTGCAGCATCTACCCGGGCGTCTCCGAGCCCATCAATGATTGCACCGGCGAGGAACCCCGCAACGGCTTCTCCCGCTACTGCGGCACAACGGACGAAGCCGATGCAGGCGTTCTGTGTGCGACGGATGCCCGCTCGCTCGGGCGGGACAACTCGGGCGGAGCGTTGGCACTCATCGGCATCGGGCTGATCGGCCTTGGCGCCTACCGACGTCGCCAAGGCTGAAGTGGGGCAGCCGTTCAGCTGAGCCGCCAACGCGGATCAGTGCGGACGGCGCCGACGCGGGCTGCAGGGATCGGTGTGGGCGGCGCCCAACGCGGCTGGGGATCAGGCAGGCGCCTGGGCCGTCAGTCCCGCGGAGCGCAGCAAGTCGTCGTCCTCGCTCGTGTCCGGGTTTTGTGTGGTGAGGAGTTTGTCCCCGTAGAAAACGCTGTTGGCTCCGGCGTAGAGACACATCAGCTGTGCTTCTTTTGTCAGCTCCGTGCGGCCCGCGCTGAGGCGTACTCGCGACTTCGGCATCATCAGGCGCGCAGTCGCTATCATCTTGACCAGCTCGGTACCCTCCACGGGCGGCAACTCCGAGAGCGGTGTCCCCTCGACTCGCACTAGGGCGTTGATGGGCACACTCTCTGGATGTGGCGTCAGGTTAGCGAGCTGCACCAACATGGCGCAACGGTCGTCGATGCTTTCGCCCATACCGATGATGCCACCGGAGCAGACCGTGATGCCCGCTTCGCGCACGTGGCGTAACGTTTCGAAGCGCTGCTGTTGATCCCGCGTCGAGATGATCGAGCGGTAGTGCTGGCTGGAGGTGTCGATGTTGTGGTTGTAGGCGTCCAGCCCGGCCTCTTTGAGGGCTTGGGCCTGGTGCCGTTCGAGCATCCCGAGGGTACAACATGCCTCGAGCCCGAGCCCTTTGACCTCACGTACCATCTCCAAGATGCTGTCGAACTGCTTGCCGTCGCGCACTTCCCGCCACGCGGCTCCCATGCAGAAGCGCGTGGCGCCGTGCTCTCTGGCGCGACGAGCCGCCGCCACCACCGAATCAACGCTCAGCATCGGCTCCCGCGCGACGTCTGTCTCGTAGTGGGCCGACTGCGGGCAGTAGGCGCAGTCTTCGGGGCAGCCGCCGGTCTTGACGCTGAGCAGGGTGCACAGCTGCACCTCGTTATCCTTGTGGTGCTGGCGGTGAACGGCGCGGGCTTGGTCGACCAACTCGAAGAGCGGCAGATCGTGCAGCGCGCGAGCCTGCTCCAGAGTCCAGTCGTGACGGAGTTCGCTCATCGGGAGGGCAAGGCTTACAGCGGCTGGACGCCGCTCGCAACAGGTAGCCGAGAAGACAGCGTGATTTCAGAAACCTAGAGCGAATTTCGCCGCGTCGCGGGAGACCTTGCCCTCGCGCATCAGCTGCTTGATGTGCTTTTCGAAGGTCTGCATGCCGTAGGGGTGCTCGCCCTGCTCCATCAGCTCTTTGAGCGGTGGGTTGCCGATGGGGCGCTTCAGCGTCTCGCGCACCGAGCCGCTCGCCACCAGCACCTCGGCCGCCAGCACCATGCCGTCGCCATCAGCCCGAGGTAGCAAGCGCTGCGCGACCACCCCTTGAAGTGCGTCCGCCACCCGTTCCCGGAGCTCGTCTCCGTCACCCTCGCCCAGAGAGATGATGCGGTTCATCGTGCGCAGCACGTCTGGTGTGTGCAGCGTGGAGAGCACGAGGTGCCCGGTTTCAGCTGCCTTGAGTGCAATGTCCATCGTCTCGGCGTCGCGGATCTCACCGACTTGGATCACGTCCGGGTCCTGACGCAACGCTGCGCGCAGTGCCGACGCGAACGAGGGCGTATCGATCCCGATTTCGCGCTGACTGATGTGACAGCAGTCGTCGATGTGCAAGAACTCGATTGGATCTTCGATGGTGACGATGTGGCGCGATAGGCTCGCGTTCATGTGGCCGATCATCGCCGCCAACGTGCTGCTCTTACCGTTTCCCGCAGCCCCGACACAGAGCACGAGCCCTCGCTCCTTCTCAGCCAACGTCTTGCAGGCCGCGGGAGCTCCCAGTTGGTCGAAAGTCGGGATGTCCAACGGGATGACGCGCATCACGATCGCCAGCGTCCCGCGTTGGCGATAGACATTGACGCGAAAGCGTCCCACCCCCTCAGCCGCATACGATGTATCGTACTCTTGCAGGGCGTGAAGCTCTGCGCGCAGATGCGGGTCTTTGATCAGCAACTTCGCGATCGCCTCTGTGTCCTCGGAGCGGATCTTGTCCAAACGAAAGTAGATGAGATCCCCACGAACGCGAGCGCCCGGTGGTTGCCCGACCTTCAAATGAACGTCCCGCGCCCCTCCTGCGATCGCCTTGGAGAGCAACTGCTGCAGGAATTGTTCGGAGGAATATGGCGTCGGGGCGCTCTTCGTAGTCACTCGAGGAGTAGCGTAGACCAGGAGCCCGCAGGCGGCCACACGACCGCCCCCCAGCCGCAACTGAGGACCGCCGATCCGCCATCCTTCATGAGCGCCAATTACATTGGTAGTTATTAAAACAGATGGTTAGCCAGATAGTTCATCGGCTACACATCCGGATAACCAAGCGGATACCTAGGTGGCCCCTCCGCACGTCACTCGGCGGCGCCCTCTTTGGTGCGATCGAGACTCACCTCCACCAAATCGCGCTCCTCAGGTGACAACGCCGCTCGGGCGACGGACCGGAGCGCCAGGCGGCACACGTAGGTCGCCTCGGCGTCGATCTGCTCGCCGGAAGTCTTCGGACGTCGAACGCGCTCGAGCGTGCTCAGTCCGCGCCGACGGTCTGGTGGAACCAAGCGTGGCAACAGCCGACACAGGCTGGCTCGTTCCTGGTACGCGTCGGGGGCGTAGGCGAACGCATCCAAGGCAATGCTACCCAGCCGACCGCCGGACTCGACCAACTCGGCCAAACGTGCTGCCCCAAGCCGTTCGCCCAAGCTGGCGAGATTCATCGGATCTCCCTCCGCGGCGAGACGCCAGAGCAACTCCTGCCGTTGGGGCTCGGGGAGCGGGTCGCTGCCGTGCAGCACGATGGGTGATGCGCCCGTCTGCGCCGTGTGACTCGAGGCCGGCCTGGGCGACGGATCCCGCCGTTTCTTCGAACAGCCGGACACGGCCAGCACCAGCGCGAAGGTCAGCATCGCCAACGATATTCGCCTCATCGACAAAGGAGTGTGCCTCAACCCAGCGTCGCCCCGAAAGCAGGAAACAAATTGACCTGCTCGCGCGTTGACACGCGGCGTCGTCAGCGGAGCCGGCGGCGCTCGACCAACCGTCCATCCGACGGGCACCCCAGTGGGGTGGCGCGAGACCGCGGCGAGACGACACTGCCATAATGGAGCTCTACCCCCGCCTTCGACTCCCCTCCCCCCCGCATGTCCGAACGCCCATCGTCCTCCGATCCACCGCAGCCCGGGGAGGACACCCGCGACGGCGCGGCGACTAGCGCCGAGCGCCCTCGGCAACAGGATGCTCCCGAACAGACGGAAACGCTGCACTCGCCCGGCCAAGTCGCGCCGCCGGCAGTGCCGTCCGCATCCGAGCCCCCCAACGAGCCGCCAGCCGAGGAACTGGCGGAGCCACACACCGAGCACCCACTAGCCGAGCGCACGGAGCAGCCCGCGGTCTCGTTCGCCGATACCGAGCCAACGCCCGTCTTGGAAGGAACGCCCGAACCCGTCGTCAGTGAAGCCCCCACGGAGCTTGCCCTCGATCTCTCGCCCGCTCCCCCCGCTTCCGACGCGGAAGCGACCGTTCACATCAAGCGCGCCACGTTGGCTTCCGCCTCGTTGGAGGGAGATCCTGCACCTGAGGCGGATCTTCGCAAGGCGGAGAGCTACGTGGGCTACATCATCGACGGCCGCTACCACATCCTGGAGGTGCTCGCCAAAGGGGGTATGGGCGTGGTGTACAAGGGCCGGCACCGCATCATCGACAAGGCTGTAGCCATCAAGGTCCTGCGCCCGGAGCTTGCGGACAATCGGGAGATCACGCAGCGCTTTCTCACCGAGGCCCAAGCCGCTTCCGCCATTGGCAACGAGCACATCGTCGACATCACCGACTACGGAGAGCTACCCGAGGGTGCCACGTACATCGTGATGGAGTTCCTCGAGGGCGAGGCCTTGAGCCGGCGAGTGGCCAAGGACAAGCGCCTGAGCGTCGAGGAGATCATTGCCGTGATGCGCCAGGCCGCAGAAGGTCTGCAGGGAGCACACAAGGCGGGTATCGTCCACCGCGATCTGAAGCCCGACAACATCTTTCTGACCCGTCGAGGCAAAGACGAAAACTTCGTCAAAGTGTTGGACTTCGGGATCGCCAAAGTCGCGAGCAGTCAAAACCAGATCACCCGCGCCGGACACATCTTCGGGACTCCGCACTACATGTCCCCCGAGCAAGCCAAAGGTGATGAGCTCGACAACCGCTCGGACATCTATTCGATGGGGGTCATCCTCTACGAGCTCGTCTCGGGGCGGGTGCCTTTCGATGGGGAAAACCCCTTGGGTATCCTGACCCAACACATGTACACCGAGCCCACTCCGCTGCACGCCGTCAGCGAGCCGGGCAGGGTCGATGTCGGGCTCGAGGCGATCGTCAGCAAATGCCTCCTCAAAGAGCCCTGGCAGCGCTACGGATCGATGGCCGAGCTGGACGAAGATCTGGAGCGGCTACAACAGGGCGTGCAACCATTGGCAGTGGATGAGCTCCGGCGCATGGCCGGCTCGCCCGAGAGCCTCAAGAAGCGTATCGAGAAATCGCGTTCCGGTTCTCGCGC
This sequence comes from Polyangiaceae bacterium, assembly GCA_050298815.1. Lineage (GTDB taxonomy): Bacteria > Myxococcota_A > Polyangia > Polyangiales > Polyangiaceae > SZUA-265. The sequence goes on from JBNKUV010000075.1 coordinate 92,026, forward strand.
CTGGATGGGATGGGCCTTGGTCCTCGGTATGTTGGGAGGAGCGGCCTGGTTTGCCGCGCGCATCGAGGGTTCACCTGTGGCCGGATGGGTGGACGCGGCCAAAGCGGCCGTGCAGCGAGCAATCACGGTCAGTCCCGAACAGCCTCCGGAACCCACCACGAAAGCTGAGGTGGATCTCGATCTGGTGGACGTCGCAATGGTACTTTCGCCCATTGATGCCCACGTCTACCGGGGCAAGACGGATCTCGGGCCCATGCCGCTGACGGTACGGATTCGTCGAGGCCACAAGGTCACCTTCAACATCAAACGCGAGGGATACGTCACCCAACGGGTGGTCGTCGATGGCCTCGACGACACGAAGTTGGTCGAGCTCGCTGCACTGCCGGGAACCACTCCCCCGCCCCGCGCCGCAGCGCGCCCAGCCGGAGCGCGCCGTTTCGTCACGATCACGGACACGGGCGCAGGCGATCCCGCGGCGGAGCTGGAGCGGTCACTCGACGACGAGATTGCTGCACTCTTGTCAGATGGCGGCACTGGTGCCTGGCTTGACGATCCCATACCAGCCGACGACGGCGACGCTGGGGTGCGCCCAACAGAAGAACAGCAGCCGACGGTTGCGCCCGTACCGACAGCAACGACTGAACCCCCGGCTCCCAAACCCAGCCCAGCCCCCGCACCCCTCTCCCCGGTAAGCCCAGCGGAGCCCAGCAGCTCGGCACCTCGGAGCGGGACCCCAAAAGCGCCCACTTGGCTCAGTCCCAAAGACAAGCGCCCCGCCCCCGGCAGCACAGAACAACCCATCTTCGATTCGGATCCCGACAGCATCGACGATCTCCCCATGGAACGGCCGGAGCATCCGGACGACGCGCAAGACACCCCCTAGATCCGCCCAATACCTGCGGCGTCACCCTCGCCGTTGGCGATCACACCAAATCGCTCAGGGGACCGTCAGCGTAGTCAGGGTGGCCAAAGCGCGTAGCAGGCACGCCCATCGCGTTGAGCACGGATACCAGGAGCCCCGCGTGGCTGACGCCGCCATAGTCGAGGGATCGTCCCATGCGCCATTGTCCACCGACACCCCCCATCGCCAAGAACGGGATGTTCGTGTGCGAGTGGATATTGCCGAGCCCGACTTCATTGCCGAGCAGGATCAAGGTGTTATCCAACACCGTTCCATCCCCCTCGGGGATGGAATCGAGTTGAGTCATCACGTTGGTGAGCTCTTGGATCATCCATCGAGCACGTGCGATGCGCTCCGCCTTGGCGACTTCGTCAGATGGGCCTGCGTGCGACAGAGTGTGCCCGGAACCCAGACTATCGAGCCAGGGGCAGCGAATGTCGTTGATGGCTGAGGAGAACTGGAGACTGGCAACCCGCGTCAGATCGCACGCGAAGGCGGCTGCAAGCAGTTGACCGTGCAGCGAAGCGATCGGCGCCATCGTCTCTTCGTTGTCCCCATCCAGCTCAGGCGGGGCGTCCGGGAGCTGGCACAAGCCGTCATTGACGGAGATGTTCAAGCGGCGCTCGATACCGCGCACCAGGTCCAAGTGCTGGTCCAGCTTCTGCTTGTCGACGGCGGAGAGCCGAGGCTCGAGCACCGCGTACTGCTGCGCGACCGTATCGATGACACTCTGGCGCGAGCTTCTGAGCGAATCATCGACGTCCGCGAAGCCGGCGAAGAGCCGGTCGTAGGCGATGTGGGGGGAGTTAACTGGGGGCATCGGGTTACCCGGACCGGCGTAGCTGATCCGCGCCCGCACGTCCGCGTCGATGGCACGCACTCCGAGCTCGAGGCTGGGCAAGAAGGTTTGATCGCCGATGTGGCGAGCCACCTCTTGGTCGACGCTGATGCCATCGGCATACCCCGACTTGGCGCCGTCACCATCAACGAAGTCCCCTTCTTGGAGTTGATTGTTCGTGAACAACCCACCCAAACCTTTTTGGTGCGGACCGCCCGGACCGATGTCGGCGACGCTGATGGTCAGTCCCTTGAGGAACAGCAGCCGGTCCGTGAACGCCGAAAGCGGGGCGGTGATCTGCCCCAGCGTCATCTGCCCCTCCCCATCCACGGTGGGCCAGAACTCCTCTTGGATCGTACCGTTGGGGAAGTAGGCCAGCAGCAGGCGCATGGGGAAGCCATCCTGTGCCCGCGCCGACAACGAAGTGAGCATGGGCCAGCTGAGCAAGCCGGCGCCGGCTGCGCCCAACTTGATGAAGCGTCGCCGTGATGAGACTGCGCTTTTCGAGGAGACTGCGCTTCTCAATGAAACTGCGCTCTTTGATGTCACTGAGTTTCCTCCGTGCCGTCGAGCGCGGCTGGCAGTTCTCGTCGGTACATGAACGCGTCGCTGGTCGCCAATGAGACGAGCAGCTCTCGCAGGTTGCCCCCCGTCTCGAACATCACTTGCCGCCCCTGAGCCACGGAGCACAGATCCACCTCTTGCTCCACGCGACCGGCGCCGTAGCGGTACCATTGAGTGACGAGGCAATCGCTGAGCTGCTGACTGCTCGACAGGCGCTGCGCAAGCTCCAGCGCCCCCGTGAACTCGCCCCGAATGGCAAACTCCCGAGTCGCCGCCAGGTTGCCTGAATCGTCGACGGGCAAGCCGTTCTCCTCCGCTCGATAGCGCCCGAGGTGGTCATAAGTCTCGAAGGCGAGACCAACGGGATCGATCAGGGCGTGGCAGCCCGCGCAGGTAGGATCGGCGGTGTGCTGAGCAAAGCGCTCGCGAGTGGTGGCATTCGGATCGGGATCGGGCGGCGTCGCATCGACGGATGGCGGCGGCGCGGGCGGCGGCTGGCACAACAGGTTGGTCATCACGAACACGCCGCGGTGTATCGGCGTCGACTGTTCCGCATGAGCCAGCATTGCCATCAACCCCGGCTGAGTCAGTAACCCACTGCGGCGGTCGGGCTCGAACTCCACGGCGTAGTAGTCGTGCTCCCCCGCATCAGCCGGTAACTCGACGCCATAAATCTCCGCGAGCCCTGGGTTCATGTACACGTAGGGCAGGCTCATCAGCGAGGAGACGTCCCCTCCTTCGTAGAAGGCACGCTGTACGAACAGGTCCACTGACGTCTGCCACATGAAGCCGAGAGAGGAGGTCTCACCCTGCCCCGGCACCATGCGCACCGCGGAGTTGAGCTTGTCCAGGTTGAGCCATTGGCGCGTGAAGTCGGAGAGGGTCTGCTGCACCTTGTGGCTGTTCTGCTCCGGATCGAGCATGCGACGGGCCTGCGCCTCGACCTGCTCCCGGGTTTCGAGCTCCCCGGCCGCCGCAACCGCAAACAGCTCGTCATCCGGCATCGAGTTCCACAAGAAGTAACTCAAACGAGAGGCCATCTCGTAGCTGTTGACGAAGTAGCTTTCTTCGCTCTCCGTCCCGATCGCCAACATGGGTCGACTGGTGTCGGTCTCCAGTCGATAAAGAAACTGCGGGGACTGCAAGAAGGCTTGAACCACGAGTTGGATCCCGACCTCAAAACCTTGCTCAGCATGCGCGCTCTGAAACAGCTCCAGCATCGGAGCGCTCTCCGCCTCTGTCAGCGGACGGCGGAAGGCGCGGGTACCGAAGCTATCGATGAACTCACTGGCGCAGGCCGCGTCGGCTGCCTGTTGTGAACAGGGCAACAATTGTGGCAAGTGCGGCACCACGAGGGCGCTGATCTGCTCCGCTGCCTCCATGTGCCCTTCAGTGAGCCAGGCGCTTGCGCGATGGAACTCGGCGTTCGTCTCGAACCCCATTACGCGATTCTCGGGCGGGAATGAATGCGCGAAGCTGGTTTCGACGATACCGGGCAACAGGTCGCGAACGGTGTTGTCGTACTGCAGCCGCGTTAACAAGCGCCCCTGAGCAGGAACCGGGTTCTGTTCATCGCACTCGAGGCTCGAAAAGTCAGGTTCGATGGGCTTGGGGAATTGCTCTGCACCACCGCCGTTCATCGAATCCGGCTGCGGCATGCGCTGACCGGTCGACTCGCCACAGCCCCCGGCGAGCACAAGAACCAGGGCGAGCGCGCCAGGCCGAGCGGCGCCTCGCCTCACGGAGCAGGCGGCGCTGTCTGGACGGAGAGGGAGGGGCATCTCGTGGGCCTCAGTCTAGCCCGGAAGCCCGGCCGTCCAAGCCCCCAGCGCGAGCTTTCTCGCGAGTTTCTGCTCTCCGACGCCCGTGTTCCCATCCACTACGCGGGTGGGAACGGTGAGGCACCGCATTGGCCGCGGCGCGGCCCCGGAACGCACCACCGACAACAGAGAGCTCCAGCCCAGCTGAACACCGGACCAGGCCGGTCGCTCAATCTCGGCGGGATCCCAGGGCATTGGAGGACGCCTGGCAGCGGCCCGACGGGTGACGGGTCGGCCCGTGTGCATCGTCCCGCGCCCGCCGGGTGTTGCAGCGGGCCTGCTAGGTCGACGCGGATCAGCCGAGCAGCGAGCTGATACCGCTATGCAGGTTCGAGCGCCGACGCACAATCACGCAATCCGTCATGAACGGCCGCCGCATCTGCACGTTGGCCCGGTAGGCGTACAGCCCAGCGTTGCGGACCTCTTCCATCAGCCGGGCCAAGTGCGTGAACGCCCTGTCCCGTAAGTCTTGGACGGCTTGGGGGATCTCTCGGGCCAGCGTGGCTGTGAGCTCGTCCGCCAGAGCACGGGCCTGTCGCATGCAATTGGGAGCATCGAACGTTCCATCTGCAGCGAAGTCCGCCAGATACAGCTCAACCAGTTGAGCCAGCTCCTTGAGGTCCATCGACAACTCCGTGATGTCGCTGCTGTCGGTAATACGCACCAAGTAGTCTGCCACATCGCGCTGCCGCAGGTTCCAATGGCATGCGGCCACCAGCTCGTCTCGCAGCTCCAACGCACTGGCGAGTGCCTCGGCAAAATCATCATCCGGACACAATGAACCAACCACGTTGGCATGAGCCACCCTCAGTGCGTCAATCGCCTGCGCCAACGTATCCAGGCTGTCACTGGAAATGCCTGTCGCCAAGAGCCTTTCACGAACATGCGACTGGTTAACGGTCAACAACAGCTGCGTTCCTTCTTGTAGAACGACCGGTACCCTGACTCGCGGCTCGCACAGGCTGCTCGCCGGCAGGCGCAGCAGCTCCTCACGCAAAGACTCCATACCCCTCCAATCCGCCAGCGCTTCGCCGGCAGGGTCCCCATGATGTGCACGCGCTTGCGTCGTGGCGCGCGGCGCGCTCGGGCTCTCCTCTTTCCCGGGCTCTGTCTGGCTTGGATTGCCGAAGTGTCGTGCGGTGGATCCCATCCCTGTCACCTACGTCGATCTAAGCACGATCTACCTGGCCTGGCACCCCAAAGGATATGACCCACTCGGGTCTGCTTTGCCTCCTATGACTCGGTTGTCGTGGCCAAGACCTGTTCGTTGCGAGAACGTTGACGCTTTGTAGCGCTGGTGAACACAGCGAATCAAACGATCATCAAAACCCGTTCAACGTCTGCTTCTTCAGCATTCTACGAGCGCTGTTGTCGCATCTGTTCGGTTGCCATCGGAATACGGATGGCGGGTCGTGTACGAACATCAACAGCTTCGGCAACGCCGCCGAAACCGGAATTATTCCGTCCAAAAATCGTTCACAGAAAACCCGCCCCCACACCGCACCACTCTGTCTCACGACGGCACACGCCATCCCCCATCTCGGCACCCAAAGCGGTGCAAAACAGGTGCAACACCGCGCCGATTTTCCCGACCAGGGCGGCGTACTCAACCCACCGAGCCTGGCCGATTCGACCGACAAGTTACCTCCGTCATCCCCGGTCCGTGCGCGGGAGCAAGCACTCCAGGCACATCTAATCTAGCGATTCAACATACTGAAAGCACGGGACAAATCGCTAACACCCTGGAGGCCCTGGGCCGAGCCCCCTTTACAACCTGGGCGCGTCGCACGACAAGGCACACCATGGCGTCTCTCCAGCCCCTCAACCACCTCACGGCAGGCATGAAGATCCTAGTCGGAGGCAATCAGGTCTTGGAAGTTTCCGACGATCTGGCAACCGCGTTCCGACCGGGGGACTCTCTGTTCGCCGTCGAATCGACCGGCAATATCCTGCATGTGCCCAAGGCTGCTCGGGAGATCGCGCAAGCAGCCGTGAGCCGTGCGCTGTCCGCCTTCCGCCAAATGGGCGGTGTTGCGGATGAGCAGATCTCGTCGTTTTTTGTCGGCTTCGCGCGGCGCATCGAGAACGACACGATTTGGAGGAAGATCCTCGAGGTGAACGCGGCCGACGTCGCCGACGCCAAGGCACGCGGGCGTTCGACGACTCGTCTGGAAGCCACCGAGCAATTGCGCGCCAACGTCATCGATGGGCTCCTCGGTTGGAGCACTCAGACCACTCGACGCGGCCAGATCATCGAGCGGGTGCAACACGACGGCTGGCACGCCGATCTGGTGGCTTCGGAACTCGGCGTGGTTGGATTCGTCTTCGAGGGGCGGCCCAACGTGGTCGCCGACGCGACAGGCGTCTTGCGCAGTGGCAACACCGTCGTTTTCCGGATCGGCCGAGACGCCTTGAACACGGCCAAAGCCATGTTGGATTTGGCGCTCGTGCCGGCACTCGAAGAGGCAGGCCTACCGAGAGACGCGGTCGTTGTCGTCGAGAGCCCGGAACACGCCGCCGGGTGGGCGCTATTTTCCGACTCGCGACTGTCATTGGCCGTGGCACGCGGCTCGGGTCCAGCAGTCGCAACCTTGGGCAGCCTCGCTCAGCGCGCTGGCGTGCCTGTCTCCTTGCACGGCACGGGGGGCGCCTGGATGTGCACCAGCACCAACACCGACACCTCGGACTTCGAACAAGCGGTCTTCGATTCCCTCGATCGCAAGGTCTGCAACACGCTCAACACCTGTTGCATCGTCCAGAGCGAAGCGGCGCGTCTGGTCCCTGCCTTGCTCGCCGGCATGGAGCGCGCAGCGGAGCGCCGCGGCGTTCGCTTCAAGCTGCACGTCGAGCAGGGCAGCAAGGCACACGTCCCAGGTGAACTTTTCGAGAAGCGCGTCCCGATCCGTCGGGCACAGGGGGATGTCGAGGAGTGTCAGGCGGAGCTCATCTCCGGCGACCAACTCGGGCGCGAATGGGAGTGGGAAGAATCACCGGAGGTCACCCTGGTGGTCGTGCCCGACACCGCCGGCGCGGTTGCGCTCTTCAACGCACAGAGCCCACAATTCGTCGCCTGTTTGGTCAGCAGCGACCAGGCCGAGCACGAGCAGTTCTTCCAAACCGTCAACGCGCCGTTCGTCGGGGACGGCTTCACGCGTTGGGTCGACGGACAGTTCGCATTGAAGAAGCCCGAGCTCGGGCTTTCCAACTGGCAAAATGGGCGTCTCTTTGGGCGCGGTGGCGTGCTCAGCGGCGACAGCGTATTCACCGTTCGAACCCGGGTGACGCGCGAGAAGTGAACCGTGACATCCCGCGTCCGTGAGCTGGTCCAACGTGTCGCAGAAAGCGACGAACAGCGGGACTACCACCCCGAGATCGCGTCGCGCTTCCCAAACCGCACGGCGCTCTCAGCCCTCGAACGCGAAATCGCCGAAGAGGTCGGCTACTCTCTTGGCAAAGCCGGCAAGAAAGTCGAGCGTCTACTCGCCGAGCTGACGCAGCTGGGGCAGCGTCTCGATCCACCGAGCAAGCTCGGCCCAGACGAGCGTTCCCTTCTCGTCCAGCAGTCCAACCAAACGCCGTTCGACGCTGAGCGCCACAGCTCCGCCCGCTCCCTCGCAACCCTGCGAGAGCACCGGACTTTGAGCCACTGGCCCGCCGCACGGGATCGTCACCAAAAGCGCCCCCGGGGCTTGCTCCTCGCCCAGAAGATGAGCTAGATACTCCGCCCCTGCCCGAGGGCAGGTTCGTCTGGGTAGCTCAGTCGGTAGAGCAGTGGATTGAAAATCCTCGTGTCGACAGTTCGATTCTGTCCCCGGACACCACGATTGATCATTAGGGAAATGGCCGCCGCTGGCGGCCGTTTTTTTAGGCCGCGGGCCACCCAACGCTGACACCGGTACCCCGCGACTGAGAGTAGCACTGGAACGCCCTGGGACAGGGCTTTGCCGGCCCATCGTCGCTCCACCCCATCGACGAGCTGAAGATGTGGCCATGAGATGGAGCAGTCATAGCGCTCTATGAGGGGCTGACAGCGGAATCATCGCGATGTTGCCCGATGAGGGTGCGAACGGCTCCGTGTTCGAGTTCGCCCTGCACGCCTCTTGCCGGGACGTCGCGATAAGGCCTGCCCCCGCGACGCGCGGCTCTCAATGACCCGGTCGGAGGTAAACAGCGGCGACTCGGGCGTCAAGGGACGGGGGGTACCGGCGTTTCCGGGCCGACGTCAGGCGGTGCGTCTTCCTTCTCTTCGGAGCGTCGGTTTGCGGCGCGGGCCGCCGTGCGACGACGCGCGTCAATCGGTTCGAGGGCGCGACGCACTTGGGCGGCGTCGCTATCTGGCCGCCGTGACCACGCGATGAGCTCGACGACGTAGGTTTCCAACGCCTCACGCAGAGCGGACAGGGACTCCGCAAGGTTCACACTCGAGGTCTGGGGCTTGGGCTGGTCGATCCCCAATGCTTCGCCATACTCGACCTGCGCGGCCCGGATCTCCGAGACGTATTCGGGCCCCCCGAGCACACCGTTCAGCTTGGGCTCGAGTTCCTTCTCGTCGATTGTCTCGAGGCGCAGATTGCACTCGGCCCACTGCGCCGGGTACTTCAACTGCAAGAACGAGAGCCCCGAGGCAAACAGCTCCTCGTGCAGCTCCGCAGCAGCGCCCGCCCGGTCACTGTTCTTCAAGGAGCGCACCGAGTCCAATGCTCGAGCCAGATTGGACCACGCGTTGTCCACCCGTGTATCGACGATTCGTGTATCCACTGGTTTTGGCTCGTTGCGACTCGCACCCCAGCTCGCCTGCAACGCCAACGTGCTCGCTCTGACGGCCCCTGCGGCTGTCTTGGCCTCCGTCGGTGCGCTTGGCGGCACCGCGTTGACGACTGCAATCCCGAGCGCCACTCCATGCGGAACATCAAAGCTCGGAAGCGTCGCATACTCCGTTAACCGGATACTACCTTCAGACATATGAATCTCCCTCGAGGTTGTTGTGCGGGGCGACCCAACCGCGCCCCCACTCGATGCCCGGACGCTCTAAAAATCTGCGCTCGAGGTCAAGAAAGAAACGACCCGTGTGTGCGCTTTGGAGTTTCTCCCACGAGCCAACACCCAAGTTACTCCCGCACACGCAGCCGTCGCAGCCTTGACACACGAGCGTCGCCTCTTCAATGGCCACAACTAGTGCACACTCGCCAGTTGCATCAGCACGACTTGACGCAACGCGTCCTTCGAGGCGCTTCGAGTGGCCACGTCCCGCCGAACACGCTCTAACGCAACGCTTCTCCTCGCACGGCACCCGACGACACCACTCGACACAACGCAAACCCGTCGCACCGCACCCGACGACGCCACTCGACGCAACGCGTCGCAAACCGTCCGCAGCTCCCGACGACGCCACTCGACGCAGCGCGTCGGAGTCGATGCAACCCTCGTGCTGCCGTCAAAGTCGGACGCGCTTTGGCGTTGCCAATGTCTTGGAGCAAAAATTCAACCCCGCCCGATCCCGAAGGTGACATCACATCCGCGATCACCTCACCCACCCGATCCCGAAGGCGAAATCACATCCGCGATCGCCTCACCCACCCAATCCCGAAGGTGAAATCACATCCGCGATCGCCTCGCCCACCCGATCTCGAAGGTGAGATCACATCCGCGATCGCCTCGCCCACCCGATCCCGAAGGTGAGATCACCTCCGCCATCGCGGGACGTCGCGTTCCGACGCGGAGTCGGCGAGTGGAATGCCTCGCTCAGCAGTGGCCGGCCTTGGAGACTCGAAACACAGCGTGCTTTGGCGCGGAGCGTCAACGCTGGTCACCCGTTGCGGCCCGTGGGACAGTCGCGACTGCAAATGTACCAGGGTGGTGCAGGCGGGGGTGTGGGGCTGCGCCATCTCGAACCACAGCCAGCGGAAGTTGGCGAGGAGCGCCGCACGATACGTCAATGTTCTTAGTCCGTGGCGCGGGACCGGGTACAGCAACGCGCCATGGACAACCCGGAATACGACGCCATCGTCGTCGGCGGTGGGCCCGCCGGCTCCACCGCTGCAACCGTCATGGCCAAGGATGGCCGTCGCGTGCTCGTGCTCGAGCGCGAGCACTTCCCCCGGTACCACATCGGCGAGTCACTCTTGCCGGCCACCGTGCACGGCATGGCAAAGTTGCTCGGCGTCTCCGACGCGCTCGAGCGGGCCGGCTTCGTAAAAAAACTGGGCGGCACATTTCGCTGGGGCAAGCACCCCACCCCGTGGACATTTCGCTTCTCCGAACAGGCGCGCTCCGAGGAAGCCTCCTACGCCTATCAGGTCGAACGCGCCAAGTTCGATGAGATCCTACTGCGCAACGCCGCAGAAAGCGGTGCCGAAGTGCGGGAAGGACACAGCGTGACGAGCGCACTCCTCGAGGGAGAGCGCATTGTTGGTGTAAAGTATACAGACGACGATGGCAATGTCGGCTCGGCGACAGCCTCCTATGTCTTGGATGCTTCCGGCGCCAACGCGGTGTTCCAAAACACCGTAGGACGCCGTCATTACGATCCGTTCTTCAGAAACGTCGCCTTGTTCGGCTACTTCCGAGGCGCCGGCCGGCTTTCCGGCGATTCGGCGGGCAATATCTTCACAGCCGCCTTCGATGGGGGCTGGTGTTGGTACATTCCGCTGTCCGAAAACAGCGATCTCACCAGCGTCGGCGTGGTGTTGCCAAAAGAGAACGCGAAGGAGCTCAAGGGCCGCGATTTGGAGCAGGCCTTGGCCGCGTACGTACAACGTTGTGCTCCGGTGGCCGATCTGTTGGCAGGTGCCGAACGTATCGAAGACGGCATGTACGGAAGCGTTCGCGTGCTGCGCGACTTCTCTTATCGCAACGAGCGCTACTTCCACAACGGCGGCGTTCTCATCGGTGACGCAGCGTGTTTCATCGATCCCGTGTTTTCCTCGGGAGTGCATCTCGCGACATTCGCTGGGCTCTTGGCCGCGCGTTCCGTCAATACGGCGCTATCCGGGGAGATCCCCGAAGAGCGCTGCTTTCGCGAGTTCGACCTGCGCTACCGCCGAGAATTTGGTGTGTTCTATCAGTTCTTGATGTCCTTCTACGACATGCACGAGGAGCCCGAATCGTACTTCTGGAGTGCTCGTAAGATCCTGAAAGCGAAAACCACGGGCCGCGAGGCGTTTGTCGGGCTCGTCGCCGGCCTCGGAAACGTCGACGAACGCTTCAGCAGCGTCGACGAATTCTTCGACAGCGCCGCGGGCGAGGCAGACGTTTTGCGACGGGTTACCGAGGCCAAATCCAGTGCCACCGTTCCCAGCGGCGCCGATGCGGACCTCGCCGCCGAAATGAGGGTGCACACGGAGTCCCTGTTCAGGGAGCGCAAGGCCCTGCTGGAAGACAGCCACCAAGCGACCTACGCCGACGGCCTGTTGACCTCTCGGAATCAGCTGCGCTGGGTTCTGCCGAGCTAGCCAAGCACGTGCTCTCGGCCGTCGGCACGCACAAACCCTGCGGCTGCGCCCGAGGAGCTGTTTCGGAGCCCCTGGGAGCATCGCCTCGACAGACGGCATGCGAAAAGCCGTGCGAGCGAGGATCCGGATCGGTGGGCGAAAATGTACACCGGGGTTCGATTTCTCTCTGCGTTCGGGCGGGCGGGCGTGCGTCGACCCGCCGCGGCCTGCGATCTCAGTTGCAGTGTTGAACACCGAGCCCCGGACGGTTACCCTTGTTCCTCGGAGGACATGGGCGAAATGGGGCGCTTACCAAGTCGAATCGCGGAACTGACGGCTCATTGTGATCTGGAAGAACGCCTCGTCTCGGTTCCCCCGTCGGCAATGGTGCGCGGCCTCTACTTCAAGAACACCGTCCGGGTGTTGTCGGAGGCCGGCAAGCTCGACGAGTACAACGACTTGTTTCAAGACGACTACTCCTCCGTGCGCTGGTACCCCACCAGTGATTTTCTGATTCGATTGGCCGTGGGCGGTGCACTCCTGGCGAGTCCGGAAGAAATTCACGCCGGAATGCAGGAGATCGGTCGACGCAACGCTGTGGCGTTTGCCGAGAGCCTCATTGGGCGTACCATGCTGCGCCTACTTTCCAAAGATCCCCACAAGCTGCTCAAGCAAGCCTGCGCGGGTCGCCGACAGAGCTATCGCTATGGGCGTTGGGAAGCGGACGTCACGGGGGAACGCCAGGGGGTGATGCGCATGTACGAAGAATACATTTGGATGGAGTCCAACCTGCTGGGCGCAGCCCTAGGCACCTTCCAATCCATCGGTCTATCCCCCAAGGTGGAGTACGAACTCGTCAGCCCCTTCGAAGGGCGCCATTTCGTCAGCTGGTGAGCGCAAAACCGCGCCCGTTGCCCACAGCCGCACAGCTGCTCGATCTGGGTCATTTTCCGTTTCGTACCAAATCGGGACCTTTTTGGCGCCTTTGAGCAAGTGGGTCCGAGAGCGTGTCTAAGTGCTTGATCATTGGAGCGGCGGGATTGCGGACCTGAGGTGGGTCCAGGTCTGATGATGCAGGGGTGAAGGGGTAACGGTAGCCACTTGGCTTACTGCACCGATGCGGTACGCGAGGGGTAGTGGCGAGGTAACCAAATACCGCACACACTCGGCACGCCCGATGCGGGACTTGACGTCCAAGGCTCCGACACCAGCGGGCATTTCCTCTTCCAGCCCCCCCGCAAAGATGGACATGAACGACACGCAAACCTGCGAAAACCTTGATCTGGGCCGAGCGACAGAGCCGCCTGTCAGCGCATGTCGCCCCCGCCGTAATCCGGACCTTCCAAGTTCGTCCCTAATCGAGAACGCCGCCGCCCGTCGCATCATCGACGTGCTGCTAGCCCGCGGCGTCACCACCTTCTTTGGGATCCCCGGGGGTCCCGTCTGCCCGCTGTTCGAAGCCATCCGGCTCACGCCGGGCGCTCGCTTGGTCGAATCCCGCCATGAAAGCCACGCCGCGTTCTCGGCGGTTGGTTACTACCGAGCCACCGGCGAAGTCCCCGCCATCGTCGTGACCGCCGGACCGGGCATCACCAACTCCGTCACCGGCGTCGCGTCCGCGTACATGGAGGGAGTGCCCATGGTGGTGCTCACCGGGGACGTCGCCTGGGCTGCCCAGGGGGGACGCCTCGCACAGAACTGCGGCCCTGAAGGCCTCAACGTCGAGCACTTGATGACGCCCATCACCCGGGCACAGATCCGCTTGGTGCACCCGCGGGCCGCCGTCTCCCAGACCCAAGCCGCGTTCAACGCCGCAACCGATGCACTCGAGCCCGGACCAGTACTGCTCGTCGTTCCGCTCGACTTGGCCACCGCACCAGCGCCAGGAGTGTCCATCGCCGAGTGCACGCCGTCGCGCACGCTGCGCGCGCGCCCCCAGGTCGTCGAGCGCACCGCCCAGTGGCTCGCCGATGCCAGACGCCCCCTGGTCGTGTTGGGCGGCGGCTGCCGGCCCCACGCACACTGGATACGCCAGCTACTCGACGTGCTCAACGTCCCGTTCATGACCACACCGCGCGCCAAAGGGGTCGTGTCCGAACACCACCCGCGCAGCCTCCGTAACGGTGGCATGGGCGCGTCGATGTGGGCTCGGCGCTACACCAGCGAAGGCCCCGACGTGGCCCTCGTGCTCGGCTCTGATCTCGATGATACCTCGATGGCCAGCACCCCCTGCATCGGCTTCGATGGACGCCTCATCCACGTGGACCTCGATGCTTCGGTGTTCAACCGAAACCTGCCAACGGCCCTCGGGGTGCACGCCGATCTCGGACACTTCGCCCTGGACCTGTACAACGCAGTTCTGCGCACTGAACGGCGCAATCCTCACGGCAGCACATTGATGGCCGAGGCGCGCGCCGTTTCTCCCTTCGACGTGCCCGACTTCGACTGCGAGGCGAGTCAACCCATCGCGCCCCACCGCGTGATCGCGGACCTCGAGCGAGCAGTCGGTCCGGACGCCCGCTTCGTGACCGACATCGGCGAGCACATGTTGTTCGCCCTGCACTACCTGACAGCAGGCAACAAGGACAGCTTCCACATTCAGCTCAATCTTGGCAGCATGGGTTCAGGCATCGCAGGGGCGGTTGGGCTTGCCCTGGGGGATCCATCGCGTCCAGTCGTGTGCGTCTGCGGGGACGGCGGCATGCAGATGGCAGGGATGGAAGTCCTCACCGCCATCAAGGAACGACTGCCCATCGTTTACGCCGTGTTCAACGACGCGCGCTACAACATGGTCCACCACGGCATGAAGCAGATCTTCACCGAAGCCGACACTTACGAGTCAGCGCCGGTGGACTTCCAAGCTTGGGCCCATTCGATGGGAGTCTCCGCGGCCACCATCACGCGTTCGGGAGAAATCGACAGCGCGCTCGTTCAGGATCTGCTTGCTTCGGGTGGGCCTGCGTTGTTGGACATCCGAGTCGACAAAGAACTGCGACTGCGCGGGGGAGGACGCGTCGAAGCGCTGCAGCAAATGTCGATGCTGGCGCGGGCTGCCGGCGAGGAGTTCTGATGGCCAGCGTCACCGGGATCGGCGTCTGGTACCCCGAAACCGTTCGCAAGAACGACGCCTGGCCCCAAGATTTCTGTCAGCTGCGCTCGGCGACAGACGACAGAACGTTCAACGACATCCCGTTGACCGAGGACGCCCAGGCAGTCACCCAGCATCATCTCGAAGCGGAAGCCCGGGATCCATTCCTGGGCTCCGTCGAGCGGCGCGTCGCCGATGACTCGACGCGCTCGATCGACGCCGAGGTGGCCGCCGGGCGGGCCGCACTCGAGCACGCCGGGATAGCGCCGCAGGATCTGGACGCCATCATCTCCTACTCGATGGTACCCGACCGGCTGATGCCCGCGGCGGCAACCACCATCGCCTACGAAATGGGCGCACGGCCCAACGCGGTAACGTTTTCAATGGATGCGGCGTGCGCCACGGTAGTGCCTCAACTCGCGACGGCAGCAGCACTGGTGGACTCCGGCGCGGCCCAACACGTCTTGCTGACCCAGTCTCATCTGCTGCTCCGCGCCTTTCCGATGACTCATCCGGCGGCTCCTGGGTTGGGCGATGCCGCCAGCGCACTGGTGGTGAGCAAACGTCGACGCTGGCCGATCCTGAGAACACATTCGGTCACGAGTGGCGAACACTATCGAACGGTGACCTGGATTCGGGGAAATCAGGATGAAACCGACCTACCCTGGTGGAAGGCCGGTGGTGACTACCGGCTGGGGAGCCGCGATAGAGACGCAGCCAAGCAGCTGATGCGCGACACCGTGAGCTACGGCAGTAGAACACTGCACGAGGTGTGCGCCGCGGCGGGTGTCGATCGTGAGCGCCTGACACTGATGTGCAGCGTGCAGCCGCGTGGGTGGATCCCCGAAGCGATCGCCTGTCACTTTGGTCTGCGATCCGAGTGCGCCGTCAGCACTTTCGATCGCTACGCACATGTCGGTGCGTGTGGCCCCGTCGTCAATTGGCATGAGGCAATGACGAACGGCCAGCGCGACGGCATGGTCGCGCTGTACGCACAAGGGGCCGGGTTCACTCGGGCTGCAGCGCTCATCTCGTTAGACGGCTAGGTCGTAGGACGGTAGAACAGTGGCCTCGCCGCTGCTCTCGCCCAATGTCCATCCCTCCCGTCGTCCCTACGGTCATCTATGTTTACGTCGATTCGCTGCTATCGGACCTACGGTCACTAGCTGCGGCGCGTGAAGGCCGTGGCGCAGAGAGCGTCGAAGTTCGACTGGCGGAGCGGGACCCGGAGTCCATACTGTCGGGCTCCGTGCGTGGCCCCATCGGCATGGTCGTCCAGAGCGAGGCGGCGGCGATCGAAGCGATTTCCCTGGGCGCGGACGACGCTATCGCCATGGACAGTGCGGACGAATCGGTCTGGCTTGCGTTCACCGACCGCGTCCGAGTCCGCGCCAACCTGCGCAAAGAAACGGAGCGGTTGGTGCAGGATGTCGCCCACGTGGAGAAGTTGACCGCGTTGGGAACGCTGGTGGCGGGAGTGGGCCACGAACTGAACAACCCCTTGTCCGCCATCACGATGGGTACCGAACTGCTGCGAGAGACGATGGCCTCGATCCGGCGATCCCTGTCGAGAATCGAAGCTGAGTGCGAGGCAGCAGAGGAATTGGACAAACAAACGCTGATAGACAGACTCGCTCAGCTGCAGCAGAAGACCACTCAGGTCGACCAACTGTTCGAAGACGTGACGTCGGGTGCGGGCCTGCTCGCGCAGCTGGTGCGTGATCTGCGTGTGTTCTCTCGTACGAGCGAGGCTGAGCAACTGGCCCTGATCGATCCTGCCGGCTTGATCGACCAGTCGGTGCGGTTGGTGCGCCGCGAAATCATGGCTCACGGTGTGATCGAGCGGGACTACGACACGAAATTGCCACAGATCGTCGGCCCCCGAAATCGCCTGACCCAAGTCTTGACCAATCTGCTGGTCAACGCTGCCCACGCCATCGGTGAGGTGTCGCGCCCGGTACACAGTGTGCGCATCTCCGTACGCAGCGACGACGGCTTTCTGGCGATCAGCATCAGTGATACCGGCCCAGGCATTCCAGGCGAAGCGCTGGAGCAGATCTTCAACGCTTTTTATACGACGAAGCGCGAGGGCTTGGGCACCGGCCTCGGTCTGTCGATTTCGCGCTCCACGCTACGCAAGTTGGGCGGCGACTTGATGGTCAGCTCCGTCTACGGCGAAGGAGCGACGTTCATCTGTCTCCTACCCCTGCCGAGTGTCGATGAGGTCAAGGCCGTGAGCACCTGGGCGCCGCGCCTCGTGTCGAACGCAGCCGAGTCCGATGCCCTGAGTGTGCTGCTGGTCGATGACGACCAGCGTGTCGTGCGCGCCGCGGCTCGGGTGCTCCAGAGCAAGCACAAGGTGCTGATCGCCCACGATGGACAAGAGGCGATCGATCTCTTGTCCTCGGGGTCGCACGCGGACGTCGTCGTGATGGAACTCGACTTGCCCGAACTCGACGGGGTGGAGCTTCACGCCTGGCTAACGGAGCACCAACCCGAACTCTCCAAACGCATCGTAGTGGCCACCGGCGCGCAGGAGCGCACGCGCTTTCGGGAGTTCTTGAGCAGTATCGACGTGCCGGTGCTGTACAAGCCCTTCGGCATCGACGCGTTGCTCGGCGCCGTGGACGCCGCCGGCTCCAAGGAGAAGTGACGGCAGGGATGCGCAGCAGCGCCCCGCTGACTCCCGCAAGGTGGTGTCACCGCAGCGAACGTCACTGCTGTCACCGCAACGGGGAGATCATTGCAGTGAGAGGATCCAATCCTCCACCAATTGCACACCCAAGTCATCGGTGATCTCGGTCCCAATCAGCGGCATGTGCACCCCGCCTTCCGGCATCCCGGGAAATACCGGCGGCTGGACCATGCGCCAATACACGGCGCTTTGCTCCGGATCTCCCGGCACTACGCGCACGGGCGGCTCGTCCAACGGTTTCTGCGAAGATTGAGTGTCGAGCCCAACGTTGGTCAGATAGGCGGTGGTTTCTTCCACGCTGCCGAGCTGTCCGCTCTTCTGCCAGAGTTCCATGCCGAGGTTGGCCTGCTTCGAGTTGGGGTTGTGGCAGTGACCGCAGTTTGCGTGCAAATAGCCGAGCGCATCCGCTTGCTCTGGCGTTCCTGGCAAGTCGATGGGAGCAGGCGGCGGGACGCTCACCAACTCGCGGGCAACGAGTTCATCGAGGGTCATGAAACCCGGTTGTGCGGGATGGGAGAGCTGCAGGGCCGTGAAGCCCAACACTCGGTCCCACATGCCGCCATGGCATGTCTCGCAGGCTGCCCTGCCCGGCACATCGTGCTCCGTGCCTTTGGCGTTTTCGGAAAGGACAAGCGTCGCCGCGTCGTCCGCCGGGTCGACGAGCGCATCCGTTTGCTCATCGTTCCAGATGAACGCTGTCATGAACCACTTGGTTTGCGTGTACTTCTGAATTAGACGCGTCTCGACACGCACCAACTCTCCATCCGCGTTCTCTCTCGAGAACTGCTTCCACAGCTTCGTTCCCAGCGGGTACGTCCAGAAGTCCATATCGGAGGTGTCGATCTGCGTGCACGGGGGTAAGCGCACGAAACGGCGCTTGACCGCACCATCCGTCCACAACTCGTACTCTGGAGCGTATTCGAACACGCCGTCTGCGAGTTGTTCCGTGGCGACGTCCGCGTACAAACCCGTTTCGGAAAGCAGCGTGGGTTCGACGAATTCCGGCACCGCTGGGCAAGGCCCTGGTCCGGCCTCCACCACCCCAGAGTCGCCCGCGCCGGCATCCAGTCCGGCGTCGGCGCCCCCAGTCGAAGCGACATCGCTTTCGGTACCTGCCTCCGCTACGGGCTCGATATCTGTGCTGAGCTCAGTGTCCGTGCCCACTGCAGGGCCCGTGCCCCCCTCAGTGTCCGTATCTGGCGCGGGCCCGCTCGGCTCGGGCGCCGTGGGCTCGCCCGGCACGGGCAACGGCACGTTCGTGGACTCGGGTTCGACGGACGACTGGGCATCGGGTGGGTCAGACTCGCCGACCTCGGAATCGGCGCTGTCGGTAGCTGAATCGTTGCACGCCGTCGTCCATCCCGCGAGGGACCACACCATGGCCAGGGTGAAGCTGAAACGTGTGGTCGCGAACACCCCCTGTCTGACGACTGAGCTCACTCTCATCGCGCACAGGCTAGCGATGAGCGGGACATCCCGCAACGATCCGAGCAGCTCGACGCGACAACCGGACACCCGAAGTTCACGCGCCGGGCAAGCGCTGCCAGCTCTGCAGGTACACTGGACTCGATGGCGTGCTACCAGTCCCGCCGGGCGGGATCAGGGCTGGCACTGTCGGTCTCTCGGCGATAGGGTCGCCCTCCCACGGAAAGCGCCTTGCGTCCTCCATCGTTCCGCATCGCCACCGCGTCTTGGCTCGCCCTTCTGCTGACGCTCCTGCACAGCTCAACCGCTGCCGCAGTGGGAGCGGAAGGCGCGCCCATCGATAGCTCCGACTACACCATCGACTTCCACGAAGGGCCCAATCTCCAAAGCAGTCGTCAGATCGGAATGGCTGGCTCCACGACGGCGCTGACCCCCGGGGTCGTCGGCTATGGCAGCAACCCGGCAACCGCCGCGATGCGACCTCCTTGGAGCACGAATTGGTTCGATTGGGAGCCGGACGCGAGCATCACCGCACCAGCGGGAATCACGAATACCGACTTCGACAATAACGGCGATACGAGCTTCGCCAACGAAGCCTCGCTGTTCGTGCGCCTGGGCGTCGGCTTCCAATTCGGGCGCTTTGGCACCGGCTTGGATGTCAACGTGAGCGAATTTCGAGTCCGCTCGCGGGGAGCGGCAGACCCCAGGGAGCTGACTGTTGCCTTGTCGCGTCTGCACCTCGTGAGTGCACACGCCTTCCTGGACGGCGAGTTGTTCGTGGGCGCCGGCATCGGGCTGTTCGGCTTGGATCTACAACTCGACGACAGTGACCAAATGACCCAGGACAGCTCGACGGTTGGCGGTCTGTCCGTTCTGGTGGGTTCCGCCTGGGCGCCCTCCGCTCTGCCCGTGCGCGCCGGGGTTTCGGCACGCATCGCCGTGCCCAGCGAAAACACCAAGCCCAATGGCATCCAACCCAACGACGCCGGTGACTACGTTTCGGAGGGCTACTACTTTCCGCGCCAGATCACCCCACCCACCGAGCTCAACTTCGCTCTCGCCACCCGCTTGTTCGCTCCAACCAATCTCCCCTGGATCATTCCGGCGAGACATACCTCGACGCCGCCGAGCAAAGAGGAGCAAGCCCGACGGAGCGCGCTGTACCACTCGGGCTCGCTGTTGATCAGCGCTGCCCTCAAGGTGACGCTACCCCTCGCCAATGCGGTCGGCGTCGAGTCATTCCTGCGGCAGGAGGTGGAGCGGAGCGGCGAGATCATCTCCTACTCACCGCGCCTGGGCCTGGAAGGTGAACCCATCGCCAACTACCTCATCTTACGCGCTGGCACGTATCTGGAGCCCACACGTTTTCGCAACGGCGAAGCGCGTCTGCATTGGACTGCTGGTACGGACGTTCACATCCCCGTCGAGTGGAGTGTGTTCGGTCTATTCGACGAGGACACGACGTTTCGGATCGGAGGCGCCGTCGACCAAGCGGAGCGTTACTTCGGCTGGAGCGCGACCTTGGGGTTTTGGCACTGAGGGTTCGGGGGATGAGCCCCTTGGCGGCCCTTCGCGCGGGGCCTCATTGAAGCTTCTTCCGCTCGTCCCACAACTCGTCGAAGCGGCGAACGCGGTCCAAGAGCTGGGTTCTCTGCTCGGAGATGTCGTCACTGACGGTAGGTCGGAAGTCAGAGAGCTGCTGCGCGATTTCAGAAAAGGCCGCCCAATCTTCGCCCAACGACGCCAGCTGCTCCCCCGCCTGACGAGCGCGATCTTGCGCCAATCCGAAGTTACGCTGTTCGAGGGCCACCAATGCTTGATGCATCCCTCGACGCGACAGCAGCGCTGTCTCACGCAGAGCGCGCTGTTGCTCCTTGTTCGCCAACGAAGACTTGTCTTCCTCGAAACCGCGCCGCGCCTCTTGCAACGCCAAACGGCCTTGGATCGTTCCGATGCCCCAACCGAGTACCGCCCCCAACAGTACCCAAGCCCCGATCACGGTGACGCGCCACAACCGGCGCATCTTCTCGCGAAAGGTCCGCTTCGGCGGAGTGCTACCCGCGGCAGTGGCCTGCGCCCCACCTGCTTTGGGTGCGTTTGCAGGCGAGCCTCCGGCGCTGGGCTTGGTGCCCGGCAGACCTTCGGAAGCGGGTGCGCGGGTGCCTGCGCCAGGTGCAGCTTCTGCGACTTTTTTCTGATCGCTCACGGCGGGACGGTACAGCGAGCGCGATGGGCCTGCGAGTGAAATCTACGGATCGCTGCCTTCACGGGGTGGCCTGGCTGTCACCTCGCCCGGTGGCTCGTGCCGGGCCATAGTGACCATCAAGCCATGAACGTCAAACTTCTCATCGACGGCATCATGCGCCAGACCACGGTGCTGATTGCCCAATTGTCGACGGTGGCGGGAGTGCGAGCGCCGTTGGCCCACGTGGCGGACCAGGTGTTCTTGTCCCTATCGCGCGAAATCGAGGCGCAAGGTGTGGCGCGCAAGGTCGTCGCCGACATGTTTGGACTCGCGCTGCGCGGCTACCAACGCAAGACACAGCGCCTCGCCGAAAGTGCCAGCTCCCAGGGTAAGACCCTCTTCGAAGCGGTGTTGGACTACATCGAGAGCAAGGATGGCGCCAATCGAGCGGCCATCCTCGAGCGCTTTCGCAACGACGGACAGCGTGAGACGATCGGCGTACTCACCGATCTGGTGCAGAGCGGCCTCTTGTATTGTACCGGCTCCGGGGACTCGACCCTCTATGGCGTGACCAGCGATGCCGAGCGGCAGCGTTTGACCCGCCACGCCGACAGCATCGCCTTGGCGAACATGGCCCTCGGCGAAATCTATCGAAACCCTGGCGTCGGCGCCGCCCTCTTGGCAGAGAGCCTGCAAGTCGAGCTCGACGAACTCAAGCCGGCACTCGAAGAACTCGTCAACGAGGGGCGGGTCAGACAGGAGCCGCGCACCGGCGCACTGGCTGCGAGCACCTTTCAGATCCCGGTCGGCGCGGCCGAAGGCTGGGAAAGCGCGGTGTTCGACCACTTTCAGGCGGTTGCCGCGGCCATCGTCACCAAGTTGCGGCTGCGCGCCCGCGGAAGCGCTGCGGCAGACTCCGTAGGGGGCACGACCCTGCGCTTCGAATTGACGCCCGATCACCCCATGCGCGACGAGGTGTTGAGCCTGCTCGATCGGGTGCGCGCACTGACGGATGACCTTTGGACGCGAACCGCCGAATACAACGACACCCATCCATCCTCACGTGACGACGGATTCAACGTTTCCTTTTACTTTGGTCAGAACATCGATGACCCGACAGCGATCGATGCTGAATGGAGAGAAGAATGAAAGCGAACACCTTGCTTAGGACCGAACCCCACAACGCTCGGCACTCGGAAGAGCCAGATTCGACGCTGAGGTCGTTCCCGTCGCGTCGCTGCGCCGGACCGAGCCCGCTTTGGCTCTGCGTACTGCTCTTCGCCTGCCTCTCGCTTTTCGGCTGCGGAGCGGATTCGAGTTCCGATCCCAACAACGGCGGCAAGACGAACTGGCTGAGCGCGTGCGAAGAAGACTCGGAGTGCGGCACGCTCAACTGCGTGATCCAGGTTTGCACAGAAGAATGCGAGAGCACCTCTGAGTGTGAGCAATTCGGCAGCGGAGCCACTTGTGCCACCTTGAGCGGCAGCGAGACCCGCGCGTGCTTGGCCGAGTGCGACGAGGATTCCGATTGTCAGTCCATCGGCGAGGACCTGAGCTGCGAGGGCGGGCGCTGCGTTGCCGAGGCGAGCTGCGAAGGCGACGACTGCCCGTGTCAGGGGACGGACTGCGAAGCAGAGTACGATGCGTGCGAGGACAAGGCCTGCGGAGAACCCTGTGAACCTTGCGCTCCGGGCGACGAGGACTGCGCTGATAACGATGAAGTATACGAGTGCAACGGCAATGGCGAATGCGACGACTTCGTGAGCGAGACGGAGCGGTGCTCTAGCGCGGACTGCCAAGACCGCGACCCCGAGGACTGCGGCGACTACTGCACGACGCTGAGCGCAAGCCCGGTCGGCCTCAATCCCAGAGAGGACACGACCGCCCTCGGCTGCGACGCAGGGGAGCTCGCGTGCGGCGAGGCTGAGACCTGCGCGCTGGACGACGCCGGTGCCTGCTGGCGCTTCAGTAACACGTGCTTGCCGCTGGGCTTCGTGGAGCTCGGTTGTGGCGACGCGCGCTGTTGTGAGGGCGACGAGTGCACCGGAGAGTACGATCCGTGTGCGGGCACTGCGTGTGGTGACGCCTGTCAGGAGTGCGCGCCGAACGATCCCGACTGCGACGAGACGGACGTCGAGAAGGCTTGCAATGCGGATGGTGAATGTCAGAGCGGCCCTGTCGTGTGCGAGAACCCATCGTGCGACGGTGTGGACGCGGATTCGTGCGAGGACGAAGGCTGCGGAACCATCACCGGTACGCCCGCACCCGAGAACCCCGCGACGGAGCCCACCGCGCTCGGCTGCCTCGAACCGGACACGGGTTGCGACGATGCCATCACCTGCGCTTTGGATGGCGACGGGGAGTGCTGGCGCTTCAGCAACGGTTGTACGCCAGCGGGGTTCGAGCAGGTGACCTGCTTCCAAGCGGCTTGCTGCGAGGAAGACGAGTGCGACGAAGTCATGCCCTACGACCCGTGTGACGGAAAATCCTGCGGTGACGACTGCCAACTGTGCGCGCCAGGTGCTGAGGATTGCACCGAAACGGCCGTGGAGAAGTACTGCAACCCAGAGGGCGAGTGTGAGGCCATCGTGCCCGAGTGCTCCGATGTGTCAGGGTGCGACGGCCCGAGTGAGTGCGCGGACGACGAGTTCTGTTACAAGGAAACCTGCGCCGAGGCCGGAGAGTGCCGTCCAATGGACGAAGCGGGCTGCGACGGCAACTTCCTTCCGGTGTGTGGCTGCGATGGCATGACGTACAGCAATGCCTGCGAAGCAGCCGTGGCCGGGGCGGGTGTCGCGAGTGAAGGTGAGTGCGCAGTGGCTGACGGCTGCGAAAGCAGCGATGACTGCGCTGGCACCGAGGTTTGCTTCAAGACGAGCTGCGAGGACCCCGGTACGTGCCAAGAGGAGGGTGGGTGTTTGGCCGTCTACGACCCGGTGTGCGGCTGCGATGGCGCGACGTACGGCAATAGCTGCACCGCGGCCAGCGCGAGCATCGGCACCGACTACATCGGCGAGTGCGCCGACGACCTGGCGATAGGCGAAATGTGGCGGACGGCAACCGTCTCCTTCGGGTTGTGCGCGGGCGACTGCCGGTTCAACATGACCCGGAGCACGACCGACCCTGTTCAGGTCCTCTTCGAAGTCTGCGACAACCTCGGCACGACGTGTCGGCAAGAGGTCATGCTGCAGCTGAATGAGGCCGGACTGAGACAGCTCCAGAGCGCCCAGGACCAATTGCGCATGGTGACCCTGGAAGATGTCTACGGCTGTCCGGATTGCGCAGACGGTGGCGCCACCGCGTTCACTATCGAGGCTGAGTCGGGTGAGAGCTCACACAGCTACGAGTTTCGGAACCCGCCGGACGAGCTGACAGAACTCGACGCCTTCTTGATGGACATGTACGATTCGATGCTAGCTTGTGAGGACGGCGCGTACTACACCATCGTTGGCGAGTGTAACGTGGAGTGAGCGCGTTTCGCGCGCCTAGTCAGCTCACTCGCTCCACAGCTCGAGCACCACCTGACCGCTCGAGTCTCGAATCGTCAGTCGAGGACGACGAGGTCGCCGTCCTGCTGCATGATTGCGTGAGGGCAGAGAGCTTCTCGGCGGCAGCGGTGGCGATGAGCCGGTTGAGCGAGACACCCTCAGTCTTGGCGAGTTCGGTGAGCTCGCGGTGGAGGGACTCTGGGAGACGGAGGCTCAGGATTGCCATCGGGGAGCTACCTATCTTGAAGGAGGAGCAGGAACTGAGCGGACGAGAGGATGCGCAAGCCAAGTTGGAGCGCGGGTGGGAAGTCCTTGATGTCGTGCGTGACGACGGCGTCTGCTGACCAGCTTGTGACGTCGGTGGGGTCGGCGTGGGGGCACGGCACCGGCGGAATAGAAACGTCGCTGAGTGCGTCGGTCGCGCGTAGCGCTCGCTCCAGGCCGCCGATCACCGGAAGAGGCAAATTGCCACGAGGCGTCGCTCGCTATGGCAAATACGACTCGTTGGCCGTCGTAGACGAAGTCGCAGTCTCTGCTCGCGTGGTCGCTCATTGGCCCCCAAAACACCGACCCCTCGATCACACCCCAATGGAGCCCTACGCCATGGAGCGGCTTGGTGCAGTAGGCACCGATATGGAATTTGCGCCTTGGCACTGGTAGATTTGCGGGAGCACTATGGCGTCTCTCCACGTGACACTGAAGGAACTCCAAGCCGGGGTCCCAGTTCCTCTGGACGAGCGAACGACCATCGTCGTCGTCCCTCCCACCGCCGTGTTGACTCTGCTGGGGAGGGCCTTTGATGCTGGCAAGTCCTTCCCACTGCCTCGCGCGCTCTCGAAGATGGGAGAGCTGTTCGAAACTGTTCTGCGGTTCCAGGCAAAACAAGGCCTGGTCGTCGGGCACGTTAGTAGCTCTGACGCCGACCCCGAGACTCTTTCAGAGGAACGCGCGCTCATGATGAAAGCGTGGCTGGAAGATACACCCGAGCCTTGGGTCGCCAACTATGAGGCGAGTGTGGACGAGACCACGCGTTGGGGCGCTCGTGAAGACCGCTTGATGCTCGTTAGCGTACTTGGCAATGAGCAGGCGACTGGAGCGAGCGCCGGAGCGAGCCTAGTGGAGCAATTTCAAACCCGCCACTCCGACAAGCTCGTAGTGGACGGCATCATCGGACCAAAGACCAGAACGCAGCTTGTCAAAGAATACTTCGCCCTATCCGCCAACGCCATCCTTCAGGGACAAGAGCCCGCGGAGGGATCCGCCCTGAAGACGGTTCTAACGGCACACGCCGCAGGGGCAAACTTCAGCCTGCAGCAAGTCGAGGAGGCCAGGGAAGAGGCCAAGCAAGTCGACGCGGGCGGAGACGGCGACGCCACTGGTCCGAACGGCGTCGCCAGCGACTCGCCCGACGAGGGCACCGAGGCGAAGGTCGCTTCCGACCAGGACTCTGCTCAGGACGAAGACGAGTCGACGGAGACTGCACCCCCGGCGATTGAGCCACCTCCGGGCGATGCCCGAATCGACGTCATCTTGTTCTTTCAAGAAACGGGTATCGACCCAGCGCCAGCAGGTGCGGATGGCTCGGAGTACTTGGACTGGGTCAAACAAGCCGAGTTCTTCCGCAACTTCAGCGTTGATGCCGGTGGGGTAGGCAATCAACTATGCTTGTTGCTCACCGACAAGACAGGGCAGGTGCCGCTCCGCAGGGCGAAGTACGAGCTCTTGGGGCCCGAAACCTTCTCCGGTGTGACGGACGACCAAGGGCGCATCGACCACGACGACGTGTTGCCCGGCGACTATGAGCTTAAACTGACCTTGGAGTTCTTCGCGGATCCTGAGAAGAACGATCCTGGTGACAAGATCGTCGATGAATACCGTTCGCCCGTCTTGACTCAAGCGGGCAATGCGGCACCACAGATAAGGATGATCGGAGCAGTGCCGCGTTGTACGAAGGCTTCGATTCGAGGGTTGCTTTTTGATACCAACAAAGCCTTCCTTCTGCCAACGGCGCTCGAGGACTTGAAGAAGATTCGCGCAGTCTACGAAGAGCACAATCCAAGCGAACTTCTAGTGGTTGGTCACACGGACACGACTAGCGCTCCCGCCGTCAACGACCCACTTAGTCTGAAGCGGGCGAAAGCCGCGTTGGCATTCTTACAAGACGACGTCGCAACTTGGGAGACGTTCTACACTAGTGCGGTGTCTGAGAGTCAGCGCTGGGGCGAGCCTGAAGACGAACTAATGCGCCAGGCCATCGTTCAGGAGCGACCTGGCACGGACGTTCTGAGTTTGTCGCGTAGTGAACTCATTAGAGCGTACATGCGGCTAGATGGGGTAGAGCTCGATTCGGGGGAGTTTCAGATCAAGGCCAGTGTGCACGGCTGCGGCGAAAACTTCCCCGTGAACGACTCGGGTGAGCAGCTCGACGACGCGCCAGAGAATGAAAAAGAAGATGCTTTGGACAGGCGTGTGGAGTTCTTCTTTTTCGAAACGGAGTTTGGGATCGTACCGAAGCCGCACGGCGACAACTCAGCTAAGAGCAGCAAGCAGTACCCCGCGTGGCGCGATCTCGCTGAAGATACTCTGGAGATCATCAGCGGCAGGGGGAACAACCGGTTCTTCCTGAGGTTTCACATCGATCCTGGTGATGCAGATTCTGCGACCGAGCGGCTTCGGCTGTTTAGTACGAATGGCGAGTACGAAGCCCTCCTCACGATCAAGACAGATGGAGAGCGAAGAGAGGAATTCGTCGATCTCGAATTCGTCGGCGTCTTTTCGGATTTGTCGTACACGCTGGAAGTGACGCCGGAGGGCGATGAGTCGTATTTGCTGTTCGAGAGTGTCCCTTTCGCTGACCTGGACGAGTTGACAGAACCGAACGAAGAGTTCGAGGACCCCGACCCGTTAGAACCCGAGCCCGGAACGGACGAAGGCACGGACGAACCTCAGAGCGAGGCGGCCGAATGATCGGATCTTGTCATGGGTGAAGGCGATGCTGAAAAGACGCGTTTTCGCAAGGTAGCGCCGGCCGGAGACAAACGCGGCCCCACGACGCACGTCGCGCCTGACTTTCTGCGGTCGATTTACATCTACGTGAACGAGGCGCCCAATTCAGACGCACAAGGTGGCAGCGTTACGTTCGTCGGCGACAAGGGCGGTAAGCTCTTCGCCGTACTCAAACACACGTACTTCCCGGCGGGCACGTGGCACGCCGACGTCCTCGCTACCCTAAAACTCGCGAATCTCGAAGCCAAATTCCCCCCCGACATCGACCAATCGCTAGTGGATACCCTCAATTCGCATGCAGACAAGGACCTGGTCATTGCATGGAAGGGTCGCGGAAAGAACAAGGAGGAAGCGCTGAAGGGGTTGAAGGCAATAGACCGGCAGCTACGCGCCTCCGCTGGGCGACGCATTCGCATCGTGGTGAGCTACACCAAGGTGAAGTCAGGTAACCCCCGCAGCTTGCCCGAGTCGCTTCCGTTGACAGAGGGCGACA
This sequence comes from Polyangiaceae bacterium, assembly GCA_050298815.1. GTDB lineage: Bacteria > Myxococcota_A > Polyangia > Polyangiales > Polyangiaceae > SZUA-265. Next base: position 119,959 of record JBNKUV010000075.1, read on the forward strand.
ACACCGTCCTGAAGGATCCCGAACTGGCGCGGATGTACCTGTTGTTCGTGGAGCATTTCGGAAAGATCAAGCCCGACTTCAGTTTGGCAGAAGGCGGCCTCACCGCTGATGAGATCGAGCAAGTGGAGGACGGACGGCCCGACATCATCGCCATCACGAACCTGTTCGTGCAAGCCTTCGCGGAGTTCGAAGCGGCGAAACCCTTGGCTGCCGCGCCCGTGCCTGACCTGGAGAACTTCCAGGCAATGACCGAAGCCATCTTCTACCAAAAGGCTGCCAAGAACGACCTGGCACGCCGCAACATGCTGGCGATTGGAATCGGCTCCTTGCTTGAACGACAAGGCGACAAACTGCAGTCAACGAGCGACATCGGCGTCGTACACCGAAAGACCCAGGGTACCCCGACCCTGCTCTACGACCGCCATGGCATCGAGATCCGTGGTGGCGCCACACCGTTGGACAAGGAGTTCCGAGCGTATGACATGGAGAAGATCGAACGCGACACGGGGATCCCTCACATGTCGCTCGAGGTCGAAGACGAGGCGTTGTACCTTTTCTTGAGAAACTTGGAGCAAACGTTTGGGGACTCGTTTCGAGACGTCGAAGCGTTGGCCGCCAGCCTCTACAAGCACACACTGTTGATAACCTTCGAAATGAAGCGCATCAATGGTGGGCGCATCGCCCGACGCATCATCGACTTTGCGCCCGTCGTGATTGCCTTTTTCGTGGCTCACGCGATTGCGGCTCAGCTGGTGAAACGGGGGCATCCAGCCGCCGCCGCATTCTCGGCGTTGATTGTTGGCGCGGGCCTGATCTTGGGCATCGATTTCACGTTGATGCAAATGGGGTTAGTTCTCGCCGCCGGACGGCACTTCCACCGCATCGAAGAACTGCATCGAGAGGCTGGTGATACCGAGCCGAAGATCACCGGACTCAGCGCCAAGCACCTACGTCGAGGTTCAGACTTGCTGATCCAAGCAATGGAGGAGTTCATCGCGCTAGGTGTGATCATCGTTGGAACGTTGGGGCTCGGAATCGGCGGTCGGGCCCTTCGACGCGGCATCGAACGGCAGGGCGAGGCCCGATCCAAACTCACCATCGAGAACGACCAAGCAACCAAGATCGAGTCTGTAGCACCGGAGAAGCGGCCCAAAATCATCGAAGAGAAGGCAGAGACGCGCGGCTTGGAGAAGGACGGCGGTCGAAAAGCAAAGCCTCCCCCGAAGCAACCGGTCGAGGCAGAAGGTCCGCTGGTGGGCGAGGGGCGCCAAGGCAAAATACCCAAAGAGCGCACCGAAGGGGCGATTGAAGTGGAAGCGGGCAGGGAACCACTGTCCAAGGAGCAAGCCTTTGGACTCGTCGATCGCGTACGAGAACGCGTGGACGGGATGGATCCACTGGGCGAGACGATTCCAAAACGTGGTGACGGCAAGGGCACGGTAGCCATTGTTGAAGGTGAAGGTGGGGCGCGCACAGCGGTGGGGCTGAATTCGTCTCTCGTGAGCGAAGCCTCCAAGAGACTCGGGCGCGATGCGTTCCCACAGATGAAGGCAAACGGTTTGCTCGGCAAAGCCAAAGCCTTCGGTCAGGGCGAAGGGCAGGTTCTCACGCATGCTGAGGCGCACGCCCTCCTACGTGCCAAAGAGCTCGGCCGACTCGGGCGTGTTGTGCGCCTCTTCGTAGATCGAGAAACTTGCGCCAACTGCCGCAAGTACTTGCCCGATTTGATGAAGCACCTCGGTATTGAAAAGCTCACGATCATCATGAAGAATGGCAAGACACTAGAGCTGAGTCCCACGGAGTAAGCATGGCCCAAGTGACCTTTGATCCACCGGAGGGTCCCCTCGAGTCCCCTCCAGATACCGTCGCCCTGAAGCAGCGAATTGCCGAAGCGGACGAATCGTTCTGGCTTGCCGGAAGAGGGAGCGGCGTCCTCACACGTGAACAGGATGACGGCAGTACCGTCGAGCTGATGGTGTTGCCGAACCTCGAGGTGCCAGGTTTCTACCTCAAGCACAGTGTGGGGTCCGATACCCACCTCTCTCAGCACGACCCCAGCAAGATGACCGAAACCGTGGAATGCGAAGAAGAATGGTTCGCATCCGTCGGACTCTTCCTCCCTCCTGAGGCGGCGGCAGAAGCCGTTGAGCACTTCATCAACACCGGTGGCATGAGCCCCGATGTCACGTGGATCACACCAGACGACGTACCTGAGGACGGCAACTACTAGGACTGCTCGTCACTACAGCCCGTCTAGACCGTGAATTGCTTGTTTGGAGGCCAAGGCGAATGATTGTGCTGACTGAGAAGGCAAGTCCGGACTCATGACAGGGGCGGTGCGGGTCAAACTGACTCCGGAGCCATCAGCCGACTTGACTGAGGTGTCCGGAGTACTGATCGAGTTGGAGCACTTTGGAGGCACATCACCGAGTCTGGTCAGTAGCAGCTCCACCGATGCCCAGTTCGTGTTCCTCGGAGCCTATCTCGAAAAGGCCCGGGGTGTGAGCGATCCGGAGTTTTTGGAGTTCGCGCGATATTCGGGCAGGATCGAACTCGCTGACGGTGGCCCTGTTTGGCGTTGCGACCCCGAAGCAGAGGTCGTCTACAGTGGAGCGGATGGGCGAGATCCTGAAGTCATTCGACGAGTTCGACTCCACTTTGGCCCCCAATTCGTCGACCCGCCGGAGCTACCGAACCCGGCCGGCGAGTTGCGTTTCCCGGTCGAGCCAGAAGGCTCCCGCTTTTTCGAGCTCGCCGTCGAGCTGCGGGTTGGCTCGGGGGTGGAGGCAGCCGCCAAGGTGAATGATCGACTCGACGTTCCGCTAAATCCGCTGCGACAACGTCTAGTGATAGAGTGGCCTGAGGAATACACCGCACGCGTTCCCTCTGGGCTAACCTTGACCGTGAAGGCCGGTAGCGCCACACGGTCCATGCTTTGGGAGCAGGGCGAAGTGGTTGGTGATATGCGCCGCTTCGTGTTTTCGAAGATACCGCTCGAAAGTGTTTCGTTCACCGTTGGTCTGGACGACGACATCATGGATGTTTGGGTCGAACAAGACCTGACTGACCCGGAGCGCGAACCTGACTGGCTCGGTTGGCTGGAAGAGTTTTTGGACGACGTCGGCTTGGAGGACGAGGAAGCCGACGAGGTCGACCAACGTGAACACCAGTCCGCGGAAATCGACGGTCGGTTGCGCACTGATGGAATCACTCCGATAGAGGTGTGAGATGAGCGACTGGATGGTCATCCAAGTTGAGGCGCCGAGTGACGAGCCGGGAGGGCCCAACCAGACGGTTTCCGGCGCGAAGGTGTGCCTTCTGCCGCGAGTAGAAGTCGAAGACAACCACTGGCCGTTCGAAGGCTTGAGCGCCACGCACGCAGAGGCCGAAGCTGGCGTCTACCGCGCCGAGCCGCCCTCACAGACCGAAGGTGAGTTTTTCCTGGTGGTCAGCGTGGAGGAGCGCTCGACGGTGGCTCAACGGCTGCGAATCAAGTTCAGCGAGCCCCACGGTACACTCATCGCGATTCCGGGCTGGGAACTCATTCCCAAAAAGCGGGAGAAGGAGCCCGGCTACGATCCCGGTCCAGAATCAGGCACGGAGGCGGAACGCACCGCAGCGGCCGTTTCCCTGCCTCGCTACAAACATGTTCGCGGGTTGCATGACAATCCCAATCGAGCGCCCCTCAAAGTTTTGATGTTTCCTGCGACAGAGCTCGTGTTCATGGCCACGGCGGACTACCGCAACGTACACAGTGCCAACACAAAAAAGAAGCCACTAGACTATCGACTGTTCGCCAACGGACGTCGCAACCGCTTGTATGCACGAAGAAACCGCGAGGAGAGTATCTACAAGAAACCAGCGAGTTCCGAACCCAACTTCGACGCAGCCGCCTACGAAGCAAGAACGAATGGCATGAATCCAGGCACTGTGTACAGCCTGTTTTGGTGTCACGATCGCACCAAGACGACAATGCTCAAGAGCCAGGCCGGCGGCAGCAGCCAATGGATTGTCGTCGACACCTTCGAGCGTCAGCCCGTTCCCGACCTGGAAGAGGAGCGCCAGTACTTCAACAACCCGAAACGCGCCGCGCTCAACGGGCCGGCAACAGATCCGGATTCCGATAGTCGATTGGAGACGTTCGAGTGGAGCGCACTCGACGTGTACAAGTACGTCGACGCTGTTGCGGTGCGTTCACCCAACTCGATACTGGAGATGGGCTTCTTCGGTCATGGTTGGATCGCCGGACCGCTGGTGTGGTCTACCATGGACGCGGTGGACTCCTTCACCAAGCGTTGGAAGGGTGGTCAGGTCACGGATATCGTTGGCAACACGGCGCTCGTTCGAGCAGATGTGGATGGACGCCAGAAGGACTGGTTTCGCGACGCCCGAGAAGACTACCCGAACATCCTCGATGCGTTCCACGAGAAGGCCTCCTTTCGCTGTTGGGGATGCAATCATATGACGATCACTCTGTCGGAGGGTCGAGCTGGCTTCGACAAGCTGGAAGCTGGGCTAGCAGACGACGAAATGTTTCGGTTTCCTACCAAAGTCGAGTTCACGAACAGCAACGGCGACACGTTTCCCGTCCCGCTGGGAAGGGAGAGTGCGTCTATCCGTCATCTCGCAAAGAACCTCGAGTTCTACTTCAAGTCGGTGCGGAACGAACGCTGTATAGAACAAGGTGACGCTCGTGGTGTCGTCGCCTACTGCGGAGCGGCCGCCGGCTTCCTGGGGATACCTACCTTCGGCGCGCCTCCAGGTTCCGGCTCATCATACTCCAACAATCGGAACATGGTGGTTGAAGCATTCACCGCTGAAAAGTGCATCAAGTTCATGAAGGCGCGCTACGGCAAGGCGTACCAGGAGAGCGACGAAGGATACGTCGACTATCGATTGGTATTCGACGCGCTGGAAGAACTGCCAGATCCTGGCTGGTCGACGGAGCGCTGGATACGCTTCTTCGCCGCGGGGCGTGGCGAACTGATCGAAGTAACTGACGGATTCGTTGCTCCGTATGTTCTGCGCGTCGCCAGTGGGCTCGAGGTGTTTCGCCGAGCTGCCAACTTCGGGATTGGTTCCACGTCGTCGGTGTTCGAGAAGGAGGATGCGATGGCGCTGGCTTTTCCAGACCCGCAACCGTTCGTGCACGACGGGGAGAAGGGGCATCTATTCCGTACGCCCCACAGCAAGCCAGAGCGATTTGAGCGGCGTATTCACATTGGAGAGGAAGACTGGGAACGCCGTGCTCTGATCTGCGTGGGGAACCAAGCCCAGGACACCGGAGTATTCGTGACTGAAAGCGGGAAGGTGCTGTTGTTCAAAGCGCCGCCAGGAACGAACGACTGGATCCCGGACCAGATTGGTATTCAAGACTCGAACTGGACGGGAGTGGTCCGGTTTTGGAAGGCAGAGCCCGATGTCGGCGAGCCCAGTCACGTGCTAGAAGACGTCGAAGCCAAGTTCTACTGGTGAAGAACTCGCCAAGTCCTGTTCACTCATAGAACACATTGCACCGCTAGAGTTGGGCCTGCGTTTCCAGGCAAAAGCGCGCGGCAGGGCTCTCCATCCGGGCCGCTGGGCGAACCACACGCCAAAACCCTTGGCGTCTGCCCCTCCATCGGCTCCTCTTCGCAGGGTAGTTGCCAACAGTGGCGGTGCATCGTGTCCGTCCAGCGCAAGGTGCGTTCGGGAGCCAGCGTCGTGCGACGACCTCGCTGGTGCTCCGCGTAGGTCAGAGCGAGAGACAGCTCCAACGCGCTCGGTAATCTGCGGCCGACGCTCTTGCAGTAGCGTTCGGCCTGAGATTGGTCGACACAATTGGCGATTGCCGAATCTTCTTTGGAAGCCATGTTGCAACCGGCGTTCACGGCCTCTTTGCCGTAGTGGGTTGGGTCTTGGCTCACGTATTGGTCGACGCGGACGGGCGCGACTTCGATCATGAAGGAGCCGACCCAGCGCTTCATCCCCTGGAATGTGATGTGTCCCGCCGGGACCGTTAGAAGCGCGCTGGGGGGCACCTTCAGGGCGCACCGGTCCTGACTTGGACGTAGCTCCGGGGGACAATCAGGAACGCCACGGCATTCGCCCGACTCAGGGTCTTGCGCTTGCCCTTGCCAACAGCACTCTGTGCCCACTGGGATCTTCGGAGCCGTACACGCTGGTGCCTTCGGGGCTCTCCGGGGTTCGTCCGAGCCCGACTCACGCGGGATGGTGTGCGAGGCGCCAGCCTGGTCCGGTGGGTGGGGCGGCGGAGCGCTAGACCGCTCTGCTGTAACCGGATCCCGGCGCCAACTCGACTCTTGGCCGGCGCACCCCGCCCCGAGAATCGGCAACGCCAGCGCGCAAAGCAGGTCGGTTGCCACACCGTAGCTAGTCCATCCGCGGTTGCGCATCGCGTTCGAGCATACCACGCCAATGACGCGTTGGTCTCGACACCCGACATCAGGCCGAGTCCCGGCTCACTAGCCTCCTTGGCATTGTCGCCGGCAACATCCTGGGCGACGGACCAAGTCCCTACCTGCCCCATTCCTCCAGGTGAACATAGGGTACGTTGAGTGGCTGGCTCCCCGGCTTTCCCCTGGCGGGCCGCGGAGGCCAGTGTGGCGACGCGCTCGCTCTGAGGCAGCTCGGAGCAGGTCTTCTTCACGTTGGGCGCAGCTCGCAGCAACTTGGAGAGCTGGTCGCTTGGACCTTCCGCGCGTTTTTCTAGACATCTAAGTGCGCTGCCAGCGGCATAGAAACGTCGCTGAGTGCGTCGCACCCGCCAATTTGGTCACCCTGGACATTCGCCTCAACCGCCTCCTCGATGGCCGCGCGGATGTGCGCCACCACCCGCGGAAGCGCCGACAGCACATCCTGCTCCCCCCGCGAGAGCTCATGCCTCATGCCCCGTGCCCGGCGCCTCTGCACCTTGCGCTGATGTGAACTGACTGACCGTGACCGATGAACCATACTGACCTCCAGGGCCCCGCCCGACACATTCACCAGGCGGGCCAACACCGCGACATGCCGACCAGAAAGAGTTGCTCGACGCGCAGTACGAAGAGGAAGATTTCGCTGTTTTCGTCGCGACGGGCAGGACAAAAAAGGGTGCCCCAAATTGGTTCCCGAGTTCGACCCGCCGCGTTGGGAGCACCCAACACTGGCCCACCGAGACGGCCATAGCCGCGTTGCGCGCCGTCGGCAGCTACGCTTCGGACTGAAGACGGCGCGCAAATTAGGGTCGGCCCAAGCCGGCCTGGCTGATAGGCTCTGTCTGGGATGAAAAAGAGGATCGGCACCGCCTATTTCGCCAGTCTCGTGCTGCCCCTGCTGGCCTTCGCCGCGCTGATGTTGCGGGTGATGGACCCCTACTCACGCTGGCTCGCAGTTGGGCTCTACGCTGTCGGCTGGGTCCTGTTGATCGTTGCCGTGCGGAACCACGCACGCGTGCAGCGACACTTGAGCAAGGGCAAGCTGACGCTCAAAGGGTTCTCGAAGGGGTACCTGCGCCACATCGTTGCCGCTGGAGCCTCCGTCGCCATCGGTGTGCTGATGTTGGTGCTCGTGCCGATCGATGCCACCCCGTTTTGGGGAGCCGAACTGCAGCACATCGAGCGGAAGCTCGACCAGGACCGAGCCCGCCTGGAACAGGCGACCACCGGTCAGACTCGCCAGCTCGCGGTGATCCTGCCGATGCTGCGCCCAGGAGTGAGTACCGACGCAGTAGCGAAACTCGATCTGCGTGCTGCGTGGGCAAGCTACGTCGACTACGCCGTCGAGCTCGACACTCTGCTTTCGGAGCACAAATACTTCTACCAGATCAATCCGCACGAGAACCCGGTGCTGGCTGGGCGCTCGTTCTTGATCGGCTACGCAGCGCTCGTCCACCAGATGAAGTGCGGGCTGACACTGACCCAGGGAGTCGATAACAACCGCAACCTGGAAACCTGGCTGGATGAAGCGAGCCCAGATCTGGGGTTACCCAGTGGAACGTATCTGCATCTTCGTCGCGGCTTGACCCGCGCCGATAACCTGCTGCGGCTCCAGGCCGGTCTCGCCTACGGGACGCTACTAGAGAAGAGAAATAAGCTGTCTCCACAGGATGAGGCCACGTTGAACGCGGTCCTGCGAGGCGCTCGCTCAGTCCTGGTCAAACTCGGCAAGGATCCGGAGGTGCTCGTCGACAGCCCACTCGACCGCCTGGAGCGTGCGGGGTTCACTGCATGGTTCCCTTTGCAAAAGGGAGTTGCCGTCGCCATCAGCGAGATCCGCACGACCCGGCGCGACAACTTCGTCGGTCATGCGGAAATCGACCAGCTGCGCGACAAGCTGGTGCCGGGAGACATCTTGCTCGAACGTCGCAACTGGTACCTGACCAACGTTGGTCTGCCGGGGTTCTGGCCCCACGCGGCATTGTACATCGGTACCCCCGAGGACATGGACGCTGCCTTCGGGGAAGAGACGCGAAACGTGACGGCGGGCATGGCCCCCAGCGACTACTTTCGAGAGCGGCACCCGGACCTCTACGAGCAGCTGGCAAGAGACGACTCCGAGGGCTTTCCCAACCGCGTGATCGAAGCCGTCGGTGAAGGGGTGATCCTCAACTCGCTCGAACACAGCGCTCACGCCGACTACGTGGCGGCATTGCGTCCACGCCTCAGCTCGACGGATCGTCTCGCGTCGGTGCTGGCCGCCTTCGAACACTTGGGCAAACCCTACGACTACGACTTCGACTTCGTGACGGACGATACGGTGGTGTGCTCTGAATTGGTATTCAAGGCGCTTCAGCCGAACCACAGCAAGGGCGGGTTGAGCTTCGAACTGACGAAGACCAGCGGCCGCCTGGTGCTGCCTCCCAACGACATCGCCAAGAAGTACGACCAGGAAGCCAGCAGGGAGGACCGCGAGTTGGACTTCGTGGCTTACTATGAGGGCAGCGAGACGGAGCAACGCGCCATCGAGCGCACTGAAGCGGACTTTCGCGCCAGCTGGCGCAGGCCCAAGTGGGACATTGCCCAACCCTAGTCGGCAGCTTCACACTTCTTAACACTCGGGCAAATCGACAGCAACGGCGGCTGCCCAAGCTCTCCTCATCAACGACGCACAGGGCGTCGTCCCAACGAGGAGAAACCAATGCATCGCTTTTTTAGACACGGGTTCGTTCGGCGCAAGTGGTTCGGTCGTGGACTTCTACTCGGCTGCGCGCCCCTGGCGGCGGCCGGCTGCCACGGCTCTCATCACAGTCACCATCACGAAGACCTCTCAGAGGAGGAAATGCAGGCCGAGATCCACCGCGGCGTGGAATTCGTGCTCGACCGCGTGGACGCCACCGACGCACAAGTGGACACGGTAACCCGCGTCCTTCAAGACGCCATACCAGACATGCGCGCCTTTCGCGAAGAACGCAAAGCGCTGACTACTGAGATGCAGATCGCGCTGCGCAAGCAGAGTATCGACCGTGACGAACTCGAGAGCTTGCGCACCAGAGCACTCGATCTGGCCGACCGAGCCAGCGCCCGTGCCGTGACCGTCGTCGCCGACGCGGCCGAGGAGCTGAACCCCGAGCAGCGTTCGAAACTGGTCGCCTTCTGGAAACGCCGCACGGGAGCGTGAGATAGGCACATCGCGCGCGCGGGGTAAATGCTAAGACCGCAAACCAACGCAAGCATGGAGACCGTCCTCATCATCGACGACGACGAGCGCCTGGCGCAGATGGTCGTGGAATACCTCGAAGGCCGAGGATTTGCCGCGCACCATCGCGCCACGGCGCAAGCCGGGCTTGCCGCTGTTCGCCAGACGGACTACTGCGCCGTCTTGTTGGATGTCATGCTTCCCGACGGGGATGGCTTCGACGTGTGTCGCCAAATACGACAACATTCGTCAATCCCGATCCTGATGTTGACGGCTCGGGGAGAAGCCGAAGATCGGATCGTCGGCTTGGAGTTGGGGGCCGACGACTACGTACCGAAGCCGTTCAACCCACGTGAGCTCCTAGCTCGGCTGAGAGCTGTTCTGCGGCGTCAGCGCCCAGCCGAACCCGTTCGAGACGTGATGCGCTTCGGTCGTTTGGAGATCGACGTCGCCGCGCGTGAAGTCCGCGTGGGGGGGCAAGTCAAAGAGTTGACGAGCCATCAGTTTGCTCTGCTCCTGGCCCTGGTGGAGCGTCGCGGCAGAGTGCAGAGCCGCGAACAATTGATGGAAGCTGTCCGCGGCATCGATCTCGACGCATTCGACCGCAGCATCGATGTTCACATCTCCCGGATCCGGGCGGCGATCGAAGAAGATCCGAAGCGTCCGCGCCTGATCAAGACGGTCCGCTCGGCTGGCTACGTCTTCTCGCCACCCCCGCAAACGGACTGACGATGCGGCATCTCTACCTCAAGTTGTATCTGGCCCTCGTTTTCGTCCTCGTGCTGGGCGTTGGAGCCGCCGCCGTGAGCAAGGGCGGGCCCGGTGCGGAGCGCGCCCACGATGCGGAACGCGTGCGGGGCATGGTCGAGTTGATGCTCGAAGGGGTGCCCGCCAGAAGCCCCTCTCCACAACTCGACGACGCGCTGGAGCGCTGGGCAGCTCGGCTGCGGGTCGACATCACCGCCTATGATGACAACGGCAGTGTGCTCGCCCACACCGCAAACGGTCCGATCGAGCTCCCCACCTGGACGACCCACGGGGGGTTCTTTCGCCACGGCCACACGCCGGGTGTGCTTGTCGAAACGAGTGACGGCCGGCAAGTGGCGGTGCTGTTTCCCGAACACGCTGCGGCTCACCGTCAGTGGTTTCGTAGTCTGTTGGTGTTCGCTTTGGTGACGGCCGCCCTGTGCTATCCCGTCGCCCGGGGGATAACGCGCCGACTCGAGAAGCTGCAGGGCACGGTGGATGCCTGGGGCGCCGGCGAGTTGAGCTTGCGAGCGCAAGTGAAGGGAAAAGACGAGGTGGCGGCACTCGCCACCCGCTTCAACGCTGCGGCCGAACGCATCGAGTCGCTGGTATCGAGTCAGAAGCGCATGCTAGCGAGCGCCTCCCACGAGCTCCGGTCGCCTCTTTCGCGGGTGCGCCTGGCCGTGGAGCTGATGGCGACAGCGACTCCGGAGCGGCGCGCCACGCTCACCGCACAAGTGGAGACCGATATCGCCGAGCTCGACGCGCTGATTGAGGATCTGCTGCTCGCGGCGCGAACAGACTCTCCCGGCGAGGCGACGCGACGCCCAGTGGACCTAGCGGAACTGACCCAAGAGGAAGCCCTGCGCCTCGGTATCGAGACGGTCTTGGAGCCTGCCATCGTCATTGGCGATAGCAGGCTCTTGCGCCGCATGCTGCGAAACCTGATGGAGAATGCCCAGACCCACGGCGGCGGGAACTCGGTGCGCGTGATTTTGAATGCCGCAGCCGACTCGGTGCGCTGCTGCGTGGAAGACGACGGCCCGGGCGTCCCACCAGCGCAGCAGGAACGCATCTTCGAACCGTTCTACCGCGCCCACGACCACGCAGAAGGCACGGACGGCGGCGTTGGGCTCGGGCTCTCCCTCGTGCGGCGAATCGCCGAGTACCACGGAGGCAGAGCCTGGTACGAAGCGCGACCGAGCGGCGGGAGCCGCTTCTGCGTGGACGTTCCCACGCGCTCTACGTCGCCAGCCAACGGCTCAAACTGAAAAAGAAAAAGGGGCGCCACGTGGCGCCCCTTTTCTACTTCCTATCGTACCAGTAGCTCAGAGCTCGCAGGTGGTGGGCGTCTCACCGGTCTCGGCGAGGCAGAGGTCCCCATCACCGGCGCCACCGGCCATGGTATCGGCATCGGCACCACCGTCGAGGTAGTCGTCACCGTCACCGCCGTCGAGGTCATCCGCCCCGGCATCGCCGTAGAGGATGTCGTTACCAGCACCACCCACAATCACATCCGCTGCAGGACCACCTTCGATGGTTTCGTTGGCGCTGCCACCCGTCAGAACATCCGCAGCATCGCCGCCGATCAGGTGCTCGATGTTGATCACCTTGTCCGCTTCGCCAGACTCACCGTCGTCGTCGACGCACTCTGCGTCCATCGAGCTGGTCGCGCCCGTTAGCGCACTGGCGTCCACGCACATCGTCACGGTGACGACGCCGGCGCGGGAGGCGTAGGTCAGCTTATCTGCGTCGCGACCACCGTTGATGATGTCCCCGCCGGTCCCCTTGGCAACGCTGGCGGTGTACGCCGGGTCATCGCCCAAGGACTCGTCGATGAAGTCGATGCCCGAGCCACCACTGAGGGTGTCGGCGTCGGGTCCGCCGATGAGCGTGTCGTTGCCGTTGCCGCCATCCAAGTTGTCTGCCCCCGCACCACCGTGCAGTTCGTTGTCACCAGAAGAGCCAACGACCGTGTCGTCGCCAGCACCGCAGATTACGACCTCGACGTCATTGCGCACGTTGTCGGCTTCCATGTCTTCGCCGTCGTCAGCTGTACCATCGAGATCAATCGTCAGATCGCCAGTCCGGAGCTGGTAGTCGACGGTGTCGTTGCCCTTGCCGCCGATCATGACGTCGCCGCAATCAGTCGCGGTCCCTTGGTCGAACGTGTCGTCGCCATCGTCGCCCTCGAGGGAGTCGACGTCCAGCGAACAATCGCCGTTGGCGGGGCCGCCGCTGAGCACGTCATTGCCCGGGCCACCTTGCAGACGATTGGACACGTCGTTACCCGTCAAATCGTCGTCCCCGGCGCCGCCAACGGCGTTCTCCACGTCCGTTTCGATGGTGTCCGTCTCCGTCGCTTCACCACTTGCGGTCACGCCGTCCAACACCACCGTCACACTGTTCTCACGCCGCGAGTAGTCCACCTTGTCGGTGCCCGCGCCTCCCGCGAAGGTGTCGTCGCCGTCGATAGCAGCGGCCGCCAGAAACGTGTCGTCGCCGTCTCCGCCACCGATGGTGTCGCTTCCTGCTCCGCCGGTCAGGGTGTCGTTGCCAGCGCCGCCGTTGATGGTCAACCCGGCAACCACGGCCGTCAGGGTCGTCAGCTCCGAACCCAGAAGGTGTGTTGCGGTATAGGCCCCGCCACTAGCGTCAAAGGTGTCGTTGCCATCGCTCAGTGCGACTGCAATGGTTTCCGCGCCGGAAATCATGATGTCGGCATTCTTGTCTCCACTGATCTCGAAGTAGGTGGCCCCACCGCTGTCTCCAGCGCTGTAGCGGTCCGCCGTCTCCGAGCCCCTGATTGAGACTTGGTCGGTGCCCGTGCTCATGTTCACGATGATGCCGCCTGTCTTGCTCAGAATCGTGCTCCCGAACTTGCCACCAAGTGAGTCGATCACGAGCTTTTCGTCGGCGGCGGTACCAGTGATGGTGATCTGCTTCACGTCGCTCGGCTTCAAGTCTCCCCCACCCTCCGCTGTGGTGGTCACACACGGAAAGCCGTTGACGGCCAAGTAGCCGTTCATGACTGACATGACCACGTTCTCGGTCGACATCGTCAGGTCCAAGTTCTTCGTGTCCGGATCGTAGCCAGTTGACGCAGGATTCGAACAGGTAACGACTTCGACGCCCAGTGCGGATTCACGCGCGACGACGGCTTCCGTCTCCGTCGTGGCATCACCCTCGGGTGCACCTCCGCAGCCGATGAGAGTGAGTGACGCACTCGCGCCAATGGTGAACGTCAAGTTCTTCAGGATTCGATTCTTGCGTAGCATGTTGGTAACTTCCGTGTCTCCGAGTAGTGTGCGACATCGCCGCTAGGCGAACCCCACTGTGGTCATTCAACGCCGTTCACCGGGTCCACCTCCTGTGGAATCCAGCGAAGACACCCGGGGCGAACGGTTCTCCTCACAAGTCCTTGAGAGAAAATTCCAATAAAAGGATCAGCGCGGACACTGCTGGCTGATAGTGAACACCCACATTCGTTGCGAGTGTGGGTCCGCGGGCGACAAGCGAGAGAACTGGTTTTGACCTCCGAAAGGTGCCCTCCTGGTGAGCATGGGGAAATTGGGACCCACACCGACGCACCTAGTCACTCTGCTCTGGGCCAAGCGCGTCGCGCGCCCGCCTCACGCCCGTTGCACGGCTGTACAACCTCAGTGTCCCGGGGTCCGCCGCACCGACGTCGAAGCCCGAGAAACGGCACGACCGGCGAAAAACATCGAAAAAACCGGCCCCGGCCGTTTGACTCGGTGCGTGACTACATGTTACCCCCTGCGGACGCTGTTGCCGGGGAGCGTAGGTTGCGCCTTCGGTCACGCGGCGTTTGGTGCCCATTCGGGCGCCTGTTTTGCGCGGCCCTTTTGCTGCGCCACGTCAGAAAAGGAGCTCGATCGGCCCCATGGTTCAAACGCGCGCTGAATTTTCAGGAACTCCCCTCGCCAATCGCCCGGCGGAGCAGCGCTACGGGCAAGACCCCGTGAGCGTACGCAAGACTGATCACTATCAGCAGGAATACGTCCAATCCTTCGTCGAGAAGTGGGACGAGTTGATCGACTGGGAAGCCCGCGCCAAGAGTGAAGGGCAATTCTTCATCGATCTGTTGCGGGGTCGCAACAAGCAAAAGGTCATTGATGTCGCGACAGGAACGGGCTTCCACTCCGTGCAATTGATTCGGGCCGGGTTCGACGTCACCAGTGCCGATGGCAACGCGGACATGCTGGTTCGCGCGTTTGACAATGGCAAGAAACACAACGTTCTCGTGCGAACGGTGCACGCTGACTGGCGCTCCCTGACCAAATGCATTCACGGCAAGTACGATGCGGTCATCTGCCTCGGAAACTCCTTCACCCACCTATTCTCGGAGCAAGACCGACGGCGCGCGTTGGCCGAGTTTTACGCAGCGTTGAATCATCACGGCGTTCTGATCCTCGATCAGCGCAACTACGACCGTATCTTGGACGAGGGTTTCAGTAGCAAACACGCTTACTACTACTGCGGCGAGCACGTGCGTGCGGAGCCGGAGTACGTGGACGAAGGGCTAGCGAGGTTCCGCTACGAATTCCCTGACAAGTCTGAGTTCCATCTCAACATGTACCCGCTACGCAAAGACTACACGCGACGTTTGATCCAAGAAGCAGGTTTTCAGCGGATCCACACCTACGGTGATTTCGTCGAGACACATCAAGAACCGTCCCCGGATTTCTTCATCCATGTTGCGGAGAAGACAATCCGTGAGTGAAGCAGCAGCCGTCGCGCAGGTCGCTGAGGACTACTACGACAGCCGTGATGCAGACGAGTTCTACTTCCGCATCTGGGGTGGCGAGGACATCCACATTGGCCTGTACGAGACTCCGGATCAGGCAGTCCGCGATGCGAGTCGCGCGACGGTCGCTCGTATGGCTGACCAGCTGCAGGGCGTCGGCGCGAATACGCGAATCCTCGACATCGGCGCAGGGTATGGCGGAGCAGCCCGCTACCTCGCATCACGCTTTGGCTGCCACGTAACCTGTCTGAACCTGAGTGAAACGCAAAATAACCGCAACCGAGACATGACGAGGGCCGCGCGGCTGGATGGTCAGGTGGATGTCGTGCACGGCAACTTCGAAGACTTGCCATTCAAGGACGCCACCTACGACGTCATCTGGTCGCAAGACGCGATCCTCCACAGTGGCAACCGCCCTCGGGTTCTGGACGAAGTGGCGCGTGTCCTGCGTCCCGATGGACAATTCTTGTTCACTGATCCCATGCAAGCCGATGACTGCCCCCCAGGAGTACTCGGCCCAGTACTGGCCCGCATACATCTCGACTCCCTGGGGTCGTTCGCCTTCTACAGGCAATTGCTCAGCGAACGTCGGTTCACGGAAGTGAACGTAATCGACCTGACCCAACACCTCGGTCGTCACTATGGTCGTGTGCGAAAGCAACTGTCGTCGAACTACGACGAGATGGTGCGCCTCGCATCCAAGGACTACGTCGACCGAATGTTGGGCGGACTAGAACACTGGGTCAACGCCGAGAAAGACGGTTACCTCGCATGGGGCATCCTGCACTTTCGGGCACCCTGAGACTCGACCTAATCGCGTTTTGCGCTGTATTCGGCTGGCTACTGGCTCTTGGTATTCAGTGAAACCGCCGTCTACCTGGACACGGAGTCGGCGCCGAGATAGCCCGACACGCCGATCTGGCAGCGGCTGTGTTGGGCATTGGCCGAGGGCGCTGTAGCAATCGTATTGCTCCTCGTCGGCGGCCTAGGAGCCCTTCAAAGCGCCGCGATCGCTACAGGACTTCCGTTCTGCATTGTGCTACTCTTGGCATGTGTGTCGCTGCTGTTGGCCTTACGGCGCGATGGTCAGCGCGAACCTGTGAACACAAGACCGAACCGAGGTCGAGTGTGTAGCAGAACGATGCCACAGTCGTGGCAATTCGCCTCGGTAGGCACTGCCACCACACGTTTTTTTCTGCAACTGGCGGCGCAGTCGTCGGCACGCGCCTTGCTCTGGAGGAGATAGTGCGAATACCCACGAGCCCGCAGCTACTGGCCGCTGGACTCCTGCTCACAGCCGCGCCAGCCCTGTCCTGGTGGGCAGTGGGTTCGCCTATCCGACAAGTCGCCGCTGCGATGGCGGAAGCGCCGCAACTACTCGCCCAAGTCGAAACTGCCTCCCCACGCCTGACTGCGGAGCCGTCCCGAAACATCAGTACCCAACCGAAGCGTGTTGCTGGCTCACAAACAACTTCGCCAGACAAGACGCGTCACGCTGCGGCTCCGCCAGTATCCGCACCAAATCACGACGATCCCGCAGTGGTGCCGCTCCAGCGCTGGGAACTCGACGCGAACGCGCCCCGCTGCGAGGGCGTCTACGTCTACATCGTCAGCGACTGGGTGAACGGCGGCGCACTCGCCACGATGGCGCTGGGCAAGAACTCGCGAGGCTATCCCAAACGAGTCGGTGCCCACCTCGGGGACTACCAAGTCATCTCTATCGGCCCCTCGGGGTTGGGTATGGGACCAGCGGTATGGCTTGTCAAAGATAACGAGGTCTGCCAGGCATTACTCCGCGACGATAATCCCGCACGTAAGAAGGTACAGCGTCGAAAGGTGCGGGTCCCAAAGCAGAAAAAGAGAAAGAGAAAGAAGCCGCGCCGACGCAAGCATTAGCCTCGGCTGGCGAGACCGGTCACAGCGCGGCGTCATCTCACGCGAGGCCGCGCTGCTCGGTCAACCGAAAGAAAGGTTAGGCCCCTGTTCCCATAAGGCGTAAGAGCGTCGTTCGGATGGCCTTGTCAGTAGTCGCAGGCTTCGATCATCGTCGTGCTGAGCACGGTGTACACCGCGACCCAAGCATCTTTCGTTTCGGGAGTAAAGTCGTCACCCAACCCCTTCTCTAGGGTGTCCAAGAGCGCGGCCGCCACTGTCTCATAATGCTTGGGCAGGACGCCGTAGTCCTTGTGTCGCTTGCCCAAATCCTGAACAACCGGCACCAGTCGCTCCAAGTTGTTGAGCCCGTTGACGGCCAGACTGAGCGTCTTCATCAGCTTGGCGCCCTGGGCGGTCAAGTCCGTCTTGAAGAGCGGCTTGACCTCTGGATCCAGTTCAAAGAGCTTCGCGTAAAAGAGTTTGGCGGCATCGGCGGCGATAGGCTCGACCTTGGACCAGCTACTTTGAACGAGTTCTTTTTGTGCTTCTGTTACCATGGCTAGTTCTTTCCTTCGTGTGATCTCTGGTTGTGTTTGGGCGAAGCCGCCCGGAAGTTAACTGGAAACGGGGATACGAATGACGACACCACCCATCACTTCGCCCAACTTGAAGTCTTTGCGCGGCGAATCCTTGTGAGCGTTGTGACAACCGATGCACGCCTCCGCGACACCCTTGTCAGCGTAGACGGCGGTGAAATACTTCTGACCACCCAACTCTTCTTCGCCGTAGTAGTTCTTATCGGGGTTCTCGACGATGTACTTCAGGCCGGCTTTCTCAACGTCTGTGGATGGCTTGTTCTGCTTGTTGACGGGCCACTCCGACAGCAAGGCATAGGTGAACCCTGCCTCTTTCTTGCTGACCATCTCTGCGCCCATACGAAACATCTGAGCTGGGAGCGGCAGTGCTTTGTCATCTTTCCAATGTTCGCTCGCCTTGATGACTGATTCCTCGTTCTGCAGACGATTGACCACGTTCTTCGTGTACACGGTCCGATCCGCCTCCATCACAGCATGCAGGGCGTCCGCCATCTTTTGGGGGGAGATACCGGTACTGGAACCGGAGCCCCCGCTCCCGCAAGCTCCGCTAAGCGCTGCTAGTACAAGGGCCATCGCCCCAATGGATGTGGTTGTTGTTCGTTTCATGATTAAGCTCCTTCGATGGGTTCGTTTCATTGTTGTTCAGTTGAGCGAGCTTCAACGAGCTTCATTGACTCGAGAGGCCCACTGGGAGTTCCAGCGAAGTTGGACTGCACCAGGTCAGCATCCGCCAGGGCTGCCAGGGCAAAGCCAGGCCCATGACATTGGCTGCACACACTGCGAACCATTTTCTCGTTCGGACGCAGGTTGTCGCTTTGGTTGTGTTCGACGAAAACCACCTGACCGCTGTCGTTCTTGACGCGCGGCATGTGACACGTCGCACAGTTTACCCCGCTGCCTCGGGGACTCTGCCCGGAAAGCTCTTTCCGCCAGAGCTCCGCGTGGACGGAAGCATCGTAGCTTCGCGTGTGCTCGTCTGCATGACAACTCTTGCATGCGTCGACTGCAGCCTCTCTAGTGTTGGCCGCGTGCATCGAGTGGCAGCTGTTGCAGGTGAGACTGCGATGACCTGCCTCGGGGACCATTTCCGCACGAGCGTCAGCTACCTTCAATGGGGGCAGACCCGCCGCGACGCGCATGCCATGGCGGCCTAGGAGCCATCCCTCAGTCTGGCGATCGTGGCAGTTGCGACAGCGCTCCACGTAGGGATCGGCGTACTCATTGGGCGTCGCATCCGAACTCTCGTGGCAGTCGGCGCAGCCAAGGTTCGCACGCCCGTGAGCGCTCGCCGCTAGCGCAGCCGACTCGTCATCGTCCAGCTCGGGCAGGCCCGGTACATTCCCGCCCTCGCCCCTTGGCGACCCCTGAGTCAACGCAGCAACTTGCTGCTCCTTCAAATGGTCCGGAGTCTCCAGGTGCTCCAACAGATAATCTTCGTACAGAGCTCGGTTGTCGTGGAAGTTGTGGCAGCCGGCGTCGTCACAGGAATTGAACGGCAACCCCTCGTGGCTGGGTCGATCTTCCGCGATATCCGCGTGACAGCGGTAGCAGTAGTCCTCCGGCAGCGTTACCCCCATGGCCCCGGTCGCAGCGGGATTGTGCTCTTGATGGCAAGTGACGCACAGCCGCGCATCGAGTACTTCGACACGGGCGGCGTTTCGGGGATCAACAAACTTGGCTTTGGGATGAGAATCGTCCGCCCGTTCCAGCTCCGCAGAGTGGCATCTCACGCAGGCAGATTGAAGCTCCTCGGTACTAGCAAACGATTCCGTGTGACACTCCCCGCAGGCCAATTCAATCTGGTAATGACCGGAAGTCGTTGGTCCCGGCAAATAGACTTGCCGCGCGTCGCTCTGAGTGAACATCCCCCCGATCAACGCCCCACTCACCGCTACGGTGAGTACTGCCCAAAGTGCTACGCTCGAAGACATCTTCATCCGCCGATACCCTCAGAAGAAGTAGACCTTGATCACGTGAGCCAGCACCAACGCGGGCAGCGGCCAGACCAACCAGATATGCACCCTGGTCACGGCACGTCTCAAACGAGCCCCCATGCCACCACCGATGCGTTGTTCGAGAGTCGTCCCCAATGCCGTGATGGCACCAACGATGGCAGACGCGATGAATGTCGTACCCAGGAGCCAATCTAAGTTGGCACCGGGTCGAAAGCCCGTATGAGCCGCTAAAACGAACAGCAGCGCCGCGCCAACGACGACATGAAACGTCCGAAGAGTGGCGTGCTCGAAACGCTTGAGCCAACCCAACCGCCGACGCACTGACAGCGCCAAGCCCACGAACGTCATCAGCACGAGCCCGTATCCGGTGACCTGTTTGACCGTGGACTGGCGCCACAACACGTCCCACTCCAACGATGATTGTACGCTGCTCTGGTACGGGATGGCCGGCCCGAGCAACGCGACGGTGCCGATCACCAGCGCAAGGGTAGCCGACACGACGAGAGTCGTAGACGCCTGGCCCGGAAGCGCAGATATCGCAGATTGCTCGGAGACGAGTGAGGCCAGGAGCGGCCTGCAACTGCCACACACGCTGCCAGCGCCCGTTTGCCGTGACAGTTCCTCGACGCTGCACGCTCCTCGCTCGTGAGCCGTCCGCAAGCTCCCGCAAGTAACTCCAGTGCACGCGCACACGGGTGCTTCTGCTGGCCAACGCTTCAGATCCACCGTGGCGTGGGAAAATAGCGATTCACCGCGAGCAAAGCGCCCAAGTTGTCGGCGCGAGAGGCGACGCCTTGCCACGATCGCCTGCTGGGCCAAGTGAAGCTCATCCCAATTCCCGACGACCGCGAGGCCGATCAGACGACCGCGGCGAATGACCAGACGCCTGTATCCTTCCGCGTCCTCGCGCTCGCTGTGGGAAGTTGCCAAGTCGTTGACGGTACTCTCCCCGACGGCGCAGACTTGGACCTCGCTGCTCTTGAGACGTGTGGTCGTGGTGGCGCCCGAGAAACGCACATCGTGCCCAGCGAGCCGTTGCGCGAGGACCTCTGCCATCTGATAGCCAGGAGCAACGATGCCGTATGCGAGCCCACGGTGTCTCACGCACTCGCCAATCGCAAAGAAACCCGGCCTGGAGCACGACAGATCATCCTTGACGACTATGCCCCCAAAGAGGTCACAAGCGAGACCCGCTTCGCGCGCCACATCGTCTCGAGGGCGCACTCCAACGGCGAGTACAACCATCGAGGCCCGAAGCTTCGAGTCGTCGTCGAGCTCGACGGTGATGACCCCCTCGTCCGAAGAAAAGCTCTTGGCGCGAACGCCCTTGTACAGCGTATGCCCCGCGGCAGCGATCGCCGCCTCAACCCGGCGCGCGGTATCCTCGTCCAGTTGGCGCGGCAACAAATGGTCGCTGCTCTCGACCAAGCAGACCTGCTTGCCCAGGGCTTTCAACTCTGCAGCGGCTTCCAACCCCAGGAGGCCAGCCCCCACCACTAACGCGGGAAGGTCGTTGCTCTCCATGGCGAGTCGCCGCAGGGTCCGCGCATCCCGTTCCGAGCGATAGACGGAAACGCCCGCTCCATCTGCTCCTTCTATCTTCGGAACCACCGCAGACGAGCCCGTCGCGAAGACGATGAGGTCGTATTCTTCACGCCCGCCGGCTGTTACGACTGCCTTATTCTCAGGGTCTACCAGCGTGACAGCAGCTCCAAGCCGCAGTTCGATACCGTGCTTTTGATACCATTCGGCAGGCTCGAGCGCGATCGCATCCACTGAGTCGCCCCGTAGAACCCTGGCAAGGTTCACTCGGTCGTAGGCTGGGACGCTCTCCTCGCCGATCACAGTGATGGCGAAAGAGCGATGGAGGCCAAGGCGCACCAGTTCTTCGCAGAAGCGCAACGAGACCATACCGTTGCCGATGACCGCCATGCGCTGGCCCGCCGAATCCACCTCCACCCTGTCTTCCTTGGCCGCGACAGGGTTGCCCTTTCTCAGGCGAACCTCAGCAACCATATCAACAACGGCAGAAAACGACCTAGCGCTCATGGCAAGTTACGAAACAAGAACAGTGCGCCTGTTGTTAACCTCAGGCATCACGAAAGGCAGTTAACGGAGCCGCACAAATCAGATCAACAACAAACCGACACTGCTCTCGCAACACACAGAATGAAACAAGCCTTCACGCAGGTTTCGAAACCTCTTCGTGCTACGCGTGAACACCTAACGAAAACATTTGTCCCATCCAGACACCGTCCCACGCGGAACGTGAAACAATGCGACCGATAGCGCCCGGCCCCCTCACCGAGAAGCCCGTTTCATTTCGAAGACACTTCGAAGGATCCCTATCGGCAGTCACCGGGACCTGGTGTCATGGTCGTTTCTGATCGTTCTCCGTGAAGTCAGACCCGAGTCGTCGACTGACGTCAGCTCGTCAGGCGGTAGCGATGGACGAGCGCCACGCTAACCCGCAGAAACGCGACGTATGAGCCTCAATGATTGGCTGAGGTCCGCCCGGACCCGTCGCAAGGCCTTTCAGATCTGTTTCCTTGTACCGCAGGCCAAATTTCCGGACCCCAAACCAGTTCACCGTACAGAAACAACGAAACACGAATTTGCGGCCAAATGTTGCGTGGAGATGACGCAAGCCAGTCGAGTCCGATCTCCATTCCAGTATCGGTTACCGGATGGTTTCGTTCTCGTGTTGCACTCCGCACTTGACCGCCAGAGCGTTTCCAGAGCTGCACGTATCACAACAGTACGTTGAGTGTTTCTGGAAGATTAACACCTACATCGGCTTGAACTCTCCAAACCGAACCGTACCCTGGTCTCGCCGGTCCAGCTGACTCCGGTCACTCGCTACGGAAATCCTCTCCCATCGCCTGAGGTCAAACACTTATGAAACGCAATACCAAGCTCTCCCCCCTCGGCAGCCGCATTAGTCGCCGCCAATCCCTCACCGGCATGGCCGGCGCTACCGCCTGGGTACTCGGTTGTAGCAAAGACGAAAAGCCTGCTCCGGCCAAGCCCCCCGCCTCTTTGGGAGCGAAAGACGAGCCTGCCGCCGCCGTAAAGGGCCTCGACCTCGAGAAGGATGAACTGAAGCTCGGCTTCATCAAACTCACCGACTGCGCTCCTCTCGTGATTGCCAAGGAAAAGGGCTACTTCGACGACGAGGGGTTGAGCGTTGAGCTCGAAGCGCAAGCCAACTGGAAGGTCCTGCTCGACCGTGTGATCGGCGGCGAGTTGGATGGTGCGCACATGCTGAGTGGTCAGCCCATTGGTGCGACCATTGGCTTCGGCACGAAGGCACACGTCGTTACCGCTTTCAGCATGGACCTCAATGGCAACGGCATTACCGTATCCAACCGCATCTGGAAGATGATGCAGGACAACGACGCAGCCCTGAAGGCTCCACAGCCCAAACATCCCATCAGCGCCGAATCGCTGGTCCCCATCGTGCAAAAGTACAAGGCGGAGGGCGAGCCCTTGAAGATGGGGATGGTGTTTCCGGTTTCTACTCACAACTACGAGCTGCGCTATTGGCTGGCCGCCTCGGGCATTCACCCCGGTATGTACACCAAGGAAGATACAGTTGGGGTGTCCGACGCGGATGTGCTGCTGAGCGTAACCCCCCCGCCGCAGATGCCGGCGACCCTGGAAGCCGGCACGATCCAGGGCTACTGCGTCGGCGAGCCATGGAACCAACAGGCGGTCATTCGAGGTATCGGCGTCCCGGTGACCACGAACTACGACATCTGGAAGAACAATCCGGAAAAGGTGTTTGGCGTTTCCAATGAGTGGGCCGAGAAGAACCCGAAGACGCACGTGGCTCTGGTCAAGGCGCTGATCCGCGCTGGCCGATGGCTCGACGAAAGCATCGATAACCGCAAAGAGGCCTGCAAGATCCTTTCCCGAAAAGAGTACGTCGGCGCGGACTACGAGGTCATCGCCAATAGCATGACCGGCACGTTCTTGTTCCAGAAGACGGACAAGCGGGACATGCCGGACTTCAACGTATTCTACCGCTACTTTGCCACTTATCCGTTCTACAGCGACGCCATCTGGTTTCTCACTCAGATGCGACGTTGGGGACAGGTTACAGAAACCAAGCCCGATGCCTGGTATCACGAAACGGCAAAGAAGGTTTACAAGCCAGATATCTACAAGGAGGCCGCCAAGGCACTGCTCGAGGAGGGCAAAATCAAGAAGGATGAAGTGCCCTGGGATACCGATGGCTACAAGGAAGCGACCGGAGACTTCATCGACGGCGTCGTCTACGACGGCAAGAAACCCATCGAGTACCTGAACAAGCACAAGATCGGCAACAAGGACCCAGTGGGCTGAGCGCCCGGACCGAACTTTCCACTAGGAGCAAGTCATGGCTTTGAAAGAACACATCATCAAAGGATTGGACATCGCGGGACTCAAAGTATTCGAGCCCGTCGTGAAGCTGATCGCCGGAGAAGAGCCCAAAGAGCAGCTTCGTCAGATCACCCTGTTTATCGGCGTGCCGTTCCTCGCATTCTTGGTCTTCCTGATGTTCTGGACAGGCATGGCGAAAACGGTGGAGACGAAGTTCGGCACGCTGCCCACGCCGGTGCAAGTGATGTCGGAAGCGGGTGCGCTACTCGATGACCATTTCGCGAGCCGCGAGGCGCAACGCCAGTTCTACGAGGCGCAAGAACAGAAAGCGGCGGTTCTCGAGTCCACAGCCGCGGAGCTGAACGCAGCGTTGGCCGCCGGGCAAGGTGACAAGGCTGTCATCGAGAGGAAGCTTGCCAAGGTCCAAGCGCGGCTGGAGAAGGCCAACAACAAGAAGTACTCGTCGAGCCCGACCTATCTCGATCAAATCCTGACCAGTTTGGTGACTGTTTTCGCGGGCTTCTTGGTGGCATCGCTCATCGCCATACCCATCGGTATCTTGTGCGGCCTGAGCAAGGTCTTTCTAGCCGCTGTCAACCCGTTAATCCAGGTGTTCAAGCCAGTGTCCCCGTTGGCGTGGTTGCCGATCGTGATGATCGTCGTTGGGGCACTCTACACGACGGACCCGCGCGAGGCGTGGTTCGAAAAGTCGTTCATCAGCTCGGCGTTGACGGTGGCTCTTTGCTCGCTGTGGCCGACCCTGGTCAATACCGGGCTCGGCGTTGCGTCCATCGACAAGGACCACATGAACGTCGCAAGGGTGCTCAACCTCGGGTTCTGGACTCGAATTCGGCGCATCGTGGTCCCGTCCGCCCTACCTTTCATCTTCGCCGGTTTACGCATCTCGCTCGGTGTCGGCTGGATGGTACTCATCGCCGCTGAAATGCTTGCCCAGAACCCGGGGCTCGGCAAGTTCGTCTGGGACATGTTCCAGAACGGTAGCAGCCAAACCCTGGCTCAGATCATCGTCGCGGTCTTCACTATCGGTCTCATCGGTTTCGCGCTGGACCGTGTGATGATCATCCTGCAACGCTCGGTTTCTTACGATTCTACGATCAGCGCCTGAGGTTGAACATGACCCTCTTAAAGATTTCAGGAGTGAGCAAGTCCTATGGGGAAGGCCCCACCAAGACGGATGTTCTCCACGACATCAACTTGGAGATGAATGAAGGTGAGTTCGTCGCAATCGTCGGCTTCTCAGGAAGCGGCAAGACGACTCTCATCTCCCTCATCGCAGGCTTGCTCGAACCCTCAGCCGGTAGCGTCGAGTTTGACGGCAAACCCGTGACGGGGGCCGGCCCCGACCGCGGCGTGATCTTCCAAAACTACTCCTTGCTCCCGTGGCTCACCGTCTACGAGAACGTCGTCTTGGCAGTCGACAACGTCTTCCCCCAGTGGGACAAGGCCAAGCGTCGTGCACATGCCGAGAAGTACATCGAAATGGTCAACCTGACTCCGGCAGTCGGGAAGAAGCCTCACGAACTCTCGGGCGGCATGCGGCAACGCGTGTCGGTCGCACGAGCCTTGGCAATGACCCCGCGAATGTTGCTTCTGGACGAGCCTTTGGGTGCACTCGATGCCCTGACCCGAGGCACGCTGCAGAAAGAAATCGGGCGCATCATCTGTGGCGGTGAAGACAAGAAGACTGCGCTGCTGATCACCAACGATGTTGACGAAGCCATTCTGTTGGCTGACCGCATCATTCCGCTCAAACCGGGTCCCAACGCGACACTAGGGCCGAGTTTCGACGTCAAGCTCTCGCGTCCACGACACGCTTCCGAACTGAACAAGAATGTCGAGTTCAAGCGCATTCGCAACGAGCTGACCGAGTACCTCATCGAGTGTCGTCGTCGTAATCGCGAGCGTGACTCCGACAACCCCAGCGGGTTGATCCGCATCAAACGCCCAACTGCGCAACCTATCGATCTGAACGCCGCCTGATTGGCATTGGAGCCCAAGTGATGTCTGCTTTTGTCGAACTCTCGAATCTCGGAAAGACGTACGAAACCCCCAAGGGGCCAGCCATTATCGTCGAAGAATTCAACCTCAAGATGGAACGTGGCGAGGTCGTCGCGCTGCTTGGGCACTCCGGCTGCGGCAAGTCGACGGTGCTGACCATGGTCGCAGGGTTGAACGAAATCACAGCGGGTGGTGTGTTGGTCGACAACCGCGAGATCCATGGCCCCGGTCCCGACCGTGGGGTGGTCTTTCAGGCGCCTTGCCTCATGCCTTGGCTTTCAGCGTTGGAGAACGTGATGCTCGGAGTCGATCGAGTCTACCCCCACGTATCCAAGTCCGAGCGCCTGGACATCGCAGGGTACTATCTCCAGCTGGTGGGCTTGGCGGATTCGATGCATAAGACACCGAAGGAGCTTTCCACTGGCATGCAGCAGCGCGTGGGCATCGCAAGAGCTTTCGCGATTTCCCCCAAGATGCTTCTGCTGGATGAGCCTTTCGGCATGCTCGACTCCCTGACCCGCATGGAACTCCAAGAGGTGCTTCTCGACATGCTGTCGTCGGACGGAAAGACCGCACTGATGGTCACTCACGACGTGGATGAGGCGCTGTACGTAGCCGATCGTATCGTGATGATGACCAACGGGCCAGCGGCCAGAGTTGGGCAGGTCATCGAAGTACCGTTCGAGCGCCCGCGCATTCGAACCTCCGTGCTCGACCACCCGCGCTACTACGAACTGCGCGGGCAAATGATCGACTTCCTCGAGGAACAAGATCACGGACGAAGCCAGCCGGCGCAGTCTGCCTCCAAGGATGTCGAGGCTGCGGATTCGGAAGAAGAAGCGGAAAGCAAGCGCGAGGTAGCCTAGCCGTTTACATGCAGCGCAACAACGCGCAGCTACTGAACAAGCCCCCGGCGAACCGACACAGAGACTCGGAACACCGGGGGCTTCTTCGTTCCAACACGACGGAAACCCACCCTGCTTGGCCCAGTGTTTCAACCCCAACACGCGCCCGTTAACAGGAGACACTATTTCCAAACCGTTAACCAGGCACATTTTACGGTGACCAGCATGTTTCGCACCGCGTGCTACTGGTTACTATGACCCCAAAAATAACGGAAGTTACATGCCCAAGAAACGCAAGGGGTAGCAGCTTGCACCCAGCTTCCTAAGAGCGGCCTTCGCCGCGATGAGGAGGCCACGTGGCCCCCGATATTGCGGGCTACAAAGAACCACTCCCCGAATAAGGTTACCCCATGAAAACCAGACCCACTTGCTTGATCCCCCTCGTGTCGTTGTTCGGCGCCGCTCCAATTCTGGCCCAGCCGGCGGACGCCCCGACGCCTGAGCCCACGCCTGCGCCCGCAGAAGAGCCCGCGCCACCTGCCCCACCGCCTACGGCGACTGAACCCCCCGCTTCCGCCACAGAATCAGCTGCGGCGGAGCCAGCGCCGGTCGAGGAGCCAGCCCCCCCGCCGCCAGCGGAGCCTCCCGTCGCCGAAGAGCCCGCCCCAACCGTCGAGGAAGCGCCACCGACGGAGCCTGCCCCCCCACCGGTGCCGGAGGCGGCCCCACCTCCCCCGTCTGTGCAGCCGCTCACTATCAACGGCTCATTCTTCACCCGCTACGAGCTTCGTGAGGGCTACGAAGAACATACCTCCCTCACCCATCCGCGCTTGCACCGCGAGGGAGACACGTTCGTCTATCGCGCCCGTTTCTCTATCCAGACCAACCCAGTCGACGTCGGGGACGACTACACCGTATCAGCGAAGTTCGTGCCGCAAGCTGCGGGGACCCACTCGGTCCAAGGTACCCCTGTGACCATCGGTGACTACTACGACCTGGGCGTCTACGAGGCGTACACCCGCCTCCAGACGAAGGGCTTCTCACTGGACGTCGGTCGTTTCATGATGGACTACGGCGATGCGATGGTAATCGGCAACCTGGGCTGGAACGAGACGGCCCGCGCGTTTCAAGGTGGCCGTGTACGTGTCTCCGGCGAATCCGGATACTACACCGATGTGTTCGCGACGCTGCTCAGCGAGGGCTCCGGAGCAACGCGTGCCACCTTCGACGGTGATCGCTACTTCTACGGCATTTACACCGGCCTCGGCCCATTGATTGGCGCCATGGACCTGGATCTGTACCTGCTGGGCCAGACCGCAGCGGGCGCGGACGACGTAGTGACCGACGATACAGTGGATCCGCCAGCGACGGCCGACCAAGAAGGTGCGACGTTCTTCACACTCGGCGCCCGCATCAAGCAGGCCATCGACATGTTCGACTACCGGCTGGAAACCGGCGTGCAGTTCGGAACTGTGCCGGTCACGGGCGGCGACGCCCTCGACAAGTTCGCGTATCACGCAGATGGTGGCGTGGGCATTTCACCCGTAGCGGGCCTCCGTATCGGTGTAGGCGGCCTCGTCGCATCTGGCGATAGCGATCCCACCGACGACAAGAACGAAGCATGGGATGAACTCTACCCAACCACGCACAAGTTCTTGGGCTTGTCTGACGCGTTCGGCATCCGGTCGAATGCCGTCAGTGGCAATGCGGACATCAGCTACAAGGCAAGCCCCGGCCTCGTCCTGAAGGTCCAGGGGCACGTGCTTTCTCGGATGGAAGAAAACGCAGCCGGGGAGACCTACACTGGTTCCGAGATCGACACCCACATCATCCACCCCATCGGCGGGGGCGCCGCAGTTCGCGCCATGTACGCCATCTTCCTCCCCAACGAGGACTATTGGGGGGCGTCGGACAAGATTCACTTCTTGGAGGTCGAGTACGGCTACAACTTCTAATGCCTGATCGCGCGCTGCCACGCCATGTGGCAGTTCCGCCCACCCGTCGCTCGTGGTTCGCGGCGGGTGGGGCCCAAGGCGTACTCACCACGCTTGTGCAGCGCCCGCCATTGGGTGACACTTCCCAAAAGATGGGCAGAGTGATCAGCCAGAAGTGTCCGACCTGCGGCGCGCCGCTCCCGGTCAGCAGGGGAGCGCACGACGTCACTTGCACCTATTGCGGCAACTCGATCCACATCGAGTGGGCAAAGAAGGCACCAGCGACGGGTGATCCGAGAACCTTGTACGTCGCCCCCCAGGGCAGCGCCGGGCTTGTGATCGCCCTCGTGATGTCGGTCATGGGTGTCATGGTGGCCGCTGGCGTCATATTCGCCGTCAATGCCGGCTCGCAGCGGATCGAGAACGTCGTCAACGCTGTGCCCCAGCTGGGTGGCAACTCCCGGGTGGAGTCGTTCCCTGTCACCTGTGGGCTCAACCAGAGCCTAGAGATAGTCGACCAAACCCACGAGGGGAAGGGGCCGCTAATCGTCGGTGCCATCAACTGCAAGATCACGATCAGAAACAGCAAACTGAAATCGAACGTCATCGTCGAGGCGAAGAACCTGACAGAGGTAACGCTGATCGGCAGCACGTTGGAGGCGACGGAAACGGCCGTCGACATGGAGATGAACGCCAAGCTCGTCGCTAAGGACAAGTCCTCGATCAAAGGCAAGGAAGCAGCGATTGAGACGGGTTCGAACTGCAGCGTGGACTTGCACAACTCGACTGTCGAGGGGGACGAGGTTGGCATTCGGGGTGGCCTGAACTTCAAATTGAAGGCGGAGGGTTCAACCGTCAAAGGGCGCGAAGCGGCGGTCACCGGAGGAACGAACCTGGAGGTTCAGATCCGAGACTCCACCATCAGTGCCAACCGAATCGGACTGGAGGGTGACGGAAACCTCACGTTGGACATGCGCGGTGGCCTGGTTCAGGCCAACGAAGCCGCGGTGCGCTGCAGCAAGTACAACGGCAAGCTCAAGCTCACTCACGGCGCCAAGCTCGCGGCAAAGGAAGTTGCTCTCGACGGAGGAACCAACCTGGAATTGACCATGGACGGTTCGACGATCGAAGGAGGCGAGATAGGGCTCGTTGGCGGCACGAACGCCAAGCTCGAGCTGCGCGGCAAGTCGGAGATCAGCGGCAGGGAATTCGCCGCCAAACTGTCCGGTAACGCGGATGTGCAGCTGAGGAACTCCACCTTGAAGAGCGCGGGAACGGCCCTCTGCGGCGCCTACAACGCAGAAGTCGAAGCCCGTGGTGCGACAATCCATGGCGGTGACGCCCTCGCATTTGCGCGCAAGCCACGCAAGCTCCAACTCGACGACTCAGCGGTCAACGGCAAGCAAGACTTCTCGTCGAAGAAGTGCCAATAGTCGACCCGTGTCACTGGTCCCAACGGATCAGATAACACACGCGCTCAGATTCGGTCTGGATGCAACACCGAATGCCCCACGCGCATGAGGCCCGCGCGGAAAGAAGCCATCTCACTCAACAGCGACCGTACCAACCCGAAGTGGTCCTCCATGACATCGTAAAGATCCTCCTTTGCGATGACCAGCAGCAGGCAGTCCATTTCGGCCCGCCCGCTGTAGAAGCGCTCCGTGTGCGCAAACGCTGTGAGTCCCCCCAGCACCCGCGTGGGTCCTAACACCGCGTCCACCCCCACCTGGGGTCGAAACATACGCACCTTGCCGTCAACCAAGACGTGCAGTTCGCGGCTGGGACCTCCTGACTCGAAGATCGTCGAGTGCGCGGCGATAGGCAGCGGCTTGGCGAGCTGGGCGAGCCGAGCCAGCGCCTGGACCGGAGCGCGACTGAACATCGGCGTAGCGCGCAAAGCTAACAATCGTGACATCGCGCCCAGGGTTTGTCCCGCGCTGATGTGGGGCAGCCGCTGGGAGGGCACCTGGTCAGGACACGAAAATACGTGCTCACCGCCCAACTGCAGTGCCATATCGTTGTTTTGTTTGGCAGTCGTCGAGATCATCTGAAGGGCTTGCTCGAAGTTGTCCTCGAGAATGTCCAAGTATTCAGCGAATGCCAGCGCCAAACAATGCGTTCTTCGCCGGGCAACCGCCGTTCGGGAATACACGCCTTCTGTCGCCGCGTCCAAGATCCCCACCATGGAGTTCTTCTCGAAGCTGACCACCTGTTCGTCCTGGCTGCGCAGCTCGACGAAGCCTTCGAGAATGAAGAACAAGTCGCTCGCCGGCTCACCCCGCCGATACAGCTCTTCTCCCGGCTGAAAGTAGAGGTCCCGCATCTCCGCAGTCACACGGTCCATCATTCGCGCCGGCGGGTTTATGGGCATGAACGAGCGCAAGAACAGCTCGTGCTCGACCCGAGTGCGCTGATCCGCAACGCTCATGCGGGCACCAACTCTTTGAACTGCCGTAGTACGCCGACATCCAGCAGGGGTGACTCTGCGCGATTCACCAGGCCGTCAACGCGGTCCGTCAACGCGGAGACGCGACGCTCCATGACGTGGTAGGCGGCCAAAGTCGCGAGCGTTGCGTCGGTGCTTTCCAACAGGGCCAACAACGCAGCTTCTGCTCCTTGGGGCAACTCCGTCAACTCGTCACGAGCCCTGCGCAAGACCTCATCTCGTGGCAGCTCGTCAAGCAGGAGCCCGAACAAGCGACGGATCCTGGCAATGCCACTCTGCAACGTCAGCGTGTCGACGAACTCGAGGGCTCGGGCGCGCACGCGCCGGTCCTCCGAACGCAGGGCGAGCACCACTACCCGTATGTCCTCACTTCGATTCAACAGCTGAAGCAAACGAAACGCCCGATCGCGAGCCTGTTCCTCTTTCTCACGTAGCAGTTTCACCAGCAGCGGGAGAACCAGGCCGGGGCCGCCTTCGACCTCGACGACCTCGAGCTGATGAGACAGCGCGAGCATTTGAAGGCTCTCAATCAGCTCTCTCTCCAAGAGAGTTTCGATTGGCATGCGGTCGAAGCGCACTTCGGCGCTCGCTGCCATGCGACCGAGGGCCTTGATGACCTTGTACCGTACCATCCCGACTTTCTCGCCAGACAGCTGGGCGAGCAGCGTCGATGCAGCGCGCTGATTGCCAAACGCTGCAATCGCCGCTGGCAGGTGTCGCCGCAAGCGTGTTGGCGTATTGTTATCTCGCAGCATCTCACGCAGGCTCTGAAGGGCGGGCTTGCCATGCGCTACCAGTGCTTGCTCCACGTGGGCGCGCCCCCGACGGATCGCGAGCCGTTCAATGAGAATTGGAATGAAGCGCTCGTCCTTGGTGCTCGCCATAGCAAGCACGGCTGCTTCCGACACCGCGTCATCTGGAGCCCCCGCTAGTTCCAACAACAGCTCGGCGTAGCGGGGATCGGCCGCATTGCGGACGGCCGAGAGCAGCCCGAGTTGCGCCTGCCTCTTGGCAACGGGTTCGAGGGCATCCAGTTCCATCACCGCTGGATGCGTTCGCGGATCATCGAACCGGTCCCCTTGCTCCACCAAGAACGCTGCATGGCCACGCACTTCAGGACGAATGTCGTAGAGCCGCTCCTCCGCGGCATCCAGCAAGCCGACCTTGCTCAACGCTCGCATGGCGCCGACACCCACGTCCACATCGTCGTGATCAAGCAAGCGTCGGGCGAGAGGTATCCAGTCCTTGCGGTCCGGAGTGGTGATCACTTCCAGGCCACGGAGCAACACCTGAGGTTGATCGTGATAGAGCACAAGAGCCGGAATGAGGCGTTGGCGCCCGTTGTTCGCCAGTAGCTCCATCGCTGCATTGGCGCGCGCAGCATCACGGCTTGATAGAACAGAAATGACGTACTCGATGCTCTCCAGATCGAGCGCCTTGTGATTGACGTCAGGACGGGTCACCAGGGAGTCACGAAACAGCTCCAGGTACGGACGTCGGATCCCCATCCCCAAGCCCAACCAGACCATGGCCAGTACCGCCATGACACCACCAAGGGTCCGCGGGTCATCGAATCCCTCAGCTGCGAGGGCCAACAGCACGGCTGCCGTCAGTGCCTGGGCAACCCTCACGAGAAGCGTGTCGATGAAGGTCTTGGCTCCCGTGCGCTGCGCATCGGGCAGTGGCATCCACAAGAGTTCACTCGTCACACGATGCAATGAGTGTCTGAGCCCACCGTCTGCAGCCTTGGTTAACAACACGACCACCAACACGCCGCCGGAGAGGATCGTAGCGGCCGCACCACCAATCAACAGCAGCGGTAGCACCATCGCGGCGCTGAGTACGCCGACCCGCCGCACCAAGTAGCCGGAAAGAACCAACTGAACGAGCAACGCAAATCCATTCAGCACCGCGTAGTACGTGGCAAAGAAGCCGGGGAGCTGCTCGGCGCCGAATGCCCGCGATGCGACTGACTTGAACAGGTAGTCCGTCACGAGCAGCGCGGCGGTCGATACCGCAAGCAGAGCCGCCAAACGGCCAGCATAAGGATACTGCTTGAAGAAGAGCCACGCCTCGGCGGCAGATCCGACGGCGCTGATCGGCGTGCCCGACCGCTCGATCACCTCGTCCTCCGTTTGCACTCCGGTGAGCAGATAGGCCGCCAACAAGTACGCCCCCACAGCCATCATCAGCAGCATCTCAACGCTAGTGGCAGGGAGGACTGCCATCGCCAACCCGGCTCCACAGACCGCGCCCAGAACCCCACCCGCCGAAATGGCACCAAACAAGCGACGCCCCTCGGCGACGGTGAACCAGTGGCTGGCCAAGGTCCAAAATTGGACGACGGCGACGCCACTGACGAGCCCCGAGAACACGTACAGCCCAAACACGGCGGCGCGCGTCTTCGGGAAGAGGTAGAACATGGCGACGCCGTACGCCGCCACCAACAGCGTCGCTTGCAAGCCGTTTCGCTTGCCGAAGCGCCCAACCACTCGCAAGCTCAGTCGCGAGGCGAGCCCCGCACCGAGCGCGAGGACGCCGTAAACGACTGCCAACCATTCGGCGGGCAGCTCGCCCAAGAACAAGGCGTCTCGGGCTGTCTCGGTGAGCGTATGCCCGGCGATGATGCAAAACAGGATCGCCCCCGTCTTGAGCACAGCGCTGCCTTCGCCCGGACGGACATCGGTCAGGTTAGCAAGTAGCCCGCGCATACTTGGTCGTCAGTATAGGTGGGATGATCGGCCTTGGGCAGGGAGCGTCTTTGCCCAGGGCCAACAGCGTCTCGAGACCTCAATCCCGCTTTGGGTTGATCCGGGGTGCGGGGCTTGCATCCATGACTCAACCCAACCATGCTATCTGGATGCATGGCCGTTGTCGCGCCAACATCGACCAGTGCGCCCGAAATCAGCGAATGAAGGGCGGCGTCATGCTGTTTGCGGCAGCACTGGCCGCGGCGGTATTGCTGGTCCGATCCGGCCTGCCTCTGGCTGTGCGGGGGCTCGCCTTCTTTCCGTTCGTATTCGCGTCGTTGCTCTTCTTCCAGGCGGCGTTGCGGACGTGCGTCGTCCGCGCTGTCCGTGGAGAACGCGAAACACGATTTGGCGTCGAAACGGTCGCTGATCCGGACCAAGCGCGCGCCCACATGGCCCGCGCGAAAGCTGTCGTGGCGTGCTCGGTGTGCGCAGCAGCCTCCGCAACCGCACTGCTGTTCTTGCTGCCCTGACTGTTCTTGCTGCCGTGACCGTGCCAGTCTCGGATCACGGGCCGGACTTCGTCAGGCTCTCGGGAGTCTCGTGCAATCGAGGGGCTCCAGCGCCTGCCAAAGCTCGGCCACGGCCTGCGATTCTGGTCTGATGATGGTAGCCCGTCGCGCCCAGGAGACTGCTTCGCTCACGCGGTTGTCCATCAGCAGTAACCAGGCGAACGTTACGGCAAAGTGCTCGTCGTGGCTCGGTTCGTAGCTCGCGACCCGTTCAAAAGCGTCGATGCCGACGCGATAGTCCCCCTCCTCCGAACCCGCGCGGGCGAGGTACGTCGCGATCATCAAGTCGTCGGGCGCGAGCCGGTGGGCACCAATCCACGCTTCGACGGCTTGGGGGTCCCCCAATTGCTGGGCGATACGTGCGTAGATTCGATTAGCCTCGGGGTCACCGGGGCTGCGGTTGAGTGCCTCGACGGCGAGTTGCCACGCTCCGTTGAGGTCGCCGGCCAGCAGCGAAAGTTCCGCCAAACCGCCCCATGCGGCGGGCAACTCCGGTCGCAGTCGGCGGACCTCCAAGTACTGCTGACCCGCCACATCGCCGTCGCCGTCGACGAGCGCGGCACGAGCCAGCGCCAACCTCGCTTCGACCGCGATGTGTAGATCACCAGAACGGACACACGACTCAAGTTCATGCCGAACCTCTGCGCCGCTACCTTCCGAGCTCAGCTGTTCGAGGGCCCTCAGCAGACGCTCACTTGCCGGGTGAGTATCCACGTCGGCTTGCAGAACGAAGAACGTCCCTGCGTCTGACACCCACGTGGCCTCTTTGAACCCGCCGCGGGTGAGCATGGACTGAAGCTGTGCACGGTCGAATGCGCGGCGCTGTGGCCGACGCAGCAACTGGGTAGGGTACGCCCTCGGCTCGGCGACGATGACGCTGCCCGCCTTCGTCAGCTTCTTCCGCGCGAAGCGCAGCGCCGCCACGGGATCGGAAACGTGCCCCAGCACGTCGACGAACGTCGCGACGTCCGCTCCCGAGGCGTCGTAATCCGCACACACGTCGCCCAAGACCCACTCGACCCCAGGAGCAAACTCCTTGGCGTACGCCAAGGCGGCCGGGCATAGCTCCACGCCGGTCACACGCGCATACCGAGATCCTAGCATCGCGGCCCCCTCCCCGCTCCCCGCTCCGAGGTCGAGCGCGTGCATGCCGCGCCGGGATTCGGCGATAGCTTCGTAGAATATCCTCGTGGGCGGCGAGACGCTCGCCAACCCAGGATAGCCTCTATCCCGTCCAGAAGAAACCGTGACCCTAGCCCCCGATGGGAAGGCCGCAACCCAAGTGTCACGGCGTTCCCCTCGTAGGTACTCGGGGCGATTACCTTCCGGGGAAAGACCAACCGGAAGACTGCGCAGGCTCATGGCTACCGACCGTTGCCGCTGAACCTAACGCCTTCTTGGGCTGCCTTCGGCACGGCAAGTTGCCATGCTTCTCGCAGAGGCGTCAGCACTTCGATGACTTCCGAAACGATGGTGGGGTCGTTCTTGCGACTCGCCACCCGCAACCTGTCCATCGCAAAGATGTACAGTGCACTGAGGTTGGCACACAGGTCGGGCGCCAGTGAGGGGTCGAGAGCGAGCTCGAGCTCGGAGAGGATGGCATGAGCCTTGGAGTTGAGTTCCAGAGCTCGAATGAACTCACCCTTCTCCAGGCAGACCCTCGAACCATTGAGAAAACGGAACAATCCGTCATAGAGCGCCAAGAGCAATTCCCCCTGATTGGAGGTCGTGGCGCGAACCTTCTTGTACTGCGCAGCAGCCGTTTGTAGCATTCGTCAATCCTGTGGTGGCATGATCAGCCGACGGACATACGAACGATGTAGTCGAGCGTTGCGTGATTCGCGGAAACCGTCTGATCCATCGAAGTGAACTGCCTGCGCAGCAACTCCGCTTGAACTTCTAGACGAGCTTCCTCGCGCTCGATTCGTGCGTTGATCGCATCGGCCCGGTCTTGGAGCGTTTCCTGCTTCGTTGCGAGCAGTCCCGTTCCGCTTTGTGTGAAGCCGTCCACCATATCTCGCATCATGTCCATGATGCCGTCTTGAGTATCATCTCCCGCCAGCACGCTTGCTACCCGAGACGAGTCTGCTGCGAGCGCGTCGCTGAGTTCCGTTTCGTCGATGCGAAGCGTGCCGTTGCTGTTCAGGCGGATCCCCACCGAAGACAGCGTCTGCCCATAGTCACCGCCGAGCGGCGTCAGCACGCTGCCCGCCAGTCGGTTCGTGATCGCACGCAAGGTGGAATCCCCTTTGAGCACGGGATTCTTACCCTTCTGCGAACCGTAACCGGCTTCCTCGTGGATCTTGTTGAGCACAGCGTTGTACGCATTGACGAACGTAGTCAACTTCTCCTTCATCCCATCGGCGTCGATCTCGACGCCGATGGTGACAGGCCCATCGGTCACTTCGTTGAGCTTGATCGTGACTCCAGATACGGCACTGACGACTTCATTGGTCGAGCGCGTCAGCGGGGCTGAGAGGTTGTCGAGCTTGAAGATGGCGTCTTGAGCCTTCACCGTCTCTGCGCTATTCTCGTCGAGGTCGAGATCCGTTGCGCCTTGACCAGTGAACTGGATTTCGTTCTCAGCGCCGGTGTCTAGGCCTCGCACCCGCAGGCGGTAGTCTGTGCCATCGAAGATTACCGAGGCAGCCAATCGAGCATCCAGGGCGTTGATCTTGCCCGCAATGTCCGTGAGACTATCCTCGCTATCGATATCGACGCTGTAGTTCTGGCCGCCCAGCCCGATGCCCAGGTTGGCGTTGATGTTGGCGGAATCCGAGTCTGAAGAGAATGTCTTGGAGTAGGTTCTCTGTTCGCTAGCTAGCTGCAGCACTTCGATACTGAACCGTCCAGACGAAGCATTTCCGTTCGCCGTGACGGTCACAGCATCACTGCTGGAAGTTCCTTTGAAGCTCCCGACTTCTGCGGCCGTATCGAGTTCTTTGGTCGCGCTTTTTAGAGAGCTCAGGAGAGATGAGATACTCGAAATGGTGGATACCGCTGCCTCAGTAGACGAGGCGCGGCTCTTGAGAGGAGAAAGGCCCGCGCGACTGGCGCTGATCAAACCGTTGACAATCGCCTCTGTGTCGATTCCAGAGCCAATGCCACCAAAGCTAATCGTACCAGTCATGTGTCGCTTTCCTCTCTATCGCTAGACTGAGTCCCCACCGCACGATGAGCGCCCATGAAGAGCGCTCACCGTGCGGTGGTCTCACTCATCCGATCAGACCGAATGCCAATTGCGGCAGCTGGTTGGCCTGAGCCAAGACCGAGACGCCAGCTTGGGTCAGCACCTGGTTCTTGGACATGCGAGCCGTCTCCGACGCCACATCGACGTCAACGATACGGGAGTTCGCAGCCTCGAGATTCAGGCGCATTGTCTGGATGTTGCTAGTTGCGATCTCCATGCGGTTCATCGCCGCACCGAAGCCGGCGCGAGCGTCCGATACTGCATCGATAGCAGTGTCGATCAGATCCAGTGACGCCAGTGCATTGACGTCGCTGTCCACGGCCGCAGCACCGCCGGTCGCCACGGCGCTGAGATCCACGCCGCCGAAGCTCAACGTGATCTGGTCCGCCGCGTCGTCCTCCAACCCCACCTGAAAGGTGACGTCGGTGCTCGTGTCGGAGATGAGCTCGACTCCGTTGAACTTGGCCGACCCTTGGATGCGGTCGACTTCGTCCTTGAGCAGGCCAAACTCCGTGTCGAGGTAACCGCGATCCGTGTCGCTCAAGCTGCCGTTCGAAGACTGCATGGCCAGCTCGCGCATACGCCCGAGGATACCGTGAATCTCGCCCAGAGCACCTTCAGCCGACTGAGACATGGAGATACCATCCGCCGCGTTGCGTTCGGCAACGGTAAACGACCGGATCTGGCTCTTCATGCTCTCGCTGACTGCGAGACCTGCTGCGTCGTCTGCGGCCGTGTTGACGCGCAAACCACTCGACAGGCGGTTGAAGCTGCTGGCTAGGCCAGCTTGGTTCTTAGCAAGGTTCTTTTGTGCAAATAGA
Source organism: Polyangiaceae bacterium (assembly GCA_050298815.1). Classification (GTDB taxonomy): domain Bacteria; phylum Myxococcota_A; class Polyangia; order Polyangiales; family Polyangiaceae; genus SZUA-265. The sequence goes on from JBNKUV010000075.1 coordinate 158,397, forward strand.
GATGCAACGTTGGTTTGGATTGTGAGTGCCATTGGATTGCTCCTTCTTGGAGGGTTGAACGGCTCGAGTGAACCGCCCGGGCTTCAGTGCCCGACCTCGATGAACGGAGTCCTGAACTCACCCTTGAGGAAAAACGCAACTGGCTACGCGAGACCCCACCAAAGAAACGAGGGTGTCCCTTTATGGTTCTGCGCTCATCACCCACAAGGCTACGAGCACCAGACCAAACGGGCGCGGTGCGTTCGCTGTCGTCAGGCCGCTCTGCCGCAAGGGCCGCCGCTCACGGCGAACTCGCCGGACCGCCCGCTTTCGGCCTTCATCTCGCGCACTGCATCCCACATGTCTTGGGCGGATGCAGGAAAGAGTTCGCGGTAGCCAGGGGTGTAGACGACTAGCGTACGCGGCCGTTGCTTTGACAGGTCTGCTCCTGCCGCTTTCAGCTCGCTTAGACAACAATGGATCCCCACGTTGCCCAGGTCCACGGGGCCTGCCTCGAGCACAGCGCGCAGAATTCCGGGATCCGGCTCGTACACGATACACGGTAAGCGAGCTACCTCGAGCAGCTCCCGCAGCTTGTTCCCACAGCCGAAGCCGAACAACACGGCCACGGTGTCCTCGGCCGCACGGTAACCCCAACGAACCTCAGGGGTATCGAGCAGGACATCCGCCACCTGCACGACGGGAGTCCCCCGCACCCACGACAACGCGGCCGACGGCGCCTGGCTCGAAACCGCGTCCCACGTTGCACCATCGATCCCGAGGGCTCTGAGATTGACCTCGACCATGCGTTGCCTCAGGCCTTGTAGGTTCATCCCCCCACGTCCTCTGAGGCGAGATCCACGTCCGCACAACCCGCGCCGGCGCCTGTCTGGCCGTCGTGCTCAGCGGATCCTGTGAGCGGCATGCCGAGCGTCCGACTCTTGACACCCATCACCGCCAACGCGCTGACGCCCTCCCCGACCAAGGCCAAACCGTCGACCCCGTCAGGCAGGTCGAGGTCGCTGCGAGCAGCGCTTTGGTTGGCGAGCTCGACAGCCTCCCGAACCTCGCCGCGAACTATCTCTGTGGACCTCGGAGCAGCGATACCGAGGCGAACACCGCGACGGGTAATGTCCGTCACGACGACCTCGATGTCGTTACCGATGATGATGCGCTCGCCCCGGCGGCGGGTGATTACCAGCATGACCAACCCTTGAGCACACGGCGTGCCAGCTTGAACGCAACGGCTGCCAAAACGGAGGCTGGGCACGCCGGACTGCGGCGATTGACGAATGTCGCGCTAGAACTGGTTGAGGGAGCCCAAGCTCAGTAGCTGGCGCGACACGCCAATCGCACGTTCGAGCGCCTGGCCCAACGTAACGAAGTCGGAGTAAGCTTCGATTTGGTCGGCGCCTCCGACCGCTTCATCTTGTTGGGCAACGAGGAGTTCTACGCGCTCGAGCGCTGTCTGACTTGTCTCGAGCCGATTCAATCGCAAACCCGCGCGTCCGCGCTCAGCCTGGATTTGATCGTGGCCGGCAGCGATGTCATCGAGGCTTGCGCGAACGCCCGCCCCATCGTCGCTTTCCAATGCGGTCGCCAAGGCGTCCAAGTCCGCAAAAATATCGCGCCCACCAGCCGCGGTGAAGGCATTGAGTCCCGAGGAGTTCACGCGCACGGCGGAGGAGGCTCCAACGTCCACATTGTGTGCTTCATCGTCACCCAAGAATGCGCCAGTATCGTCAAACGCGGGTGCATCGGTCTGCGACCCGGCGAAGATGTAGCCCCGTGAACCGCGGGCGTTCGCTGCACTGAGGATCTGATCCTTGAGGCCGCGGACCTGCTCAGCAAGATGTTGACGCTGCTGTGCGGTGACCTGATCACTGGCGCCCTGCGTCGCGAGGTCCCTGACCTGCTGCATCAACGAACCGGCCTGAGCCAGCATGCCTTCCGACAGTTCTGCGTCACCTCGAACCATATCGATGGCCTTCTGATAGCCATTTACCTGCGCCCCACGAGACCGCAATTGAGCAAGCTCCACGGCTGCCAAGGGATCATCTGATGGAGCGCGCAGGCGACGACCGGTCAGGGCGCGCTGGGAGGCTTCAGCGTGCTGGGAGCGAACGTTGGAAAGGTGCCGCGTCGCTTGCTGGTAGCGCATCGAGTCAGCGATTCTCATCTCGCCACCCGTGCCATCAACTCTTGGAGCATCTCGTCTACCGTGGAAAGCACTTTGGCGGCTGCTTCGTAGGCCCGCTGATACTTTGTGAGCGAGATCATCTCTTCGTCGAGGGACACGCCACTGAGCGCCTCACGCATGGCCTGGTTTTGCGCATGGAGTGCCTCTCGCATTTCGACCGAGCGCTGGGCTGACGACTTGCGCAAGGCCACATCGCCCACGAGTTCACCGTACGTCTCAAACACGCTTCGCCCACTGCCGCTCAAGGCCGACTTGCCGACTCCAAGCAAGGCCACAGCATTGTCCGAGCCGCCAGGGAGAGTGCCTGTGTCAAATGCCGCAGCGATGGCTTCGGGATTACCCGCCACGTCGTCGCTGACGGTCAATGCCCGCGCGGCGCCTTGACTCGTCGCAGAAACGTCGAAGATGTTGCGCCCCCCGGTTCCGTCGAGCCCAACGCCGAGTGCGTGTTGCTCGTTCAGAGCGTTACCGACGTCGAACACGAGTTCGTCGAGGCGTTTGGCAACCTCGAAGATGTCGCCATCACGCGTCTCTTTGATCCCCGCCAACGCCCCACCCGTCAGATACCGGGTGACGTCACTTCCGGCTCCACTCGAAGTGTTGACCGACAGCTTCAAGGACCCATCACCGTTGAGTCCAGCGCTAAAGCTGCGAGCGGTGCTGCCCTCGACGAGCACGACACCTGCACTGTGTACGAGAATCCCCCCGGCGCCATCGACGGTGGTACGGATATCGATCAGGGGTGCCAAGTCGAGTAGTACTTGGGCCCGCTGGTCTTTGAGGTCCGCCGCATCTCGGCCTTGCGCCTCTGCCGTGATGATTCTTCGATTGAGATCTGCTAGCTCCTCGGCGCGAGTGTTGACCTGATTGACGACGTCCTTGGCTTTCGTCAATAGCTTGTCACGAGTCGACGCTAGTTCGTCCGCAACCTGACGAACGTTCGAGGAGAAGTATTCCGCCGCGTCGAGCACTTGTTCGCGGGCGGTAGTATCGCTCGGGTTTGCTGCGAGCGACGAGAAGCTGTTGAACAACGCATCCAACGAACTCCCCAGGCCCGTACCCGCTTCATCGTTGAACAACGCTTCGATGCCAGCAAGCCCCTGATTGTGCTCTCGAGCCGCGGACTGGTGGCTAAGGCTGACGAGTTGCTGACTGTCGAGGAAGCGGTCGGTGATCTGGCGCAAGCCTTCTACCTTCACTCCGCCGTAGGACTCGCTGCCAAGTGCCCGCGTCTCGAGAATGACCTCCCGCCGCGAATAGCCCTCGGTGTTGACGTTCGTGATATTCTGCCCCGCCACGGAGACCCCGTACGCCTGGGCAGTCAGTGCGTCGCGAGCCGTGTTCAAGAGGCTGGTCAACCCGGTCATCGGATCATACCTTTACGCTGACACGGCCGCCGGGGCCTGCTGGCACCGGCGGCCTCGCCGAACCCGTCGGGCCACGCCCGGTGCGAGCCGTGGTGACGATCGTTCCAACCGTCTCTCTTGCGTGAACCATGAGCAGCTGGTTGCGAACGGCGAGCTCTCTGACGCGGGTCAGACGTTCTAGATCAACGCCCTGTGCCCGAGCATCCGCGAGTAGAGGCAACAATTCCTCTTTTCGCTTGGCAACCGCCTCAATGCCGTCAGCGTCCAAACGGCTCAGAAAGCGCTGCTCGGCCTCTAGCAGCGCCTCGAGATCCGCGATTGGATCTCCACCGAACTCTGGCAGCGGGCCGCTCGCGAGTACTGCGTGGGTTGGCACTGAGGGGGTTGTCATGGTTGCTGAAACTCGCTCCGATGCGTTATCCTAACGCATCCACCATTTGTCCGGCTATCTCTGCCGCGTTGACCTGAAAGCTACCTTGCTCAACTTGTGCTTTGAGCTGCGCCACTTTGTCGGCGCTCTGGCCTTCATCCAATCCAGCGGCCAATTCCTTGGCTGTGGTTGAAATCGAGACCTTCGCGGCCTGTTCGTTGCCGGCTTGCGGTTGCTGACCAACGTCCACTTTGTCGGCGGCGCGTGCGGGATTGACAGGGGTTACCGCAACACGTTGGTAGGCATCGAGAGCCGGATTGCCATTGATTCCTTTCATCGGGTCCTCCGGGGGGTCTGGTGGTCAGTGCTGACCTCCATTCTTGACAAACGGTCCCCACCAGAAATGCTTGAAGGCATTTCCTGTGCGCCGTCCCGCCCGTTGGCCGGTTGCCCCGAAAGGGCATGCTCACTCTCGCTTGGCGCTGTCTCGACGACCGCAGCCGGAGGCGGCCCCTGGGCGCTCCCTGGAGCCGCGTCGATGCGGCTCTGGATCATCTCAGCGATGCCAATACCGCCGCCAGCGCTGATGCTACTGGCGAGCGCATCGACGATCATGGTGTCGTACATCTCACCACCGGAGAGCTTGGACTGGGGCCCGATCTTGGCACTCTGCATCAGGGAGCCAAGCATCTTGCGAAGGAAGATCTGCTCGAACTGGGCCGCCGCTTCTTCACTCTTGGGTTTAGCCCGCTCGGGTGCGCGCCGCAGTGGCGCGGAGGCGTCGACGGTGCTCAGCAGTGAGAGATCGGCCTTCATTGAACGATGACCTCCGCCCTCAAGGCGCCAGCGGTCTTCAGGGCCTGGAGGATGCTCCCGAGTTCCCGCGGGGTCACGCCGAAGGTCGACAACGCCTGAGCAACGTCAGCGAGAGTCGCGGCGCCATCCACGAAGGTAAGCGCCGGAGGCGTGCCTTCTTCGATGTCGATTTCGCTCCGGTCGACTACTGCGGTGTTGCCGTCCGCGAGCGCATTCGGCTGCGAGGCTTCTGGACGCTCAGAAACGGAAATGGTGATGCCGCCCTGCGAGATGGCGACCGGCATGAGGCGCACGTCGCCGCCGGCTACGATGGTGCCTGTGCGCTCGTTGATAATCACCCGAGCGCTCGTCGCCGGAGCCACCTCGACCTCGCCAATCTTGGCGATCAGCGCCACGGTGCGTTTCTTGAAGTCTTTCGGCGGCTTGACTTCGACGACACCGCCGTCCAACGCCTGCGCCACGCCCTTGCCGAGCTCCTTGTTCAGCGCTTCAGCGATGCGCTCAGCGGTCAGGAAGTCTGCCTCGCGAAGAGCGAGCAGAACCTTTCCTTTTTTGGTGAACTGGGTTGGGATTTCGCGCTCGACAAGCGCCCCCCCCGGCAGCCTCGCGGTCGTCGTGACGTTGTTCTTGACGCTGCTTCCGGTCCGGCCCCCGCTCTCAAAGCCCCCCAGAATGAGAGGGCCCTGAGCAACAGCATACGTCTTGCGATCGGCACCCCGAACCGGGGTTTGCACCAAGACTCCTCCCCGTAGGCTACGCGCATTGCCCATCGACGAGACGGTCACATCGAGCTTCGCGCCCGATCGCGCGAATGGGGGAATCGTCGCCGTGACCACGACCGCGGCGACGTTGCGCAACCGCAGTTGGCGACCGTCGACCTGGATCCCCAAACGTCGAAGCAGCGCTCGGAGCGACTGCATCGCGAAGGGAGCGGAAACGTCATCGCCAGTTCCGTTGAGACCAGTAACAACCCCGTACCCCACCAACTGGTTGTCACGAGCGCCCACGACGTCGCACAGGTCCCGAAGCTTGTCCGCCCGCGCGGACTCCACTGGAGCCAGCGAGAAGAAGACCGCGGCGAGAGACACAACTTGTAGAATGCGACGGTTCATTGGCTTCAAAAAGGATTGATGAAGTCGAGGAACTTCGTGAGCCAGCCCCGTTCGACGTGGTCGTTGATGTCGCCCCTACCTGTAAACTCAACGCGCGCATCCGCGATCAGCGCACTATCGACGCTATTGTCAGGCTGGATATCCGAAGGTCGGAGAACTCCAGAAACGTACAGGTGGTACTCTTCGTGATTGATCATCACGACTTTGGTCCCCTCGACGAAGAGATCACCATTCGGCAGCTCCTTCTTGACTCGCACGCCAATTTTGGCGCTGAGCTTTCCGGCTCTCTGTGTCGACCCTTCACCGTCGAAGTCGACGTCGGACGACATCAAGTCTTCGACGTTGAGGTTCGGGTCGTTTTGAATCGCGGGTAACAGTCCCAGCAGTGTCACCAGGCCCTTGCGCCGTGACGACTCCTTGCCGAGTTCGGTGGACGCCGCGCCCCTCGCGTCAGCCTGCTCGTTGATTCGAATCAAAACGAGATCTCCGATGCGCATCGCTCGGGCGTCCTCCAAATAGCCGGCTTGTGCATCGGAGTAGACCGAGCCGGTTGCGGGCTTCGCGTCCTTCTGCGTCGCGGCGTACTTGCCAATCTTGTAGTCACGCTCTTGGGGTTCGAAGGACTTGATGTGCGCCGGTCCGCAGGCACTGGTTCCCAGCAGCGAGGCGGCGAGAAAAAAGGTTGTCGTGGGGAGCTTCATCGCATCACCACCTTCGCCAAATGCTTACTCTCCACCCGAGCCCGCACCACCCGGCGTGTGGCCACGATGCGGAACTGCACCGTCTCACCGATGTCGGCATCCTGAAGCGCCTCCGCAACCGCAGTGATCTGCGCGGTGCTTCTCTCGATGTACACGCGCAAGCGCGCCCCTTTGAGCACGGGTGGTTGGGCTGCCTCTTCGCTCACATCCACCGACAGCGAGACGGGCACCCGGCGCACGATTTCCCCATCGTACTCGAGGAGCAACATGGCAGAAAGCGTCGCATCTCCCACCCTTCTGGGTGGCCGCGGAACCTTCAACTCGGAGACGACTGTCCCTTCCGGAAGCACCAACCGGATATTGACGTTTACTTTCCGTAGTGAAACTCCAGAGGGCAGGGCCGAGCGAGCAGCGTCGGTCGCGGCCTGGCGCAGCCTATCGGCGCTCCATTGAACCGAAAGCGTCTTGATGCGTACTGACGCCGGCAAGCGCAGCGAGGTGGGATCCTTGCCGGCAGCTCTCAGACGGCGCTGGAGTTCTCGCCGAAGGAGCAAGCGGGAGCTTCCAGCTGGCGGAGCCGGTCCGATTTCCAACCCCGCCACATCGTCCGGAGCCTCGCTCCAAACCTGCCCCAAGCTTACTTTGCCAGCCGGAACCTCCACCGTCGGCGCGGCCGCAGCTGGTGCGCTCGCAAGAAGGAGTGCGCAAAAGAGATATGTCGAAGCCGTCCGCCTCATTATCGTAGTTGTGTGACTGCCCGCAGCATGTCGTCTGCGGTGGTAATTACTTTGGAGTTGATCTCGTAGTTGCGCTGCGCGGATATCATCCCGATCATTTCTTCGACGACATCGACGTTCGCCTGCTCGACCGAGCCTTGCATCAGAGCTCCGCGTCCTTGGGTCGCCGGCTCGCCCACCTGAGGCTCGCCGCTCGCATCTGTCGCGACCAGCAGATTGTGTCCGATGGACCGCAGGCCGGCGGGGTTGGTAAACAACGTCAGCGTGAGCTGTCCTACCTCTATCGAGTCAGGCTGCCCGGGTGTCGTTACAGAAACGGTGCCGTTCGGCGCAATCGAGATGCCCACAGCGTCTGGGGGCAGGATAATCGGCGGATCCAAAGGTAGACCCTCAGGCGTCACAATCCGTCCTTCAGCATCCGTCTTCAAAGCGCCGGCTCGGGTGTAGGCGAGAGTTCCATCCGGCTGCTCAACTCCGAAGAATCCATTGCCCTCAATGGCAACATCCAGTGGGTTACCGGTGTTCATCAGGGTGCCCTGCTGAAACACGCGCGTCGTACCGATCACACGTACGCCGGTTCCCACCTGCAACCCGGTTGGGGATCGCGTCGTCGGACCTGTTGGTGTCCCAGGTTCACGAACCGTCTGGTACAACAAGTCCTGAAACTCGGTTCGCTGCTTCTTGTACCCGACCGTGTTGGCATTCGCAACGTTGTTTGAGATGCTCTCCAGGTTCGTCTGCTGAGCAGCCATACCCGTAGCAGCGATGTGCAGAGAACGGAACATGACCCTTCTCTTTGCAACCACGATGCCAACGCATGTCTAACTCAAGTGGAGCCCGACCCGAGTGTTGCAGGCGGCGCCGCTGCGCTCACGCAGAGCAGGGACAACGATGAATGAAGCGTACCCCACGTCGAGGTAGTTGCCCCGATCCCCACACCAGCTCTGGTTTCCCACGGAGTGGGCCGTCAACGCGGCGTTACCAAACGCGTCAAGCAGTTGACGAGAGCGTGCAGGAGTTCTCTGCGCACGAGACAGAGTGTGTCCGGGGTCCCAGCGCGAGCTCCGTAGGTCGTCGTCCGGGCATACAAAAAAACCAGGGGCGCTCGTGCCCTGTACACGAACGCCCCAAGGAGGAACTTCAGACTCGCTCAGGCCACTTGCTTGATGCGCTTGCGCTTGAGCATTTCTACGAGAGTTGTGCGATTGAGCCCAAGCATCGTAGCCGCTTGCTTCTTGTTCCAACTGCAGCGGTCCAAGGCTTGGCGGATCAGCTGATTCTCGTAGCTTTCCACCGCGCGACGCAAATTGACGCCGGCGTCGGGAAGGTTCACCTGCGGCCCCCGCGTCTCGTTGCCCAGACCGCAGACCTTGGGCGGCAAGTCAGAGGGTTCGATTACGTCGCCGCGGCACAGCAGCACAGCTCGTTCGATACTGTTTCCAAGCTCTCGAACGTTGCCAGGCCACCCGTAGTTGGAGAGCACTTTCATTGCTGCTGGTGAAATCTCCCGAACGTTTTCGCGTCCTAGCCGCTCGCGGTTCAATTGCAAGAAGTGCAGAGCCAGCGCCTGAACGTCGCTGAGGCGGTCACGCAAAGCGGGCACCGACAAATGAATGACATTGAGGCGGTAGTAGAGATCCTCACGGAACAGTCCTTTGCGAACAGCTTCTTCGAGATCCACGTTGGTCGCGGCCACGATGCGCACGTCGGCTTGGAGCACGCGCGGCTCACCGATCGGGCTGTATTCCCGGCTCTGAAGCACCCGGAGCAGCTTGACCTGCAGAGATAGCGGCATCTCGCCAATCTCGTCCAGGAACAGCGTCCCCCCATTGGCCTGCGCGATACGGCCAATTTTCGCCGCGTGGGCACCCGTGAATGCCCCACGCGCGTGTCCGAACAGTTCGCTCTCCAGCAAGGCCTCGGGGATAGCGCCGCAGTTGACCGCGACGAACGCGTTGTGATGTCGGTCGCTCGCGTCGTGTACGGCGCGAGCAACGAGCTCCTTGCCAGTTCCACTTTCGCCTGTGACCAGGATGGTGCAGGGCGTGTCAGCAATGCGGTCCACCGTCTGATACAGTTCGACGAGCGCGTCCGAGGTTCCCACGACGTCCGTCATGCTGCGGGGCCGTTGTACTGCGTTTTCGGTCATCGAGGAACCGAGGACTACCCCGGAGCTAGTTTCGTACACACCCGACCGCTCCTCGACATCTTCGTTGAGGTGCTCGTTGGGCGCGTTGAACTTGACCGATTCCGACATCTGCTTGTTTTCCTCTGCTGTTCCTCAGGCGTTTCGGCAATGACGCACGATTCGCAGTGAAGCCAGGAGCAAAAACTCTGCCAACAGCGTCGGAAAGCTGGCGCAAGGGGTGTTAATGCGTTGGCGCGAGCATTGGCGCCCATTGCCTACCTACGCACCGAGTCAAGACCCACCCACAGCACCCCTCGCCAACCACAGGTACTCCGTTGTATTCCGGATTAGATTCCGATACTTATGAGAAGGTCAAACTGCACCCAGTAGGACATTGGCGTGGGTCCTCGACGCACCGCGCGATAGGACTGCGTGTCACTTCGACACGTCCCACCGCTGTTCCGCTACAACAGCAAACCACATCGCTCATGTGTTAACTATTGGCACGATAGCTGCTTACGTTTCTTGGCGTGAGTGATCTCTTCTCAGGGGTAACCCCGCTCCACTATGCGCTCGACTACCACCTGGAGCGCCACAACGTGCTGTCCTCAAACATCGCACATGTGGACACTCCTGGTTATCAACCGAAAGACTTGGAGCGCGTTGACCCAGTCAGCTTCGAGAACGTCCTGAACGTCGAGATGCTGAGGACAAATCGAGATCATATTTCATCCCCAGCCGATGCCGGGGCAGTCACCACTGGTCGGGTGTTTCAAGACCTGGCGGCCGGGGTAGGACAAGATGGCAACTACGTCTCTCTGGATCGCGAAGCGTCCAAGGTTGCCGCCAACCACCTTCGTTATGACGTCGTGTCGGCAGTCGTCGCAGCTGAGCTGCGCCAACTGGCATTCGCCGCCAATGACGGGAAAGGATAATCGATAAAGTGCTCTCAGCGTTCACAGCTCTAGAAGTGGCTGCGTCAGGACTCTCTGCGCAGCGGATCCGTATGAACACGGTCGCCTCCAACCTATCCAATGCGCGCACGACGCGCACGGAGGAGGGCGGCCCCTATCGCAGGCAGGACCCCGTGTTCGAAGTCGCGAACTTGGACCGAGTTCGAGGGCCCAGCATGGAAGATCGCGGCGCACAGCTCGTGCGTGTTCGCGAAATCGCCGAAGACACACGGCCAGGGGTCTTGACCTACGAACCCGGACACCCCGATGCCAACCCAGACGGCTACGTCGAGTACCCCAACGTCAACGCCGTCGAGGAGATGGTCAACATGATCACGGCCTCTCGCGCCTACGAGGCTGGGGTCACCTCAATCGAAACCATCAAGGGCATGGCGCGCTCGGCAATGGAGATTGGGCGCTAGTCATCATGGGGCCGATCGACGCACCTGGCATCCCGTTAGCGCAGCCCCACGTACCTCTGGGGGAAAAGCAGATCGGGCCTGCACAGAACGACGCCGTCCAGGAGTCGAACGCCTTCGGCGACATGCTGGAGACAGCCGTCGCCAGTGCCAACCTCCGAGCCCAAACGGCGCAGATCCAAGCTGAAGAGTTCGCTGCCGGACGCAACGAAGACATCCACGGCACCATGCTCGCCCTCAGCCAAGCCGACATCGAACTCAGGTTCGTTGGCAACGTCCGCAACAAGGTCATCGACGCCTTCTACGAGTTGTGGCGCATGCAGGTCTGACGCTGTGCCCCCCTTGACGACAACCGCTAAACCATGAACGAATCCCTCAAAGCCTTTTTCACTCAAGTCCAAGAGTTTTGGCAGAACCTGCCGACTCCGAAGCGACTGGCTCTCGTGGTCGGCACCAGCTTGGCCCTGGTGGGCGGCCTGGTCATCGCACTGTTCAACTCACACATCAACTACGGTTACCTCTACACGGACCTGGCACCCGAGGATGCCTCCGCCATCGTCCAAGAGCTGAAGAAGCGCAACATCCCCCACCGACTGGAAGCGGGCGGTACCGCCATCATGGTCCCGGACGAGCAGCGACACGCGTTGCGCCTGGACCTGGCCTCGGACGGCTTGCCGCGCGGTGGCTCTGTCGGGTTCGAACTATTCGATCAAGCTCAAATTGGTGCCACCGAGTTCGAGCAGCAGGTGAGTCTCCGTCGAGCCCTCGAGGGCGAGCTCTCGCGCTCAATCACGGCCGTGGAGGGCGTCAAGACGGCGCGGGTGCACCTCGTCATGCCAGAACGACGCTTGTTCGCAATGCGGGAAAGCAGCGCCTCGGCGTCCGTCGTCGTCAAGTTGCACAATCCCGGCAGCTTCGGAAAGCGCGAGGTTGCCGGCATCGTTCACTTGGTCTCCGCAGCGGTACCAGGCCTGGGGCGCGAGCGCGTTTCGGTGGTGAGCACCGAAGGCGTCACACTACACCGACCATCAACGGAGGGGGCGGGCATCGGCAGCCTGGATGGCTCGGACGGGCAAGCTGAACAAGAGCGGGCCGTCGCAAGTCGCTTCGAACGCGAAGTTCGCGAGCAGCTAGAACGTGTCGTTGGCCCTGGCAATGCCGACGTACGAATCAACGTCATGCTCGACACGGCCGTCACGGAGCGCACCGAAGAGTACTGGGACCCAGAGACCACAGCGCTGCGCAGTGAGCACCTAGTGGAAGAGGGCATCGCACAAACGGAGGCCGGCGTGGCCGGCGTACCAGGCGCTCGCACCAACCTCCCCGACGCGACCGCAGAGGGTGAAGCGGCGGCAGAAGACCTGGGCGCAGACCTGGGCGCAGGCAGCCGCCGCGCGCGGACTCGCAACTGGGAGGTCGATCGCGTCACGTCGAAGACCAGCCTGCCACCAGGGTCCATTCAGCGCCTCAGCGTGGCCGTGCTACTGAACGGGAGCTATCAGGGAGCAGGCCCGGATGCGGAGTTCGTGCCGCGTTCCGCCGAGCAGGTCGCAGCGTTGGAGCAAGTGGTACGCCGCGCCGTCGGACTCAACGAGGAACGCGGTGATGACATCCTCGTGCAGGCAGCGCAGTTCGCTCGGCCTCCGGCCATCGACGAGACACCGATGGAAGCGCCTTGGTGGCAGAAGTACCTACCGTATGCCATCGCCGGCGCAGCTCTACTCTTCGTCTTGTGTGCCTTGGTGCTCGTCATCCGCAGCCGGAAGAAGGCCAAGAAGGCAGAGACCGCGCTGACTGCAGCTCAACAGGTGGTTCGCGAATTGGAGGGCGCACCATCGCCGGAAGTGCTGAATCACGCTCGATCTGCGGGTCTATTGGCGGAGCCAACGGAAGAGGAGGCGCGAAACCAGGCGCTCGAGTTAGCGGCGAAGGACCCGGCCAGTGCGGCATTGGTGCTGAAGAAGTGGCTGGCCGCGGCTGGAGAGACCCCCGTCCAAGCGACTTGAAGCGCGGCACACCGGACGTGACGCGCGTTCCACTTCGACTCAGCAGCAGCAAGGCGTGACGGTAGTGCGCATTCAAGCCTTAATAACCTCAGGAACACGCCGTTGTCGTTCTCTGCGGAAATGACCCGCGAGGTGCCGATGACCGATTCTCAGATCCCAGCGACGGACCTCGAAGGAGCTCAGAAAGCCGTCCTGATGTTGCTTTCGCTGGATGAGGCCGTGGCGACCCCGATCATCGCTGAGCTCGAGGAGTCTGAGTTGCGTCGGCTGCGGGAAGTCGCCTCCACCATGCGCACGGTGCCTAGCTCGGCGTTGAGACGGGTCTACGGCGAGTTCGTCAAAGAGTCGAAGACTGCCGTTGCCGTTCCCAAAGGCGGCGTGCACTACCTCCAACGGCTGACGACCCAGGCCTTGGGCGAGGCTCAGTCCAACGCGATTTTCCACGAGCAGCCTCCGTCAGCTCTGGACAAGCTGTCCAACGCCGATCCCATCGCGCTGGCATCGGTCTTGGAGAACGAACACCCCCAGCTCATCGCCGCGATCGCCTCACAACTGGAAACGCAAAAGGCAGCGTCGATGCTCGAGGAGCTTCCGATCAGCGTCCGGGTGGCTGTCATCGAGCGCCTCGGCACGATGACCGAAGTTCCAGTGCGCTTGCTGGACGAAATAGCGACCGTACTGAGCGCAGAGCTGCCCGAAGAGGAGCGCGACGCGCTGCTCAGTATCGATGGACTCGGCCAATCAGCTGCCCTGGTCCGTAAGATGGGCAAGGACATCGGTGAGGAACTGCTGTTGACGTTGGACGAAGGCAATGCGCAGCTCGCCTCGGAGATCCGCCGCTCGATGTACACCTTCGAAGAGCTTGCAGATCTCGATCCGAAGGGAATGCGCTCCTTGTTGGAGTCGGTGCCAGTGGAACGTCTGACGCTCGCGCTGAAGACGGCATCCGATGCACTGAAGAAAGCCGTTTTCGACAGCATGTCGCGCCGCGCTGCCGAACGCATCAAAGAAGACATGGACATCATGGGCAGCGTTCGCTTGGCGGACGTCGAAGAAGCCCAAAGAGAGATCGTAGAGACCGCACTACGTCTGGACAAAGAGGGAACCATCTCGTTGACCTCGGACGGTGACGATGTCGTTTAAGGAGGCGACGGTCGGCAACCCCTTTGCCGACGTGACCCCGACAGGGCGCCGAGCGCCCTCCTGGATCGCCAAGCACGCGGCCCCAGCACGCACCGACGTCCAGTCGCTTCGTCCAGCCCCCCTCCCTCGCGAGTTCGTCAGCGCCGTACACGACGAGTTGGAGCGCTCAACGACACAGATCGAAGAAAGGGCGGCGGCGCGTCGTTCCGCCCCTCCCCCAGCGATGAAGCAAGGACGGGACATCCGACGTGCCGAGCAGGGCCCGGAGCTGGACCCAAGCCGGCCTCGGTCTGAGACGGCGCGCTCTCATGGCTCAGTACCAGCCGCCGAAGGCTCTTCCCCGTTTGCAGCTCATCTGATCCAGCAGCAGGCGGACGCCACGGCTCGCGAAGCGCGAGAAGCAGTGCAGCAAGCTCTGGCGGACCTAGCCAATGCACGTTCCGTCATCTACGAAACTGCGGCCAACCAACTGGCAGAGCTGGCCGCAACGATTGCCCGGCGAGTGATAGCGCACGAATTGACGGTCAACCCTGATATCGTGCGGCAGTTGGTCGAAGAGGGCATGCACGCGCTCGAGCATCAAGATCGCTTGGTGGTACGTATCGGACGCGGTTTCGAAGGGTTGGAAGAATCTCTCGCGCAGCAACTCGGCCCCGAGAGTGAACATGTCGAAGTGTTCTTCGATGACGCACTGTCGGATTATGGCTGCACCGTCGAAACGGAGCACGGTTGGGTCGACGAGTCCATCGAAACGAGATTGGCAACGTTGTTGCAAGAGCTTCGGGCGGATTCCGACTCGCCCTAGCATGACTGGCGGCGAGCGGACACTTCAGAGGTCCCCTTGCTCGAACGCCTAATCGAACGCTGCAGAACCAAGCCAATCCACACTCCCACCGGGGAGGTGCTTCAAGTCGTTGGCTTGATCGTCGAAGTCGGCGGCTTGCGAGCGGCGGTGGGCGACATGCTCACCGTGTCGACGACGGACGGGAGCGAACTCGAGGTGGAAGTCGTTGGGTTTCGTTCGGGCCGCCTGTTGACGACGCCGATGGGAAGTCTGTCCGGCGTACGGCCTGGTGCGCGCGTGACGCACACCCATCGCGGCGCCAGTGTCACCGTCAGCCCTGACATGCTGGGACGCATCGTCGACAGCTTCGGCAGGCCACTCGATAGCGGCCCGGAAATGGCACAGCGAGCGCTGATCCCTGTCCACCGCGAAGCGCCTCACCCCTTCGAACGCGATCCCATCGAACACCAGTTAGCCACCGGCGTGCGGGCGTTGGACGGCTTTCTACCGTTGGGCATGGGGCAACGCATGGGCATCTTCGCGGGTGCGGGCGTCGGCAAGAGCACCCTCTTGGGCATGATCTGCCGAACGTCTCGAGCCGACGTAAACGTAATCGGCCTGATTGGCGAACGAGGCCGGGAACTCAACGACTTTGTCAAGAACTCGCTGGGCCCCGAGGGCCTGGCGCGGTCAGTCGTAGTCACCGCGACGAGTGACCAACCGGCGTTGGTTCGCTCTCGGGGTGCCGATGCAGCGACGTCGATCGCCGAGTACTTTCGCGACCAAGGCAAGAGCGTTCTGCTTGTGATGGACTCACTCACTCGCTACGCGATGGCACTTCGTGAGGCCGCGCTCGCCGCGGGCGAGCCACCTGCCACCAAGGGTTACCCCCCGTCCGTCTTTGCTGCGCTACCCAGATTGCTGGAGCGCGCAGGCACGAGCAAAGGCAAAGGGGTGATCACTGCACTGTACACTGTGCTGGTCGAAGGCGACGACCTGTCGGATCCCGTGGCAGACGCCGTTCGAGGTATTCTCGACGGGCACATCGTTCTGTCGCGGCAACTCGCCGAGCGTGGACACTTCCCGGCGATCGACATCCTGCAAAGCGTCTCCCGCCTAGCCCCGGAGATCACCACCGATCAGGAGCAAGCGCGTGCCAACGTCATCC
Organism: Polyangiaceae bacterium; assembly: GCA_050298815.1. GTDB lineage: Bacteria > Myxococcota_A > Polyangia > Polyangiales > Polyangiaceae > SZUA-265. The sequence continues at coordinate 174,280 of JBNKUV010000075.1, forward strand.
GCGAGTTGCTCGCCGCCTACCGGGATGCCCAAGACTTGATCCAGGTGGGAGCGTACGTCGAAGGCAGCGACCCGCGCGTGGACGCCGCACGCCGCGCACTGCCGCGCATCGACGCTTACCTTCGCCAAGGCATCAAAGACAAGACTAGCCTCGAGCAAAGCAAGGCACTGCTCGAACAACTCGCTCGCGGGAGCGTTGGCAGGGCATGAGCAGCCGCCAAAAACGCATCCGCATGCTGACGGAACACCGCCGAAAGCAGCTCGACGAAGCCGTGCGAGAACTCGGTGCACGCAAACGGGAAGCGGAGCAGCAACGCCTCGAGCTGGAGAAAGCCACCCAACATGCAGAGCTTGCTCTGGACGAACGCAACACCGCCTCCCAACGTGGTGTCGCTATCCACGAGTGGGCCCAGCTGAATGATTGGCTCGCCAAGACGCGGCATGCCAAGGGTCTGGCAGCGGAGGCGCTGGTCGACGCCGAGACGGCGGTCGAGACGGCGCAATCCGGAGTGATGCGAGCTCGCGCCGCGGTCAAGCAGGTGGAGGCATTGGCGGAGCGCGAACAGCTCCGCAATCGGGAGCGCGAGCGACGTCTCGAGCAGCGAGCCAACGACGAACATGCCGCCAACGCGCGTCATCGGGAGGACCTCAGCAGATGAAGGCGTCACCGTTCAAAGCCGACGGCCTCATTGCCAACATCGAGCAACGCGTCGCGCCAACCTTGGACCGAGAGCTCGACGACGAATGGGCGCGCCAACTTGCAGGTATGCTGGCGTCGCAGGCGCAGATGGACTCCCAGGGCGGTGGCGGAGCAAGTACTGGCCGCGGTGACGCCAACCTAGAAACCGCCGCAGATGGACCGACAGCCGGCCACTCGAGCACCCTTGTAGGTCCCCAAAATTCTGACGCCGACGGCGACAACCGATTGACGCTCACGGTGACCACTGAGCAGCTTGGGCAAGTGTCCATCGTGGTCGACCGCGCCGAAGGTGGGGTTCGGGTCGTGCTCGGCGTGGGTGACCGGGGAGCGGAACGAGCGATCGAACCCGACAAATCCGCTTTGATTCAAGCACTTCGCACCGTGGGCCTAGACGTTCATTCGGTGAACATCGTGCGCCGCGACCAAGTCGGCACCGTTCTTGCTCAGTCGACTAGTGCGAGGAGTGGCTACGAAAAGTCGAAGTCCACTGACGACAAGGACGGCGACAAAGCCCACCCCCGCAAGAAACACAAACGCATACAGCTGATTGGTTAAAGACACATGGACGGCGTAACTGGCCCCGGCGGAGCGCAATCCGCAGCAGCTCTCTCGCAGTCGCTGACGGGCGGCAAAGAGATGGGAAGAGAGGAGTTTCTGAAACTCCTTCTCGCCCAGCTGCAGCATCAGGACCCGCTCAAGCCTCAAGACAACACGGCGTTTGTCGCGGAGCTCGCTCAATTCTCCAACCTGGAGCAAACCATGGGCATCAACGAGCGCCTCGACATGCTCTCCCTGCAGCAGCAGGGCCTCGCGAACTCCCAGGTAACGGCCTTGGTCGGCAAGGAGGCGACCGTCAAAGGGTCCATCGTGACGCTGGACGGAAGTGGTATCGGTACCCAGGTATCGTTCAGCCTGGCGAGTGCGTCGGCCGACACGAGCGTCAACATCCAGGATCAGTACGGCAACGTCGTACGTACCCTCGAGCTCGGGGGCCGCAACAAAGGGTTGTCGACCATTACCTGGGACGGCCGGGACACAGCCGGCAACGTGATGCCTGCCGGGCCCTACGCCATCTCCGTCACCGCGCAGAGCGAAGCCGGTGGCGCCGTGGGCGTGTCGCAATCGACAACCGGCCTCGTCCAAGGCGTCTCTTTCGACCAAGGCTACCCAGTACTCCACCTCGACAACGGAGTATCTGTCCCAGTCTCCGATCTTCTTCGGATCAACACAGCAACACCAACCAACACAAGTCCATAACAGTATTCAACAGAAGGTTCTTCAACAATGGTTCTAAAAGCACTAAACACGGCCGTCTCTGGCCTACGTGCCGAAGGTGAAGCCATCGGCGTCGTCAGCGACAACATCTCAAACGTCAACACGGTGGGCTTCAAGCGTCAGCGCTCCATCTTCCAAGATGTGCTCGGCCACTCGATTCTGGCAGGCACCAGCGGCTCACTACCGGGATCTGGCGTTCGGATCGGCAAGATCCAACAACTCTTCACCCAGGGTAACCTTTCGAACACGGGTGTCTCGACGGACCTCGCCCTCAACGGCGACGGCTTCTTCGTCGTCGCTGGCACCGTGGAAGGTCTGACGAGCAACTTCTACACTCGCGCAGGTCAATTCGTCCTCGACAAGGACGGTTTCCTGGTCAACGCCGACGGTCTCGAGGTGCAGGGCTACGCCGCCAACGGCGACGACACGTTTGCCGCTTCGCTGAGCTCCATCCAGGCGCCCACCGCAGCGATCCCCCCGCGCACGACAACCGAGATCGAGATGTCGGCCAACCTCGACAGCAACGATGCCATCATCGAAGACCCCTTGGCGCCGGGAACGCCCATCGCATTCGATCCGCAAGATCCGGCCAACACAGCCAACTTCAGCACGACCATTTCCGTCTACGACGACTTTGGCAACGCCCACACGTTGGATGTCTACTTCCAGAAGACGGCCGACAACACCTGGGATTGGCACGCTCTTGTGCCCGACGGCGACATCTCGGCGCCAGCAGGTCCGCCGGCTCTGTACTCCGAAATCGGCACGGGCACGATCACCTTCAACGATGATCCCACAGCTGGAACCGTTGGTGCACTGGCTGATGTCACCGCCAACACGGTGAGCGTCAACTTCGCCGGCGTCGCTACGCCCCAGGACATGACCATCAACTTCGGCACCTCTCAGGCCGCAGGTGGTGATGGACTCGACGGCATCACGCAGTTCGGCTCTCCATCGAACGTCTCGAGCCAGTCGCAAGACGGCTACGCTTCCGGCGACTTCTCCGGCATCGCAGTCGATGGCCAAGGTGTAGTCACCGGTCTGTACACCAACGGCGAGCAGCTCGCGATCGCCCAGCTGGCGGTCGCCAAGTTCCGGTCAAACGACGGCCTTGGCCGAGCCGGCAACAACATGTGGATCGAGACGCGTGCGAGCGGTACCGCTGCAATGGGCACCGCCGCAAGCGGTGGTCGCGGTGCAGTCTCCTCATCGGCACTCGAAGCTTCGAACGTAGACCTCGCGGAAGAGTTCGTGGGATTGATCACACACCAGCGGTCGTTCTCTGCCAACTCGCGAACGATCTCTACTGCCGACGACATGTTGCAGGAGCTGATCAACATTAAGCGATAATCGCTCTCTTGACTCCACCCTTAGTGTGGCGAGGCAATGATGGCCGAAGAAGAAGACAAGGGAGCCTCGTCCGAGGGTGAGGAAACCAAAAAGAAGAAACCGATCCTTCTGATCCTGGTGGGTGTGGTGCTCGTTGGTGGCGCCGCAGCCGCCGGGACTCTTTTGGGGCCAAAGCTCATGGGAGCTCCGGCACCGGAACCCGCTGCCGCACCGCCCGAAGCAACCGAGGCAGTGCAAGCCGAGGGCGATATCGTCACCGACACCGTGTCGTTCGCGCCATTCATCGTCGATACCCGAGACGCGGAAGGAATCACCCACCACATCAAGGTTGCAGTCTCCATCGAGCTGACCGAGGGAACGGAGGACGCCGCATTTCGTCCCTACGTCCCCCGGGGACGAGAAGTCGCTATCGCGTACCTTCGAAGCCAGAAGTTCGAGGAGCTCACCGACCCCGGGCGGTTCGAGGAGATCCGCAAAGAGTTGAGCCAACGAATCATCGAAGCTGTAGGGGAACAACGCGCGGGAAGAGTTCTGATCACCGACTTCGTGGCCCAATGAGCGAGTCTGACAATCCCTTCGACAGAAGTTCGGCACGGCCCCCAGCCCCAGCAAGCGACAACCCTTTCGATCGCAGTACATCGACGGCTGAAAGCAGCAAGGGCGACAACCCCTTCGACCGCAGCGACACGCCCGACGCGGGACGAAGTGACAACCCCTTCGACCGGAGTACCGCGTCCGTTGGCACGGAGGATGGCCCGGTCGCCAGCCAAGGCGCCGTCGATGGCGACGACGCAGTACTCGACGGCACCACGACGGCGGTCAAGGAAAACCCATTTCGGCAAAGCAGCCCACCGCCCGCTATCGCCCCGGCAAGCGTCGTCCCCGCGTCCAACGAAGGATTCGGCGGCCTGCGGTCAGTCGATCTCACAGGCCGCGAACGCCACCTGCGCGCCGCTATTTCGTCCATGGGACGCGTCGCCACGGCTTTCGCGCGGGCGAGCCGAAGAACCCTTCCGTTTCTGGTTTGGCGCAAGTCCAAACTCGTGCCGGGGTCGGTCGCGATCAACGCGGCCCCCGGCGCAGCCACACAGCCCACCGGCCCAGCACTCCACGCAGTTTACGATGAGCCCGGCGGTTCCGGTTGGGCTTGCGTCACGCTCAACGACGTCTCGTTGGGGCTCATCCTCGAGGGAGCTTTGGGCGGCGCCGAGAGCAAGGGCGGCTTCACCTTTGGCAAGGAGTTGACCCTTGCCCAGCGCGCACTCGCCAGTCGCCTGATCCGTTCACTCGGCAACGATCTGGTCACGAGTCTCACGCAGCTGACGGAAGCCTCGTTGGAACTGTCCGGAGTGTACGCTAGCCCAACGGATTCCATCGACCAGGTCCAGCGCACCGACGGTTTGAGCGTCGATTGCGGCATCGACGGTGTGCCCGGCGCTCTCATCACGATTTCAGTCCAGAGTTCGCTCCTCGAAGGCGGGAGCCACGAAGACGAAGACGAAGACGAACCGGAGGGAGATCCACGAATGCACTTGGTGGTTCAGGAAGTCCCGGTCGATGTTGTCGCCGAGCTGGGGCGCCTCACCCTGGGCCTACGCAAAGTGCTGAAACTCGAAGCCGGCCAGGTCCTGCGTCTTTCAACGGCGGTGGACGACCCGGTTCGGGTCGACGTGGCGGGGCTGAAGAAATTCGTGGGGGTACCCGTTGTGTCGAGGGGTCAGCTGGCCGTCGAAATCAGAGGCCGCGTGGGTGACTGACCCCGCAAGCCAGAAGGAAAGGAAACCCATGTCCGCAACGTCGCTATCGAGCCCCCCTGGGGCCGCCGCTGGCCCCTTAAAAGGAACGCCAAAAGAGCGGGCTGAAGCAGCCGCCAAAGTGGCGTTCAAACAAGTCGACAACCTCGGCTTCGTCATGGACGTTCCGGTCGAGCTCCGCGTCGAGCTCGGTCGACGGAAGTCACGTATCGGTGACTTACTCAAGCTTGGCCCCGGGTCCGTGCTGGAACTCGACAAACCCAACGGTGAACCTCTGGATATCTACGTCAACGATCGCCTGATCGCTCGTGGCGAAGCCGTGGTCGTAGGAGAGCGGTACGGGATCCGCCTAACGGAGGTTCTGATCCATCACGATGGATTGGGAGAAGTCAATGAGTAGAAGGCTCGCGCTGGCGTTGTCCGTCCTGGTCGTGCCCCTCTTCACGCTGCAAGCAAACGCCGAGCCGATCACACCCGACGTGCCCGAGGTAGAACTACCCAAAACTCCAACATTGCCCGAGACAAAGGCTCCCGCCGGCGCCGCTGCGAAGTCTCCATTCAAGGCAAAGAAGGTGGTCCCGTTCAAGGCCCGCAAAACCTCCAAGGCGGCTGTCAAACCGGTCAATACCGAGGCAACCGAAGCAGCCCCGAAGGAGCCAGAGGCCCAAGAATCGGAGTCTGCCGAGTCCGCAGAGCCAGAAGAGTCGAACGCCCCCGAACAGCCCGCACCGAGCGCCGAAGCGGCCCCTGAACTCGCAGAACCCGCTCCGCCCACTGGCTCAAGCCGAGATTGGCTGGCTCAACCGCAACAACCCACCCCTCTGGCACAAGACTCTTCAGCTCCCTTGGGGACTTGGGCGCTGTTCGGCCTGCTTGCGGTGGGAGGCGTCGCGTTCTGGTACCAGCAGAGGAAGAAGAAAGAGCGAGTCGCCAAGCAGCTCGGCCAAGCCGAGCTGCTCGTACTCGCGAGTAGCCGGATCGGGCCCAAGGCCCATGCCGTCGCCGTCGAGTTCGGAGGGCGCGTCTTGGTGTTGGGCGTAACGGACAGCAACGTCAGCTGCCTCCAGACGCTGCAACGGGAAGACCTTCTGCCTGCGCAAACGGGCGGCTCCGAACTCGTCAACACAATCAGCGGCTCGCAGGTCTCACCAGGGCACGCTGCACGCTTCAAGACCTACCTGGACGACAACATGACCGCGGACGACGCAAGCCCCGCGGCTCAACTGGCGCATGCTACTGCTGACCGCACGACGTTTGGCGGCCGGGCGCGTCCTGCCGAGGACCTGGTCAACATCGAAGGCCAAGCAGCTGGTCTCGCTGCTCGCTTGGGCAAACGTTCTCTTTGATCGATGAACTCTCCCCAACAACCCTTCTTCGACCCAACGTGGTTCAGCGACGGCTCGCTGACGCCGTCGTTGAAGATGCTGTTGGTGCTGACGTTTCTGGCATTTTTGCCAGCCGTCGTTCTTTCGATGACTTCGTTCGTACGAACAGTGGTCGTCCTCTCCCTCCTGCGTCAGGGGGTTGGCTCGCCGCAGACTCCGCCAACGCAGGTCGTCATCGGCTTGGCGCTGTTCTTGACGATGTTCACCATGGCACCTGTCATGGACGAAATTCGGGTCAACGCCTACGAGCCGTACAAGGCTGGCCAAATCACCGAGCTGCAGGCCATGCAGATCGCCTCTGCCCCGCTGAAGCTCTTCATGCTGAGGCAAACTCGCGAGGAGGACCTGATCATGTTCTACGACGCGAACCGGACGCCGCTCCCGGACTCTCCGGACAACGTCGAGTTACGGATGGCTATCCCCGCGTTCGTCATTTCAGAACTGACCACGGCGTTTCAAATGGGCGTCATGGTCCTGCTACCATTTCTCGTTGTGGACGTGGCCGCGGCATCCCTCTTGATGAGCATGGGCATGATGATGGTGCCCCCCACGACCCTGAGCCTCCCCATCAAGTTGCTCTTGTTCGTGCTCGTCGACGGTTGGAACCTGGTCGCAGGAGCGCTGCTCAGGAGCTTTGCATGAGCACCGCTCACGCCGTCGACCTGTTTTCGACGATGATGATCGTCGCGGCCAAGGTGACGGGACCGATACTGCTGATTGCACTACTGGTAGGGTTGGTGGTCGGCGTGCTACAGGCTGCGACGCAGATCAACGAGGCGAGTATCAGCTTCGTCTCCAAATTGTTGGCAATCTCCGTGGCGTTCATCGTTTTGGGGCCATGGATCCTCCAACAGCTCGTCGACTACACCGTACGAAACATCGAGAACATCTCGAACATCGTTCGATGAGGGGGGGCAAATGGGTGGTCTACTGGAGCTCCTGCTGGCTGAAGTCGGGTTGCTGATACTCAGCTGTGCACGACTTTCTGGCATGCTCGTGCTCGCCCCGCTCGGCTGGGACGTGGCACCAGCTCGTATCCGTGGCGTGCTCGTCCTCGTTCTGGGACTGAGCGTTCACAGCATGCACCCACGTGCGTTGTCCCTCGAGAACCTGGGAGTTTTCTCTTGGCTCTTGATGGCGCTCGGTGAGTTCATCCTTGGGGCTGCCATGGGCTTCGTCGTGCGTATCGTCATCTCCATCGCCGAAATCGCAGCAGAGTCTTTCTCCCCCATCATGGGTCTAGGCGCCGCGCAGATCTTCGACCCGCAGACATCGAGCACAGGGACGGTGCTCGCCAAGATGTTCAAGTACCTCGCGATCTTTTTGGCGTTGGTTGTCGGCGTCCACCGGGTCGTGTTGTCTGCCTTGTTGCAGAGTTTCCAGGCGATCCCCATCGGCACCATGGACGCTCCCGGCGGTGCTGCCGAACCATTGCTCGCGCTGGTGAGCGATGCGATAGAGAGTGGCGTCCGCATCGCCATCCCCATCTTGGCGCTGCTCTTCATGACCCAGGCTGCCCTCGCGTTCATCTCACGTGCGGCGCCTGCCATGCAGATCTTCTCGGTCGGCTTCGCCGTCACGCTGGCGGTGGGAGCGGTCGCGACCATCCTCACCATCCCCGACATCGGGCGTGAGCTGCTGGTGCAGCTGACCTATGTCGGGCGCCATATCGAACAGGTCGCCGCATCGATGCTCTCGACGCGCTGAATCTCCTATCAGAGCATGGCAGACGACGCTGAAAAGACAGAGGAGGCGACCCCAGAACGGCGGCGCAAAGCGCGCGAAGAGGGACAGTTTCCGAGAGCCAAGGACACGGGCGCCGTTGCAGCGACTTTCGCTGTGCTCCTGGCGCTGACCATGCTCGGTAGCGATCTCGCGGCGACGCTCACGGACTTTCTGACCTATTGCCTGTCGAACCCCACGACCCTGGTCAACGGTGACCTGCGCTCCATTTTCCAGCGAACGGGTAGAACCCTAGCGTTCGTCATGCTCCCCGCAGCTTCATTGGCTGCCATCGCTGCGATTGCCGCTGGGGTACTCGAAGCGGGGTTTCAGCCCAGGCTCGAGCTGGCCGCTCCCAAGTGGAACCGGCTCGACCCGATGGGTAAACTGAAGCGCCTATTCTCACCCAAAGAAGGCGCCACCAACGCGCTGCTGACGCTGGCGCGCGTGTCGGCAGTGAGCGGAGTGACCTACCTCGTCATGCGCCACCACTTCGCCGACCTGATCAAGCTCTCCCGGGCGCCGATCGCTGCTTCTGCCGGCGAATTGATGGACATTGCGATTCGTTTCGCGATGTGGGCGACGCTCACTCTAGTGTTGCTATCAGCCATTGACTACATCGTCTCCCACTTCCGACACGAGAACCAAATCAAGATGTCGCGTCAGGAAGTCAAAGACGAAATGCAGCAGCAGGAGGGCGATCCGAAGGTCAAAGCCCGCATGCGTCAACGGGCTCGGGAGATCGCCAACAAGGGCCTAACCAAACAGGTCAAGGCTTCCGACGTGGTCATCACCAATCCAACACACATCGCCGTTGCTCTCCGGTACCGCGCAGCGGAAGGCGCCCCCGTGGTCAACGCCAAGGGTTACGATGACGCGGCGCAACACATCAAGAAGCTGGCCCGCGAGTTCGGCGTCACGGTGATCGAGAACAAGCCGCTCGCCCGAGCGCTCGCGAGCCAGGCCAAGGTCGGCAAAGCGATACCGGTCGAGCTGTACGCGGCGGTAGCAGAAGTACTTGCCTTCGTGTACCGCACCAAACGCCGCCGTGTTTCTAGCTGAAGTCCGGTGCGCTGGCGCACCCGCGTCAATACGTTGACGTTGTCGTCAGTCGCCAGGTGAACGACGGGCAGGGGCAGCAAAATCCAGCCTGTGCGGCGCAGAACCGAACCACACGAAACCCGTCTGCTTGGTACGGATCTGGCAAGTAGAGACCAGAGTGAGTGCTGCATCCAGCGTAGAAGGCGACGACGCCCGTCTCTCAGACCTCGTGGTCCCGCTCGGCATCATCGGCATCGTGCTGATGATGGTACTGCCGATGCCGCGAATGCTGGTAGACGGCTTTCTCGCGCTCAGCTTGGCTGTGAGCATCGGGGTGTTCTTGATCGGCCTGTTCATGGAGAGCCCTCTCCAGTTCAGCGCCTTCCCCGCCGTCATCCTGGTAGCCACTCTGCTGCGCCTGAGCCTGAACGTAGCAACGACTCGCTTGATCCTGCTCAAGGGGTCCGAAGGGCACGAAGCAGCTGGACGTGTCGTCGCGACTTTTGGTCGCTTCGTCATCGAGGGCAATGTCGTCGTCGGCCTGGTGGTGTTCTTGATCTTGGTCGTGATCAACTTCGTCGTGATCACGAAAGGCGCCGGACGCGTTGCCGAAGTCGCGGCAAGGTTTGCGTTGGACGGCATGCCCGGGCGTCAGATGGCAATCGACGCCGATCTGAACGCCGGTATCATCACCGCTGACGTGGCGCGTGACCGGCGGCGGGGTGTCGAACGCGAAGCGGACTTCTTCGGCGCCATGGACGGCGCTAGCAAGTTCGTCAAAGGCGACGCCATCGCCAGCCTGCTGATCACTGCTATCAACCTGGTCGGCGGACTGTTGATGGGTCTCGCTAGCGGGTTGGATGTCGCCGAAGCTGCCGAGACCTTCTCCGTGCTTTCTGTGGGCGATGCGCTGGTCTCGCAGATGCCAGCATTGATGATTTCCACGGCGGCGGGTATCGTAGTCACCCGCTCCGCCACTGGTGACCAACTGGGGCGCGCGTTGGGTCAGCAATTGCTCGGCAGCCGGCGCGCCGTCACCGCGACGGCGGGTGTCTTGGTCTTGATGGCATTGCTGCCAGGCATGCCCGCCATCCCCTTCATGGGCTTGGCCGGAGCGCTGTACTTCATGGGTCGTCGTAAGCCCCAAGTGACCGAGGAACCCGAGACGCCGGAGGATGCTCCTCGTGCGATCATGCCGGGCTCCACGGAGGACATCGAAGCGTCACTTCCCTTGGATGTCCTAGCGCTCGAGGTGGGCTTCGAGCTGGTCCACATCGTCGACCCGCAAATGGGCGGTACGTTGGTCGAACGAATCGCGGCCTTGCGCAAGCAGAACGCGATTGACATGGGCCTCGTCATTCCGCCGGTCCACATCCGGGACAATCTGGAGCTTCCCCCCGGAGGCTACCGTGTGCTCCTCCTCGGTACGGAGATCGAGAGCGCCAACACGAAGGCGGGGTGCCTGCTGGCCCTCGATCCCACGGGGAACGCCCCGACGGTTGCCGGCGAAGAGACCCGGGAGCCCGCCTTCGGAACGCCCGCACGCTGGGTGGCCGCCCGCGACAAGGAACTCGCCGAAGCGCTCGGATACACCGTCGTCGATCACACGACGGTCATCGCGACTCACCTGGCGGAGGTCGTCCGCAAGAACGCCCACAACATCTTGGGTCGCGCGGAACTCCAGCAGCTCCTGGACGTCTTCTCCCGAACCACGCCGAAGGTCGTCGACGACCTGATACCGAACCTGCTGTCGCTCGGCGAGGTACTCAAGGTGCTGCGCAACCTGCTCAAGGAAGGTGTGTCGATTCGAGACTTGCGGACGATCCTCGAAGGGTTGGCGGAGTATGCCGGGAGTTCCCGCGACCCCGAGCAGCTCACCGAGTTGATCCGACAACGACTTTCACGTCAGCTGACCTCGGCATTCAAGGGTCCCGACGGGAGCCTCGCCTCCCTCGTGCTCGACGCACAGATCGAGGAGATCTTCCGCAACTCCCTGCGCGGCATTGCCAGCGGCAGCGGCGGAGCCCTCGATCCGCGCCAGACCCAGATTCTGGGCGAGGTGCTCGACGCCGCTGTCACCCGCATGGAGCGTGCTGGTCTGCGCCCCTGTGTAGTCGTCAGCCCCGATGTACGACGTTATCTCCGCGCCTTTGCGGAGCGCCGCACCCCATCCCTCGCGGTACTTTCGTTCCGCGAGTTGGAACCAAACATAAACATTCAAGCATTCGAGACCGTTTCTATCGTGGACGCGCCCGCCTCCCCCGCGTCCTGATCTGGAGGTAAGCACGTGGAGTATCAGACTTTTAGAGGAACCGACGTCAAGGAAGCACTGAGTGCGGTCAAAGCCGCTCTGGGGCCTGACGCCATGATCGGATCAACGCGATTCGTCAGCGGCGACAGACGCGGAGGCCTCGCGCAGTCGTACGTGGAGGTACTCGCGGCGCAACCCAACGGGGACGTTCGACGAAGCCCGTTTTCCCGAGGCGCACAAGTTGAAGCGCCCCCGGCGCCGCGAACCCAACGCCGGCGCTCGACAGTGAAGCGCTCGAACAACATCGGTTCGGAGACTGGCATCCGTGCGCTCGAACAAGAATTCGGCGAGGAACCTCCGCGGACGTTGCAACGGTCGGGAACGGACGTAGCGGCGCTCGAACGCGAATTGATGACACTCAAGGCGATGCTCGCCGACCTTCACGCGACACGTCCGCCCAAGGAGCAGGCGCAGGCACTACTGGCGGGGCTCGGCATCGAAGGTGGCTTGGCCAAGGAACTAGCGAGCGGTGCGGGCCGCTCCAAGAAGAAGGACACGGAAGCGCTGCGCGAGTGGCTCAAGACGCAAGTGCGGGAACGTTTCGACGTGTCTCCGGGACTCGTCAACGGGCACGGCAAGCAAGTGGTCGCGTGTGTCGGTCCGACGGGAGTCGGCAAGACAACGACGCTCGCGAAATTGGCCGCTCGGGCTCGCCTCGACTTGGGCAAGAGCGTCGGGGTCATCAGTCTGGACACGTTTCGCGTCGGTGCCGTAGAGCAGTGGCAGCGTTACGCAGATCTGATGGGCCTCAACAGTCAGGTAGCCCACAGTCCAGAAGCGTTCACACGCGCGCTCGCGCAGAACACGAGCGACTTGCTGCTGATCGACACTCCCGGACACGTCGGTCAGACTGGCGCCGACTGGCCCATCGCCAGGTGTCTCAACGCGGTGACGGGCAGGCGCCTCGACACCCTGCTCGTCCTACCTGCGTGGTTGCGAGCTTCGGACGTCGAACAGGTCACCCGCGACTACGACGCGGCTCATCCCACAGGTCTCGTAGCTACAAAGCTGGATGAAACCAACCGCGCTGGGGGCGTGCTTCACGGCGCAGCCATTCGTCAACTCCCTTTCACATACATCTGCAATGGCCCGCGAGTGCCCGAAGACATCCTCGACGCCACGGACGAAACGCTGATCGCTGCCATTTTCGATCGCTAGATTCATGATGAGTTTGGAGCGCCCACCCCCCCAGGCCAAGCCTCCCCCGCGGGAGGACCAGGATCGGTACATGCCCCTGGTGCGCCGAATTGCGATGAAGGCCGTGCGCTCCCTGCCCTCCAACATCACGCTGGACGACGTACTGAGCGTCGGCTGGGTCGGCATGGCAAACGCCCTGCAGCGGCGCACCGCCGACATGACGGAGGACCACTTCGAAGCCTACGCTTCCCATCGCGTGCGTGGAGCCATCCTCGACTATCTGCGTTCACTCGATCCACTGTCCAGAAAACTTCGCGGTGCTAGCCGTCGGATCACCGAAGTCATGGCCTCGCTATCCGTCAAGCTCGGCCGGGTCCCAACGTCGGAAGAGATCGCCGGCGAGCTGGGGATGACCCTTGACGACTACTATAGCGTCCTCGCTGACATCTCTGATGTCGGATTGGCGCGACTGGACATAGCCGCTCGCGAACCAGAATCTTATGACCCTTCCCCCGAGGCGCTCGCGTCTCGCAACGAAATGATCAACGCCGTCACCGCATCCATCGAAGAGCTCCCCGAACGCCTTCAGTTAGTACTCGGTCTCCACTACCAGGAAGAGTGCAGCTTTCGCGAAGTGGGTGAGATTCTCGGTGTTACTGAATCACGAGCGTGTCAGCTACATGCGGAAGCTGTACACCGGATCCGGGCACGCCTGCACTTGGCGCCAAAAAGGTCGCACCGGCGATGAAAACAGCACTGCCTGAGAAGGACGAGAAGTAGACCCATGGAAATTGCAACGACCCGATTCGGCACCATCGAGTGCCCCGCTGAGCAGACCCTGCGCTTCGAGCGCGGCCTCATCGGCTTCTACGACGAGCATGAGTTCTTGCTCATCAACCACGGTCAGTCAGAGGTCGTGGCGTGGCTTCAGTCGACGGCTACTCCCGACCTGGCGTTTCCCGTGGTTTCGGCACATGCCTTTTCTGGCTATCCTGACGTGACCGTCAAGGAGAGCGCTGAACGCGCCGGCCTTGCGTGCTCCGCCGAGCACTATGCCATCATGGCTGTATTGTCGGCGCCACGAGGGCAGCCGGCTACCGTAAACCTATTGGCGCCACTCATCGTCGATACCACCTCTCGCAAGGGCGCCCAGGTGGTGTTGGAGAACACTCGCTTCTCCGCTCGCGAACTGTTCGTCTTGCCCTCTCCGAACCCAGGCGCCACGGCGGATGATGTAGGCAGCGCTGAACGAGCTGGCTGACGGGTGTCGTCATGCTTAAGGAGGAATTCTGGTACGGTAGCGACATCGACGAGGACGCCAAGCAGCGTGCCGCCGACAGCCTCGCTGCGCGTGTCGGACGGATCCTTGGAGCCAAACCATTCCCTGCCTCGGCGTTGCGGCTCGCGAGGCTGACCAAGAACCCTCACTGCAACATCGACGACCTTCAGACGGTCCTCGAGACGGACCCTGCACTGTCCGCAAGGTTACTACGGCTCGTCAACTCGGCCGGATTCGCTTTGCGCACCGAATGCACATCGGTACGCCACGCTGCCGCCCTCGTCGGCAATTCGCGTTTGAACCAATTGGCAACGACTGCTGCCATCATCGACATGTACGATAGCAGCGCCAAACACGCAGCCAAGGTATTGGAACACGCTACAGTCGTTGGTGCACTTTCGCGGTACCTGGCCTACTACTTCGCCTTGCCAGCAGACGACGTGTTCACCTGTGGCTTCCTGCACGACATTGGCAAGCTGATGCTCCTCGACACCGATGGCGCCGCGTATGAAACGCTCTTGGAAGAAGCCGGTCAGCAGCCTGATTGCTTGCACCACCTCGAGCTCGAGACGTTCGGCTTCGATCACGCTCAACTAGCGGGCCACGTATTGTCGAACTGGAGCATCCCCGAGCCGGTGCCCCAAGTCGTTGCATGGCATCACAATGCCGCGCACGCATTCACGGTTTCCTCCGAGATGGGTCAGATCGTCAGCGCCTTGCGCCTGGCGGATCACATGAGCTATTCCTTCCGCAGCTACCATCCGGAAGAAGAAATCGCCAAGCTCGCAAAGACTGACGCAGCGGCGTACTTGGATGTCTCGGAAGCCCAACTGTCGGCGATGTGGGACGAGATGGCGGCCCTCGCCATGCGTACGGCACGTGCGAGTCGTGACGGCGCTGGATTACCGGACACGTTTTCGGCGCGACCGTCCGCAGACAACCTTCGAGCAGTACGTCAAGACCGCAAGAACCGCCAAACACTCGACAAACCGCGAGGAACCGTCCAGAGCGGGCGGCCCGGGGATGTCTCGATCAACGCGACACGCAGCGGTAGCGGCGCCACGGTGACGTCGGCCTCGGGCGAAATCCCCGCGATAGTCGGCCGAGCAGGCGCGAGCGAGGCGAGCCGGAGCGCGTCATCCTCGACGGATCCGGAGCTGCTCCCGTCAAACGTCATCATCCTCGACAAACACAACGCTGCAAACGTCAATGCCCGAAAGCTCGACCTGAGTGCAGACGCGGAGCGCCTGAGTCCGCACTTCCGCGAAATGCCGACGCTACCGATGCCACGAGAGCCAACGGGCGTGGCTGAGTCAGCTGACGAAGGAGGCCCGCAAGCAGACGGCGCCGAGGCATCTGCGGCAACAGTCGCAGCCCCCGAAGAGTTCGACTCCGGGCCCCCAGAGAAAGCCACCATCCCGCCGTCGGCCGGACGCCAGCTTGCCCATCCCGCTCCACCAGCGGAGCGCTCTCCCGAGTTGCGACGTGCAGGACACGATGAGCCTTGCGTCGCACAGCCCGGCGAAACAGCGGCACGACAAGAGCTACCCAGGCACGAGCTAGGCGACGATCCAGCCAGACCAACCGTCGAGCCCGACGCGATTGATGGGAGCCTACAGTCACTGAATTCAGCGCCGCCCCGTGACCTCAGCGGCAATCGCTACGAACTCCCGGCGGACGCGACCGACAGCGCCGACGAGTCTGCCGACGACGAGCACACTGCGCACGACGCGTCTCCTCACGACACGTCTCTTGACGACGTATCTCTTCGAGAGTCAGTTGACGAGGCGCTGCAGGACGGCGTGGGCGCGAGCGTCGCCCCAACGCGGTTGCAGCCGTCGCCACCCCAAAGTATCCGACCGGACATGGCGGCGGACTCGCCGCGTCAGTTCGTGTGTGTCGTCTGTTCTGGGCCAACCTATGCAGCGCAATGTCCAGCCTGCCACAGCTACGTGTGTCCGGAGCATCAGCACTCGCCGACGAACTGGTGCAGCCTCTGCACTCGAGAGTTCAAGCGCTACCGGCTGCGGACCCTGCCGCAATGGGCAACCTTGGCCGTCGGCTTGAGCTACGGTGGCTTGGTTGCCACCTTTGGATTCGTCTCGTCGGGCCCGCCAATCGCTCGAATAGGCACCACGTTGACGCTCGCCGCGGCACTGGCCACCATCTTGTACGTCGCCAGGCAAGGTCTGCGGCGCAAGCGCTTCTTGCGCAGTCGCCCCCGAAGGAACACTCCCGAAGCAACTGGTCGGCATCCAGGCGTATCGACGAGTAGCCCGGTTTCCGCAGGTGGCGACGGCGCCACACGTTACTCGGTTTCGACCCAAGTCATCCAAGACGCGCACGACCAAGCCGAGCTCGCGCTTTCGCGCATCGAACCGAGCTACGACCGTGCGAGCATCGACCGTCTGCTCATCGGGGCAGCTGCCGAGGTTGGGCATGCGCTCGCGCCCGGGCATCTGACGTTCGCAGACACTTCGACACAGGGCGCTCTGAGCGTCGAGGGACCAAGCTCGACACCGCCTGCGCCAATCGACGAAGACACCACTGGACCCCCCGTCGGCGTTGACCCCGTCGGCGCCGACAGCGCCAGCGATGTCAAATCCGACGACACTGAGCCGCCGGAAGAGTTAGACGCGGCTCCCTCGCCGTCGCCGGAGACGACAACAGTCTCGGTCCCGGTTCGCTCCTGGACCAGCGAAAACCCGGCCGCCTCTTTGCGTCCGAGCGCCCGCCCATCGGCGATGAACCTCGCGCGCCGCAAGCGCCACGAACAGAAGCGCATCGCCCGAGCCCTGCGCACCAAGGCAAAACCGACCAAGGCGGACGGCATTCCGAACTGAGCTCGTCCGCAAACAATCCGTGCTCAAGGTCCGCTCCTGTGAGCCGTTCATGCCTGATGCCCGCCAGAACATTCGTCGAAAACGAGGATTTTCGTGTTTTTCAAGAAGTCGAACCCATCCCTACCCGCGCAATCCACCCCCGATGCGCCGTCTGCGACGGACGACGGTGAGCGAGCGTTGGACACCATCGCCGCGCTCGTACGCGCCTATGCGAGATATGCCATCGACACCGACGCGACGTCGGCCGAGCAAATCCAACAAGCCTGCGATGGGTGGGCGTCACGAATCATCGTCGGGGCTACCCGCGCCGACAACGAGAACAGTGAACCGCCGTTGCTGGGGCGTCGCGACTGGGGCGGACTGCTTCGCTTCTTCGAGGACTCACGTCACGTGGAAGCCGACTATGTCGTACGCTCACTGACCAGCCTGCGCGAATCCCTGCAGCAGTTCGCGTCCTGCCTCGGGTATGCGTTGGCCACCGACCGGCAAGCAGACGGCTCTCTCGAAGAGCAACTGCAGACCCTAGCTGCTTCTTTGGATGACAACGACCCGGAACGCATCCGCAAGACGGCCGAGCGCGTGCTGAAAGCCGCGCGTCTGACCATGCTGGAAAGGCGCCAACGTGAAGCCAAGCAAGTCGAGGTCTTGGCGGACAAGTTCAACCAGCTAAAGACCGAGCTACTCGAGGCGCGGACGCAGGCGACAACCGACACGTTGACTCAACTCTACAATCGCAACGCGCTCGACCAACACCTCGAACGGATCGCCGATTGGGGGATCCTATTTCAGCACTCCCCTGCGCTGATACTCGTCGACGTCGACCACTTCAAAGAGATCAACGACACCTACGGTCACCCCGTAGGGGACGAAGTACTCAGGCGCCTTGCGGATGTGCTGACGCGCTCGTTCCTGCGACGACAAGACTTCGTAGCTCGCTACGGCGGCGAGGAGTTCGCGGTCGTCGCCGTGGAAACGCCGCCGCACACGCTGCAGGCGATGGCTGAGCGCCTGTTGAACGCCGTTCGCAAGATGGAGGTCACCCACGCGGGCCAGCAAATCGAGGTAACCATCTCTCTGGGCGTTGCCCAACTCGCGCAAGGTGAGCGACCTGCCGCCTGGCTAGAGCGCGCGGATCAGGCGTTGTACGAAGCCAAACATCGCGGGCGCGATCGCATGATCACAGCTGCCTAGTGTCCCGAACGAGCAGTTGAGGACCCACGAAAAGACCGCGCGGTGCGGCGACGTCAGCGTTTGGCAATGTCCGTGGCGGCCTTGTGCTCAGCCTGGCTGAAGGCATCGATCACACGAGCGAGCATTTCGAACTGCCTCGTAGCGTTCACCAGACCGCTCATACTCTTCATCGCATCGGAGTTGGACATCTCCAGCGCGCCAATTCGAAGCGTCGGATCCACCTGCACGGGGCGGCCAGCTTCTGGGCGCGCACGAAGCAGCGTGGCTCCCTCCTTGATCAGTCCGGAAATGTTGTCGAACGTGACGACCAACAGCTGTTGCCCAGATGGTTCCCCACTTATCAGGAGCCCACCGTTGCTATCCAGAGTCACGTGCGCGTCGGGAGGCACGTTGATGGGCGTGTGATCAGGACCCAGGACCATGAGGCCGTCAGGAGTGGTCAACATGCCGTCGTGAGAGACGGTGAATTTCCCCGCGCGCGTGTAGCGTTCTCCGTCTGGCGTTTGCACGGCGAAGAAACTGCTATCGTCGGTGATGGCCACATCCAACGGGTTACCCGTCTCCCGCATCTCTCCCACCCTGAAGTCCGGCTCCATGCTGCGCGTGACAGCGTACTTCATGGAGCGTGAAGCGGCGTCGTTCGCCTCAACCCGGGAGAGCACGCGGCGAAAAACAGCGCGATCAGCGCGGTATCCAACTGTGTTCGAGTTGGCCACATTCTCGCTAGCGACGTCCAGCGCGTTGCTTTGGCTGACCATGCCTGACGCGGCCGACCAGATGCCCGTACTCACGACTCGTTTATCTCCGTGCTTGTGCCATTGTTGACGTAGCCGTCGCGTGCCATAGTGACAGGGTGAACAGCAACATCCGTACCACTCGCAAAGTCCGGTTGTCTCCCGGTTGTATGTGGGCTGCTCGTTCCCCTCGAACATCAACGCCAGGACCGCTGACGCTCCGAGCGTCAAGCTGTTGACGCCTCGCCCCGTATCCCGAAACTGAATCGCCACCGATGGTCGAACGCCCCACTGCAGGTTCCAGAATGGCGCAAACGCGCATCGACGAGCGCGCGCTAGCCTGCGAAGTCAAGCCGGAGCACCTGGTCAGTCTCGAGCCAATCCACAACCTGCTCCGAGCGATGAACGACCCGTTCGAGGCCGCCAATCGTATCGCGCCTTTGGTCGAAGACATTCCAGTCCTCGTCGCACGGTGTGAACGACGATTCCTGCGCAAGTCCCCCTACGGCGAGTGGCGCTCGACCGCTCATCTACTGAGCCTCATCGGCAATCGAGGATTGGAGTCCGAGCTGCTCACGCTATTGGAAGATCTCTCGGCGCTGAAAGTCGATCTCGAAGAAGCCCAGGGCTGAGGGGCCCAGTCGAATTCACCTGAGCCCCGAGAGCATCGGTGTGGGCATGACTGCCCAACCGCCTTGGCATGGCGCGTGCAGTTCTTGCTGGCTGACGTGACGATTTCTGCCCAGCTTCCGACGCTGCCGTTCGGCGCCATCCAACAGAGTGGGCCGTCGTCCGACCCGGTGCGCCGGAGTGGCCCCGGAGGCAGCGAACGAGCACAGGACTTTTCGGCCCTCCTCGAGTCCCGTTCGTCGGCGTCTCTCGGTGGACGTCGTCAGGTGCAAGCCACACACACTCACCTGTCCGGTGAGCAGGCTCAGGAAGCTCTGAGCCGAGCCTGGTCCAACGTCATAGGTGAACCGCCCAGCAAGGCGACGTTGGCGATCCTGACGGCGCAGTGGTCTCACGAGACGGGCCGCGGCGAGCACATGTACAACTTCAACTTCGGAGGTATCAAAGGCACTGGACCCTCCGGCCTCACCGTTGCCCAGCGGACTCGAGAGGGTTGGGGGGCGACCCGAGAGGTGATCGTCGACAACTTTCGTGCGTACCAGAGCGCCGAGGAGGGCGCGACGGACTACGTCTCGCTCCTGGCGCGCCGATACGGAGATGCGGTGGCGGCTGCGAAAGAAGGTGACCCCGCGGGGTTCGTCCATGGTCTCAAGACTGGGGGCTACTTCACCGGCAACGAACAGCTCTACGCGCGCTCCATCACCCAGCTCGCGGAGCGCGCGTTGGACGAGGGCGCGGGACTACTCGGAAGTGGCGGCCCACTCCCAGAGCAAGAGCTGCTCGTGCGTCCGGCCCTCCCTGGACGCGGCGGCTCGGGCGGCTTGCCGCTGGGTGCTGTCGCCGAACTCGGCGGACTGCTCGCAACTGGCGCTGGTGCCGAGCTGGCCGGCGTCGTCGATACGGTTCGCGCCGAGGCGATAGCTGACGAGATGAGCCGAACGGCGCTCCGTATTGCAGCTTCCGCACTGACGCGCCGAGAGGACGACGCATGAGGTGCTGGACTTCCTCTGCCTCGCAATTCGGCCCAGTTTGCAACACTCCTGGCACACGCGGCCGACGGCCTCGTCGCGCGCGACTCCGCAAAACGCGGTTACCCTCCGCTGCCACCTGGCCGTATCTGGCACCCGAAGTCGTCGCGACGAGTCGACGGGTTCGCCAAACGCAGATGGACAGGCAACGCTTCAACCCGCTGATCATCACTCAGGGGAGACTCTGCCCATCCGCTTCCGAGAGCGCATTGCCTTTGGCGACCTGGCGCCAAGAGTTCGACGCGGCGGCAGATGCTGGGCTCGACGGGATCGCCTGGCTGTTCGACGACGACCGGTTGTCGGACAACCCGATGTGGTCCGCGGAAGGCCGCCGCGATATCCGACAACAAATTCGTTCAAGTGGCATCCTGGTGACCACCATCGTCGCGCCCTACTTTACAAGTCATCCACTGACCTCGGATTCCGACGCCGTACGCCTGCAGAACGCCGCCATGCTGCGTCGTTTGCTGCACGATGCGAGCGATGTCGGTGCGGCCCACGTCGTACTACCGCTACCGCCCAGCGCCGTCGACGGCGATGAGTCGATCGACGGGCTGAGCCGCAGCCTGGAAACCAGCCTGCCCCATGCCGAGCGACTCGGTGTACAGATTTGCGTCGAAGTCGTTGGCGCGCCAAAGCCTCTTCAACACTTGGTTGCCAGGCTCGCGCATCGGTCCTTTCGGCTTTGTTATGACACCCGCTCGGCCTTCTCTCGCGATGTGGACCTGTGCGAAGACGTCGAACCGATACGCGCCCACTTGGCTCTCGTGGCGTTGAGTCGACCTTCTGTCGCTCCGAGCGAGCACTCCCCCAAAAGGCGCACCTCGAACTACGAAGCCTTCTTTCGGTCACTGCTCGAAGCACAATTCCGCGGACCGTTCATTCTGCGCCACAAGTTCGACCGCCCAGAGACGGACGCTGTGCAGGCAGTCACCCAGATCCGCGAATGGATCTCTTCTAGCCGCGGCACCGCGCCGCATGCAGCCAGCCCTCTGGCCCAGTCCGACGCCCCGAGGGGCCGATTTAGGAGCTATTGACGGATGGATCTCGCAACCCTCATCGGAATTGTCGTCGGCTTCGGCCTGATCATTGGTTCGATCCTGCTAAACGGGTCGCTGAGCGCATTTCTCGACGCCCCCAGCGGGCTCATCGTCGTCGGCGGCACCATCGCCACGACGTTCATCATGGAGCGAATGGACCGGGTCCTCGGAGCCATCAAGGTCGCGAAGAACGCGTTCTTCAACAAGGGCAGCGACGTCTCCGAGACGGTGGAGCTGATTCTCAATCTGTCCAACAAGGCGCGACGCGAAGGCATCCTCGCGTTGGAAGAAGAGAAGGTAGATGACCTCTTTCTCGCCAAAGGCTTACGCATGGCGGTCGACGGTTTGGCTCGAGAAGAGATCCGAGACACCTTGACGTCTGAACTGGTGTCGATGAAACAACGTCATCAGCGCGGACAGAAGCTCTTCAAGTTCATGGGATCGACAGCCCCGGCGATGGGCATGATCGGGACCCTGATCGGCTTGGTACAGATGCTCCAAACGCTCGATGACCCCGCGGCCATCGGCCCTGCGATGGCCGTTGCCTTGTTGACGACGATGTATGGCGCCGTGTTGGCATTCGTCATTTGCAACCCAATTGCAGAGAAACTCGAACGCCGCACCTCCGAAGAGACAATGAACATGACCGTTGTCATCGAGGGGATCGACTCCATCGTGCGCGGCCACAACGCGGCCGTGATTCGGGAAAAGCTGGAAGCGCGACTGGCACCGGCCAAGCGCAAACCGGAAAGCAGCGAGGCGGCGTGAGTCCGGAGGACTTCGACGACGACGGAGGCGGTGGTGAGGAGGGCGCGCCAGCATGGATGGCGACCTTCAGCGACATGGCCACTCTCTTGTTGACCTTCTTCGTGCTCCTTCTGTCCTTCGCGAACATGGACGTCGAAAACTTCAAGGTAGCGCTCGGCTCGGTGAAGGAAGCCTTGGGTGTGCAATTCGAGGTCAAAGGCGACTTCGAAGCGATGGCGACGAGCCCGGTCGAGCTCTCGACGCAGCAATCTTCCGCACGGCTGGCGACCCCGGAAAAGTCGGACGTCGTGGAGCAAGCGGAACAGGTTCGTCGCTACGTCAAAGCGAAGAACCTTGCCAAACACATCGCGGTCTTGGCGACTCCGCGCGGCGTCGTTCTGCGCATCAAGAACATGGTGCTCTTCGACACTGGCTCAGACCAGCTGATGCCAGCTTCGGAAACGATTCTCACGTTGGTTACGGAGTTGTTCTCTCGTTTCGAAGGCACGCTGTCCATCGAGGGCCATACGGACGAGCGTCCGATCTCGACGGGTCGCTTCCCGTCCAACTGGGAGCTCTCCGCCGCCCGCTCCACCGCGGTGCTGCGCGAACTGTCCGGCTCCAAGCACAAGCTCGACGTCAAGCGCCTTCGGATCGCAGGCTATGCCGACGTGCGTCCGATCGCTGACAACGACTCGCCACTCGGGCGTTCGAAGAACCGCCGCGTGGAATTCGTGTTCGAACACCTCGTGACGGTCGACTTGAACGGGGGCAAACCCAAGAGTGGCGGGTTCCGACTGCCGTTCGCCTCGAGTCACTAGCGCGCCGAAGCCGCACGACGGCGATCGTGCCCTGGCCAGTGGCACTGCTCGCGCTCCCGAACGTCGCGCACGCTCGCAAACCGCGTCCAAGACGCCCCCGAACGTCGCACACGTTTGCAAACCGCGCCCAAGACCCTCCCGAACGCGAGTGGCGCTTGCCAATCGCGTCCGAGACGCTCGCGGACGTGAGTGGCGCCCGCCAATCGCGCCCAAGACGGTCGCGGCGTCGTCCCGTCCTGATTGATGGCAGGTCGCTAAGACGAGCTGCGGCGCACTAGCTCCTCTGCCTTCGCGATGACCGCTTTGGCGCTCATCACTCCCTTGTAAACGTACAATGCCGACGACTCGCGATCTCCCAGCACCGCCTCACTGACCCGCAGGCGGCTGCTGACGGCGAATACCATGCGCTCCGCCAGGCCCGCCTCCACCAGCTCGACTCGCTTGAACACGGCATCCCGACTCCAGAAACCAAGGACCTCGAGGTAGACAGCACAGCCGTCCTTCTCCAGCCGCAGATCGGGAATGCACAAGCCGACTCCCGGCAGGTCGAAGATCTCTTCGCTGAGCACGGCTCGCCAGGGGCCTCCTTGCTTTTCAATGCTCGCCAAGAGATGGGCCACGTCGTCAGGCACCCGAACACTGTCCAACGACGGCGCGCTTTGCGCGATGTGATCGTAGTGAAAGGCAAGCGGCACACGCTGCTTTCCCCAGCGCAACTTCGCAGACAGCCTCAACTCATCGCACTGACAGAGGGTTGGGAACACCATCGCCAGCTGCAGGCCGTACTTGGTGACGGAATCGAACAACGAGAAAGGCCCGTCGATCTCGATACGGTAACCCTCGCCCTCCCGCTCGATCGAAAAAAGTAGCCGGTGGAACTTGAGTCGGCGAAACAGCAGACGGTACTGATTGGGATCCTTGCAGCGGACGTGGGCCGTCACCGAAACCGCTCGTAGCAGCACCGCCTGGTACTGGGCGCGCTCGTAGCGCTCTACCAATTGCTCGGCGGTCGTCTTCGGCATCTTGGCGAAGTGCTGCTCTGACCGCAAGTCGGAGTACAAGCTCGACTCCAACGTCTCCGGCTCCAGCTTGTATTCACCGGCGAGGCGCTCGAATGGTTTGCGGCGGTCAAACTCGCGACCCAGCTCGCGCCGCAAACGCGCCGCCAGGAGGAACACACGACCGCGCAACTCTCTGGGCTCCAGCGCCGCGTTCGCCTCGAACTCGCACATGTCCTCAATCAGCTTGATCAAACCCATGGAGAGCTTCTTCTCCCGGGGGCCAATCTCGACCGCGTGCACCGCTTCCCTGAAATGGTCGTAGGTGCTACCCACTTGCTCTTCTGCCAAGCGCAAGTAGACCTCCGCCAGCTCCAAAGCTCGCTGCCTCGTTTTGCCTTTGAGCGCACTGACGGCAAGTTGCCCCTTCTGCTGCCGAACGCGGACCAAGTCAGCGGTAAGCATCGTGTTCCCTCCGTCGGTCGCTGGTGTTCGCCTCCGAGGTCCCTGCCGAAATCACTTCGTAGAGCCTGGCGCGTTTGCCCTCCCTGGGACGCAGAATTCGCCCCAGACGCTGCACGTGCTCGCGAACGCTTCCGCTGCCGCTGATGACGACGGCGATGTTGGCGTCCGGCACGTCGACGCCTTCGTTGAGCACTTTGGAGGTGACGACCGCATTGTACTCGCCCGAGGCGAGGCGCTGCAGGATCTCACTGCGCTCAGTGACCTTGGTTTGGTGAGTGATGGCCGGAACGAGAAAGCGGCGAGAGATCCCGTAGGCTGTACGATTGTCCTGGGTGAATACGAGCATGCGGTCGTTCTTGTGAGTGACCAACAATTCCGCCAACAGCTCGAACTTGGCGGGCGCGGCCAGCGCTAGCTCCTTCTGCCTTCGGTAGGCCGCCATCGCCCGCTGCCCTTCTTTGCTCACCGACGAACGAAAGACGAAATCGCTCCAACCTTGAAGGCTGCTCATGCGAATGCCCTGGCTGCGAAGAAACCCCGTGTAGATGGCGCGCTCTGCTTCGTACTCCTCGCGCTCCTGCTCGGTCAGGTGCACTGCCATCGTGTGAACATCGTAGTCCGCCAGATAGCTTCCTGACAGCTCGATGATGTCTTTGCGGAACGCCACTCCGCCGACCAAGTCATCGAGCAAGGCATCACGCCCGTCGGCTCGCTCGGGGGTTGCGGTCAGTCCGAGGCGAAACGGGGCCAAACATTGCTTCGCCGACAGCGCGTAGGACTCACCTGGCAGGTGATGACACTCGTCGAACACGACGAGCCCGAAGCGGTTACCAATGTGTTCCATGTGCAGGTAGGCCGAATCGTAGGTCGTCACCGTCAATGGGTGGATTTGGTACTCGCCTCCGCCGATGACTCCGACTTCAGTCGCAAACGTCGTCCGCAGCAAGTCGTACCACTGACGTACGAGATCGAGGGTCGGCACGACGATCAGAGACGAACGACGCCGCTGGTCGATCGCCATCATCGCCACCTGACTCTTGCCAGAGCCCGTCGGAAGCACGACCACACCCTGACCTCGGTGCTGTGACCAAGCCTGCAACGCAGCGAGCTGGTACGGACGTGGCTCACGCATCACACGCGCCCCGAACGTCAGCTCCTCGTAGGCTCTGGCCTGGTCGTCGTAGGCCATGTCGTGGTGGCGCAGCCAGAGCACCGTCTTGGCGTAGAAGTAGGCTGGCGCCCGGTGGCTATCGGTGCGCGCGTCATGTAGCAAGAATGGCGGTGGGGTCAGCACACTGTCGTCCAGCCCTTTGACCTCGAGCGTACCGGCGACGAATCCGAGCAGAACCACCGGATCCCCATAGCGAGCGCCCGCCCGGACTTCAACGGAAGGTTTTCCCGCCCGGGCGACGAAGAGAGTGATACCTTGCCGGCGCCATGGCTGGACTGTTCGAACGCGCCTCACTGTTCGCACTGCTGACGCTGGGTTGCGCGGGTGGTGCGCCCCACGTCGACTTCGCGGGCAACGAAATAGACCTCGCAGCCGAAGAGGATTCGACTTCCCCACCCGATCCGCCGCCCAAATGGTGTGCCAAGGGCGAAGCGGGGTGCGCCATGCCCGAGCAGGAAGCGGCCACCCCGAGCGAAGAGTCCACCGAGCCACTCGATCCGAACAAGCGTTATACGGTGGACGTCTCGGCAGACGATCCTCGCAAAGGCCCGCCAACAGCACCGGTCACCCTCGTGGTCTTTTCCGACTTTCAGTGCCCCTTCTGCAAGAAGCTCGCGCTGGTGCTCGCCGAGCTCTCCATGAACTATCCACAGCAGGTGCAAGTCGTCTGGAAAGACTTGCCCCTCGTGGGCCACGAGTTTGCGCTTCCCGCAGCCTTGCTTGGGCGCGAGGCGTACGAAAAAGGGGGCAGCCGGCGCTTCTGGGCGCTCCACGACGTACTCTTCACACGCCAAAGTGAGTTCAACTCGGAAACGTTGGCAGAGATCGCCCAGAGGTTCGAACTGAGCTGGCCGCCCGAAGAAAGTCACCAAGCCCACATCGATGCGGATTTCGAACAGGTACTGCGCCTCAACGTCCGCTCGACTCCCACCGTGTTCATCAACGGGCGGCCGATCGTCGGAAGCCAGCCCCTAGAAGAGTACGAGCGACTGATTGACGAAGAGTTGTCGAGGCAGACCGCACGGCATCGCCAGAGTTTCTGGGGCCCGGTCCCCCGTCAAGCCCGGTCGCAGCGGCCGCCTCGCGAGAACCGGCGCGGAGGAAACCTACGGGTTTTTGAGCCCCCCCAGGCCTCGTCCCCGTACAGCCGTGGCTGTGTGGGACCCGCTCGTTTGGGACCCCGCAGCGAGGCGGTCGCTGCGGCCGGGATCGGCGGGGGTGGCTACACCTTGAGATACCAGAGGTGGACCGCACGGTGAGCGGGCAACTGATCGGCCATGGGGATGGCGGGGGGTTTATCCATTGCGCGATCTGCGGCGGGGACGCAGCCGGCCCCTGTGGGCGTTGCCGAAAGCCCGTGTGCGGCAATTGCTGCGTGCTGACAGAGGGCACCGCTGGCAAATGGGCGATTTGCCTCGATTGTGACCGGCGAGGTGGCAGGGCTGTTCGCTCTGGGTGGTGGACGGTCGCGCTCTGGCTTCTCGCTCCCATCGGGGGGCTAGTCTTGCTCTTGGCGTTGCTGTACTGGGCGTTTGGCTGAGGGCCCGCCGGCAAAGCGGACCTTAGGGACGCTTCGCTCCGGTGGATGAACGGACAGCGCGTCCTGCTCAGGTCTTGCGATGCAGGCTGATCGTCGTTTTCTCGGGCTCATCCACTGCGCGACGAATCGCGCCCTTCCCGAAACGCTCGCGAATTTCGTCCAACGCAGGACCCAAGCGATCTGCTTTCTGCCTGCGCCCGAACAGGTCCAGCTGAAGCGGCTCGTCACTCCGACACAGGTTGCTGACACTGACCCCGAGGAGCCGCACGGGTTCGCTCACCCCCGCCGCGTCCCACAGCGACAGGGCCACGTCGCGGATCTGCTTACCGTCATGCGTGGCAACATCCAGCGAACGACTGCGCGACAAGAGCGGATACGTCGGCTCCCCGGGTTGTCCTGGCACGCGTGGCGCGCGTCGTCCTGCGCGTGCCCCGAGCTTGATCTTCAGCGTGATCGTGCGTCCGCGAAGAGATGCGGCGCGCAGCCTAGATGCCACCATCTCCGCGTGTGCCGTCAACGCGGCGCTCACTTCGCGCCGGTCTGTGACATCGCTGGCAAAGGTGTTTTCCTCACCGCACGACTTGGGGACGCCGCGACTCTCCACCGGGGAGTCGTCCTGCCCCTGCGCCCAGGCGATGAACTGCGCGGCACGCTGTCCTACGACGGGCCTCAACCGTGCCTCCGCCATGCTGGCAAGGTCGGAGATGGTGCGAACACCCACCGAGTGCAGCTTCTCGGCGGTGACCGGTCCGACTCCCCAAAGTTTGCGAATCGGCAACGGTGCCAAGAGTGCTGCTTCCGACCCTGGAGCTACCACCTCGAGCCCATTCGGCTTACCCAACGTGCAGGCGACCTTCGCCACCAACTTGTTCGTCGCGACGCCGACGGAAACGTTGAGGGACGTTCGCGCTTTGACTTCGGACTTGATGCGACGCCCGAGGGCCTCCGGACCGGAATAGAAGTGCATCGAGCCGCTCACATCCAGAAACGCTTCGTCCAACGCCAAGGGCTGGATGAGCGGCGTGAAGGTCTCGAACACCTCATGCACTTTTGCGCTGACTTCCGCGTAGAGCTCCATCCGCCCCGGCAAGAAGACGCCATGAGGACATAGTTCACGCGCGCGAAATCCCGGCATGGCCGAGTGCACTCCATACTCACGGGCCTCATAAGAGGCCGCAGACACCACTCCCCGCGCAGAGTGGGCGCCGACAATCACCGGTTTGCCCCGCAGCTCTGGACACTCGCGCTGTTCCACGGAGGCATAGAACGCGTCCATATCCGCGTGAACAATCCAGCGTGCGGTCACGTGCGGACTCTAGCGCCGCTCGACTGCCATCGCTAGTCACATGCGCGTGGCGAAAGTAGCCTATTGTCACCACAGCTCAGGCCTCCCATGCTCTCGCCATGACGCTCACCGCCATTTGTGGCAGCCTGTCTGCCAACTCAGCCAACCTGGTGCTGCTCCAGCAGGCGCAGGCGATAGCAAGCAACGAGGTGCGCGTCTTCGACGGCATCGGAGCGATACCCCACTTCAATCCCGATATCGGCGATGGTCCAATTCCGGCCGAGGTGACGTCGTTGAGGCAAAGTCTTGCCTCCGCGACGGGCGTGTTGATCGCGTGCCCAGAGTATGGGCACAGCCTGCCGGGAGCTCTGAAGAATGCACTGGACTGGGTGATCGGGTCCGGAGAACTGTACCGCAAACCTGTCGCCATCACCGCGGCAGTGCGTCATCCCGAACGAGGCAAGCGTGGTCTCGATGCTCTGTGCACAGTCTTGGAGGCCGTCGATGCCGTCATCGTTTGGAACGCCCCCATCGTCATCAGTGAGGCAGAGGTGGCGCTCCCCGCTTTGCTGAGCGCGCTAGAGGACGAACCGGCGACGACGGGTACGCCACGCTGAGCGACACTCGGTGGCATGATGGCGCGCCGCGGCTCGCTGTTTCGGTCAATCGCGACGCCGCTCCGTCATACCGTCGCGAAGGCGGCGTCGGGGATGTGCAGCGCCTCGGCGGGCGCGGCCTCCATCACCTGGGCGCGCGCTGCCACGGTGGGGAGGATCCAGCTCGCGAAATGCTGCGCCGCTGCGATCTTCCCGGTGTAGAACGCATGGTCGGGATGGGCCGCATCCACCGTCTCTCGCTTGGCGGCCGCCTTGACGGCGGCGTCGAGCAGCATCCAACCAACACACACCTCACTCATCACTTCCAAGAACGGTGAGGCCACCAGCGGAATGTGTGTCATGCGACCCGCACGACTCCACTGCGCGAAGGCCATCACGAGCTTACCCAACGCGCCTGCAGCCGTTCTCAGGTCTCGAACGGAACTCGCCAAGTCGGGATGTTCGGAGTTCTTTGCCACGAACGTCTCGAGGTCCTTGAAGAAGGCGCGCGCGTGCGCTCCGCCATCGAGACCGAGTTTGCGCCCCACGAGATCCAGCGCCTGGATGTGATTCGTGCCTTCGTAGATGGCAAACACCTTCGCGTCTCGGCAATACTGTTCTACCGGATAGTCGCGGGTGTAGCCGGCGCCGCCGTGAATCTGCACCGCCATGTCCGCGACCCGGAAGGCTTGGTCCGAAGCATAGGCCTTGACCAATGGGGTCAACAGCTCAGCCTGTCCCTGGTGATAGGCTTTCTGTGTCTCGTCGTCGGTTTGAGTGGCGGCGTCCATGTGCCACACGGCTTTGACGAGCATCGCTCGGATCCCCTCGACCTTGGCCTTCATCTCCAGGAGCATGCGGCGGATGTCGGGATGCGCGACGATGGGCACGCGCGGCGCATCCGGATCGCGAGCATCCTCCAAGCGCGCGCCCTGCTTGCGCTCACGAGCGTAGTGCAGGGCGTTGAGGTACGCGGTGCTGGCGCAGCCGAGCCCCTGCACACCGACGCCGATCCGCGCAAAGTTCATCATCTTGAACATCTGACGCATGCCCTGTTCGCTGACGCCGCCCATCAACTCGCCGACACACTCGCCTGAGTCTCCAAAATTGAGCACACACGTGGCTGAGCCGTTCAGCCCCATCTTGTGCTCAACGCCGACCACGTGGACATCGTTGCGAGTTCCGTCCGCACGAACCTTGGGCACGATGAACAGACTCAGCCCCTTGGTTCCCTTGGGCGCACCATCGATACGCGCCAGCACCATGTGCACGATGTTCTCGGTGATGTCCTGGTCCCCACCGCTGATGAAGATCTTCGTGCCGACAATGGTGTACGTGCCGTCGTCTCGGGGCGTTGCCGAAGTCGTGGATTCACCCACGTCAGACCCTGCCTGAGGTTCCGTCAAGCACATCGTTCCTGCCCAGGCCCCGCTGAACATGTGCTCCAAGTAGCGCTGCTTTTGCTCGTCGGTTCCGAATTCATGGAGCAATTCCGCAGCCCCCACCGTCAAGCCTCCGTACATGTCCAGCGCTGCATTCGGACCGCTCGTCAGCTCGTTGACCAGAACGGAAAGGCACTTGGGGCCCCCCGCGCCACCGTATCGAGGATCCGCAACAATCGCCTTGAAGCCCCCCTCATACAACGTCTCGTAAGCCTCCTTGAAGCCAGGCGGAGTGATCACGCCCCCGTTCTCGACGCGACAACCGACTTGGTCGCCGATCCCGTTGAGCGGACCAGCCACTTCCACTGCAAACCGCTGAGCTTCGCGTAGGACAGCCTCGACCTGTTCCTCCTCCCAATCCTCAAACGCTCCATACCCCAGAAGCTTCCCCAGCTCGAACTGCTCGAGCAGCACGAAACGAATGTCCCTCAAGTCTACCCGATAGTAGTTTTGTCCCTGCGCCATGCCGCAAAGGTAGAGACGCCCAAGACGCGGAGCAAGCGCAAAGCCTCTGCCGCGAGCAAACACCCGCCACCAGAGGGGAAGTTGGAGCAATTCTGCGGCAGCGTGCTCAGGTGGGCGCCAAGTCCTGGACCCACCATGACAGCCAGAGGCCAGCGCCTCAGGGCGCCCCGGCGGTCGTCAACACCCGCTCCGAACAACTAGGTCTGCAGCCATCAGCCGTTCAGGCCCGCAGTGTCTCGAGCACCTCGAAGTAGTTCGGAAATGTCTTCGAAGTGCACTTGGGGTCGGCAATGCGGATGCCTGGAGCTTTCAAACCCAAGAGCGCAAAGCTCATTGCCATTCGGTGGTCGTCGTAGGTGCGAACGGTGCCCGGCTTCGGCTGGCCCGGCATGACGATGTAGCCGTCTTCTTCTTCCTGCGCTTCGATCCCCAACCGCGACAACTCTGTGACGACGGCCCCGATGCGATCCGTCTCCTTCTTGCGGATGAAACCGATACCCGTAATGCGGGTCGGACTCGAGGCAAAAGGCGCCACGACGGCGAGGGTCTGGGCAACATCCGACAAGTCCTTCATGTCGACCTGGACGCCACGGAGCTGACCGGTGCCAGTGACCGTCGTCGCGGAAGGTTCACGATCGACGCGCGCACCCATCTGCTCCAGCACATCCACCAAGCCGAGGTCCCCTTGCTTGCTGTTCGTGCCGAGCCCCTCGACGCGAACGCGCCCGCCGCAGATTGCCGCGGCGGCGAAGAAGTAGGAAGCGGCCGAGGCATCGGGCTCCACCTCATAGTCAGTCCCCGTGTACCGCTGCCCAGCGGCGACCCGGAACGACGAGTAGTCATCGTACGTCAGCTCGGCTCCGAAGGCTGCCATCACATCCGCCGTCATGTCGAGGTAGGGCTTGGAGACGAGATCGCCCTCCACGACCACCGTCACCTCCTGCCCGAAACACGGTGCCGACAAGAGCAACCCGCTGATGAATTGGCTGCTCGCAGACCCCGGCAACCGCACGCTGATGGGCCCTTCCTTGCGTCCTTTACCACTGACGGTGATGGGAAAACATCCGGGCTGTCCGTGCTCGGTGATCCGTACCCCCATACTTCTCAGCGCCGAGAGCAAGTCCGCCATCGGACGCTCTCGCATCCGGGGGACGCCATCCAAGCGGTAAGCTCCTTGCCCGAGGCAAACCAGCGCCGTCAAAAAGCGCGCGGCGGTTCCGGCATTGCCGACGTAGAGATCCGCCTCGACGTCAGCGACCTGCCCGTTGCCTCCTCGAACGTCGATGCGCGCATCCTCTGCATTGGACGCTACCTCGATGCCCAACTGACCCAGGCAGCGCTGCATGTAGTTCGTGTCGTCGCTGAACAATGCTCCGCGCAGCGTACTGGTTCCCTCAGCGAGGGCGGCGGTGACGAGCGCTCGATTCGTATAGCTCTTCGACCCTGGCGGGCGGACGCGAGCGTCCAGCGGAGCGGTCAACGGCTCGATTGTGACGGCGTCTGACATTGAACCGGGCCTTATCACATCTGCCCGAGCCCGGCCGCCGCTGTTGCGGAGCGACCGTCGGTCCCTCGCCCCGGTCGGGGTGGCCGTGGGCCGAAAAAACCGACTTGCGCAAGCTTTGGCGGCAGGGTAGACCCCTGCCCCCGCATGCGAAGGTGGCGGAATTGGCAGACGCGCTAGATTCAGGTTCTAGTGGGGTAACACCCGTGGAGGTTCGAGTCCTCTTCTTCGCACCAACCAGAAGAACGAGCTGAGGCAGTCAGCCTGGTCGCTGACTCGCCCGACAGTTCGCCCGACAGTTCGCCCGACAGGGGGCAGTGATGTCGGCACTCTGTACCCTGGCTCGAATCGGTGCAGATACCGAAGCGCGTCGAGAAGAAGACTGCGAAACGCTTCGAGAGGCCCGCTCCGCGTGGCCGGCGGCAACTTCTTGGCTATGCTCGAAGCTTGCCGCGTCATGCCCCATCAACCAGACGAGATCATCGAGGGCCGGTACCGACTGCTGAAGAGGATCGGTCGCGGTGCCCACGGCGTGGTGTTTCGCGCCCGAGACCTGGAGTCCCGCACGGACGTCGCCATCAAGTTCTTGGGGGCGGACGTGGCACGCCAGGCGGACTACGTGGAGCGACTGCGCCGGGAAGCCCTGGCGATGGCACGGCTACGTGGAACCAGCGCGGTTTACGTCCACGGTCTGCGGACTCCGGAACACGGCGCCACCTACCTGATCATGGAATACCTCCCTGGGCAGGACCTCCAGACCTACCTCGAGTACGCTGAATCCCGGGGGGGACAGCTCAAGCCCGAGCGAATGCTGCCGATGCTACGCCCGATTGCCTCGACGCTGAGCGCCGCTCACGACCAAGGCATCGTGCATCGGGACCTCAAACCCTCCAACATCATGGTGCTGGACAAGAGCGTCGGGGGTGGCGTGCGGCTGCTCGACTTTGGCTTGGTCAAGCTGCTCGATCAGAAGCGACTCACGGGGGAAGGACAGGTCGCGGGCACGCCGAGCTACATCGCGCCGGAAGCGTGGCGCGGTCATCCCCTCGAACTCGATCACCGAATCGATATCTATGCCCTCGGAGTGATCGTTTTCCGCGCCTTGTCTGGCCGCGTCCCGTACAAGTCGAGAAGCATGGTGGACATGTTGGGTTGGGCGCTTCGAGGACAGCGGCCGAGCCTGCACGCCCTGCGAGGCGACCTACCCCAACAAATCGACCAGTGGGTACAGAGGTCTTTGGCGGTGGCCCCTGCGAACCGTTTTCAGACGGTGCGAGAGCAGTGGGCAGCATTGGAGGGGCTGTTCCCCTCAGCCAGCCGCCCACCGTTCTGAACCCGCTAGCCGTAGACGCGCTTGTAGAGCTTCTGCCCAGCGTCCGATGCGAGGAAACCCGCGACTCGCTCGACGAACGAGTCGTCAGCGCCGGCGACGGCGATGGCGCGTAGCCCCACGGCGGTGTCGTCGCAAACGATGCACGCGGCCCGCACCGCAGCAATGTGGGCTTCCTTTGCCCAGGCCTGGACGTTGAGCCCAGCCTGAGCAAAAGCGCGCGCTGAGGGCTCGACCCGGTTACCCTTGAACCATGGGAGCGCCTTGTTGATGCGCCGCGCCTGTGCGTCGAGCGTCCCCGGGTCCCCGAGCTCGGAGCCGAACCCGGCCTGATAGTTCCGTGCCGCGCACACGAGCAACAGCTCGAGCTCCGTCACGGGTAGCTTGTCGAGGACGTACGTCCCTCGGGCAATGTTGGCGAAGATCCTCGCCAGAGCGAAGACCTGCTCGGTCTTCTTCCGGTTTTCGAGATCCTTGTGAATGAATATCGACGGATGGTCGCCACACTCCACACTGACGCCGTTGACGCCGCCGGAATGCACGTACAGATCGAAATCCACAACGCCGAACACTCCAGCAACATCCTCTGCCAAGGCGCGGAACTTGTGAGAGGACCGCCCCACTAGCTTGTCCTTGGCGCTCACTCGGTAGGTGTCGAATGGGATCGGGTAGAGTTTTGGGTATGCCGGCGCGAGCGCCTGGAGCAACTCGACGGCGGGCCCGGTGACGGACAGATCCTGCTCGGCAGCTCGCAGCGCACCATCGCTGAAAGCGTTGCGCCGTGCGCCACCTGGGTTTGGACGTTTGGCTTCGTACTTCGCCCGTTCGTCATCCGTCGCGTCACCGGACGCAAGCAAAGGTGCGAGAGCGGCTCGCGCCTGGTCATCGCTGAGAAGCCCCTTGTAGCAGCCGGCGAGAGACCGCCAATAATTCAACGCGTGGGGGCTCCGTTGGAGCAACCGGTGATACTGCGTGGCCGCCCGAGCATACTCCCCCGCCCGCTCGAGACGCTCAGCGTAGGCCCGCTGTAGCTCCATGTCTTGGGGCGCGAGATGCAAGGCTCGTTGCAACTCGGCCAGACCCTCATCCGTCTCGTTCAGCTTGTCGTACAGAACGAGCCCGAGCGCTCGACGAGCGAACATGATCTGCTGGTCGCTCAAACCCGACCGATGCAGGTAAAGCCGGAGCGCCTCCGCGTAGGGCTTCCAGTCCGCTTTGGCACGTCGTGCTTCCAGCCAGTCGCGGTATTCTTGCGCAACCGCGTCGTCTGTACCCGTCAGAGAGAGGGCCTCGGCAAAGGCCTCCGACGCACGTTTCAGATCGCCCTTCTGACGATGCAGCCGTGCTGAGTGATACAGGGCGCGCGCTCGCTCGGGGTCGCTGCGCGCGGTCTGGACGAGCTTCTCCGCCGTCTCGGCAGCGGCCGCGAGCTCCTCACGGTCGAGCTGCACACGCAGCATGAGCTCCAACGCTTCGCGGTTTTCCGGTTGCATCGCCAGCGCGGCAGAAACGTTGTTGGCGGCCAGGGCCGTCTGCTTGAGGCGCTCGTGCTGAATCGTGGCAAGTCGCAAGAGCGCGTCGAAACGTACATCTTCGGCGGGATTGAGCTTCAACAGGGCCTGCAGCTGAAGCACGCACTCCTCCCACTTCTTCGAGCCGGCATGGAAGTGGGCCAGCAGCAGGTGTGCATCCACGTCGTTGGGACGTTCTGCCAACGCCCGCTGCACCGCCACCGTTGCGGCGCCGATGTCTCGCTTGCTACGACTCTCGAGACGCGCAACAGCAACCCACAACGACGCGCGCCGTTCCCTCGACGTCGCGTCGTAGGCTGCGCGTGAAAGTGCGTCCGTCACGTATTCGGGAGCCACTCCGTGACCCGTCAGAGCAACGAGAGAATCTGCGGCCCGGGCGTGGTCTGGATCGAGATGGAGTGCTCGTGACAAGCGCTGGGCAGCGCCGGAATAGTCCCCGGCGCTGGCCAATTTACCAGCCGCCGTTACCAGCAAGCGCGCCCCCTCATCGATGCGTCCCAATACCTTGGCCTCGTGCTCGGCGGCTTCGGCCAACAAGTCCGGCGCCGTCGTCGCCTCAGCGATGCGCGAGATACCCCGTGCTGCGGCCATGTTGAGCGGGTCATGAGAAAGAGCCGCCCGGAACACCTCCAACGCGGCACGGTCGCCTCGGGCTTCCATCGCCTCCGCCAGACGCGTTTGGTAGGCGGATGTGGAGTGCCTATCGAGACCAGCAACGCTCAACTTTGCGTCGAGCTGCGCCATCAACGCCATATCCTCCGCGGACAATGCCAATGCTTCTAGCGCCAACAACGCCTGCACGTCGTTCGGTGCCACCTGGAGCAGCGCCATCTGCGTCTGACGAACCCGGTCCAGGTCCACTTTCTCGGCTTGCTCCAAGACTCCGAGCAGCCCGCGGTAGGCGGCCACTCGCGCCGCCGCGTCGTTGAATGCCGCAGCCTGACGTTGATAGACGAGGGCGAGGGCGTCGTGATCCCCGCCGTACTGGTAGATACGTTCCAACGCCAGCAGCGCACCGACGTGTTCTGGATCGCGTTCGACCATCTTCTCGAAGGTCGCAGCCGCTTCCTTGCTCTGACGCAGTTGGTCACGTTGCACTTGACCGGCGTGGAACGCCGCGGCCACAGCATACATCGGCTCGAGTGCCTCTTCCTGCTCGACGATGAGCTGGTCGGCGAGCTGCCGATGGTCACCCGACGCCTCCAGCAACCGAATCGTGCCGTCCACTGCAGGGCGCAGTGCGGGATCGAGCTTCATGGCTTGCTTGTACGCCGCAAGTGCTCGGTCGGCGTTGCCTAGGCGGTTTTCATGCACATCACCCAATGACAACCAAACCCGCGCGGCAGCCCGCGGCTCAGAAACCAAGTTCGCCTCAGACTCCAACAGCTTGGCGACCTCGTCGAACTTCTCCGATTTGGTCAGCATCCTTCGCAGAGCCGCTATCGCAATCCTGTTTTCGGCATCTGACTGCACGGCTTGGCGATAATGCGTGATCGCCTTGTTCGATTCTCCGAGGCGGAGCTCGCAAACCTCACCCATTTTCAACAGCAGCCGCGCACGCGCCGTCCCATTGGTGACGGCCAGTTCGGCTGCGTAAGCCTGCAGCAAGTCCTCCCAACGCTCTTCGGCGTGCAGCAGTTCCGCCAGCTTCACGATTGCGGGGAGGTAGGACGAATCCTCGGCGATGATGCTACGCAATCCTTCAACCGCCGGTTCTACCTCACCCAACTGGTCGGCTAGAACACAGGCCGCGCGATGACGCAGGGCCAGCTTGGTGGGACGCTCCTTGGTAAGCGTCACTTCCAACTGGAGCGCCTCGACCAATCGTCGATACTCCCCTCCCCGTTCACACGCGCGCTGCAACGCCCGAACCGCCTCGAGCGACTGGGGATTGAGCTCGACGATGCGGTCATAGGTCCTGGCTGCCGCCTCCGGCTGACCCAAGGCCTCCTCTTCCAAACGCCCGATTGAGAACAACAGGGAGACCCGTTCCGCATCGGTCTTCGCGACCTCGATCCCCCTATGATACAGCTCAATCAGCTCCACCCACCGGTGCAACTGACTGTAGAGCCGCGACAACGCTTTGAACGGAACGTCGTAGGCCGGTCGAAGCTCGAGCGCTTTCTTGTGGTGCTCAATTGCGTAGTCGACGCTGCCGAGGCGCACTTCACACAGCTCCGCTATCCGCGCATGCAGGTCCGCACGGTGTTGAGCATCGTCGCTGACCTCGGCCTCGCGGTTCAGCGTCTCGGCCAACGCTCGCCAATCACCGCGTTGTTGGTAGAGCTGCGACAAGGCTAGCGTTACTGGCCGATACGCAGGATCGATCGCCAGCGCAGCGACGTAACGCTCGATAGCGAGCTCGGGCTGGTTCAAGCGCCCTTCGTAGAGTTGCCCCAGGCGGTGCAACACCTCTACAGGCGGTCGCTGCTGTTGAGCCACCAAGCGCTCCATCGCGGAGGCCAAGTTCTTGGGCTGATCGGTGATCTCATACAGACGAGTGAGCTCTTCGAGGATCGCAAGGTCCTGCGGACAGAGAGCGCTTGCCTGCTCCAGAGTTGTCACGCCACGCGCAAGGTCGCTCAACTTGTCGACCCACAAGAGCCCCGCACGGAACTTGGCAAACGCCTGCGCCTCTCGCGTAGTCGCCAAGCTAGCCTCTAGCTCCAGCGCCTCCACCAGCTCCTTCCAACGACGGTCCTCGTACAAGAGCTCTTTGAGCGCGTGCAGCGCGGCGGGCGCACCGGGATCGACACCGAGCGCTGCCTTGTACAACTCGATGGCCTGTTTGACGTCCTTAAGATGAACGGCCTGCACCCGGGCCATTTGCACCAAGTAGGCGGCCTGCTCCGCCGGAAAACTCACCGCCGCGTTGGCAGCACGCCCCAACGCATCAATGAGCTTGTGCCAAGCGCCGGCTTGCTCCTCTGCGCCGGCGAGAGCCTTGAGGATGTCGAGCCGATTGGGGGAAAACTGCGCTGCTTGCTCGAACGCAGCTCGGGCATCCGCCTTTTGCCCCAGCGATTCGGCGAGCAGCCGACCCTTCTGAAAATAGAGGGTGGCCTTCTGCGAGCTGTCGCCGGTCGCCTCGATTTCCGCGTCGAAGAGCTTGAGGACCTGCTTGTGACGACCCAGTGCTAGGAGCACACGCCGTGCGCCTCGCAGACTGGGAACGTGCTGCGGCATCAGGCGCGACGCATGTTCGAAATGCCGTGCGGCTTCATCGAGTTGCCTCAGTGGACTCTCGTAGAGCCGCGCCATTTCATAATGCAGACGGCCCTCGCGTTCGCGAGGAGGCTTACGAGCGATCTGAGACTCGAACAAGTCCACCAACTGCCGCGCATGCTCCAGGATCGTTTCGCGCTGCCGCTCCAGGGTCCATGGCGACGCATGGCGTTCACCCGCCGGCACGTCGAACTGAGTCGGCTGGGCATCGGGCTCGCTCAATGGCTGCACGGCAACCACTGGCGGCAACGCCGCGGCGTGGGTCGGAAGCGACTGGGAGAGTGCATCGTCCGTCGATTCTTCCGCTTGACCGGTTTTGATGCTCGCCTCCAGATCCGGCACGGATTCAGCATCGAGCAGACTCTCCGCTTCAGCGACCCCCTCTGGTCCAGCTACCGCAGCGGCCTGTGGAAGCGGAGTTACCACCGGCGAAACGCCGGGACTGAGCGGCGTGGGTTGACCCGGCAGTGGCGTGGCGAGGGGCTGCTGAGGGACGCTCCGACTGGCCACACCCGGTGCGGCTGGCGTCATCCCTACCGCGGCGGCGGAAAGACCCGGCGAGGGTGCCGCCACCGACAAGCCCGACGGCGGTGGCGCGGGCGGCCTCCTGGAGGGAGGCGCGGGGGGAACCGACGCGATGGGGCGGCGGGGCGGCGGGGCGGGAACCCGCGACTTCAGGGGCGGCGGGGGTGGCAGCTTGCTGGCGGACATCGGCCCCCGGGAGATCTCCGGCGCCTTCGCTTCCGGACCGCGCGATTGGCTCGACGGAGCGCCTGGGGGACTCGGGGGTGGGGGCCGCGAGCCGACACGCGGCGGAACGGGCAGGCTGCGGGTCGGGGGCGGGGGTGGGGCGGAGCCCCTGCGCGGCGGGCGCAGTCCTGCGGAACTCGGTGGCGTCGGGGCCGCAGCCTCGGTGAGGAGCGATTCGTCCAGCTCCTCCACGGAGTCTGGCTGGTCCGGCTCGCGGAGCGTCTTGGAGCCGCCTTTCTTACTACCGGCTGCCCCCGCGTCCGGCCTCGGGACAATCGACTTGGGGCCTTGCTTTTCGCGGCCTGATTTTGCCCCCTTCTTCTTCTTTGCTGAGGATGCCGTAGCTTCCTTGCTCTCGTCTGCAGCGGACGTCTGGTCCTTGGTGCCGTTCGATTCGCGGGAGCTGGCCGATGCCTCGGCCGAGGCTTCAGTTGATTGGGTGGACGCGGTTTCCGACTTGGCTTCCGACATGAAGGCTCATCCTATCACGAAATGTCGCTCCCTCGTCGGCTGCTTTGCGGCGCAAATCCGTGGATTTTCGCCTCTAATGGGGATGAAAAGGGGCACCCCTGGTGCACACTCTGCGGTGGTGTGTGCTCCAGCTGCCGGAATGCGCCTGCAGCGGCTACTGCCCTGCACGAGCCGTTGATCAGCTTGCTACGCCGAACCACGAGCATCCAGTTGCCACGGCCCCTGGGCGAGCGCCTCCTTGGGTGATATCAAGCGCGCCAATCATCGTGTCAGAACCCATCGCCCGACTGTGTCTCCGCGACGTTCGCGCCATCGACCCGAGCCGCGACTTGGACGCCATCGTGGACTTGGTCGTGGAGCGAGGGACCATCGTTGCGTTGGAGCGGGGTGCCTCGTCCCAGTCGAGGTTTTCCGACTTTCCTGAGAGGGACGCTCGTGGCCTCCTCTTGCTGCCAGGTCTGACTGAACTTCACGCCCAAATGGGCGAGCCAGGCTTGGAGTATCGAGAAGACTTGGCAAGTGGCCTGTCTGCGGCTGCGGCAGGCGGCTATGCGCTGGTCGCTAGCTCCCCAGATACGAAACCGGTCAACGACAAGCGTTCGGTCACCGAAGCGCTGCTGTCGCGTAGCACTCAGCTAGACCGCACCACCCTGCGTCCGCTGGCGGCCGCCACGGTGGGCTCGCTCGGTGAGCGCTTGGCCGAAATCGGCGATCAACTCGATGCGGGGGCGGCGGCGATCAGCGCCGGACGCGGCTACATCGAAAATGCCTCGGTGATGCGGCGGGTGCTCGAGTACTGCGGCAGTTTCGGGGCAGTACTACTGCAACGGCCTCAGGAACCGACGCTGCACCAGGGCAGCGCCATGCACGAGGGCGTCGTTTCGACGCGCTTGGGTTTGCGCGGCTCGCCACGAGCCGCCGAGGAGGCGGCCTTCGCTCGGGACATCTCGTTGTGCCGAGCGACAGGCGCGCGCTACCACGCTCGCACGCTGAGCACCGCCCAGGCTGTCGTCCAGGCACGAAGAGCCAAAGAAGATGGCCTTCCCGTCAGCTGCGACGTCACCCCGCAGCACCTCTTGCTGACGGCTGATGCCGTGGGCGACTACGACGTACGCTATCGCGTCGATCCGCCGCTGCGGGAAGAGCGCGACAAAGATGCGCTGTTGGAGGGCCTGAACGCGGGCACCATAGACTGCATCAGCTGCGATCACGAGCCCCAGTCGGCACTGGAAACTCACTGCGAATTCGAGCTAGCTGCACCTGGCATGAGTAGCCTAGAACTGTCTCTAGGCCTCATCTGGGGACTGGTGAGTGACGGCAAACTGCAGCCGGGACGCGCCGTGGACGCCCTTTGTGCCGCACCAAGTCGGGTGCTGGGGTTGACTCCGGCCAAGCTGGAACCAGGACAGAAAGCGACGTTTGCGCTATTCGATCCCGCGCAACGCTGGACGCCGCGACCCGAAGACCTGTACAGCAAGGGCAAGAACAGCCCTTTCCTCGGCAAGGAAACTCGAGGTCGCGTGCTGCTGACGGCCAACGCCGGCAAGCTGATCTACGAACAAGGAAACAATCAGGAATCTGCATGAATCGACCTCGCGCTCATCTCGCCCTCGCTGACGGAACGGTGTTCGAAGGCTTCGCTTGGGGGAAACCCGGCATAGCGACGGGGGAGGTGGTGTTCACCACGGGAATGACGGGCTACCAAGAGGTGCTCACGGACCCCTCATTCACGGGTCAACTCGTGACCATGACGTCACCCCAAATCGGCAACACCGGCACAAACGCAGACGACCCGGAAAGCATCGATGGCAAGCCCAAAGCCGCCGGTTTCATCGTGCGAGATCCCAGCATCACGACCTCCAACTACCGCGCGACGAGCAGCCTCCAAGACTACTTGGACCACCACGGTATCGTTGCCATCGGCGGCATCGACACCCGGCGGCTAACGCGTTACCTGCGCGACAACGGCTCGCAGAACGGCGCTATCGGAACTGAGAATCCAGCCACGTTGGTCGACCGCGCCAAGGCAGCCCCCAACATGCAAGGGCTGGACTTGGTGCAGCGCGTGACGCCCGAAAAGGAGTACGAGTTTCGCGAATCCCGATCCGAGTGGGCGGCTTCGTTCAATCCGGAAGAAGCCATTCGTGGCCCAGGGCAGCTGACCCCAGAACGACGCTTCAACGTCATCGCAATGGACTTTGGCGCCAAGCGAAACATCATGCGCTGCTTAGTTGACTCTGGCTGCAACGTGACTGGAGTTCCCGCCCAAATGTCGGCTGAGGACATCCTCGCACGTTCACCCGACGGTGTGTTCCTCTCCTCTGGGCCCGGCGATCCTGCCGCGTTGGACTACGCGGTCAAGACGATCGAGAGACTCCTCGGGAAAGTGCCCATCTTTGGCATCTGTCTAGGGCATCAACTGCTGGCGCGAGCGTTGGGTGCCTCGACGTACAAGCTGAAGTTCGGCCACCGCGGCTTGAACCAGCCCGTCCAAGACCTGGAAACCCGGCGCGTCGAGATCACCACCCAGAACCACGGCTTCGTGGTGGACGTGGACTCCATCTCCGGGGCCGCGCGCTCCAGCCACCTGCACCTGAACGACGGCACGAGCGAAGGCCTCATCGCCCCCGATGCCAAGGCATTCAGCGTGCAGTACCACCCCGAAGCAGCTGCCGGTCCCCACGACGCGTTGTATCTTTTCGAACGCTTCACGGCCCTGATGCAAGCCAACTAAGGCCCCAATGACTCGGCCAGCCTCGCCCCGAGCGCCAGCGCGCATCCACTTCGTCAGCCTCGGTTGCCCCAAGAATCGTGTGGATTCCGAGGTCATGCTCGGAGTCGCCGAGGGTGAAGGCTATGAGCACACCGAGGTGCCAGAAGAAGCCGACGTGATCGTGGTCAACACCTGCGGTTTCATCGAGCCGGCCAAGCAAGAATCGATCGAGACGATTCTGGAACTCGCTCAACTCAAACAGGCCGGCAACTGCAAGAAACTAGTGGTGGCAGGCTGTCTGTCTCAGCGCTACGGCGCAGAGATGGCCGAGGAGATGTCCGAAGTGGACCACTTCCTCGGCTCCAGCGACATGCTCCGCCTCGCGCAGGTACTCGAGAATCGCGCGCCGCGACTGTTCGTCGGTAACCCCGCTGATTGGGTCGTTCAAGCCGCCGACCCCCGTCGCATCAGCACGCGTGGCGCCAGCGCCTACGTCAAGATCGCCGAGGGCTGCAACCGCAGTTGCTCGTTTTGCGTGATCCCGCAACTGAGGGGCAAGCAGCGCTCCCGGCCGCAGCATGACGTCATCGCTGAAGTGCAGCGACTCGCACGAGCCGGAGTGCTCGAGATAAACCTGATCTCGCAAGACACCGTCTCCTACGGCCGGGACCTGGACGGCAAAGCCCAGCTGCCGGAGCTGGTTCGCCAGATCGCCGACGTCCCGGGAATCGAATGGTTGCGCCTGTTCTACCTCTATCCGGAAAAGCTGAGCGACGGGATCATCGAGCTGATCGCCGAACATCCCAAGGTCGTGCCGTACATCGACATGCCGCTGCAACACGCCGCGGACGGCATGCTACGACGCATGCGTCGCGGTCATGGCGGTGACCGGCTGCGTCAGTTCGTCGATACGGTGCGAGAGAAGCTCCCCGATGTCGTGTTCCGAACGGCGTTCATCGTGGGGCATCCAGGCGAGACAGACGAAGAGTTTGAACAGTTGTGCCAGTTCGTTCGCTGGGCACGCTTCGACCACGTCGGCGCATTCCACTACTCCGACGAGCCCACTTCCCACAGCTTCACACTCGGCGAAAAAGTCGAGGAACACGTGATTGCCGAGCGGGCAGAGCAATTGATGGCCATTCAGCGAGAAATCAGCGCGGAGAAAAACGCCGCTCGTGTGGGCCAAGAGCTGGTGGTTCTGGTGGAAGGACCCAGCGAAGAGAGCGAGCTGGTGATGCAAGGCCGCTGGCACGGCCAAGCCCCCGACATCGACGGCCAGGTCTACATCTCCGGCGGGCCCGTCTATCCAGGGCGCATGTACCGAGGCATCGTCGAGCAAGCGTCGGACTTCGACTTGACGGTCGACGTCGGCGAACTCGATGATGAGCCAGGTGTGACCACGAGCGCATCCGCAGGGCAAATGAGCGAGGGCGCCGGACTCATCCACCGACAGAGCGATGGACGAGTCACGTTGCGCACCGTCTAGCACCGCGCTTCATTCGCACGTGCAAGCGCACCCGGCATCGCCTGCTGTCGACGATCCATCCGGCTCAGTCGCGTCGGGTGGCTCCGCACCCTCGGCATCGTCCGCACCCGCCCCTTCGCTGCCATCAGGAGTCGACGGCTGCTCTTCCAACTCTTCTGGTCGAGGCGGGATGCTGAACCGCGCCAACGGGCTGTCGACACCCGCCGTGGAGTACCACAGGTGTATGAAGTCCCCGGGCTCCGCGCGAACCAACACCGAGTACCCAC
Organism: Polyangiaceae bacterium; assembly: GCA_050298815.1. Lineage (GTDB taxonomy): Bacteria > Myxococcota_A > Polyangia > Polyangiales > Polyangiaceae > SZUA-265. Next base: position 218,506 of record JBNKUV010000075.1, read on the forward strand.
CGTCGTGGGTGAAGACGCCGACAATTTCGTCGTTGTGGGTGTTGAGCACGAGCAGCTTCGCCTCCTCAACGGGAATCGACCCTTCCAGGAGCACCTCACCGTCCCCCATGTGCTGGATGACTCGGGGCTCATTCGGCGGCGGAAGCGGCGGGAGCGTCGGACTGTTGCAAGCGACCAGAAGCCCCGATGCGACAAGCGAAACCAGTACGGAGCGACGATCGAGGAGTTTCATGACAGCAAAGAAGTCGAACGCGTCCATCTCAAGCAATTTTGATGCCGGCGAGCTTCCACGGCAAAAGCCTACAGCCTGGACTCGAATGTGCAACTCGGTTGGCAGGTCGAGGCACGTTGGTTGTCGGTCTGGGCGTTGGCCTGGGTGACCCCCTCGGCTATTACCGCCCCGGTCCGTGCCCCGACGACGCCCCATCGTACGCCAGCTCTCTCTGCTCCGCCCTTGGCCGGCGCTGCTCGCCCTGAGCGTGACCTTCCATCAATGGGACGCGCAGCCGGCCGCGTTCGAGACCGCAACGCCCGAGAAGGCACTCGCCCAGTGGCTTGCTGACCGCCACAATCTGAGCGCTTCGCCATCCGACGTGCATTGGATCGAGCCGAGAGCTGGCTCACCCTGGGTCCGCGGGCGGGACAAGGCGTGGGTGCTCGCTCGACATCCTGGTGCACTGGATGACGTGTACTTGGTGCACGCAAGTCGCAGCCCAGAGGGACAGCTACTCAGCCTCGACGGCCTGTACAACATCACGGACACCTACGCCGCGGCGGAACGCCAACTGGTAGCGGACGGTCCGCTCGCTGCTTGGAGCGTCGGCGACGACCAACACTCTTATCGCGTCAGGGTTCTGGACCTCGGCGTTCCGCGCGAAATGCCGGGAGACTTCGGCTGGCAGCAGCGCATGCGCTGGCACCTGACGTGGCAGCAACGCTACGGTGAATTTGGTGGCATCACCGAACGACAGCTCGAGTTGGTCCCAGCACCGCGAGACTTGCGATTGCGCGTGGCGAACGGGACCCTCGAAATGCGTGCTGACGGTGAACATATCGTGGTCCCCCGCGGAGAGCCTCCTGCAGAGGGGTCCACGTTTATCCGCGAACGCCAAGAAAAGCTCCCACCGCCCGGCAACTGGATCACTTGGACTGTCGACCGCGTGCGAGCGAGCCCGTGGGTGGGTGACGAGCGGCTGCAATGGGTCAAGGCCATCGCTTACCGCGCCAAGGACTGGGCGGAGCGCACCTTCGAGCTCGATCTGGGGGACGACACCGACCAGTTCGAAACCCGCGTAGCGACAAACCCGCGGACTCCGGCTCCGCTCCCTTCGGGTCAACCGGAGGCCACGGGCCGCTTCAACGACCGCTGGCCGCCAGCGCCGTTGACTCCGAAGCTGGAAGCTCTCTACGAGGGCGAAGGAGTGTGGCAGTCCCTCGAAGGGGATCCTTTCGTCAAAGCCCCACCGGGACTGGATACGGCGTTCGTAACGACGTTCATTCGAACGGACGAGGAGCGCAAGTTCGCCCGGACCCTCATCGTGCTGTGGGACCCGGCCGTCGTGGAACTGCACATGATGAGCGGCACCGAGGAGCCAAAGAGCGCGACGGGCGCGACCGGTGCCGGGCGCATCCCACGACAACCGGGGGTCCTCAGACGAGTCGTTGCCGCCTTCAACGGCGGTTTTCAAGGCACCCACGGTGACTACGGGATGATGGCAGAGGGCACGGTTTACTTACCCCCCCTGCCGTACGCAGCCACCGTCGCGCGTTTCGTCGACGGTACGACGGCGTTTGGGACCTGGCCACAAGGGGTGAACATTCCGGGGCACTTCAGTGGGCTACGCCAAAACTTGACCCCGTTGGTCGAAGGAGCACGACCGAACCCGCACGGTCGGACTTGGTGGGGAGGGGTACCCCAGGGTTGGAAGGACGACACGCAGACTGTCCGGTCCGGGTTGTGCCTGACGGAAGAAGGGTTCATCGCCTACTTCTACGGTACGAAGATCGATGCTGAACACCTGGGCGAATCGATGCTGGCCGCGCGCTGCGAGTACGGCATGCATCTGGATATGAACCAAGGACACACCGGGCTCGAGTTCTACAACGTAGACGAGGCCGAGAAGATGCCCCCGTTGGCGTTGCCTCTGCAACCGATCTGGCAGGCGGAGGGGGAGCTCCCCGATGCCCCAGCCTTCCGCTTTCGCGGACGACGACTATTTCGCGGCATGCAGCTGATGAACTTCCCACGCTACATCGGTCATGAGGCTCGTGACTTCTTCTACCTCACCATCCGGTCGATGCTGCCAGGCCAAGACCTATCCCCGGCGGGCGCACTCGCCGGGGAGGGCCAATGGGTGTTGGAGGGCCTGCCTCAGCACGGGCGCCCCTACGTCATAGCGCGAACGAGCGTGCGCCCGGATCCTTCGCTAGGGGAAGCAAGCCTGAACGTCCTCAAGCTGGACCCATTTCGCTTCGCCCCTTCGAACACGACGCCGTCGGAGCGTTGGCTGGCGAGCTGGCAGGCGCCAGATGACGTCGGTGAGGCCGCCCTGTGGTGGCGCAAAGGCGACATTCGCGTGGGCACTCGGCCCCCACCCGACGCTTCGGTATTGTTTCGGGGAACGAACGTGCCGTCAGCGGAAACCTTCGCAGCCGCCGCCCGCAACCAAGATGGGCATCTGCTCTACGCCGAATTCAGAACCGGTTCCGAAAGCGCCGGAAGCAGGCGCGGCGAACTGATTCGGCGAGGTTTGGAGTTGGCGGGCGCAGAATCTGTCGTATACCTTCCGCGTCCGGCTGGGTGGGTGCTCGAAGGGCGGGACCTGAATCTGCACCCCGCAGCGTCGCCGCCCAAGGCCGTGCACTTGAGCCGCAGCGACCAGGCCGGTTTCGAGCGAATATTCAAGGATACACCTGTTGTGAAACGAAGCGTGTGGCAACCGCTACAGAGCACCGGGAAGCGCAAAACCTCGAGATCGCCGGGGGGCAAGTATAACCGTGCCCAGCCGGCCGATTCGCATTGAAACGCACACTTGTAGGTGACCCAGGCTTTGACCAGTTTGAGCGAGCCCAAATGCTCGCGTCGTGCGACTTTTGTTCCAACGGCTGCGGGCTTGAAGCTCGCGCAACCCTCGTGCAGCGTTGTAGACAGGGCTGCCACCAGGAGAAACACCCGCAATGAGTGACAACGGCGGTTCCGATCTGGACGTATTCGACAACTTGAGCAAGGACTCGTCCCCCGCACGCAAGCAAACCTTGGTCGGCATGGTCGTGCCGCAAAGACTGGGCTCGAGCCCCCGCACCAGCGTCCCTCCTCCCCCGCCGTCGCTTCGGACCAGCGTGCCACCGCCCACGCCGCCTTTGACCATAGAACAGGCGGAGGAGCTCGAAGAGGTCGAGGCGATCGAGGACGTGTCGTCTCCTTTCGCTGCAGAGCCGGACGGAACGATGCCGGGTGCCTTGGTCGACGACGCGGAGACAATCGAGCCCGAAGCGGTCGAAACGGCTCCGTTCGTGGACGCGGAGACGATCGACCCCGAAGCGGTCGAAACGGCTCCGTTCGTGGACGCGGAGACGATCGAGCCGGAGCCGGTTGCCGAGGACATCTACGACGAAGACGACGCAACCCAAGTGTTCTCGGGCTTGGGTTCGTCATCGAACCTCGATGCCAGTGAGGAACCGCCCACCCCCATCGCCGCCCCCTCGAGTCCCTCCGCAGTCAGCAGCCTACCTGCGCCTCCAGCGCCCCCTCCCTTTCGCAGCTCGGGTCCGCCAGCTCCTTCCTCGAGGTTGAGTCGAGGAGCTCCCCTCCCGCCTCCTCCCAGCGCGCTGCGTTCTTCCGGCCCTCCGCCAGGAGCGTCGGCTCTGCAAGCGTCCGCGCCCGACTGGGATGAGGACGAGTATGACAAGACGACGGTGTTCAGCCGGGAGTCTGGCTTTGATGCGGCGCACATGCTGATGGGCCACGCCGAGCGGGGCAGCGTGCCGGTTGGAAACCTCCCGGATGTGCCGCCACCACCGATGTCGCGCCCGTCGGCGCCTGTGCCGTCACCTCCGGTGCTGTCGATGCCGAGCCCGCATCGGCCGAGCTTCGCGGAGGTCGGCTCCGCTCCGCCTGCGCCCGGCAATCGCACTCCATTACTGATCGGGGCGGTCGCTGCCGTTGCTCTGGGATTGGCGCTATTCTTCATCCTGCGCCCGACGACAGGGGGCCTGGTCGTCACGGTGGCGGGCCCCGGGAACAAGCTCATCAGCAGCGTCGAGGTGCTCGTGGATGGCAAGGTCGCGTGCAAGTCCTCTCCCTGCACTCTGGGTGAGCTGCCGGCAGGCACGCACATGGTCAAGGCGCGGGCCGAGGGCTACGCGCAAACGGCAGAAACCGCGGTGCTGGTCACCGGGGGTGAGGACGCCGTCAAGAACATCCTGCTCGCCCAAGCCGCCGGAACTGGAGTTCGAGTCTCTGGCAGTGGCCAGGGCTTACGCCTGTTCGTCGATGGCGAGGACAAGGGCCCCCTGCCGCAGGAGCTCAAGACCTTGACCCCCGGAGTTCACCAGCTGAAGGTCTCCGGTGAGCACTTCGAGACCTGGGAAAAGAGCGTCACCGTCCGGAAGGAGGAGATGCAGGACGTTCAGGTGCCGGCTCTGAAGGTGGTCAAGGGTTTGGCTATCATCCGAGGCGGCGACAACTCGAACGGCGCACGCATCGTTTTGGAGAGTGATGGCGATCGCCGCGTGTTGCCCTCGTTACCTATCAATCTGCATATCGATACGTCCAAGCCGCACACCCTCGTGGCCACCCGACGGGGTTACGAGACCTTCCGGCAGAACTTGAGCTTCGAAGACGGCCAGGCCGAGAAGACGTTCGAAATCAGCCTCGATCCGTCCGGCGACGACGCGCCCAGTCCACGGGCATCCCCCGCCCCGCGACGGTCCCCCACTCCGCGCTCGACGCCAAAAGCGACGGGCGAGGCCACGCTCAATCTCAATTCGATCCCAGCCTCCAACGTGCTGCTCGACGGACGCCCCGTGGGCAGAACACCGAAGCTCGGAGTCAAGGTGTCTCCGGGCCCCCACACGGTTGTCTTCGTTCACGAGGGCGACCGCGCCAACAAGTCCGTCACCGCCAAGGCGGGGCAGACTTCAACGGTCGTTCACCGCTTCAAGTAGCCGGGCGTCCGCGAGCTACCAAAGCCGTGCATCCAGGCTCTCCCCCCAGGCCCGCAGACTCAGCGGACAGGGCCCTTGCAGTTCGTCCATGCCCGGCGAGTGGCCCACGCAGCGAAGCACGTCGAGGCGCGGGCCCAACAACAAAAACTGGTCCTTGGCGACGTGCGGCAAGTCCCGCTGCCACAGCTGGTCCAGCGCCTGCAGCCGCTGACGGCGGTCGTCTGCACGCTGCTGATCGGTCCACTGCTGAAGCGCCCCAAGCGCCAACTCCCTCACTTCCGGGTCGTCTTGGACGGCGAGCGTGCGTGAGAGCATCTGGATCAGCGCCTCACGCTCGCCGGCATCATTGAGCAGCGACGCGGCAACGATGCAGTGGCGTGGAATGCGTACGTTGTCAGTCGCGAGTTCGCAGGCTCGCGCCAAGAGCCTCGCACCGTCGACCCTCCATCGTCTGGCTTGCTCGGCGTCGCCCAGATGTGGGGGAGCGATGTAACCGATGAACTGCCCAGCCACGAACCACAGCTCCTGGTGGTACGGTAGCGCCTCGATGCCGCGCTCGAGCACCTCGCGTGCCCGGACGTAATCCTGGGGCCGTGGAGCTTCGGGCTGTAGCGTCAGCAGCGTGTCAGCAAACAGGTACGGCTGCGCGAAGGTCGGGTCGAGCGCGTTGACGGTCTCGAGGTAGTCCCCAACGTGCTCGAAGCGCCGACGTTCCTGGAAGTGCAGCCCGTAAGAAACCAGCGTGTGGGCGTAAATCAGGTCGGCGACGGCCGCGCGGTAACCGAGACTCAACACGACAGTCTGCTCGGGGCTCGGCAGCGCGTACGTGTCGCTCTTCGTCGTCAGTCGGTCGAAACGTTCGGCGGCCTCGCTGCGAACCCCCCACAAGCCGACTGCGCACAACAAAAGCACCAGAATCGAACCCCACGGGGGCCTGGCCGTCGGTCGCTTGGACGCGTCAGTGTCGCTACTCAACCTCTCGATCCATCTCCAAGGGGTACGTCACCGGTGACTCACCCGCGCGGTATTCTCCGCGCAGCTTGAAGGTACTGTAAAGCCCATCACCGTCCAAATCTCCGTGAGCACTGGCGGTGAACTGTGAGCCGGTCTCGTTCCCCTCACTGTCGAAGGCGAATGAAAAGTAATGGGGACGAAAAAGCGCGAAGTCCAACGCTTTCCACGTCGGCTTCTCCCATGTCCCGGGGGCGTCTTCGACGCTTTCACCCTGCGGCACTTCCTTTGGGGTCAATCCCACGGGCGGAGGGTAGGCGTCTTGTGCCGGGCGCTCGAGGGCAAACGCGGTCGCGTGAGCCCCAATGTGGCGCAGACCATCCAGCGGCTCCGCAAGCCGTGACGCGTGGAGATGGCGCACGAACGCGGGAACGAACACGGCAGCAACGGATCCGGCCACGGACAAGAGAGCCACCGACTCCAACGGGGTGAGGGAACGCACGAGCACCTACGTTAGCGCCTGCCGGCAGGTAGTGGGAGACGTAATGGGTGCAACGCTCAATTTTGCCTCCCGGCGCACCAGGGACTACGCTCGGCGGCTGTGAGCAGTGACGACAGGCCGTCGATTCGTGCCCTGCTCGCGGCGCCGTGGCTTGCAGCGGCCCTATTTTCGCTCGGGATCTATTTTGGTCTCCAGCGGAATACGTGCGCCCAGTTGCTCCGGTTGGAGCAACTGGAGCTATCCGGCGACGAAGTCTGGCTGGCACCGGCGACCTTCATCGCCACCAATCTCTTGCTGCTGAGTTTCCCCGCAGCCGCTGCAAGCGTTCTGTTCAGGTGCGCCCGTGCCCGGGCCGCTCGAGTCGCTTTTTTTTGCATCGCGACGCTGATCGGCTGGTGGCTGATGCTGGACGCCGACGTGCTGTCGTCCGTAGGCAGACACGTGCTCGAAGTCGGGCGCATTGCCCTGCTCCCGGAGGGGCACCAAGCGGGCGGCAACTTGGGCTCTTGGGCACTGACGTCGCTTCTGTGGCTGTCGCTGAGCGCCATCTGGGCCACCATCGCGCTTCTTGTGAGCGAAAGCGCCGTTCGCCTGCTTGGGTCCCGGCTCTCAGCGATCCTGCGTGTCGCGCTGACGGCGGCGCTCATCGCGCTTTTCTGGGCAGGCGCGTTGGTGCCGCACTCGATGCACACCGCCTGGCGAAACCGAGGCGTGCTGGAACGACTCTACTCGACCCAGGTTCTCGACTTTCGGTTGGCGGCCCCCAGTGACGACACGCAGACTTTCGAGGACCCGGTGCTTTCCGCCTTGGCCCCGGAGCTACGCACGGCGTACCGCGCTGCCTTTGCCCGGGTGACGAGTGCCCAAGACGCCGACCGCACGCCACTCGACTTGCGGCCTGATCCACCCAACGTCGTTCTCATCGTCGCCGAAAGCCTGCGGCATGACGTGTTTGAACCCGAGCTGATGCCGCGACTGTTCACTTGGTCCCAGGGAGGCACTTTGGCCGCGCACCACGACGCGGGGACGATGTACTCGGAGTCAGGCATGTTCGCGCTCTTGTACGGGCGCAGCCCTGCCGTCTATCATCAAACGCTCGACGCCAATGTGCCTCCCCAGCTGTGCGTGACCCTTCGTGAGAGCGGCTACGAATGCGCCTACTTCAGCGGTCACCCCAAGGTGTGGAATCGGCGCGAAGAATACCTCAACCCAGACACCATGGATCGCTTCGTGCACGACGACAGTGGCGACTGGGTGGATTGGGACCGGAGCGCGCTTTCGAACCTCGTCGACGCGGTCAATCACACCGAGAAACCGCTCTTCGCGTTGGTATTTTTGATGTCCTCGCACTTCGAGTACCGCTACCCGAAGGAGTACGAGAAGGATCTGCCCGTCGCCTCCTCCAAATGGAGGGAAAGCCGCACGCGCTCCCTCGGGAAGGAAGACGAACTCCCCCACAAGAACCGCTACAGGAACTGCATGCGCTTCATCGACGACATCGTCGCGGATGCAATCGGTGCCCTCGATCCAAAACGGAACTTGGTAGTTTTCACCGGAGACCACGGCGAGTCCATCTACGATGATGGGACATTCACCCACGGCTATTCATTCTCGGAGATCACCACCCGAACGCCGCTAGCGCTCGTCGGTCCTGGGGTCCCCCAAACTCGTCTGGAGGGGCTCACCGAACATCGCGACCTCGTCGCGACGGTAGCGGGCCTGCTGTCGAATCGGCCAGTTCAGGTTGAGCACACCCACGGTCGTTCCTGGTTCATCGACCCAGCCCCGAACTCGGCCATGGTGGCTTACGCCACCCTGAATCAAGACACGGTGCAGGCACAACTGCGTACCCGGGGCCTTCGGCTGCGGTTCGATCTCGGCAGCCGGCGCCCGAGTGTGCTGTTGTTCGGCTTCGAGGACGCTTATGGTCACCCCACGCCAACACCGCCGCTGGATAACGCGGCGCGATCGGACATCACCCGCGCCTTTCACGAGCAGTTGGAAGTGATTCTTCGTTAGGTGCTGCGTCCTTGGTTTTCGCTCCGAGCCTCGGACCCAGAGCCGGTCGCCCCGCAATTGCACTGCATTGGGTCGAGATGACTTCCCCCTCGGCGGGACTTGCACCCGCAAGACAGCGCCCATGCTGGGCGCACCCAAAAAAGAAACCCGCCAGCAGGATGCTGACGGGTCTCTGGGCTCGAGCGGAGTGCCGCGTCAGTCCGTCGGGTTCGACTCCACGAGGTTCGGCGCCACGACCAGCACCAAATCATCGTTGCTACCCTTCTTGATCTCGCCGGTAAGACTGAATGTGGAGGGTTTGCCATCGGCGTCCAGATCGCCGTTCGCCGTTGCGGTGAACCCGTTGCCCTCTAGGTTGGTGCCGGTTGCCGTGTAGGTGTACATGTAGAACTGAGGCTCATCCATCGAGAAACCGAGACACTGCCAGCCTGTGTCTTGGGAACCGCCCCACTCCGCCGGGCTAGACTGGTACTTCGTCCCCTTGACCTTTGCGATGTCGTCAGGAACGGATGTGGAGGTCTTGCAGAGTGACACGGAGGCTTCTGACTGTTCCTTCAGACCGAGGACAGCGCCGCTCATCTTCGGCTTGGCGAAGGCGGTCGTAGCGTCCTTGGCGATGCGACCCACCGCCGAACGAGCCTCGGCCGTCTTGGCGTTTAGCACGTACTTGCGTACGCCGTAGATGGCGAGTGCGGCCAGAACGCCGATGATGGCGACCACGATCATGAGCTCTACCAGGGTAAAACCACGCTTGTTCAATTTACGCATTTGTTCTCTCTCCAGATTGTGCGGGTGGCGGGTGATTCGTTCGCGACGGGCCACCCAACCCGCACGCGTATTTCTCGTTTTCCAAGTCCAAGTGGATGAAGAGTTCAGTCGGAGGCCATCGCCAGAATTTTGGGGGCTCGGGCCCCCGTCAAGCCCGGCCGCAGCGGCCGCCTCGCGAGAACCGGCGCGGAGGAAACCTGGCGGTTTTTGAGCACCCCCAAGCCTCGTACCCACACAGCTGCGGCTGTGTGGGACCCGCTCGTTTGGGACCCCGGAGCGAGGTGGCCGCTGCGGCCGGGATCGCCGGGGGTGGCTACAGCTCAAGATACCGGAGATGGTCGGGAGGCCCATCAGTGTTCCTCCTCGATGTACATCTCGTTAGTCAGGCTGTGAGTTAACACCCAGTCGAACAACCCATCGCCGTCGTAGTCCCCCTTGGCCACCGCGATGAAAAAAGGCTCGGTCGCCTCGTCGGGAAAGTTGAACTGCTCGGCGGTCTTCTGCGTCGGCGGAGCGGGCCAGGCGGCGCCGGAGCGGCCGGCGACACAACCAAACGAGTAGGAAATGGCACCACTGACCTCGACGCCCAGTTCTCGAAAGTTCTGGCTGGTGGCCGCGTGATCCCCATCCCCCGCCCAGTTGCGCTTGAACGCACCCGGCGTTGTCGATGGGTGCAGGTTGGCGAAGTTTCCGCCGGACACGTCCAGGTAGACGAACGTGTCCTGACGGTAGACTTCCTGAGCTCCCCGAATGGAAGCCAACACGGCCGTTGCCTCGGACGTCTGCGCGCTCGCCACATACTTGCGCACACCGTAAACCGCCAGCGTGCCGAGCACAGCGATGATGGCGACGACAATCATCACCTCCACCAACGTGAATCCTCGAACCGCGCTCCGGGTGCCTCGCATCGGTGTGGCTCTTTAGCGAAGGACGTGCCAACTCGGATCTCCGCTTGCACCCCTTCGATAATCGAGCACTTGCGGCACGAGCCACGGTGTGTGTTTCAGTTCGAGCAACTCCGACCCGACAATTTTTGTCACCCACCTCTGCGAGACTGACGCAATTGGTGAGGGCTACTTCGGAGGGCGTCACGCCCCCTGTCCCACCCGGCCCTCCAAGCCACCTTTCAAAGCCACCCGCCCGACCGACCCCGGCGATCTCGCTAGCCCGTCGCCGCTCCGGCGAGCCCTCCGGGGAAACGCCAGTCAAAGGCAAAGGCTTCCCGGCCTACGGCACTGACAAGACCGCCAGAAGGGGTTTCGGCGGGGCAAAGTCCCTGTTCACAACGCACCAGCCGTCAGCTCGACCCCTGTGGCGCCGACGGCGACTCGAGCCCCCTCAGCATGAGTCGACTATTCGCCTTCGTTGTGTCGGTACACTTCGCCGTTGATGCTCGAGGCCAAGTAAAAGGCTGTTAGACCGTCACCATCGGCATCTCCAATGGCTTGAATCACGTACCACGGCTCGGTCGTACCTGGCCAGACCAGACCGGTAACCGCTTGGGCAGGCTCGGTCATCGCCTCCCCCGGCATGCCCGCACTGGTGCGGTACCCGAACATTACGGGGCCTGCAACCGTCGGATTGAGGGTCAACCAGTTATCGTTGTCCGCGTGCGCACCATCGCCTGGGGGACCGAAAAATGTAGTCTTCTGACGCCCCGACGCTCCTGTCGGGTCTCGCGGGTACCACAGGCCGGACAGTGAGACATCCATGTACTCCCCATTGAGCGCTTTGTAGTGCTCTTGAGCAGCGCGAATACTCTGCACCATCGTCAACCCCTCGATGGTGCGAGAGGAGCTGACGTGCTTGCGCAGCGAGCTCACCGCTGCGACCGCCAGTATTGAAGCGATCACGACGACCACCATGACTTCCGTCAGCGTGAAGCCTCGGTCTCGGGTGCGATTCATTGCGCTCAGTATGACAGAACTCGAGCCAGCTGCACCATTCACCCGGCAGCCTCGTCGTCATCTACGCCAAGCGCATGCTTGCTCAACCGGTAGCGGAACGACCGAAACGTGATCCCGAGCAGTTGCGCCGCGTTGGTGCGTACTCCCCCGGCTCGGTCCAAGGCTTGCAGAATCAGCCTGCGCTCGATCTCGGTCAGCACCTCATCGAGATTGCATCCGCCCTCGGGTAGGGACAACAAGGCAGGCCCCTCCGAGCCCGACATCCCACTGACCTCGGGGGGAAGATCCCCCAAACCGATGGACCGCGCCCCCGCCAACGCGACTGCCCGCTCGAGCATGTTCTCCAGCTCCCGCACGTTGCCTGGAAACGGATAACGAAGCAGAGCGCGCTGAGCGTCTGGTGTCAGCCCTCGCACGTCTTTGCCCATTTCGGCGGCAAAGCGCGAAACGAACTGTTCTGCCAACGCCGCCACGTCCTCCCTACGATCGCGCAGCGGGGGCAACTCCACCCGGATCACGTTCAACCGATAGTACAAGTCCTGGCGAAACGTACCGCGCTGGACGTCTTGCTCGACATCCCGGTTGGTGGCCGCGAGCACTCGCACGTCCACACCCACTTCCTGAGAGGCACCCACGGGGCGGACTTTCTTCTCCTGCAGAACGCGCAGCAACTTGACCTGCAGCGGCGCAGGTAACTCACCGACCTCATCCAACAGCACGGTCCCACCCTCAGCCTCGCGAAATAGGCCGAGATGCTTGCCAGTTGCCCCAGTGAAGGCTCCCTTCTCGTGACCAAAGAGCTCGCTTTCCATCAGGTTCTCGGGCAACGCGCCGCAATTGACGACCAAGAATGGGTTCTGTTTGCGGCTGGAGGTTTCGTGAATGGCTCGTGCCACCCGCTCTTTGCCTGTACCGCTCTCCCCGGTGATCAGCACTGTCGTCTTCGTGTCTGCGATACGCGCCACCAAGTCCATGACGCTCCGCATGGCAACACTCCTGCCGGTCAGCGCCTCACTACCCCGCTGTGCTTGGGCTTTCAAGCGCGTGTTTTCCGTCACCAACGCGTTACGTTCCAGCGCCTTGTTCACCAACGCCAACAACTGCTCTGGATCGAACGGCTTGGTCACGAAGCTGAACGCCCCCGCTGCCATCGCTGAAATCGCATTCTCGACGGTGGAGTGGGCTGTCATGAGAATCACTTCGGTCTGGACCGACCGCTGCTTGGCGGCCGCTAGTACATCCAGACCCGACCCGTTCGGCATCGCCAGATCCGTCAGGACAACCGGAAATGGCTGGGGTACGCTGACGATTGCATCCGCTGCGGCGGCGTGCCCAGGCGCGAGCACCACCTCGAAACCGGCACGACGCAGCAGGATCTGCAGCATCTGGCGCAGCGCAGGTTCGTCGTCGACGACCAGTATCTTTGTCTCCAGGTTGCCCATGAAAGCACGATATCACCGTTGACCGGCGCTCATTCATTTTGTGACCTGCTGGCCATTGCGCTTTGCCGCAGTCCTCGTACCCTACATGTGTGGACGTGACCGCCCCTTCGTGCAGCACCTGCATCGCAATGAGACCACCCACAAAGTCCCACCGATTCTGCCAGCGGATCCACCATGCCACGATCGCTTCGATGTGCGGCCTGCTACTATCATGCGGCGATATTCAGCAACGACCATTGAATGTTTCCAACGACTCGCCTGCGGAAACGGACGAACCACCTGCGCCGGAGACAGATCTCGAGCTTCGCCTGGATCCGAAAACCCTCCGGCTCGGACGGGTAGACACCGGCGAGCTGACAATCACCGTCACGCCGCCGGGGGTCCACACGGTCCTGGTCTCCATCGTTGGGTCCGTCGACGCGGCTTACCTAAGCGCCAGTCAAATCGAGACGAAGACTGACGGCACAGCAAGCGTTGAGGTCAGCGTGTTGACGGGGGTCCCCCCCTTCACCGTCAACGCGACTGTCGGTGGCGTCACCGCCTCGTCCAAGGTGGAAGTCGAGGACCGCAAGGAGGGCGTCCTACAGGTCATCCCCACCTACTCCGGACTCCGACCCATCGAGACCTGGGCGGTTGGATTCGTGGCCGACGGCACCTGCGCCGAGCTCGAACTCTTCAGCGCGGACTACCCCCAAGAGTTTCCCGCAGAAGCTACCGACGCAGGCGTCTCAGGCACGCCCGGGTACGCACCGATATCCCCCAGCATTCCGATCCAAGAACGCTACGCAGTCCTGCTGCGAGGAGAGGAGTACGTTTATGGGTGCCGCGAGGATGTGCTGCTGTCCGCGGGCATGCAATCGTCCGTGACCATTGCGCTGGCCGATCGCCCGCTGCGTGTGCGTGACATCAACTTTGGTGTCCAACTCGGCCTTGAAAACAACAGCGTGCTTGCCGCCAAGATCGACACCATCAGTCAGGTGATGCTGGATGCGTTCACTGCCGGCCACGATGGCGACCTGAATGCACTCCTAGGCAACATGGCTATCGCCAGTGAGAATCAGCCGGCCTTCGTCGAAGCACAGACCAACGAGAACTGGGGCGAAATGCTGATCGCGAGCGGTGTGTTCGCGGAAGCAGGTGCTCAAAGCGGACTGACCTCACGGCTGCGGCTATGGCTGACTCAGGGCCTGGTGCAACTGTTCAGCGCCGAAGCCCTATCCGGGGAGCTCAGCGGCGCCGAGGGCGCGCCAGACAGCGGGCTATTGAAGATCCTGACGATGGCGAACGCTGCTCCAGGACGCCTTGGGCTCAACGACCGAGTCTACGTCAGCCTCGACACGGAAGGGGACACTTTGCAGATGAACGCTCGTCTGCTTTGGCAGCAGTCGCGACTCCTGGCAGGGATCGCGGAACAAGTCGGGGTGAGTACGACAGCTGCCACCATTGCGGACGCGCAAGCGCCGTCGACGGCGACCGCCCCAGCACCTACCACGATGAGCGAAGCCTTGGCCTTCCTGGTGGATTGTCCCAGAGTTGCGACCATCCTCGCCGGTGATGACGGTATCGCGTTTGATGGATGTGAGACTGAGTGTTTGGCAACATCTTGTCAGAACGCCTTCGTCAGCATGTGGGAAAGCGTAGTGACCGCTGATCTGAGCGTGGCTCGACTGGGTTTCTCTGCCGCGGGCCCTACCCGTTTCGACACGCAGGCAAAGCCGCTGGAGTTCTCGGGCACGTGGGTTGGCCAGATAGAACTCGGCGACGAAGAGCCGATTGAGGTTCGCGGACCGTTTGCGGCAGGAGAAGAGCTTCTCGCCGAATCCCAATGAGGGCGGACCCACAGCATCGTCCAAAAAACTAGCGCCGCTGCATCTCGAGGGCACGTCGCTGCTCCCACACGCCGGAGACGTGGCTCAACGCCACACTCGCCACAGAAGCGAGCAACAAGCAGGCGGCAAGAACTCGAAACAACCCATGGCGGCGCCAGGGGCGCGCCTCTTTGCAGAACACATAGCCCAGCGGTGCCCCGGCGATGAACCCGCCAATATGCGCCGCATTGTTCACGGGAAAGACGACGGCGAACAATGCTGCGTAGACCGCAAAACGGATGCCTATCTGTTTCCACGCAGGATCTCGACGAGCATACAGATAGCCGATCAACACACCGCCCAAGCCGAAGATCCCGCCACTCGCCCCGCCCGTAATCGACCGCAGGGTGCCAAAGTTCAACGACCACCATTGGCTGACGACGAAACCTGCGATGGCGCTAACAAGCAACGCGACAATGAAACGAGATGGGCCCACCAAACGCTCCAGCAACTTTCCCAAGTCGATGGTCGCCATCATGTTGAACACGATGTGCAGGATGCCGAAGTGTATGTAAGTGGCGGATAAGACGCGCCATGGTTCATCCTTACCCAGGAGTGGCGTCAGTGCCCCCCAACGCAGCTCGCTCCAGTGAGTGTCAGAGCCCATGATGGAGAGCTGGCCTGTATCCAACGTGAGAAAAGCGAACACGACAGAACACATGCCGACGAACAGCTTCGTCATCGGCAGTTCGCGGCCCAGCACCCGCTCGAACACCGCCGTGAAACTGGCCGTCAGTGGGCTCGGAAACGGAGTCTCGCAACGGACACAGGTCTGCTGGTCGAGGCCGTTGAGGGCACCGCACTCGGGGCAAATCTTCGATCCTCGGCTCATGTGCGGCCTGCTTATAGCCTGCGATAGCTCCCGCGAATAGCGGCTGCCTCGCCAGGGGGCGCGATCACCTTCGCTGAACTCCCGACCAACGTCAGCTCGTTCGACCGGGTTGTACCGCTCTAGGGGGTGTCCCAAGTTTCTTGCTCTGCTGCGAGGCAGGATTTCGCGGCTGCGAAGCACGCCCTGCCTCTCGCGACGAGCAGAAAACTTGGGACACCCCCTAGCCATAAGGCCTCGCACTGTGCGCGGGCTGGTGGCAGTATCAACCGAAGGAGCAATGTGGGTGTGAGCAACAACGGTACGGCAGATCCGTCGGCGGAAGTGCCGCAGCTGCGACCGGGAGTCGACCTGCGCAGGCTCGCGATCGGGCCGGAGGATGCTTTCGTCTTCTCTCGCATCGACGGGCACGCCAGTATCCGGGAAATCCAGCTCACCACGGGACTACCTCGAGACCGCGTACTGACGTCATTGCAGACACTGGCTCGGCACGGGGCGATCGAACCGCTGGAACACGCCGAACGTGCGGCTGAGAATTCAGGCGTCGCCAGACTGCCTGATGAACCACGGCCAGCAACGGGCCCCGAACAACCCAACGACGCCCAGTTCCAGGTCGTCCCTCTCCCGCCAGGCGACGCTCCATTGTCAGAACGCGTGGAAGCCATGCTAGCGCGGTCCGAAGTACTCGATCACTACCAGCTCTTGGGCCTTCCTCGCAGCGCGGACAAGAAAGCAATCAAGGGCGCCTACTTCAGCATCGTCTCGAACTATCACCCCGACAAGTACTACGGTGAGGAACTGGGCGAAACCAAGGCGCGTCTCGAGCTCGTCTTTCAGCGCTTGACCCAGGCAGAAGAAACGCTAACCCGAAGCAAGAAGCGAAAAGCGTACGACGCAACGCTCGGTCCAGAACAACCTCTCGAGGCGACGCGGTCGACTGCATCACAGCTCGACCCTACTCCGACCTCGCGGGCGGCTGGAGGGGCGAACGCGACAACGTCCGCGACACCTTCCAAACGAGTCAACGGCGCCACCCCACCGTCACTCGGAACGGACAATGGCTCTGCGTCGCAGCGTCTTCAGACAGCATCCGGCAATCATCGCAAGACGAACGGAACACACGCGCCTCCCCCGTCGAGCCAGGCTCGCAGCAAGACCGAGGGTAGAAGACACCCCGTCGCATCACGGCCAGGGTCGATGGCACCGGCCACGAAGCGTTCACCCGGCGCAACTCCACCGCTGCCGACCGATAGCCAACAGCAAGATAACCCCCTCCGCAAGCAACGGGCAAGAACTAGCGTTGCCCGCCGATTCGCATCCATGGCCGGCGCACGCAGCCAGAAAAGCCTGGTGCCCCCATCCTTAGTCGAGACGAGCGTTCGCTTACCGACCCCGCCCGGGGTCAGCAGTCAGTCGATGGCACGGGCGTTGACCTCGACCAGCACGCCCTCGCTGAGTCAGGGAAGACTGCCTGCGGCGGCCTCCCCAGCACTCTCCAGCCAGATCAAACGCTACGTAGCAACCGCCGAAACAGAGCTCACAGCCGACAATCCACTGGCGGCGGCCAACGCCTATCGACTGGCGCTTTCGCTCAGCCCAGACGACATGAAGCTGCAGCAGAGCCTGGCGGAAGCTGAACTTGCCGCGGACCGAAGGATGGCGGAAGAAAACCTGCTCCAGGCCAAAGTCCGCGAACGCAACGGCGACTTCCAAGCCGCTGGCAGATTGTACACAAAGGCGGCCCGTGGGCGACAGAGTGGGGAACTGTATGCTCAGGCCGCCAGATGCTTCCGCAAGGACGACAACGGACTGAAGTTAGCGGGTGAGCAGGCACGCAAGGCCTTGGAGCTCGAGCCAGGCAACCCCGCCAACCACCTATTGCTGGCCGAGATCTACATCGAAGCCCGAATGCCGCAGAGCGCGATCAAGCTGCTGGAGTCGGCCTTGCGCCTGCAACCGAACGATGATGCAATGAAGCAACTCCTCTCCCGGCTGCAGCGCGGAGACTGAGGGCATTTCCAGTTCAAGGCTAAGCTATGGCAGAACGAGTAATTGGCATCGACCTCGGCACGACGAACTCGTGCGTGGCAGTCGCCGACGCAGACGGACCGCGGGTCATTCCAAACCGGGGTGGTTACAAGACCACCCCAAGCATGGTTGCGGTCACCCAGACCGGCAAACGTCTGGTTGGGCATATCGCCAAGCGGCAGGCCATCACCAATGCAGAGAACACGGTTCATGCTGCCAAGCGGTTGATCGGGCGGCCCTGGGATAGTCAACAAGTGGCTATCGCTCGTGACACTTCAAGCTTTCGACTCGTCGAAGGCCCCCACAACGACGCCCGCATCCAACTCAGAGAAGACACATACTCGGTGCCAGAGCTGAGTTCGATGATTCTGCAGGAAATGAAGATCATCGCGGATGATCACTTGGGCACCGGTGTGAACAAGGCGGTCGTCACAGTGCCCGCGTACTTCAACGACAACCAGCGCCAAGCGACCAAAGACGCGGGCGCCATCGCCGGCTTGGAAGTCATCCGGATCATCAACGAACCGACAGCGGCTGCGCTGGCCTTTGGCTTCGGCAAAGACATCGACGCCACGATCGCAGTGTACGACCTGGGCGGTGGCACCTTCGACGTATCCATTCTCGACATCGGCGAGGGCGGCGTATTCAAGGTGATCGCCACAACCGGGGACACATTTCTCGGTGGAGAAGATTTCGACGGGCATATCATCGAATGGCTAGTCGAAGGTTTTCTCGAAGATCACGGTGTGGATCTGCGGCGAGACCGCATGGCCCTTCAGCGGCTCAAGGATGCGGCAGAAAAAGCCAAGTGTGAGCTGTCCGCGGTCGAGCAAACCGAGGTAAACCTTCCTTTCATCATCTCCACCGGTCGCAACGAAGCCTTGCACTTGCAACGCACCCTCACTCGCCAGAAGTTGGTGGAGCTCACCGGTGGACTCATTGAACGTACCATCGACATCTGCCGTCGGGCGCTCCAGGATGCCGACCTCGACGTCGACGACATTGATGACGTGCTTCTCGTTGGCGGCATGACCCGCATGCCGGCGATTCATCAGGCGGTGGAAGCATTGTTTCAACGCCGACCGAATCAGGGTGTCCATCCTGACGAGGTCGTCGCGTTGGGCGCGGCGATTCAGGGCGCATCGCTACTGGACAAGTCGGGGCATGAAGTCCTGTTGTTGGACGTGACGCCGCACGCACTGGGGATCTTGACCGCGGGCGGTCACTTCGAGGAACTGATCCCGCAAAACACGACAGTTCCTACGAGCAGCACGAAAGTGTTCACCACGAGCCGGGACAACCAAACGGCAGTCAAGATCTTGGTGATGCAACAGGACAAGTCGGAAGAGCCAGCCCACAACGAGCTGCTGGGAGAGTTCGTGTTGACGGGACTTCGACGGGCTGCCAGGGGCGAAGTCGAACTCGAGGTCACCTTCAAGATCGACACAGACGGCCTCGTGAGCGTCAGCGCTCGCGATCTCGAGACGGAGCAAGCACAGTCCATCCAGGTAACCGCCTCCAGCGGCCTGACCGCGGACGAGGTGCACGAGATGATCAAAAATGCCCGCGGTTATCTCGTCGAACGCCGTGCGGACGAGGAGTTCGAACAACTTCGCCAGCGCGTGGAGACAGCGAGCAGCGAACTGGAACGACTGCTCCCCCAGGTAGAGCAGGTGGTTGGGCAGAGTGAGTTCGGCAAGGATGCCCTGGAAAAGGCGCGAACGGCCCTCACGAGTGCGACGGAGGCCGTCGAGAGTGGAGACGGCAGTGCCGCGACCCGTCATCTAGAGACCATCGAGCGTACGATGCGAATGTTCCGCGGAGTCGTCGCCGGTGCCACTTGAAACATCGAATTGCGGGATTGATGCCCAATCGACAGAGTCCCCCCTCACGACCTAGTTCACCCGCCGCGGCGGAGCAGGACACGTCGGTCTCGGCGGACGCGCAACAACGACCTGGCGACCAGGCGGAGAAGCGCGAAACGGATCGCCCCACTCTGGAAGCCAAGGAAATCAGCCAGGAACTCGCGCTGCAGACGTTGCTGGAACCAAACCCCGGGGTTCCCGAAGCACTCGGCTCGGCTCCCGATCGCGAACGCGCGTCTCAAGTCCCAACGGTCGAGCCCCCCCCTCCCTCGGCGTCGTCGAGTAGTCACCAGGCGGTGCCCGCGGCCGGCTACACCATTCATCCCCCCCCCGGCAAGAGCGGCGCGCTGGATTTCGTGGACGGGCACAGCCGGGAAAGCGAGCAGCCAGCCCCAATCGCATTTAGCGAACCCGTCAAAGCAGGGCCGAAGATCGAACTGGACCCCGGTGCATCCCTGTCCGATCTCTACGCGGTCGGCAACTTCACGGACGCGATGCGCGAAGCCGAAGCACGGCTGGAGCTAGATCCCGACGACGAAGACGCCATGCGGTACGCCGACGAGTGTCGGCGTACCCTGACAACGATGTACACCGCTCGCTTGGGACCTGCTGGAAGTGTTCTCAAAGTGGCGGCAAGGACAGAAGAAATGCGGTGGATGAGCCTGGACCATCGCGCGGGGTTCATGTTGAGCTTGATTGACGGCAAGTCGACGCTGGACGACATCCTCGACATTTGCGGCATGAAGCGATTGGATGCTCTGACCATCCTGGTCGAGCTGCATGATAAAGGCATACTACGCATTGCGCCGCACAACGCGTAGTAAGGACCTGATCCGAAATAGCCTGGCCTTCGAGCGCCGCGGCATCCCCGCCAGCTGCGTTGCTCGTCGCTCGAATACTTCAGTATGCTCGACTCCTCGTGCCTTGCTGGCTGGGCGCATCGACGCTCTCGGGGATCAGGTTATTTCGGATCAGGTCCTTGGCTGCGACGGGCGGGTGTGCAGCGGCCTGGTTGGGTAGTAGAACGCGGCCGATGAGTTCGTTCAACCCCCACCCTAGTCGACGCGCGATGAGTCGTGCGGGGATCCGGCTGGGTTTGGCGCTGGCACTTTCACCCCCCCCGGCGACTGCGGAGGAGCGCTCTGATGCGGACAGCCTCTCGGAAGCCGAGAGCATCATCTCCTACGACCTTGGCGTCTACCTCGACGAAGACGAGCACGAGCTCTCCGGCTTCGGTACGATTTTAGTTCACAACGACAGTCGCGGGGCGCTCGACAGCCTCGTCTTCCATCTATACCTCAACGCTTTCAAGCACAGCGAGACGGAATTTTTTCGTTCTCCTTTCGCGCGAGCTCGCGGCGGAAGCCTCCCGAAGCACTGGGGTGAGATCGAAGTTCACTCACTTCGTATCACCGGAACCAGCGACAACTTGTGGGAACGCGCTTCGGCTCACAGTCCCGGAGACCCGTTGGACGAAACGAGCATCACCGTACCGCTGCCGACTCCGCTGATGCCAGGCGATGCTTTGTCCTTGGACATCAGTTGGGTTTCGAGGTTACCGGACCTGGTTGATCGAACCGGCTTCAAACGCGATTTCCATTTCGCAGGCCAGTGGTTTCCCAAGCTCGCCAAACTCGAGCCAAACGGCACATGGGAGTCGTTCACGTTTCACCCTCATGGAGAATTCTACGCCAACTTCGGCGACTATGACGTCACACTCGTCGTTCCTTGCACATACGTCGTTGGTGCTACTGGCCGACTGCAAGGCGAGGAACGCCACCAAGACCGTTGCCACCGACGCTACGTGGCCAACTCCGTGCACGACTTCGCGTGGACGGCGTGGCCCCAGTTCGAAGTGCGGACGGTGGGCATCGAGGGTGTCACGGTCCATCTACTGAGCCCTCCGGGGCACGGCCTCAACGTCAAACAAACGGAAACGGCACTTCGCCATGGGCTTCGGTTCTACGGCGAGTTGTTCGGAGCCTATCCGTACGAAGACCTCACGGTGGTTCATCCGCCACAATTTGCGTCTGCAGCCGGGGGAATGGAGTACCCCACCCTGATCACGACCGGAGGCGCTTGGTACTCCTCGCTGCTCTCCCGTTCGGTCGAACAAGTGACGCTTCACGAGCTGGGACACCAGTGGTTCTACGGCTTGCTGGCTAGCCACGAGCAGCGCTGGCCGTTTCTCGACGAGGGGCTAACCTCCTACGCCGATTCCTTGGCACTCGAAGCTAGCCACGGCAGCGGAAGTGGGATCTCCCTGTTGGGCTTCGACGTTTCTGCCGATGCGTTCTACCGCGTTCTTGGGGGAAGCCGCGCCAATGACGTGGCGGTCGCCAGCTCTGCCGCAGAATTCTCAGACTTCGGAAGCCTAGGCGCCACCGTCTACGGACGGAGTGCGTCGATCTTGCGAACGTGGGAGCAGGCCTTTGAGCTCGCTCCGGGCCAGCTCGTCGCCCCGTACGCACGAGCCCAGCGTTTCCAGCACCCAACGCCGGACGACTTTCTAGACACCGTCCGAGAGCGGCTCGGCGCGCTGCCGGCCGAGCAACTTCGGATCGCGCTGTTCGAACGAGGTTGGGTCGATTTCGGAGTCTCTGACGTCCAAAGCCGCCCGCGGCGCGACGCAACAGGAGTGCTCCCAGCGCCAAAAAAAGACTCGCCAGATGCGCCACCGTTCACGGGGCGTGCCGTGGTGACTCGACGGGGCAACTTGCAGCTTCCGGTGGTGATCGTCTTGACTGATTCAAATGGCGAACGCACGACGGTGCACTGGGACGGAGCCGGGCACCAATTCCAGGTAGACTACGCCGGGCAGGTGCCGCTCATTGCGGCTGTCGTTGACCCAGACTTCCGTGTACTTCTGGATGACAACCTTACCAACAATGCACGTTCCATTGCCCCCGAACGCAGCTCTAGAGCTCACGGGTTGCTGTCTTTGTTTGCTGAAGCATTGATGCACGGAATCGTGCCATGAGCACCCAGCACGTAGCGCATTGGGCGGCGCTGACGTACTGGCTTCATCGAGTCGTCGGGGGTATCCTCGTGGGCTGGTTTCTGTCTCGCCCCATCACGCGCTCGGTCCAACACTACCCCGATCCGGATGCAGCGCTATTCGAGCCCGGCGCTGTGTTGCTCGCTGACGTCATCACTCGAACTTCCGGCGAACTCGTGGATGCGGTTTGGGGAACATCGCTGCTCGCGTTCGTGTGGGCATTGTTCGGTCTGCTACCGTTGAGCGCGTTGCTCACCAGCTTCCGCAGACCAACGAGCAGTGCGAAGGAGGTGTTTTCCCTGCTGCCCAGGTGCCTGGTGGGACAGGTTTGGATCTCTGTGATTGACGCGGCGGTCCTCACTTCTATCGGCCTGTTGGGATTGGCGACTATGCTCTTGTGCGGGAGCGTGCTGCCCCACCACTGGAGTGAACGTACCCGAGATCTCACGCTGCTCGTGGCGTGGGGCCCCTCGGTGTTGCTCTACCTGTGGACCCGCCCTTGGGTCGACGCATGTCGAGTTCGGAGTGCTGCTGGGACCCGTCCCTTTGCGGCGCTCGGAGAGGGTTTGGGGGCGATGCTGCGAACACCGTGGATCTTGCTCTGGGCCTGGTTCTGGCCTCAAGCCACAGGCTGGCTGGTGCTGTTGGCCCTGCTGTTGTCTACAGCACAATTGTCCTCAATCGTGTCCCTGAACGTGGGCAACGCGCTATCGCTGATCCTGCAGCAGCTAGGCTACCTGGCGCTAGTCAGCGGCCGCGTCGTGTGGCTCTTCAGCGCAACGCGACGCGTGAACGATCACCCAGCGAGCGCCATTCGGTAGAGCTGCGCGTAGCGTCGTGCTGGCCCTTCCCAACCCAGGTCCAGGCGCATCAACCGCTGTCGCAGTTTCCCCCAGCCTGCAACATGACTGGCAGCCACGGCACGCTCCGTTGCCACCAACAAACCTTCTGGCTCATCCGGCGGGAAGAGAAAGCCGCTGCCAGCCTTGAGGTTCGCGTCGCAGTCCACGATGGCGTCCCTGTTCCCCGCAATCGCGCAGGCCACCGGTACCGCGCCGTAACGCTGCGCGACCCGAACCGCGAGGCCGCTCCGATTGAGTTGTCCAGGACACAGCGCAATGTCCGCCGCAGCTAGGGCCTTGCGCTGCTCCGCTGCCGAGCCAGTCTCGATGAAGCGGTAGTTCGGCAAGCGCTTTAGCTTCGCTGCCCCGAACTGGCGCAACAACGCCTTGCTGGTCGCGGCGCCAACGATCACGACGTTGATGTCCAACTGAAGAAGCTGGGGCAGGATACTCGCCACTGAATGGGCGCCGAAGTCCTTCTCGATCGGGGCGGCGTACACAACCAGTGGTCGCTCCGGATCCAGCTCCAGTTCGAGCTCACGACAGAACGCCGTCTTGCTGTTTCCCTTCTTCTCTGGCGCCTCTGCGTCGTAGCGCGTGCTGAGTGCGGTGTCCGTGGCGGGGTTGTAGACCGAATAGTCCACGCCACCCAGGACGCCGAACACCTCCACCTCTCCCTCCAGAAGCGCTGACGCCAATGGATCGTGGGCGGCGCTGTCCTTCAAATCAACGGCAGCGGACGGCGACACAGTGGTCACTACCTTCGCTCCCAATGCCCCCGCTTTGAGCAGGTTTGCACGCGAACCTGCCTTGAGTCGTTCCCGTTGAGCGTCGTCGAGCTCGAGCCCGAGTGCGTCAACCTCTTTCCATGTCATCGAGCCTTGGCGGTCAGGGTTGTGCACCGTCAACACTACCGGCGGAACGCCACTCATCAGAGTCAGTAACGCTCCCGGCCAGTCGTGAGCATGCAGCACGTCGAACCGCTTGCCTTGTTGAGCACGCTGTCGACAGAGAGCAGCCGAAGCCCGACACAGAGTCGCAAAGCGTGTCGCATTGTCGGCGTAGTCCTTGCCGTCGCCGTAAACACCGGGGCGCGGCTTCAACTGGGGCGACTCGAACAGCACAACTCCGACTCCGGAGGGCAATTGGCCGTCGTACACGGTGACGGGATCCGAGCCCGGGCACTCCAGCTCCGACAGCCGGCGCGCCACCATCAGGCCTGCTTCCTCCAACCCCTCGAACCGAGGCAGGGCCACTGTCACCCGGTGTCCAGCCTGGGCCAGCGCCTGGCTCAAAGCGGCGACGGCATCACCCGTCTCCGTAGCCCGCAGATAGGGAGCCAGTTCCGCACTTACCATCAGCACATCCATCGTCCGGGGCGTAACACGACAAGAGGCTGGTCATCAGCCCAATTCCGACTACCCTCCGCCACGGAAATGCAGCAGTTCATCGAAAAAGCCGCCGTTCTGCACGAAGCCCTGCCCTACATCCGGCGCTTCCATGGCCGAACCTTCGTCGTGAAGTATGGGGGACACGCCATGGTGGACGAGGAGCTCAAGCAGAGCTTTGCCCGGGATATCTGCCTGTTGCGTTACGTCGGCATCCACGTGGTTGTTGTCCACGGCGGAGGGCCCCAAATAGACCACACCCTCAAACAGATGGGGATCCAGAGTAGCTTCAAAGGCGGCCTGCGCGTCACGGACGCTGAGACGATGAAAGTCGTTGAGATGGTACTCGCTGGGCAGGTCAATTCGGACATCGTAGGCCTGATCTGCGGGCAAGGTGGCCGGGCGATGGGTCTGTCAGGTCGTGATGACACTTTCTTGGAAGCTCGGCGCCTGGAGCGCGTCCAGGGGAAATCCGAAGATGGCACTCCCGTCGAAGTCGATTTGGGCCGAGTCGGAGCCATTGAACGGGTCAATCCCAAGCTCATTCACGACTTGTGCGCCAGTAGCTTCGTACCCGTCATCGCGCCCATCGCGATTGACCCCGACGGCTTACCGTTGAACGTCAACGCCGACACGGCTGCGGGCGAGGTCGCGGCCGCGCTGAGCGCGTCGAAGCTGGTGCTGATGACCGACGTCGAGGGCGTACGCGACGGTGACGGACATCAATTGAGCTCACTCGGCGCGACACGCGTCGAGCAGCTAATCGCTGACGGCACCATCTCTGGGGGGATGATACCAAAGGTCCGCTGTGCGCTTCGCGCGGTCGATAAAGGCGTCGAGAAGGTGCACATCATCGACGGGCGCCAGCGGCACGCGTTACTGCTCGAGATCTTCACGGACCAAGGTGTCGGCACGGAGATTCACGGCGACGAACCCATTGCAAGTGAATCCTCCATCCCTCCCTTCGTGACGTCCCGGTGAGCGAACCTCGCTGGAAAGAAGCGGACCTCGACCGCCCCAGCGAAGTCGACCAACAGGCCACCTCTCGCATGCTGCGTGTCCCGGCAGAACTCGCCGGCACTCGGTTGGACGTGTTTCTGCATCTGTCCTTGCGTCATACGAGCCGCACCCGCGCCAAAAGAATCGCCGAGCAGGCCGCCTTCGACGTCAACGGGAAACGCATCCGCCCCAACCAACGGCTGCGCGCAGACGAGCACGTCGTCTTGTGGCGGGTTCCGATTGACGAACTCGACGAGGATCTCGCGTTGCCAGAGCTGTATCGGGATGAGCACATAGTCGCGATCGACAAGCCGGCGGGGCTCACGGTGCACCCGACCGCAAGCCACTACAACCACACCGTGATCAAGATGATCGAACACCGGTACCCGGGTCGCTACGTCAGCCTGATACACCGCCTCGATCGCGACACCAGCGGCGTCTTGTTGCTCGGGCTCTCTCCAACGGCCGATCGAGCCTTCAAGAGACTGCTCGAAGCAACCATCACGGTGCCGGAGGGTAAGAGTTGTGAGGTCACGAAGACGTATCAGGCGATCACTTGGGGCGTCCCAGAGGAAGGCCTCATCGACCTGCCTCTGGAGCGCGATCCCACCAACTCGTTGCGGGTCAAGATGCGCATTGCAGCGCCGAATACAGGTCTCGAAGCCAGGACCCTCATCCGTCACATCGACGTCTGCGACGGCTACGCCTTGGTCGAGTGCCAGCTATTGACCGGTCGACAACACCAGATCCGCGCTCATCTGGCCGCGCGGGGCACGGCCATCGTCGGGGACAAGCTGTATGGACCGGACGAGCGGCTACACGCCCGAGCGGCCGACGGCAAACTCACCGAAGCCGACCAGGAACTGCTCGAACTCCCCCGCCAAGCGCTGCATGCTCACCGATATCAGTTGTGGCACGCGCTGACCTGGCAGCGCTTGGACCTAAGGGCGCCCTTACCTGACGACTTGTGCGAATTCTGGGAACGGGTCAGCGGTCGTCGACCATCCCGCCTGCTCCGCGGCGCTTGAGGGCCTTCCTCGCCGGAGGGTACTGCTCGAGCGGCAGGCGTTTTTTGCAGGTGTTGTCGCGCACGACGTCAGCCCGAGTCTGCGTCTCCGTTCGTCCCGGCCGCTGCATCGAACATGGGCGCCGAAGCCTCCCGTAGCACCGTTCCTGCTTCCGTCTCCTGGCTTCCCGCTTCGGGTGGTGACGACGCGTCACCCGCGTCCTCGGCGTCGCCGGTGTCGTCGCCGTCGACTCCTGAGTCGGGATCGCCAGCATCCAATTCGCCATCACTCGCGCTTCCCGCGTCAGGGCTCAACCCCGCGAGACACGGCTCGGAGTCTAACTGAGTGACCGCCACCAGCACACAGCGGCGCGCCGCGAAGTCCGCACACGACTCGTAGTCGGCAATGGCCTCTTCACAGCTTTCGAGGGACTGCTCCGAATACTGCACACATTCCGGACTGGTATGCAGGCTCACCAAACTAGGACATTCATCGATGCCCACGTCGTCGCCGTCACACGCGAGATCCTCGGCACTCCCCGTCAACGCCTCGAACAAGCGCTGACACGTCTGTTCGCTGTCCAAGAGCGGGCCATCCGCATCTGCAGCCTGTTCGATGCCTGGTCGTGCGCTCTGCACCTCGCCGTTGGACCGTTCCTCGCTGCACCCCGCGAGCGAGAAAACCAGCAACGCTCCCAAACGAGCAGCTCCGATCGACGAACGGCGCGCGCTACCGCTCCCGCGAAGGCACTCCACCCCTCGTTTCCAACGGCGACACCCGTGGCGATCCTGGACAACCATGACCTCATCGTAGCCACAACGTCGACGCCTAGGCGAGCCCCGTTTGCCTGCACGGGGCGCATCCCCACGTGAAACCTCGCGCGGAATGTGGCCCATCTCGGCGATCTTCCGCGCCGAGGGGCGTCCTGGGGCCGCCAGCGTTGACGCCGGACCCGGTTTGGGGCTAGGCGGGCACATTCTATGGCTATTCGACGCGCGTTGCTCTCCGTTTCCGACAAGACCGGCCTGGTGGATTTCGCCCGAGCCCTCTCTCAGCTCGACATCCACCTGCTGTCGACGGGTGGGACCTACCGGACGCTGCAAGACGCCGGGATCCCCGTGCAGCCGGTCGAGAGTTACACGGGCTCCCCCGAGGTAATGGCAGGACGAGTAAAGACTCTACACCCCCGCGTGCACGGCGCGCTACTCGCCCGGGAAGGCACCGACAACGAAGACTTGAAGCGAATCGGTGCTGAATTCATCGACCTGGTGGTCGTCAACCTCTACCCCTTCGAAGACACCCTCCACCGACCAGACGCTTCCTACGAGGAGTTGGTCGAGAACATCGACATCGGAGGACCGAGCATGTTGCGTTCGGCGGCCAAGAACCACGCTCGTGTCGGCGTGGTGTGCAACGCGAGCGACTACAGCGGAGTACTCGATGAGTTGCGCAGCAACGGCAACGCATTGAGTGATGACACGCGTCGACGGCTCGCGGCCAAGGCCTTCACCCACACGGCCGCATACGACGGCATGATCGCCACCTGGCTGAGCGGACTCGGCGAGGATGACGGGCATCCCACGAGCCGCGTGTTCGCTCTCGAGAAGTGCTATGGGCTGCGCTACGGCGAAAACCCTCACCAGCGAGGTGCTTTCTACAGGGATCGCACGGCGCCTCCAGGTTCGTTGGCGCGTGCGGAGAGTCTCGGCAGTGGAGCGAAAGAGCTCAGCTTCAACAATCTCGTCGATGTCGAGGCTGCGCTCGAAGCTGTCCGTGACTTCGATGGTCCCGCAGCGGTGGTGATCAAACATGCGAGTCCGTGCGGTCTAGCCACCGCTGGTAGGCTCGTTGATGCGTACCGCGCCGCACGCGAAGCGGATGCAATGAGCGCTTTCGGCGGGATCGTCGCCCTCAATCGCTCCGTCGACGTCGCCACCGCGGAGGCAATCGCTGAGACGTTCATCGAGTGCGTGATCGCCCCCAACTTCCAAGAAGACGCCCTGGAGCGACTGCGCCAGAAAAAAGCCCTGCGTATCCTGGCTACCGGGCAGTGGCTGGCACCGGACTACGAGGCGCTGCAGTTCAAGCGGGTCGGCGGTGGCGTGGTCGTCCAGGACCGCGACCGCACGGGCCCCGGAGAAGTGCGCGCCGGCCGCGTCGTCACCAAGCGAAAGCCCAGCGAAGCAGAGCTTTCGGCGATGGAATTCGCGTGGGCAGCCTGCAAACACGTCAAAAGCAACGCGATCGTGCTCGCGAGTGCCCAGGGTGGCGGCGCTTTCGCCACCGTGGGCGTCGGCGGCGGACAAACGGCGCGTGTGCTAGCGGTTAAGGTGGCCTGCGAGAACGCCGGCGACAAGGCCAAGGGTAGCGTGATGGCGAGCGACGCTTTCTTCCCGTTCGCCGATGGCGTGGAAACGGCAGCGGCCGCGGGAGTGACCGCCGTCGTGCAGCCGGGCGGTAGCAAGCAAGACGAACAGGTGATAGCCGCCGCCGACGCCGCCGGGTTGACGATGGTGATGACTGGCGTGCGCCACTTCCGCCACTGAACCACCACCGCCGAACCGGGGCGGGGTTCCGCTGTCGACAGAATGCGGACGCCGGGGGAAAGACCGCAACCCACGAGTACGCGGGTCGAGGGGGGTGTGTCTCTAACGGAGGACCACCCCAATGACCAACTCATACCGCATCACGACCAGCATTGTTCTTACTTCACTCCTCGCTAGTACGTCGGCTCTCTACGGCCACGCAAACGCAGAACCAGCAGTCATCACCGTCACGCAGCCCGGCGCAACACTCAGCCTGGACCGAGCATCGCCGCACCCGACCGAACCTACTTGGGCCAGCCACGAGCCCATCGTGACCCCGATGCCAACGAGCAACACCGAGTCTGAGCTCGCGCAACGCATGAGCGATGCACTCCTGGGTAGGAACAAGGATGCCAGCCCGAAGGCGGTCGTCACCCCCGAGCCCGCACCGTCAACCAAGACGTGGCGCTGCGGCGACTGGGAAGACCTCTGGCAGGGCCGCGGCAAAGCTCGCACTTGCCAATGGCACTGAACCTCCGGCCTTCCTCCTACTGGTGGATCGAGACCAGCGTTCCACGCAACAGAGACTTGGCGCTGTGCCAACGCTCTGGAACCTTGGGCTCGGTCCACTCGAAGAGCCAACGTGCATCGAGCGGCGATAGATTCACGCAGCCGTGAGAACGTGGCGCCCCAAAAGCATCATGCCAGAACGCCGCGTGCAGCGCGTAGTTGCCATCGAAGTACTGCACGTAGGGCACGTCGCGGAGGTCGAATTCATCCCCTGGCTCATCGCTGTCCATGGTGGCAGTCACGTGCTTGGTGTGGATCAAGAACTGCCCTTCAACCGTTGCGAAGTCAGTCTCGGTCTCGCTTCCGCTGCCCCGGCCGCTCGAGATCAAGGTGGCATAAACGGGACGCGTTCCCTCGTACGCGACGAGAGTTTGCTGACGCAGCGATATGTCCACCCACGTGCGACCAGAAGTTGCCCATCTTGGTTGTTCCGCCAGCGCCGGCACCCGTACGAGGTGCGAACCATCGAGCAACCATTGACCACTCTTAACTCCCACAAACGTCTGCCCCCCAACGTGGTGCACATCCCCCGTCAAGGAAAAGGCTTCCCGATGGTGGACGGTACGCTCCACCCGAATCCCCCGAAGCGGGTGCCCCCCAAACAGCTGCACGTTCCTTCTTCGAACGAACACCAGTGGTAGTTCCAACCCCCTGCCCAAAGGTACCCCGGCGAACTCGCTTGGACGCACGGGAGATAGGTGGTCCAGCGGCAGCACCGACAGATCCGTGCTCAGACCGTAGGCGCGGCCCTGTTCCTGGAACAGATACAAAAAGGCAAAGGCGCTGTCCGCAATGGGCCTTCCCGCCGAGACTGCGAGCAGACTGCGACGCTCGCCGTTGAACTTGAGCGTCGCCTGACCATCACGCAGAAACTCTGGCACGTCGTCACCGACCCAACTTGCCCACTGCGCCTGCCCCGCGCGGCTGAGGTTCAACTCCGGCTCGGTGCGGCGCTGCTGCTCGATCGTTGGAACTCGGTTGTAGAACGGTGGCGGCAGCTGCCGCGACTTGCCGTAGAAGTACGGCATCGGCGAGCGCCTATCGGGGCGACGTGAAAGCGCCCTTGCCAAGATGTGTTCGGGGTCTGTCGATACTTGCCGTCCGCAGACGAACCCCGTGGGTTCCACCCCCCAGAAACCGCCAGGGCATCCGGGCCCCGCTACCTCGTCCGCCGAAGTGCGCCGTACGGTTGCCCCTGCACTGAGTGCGCCCAGCTCTGCACTACCAACGTCTGGGTGTTCGTACACCGGCACTCGGCGTCGCCTAGCCACGACCACCAGGCGCTCCGGCTCAGCCCCGGTCGCACTTCGCCCGGTTGGAACGCCGTTTCGGCGGTCTGTCGCGACAGACTCGATTCCACCCGCGACGGTTTGGACCTCATGCTGCGGGCGACTGCGTGCGGGGTCCACGCCATCGCGGCCCAAAGCGGAAGCGTTCAAGGGGCGCACAGAGCTGAGCGACTTGCTATCGGCGCTTAGCGGCGAAAGCCACGTCTCGACCGACTGCTCGGCGCCGCGCGGCGCTGGGCCACCCCCAAAGACGCCCTCGCTGCAGGAGAGCAGAGCCACAACACTGATCAGAGCGTACCAGCGCATCTACTCCGCTAAGCATGGGCCCGCCGCTTTGGCCCAGTTTCTGCTGAAATCCGGAAGTCACCGAATCGCAGTGCGTCTCCCTTCCGACCGAAGGCAAGCTCAAGTGGTCAAACGGCCCGCTTGGACAGTCCAACTATGAACACCTCGACGCTGTTGTCTCGGGTGCCTTTGGGCTTGATCACCTTGGCGGAAGCAAAACTCGTCGCAACTTCGTGCCGCGCCTGCTCGAAGTCGGGTCCCATGAACAGCTTGCCAACGAAGTGGCTACCTGCCTTTCCGTGGTGTCGGGCGACTTCCAGCGCTGCCATGAATAGGTCGAAGGATCGGGCCGCATTGGTGAACTTGTCGCCCCCGGTCTTGGGTGCCATGTCGCTCAGCACCACATCATACGGGCCATGTCTGGCCACTACCCCAGAACGAAGAGCGTCGCCCTGTACGACTTCGACGTTCTCGGGAAAGGTCTGTTCCATGGCCTGCAGATCGATGCTCAGCAACCGCCCCCCCTCGCCGATACGTTGAGCAACGTACAGGCTCCATGAGCCGGGGGCAGCGCCGAGATCGACCACGCGCTGCCCGCGCTTGAGCAGCTGACAGCGCTTGTCGATCTCCTCGAGCTTGAACACGCTGCGAGCTGGGTAACCGCGAGCACGAGCCGCCAGAGTTCGGTTATCCGCCCGACCGTAGGTGTTTTTTCGGCTCATCGCATTTTCTCGGAAGGGTCATCTGCTGCTTCGTTCCCACGGGCAAACCAAGGCGATGCGGGTGTACGCAGCACGAACCCACGCCGGTACTCATAGCACTCTGCTGCGCTTCATCGAACCGTCAGGATGGCGCTCTTGGTAGCAGTCGGACCGCGCGCGGCACAGTCTCGTGGCACCAACGGCGGCTCCTGCGACAAGATCTGACGACCTGATGCCTGGGCCCCGTCGCGCAGAACGGCGTCGAATTGTTCATCTGAGGTCTTCTGGTGGTTGAGCACGGCGAGGAGCCGCCCGCCCTGGGCGAGCAGTTCGAAGCAGCTGGTTACGAGCTGGGAGTAGTCTCGTTCAACCACGAACGGGTTGCCCTTGACGGTCCCAAACACGGGGGGGTCCAGAACAATCCAATCAAAGCGCTCACCGCGCTTCTGAGCTCGCGCAAGCCACTTGCGGCAGTCCGCCCGAAGCAATCGGTGCTGCCCCGGCGGGAGGCCATTGAGCTCCAAGTTGCGATTGCCCCGTTCGAGCGCCTGCTGGGAAACATCGACGCTGATGACTTCACTCGCGCCCCCCACCCCAGCGGCGACACTGAAAGAGCAAGTGTAGGCGAACAAATTGAGCACTCGCTTGCCTGCGCTCGCGTCGCGGACATGGGCCCGATTGTCCCGTTGGTCGATGAACAGCCCCGTCGACAAGCCGTCATTCAACCGAACACCAAATCGCATGATCCCTTCGTGCACCACGAGTTCACCCGCCGGGGCCGCGCCCTGAAGAGGCGTCGCCGGGGCAATGTCACCGCGACTGAGGCGCCGAAGGTCAGCACGCTCCCGGACCTTGACGAAGACACCATCTGCGCCGAGCACAGTCAGCGCTCGAGCTATCTCGTGGCGTGCGTCGTAACCGATGCGATCGTAGATGTGGACCACGGCAAAGTTTTCATAGCGTTCAATCACGGTACGCCGCAGCGTCGGCGGCACCTCCGACCCGCCCGTATCGATGTCCTGGAGGCGAACAGCGCTGGACGCGTCAAAGAGCTGCCGAAGCTCCCGGCATCGGCGGTGCAAATGCACCACGAGCGGGTCCCCACAGGGAGCCCGCTCGTCTTTGATGGCCTCGAAGGCCACGGCAAGAAGGGGCGCCGCGTCAGCTCGCGACGCGACCGCCGTTCTTCTTCACAGCGCCGCGAACTTCCAGCACCGAATCGGGAGAGCCGGGCGCGCCGCCTCGGAGCAGGATGAGCCCCTTGTCAGGGATCACCTTCACGACACGCTGGTTGAGCACGCTCACTTTCACGTTGCCCATTTGACCCGGCATCTTGCGCCCAGGGAGCACGCGACCCGGCGTCATGTTGGTACCAATGGAGCCGCCATGACGCTTCACCTCGTGAGCGCCGTGCGACGCGCCAGCGCCGCGAAAGCCATACCGCTTCATCACGCCGGCGTAACCCTTGCCGCGCGAGGTGCCGCGAACGTCCACCTTCTGACCCGGCTCGAAAATCTCGTCGAGAGCCAGCTCCTGCCCAACCTCATACTTCGCCGCGTACTCAGCGCTGCAACGAAACTCACGAATCACGCGCTTGGGGGAAACGCCGAACTTCTTGAACTGACCTGCCAGCGGCTTGCTGGTGTGCTTGTCGTCACGCTCGTCCAGTCCGAGGATGAGGGCGTCGTAGCCATTCTTTTCCGCCGTGCGCTTGCCGACGACGATGGATCGGGCGAGGACGACGGTGACAGGGGTGACTTCGCCATCTTCAGCGACAACTTGAGTCATACCGATCTTGCGACCGAGTACACCGGGGTATGAATTCATGATCTTTGCCTCCTTGACGGCCGTACGACACCCAAGCGAGCTTGAGTCAGGCAGTGGGCCGCGCCCCGATCTGCGGAGCTGGTTAGGTTTTCTTTCGCCCCCACCGCGGCAGGGGCTTCCCGATGGACGGCTGCTGCCGACCAAGGGGTCCGGCGGGATACCTCCAACCCGCGTTGCCGTCAAGTCAGTCGAAACGGGACGTTATTCGCGACTTTGGCGAAGCTCGAATGCGCCCGGCCAGAAGCGCGCTCTGTCCCCGCAGTTCTGCACTGGAAGATCGTCGTTGACGGCTCGGCCCGCGAGTGCATAATGCCGCACCCTTTTCCCCCAAAGGCGAAGCGATTTTCATCATGGCAATGACGAACCCCATCATTCAAGACCTCGAGGCCGCAACCCTGCGCACGGATTTGCCCGTGTTCAAGGCCGGAGACACGGTCGCCGTCCACTACAAGATCGTGGAAGGTGACAAGATGCGAACTCAGGTGTTCAAAGGCGTCGTCATTCGCTGGAGCCGTGCTGGCGCACGCAGCACCATCACCGTTCGCAAGACGAGCTTTCACGTGGGTGTCGAGCGTACCTTTCTGCTGCACACCCCACGGCTCGAGAAGATCGACGTTCTGTCGCGTGCTGTCGTTCGACGAGGGCGGCTCTTCTACTTGCGTAACCTGCGCGGCAAAGCTGCTCGTCTTCGCGACGAACGCGACCGCTGATTGTCGGTCGGCGTCCGCTGAGAGCACACGGACCGAAACGCCGTGCGGCTCATCGGTCAGCCACTTAGTTAAGCGCTGTACGATCGCGGAGCTGCCCTACTACAAGGCCAGTCGTCTGCAGTATGCTGCTCTCCGGGCGTGGGGTCCGTTTTCCCCCAAGCTCAGGGAGAACGACGCCAGATGGTGCAGTGCCAGCGTTGCGGCCATGTAAACGAACCCACTTCACGGTTCTGCGTGGGCTGCGGCAATCGACTGGAAGGTGGACCACCACCCCAGGCCCCAGGTCCTGTGCAGAGCGGTGCGCCGGACATGGCTGTGGTACAGCCGCCACCCCAAGGACACCAGCCTGCATACGCACCCACGGGTGCCGTCGGTCGGGCCTTGCCGTACGCAGAGACCGCTCCACCGGTCGTCGATGCCGACTACCTGTCCCATCCGGCACCCGACCGGGCTCAGCGGGGCAGCGCCAATCCGCCGCAACCTACCGAGCGACAGTCCATCGTAAACCCACTGAGCATACCGCCCGACGCGCCTCGAGTGTTGGCTGGGTTCCTGGTCACGTTTGACAGCAATGCGCTCGGTCAATCTTGGCCGGTACATCAAGGCGCCAACCTCGTAGGGCGCCTCGGAGCCGTGGCCGGAGCCGATATCGAACTCCCCCACGCCACCGTTTCCTCGAGACACGGAACGATCTACGCCGCGGCTCACCCCGGTCGCCTCGTGCTGCAGGACCATGGCAGCACCAATGGCACTTTCGTCAATGACGCGCCGCTCGTCGCGCAGGAGCAACGCCCACTTCGCGATGGAGACCGAGTGCGCCTCGGGCTGTTCAACCTAATAGTCAAGATCGTCTAATCCGTGCCCGAGGACTGCTCACAACTGGGGATAACGACCCTTGGGGCAACCACCGCACCACTCGAACTCGAAGCAAAGACGCATGAAGCATAGCAATCCTGTCAGCAACATCGCCCACGTCCGCATCGTCCTCGCACTGTTGACCTTGGCACTCGTGTGGGGGTTCGTCGGCACGACTCTGGCCGCACCCGAAGCACACATCCTGCGCATCGATCCAAGGGCGAGCACCCAGAGTGGCAATCCAGTCATCACGACCGTGGTCGAGGTCCAGCAAAGCAAACGCATCAGCCAGGCCACAGCCGAATGCGCAACATTAAAGGGCAACGGCAGACTCGCGTGCATGGCTCAAGCCCTCGAAAAGCCGCTGTACACCACGTTCCCGTTTCCTGAGCAGCAAGCCACATTCACGGTCTCCGTAGATAACACCGACCAGCTCGCCAAGCTGATCAGCGTCGAAAGTTGGGGTAAGAGCCAGCAACAACCAGGCGTGGGCACGGCATGGCTGGTTCTCGTCGATGCCGACAAGCGCATCAGTCGCAGTTTCGACGACGCCAAGGAGGTCGCTAGCCAGTTCGTGGATTCCATGGGCCCACAGGACATCATCAACGTGATGTTCTTCAGCGACCGTCAGGTGTTCAAGGATTCCGGGTGGCTAACAGCGGCGAAGAAGAGCACCGCGAGTTCGTTCATTCAGTCGGTGAGCAACCCAATTGCGAGTCAAGGACGCAACCGTCCCCTGTTGACGATCATCAAGAATGCAGCAACGGACGGATTCAAGGCGCTCGGCAACGCCGGCGAAAACGTCGAAGTTCCTCTGCACCAAGCGATGGTGGTCCTTTCGACCGGATTCGGTGGTGCAGATCCAAGCACGACGGGCCCCGGAGCCATCAAGTTGTCAGAGTACATGACGAATGGCCGTTTCCCTGAGGACAACACCGTCCTGCCGAAAACCCCGGTACCGGTCATCAGCATCTATTTTCCGACGCGCACCTTCGACGAATTCGCCAACAACTCGTTGGAGTTCATGGAGAACATGGCCAATCCCCAGATCGGCGGGTTCTTCAACATCGTGCAGCAAGGTGAGGGGGAGAGCCGCGCCAAGTCGCTGGTTTCCGCGGTACGAAAACGCTTCAGCAAGATGTACATCGCCAAATGGCGTGTCTCCTGCATCGCGCCCACGGTGACGCAGTCGTTCCAGCTGGTGTTCCGCAACGTCAACCCACCGATCGCGGGCGACGCCTCTTTCAAGGACGTACCGATCGGAGTCGATCCCACGACGTGGCCGCTGGACGTGAACTTTGAACGGACCAAAAACGACGCTTCCGACGGAGTCTACCCAGGAGGCACGGTAAAAGTATACGGCGACTTCTGCTGGGGCGGCGATGCGAGCAGAGCCGAGGTCTACTTCGTTCCTGCGGGCCAAGCCCTGCCTTCGAATCTCAGCGGAGGGAGCCCTGAACAAGCCAAGCAGGCCCAGCAGCAACTGATCAGCCAGGGTATGCGCGGCGAAGCTATACAGGCCGCAGACACCTTCGCCGAGTTCAAGGTACCCGACAACGACAAGCTGATTCACGGTTCCGGTTCCTCCGCCGTGGCACGTCTGTTGGTCTACGACAACAAGGCACGACGAATCAGTGGAGCCACCGCTGAAACCATCTTGACAGTCAAAGCACGGTCGGCCCCCTTCTTGACACTCAAGACACTGTCGGCCCCCTCCATCGTGCTCGTGCTGGGTGCTCTCTTCGGCGTGGCGGTCATTGCTCTGCTAGTCGTGGTGCGAAGCGGAGGCCGCAAGAAACAGCGCGGCGGCCCGGCGCAAGCTGCGCCCGTCGCCTACAACCCAGGAGGCCCCCCCATGGGCATGGGTGCGGCCATGCCGGCGGCGCCCGGCCCAGCCGTTGGACCGGTGCCACAGAACCCGACCCGTGCAGTGCTGCAGGGTGGCTCTGGAGTCTTCACTATTGTCCCGAACATGGAAATGCGTGTCGGTCGTGACGCAGCCAGCTGCGCGATTCTACTCACTGAACCACAGGTATCGAGTGTACACGCCACTCTAAAACTCGAGGCAGGTCAGCTCATGGTGCGCGACGAAAATAGCAACAATGGCACCTTCGTCGCAGGCATGCGCCTGGCTGCCGGGCAATGGTCCCCCGTACCACATGGTTCGAGCCTGCATTTTGGCCCTGACGAGTTCTTCGCGCGATTGGAATAGCCCGGCGAATTTTCACCCATCGCACACAATAGAATTCAGAGGGCAACAGACATGCATCCCGGCTTCGGCAAGCAGACCATCACCATCGGCAGTTCTAGCGACTGCGACATCCACCTTCCGGATGCCAGCGTAGCACCACTCCATGCACGCATCACCCATCAAGGAGGCGGACAATTGGTGTTCACCGATGGCGGCGCCGGCCCATGTGCAGCCGGGGGGCAACCTTTGCCGCCCGGTGGAAGTGCTCCGTTCGACTTTCGAACACAGTTTTCTGTCGGAAATGTCCCTGTTCCTCTGGCCCACCCAGCGCTGTGCCTGATGTTGATGAGTCGAGGGCAGCTGCCTCCCGACTCGCAACAGATCACCTTCGGGCGCGACGCAACACGCTGCCATATCGTCGTTCAGCATCCGAACGTGTCCGGTAGGCACGCCACGTTTACCCTAAGCCCGCTCACTGTCACGGACCATGCCTCTACGAGCGGCACCTGGATAGCGCAACAGCGACTTCCGCCGGAGCAGGTGACCAATCTGGATCCGAACTCGCTGCTTGCACTCGGACCGATCCCGCTGCCGACCGCCATCGTGATCCAACTCGGCTCGGACAGCGCTTCCAAGGTCCCCAGCGCGCCGCGTGGCGGCCAAAAGCACCGTACGGTGCTCGGCCAGGTGTCGATGGCACAGTCCGCGGAACAAAGCCAGACTATCGGCCGCACCGAGGACAACGACATCCGCCTCGACCATCCCCAGGTGTCGAGTCATCACGCGTTCCTGCATCGGGTGGGTGGCAAGCTATTCGTCGAGGACCGAGGCAGCGCCAACGGCACCTACGTCCGGGGTCAACGAATCGACAGCGGGAAACGTGTACCCGTGTCCCCCGGCGAAAAAGTGTTCTTCGGCCCAATGCCGCTGCTCCTTCAAGCCGGGGAAGGCGACAGGCAGGCCGAAATCGAAGTCGTCGTTGAAGACCAGGCAGACTGGACTGGGCGCCCGCTATACGAGATTGAAGCCTGGGATTTGGTGCTGCAGGTACCCGACCGAGACAACCCCAACGAACTCAAGACGCTCTTGGATCACGTCAGCTTCAAAGCGATGCCAGGTGACTTCATCGCGCTGATGGGACCGAGCGGGGCCGGCAAGACGACGCTCCTGCTGACGCTCAACGGTTACCTCCCACCGACGGCAGGCCAGGTGCGCATAAACGGGGAGGATCTCTACAGCATCTACGATGCGCTCCGCGGGTCTATCGGATACGTGCCGCAAGACGACATCGTGCACCCGGAACTGACAGTCTGGGAGGCCGTCCGCTACAGCGCGCGCTTCAGACTCCCGCCGGACTTCTCGGATGAAGAGATCGACCGTCGCGTCGAGACCACGTTGCGTCAACTTGGTCTCGAGAGCGTCAGCCACCTTCAGATCGGCAAGCCGGAAAAGAAGGTGCTCAGCGGCGGACAACGCAAGCGCGTCAATATCGCGATGGAACTGGTGACGGACCCGGTCATCATGTTCCTGGACGAACCGACGAGCGGTTTGGCCGCGGATGACACCACTGCGCTCGTCACTCTGCTATCTAACCTGGCCAAGAGTACCGGCAAGACGATCATCACGACGATTCACCAGCCCGCCAAGGACGAGTTCGAGAAATTCAACCTGTGCCTGATCATGGGTCCTGGAGGTATCCCGATCTTCTACGGCCCCACCCACCCCGACGCGTACAGGTTCTTCGGGACCCAGCTGGAACGCCAAGGGCAAACGAATACCGTCGACAACCCGCGCGACATGTTCGACATGCTCAACCAGCGCGAGAAGCAGGTGTACGAAGCCGAGCTCCGTCAAAATCCCAATGCACCCCGCTTCCCCGCGAGGCAGAAGGCCGCGCGAGCCTGGAGCGCCGACTTCTTCGATCAGAAGAACCCGACCTTCCAAAAGATGTACTCGGGCAAGCGGGCAGTGGGATCGGGAACGCAGTCTCAAGCGCTGCCAGCGGGCAGACCCCCAACGAGTGGCCAGTTTGGTTTATTGCTGAGCCGCTACAGCAAGATCAAGTTCCGCGATACCGCTGGCACGTGGATCATGCTGCTCCAGGCCCCCATTATCGGTGTCCTGCTGGCCCTGGTATTCGGCGGCCAGAAAGACGCAATCCCATTTTGGTGCCTGGGCGCGCTTCAAGAGCTGAGCAAGAAGTCCACAGACGATGCGCTGGGCGAAGGGACCGCCGAGCTCTTGAAGAACATGGCCACAACCCCGGACCATGCGCCCGCCATCTTCTTCCTAGTCGTCGCGGCGGTTTGGTTCGGCACGTCCAATGCCGCCCGCGAGATCGTCAGTGAACGAGCGATCTACCTGCGCGAACGGATGGTGAACTTGGGACTGTTCAACTACATCGCCTCCAAGTTTCTATTCCTCAGCGTCATCTGCACCGCGCAATGCGCGGTCCTGCTCGCCATCGTCTTCTTCTCACTCGGCTTCAATGGCGGCATTGCAGCCTTCGGAATGAGCCTGATTACCCTCGTCGTGACAGCGATGAATTCGGCAGCTATGGGCCTCCTGCTCAGCACACTCGTCACGAGCTCGGAAGCGGCCATGGGCCTGACTCCCATCGCCCTCATCCCCCAAGTCGTGCTGGGCGGCCTGATGGTCCCCATGACGACCAACGCCATGCTCGAGTGGCCGATGTACGTGATGCCAGCACGTTGGGGATTTCAAGGAGTCGTCGCCCAGGAAAGAGCCGCAATCGTCAACGACCCCGCGTGGGTCATCGACCTGAAGCGTCCCAACTTGAGCTCCCCGGACAACTTCATCGAAGCGGGTCATTTCAAGTGCGCCCAGGCACAGATCGCTTCTGACAGCTTCAACGGAGCCTGGGGCTTCACGCACTATCAGAGCGCTGCCCTACCCGTGATCGTTCTCAGCGGGATGATGGTCGCGACGCTCGTCTTCATCCTGGTCCTGCTCAAGCGCAGGGACCGCATTTGAGGGACGCTCGCAACGAATCTCAAATGGCGCCGGCCTTCGCCTTGCCAATCCACTCCTGAATCTCTCCTTCGATGACGGAGATGGCTTTTCCGCGAAACGGCTTGAGGAGAAACGGCACCTCGAGCTCGAGGTCGATGCTCTTCTCTCGGATCTCGATGGCACCGTCCAAACTGATCCCCTTCGCGCGGAAACCGATTTGGGCCTTCGTGTCCGATTGCCAGTTCAAGCTGGGCGAGTACTCGGAGAACTTCTTTGAATAAGACGCCCAAGCCGACTCGGTCACCTTCTTGGCTCGCTCAACGCCCAGATCGTGGGGAACGGAATGCTTCATGCGAAGGGTTGTTCCGCCTATGACGTGGGTTGTCAATAGCTGGTCAAACCGGTTTCGACTTCTGACGCAGGGTTTCGTAGAGCAAAATCGACGCTGCTGCGTTCACTGAAAAGGAATCGACTCCCTCCGGCATCGGAATGCTGACCCGAGTTCCAAGCTGGTCCACCAGCGCCTGAGGGAGGCCCTCTGCTTCCCGACCAACGAAAATCGCACGAGCTCCGGCCAGATCGGAAGCCCACGGCGCCTGTCCACCGTCTGAAACCGCCGCCACGCATTTGTCCTTGCCCAACAGCGCGAGTACCTGCCCCAGCTCTGATGCCCGCGCGATCGGTAGCTTGAACACACTCCCCATCGAGGTGCGCACGGCTTTGGGATGGTACGGGTCACTAACTCCTGATGCGATCGCACCGGTGGCGCCCGCTGCCAATGCAGAGCGCACCAAAGCGCCAACGTTGCCGGGCTCCTCCACATCGACCATCACAACCACAATCCCCTCCTCACGCACGGCCATTTCGCAAAGCTGTTGCAGCGAGGGCCCCTCGGGCAGCGCGCACAGTCCGAACAAGAGCCCCCCGTTCCGGCCCTCGGCGAGTTCCAGCATGACTG
This sequence comes from Polyangiaceae bacterium, assembly GCA_050298815.1. Lineage (GTDB taxonomy): Bacteria > Myxococcota_A > Polyangia > Polyangiales > Polyangiaceae > SZUA-265. The sequence continues at coordinate 259,969 of JBNKUV010000075.1, forward strand.
CCTCTGGGACCGCGTACACCTCGCAATTGAACGATTCGAGCTCAGCCAGCACCCTGTTGACCCGCTCGTCTGCATGACGCAAGAGCCGCTGCGAAATCACGAGTCTCTGTGGCGCTCGACCCGCCCGAACCGCGCGTTCGATGAGACGCACACCTTCCGCCACGAAGAACCCGAGCTGCGCTCTGCCCTTCGGCGAGTGTGCCCGACGCACATCTTCCACGACTCCGGGCCAGTTGGTATGGATTTGCATCGTTCGTTCCTCCGCGGAAATGGCCACCGAAGCGCCCTGGTCGTTGGCATGGATCCGCCCATCCCCGCGGGGAACCGTGGACGGTTGCCGGCGGAGCCGCCAGCACTCATCACTGGCCATTGATCTGGGGCAGCTCGAGCTAGTACGCAAACACTATGCGGGCTATCATCGCGAGCACAACTGGCGGGCCGGAGGTCCTCGCGCAGCAGGAAGTGCCGGATCCGGAGTTGACCAGCGAGGACATGCTCGTCAACGTTGCTGCCACTGCGCTCAATCGAGCGGACCTGCTCCAGCGCCGCGGGTTGTACCCCCCGCCGCCTGGATGCACAGACATTCTTGGACTGGAATGTGCCGGCGTCGTGACGCAGGTTGGACAGGGGGCCGACCAGGGTTGGCTTGGCAAGCGGGTCATGGCATTGCTTCCAGGCGGCGGCTATGCGGAGCGCGTAGCGATCCCGGCTCGCATGGCCATCGAGGTCCCGGACGAACTGTCGCTCGAGCAAGCAGCAGCAATTCCCGAAGCCTTCATGGCTGCCCAAGAAGCGCTGTTTGCGCGCGCGAATCTTGCTCCGGGTGAACGGGTGCTGATTCATGCAGGAGCCGGCGGTGTGGGCTCCGCAGCAATCCAGCTTGCGCGAGTGGCTGGCGCTGAGGTCGTCGCAACCGTCAGCTCGGATGCGAAGTGCCAACTGGCGTCCGAGCTGGGAGCTCGAGTGATTAACTACCGTCAGCAAGACTTCGCACGAGTCCTCGAAGAAACATGGGGACGCCGCAGCGTCGACGTCATCATCGACTTCGTCGGCAGCGGTTACTGGGAAGCGCACAGCCGAATCTTGGCCCCTGGAGGGCGGGTGGTCGTCGCGGGTTTACTTGGGGGAAACCGTCCTGCCGAGGTGGACTTTGCAAAACTCCTCACGCTCCAACAAAGCGTCGTCGGGATGGTCCTTCGCAGTCGGTCGACAGCGGAAAAGATTGCCCTCACCCGACGCTTCATCCGCGATACGTTACCTCTCCTTCGACACGGTTCAGTGCGGCCCGTCATCGATCGAGTGTTTTCGTTCGGCGAAGTTCAGGCCGCGCACGAGCGAATGGAACGGAACGAGAATCTAGGGAAGATCGTGTTGAGCTGGATGCCCACCGCCTAGCCAACGGTTGCAGTCCGCCGCGCATCGGCGCAGTTGAACTCGAGCGGCACTACCGGGCGGCGGGAGATGCCGACTCAGGTGAAGCGTTCGCGCCCTCTGCCGGAGAGTTCTCCGAGTCCTCGCTCAGCTGGGCGCTCAACTCGATTCGATCGGCCTGCTCGAAGCTCTCGGCGACCACCATATCCAGACGTTGACCGTCGCACTGTCTCGACAGCACCGTCGGACTGAACGCCTCTCGGTCACACCGCGAGAAAGGAAACACCGGTTCGACAGCGGCCCCGATGAACTGCACCGCCGTTCCTATGGCTTCCGCCCTTGCTTGGAGATCATCGTGCGGCACTCTCTCCAAGCTCACGGACTCCGCAATGGCGTTGAAGAGTCCATAACCTGACACCACCACGCGCTCAACCCGGCCACCTGTCAATTGGAGCGTCGTTTGAACGGTGGCGGCGTGGGTCTCGAGCCCCTCGGGTATCGGCAGCTGGTACTCGAAGCGGTCCGTCTTTTGGCAGCGCTGCTCGACGCAGTTCCCCGGCGGCTCGATCTCGAAGAACCGCCGCGAGAACTCTGGTGACCACTGCTCGCTCGCAGAACCGGGCAGGCGCTCACCGCCGAGCAGCGTCAGCCACCCGGCAAGCGCTGCGCGAAAGGCAGTGCGTTGCTGCGCGGCGGCGTCAAAGCGTTGCTGACGCGCGCGTTCCTGTCGCATCAAGCTGCTCTCGTCGATTGCCGCCGTCCTTGCCGTCTCCTCTAGAGCGAAGATGCGCGCTCTAACCTCCGCCGCATGCGGCCCGTCGGGGAGTACGGCGAGGTACCCATAGAGGCTTGACGGGCGAGCCCAAGCCCGACGCAAGTAACGTTCTTCCGCGCTTCGAAACCACGTCTCCACCTCAGCCCGCCAGCGTCCCTGAGGCTGCGTTCGCAGGTATGTCCAACCTGCGCTGAGGCGGCGTTCGAAACTGTCGGCAACTCGCACCTGTCTATACTGCGCGTAGTCAGTCGGATCGGCAGTGAGGCGACCGCTAGCTCCGCACCCGCTGCCTGCAAGCATCAGCAAGAGCGCCCATGTAAACCAGGCTCGCGACCAGCAACCGACGAGTGCAGAGGCCAGACCGGCGAGCATCATGGGCGCTCCTTGGCGGGGCAGAAGTCGCACTCCGTCGGTGTCGTCGGGGCAACATCTGCAACGTAGCTCGCGTAGTCCTCGCAGCTTCCGTGGCGCAGTGCCCGTAAGCAGACCTCCCCATCGTGAAGAAGTGGGTAGCACCCCTCCTCAAATTGCTCCTCCCCGGTACCGCCAGAGCACGCGACCGCACACGCATCGGATTTCAGTCCGCACTCCCCACACGCGTCACAGTCAACTTGTGCCTTGGCCCGGAAAAAGGCCCGTGCATCTAGGTCCTCTACCGGTTGTCCGCAGCCTCCGATATCACCCGGTGTCGGGGCCAGACACGCACCGGCCAATGCCAGCAGCACGGCACGCCGCCCCCCTAGTGCGCGCGCAGCGCGATGCAAGGCTCGCTGCCATTGCTTGCGGTCACTCACGGCAGAACCTCGTAAATCATCGTGGCACCAAGTTGCAGTGCCATTACGGGAATCGTCGTGGCCTGGGTCTCATCTGTGGCTGCACCCCAATAATGCCCGTAGGCCACGCCCACGTAGCCGCCGAGCCCGGCGCTAGCCAGCATGACCAGCTGTGACCCCAGCTCTATGCCGGCGTTGAAGTCGGGTTGGGTGACGAATCCGATCCCAGCGCGACCGCGCCACCAGAACCGCGGGCTCAGGGGCACGCCCACTTCGTAGGAGGGCGCAACCACTTGTTGCGGCACTCCCTCGAGCGCCACCGAGCCCGACACTCCGAAGCCGTGATGCCAACCCACGGGATCCCCCAGCAACGCAGCGAGCTCGAGTTCGAGGGTCGTCGCGGTGGCAGAGAGGGACTCAGCGGATGCTCCGAGTTGCGTTTGCAGCCGAAATGGGTTGTTGAGTCGCAGGCCTTTGCCAATTCCAACGCCGACAAAGGTATGGACGTAGCAGGGCCAACGGCACGGGCGCCCAATCGGCGAGGACTCCGCCCTGAGCGAGTCTGTGGGCGGCTCCGGCGTGGCGTCCGCCGTCGAACGTGCGCTTCGGCTTTCGTCCTCTGTCGATATCGGTGTGGCCTGGACACTCGTACAACAAACGCCGAGAGCGCAGCAGAGCTTCGCTGGCACAAGACCGGTGCATCGAGACGGATGACAACGCATGCTGCGATTCAGTTGGCCGTACCGACGAGCGCTTCCACTTCCTCAGGGTCCGTTGGAATGGCAGCACTGAGATTGTCGTAGCCGTCATCCGTAACCAGTACGTCGTCTTCGATCCGAATACCGATGCCCCGAAAGGCCTCTGGTACGCTGTCATCCTTCTGGGCGATGTAGATGCCGGGTTCTACGGTGATGACGGCGCCAGGTACCAAGGCGGGTGGTTCTCCGGCAACAAACGGCAGCCCAACATCATGAACGTCCATGCCGAGAAAGTGCCCAGTCCGGTGCATGAAATACTTCTTGTAGCGCCCCTCCTCGATGGCCTGTTCCACTGGCCCGTCGATCAGGTTCAACTCAACCAAGCCTTCCGCAATGACGGCGACGCTCGCATCGTGGATGTCCTTGAGGGTGACCCCCGCACGAGTCGCAGAGAACGCAGCCTTCTGCGCGCGGAGCACCACGTCGTAAACTTGCCGCTGAGCCCCGCTGAACTTTCCTGAGACTGGAAATGTCCGGGTAATATCCGACGCGATGTAGTCATACTCGCAGCCCGCATCAATTAGCACCAACTCGCCGTTGGTCATTCTTCGGTCGTTCCGGATGTGGTGCAAGATGGTCGCGTTCGGGCCTGAGCCAACGATCGGAGCGTAGGCGGCACGTTGACTGCCCGAACGACGAAAAACGCGACGCAGCTCTGCCTCCAGTTCGTACTCGTAACTCCCGTCGCGAGTAATCGCCATCGCGGCGCGGTGCGCTTCCCCCGTAACCGTGATGGCCCGCCTCATCGCCTCCAGCTCCGGTGCGGTCTTCCTGAAGCGAAGGGGGTTGATGACGGTTCCGGCGTTGACGACATGCATCGGAGGACCGTTCCCCCTCGGCGCTGCGCGGTAGGTCTTCCTGAGTGCGCGAATCACCCGCATGTCGTATTCTTCCTGAATACCGAGGCGGTAGTAGAGACGGTCATGGGGTGCGAGTAGTTCAGGAAGTCGTTGGTCGAGTTCGTCGATCGGGAAGGTCTGGTCCGCACCCAGCCCTTTCGCTCCCTCCACGCCAATCCGAGGACCATCCCAGATCTCGCGTGCCTCGTCCCGCGGGCGCACGAACAGGATGAACTCCGGAGTCTCCCCTGCGGTGAGAAGCAGGGCCGACTGCGGCTCCTCCAATCCCGTCAGGTAGTGAAAGTTGGAGTCCTGTCGATACTCGTGCTCGACGTCGCCATTGCGTATGAATTCGGGCGTGGCAAAAATGAGCAACGCCCCGCTACCCATTTCGGCGCGCACCGCTGCCCGACGGTCTTCGTAGTGAGATCTGTCCACAGTCGACACCTTAGCCTATCCCGGACGTGGCGCCGAGACTCACGGAGCACCAGTTGGCGCCCTGGCAGGGGCGCCAGCGAGGCCCGGAGGCGGCCTCCGCGTCCAGAATGCAAAATCAAGTGCAGCTCCGCCAGCTTCGCCGCCCTGGAGGCTTAGCTCCGTCTTCCCATCCACGCATAGCGGTTCGAATGTCGGGCAGAGTCCAAACCCGACGTGTTCGCAGGACGCAGCGATACGGGAACCCGCAACCCACTGAAGCTCGAACTTCACATCGTCCTCGCCGGCTGCGATGACCCACACGCATTGCCCGTCGTTGAGCTGAACGTGAGCCCGTTCGCTCCGCTCTCTTGGCGCGAAGCGCCAGTCTGGCTCCAGGGCCAATCCGTTGGACGGCCCACACAGTGCGCCAAGGCGAATGGCGTCGAGCCCGGGCTCTCCCCCGCTTCGGTAGCCCCGCGCACACGCCGGCAGCAGTGCGCGCGCGCTTGCACCAGCATCAGCCCGGGTTTCCTCCCGAGGGTCCAGAGCGTGGACCTCGCCCAGAATCACGGGCTCCTGGGGCACCCGCTCGTTCGGCAGCGGGGAACCATTTTCACATCCGGAAGCCAGAGCGTTTGACGAGATTGCCAGGGCGAGGTAGCCCCACAACGTGACGTCGACGCCGCCCGACCCCGACCCCGAGGATCGGCCACCACTCGAACGGGTGGTACCAGAGCTACTCAAGCGAGTGATCGAAACCGGCACGAAGAATTTGAACTCTGAGTCACTGCGCCAACTGATCGGCGAGCTCAAGCTACCCAAGGATGCGTTGAATTACACGTTTACGCAGCTAGACGAAACGAAGAATGGAGTCTATCGCATCATCAGCAAAGAGGTTCGTGACTTGCTCGAGAGAACGAACCTCGGTGAAGAGCTCGCGCGGGCACTCAGCCTGCTGACGCTGGAAGTCAAAATGGAAGTACGCTTCAAGCCTCAAACGCTAGCAGAACGCAACCGTAGCAGCGTGTCGGGAAGTGTGAAAGTGAAGCGGGCCAGTGACGCTCCTGATGAAAGTGGCGAACGAGACAACCGCAAGTCGCCCTCATCCAAACCCTGACTCAACGCTCAGAAGGGACAAACCGTGGCAAAAGCCGGTGACGAACTCGATGCCTGGTGCACCAAGTGCCGCCTCGATCTGCTCCACCGAGTCGTGGCAGCTGTGGCAGGGGTACCCAAACGAGTGGAGTGCAAGACTTGCCACTCCCAACACAACTACCGCGCACCCAAGGCTGGTGCTCTGCCCAAGGCCGGTGCCAAGAAAGCGTCTACGAGTCGCTCGCGCCCCAGCAGCGCAACCAACGACTGGCAACAGCAGGTCGCTGGCAAAGAACGCTCGAAGTTCGCCCCCTACTCGATCAACACACGCTTCGCTGCTCAGCAGCTGATCAATCACAAGAAGTTCGGCGATGGCGTCGTCTTGTCCCTAGTCGAAGATCAGAAGATCAACGTCTTGTTCAAGGACGGGCCGCGCATTCTGATTCACAATCGGACGTGAGGGGCCAGCCGCGATTCGGTATTGGCCACGCATCATTCACGTACCGTCGCAGCGCTTCTCAGGGTGGAAGACTTGGAGCAGGGTGCTGCCACTACTGCCGCCTGAGCTCGTGCCACCGCCCGGCATGTAGATCAACCCGCCAACAAACGCCGCGCCAGTCACGCCGTGCACGGGCGTCGGTAGCGGCGCAAGACTCTCCCACGTATCGGTCGTCGGGTCATACACGTCGTGGTCAGGGAAGACGTCGTTGGGCTCGCCCGTGTTCGTCCCCTCACCCCCGAACACATAGAAGCAACCGTGCGCTGCTACGCCATTGACGCCGCCCCGAGGGCGCAGCATCGAGGCAGCACGCGTCCACTCCCCGGTCTCCGGATCGAACACGTCCAAAACGTCCGTCATCGGACTGCTGAAGCCTGCGCCATCGTAGCGCCCCCCCGCAACGTACACCTTGCCATCAATTGCAGCCGCCGCGAGGTGGTTCCGATCGTCGTAGTCCTTGGGCAGGGGCTCGAGCTCCTCCCAACTATCGCTGCCGATGGTGTAAACTTCGAACGCGTTGGCCGCCGGAGGTCGTCCGCCAACGACATAGAGCCGGCCGTCGATCACAGCGCCCGCACCACCACCGCGAGCCGTCGGCATGGGGGCTATGTCTGACCATGTGTCGGTTCCCGGATCGTACGCCAGCGACCGACTGGTATCGGGCTGCCCTCCAAGGCTATAGAGCAGGCCTTCCGCACTGAGCAGTACGGGATGGTGGATGGGCTCGGGAAGAGACTGTGCGCGACTCCAAGCATCGGCGGTCGTGTCATAAACCTGTACCGTGTCCTGGGTCTCCCTACTCGAGGGGTAGCCGCCCACGACGTATATCTTGCCATCGAGTTCGGCAACCGCCATCTCCGAGTTCGCTTCCGGCAGTTCGGCGCGGGTCTCATAGTCGCCAGGGGGCGGTGAGCTTGGCGCTGGTTCTACCGCCGGCTCTGGCGTCACTTCGTCCGATCCCTCCGGGACCGACGGCTCCGCTGGGCTGGGCGGCTCGGGCTCACCCTCGTCGCTATTGAGCGGGTCCTCAGAGCTCGCCTCAATCGAATCTTCGGCTGGCGGCTGTGTCACCTCTGGCGCCTGGGAGCCTTCCACCGGGCTGTCCTCGACTGCGTCGCTTGCAGAAGGCGTCGGCTGGGGCGCAGCGGTCGGAAGAAGTGGCCCGTCGTCGCTCGAGCTTGTCATGGGCGCCACCTCAGCTGGCACCGTACCGTCCTCGGGCTCGCCGCTGCCCGCTTGAGGCTCCGGCGTGAACGGGCCAGGTTCGTCGGCGCCGGTGTTGCTACCGAACTTGTCGTCTCCTGAGCAACCCAGGACCAGCGCGGCCAACAGGGAAGCTGGCACGCTGAGTCGAAGTCGTGTCATCGTCGCCACCGCTTTCATCGTTGCCTGTGCAGGCTCGGAGCAGGCGAATCGGCTGTCAAGTCGAACAGCAACGCCCGTCCGCCGACGTCTAAGAGTTCTTGCAGCAACAGCTTGACGTTGCGACAGCCCTATGGCCCTCAGCGGCGTTTGACCCGAGGCGCTGCGCGGGTCTTAGGGGCGGCGTCTTTCGGAGCCCGGGCCGTTGGCTGTCCCCGTTTGGGAGCCTTCTTTCCGCCTCGGGCGTGACCGCTTGAAAACACCGCCTTCTGTCCTCGATTGGTGCCGCTCGCCCGCTCCTTGCGCACTTCTTTGGCGTTCGGAAGTGGCGGTGCCGGGCGAACTTTCGCAGGAACCCCGTGGGCCCGCTTGAGCAGCATCAGTTCATCCTTGGACAAGTAGCGCCACTCGCCTGGGCGCAGTCCATCGTGGCTGATACCGGCAAACGCGATGCGAGCCAGTCTCAACACGGGATGGCCCGCCGCATCACCGATGCGATGGATTTGGCGGTTCTTGCCCTCCTGCAAAGTGACTTCGATCCACGTCTTGTCCCCCTCGACCCTCAGTCGACGCACTCTGGCAGGACGCGTTGCTTGACCGTCGATCGTGATCGAGCTTTGCCATCGTTCCAGTGCGGCCTCGTCGACGAGTCCTCGCACTTTCGCGACATAAATCTTTTCCACCTTCTTGCTGGGATGAGCCAAGGCCGCGCCAAAGTCGCCGTCGTTGGTCAGCAAGAGCACCCCGCTCGTGTGGTAGTCCAAGCGCCCCACGGGAACGACCCGCGCCGCGACGTCCCGCACCAGGTCTACCACCGTCGTTCGCCCCTCGGGATCGCGCAGCGTGCACATGACCTCGCGCGGCTTGTGCAGGAGCACGTACACGAGCGGTTCGGGCTCCAACCGCTTGCCGTCCAATTCAACGCGCTGCTTTCTTGCGTCGGCTTTGGACCCCAGCTCCGTGACTCGCTTCCCATCGACGGTGACTCGCCCAGCCTCAATCAGGCTTTCCACGGACCGCCGTGAGCCGACGCCCGCGCGCGCCAGTATCTTCTGCAATCGTTCCTCGGCCACAAGAACGGCGCAAGCTACTTGGTGACGCAAGACTGGGAAAGCTAATTCCACCGCAGACGCTCAGGGGCCCTTGGATGACGCCGCGTCGTTCTCTTTTGGCTCGACCGGCGCCGTTGAACCGCCGTCGCTACGGGGGGTTGTCGATGGCTCGGGAGCCTCTTTGCCCCCCCCTGTTGACGCCGCCGCTGGCAGCAGGCTCTGTTGGTTCGGCGTATCAGCCGTCCCAGGTGCTGGTGCTCCGGGTGGGGCAGAAACTGATGTCGCATCCTCGGCCGCGGCTTGCGCTGCTTCTTGTCGCTTCAACTCAGCGTCACGATACCAGCGGTCCACTCGCTGGTCGCCATCGAGATCGACGCCTACGCGATGAAGTCGCTCGCCATCGTAGACTTGCCACGTGTCCAGCTTGCCGTTGAAATCATCGTCTCGCTGCGAGCGGGATAGTCGACCATCAGAATAGATGCGGAATTCGTCGGGCTTGCCATCAGCGTTGCGGTCGCGATGTTCCGTCAGGACGCGGCCTCGTGAGAAACGTACCCAAGTATCGATCTTGCCGTCGTAGTTGGTGTCGCTCTGCTCATCCAACGGCTCACCCTCACTCGTATAGGTGCGTATCACGTCGCGAATGCCATCGAGATTCGTATCCGTTTGGCGGCACCGGAGCGTACGTTTCCCCTTCTTGGAGTCCATCGCCACCTCGTAGACGCGAAACACATTGGGTGTGTTGGCGCCGGGCCCTTGGCTCTGCGTCGCAATGCGGTCCTCACGGCCCTTGAATTCGCAACGCGACAGATCCGCGCCGTGCGCAACCCCACTCACTGTATTCTCGGGCTCCTCGGCGGTCTCCTGTTGACCTGCGCAGGCGCACACACCGACTAGGCTCAGCGCGGCCATGAACGGAAACGTCAAGGAATGCCCATTCACGGTTTGGCACTCCCATTAGCGTCGGCTCCCTCAGGGCCCGCTTCACCTTCGTTGGGTGGAGGCTCAGCGTCACCTCCCCCGGGCTGGGGCTGGTCGTCCAATTGCACCGGCACCTGACTCGGCGTCAGGCGTTCTAGCTTCTCTTGAAACATCACCCCAGGATCGAGGGCGGAGTCAGCGCACATGTCGACAGTCGATCCCGGGTCAGGCCGCCCATCGTGGTCGACATCCGAGTGGACCAGAGCGCACCCCGGGCGGTCCGCCTTAGGGTACTCCCACCATTGGTCTATCATCTCGTCGCCATCCGAGTCGCGAAGCGTCTTCACCACACGCCCACCCTCGAAGTACTGCCACGTGTCCAAAGCTCCGCGAAGGGTCGTGGCTCGATGGCGTTCCGCCACCTGCCCTCCCCGAAACAGCGCGATCTCATCAACTCGGCCGTCTCGATCGTAGTCCGTTTCTCGGCGGCGAACCTTGCCGTCTGGCGCCAAGTAAACCCAGACGTCGACCCGACCATCCAAGTTCAAGTCCAATGCCCGACAGAGCTCCCGACCACCACTCACAACACGCGCTAGGTCCGAGCGACCGTCCCCGTTGAGGTCCTCGCCACTTCCGTTCTCCCCGTCAGTGTCGCAGGGCTCGTGAACTATCTTGGTGTCGCGCCATTCGCCCGGCGCGCGCGCCGCTTTCGCCGGCTCGACGGCTCCCCCACAGCCGCAGAGTGTGATGATGAGGCCAGCCCCGAGCCACCAGTTCCGCTTGGACGGCTGCGCTCCAACGCCTACCTCGGATTCCGTCACAGCATTGGGGAGGGGCGACTGTAACGACCGGAATTCCCCTCGAAATTCGCCCTGCACCCACGCGAGCGTGAAGCCAAGTGCGGCGAACCGCAAGCAGGATTTCGAGCAATCTGTCGAGACCTCTCGACCCGCCGCTCAGGCGGCCCGGACCCTGCAGGTATCTTAAGTATTCGATATTACTTAGCTTAAGAAGCTGAACAGCGTGCGTTCAGATTGACAACACACGTATGGGAATCTAGTGTAACGACTGGCAGGTGCGTTGATTTGAGCCCGAGCAATGTCCAGAAAAAAGATATCCACCACGGTGTACATCACCCCAGAGCAGAACGAGGCTCTGCACCTGCTTCACGATCGCACCAAGGTGCCGGTAGCAGTCTACATTCGTGAAGGCATCGACTTGGTGCTCAAGCAGTACGCCGATCAGCTGCCAGGGCAGCTGACGCTGACCGACGCTGCGGCTCCTGCAAAAAAGAAACGTTGAGTTCGCCGCATCTCGCGGCGTTCTACGTCCCTTGAACACGAAGGCGCCGTTGTCGCGACGCGCTATAGCAGTTTTGAGGGACCAGTGCTAAGGCGCCCGAGCGCAACACGGATGCCAACGCGTCCGTCTGTAGAATCATCATGCCCACCGACCCGTCGCTCATACGGAACTTCTCGATCATAGCCCACGTCGACCACGGCAAGAGCACCCTTGCCGACCGCATTCTCGATGTCACCAAAGCTGTCTCCGATCGCGAGCGCAAGGAGCAGTTTCTGGACAAGATGGACATTGAGCGCGAGCGCGGCATCACCATCAAGGCTCAGAACGTGCGTCTGAGCTACCTCGCGGAAGACGGCGTAACCTACCAGCTTCAGCTCATCGACACTCCCGGCCATGTAGACTTCTCATATGAGGTGAGCAACAGCCTGGAGGCCTGCGAAGGTGCGCTGCTGGTTGTCGACTCGACCCAGGGCGTCCAAGCGCAAACTGTCGCCAACGTCTACCTCGCCATCGACAAGAACCTCGAGTTGATCCCCGTAATCAACAAAGTGGACCTGCCATCTGCAGACGTGGACGCCACCGTGGAGATGGTCGAAGACGTCGTTGGACTCGACTGCTCAGGCGCCATACTCTGCAGTGGGAAAACGGGTATTGGCGTACCGGAACTCCTCGAAGCTGTCGTCGCACGAATTCCTCCGCCTGTGGGTGACCCCGGAAAGCCGCTGAGAGCGTTGATCTTCGATAGCTGGTATGACGCGTACCGCGGCGCCATGGTCATGGTTCGTGTCGTCGATGGCACCCTGCGCAAAGGGGACAAAGTGCGCTTGATGGCGACCGGCAAAGTGTATGACGTCACCGAGCTCGGCTGCTTCACACCACACGCCAAGGCGCTCGAGGAACTCGGCCCAGGCGAGGTGGGCTACGTCGCCGGCAACATCAAGACCGTCGAAGACACGAAGATCGGCGACACGCTGACGACCAACGTGGGAGGCGCCACTCAGCCCTTGCCCGGTTTCCGCGAAGTGAAGCCAATGGTGTTCGCTGGTGTTTACCCCACCGACTCGGCGGACTACGAGGAGCTGCGCGATGCGCTCTCCAAGTTGCACTTGAACGACGGGTCTTTCCAGTACGAACCGGATACCTCCGACGCGCTAGGGTTTGGCTTTCGCTGCGGCTTCCTCGGTCTGCTTCACATGGAAATCATCCAGGAGCGGCTCGAGCGTGAGTACAACATCAACCTGATCACGACAGCGCCAAGCGTCGTCTACCGTGCCTATACGAAGACAGGTGAGTTGGTTCTAGTCGACAACCCTTCCAAAATGCCTGGGCCAGGCGAGTTGGACCACATCGAAGAACCGATCATGAAGGTGACCATTCACGTTCCCAACAACCACGTGGGAGCAGTTGTGGCCCTTTGCGAGGAGCGCCGAGGCAAGCAACTCGGCATTCATTACGCCACCAAAGACCACGTCGTGGTCACCTACGAGCTGCCTCACGCTGAAGTCATCTTGGACTTACACGACAAATTGAAGAGCGTCTCACGAGGGTACGCGTCGATGGACTACGAACTCACCGGGTACCGCCGGGACGACCTCGTCAAGCTCGATATGCTCGTCAATGGAGAGCCCCTCGACGCGCTCAGCGTGATCGTACACAAAGAGACTTCGTATTATCGAGGCCGCGCACTCGCCTCGAAGCTCAAGGAGCTAATTCCCAGACAACAGTACGAAGTGGCCATCCAAGCCGCGATCGGCGCTAAGGTGATCAGCCGAGAAACTGTCAGAGCGATGCGCAAGGACGTAACTGCCAAGTGTTACGGCGGGGACATCACTCGAAAGAGAAAGCTACTGGAGAAGCAGAAAGAGGGCAAAAAACGCATGAAGGCCGTTGGTAGTGTAGAAGTACCTCAAGAGGCGTTCTTGGCCGTCCTCAAGCTGGAGAAGTGAACCCAACGATGAGCCAACCCAACCTCGACGCCATCAATCAAGCAGCCCCCGCACACGGTCGACTGCGATACGTCCAACGAATGCTGTTCGGACCCAGCCTCGAGTTGGACATCTACGAGATGGACAACGGCCTGCGCATCATTCTCGTCGAGGAACACAGCGCGCCGGTTGTGGCCTACCATACATGGTATCGGGTCGGTTCCAGAGACGAGCGTGAAGGTAAGACCGGTATTGCCCACCTGTTCGAGCACCTGATGTTCAACGAGACGGAGAATCTCCCCAAGGGAGAGTTCGATCGTCGGCTCGAGGAGGCGGGAGCGGAGAGCAACGCGTCGACCTGGCTCGATTTCACGCAGTACAACATCTCTGCTCCGAGTGAACAGCTCCCATTGTTGATCCAGGTCGAGTCTGACCGGATGCAGCACTTGGTGCTGCGGGAGCCGCAAGTTGAGAGCGAAAAGGAGGTGGTCGCCAACGAGCGCCGTTACCGTGTTGATGATGATGTCGAAGGCACGGTTAATGAACTCCTTTGGTCAACCGCGTTCACTAAGCACCCATACAAATGGCCTACCATCGGCTGGATGCCTGACATCCTCGGGTTCACGACCGAGGATTGCGAGCAGTTCTACAGAACGTACTACGCTCCAAACAACGCGACTGTGGTGTTGGTGGGCGACTTCGATCCGTCGACGGCGCTTGGGGCGTTGTCACGAGCCTATGGCATCATCCCTGCGTCCTCACTCCCTGAGCGCCAGTTGCCACAGGAACCCCGCCAGACTCGAGAGAGACGCGTGGAGATACACAAGCCCACGGTCAGTGAAAAGATTAGCATCGGCTACCGCTGCCCGGCCTTAGCCACGCCCGACCACGTGGCACTGAACCTACTGAGTGAAGTCCTTTCCGGAGGTCGCGCCTCGCGCCTGTATCGCCGGCTCGTTCGCGAACTGGAGCTGGCTTCCGAAGTCAGGACTTTCGTCGGGCCGTTCAAAGACCCTGGTCTGCTCGAGGTCTATGCTGCTGCGCGCGAAGGACACACTGCGGAAGAACTGCTGGCAGTCATCGACGAAGAACTCGAAAGAGTGCGTCGACAGCCCATCAGCCAAGCGGAGGTTGAGCGCGCCCGAGCGCGCTTCGAGCTTGGCCTGCTGCACGGCCTCGACACTGCGGATGGCAAGGCGCACACCATCGGCTTTTACGACTGCGTGCTCTCGAGTCCCGCTGCAGCCTTCGAACGTCTTCAGCAGTTGGCGAACGTGACCCCCGACGAACTGCTACGAGTCGCCCAGGAAACCTTCGAGCCTGATTCACGCTCCATGGTGATTGTCCGCGTCAGCCATCAACCCGATGCAGAGGAAACGGCAGCGTGAAAGTACTGATGGAGACAGACGGCGCTCTGCCGTTAGCGCAACTCGCCATCACCGCCAAGACAGGGGCCGAGTTCGACCCAGCCGGGCAGGAGGGTCTAACACGTCTGACGGCGCGGCTGATGCGCCGCACCGCGCTCGGGATGACGGCTGAGGACCTCGACGAACACCTGGATAGTCTCGGCGCCTCCCTCGGCGTGGACGTTGGAGTCAGCAGCGCAGGTTTCGCCGGTTCCGTCATCTCACGGTCGCTAGATGAGTATGTGCGCGTCCTAGTCGGTGTGCTTGCGCAGCCTAGCCTCGACGCCACTGAACTCGCGCGGTTGGTGCGTGAAACGAAGGACGAACTACTGGAGCTTCGCGACAGTGACCGCGCGTTGGTCCGCATGTGGTTCCGCGCAGCGCTGTTTGGAGACCACGCCTACGGCCGCTCGAGCATTGGCACAGCAGGAAGTCTCGACCGAATCGACGAGGCAGACGTGCGGGCGCACTACACGCGGACATTCAATCCGTCAAACCTGCTGCTCGCACTCGCCGGTGACGTCGACACGCGCCTCGCCGCGCAGATCGCTGAACGTATCAGCACTAGCCTAGGCGACAACACCGCTCCGGTCTCTGCGATGACAGACCCTCGTCCCATCGCAGGACGGCGCCTCGTTGTCGTGGACAAGCCAGAACGCACACAAACGCAGATCCTCATCGGCGGGCAAGGAAGCCACCCGCAAGATGACGACCACATTCCCCTGTTGGTCGCCAATACGGTCTTCGGCGGTACGTTCACCGCTCGGATGACCCAAGAGATCAGGGCCAAGCGCGGTTGGTCCTATGGCGCCTACTCCAGCCTGCCCTTCGATAGGAAGCGCCAAACGTTCAGCATGTGGACGTTCCCCGCGGCAACCGACGCCGCCGCATGCATCGCCCTCGAGTTGTCCCTGCTCGAGACCTGGCGCGATGGCGGTATCTCCGAGCAAGAACTGGAGTGGGCCAAGAATTACCTGATTCGCTCCAACGTCTTCAATATCGATACGGCCGCTAAGCGCATGGGCCTGCAGCTGGACGAACAAGTCTACGACCTGCCACAGGCCTACTACGAGCATTACCCCGAGCGCGTTGCCTCCGTGACCCTGGACGAGGCCAATGC
The DNA here is from genome assembly GCA_050298815.1 of Polyangiaceae bacterium. Lineage (GTDB taxonomy): Bacteria > Myxococcota_A > Polyangia > Polyangiales > Polyangiaceae > SZUA-265. The sequence goes on from JBNKUV010000075.1 coordinate 275,584, forward strand.
CGCCATCCGAGCACGCATTTCCACAGACAATCTACTGATTGCCGTCGTGGGCACGGAAAGAGACATCGGTGGCGCGGTCAGCGACGCCATCCCGAATCTCGCAGAGCGCCGTGTCGTCCCCTTTGACGCCGATCCCCAAAGCCCCTGGTGACGCGACCCTGAGCACCTAGCCACAAGTCGAGGCAGTCCGAGGCCTGCTGCTTGATGCCGATCGGGACGACTGCTCGTTCACTCCACTGCCGCACCTTGCGCTACTGCGTCAGATACCAGCGATGCGCCTGATTTCAAGCGCGAGTTCATCCGCACGCTGGTGCAGACGACGTTCCTGAACCCAGATTTCGTCCCGGGTCGCTACTGGCTGACTTAGGTCAACGTAGATCTTCAGAAGTGGCTCTGTCCCGCTGGGGCGAACGAGCACGCGGCCGTGGCTACCCAGCTGGAGCTCGATCAGCGGGGTGTGGCCCAACCACCGTGGCCGCTCCGAGGCGCCAACGCGGTAGTCCCGGACGTCAGTCACCGTCAACCCAGCAACGTTATCTGGCGGAGCATTGGTCAACGTTTCAACTGCGGCCTGGATCTCGTCGTTGCCGCGAGGCGGCTCTCGACGTACCGCAAGTTGGGTGCTCACCCACAGGCCATGTTCGAGGTACAGGCGCTCCAGCTCCGCACGCACCTGGCTGCCGCGCGCACGCCAAGCCGCGACCATGGAGGCGAAAACCAACGCGGCACTGACGCCATCCTTGTCCCGGACCACGTTGCCAACAGAGTAGCCGAGGGCTTCTTCGAAGCCGAGAACCGGTCGGTAGCCTTGCCGACCTAGCTCCAACGCTGCGGTCCACAACCACTTGAAGCCAGTCAGCGTCCATTCCACACGGGCCCCGTACTTGTTGGCGATCGATGCCAACATCGGAGTTGAGACGATACTGGAGACCACCAACGGTCGTTCGAACGCCACAGAGGAGAGAAGACCGTCGGCCAGTAGAATCCCGACCTGGTTGCCGCTGAGCTTGCAGAAACCTGAGCCCGCTTGGGGAACACCTACAGCTAAGCGGTCCGCGTCGGGGTCGTTCGCCAGCACCACGTCCGCGTCGACCTCTCGAGCTAGCTTCAACGCCCCGTCCAGCACACCGGGCCGCTCGGGGTTGGGATTGGCGGCAGTTGGAAAGTTGCCATCTGGCTCGGCCTGCTCCGGCACGACCATCACGTCGCAGAACCCTGCCTGCTCCAACGCGCGGGTAACGAACGCTCCCCCAACACCGTGCACCGGCGTGTAGACAATGCGTATCTTGCCGTTGTCCATCGCAGCCCTGTCGGCAGCCATCGAGGGGACCAACGTGGCGATTGCAGCGAAGTAGTCGTCCAGCACGTCAGCGCCGATCGCACTCGCAAGCGGCGATTGGCCGTCGAGTACGCTGTGGACATAGGTGATATCCTTGGCTGCTGGCAGACGCTCCCGAAGCGCTGCGATAGCTTCGTCTGCCGGGGAGACGATTTGGATGCCGTCACTGCCGTATAGCTTGTAGCCGTTGTCCTGCTTGGGGTTGTGACTCGCAGTGATGATAATCGCCGCAGCTGCATTCTCGTGAAGGGCAGCGTATGCAATGATAGGTGTCGGGGTTGGTGCGTCGAAGTAACGTACCGCGAGCCCGGCACCAACCAGCGTGCCGGCCGCCTCCGCGGCCAGCACGCGGCTACTCAGGCGCGCGTCGTAACCGAGCACAACCGGGCGGCTCTGCAGCCCATTCTCACGTAGATAGTCGGCAACGGCGCGCGTCGTGACGCGCACGACGGCGCGATTCATCCCCCCCGGGCCCGGCATCACTTCTCCTCGCATACCGGCGGTCCCGAAGGCGAGCATAGCCGAGAACCCAAGCTCGAGCTGCTCGCGAGCATCCGCGTCGCTCGGACCTTGTTCGACTCGACTGATTAGGCGGAGTGTTGCATCCCGATCGTCCGCATCGCAATCGGCATCAGCCCAAGCGCGGGCTGTCGCGACTAGCGATTCGATTGCCGAAGGCCCTTGCTCGCCGTTCATGTGAGTAGATCTCCGACGAGATGAGTATCGTAGTCCCCACTGACGAATGCTTGGGACCCCAACACTCTCAATAGGAATTCGAGGTTCGTTTTCCTGGGACCTTTGGCGCCCACGAGAGAAACCTCAGTCTTCGCGAGTACCTCGCGCAGACGTTGGATGGCTTCGTTTCGGGTGGCGCCGTACACGATCACCTTAGCGATGAGCGGATCGTAGTACGGAGTGACGCTGTCGCCTTGCTCGTACCCGGTGTCGACACGTAGCCCGGCGCCTTCAGGAAACGAGAGCCTCTCCAATGTGCCCGGTTGGGGCATGAACTTCTTGTCTGGATCCTCAGCGTAGAGCCGCGCTTCGACCGCGTACCCCCGTTGAACGACAGGCCCAGCAGTCACAGCCGCCGGCAGCGCTTCACCTGCCGCAACCCGCAGTTGCAACTCGACCAAATCGAGCCCTGTCACGAGTTCCGTCACAGGGTGCTCCACTTGGAGGCGCGCATTCACTTCCAAGAAGTACAACTCTGGGTCCTCTACCGTCGCGTCCGCGATGAACTCGACCGTTGCAACGCCGACGTAGCCCACAGAAGCGATCAAGTCGCAGGCGTGCCGATACACTTCCTGACGCTTCCTGGCAGTCATGAACTTGGCAGCGGCGGGCGCTTCTTCGATGACCTTCTGGTGGCGACGCTGGACACTGCACTCACGATCTCCGAGCGCCACCACCCGTCCTTGTGAATCCGCGGCAATCTGGATCTCGATGTGACGTGGGCGCCTCAGGTATTTTTCCATGTACACCCGCGAGTCGCCGAATGCCGCCTGCGCCCGAGCGCGACAGGTTGCCAGAGCCTTTTCCAACTCGTCCTTCGCTTCGACGAGTTGCATTCCGATGCCCCCCCCACCTGCTGCCGCCTTGATCAGGAGAGGGTAGCCGATATCATCCGCGTCCGATGCGACTTTGGCCAGGTCATCAGTCAGTGGCTCGCTAGTCCCGGGAGGCGGCACCAGACCCTGCGCACGCGCCAGCCCCCTGGCCCGGATCTTGTCTCCGAGCTGCTCGAGCGCATTCTCGCTGGGACCCACGAAGACGAGACCCGCTGCTCGCACTGCGGCAGCGAATCCAGCATCCTCACTCAACAACCCATAGCCCGGATGGACGGCGGCCGCACCGCTCTGCGCGGCCGCAGCGACAATCGCCTCGATGTTGAGATAGCTGTCACTCACTCGTGCGGGGCCAACAGCGACCACCTCATCTGCGCAGCGACTGTGATAACCATCCACATCTACCTCGGAAGCGACGGCGACGGTCTTCATCCCCAGCCGACGGCAGGTTCGAGCAATGCGGGCGGCGACTTCTCCTCGGTTGGCGATCAGTACCTTGTCGAAGATTGGCATCTGAGAAGTGTGCCACGCGTCGGGCGATCGCGCCGACAACTGGTCCCAAAAACCACCGCGTCGTGTCGCTCTAGATCGCGACCCCCGCCCGGCATCCATCGCTCGACCACGGGGGCCGCGACAGCGAGCGAACGGTGCAACGGAGGCAACATCGATCGGCTGGCGTTCCAGCCCACGTGCAGCGTCAGGGGGTGTGCTGCGGTTTGCGCGCGAGCGAGACGAGGCGTTCACCGTCGGGCTGGTTCTTGAGTGCCAGCTGCCCACACGCTGCGTCGACATCGTCCCCACGCCGCTTGCGTACAGAACAACTCACCCGATGCTCCGCAAGCACACAACGAAACAACTCCACGGTGTCCTCAGTGGGCGTAGCGAAGTCCGATGCCTCGATTGGGTTCATCGGTATCAGGTTCACCTTCACTCGCAGTTCAGCCAGCCGAGACGCCAGCAGACGAGCCTGCGCCTCGCTGTCGTTGACACCCGCGATGAGAGTGTACTCGATGGTGATGCGCCGGCGCTTGGGCAGAGGATAGCGACGCAGCGCCTCGATCAACTGATCGATGTTGTAGCGCGCGTTGACGGGCATGATCTTGTTGCGGGTTTCGTCGTCCGGCGCATGCAAGGAGACGGCGAGCCCCAGCTTGCCTCCGAAGTCTCTGCCCAGCTTGGAGATACTTGGAACGAGCCCCACCGTGCTGACGGTGATGCGGCGCGGACTCATGCCGATCCCGTCGGGGTGGGTGATGAGGCGCAAAGCGCGAACGGTTTCGTCGTAATGATGCAGGGGCTCCCCCATGCCCATGAACACGAGGTTGCGCAGTTGCTCGTCGGCGTCCAGATACCCACGAGACAGCAGCACCTGCGAGACGATCTCCGCCGCGCCCAATCCACGCGTCAATCCGGCTTTGCCGCTGGCGCAGAAGGCGCACCCCATGGCGCAGCCAACCTGGGTTGAGATGCAGAGAGTCACGGGTCTGCGAGGCAAGTCCCGTTCGCCATCATCGGCGTCGTCTGGATCCACACAAGCGACGTCGGCATCCGACTCGTTGCTCATCGGGATGAGCACACACTCGATAGCGCGCTCGTCAGATAGACGGAGCAGGAGCTTTCTCGTCCCATCTGCCGAGCGCTGCACGCGTTCGACCACCACCGGCGCAGCCAGACCGCTCGCCTTCAGCGCCTCGCGAAGCTCTTTGGACAGGTTGGTCATCTCCTCCGGAGCGAACACCGCACGCTGGTGGATCCAACGGAACACCTGCTTGGCGCGAAAGCTGCGCTCCCCCCGTTGTTCCAGCCAAAGCTGCCAATCTTCAGGCAGGCGGGCAACAGGGTGCACCTCGCTGCCATGTCGACCGCGGCTGCGCGTCGCATCCGGCTGCAGGGGATCGCTCATCGCTTGCTGGCCTCCCAATGCCCATCCAGCTCATCCATCGGGATCCCGCGCGTCGGCTTGCCCTTGTCGTCGCGGGGCCAATCGCCATGAGCCGCGACGACCCGCTGCTCCACATGCTCGAAGCGCGTGCGGAACTTGTCGCACGCAGCCCTCAACGCCGTCTCGGGATCCACGCCCAAGTGCCGAGCCCAGTTGACCATGGCAAACAACATGTCGCCGAATTCTTCCTGAAGGTGCTCTCGGTCGCCTTCGGCGACATGCTCCACTTCGTCCAGCTCCTCGAGCACCTTGCGCTTGGCGCCGTCAGCGTCATCCCAGTCGAATCCGACAGCGGCTGCTCGACGCGACGTTTCGCTGGCACGTCTCAACGCCGGTAGACTTCGGGGAACTCTTTCCAGAAGCCCCCGTTTCCCTTTTTCCTGGAGCTTGATGCTCTCCCAGTTGGCTTCGACCTCTTCCGGTGAGGTGGCATCCGCGCTACCGAACACGTGAGGGTGTCGCCGAACGAGTTTTTCGCAAATGGAATGCATGATGTCGTCGGGACCGAATGCCGAGCGGCGTCTCCCGAGTTCGGCCAAGAACGCGATCTGCAACGCCAGATCCCCCAACTCTTCGCACAACAACGAGTCATCACCCTCGTCAATTGCGTCGATAACTTCGCACGCTTCCTCTAGAACGTAGCGCCGCAACGACTGCTCGTCTTGTTCGCGATCCCACGGGCAGCCATCCGGCGCAAGCAAGCGCTGCATCAGCTCGATGAGCCGAGCGAAGGTGTGACCCGTCTGTGCTGCGAGGGCCGGCGGCGTTTCGAGGGGAAAACTTCGCATCGTCATTCTCTGGTGTCACAATCAAAACAGGTAGCGCTCACCCGTATCACATAAAACGGTCACCACGTGCCCACCATCCAACTTTGCAGCGATCTGGCAGGCCGCCGCCACGTTGGCCCCTGACGATGGCCCGACCACCAATCCTTCTTCCCGCGCCAAGCGCTGTGCCATTTTTTGCGCCGCGACGTCACTAACGCAAACCACCTCATCGATGACAGTACGGTCCAGAATGCTCGGAATGAATCCCGCCCCCAATCCCTGAATCCCATGCATGCCCGGTTTGCCACCGCTGAGGACTGGGCTCTTGTTGGGCTCGACGGCGACGACTCGGACCGCATCTCCCTTGACGCGCTTCAGCGCTCGCCCCACCCCTGTCACCGTTCCCCCGGTCCCCACCCCAGCAACGAACGCGCGCAGGTCTGGGGGAGCTTGTTGAAGGATCTCCGGCGCAGTCGTCAGCTCGTGACTCTCAGCGTTTGCTGGATTGTCAAACTGACGCGGCATGAACGCGCCTTTGGTTTCCGTGAGCAGTTGCTGGGCGCGCTCGACAGCCCCGGCCATTCCCAACTGAGCATCGGTGAGCTCGATCTCGGCGCCGTAAGCACGAAGCAGGTACCGGCGCTCCATGCTCATGTCCTGCGGCATGACGAGAACACAGCGGTAGCCGCGGTGGGCAGAGAGCATGGCCAGACTGATGCCGGTATTGCCGCTCGTCGCCTCGATGACCGTGGCCCCAGGCCGCAGCTTACCCTCGCTCTCCGCGGCCTCGAGCATGGCCAGGGCCGGCCGATCCTTGACACTCCCCCCAACGTTCAGGAACTCAGCCTTGCCCCAAACCGTCGCGCCTCCATCTGGCGAAACACGACCCAAACAGACAAGCGGCGTCCCACCAACCAGCCCCACGGCGTCCGAAACGGTGCGCAGGCTCTGAGGGTTGCCAGTGGGGAAAGCGTCGGCCATGGGTTCAAGCAAGCCACATAGCAGCCGGCACGCCAAGCTCCAATCTCGACCGTCGGCAAGTCAGCTCTCGCTCGCTCTTGGCTGGAAGATGCTTGCTGGCCAGCGCCGTCCGCCGGCTTTGACCATGAGCGGGCCGCCCTGGGCTGCGACTGGCAGCATCGCCAGGGCGAGCCACCCACCAACGGACGATACCCACGAAACAGACGACACCGTCCCGATGGCCTGACCCTCGGAGTCCAGGACTTCGACGCCAGGAGCGAGGTCCATCTCGGGTGGGGCCTGGACCTCCAAGGCGGTCACGTGTCGGCTCACCTTGCCTCGCATGTCCTGCATGCACACCACCTCCTGCCCCAGGTAGCAGCCCTTGCTCCAGCTCACGGCGCTCCGCTCGAGCCCCGCCTCGTGCGGCCGGTCCTTGGCGCCAAAATCGACGCCGTACTCGGGCAAAGCGTGGAGTAAGCGCAGGGCGAGCCACTGTTTCTCCGTCATCAGCTGGGCATCACCGACCCACTCAGGCGTTTTGGAACGAGCCATTGCCGCGACATTCACCGCCAGAGTGCCCAACCGTAGCTCGGCGACAACCTCCGCATCGGACGTGGGCAGCGGCTGCACGGATACGATCCACTCGAACTCTTCGGAGACGTCCTGCAGCTCGGCATCCTCCATGATGAGCATTCGGTCGAACTCCGAAATGACGGTATCAGTGGTTGTCGGCGACGTGGCGAGCAACAGGGACCCACCCGCATCGAGCACCCAGATGACGCTTTGGATCTTGCCCTTTCGATCCAAGGAAAGCCCCCACTGGCCCACCCCAGGCTTTACTTGATTGACGTCGCAGGTAACCAGCCCGTTGAGCCAAGAGGTGCGCTCGGGACCGACCACGCGCAAGACACCCATGTCACTGCAGCGGCGGAGCCTGGTGGCTGGCCCCGCATCACTCACTTCTCGTCCTCCAAGGTGTAGATGGGTCCCTCTTGGAGCTTGATCTCACGCACTTCACCGTTGGTACGGACCGTCAGTTCGAGGCCCGTGCGGATATTTGCGTTGATTGTGCTGCGAATCCCTTTTTCGTCCATCCGAGCCACCTTGCGGCCATTGATGATCAACATCTCCTCACCACCGCGCAACCCCCCGCGACTCGCCGGCGAGTGGCGTACGACTCGGGTCACGGTTGCCCCCCCACCGTCGAGTTCGTAATGAAACCCCAACCCCCACCGAGCCTTGGCAGGCTCGACCTGAACGACGATGCGCGCCCCCCCATCGCAGTACAAGTCCAGCTCACCGGTGTCCGCGGCTTCACGACGCACGTTGCGAACAGTCTGAACGCAGATGGGCTGCGCATGCAGCGGGTTGTCGTTCCAAACCTCTACCTTCAGTGTTGCGTCTTTGGGCACTCGGTAGTTCGTGCGTTTGGCTTCGGGCCACGTCGGCTGAAAACTGTCTCGCTCGGTGGCCGTTCGGAAGAGCTCCGTATCGTTGATGAATACCACAGCGAACGGGTCCGGCTCGCCACCACCACTGTCGTCCCAAGCTCGCCCGTCACGCGTGCGCGGCGGAACCTCAGCTCGCACGACAGCGATGTAGTACAGATCGGGCGGCGGTGGCGGGTCCATCTCGGCATCCGGCGGGGCGGGGCGCACTGGGGTGGCAAACTCCGGGTAGATGACGGCGCAACCCGTTGTACCGGTGACAACGACGGCGCTGCCCACAACGACGGCGCAGCACGCAATTGCTGTGCGGCACAACTTGTGCCCCGCGAAACACTGGGAGCCCTGCGCCTGCCGCTGGCCGTTGCCTCGGTCGTCCGGGAGGCGGTGCGTCAAAGCCAGGGGCCGGGGGGGGAAACCTCGGGTGAGACTAGCGCCAAAGGAAGGGAACAAGCGAGTTAGTAGCCACAGCATTTGGCGAGCAGATTACCATACGGTCATGGCCAGCAGAAAAGCCCCTATCGTCACCATCGACAGCTTGTCCGGGCACGTCGGAATGGGCGTCCGGTTGCAAGGTTGGTTGTACAACCGCCGGGCGAGCAAGAAGGTTCAGTTTCTGGAGGTTCGAGACGGCAGCGGAACGGTTCAGTGCGTGTTGTCGCTGGCCGACGCGCCCGAAGCCTTCGAGCGGGCGAAGAGCTTCGGTCAAGAAAGCGCCATCACTATCGCCGGCAGAGTGGTGGCCCACCCAAAGCACGAGGGCGTCTTCGAGGTGCACGTCGACGACGTCGACGGAACACCCACGACCACCGAGTACCCCATCACGCCCAAGGAGCACGGCACGGACTTCTTGATGGACCGCCGACACCTGTGGCTGCGGAGCCGCCGCCAGCACGCCATCATGCGCGTTCGCCACACCATCATTCGTGCCGTTCGCGACTTCTTCGACAATCGTGGTTTCACGCTCGTGGACGCACCGATATTCACTCCCAACGCGTGTGAGGGCACGAGCACCCTCTTTCAAACTAGCTACCACGACGAAACCGCCTATCTCACGCAGTCAGGACAGCTCTACATGGAGGCTGCGGCGGCAGCCTTTGGCAAGGTCTATTGCTTTGGTCCGACCTTCAGGGCGGAGAAAAGCAAGACCCGTCGCCACTTAGCCGAGTTCTGGATGGTTGAACCGGAGGTCGCCTATATGGACCTGGAGGGCGACATGGAGCTCGCCGAGCAGTTCCTGGAAGCGGTCGTGTCCCGTGTGCTCGCCGAGCGTCAGGAGGAGCTTTCGGTCCTGGAACGGGACACCACGGCGCTCGCCCGGGTCCGGGCTCCCTTCCCCCGAATCAGCTATGACGACGCCGTCGCAAAATTGGCGGAATTGGGACAATCTGTCGCACCGGAGGACGATTTCGGAGCTGAGCATGAAACACTGCTGAGCAAGGAGTTCGACAGACCCGTGATCGTGCATCGCTATCCGCGCGCCTGCAAAGCCTTTTACATGAAGCGCGATCCCGCAAAACCTTCGCGGGCGCTGTGCATGGATGTGCTGGCTCCGGAGGGATACGGCGAGATCATCGGCGGTGGCCAGCGAGAGGACGACCTAGACATACTGCAAACGGAGCTTTCGGCACACCAGCTGCCGCAGCAGGCTTTCGAGTGGTACCTGGACCTACGACGCTACGGCAGCTTTCCCCACGCGGGGTTTGGGCTCGGCATCGAACGCACCGTTGCTTGGATTTGTGGCCTACCACACGTTCGCGAAACCATCCCGTTTCCGAGACTCCTCAATCGTCTGCATCCGTAATGCGGCGGAGCCACAAAGGATCTCAGTCAACTGTTGATAGTACGTACAGCCGCCCCGAAAATCCCGCCGGGCTCGAAGTCTCGATCAATGCAGCCTGCCCCGAAGTTTGGAGACTGGCGACTGGCTCGCCCACTCGTTGCGCGCTATCTTATATCCGTGGTCGAGTTTAGCCCGGGTGCTCCGCTGACACCTCAAGACTTCGACCAGCTTTCTTGCTGCTCGAGCCCGTGGCTCGCGCGCATGCTTGGCAGGATGAGCGCGCCCCGTCATCGCCACTTGCCCAGTGTCCCCGTTTCATTTGGATAACCCCCGCAACACTATGGCCCGTCTTGTAGGATTCATCAGTAATCGCAGTGAGCTCGGCACTCGAGTTCTATCCTCCCAATCGAAGTACCTCACGAGCCGCAAGGTCACTAATGGCCCATTGGGCTGGGGCGTGGGGTTCATGCAGTTCGGCGAAGTGCTGCTACGTCGGCGTCCATTGGACGAACGCGATGAGATCGACCTGTCTGAAAGCCTCAAGGGGATGAAGACAGACGTGCTCATCGGGCACGTTCGACAGCCCACCGTCGGCAACTTGAGAACTGAAAACACCCACCCCTTTCGGTACCGTCAGTGGTTGTTCGCCCAGACGGGCACGTTGGAGGGCTTCGAGCAGGTCCGGGAACGACTTCTGGACGCGCAACCAGCGTTTCTGAGACCGAACGTGCGTGGAGACACCGATAGCGAGTTGTTCTTCTACTTGTTCCTTTCCTACCTGCACGACGAAGGCCATCTCAACGGATTGCAAGTCCCATTGTTAACGATTCACGAAGCGCTGCGCAGCGCGTTGAAGCTCGTCGACGGCGTCTGCAAAGACGCCGGGGTCAACCCCTCCAGTGGCGACATCCTGCTGACGAACGGCGAACACCTGGTCGGGGTCCACCGCAGTGGGAAGATGGCCACCCTTCACGTGGCGGATCCCGAAGACATTGACGCGCTGCTCAATCCCGACCCAGGCAGCAGTGACCGAGTGCGCAACCTCGCCCAAGTCCAATGCACGGTGATCGCTAGCGAAATGCCGGAGCTTGCGCCCGGTTGGCAACGTGCGCAGCCTGACTCATTCATCTCAGCAACGCGTACCGAAGGCCCAAGCGCCACGAACATCAGCTAGTCTGGCAACGCGGACGCGATCCCATACGCCCCGACACGCAGGAGCACACGAGGCCTCTTGGTGGGCAGGTCGTCGCGCGCTACGCTGCAGGGGATGCAGGTGGCGACCAAGGAACCTTCGAGAGTCGTTTTGTTGTTGTGGCTTCTGTTGAGCTGCACATCACCACGCTCCCTGCCTACGCCCGCAGAGGCTCCGAGACGCCCACCCGGTATAGTCGCCGATCCGCAGTTCTCGCCGCCAAATCCCCGACCGAGCGCGCCAGCCGACGCAACCGTGATCGCCCTGCAGGCTCCCAGCGGGCAGGGCGAAATCGCCATCTTGCTGGACCGCTTCTTCCGAGCCGTGAGCGCAGAATCGAACACGGAGCTGGCCCTGCTCATGACGGGCAACGCGATCGCGGTGTTCCCCAACACCACGGGTACGTCCGCCGTCGGCAGTTGGAACCGCCGCTTTTCTCGGGCGGACTACCAGCTACTTCGAGTCGATGCGCTGTACTCGAGGGACGAGGTCGCCACCTTCACCGCACGCGACGTGCTTCGGCTTCGAGGTGTTCACGACTTCCACCTCGATCCGACGGACGACGACGTCCTCGCCGTCGTCCGCCTGCGCGGAGCCCCGCCCGACCTGCTGGGGGCCTCCATGCAGTTCCTGCTGACCCAAGGCGCCGATGGCTACCGCATTCGTGCCACCTACGAGGAATTCACTCCCCGCTAGGCTCTACATTCCGGAAAGCACGAGGAATCCGTCGTCCTTCTGCGGAACCAACTCCAGACGATTGTCCTCGACCACGCGGCGCCACATGTCGCCTTTGCTGCTGGCAACCTGGTAGCTGGCGCTGTAGGTATAGTCGACAAACAGCGTATCGTTGCGCCCTTTGCCCACCCTGCGGTACCGAATTTCGTAGCGGATTGACTTCGCGTCGGCGAAACGGTCGTTCAGGTACTGCTCCAGGCCCGCGCGATCCAAGTCATCCGAAGAATCGACGTTGCCGCCATCCTCGTAGTAGTCGGTGTGCGCGATCTTGAGCAGATAGGAGACGTTTCGGTGCTCAACCGCTTTGCGATAGCTCTCGCAGAAGTCGATCACCGCGCGGTTTCGCTCGGTGTCCTCGACGTCCGTATTGGGAATCATCTGGGTGTGGCAGCCAAGGGTCGCCAACAACGGGAACAGTAGGCTGAAGCGCTTCATTTTCTCGGAACTCGAACGCCGGGACCAGACTCGCTATTCCCGAGCGGGGGGAACCTGCCAGAGCCGACCCAACATGGGAAGCCCCAGACTGTTGGCCCTCGGGCCGCCATCTCACGCGCCTGCTGCGTTCATGACAGCCGCGACGATGTCGGCTTCGCTCACGCCATCGGCTTCCGCCCGATAACCAAGCACCATGCGGTGCCTCAGGGCGGACAAGGCTACCGCTTTGATGTCGTCGAGGTCCGCAGCGGGCTGCCCACGTATGGCGGCTCTCGCCTTTGCGGCAAGCACCAACGCCTGGCTGCCGCGCGGGCCGGCTCCGAAACGCACGTAGTGTTTTACCTCTTTGGGGGCAGCGCCGTACTCAGGCCGCGACAAGCGGCTCAGCTTGACCGCGAGACGGACGGCCTCGTCGATCGCGGGAATGCGCGGGACAAGCGCCCCAAAACGCCCCACATCCTCCACCGAAACGACGGGAGACAGCTCCGCCGGATCGGCGGAGGTCGTGCGCTTGGCGATCTCATACTCCTCGGCCTCGGAGGGATATCCGACGTGAATTTCCAACAAGAATCGGTCTAGCTGTGCTTCCGGCAGCGGGTAAGTGCCCTCCTGCTCGATCGGGTTGCGCGTCGCGAACACCTGAAACGGACTTGGCAGAGCATGCGTGCTTCCGCCAACCGTCACGCATCGCTCCTGCATCGCCTGCAGCAGGGCTGCCTGAGTCTTGGGAGGTGTCCGGTTCACCTCGTCGGCGAGCACCAGATTCTTGAATATCGGACCTTGCATGAACGAGAGCTCACGCCGCGAACCCTCGGGCCCCTTCACTTCGTTGAGCACATCCGTTCCGGTAATGTCCGCAGGCAGCAGGTCCGGGGTGAACTGGATGCGCCCGAATGAAAGGTGCAGAACCTTGGCCATCGATGATACCAGCAACGTCTTAGCCAGGCCTGGCACGCCCACAAGCAACGCGTGGCCCCTGGCCAGAAGCGCGACGAGCATCGCGTCGAGGACGTCATCCTGACCTACCACCACTCGCCCGACTTCCTGCTTCAGTCGCCCACAAGCATCAGCACAGGCCTCCAGCAACTCTGAATCCGATATCGTCGTCATCGTCAGAGTCCGACACTAGTTTAGAGCGCTCAATTTCGAAACTGGCTTGCCGTACCGAGCCGGCGCTCACCCGACGTTCGGCGGCGACCCAAAGCTCGGACAAGCCCGCTGACCGATTACTGCTGCACACGGCACCGCCAAGGCGCTAGGCTGCGCACGTGGAACCGTCTGAAGACGCCGCTGGGAACGCTGCGGGACATTGGGTCGAAGAACGCCCGGATTCGGTACTCGCCTCGGGGCAGTACGCCTGGCCGGCTTGGAGTCTCGCGACGATGGGGATCGTTACGGTACTGGCTGGCGTCGCCTACCTGCTAAGGCGCTGGCGGCAACTGCGGTCCTGATGAAGCTGAATCTCCGTCGCCTTGTACTCGTCATGCTCGTGGGCATCCTCCTGTACGGAGGATTTTTTGCCTACGCGGGGTACCGCACGATGGCAGACACGCTGGCGAGCTTCGAGTGGTGGACGTTCGGAGCGGCACTCGGACTGGCGTCGGTGAATTACCTGCTGCGCTTCGGCAAGTGGCAGTACTACCTGCGCATTCTCGGCATCACGGGGGTTGAAGCCGTGGACAGCCTACTCATCTTCTTGTCAGGTTTTGTCCTTACCATCACCCCCGGAAAGATGGGCGAGGTCTTCAAGAGCGCGGTCATGTCCCGGACACACGGGGTGCCGACGGAGCGCACCTCCCCCATCGTCGTTGCTGAGCGACTCACGGATGTCATCGCGATAGTGATCCTGATTACGATTGGTAGCGTCAGCTTCAGCGGCGGGCTGCTGTGGGCTGGGCTCGGCGCCCTCGCCGTTGGGGGTGTGTTCGTGTTGATCTTTTGGAGTACCCCCGCTGAGCTGGCATTGCAGCGCTTGTCACGGGGTTGGCTTGCCCGTTTTGTGCCGAGGCTTCGAACCGCGTACGATGAACTGCGGGCCCTCGCCTCGCCATCCGCGCTGTTGGTGCCCGTTCTGCTCAGCGTGTTGGGGTGGGGTTGCGAGGGGCTGGCGCTGCACTTCTTGCTGCAGGGTTTCGATCAGGAGGCGACCGTCTATCAGTCGATCTTCTTTTACGCGACCGCGACGCTTGCAGGCGCCTTGATCCCCGTACCGGGCGGCCTTGGGGTCACCGAAACACTGATGCAGGAGCAGCTCGTGCGGGTTGGGTCAGTGCTACAAGGGCCAGCCACTGCCAGTATGCTCCTCGTACGTTTCGCCACTCTGTGGTGGGCCGTAGTGGTTGGGTTCATTGCCCTGGCCGCGTTGCGCGCACGTTTTCCCAACCTGGCAGCAAAGCGCAACCCGGTGAGCGCCTAGCTTTCCCGCAACTGAGACGGGGCTACGCGGGCAGCCCACGCAACGCGGCCAACGCGGCGGTCATGTCCGGCGGTAGCGGTGATTCGAACCGCAGTCGTTGTCGAGTGCCCGGGTGTTCGAACCCGAGTACGGCGGCGTGGAGTGCCTGCCGTCCCAGCGCGCGAGCAACCACTTGCACCTCCGAGCGCCCCGACAGGCCACCGTAGAGTTGGTCCGCCAAAATAGGAGTCCCCAAGACCTCGGCTAGGTGGACGCGTATCTGGTGAGTGCGGCCAGTCTGAAGCGTGCACCGCACGAGCGCGCTCCCAACGAAGGTCTCGAGCACATTCACAGTGGTCACGGCGGACTTACCCTCTCGAACCCGGGTCGAGAACTTGAGACGCTGCTTGGGGTGGCGACCATGAAGCGTCTCGACACGCCCGACGCGCGGAACCCCCACCGTTAGCGCCAAATACTCCCGCTCGATGCTGTGCACCGAAAATTGGGCTTTCAAACCCTCGCGCGTGGGAACGTCTTTGGCCACGACCAGTAGACCACTGGTGTCCTTGTCGATGCGGTGGACGATCCCTGGTCTCAAATAGCCTTCGGGGTCCCGCTCGTCCATCGGCGGGCGCTCGAAGCCCGACCGCGCCAACAGGCCATTGACGAGCGTTCGGTCCGGGTTACCGCGTCCGGGGTGGACGACCAGCCCTGCCGGCTTGTCCACGACCAGCAAGTGAGAATCCTCGAACACCACTTCGAACCCAACGGACGCATCCGGAAGTGCACTCGATGCGGGTTCCGGACCAGGCTCGTAGTCGATGATGGCCCCCGGCTGAACCTTGTCTCTCGGTCGACACGCTCGTCCGTTCACCAGCACACGCCCGTCCGCAATCCAGCGCTGGACGGCCGCGCGCGAAACATCCGGGCACAGAGCGCTCAGGGTTCGATCGAGTCGCTCAGCGGGGCGATGTTCGGGCACGACAATACGCGGCATGGGACTTTCCAGTCGTGACCGCAAAAGCCCCCGACGCGGAGCGCGCTCCTTGCCGGAGCTCCGGATTCACCACATCAAGCTTTTAACATGCGCCTTGGAGCGCACCAGGATGTCGACGATGGCGCGGTCGTAGAGATTTCGCTGATACAAGTCTGGGGAAACACGGCTCTTGTACAGCGCGCGCCCTTCTTCGATCTCTTCGCTCAGCTCGTCGAACAATGTGTCGGTTTCGATGCCGCGGATGATCTTCTCTTCGTTGTACAGCGACAAGTCGCTGGCAATCGCGCGAGCTAGTCGGCGGGCTGCTTCCTCGGTCTCGATTAACGGCATGCGTGGACTCCAGCCGTCAGTATTGCGACAACACCGTCGCGTGTCAAAAACTGGGCTACCTTGTGCCTGCGAAGACCGCGCCCAGCGTCCGGTGTCGTGGCGAGCCAGTCAAGCCCGCAACCGCCTGCCCTGCCCTGCCGCAAGCCACCATCGGCAGGTCACGATGTCGGTCTAGGTCGGCGCTCGCGACTGGGAAACTCCCCGAGGACTCCCAACGCAGTGAGATCCTCGATCACCTCACACGCCGGGAGCCCCACGACATTCGTGTAGGAGCCCCGGATCCCGCGGACCAAGAATGCTCCGATGCCCTGAACGGCGTAGGCTCCCGCCTTATCCAGACCCTCGCCGGTCGCTGCGTAGCGCCTGAGTTCCCCAGCGGAGGTAGAGCGCAAATCCACCTCACTCCGCACTATCCGCGAGGCCAAGATACCTCCAGTTGCTGCCCCAATCGCATAGGCAGTCTTCACCACATGGGTACGACCACTGATTTTGGCCAGCAGCCGCTCGGCGTCCGGGATATCGATGGGCTTACCGAGCACTTCATTATCTACGATGACGATTGTGTCGGCGGCTAGTGCGACGCTGAACGCCTCCGAATGAGCTACCGCCAACGCACCTGCAAGTTTGTCTTGCACCACGCGCGCGAGGAAGTCGTCGGCGGACTCCCCCTGCCGTGCGTCTTCCGGCACGTTCGCCGGCCGCACCAACACTGGCAAGCCAAGACCGGCGAGGATGTCTCGGCGCCTCGGGGAGGCAGAACCCAACAAGAGCGGTGCCTCGGAACTGATTTGCGTCGCCATGCGCCGCGTCTATCATGACAGCCACGTGTTCTTCAGGTTTTTGATGGCGCTGACAGCGACGTTGACTGCGACGTTGGTGGCCCGCGCCGATTGCCGGCACGCGAACTCCGGCTGCTTGAACGCGGACAGCCTCTGGCTCGATCCGTTTCATCAACGCTCCATTGGCACGAGTGCCCCACATGTTGGAGAGCCGTGGAGACTGGCTGCAAGCGCGAGTTTCCTGCGCCGGCCGCTCGTAGTGTACGCGGCGTCACCCGACCCGTTCGGCAACGAGACGGCGATACTAGACGATTGGTGGACGACACAACTCGTCGCCTCGCGCCACCTGGAAGATTGGGATGTCGGTCTCGTGCTCCCGCTGAGTTACGGTAGTGGGAGTGGCGCCGAGGCGCTCTCTACCCGAGCCTCGAGCAGCGGTGTCTCGGGAGTAGGCGATCCGCACATCGTGCTACGCCTGGCGACGCAACTCGACGGCGTGTGGCTGGGCGTGACCCAGCGCGTTGCCCTCCCACTGGGCAACGAAAGCAGTTTTCTCACGTCGCGCAGCCTGACCTACGCGCCCAAACTGACGCTACGGTGGGACCGAGGTGCACTCTCCTTGACCACGGAGCTCGGCGCACGTTTGCGCTCCGCGACGGAGTTCGGCAACCTCCGCTTCGGGTCGGAAGCGTACGCAGCGGTCAACGCGGGTTGGAACCTCCCGTGGAATACGACGGTCTTCGTCGAATGGTGGACGACTCCGAGCCTCACCGCGGACGAGGCAACATCGGCCCGTCCGCGCCGTGTCCGCCGAAACCCGAGCGAGGTTCTCTTGGGGATATCGCAGAAATGGGACTCCCTAGCGGCATTGTTCGGCCTTGGCACGAGCCTACCGTTCAGCACTGAGGCCATCGACGGTGAAGCGACTGAAGCGTTCGCCGGCCCACCTGGACCAAAACTTCGCCTGCATCTGCAGCTATCAGCGGGTTTTTGAGCCGCGTCACACGCGCCCAACCATTTCGCCGCGAGCTAGAAGACGCGTTCTTCGATGAATATGCGATCACCGACCTGCAACGCGATGTCATCACCACGCCCAGCGTTGATGGCGTCCAAGTCGATGACGACTGTCTTGGTGCGCCCCTCGGCGAGCTTCCGCGTCAAACGAATACGATCGCTGCGCGCGATGGACGTCAACCCCCCTGCCAGGGACACGGCCTGAACCAGCGTCATGCCGGACTCGAACGGGAAGGTGCCAGGCTTCTGTACCTGACCCAGGACATTCACACGCTTGCTGCGGTATTCCACGACCCGCACGACGACGCTCGGATTCGTCAGGATGTCCCGCTCTATCAAGAGGTCACGCACCATGGCCGCTAGTTGTTGCGGCTCGAGTCCGGCAACCTTGATGCGCCACAAGAGGGGCAAGTCAGCGGTACCGTCGCTGGCGACCTGGAATTCCACCGGCAGGTCCCTCTCACCAACGATCTGCAGACTGAACACGTCCCCCACTCCAAGACTCGAACTCACCACAGGCGGCGGCAAGTCCACCTTTCGGGGAGCCGGTGGTGGACCGCACGCCGAAAGCAGAACCCCCATCACCAGCAAGAGACGTCCCAGCACGCCCAACGCCCTCACTACAAGAACCATCGCCCGCCCAGCAACGCCGTGAATCGGCTGTACTTCAGGCTGTCAGACGTACCCGGTCCTGTCGTGATCGCGTTGTTTTGCGGGCTGGCACTGAATCCAGAGTTGATGAACAGAGCAATGGTTCGGGCCACGCGATACTCCGCATACACTTGCACCTCCGGGCGCACCTCACGCGGAGCCGGGAACGCCAGGAGCGCACCATCATTTCGCCGCGGCAGTGCGTGTTGGACGTTAGCGAGGCCGCCCGCGATGCGGAGTAAGGCGACACCACCAATGTACGAGGTGAGATCGACGTAGCCCTTGTCGATACGATAGTAGTTGGAAAGCTCACTCGGGAAACCATCGCGAAAATAGCCCAACCGCAGAGTCGAGAAACCTACGTTGGGCTGATCCTCGAGCAGGCGACCTTGACCGTTGATGAACCAGGAGAGCTCTGCCCTCCCAACAAACTCATCGAACTCCTCGGTGTTACCGGCCGGGTCAGCGCCGAAGTAGATCACTTTGTAGCCCGCCATCAGTAACGCCCCCAATCGAGCCGTTATCAGGCCGTTCAGTCCAAGCTGACTCGAAATCGGGACCGCGTTCCGAAGGCGAGAATCCGGATCTTGCCGCGACACTTGCTGAACCTCCCCCACATACAGCATTGCAGTGCGCGGCAAGAAACGCCAAGACCCGCGAGTCCTGACACCATGCACCAAGTTATCGAGACCAGCACCAGTGTTGTCGAATCTAGTTAACCTTGCACCGTACCCCAAGTTCCACTGTAAGATCCCGCCACCGGGACGAAAGCGGAGGTCCGCAGAGCCGTCGACGATGTGGCGACTGAAAGTCTGGACGCCAGGAGAATTGTAGGGCTGGGCGATGCGCGTGTAGCCTGCGTTGAGGTCGGCGCCCAACGGGCGTTTCGGAGCGATGCTCAACGCGCCGTTTAGCAGACCACTGATGTACGTCTGACTGTTGACTCGCTCAGCGTATTGGTCCTCCAAGGAGAACAACCGGTCGAAGCTCAGCGCACCACCGGCTCTGAACGTCGTCTGCGGCGGCGCAGCCCCAGGTGCGTCATTGGCGACCCGCGCACCGCTCAACGTCTCGAGGGATAAAGACGGTGTGACGCGTAGGCGAGCGCTTGGGACCTCAGGTTCCGTTGGGTCCCCAGAGCCTTGAAAGAAATTGGAGTCGTAACCGGTCTCCAAAGCAAGCCCGGGGTGCCACACGAGGTCCCCAGAGCGGATACCAATACCCCGTGCTTCAGCGCGATCATCCAGCCAGGGTTGGCCGGCTTGAGCTCCAGCCGTGCGTGAAACCGTCCACCCAACGGCTACCAGCACGAGAATCGCCCAAAGTTTGCTCATTCCTCCGCCACAGTTCGCTCGGTGCCCCGCCGGATCGGTGCCCCAGTGGATCGGTGCTCCAGCGAAAAGATACCCTGACTGGTTCTAATCCGTGGGGCTCGCTACCAACGGGACGATAGCAACGATCGGAGCTACAGCTATCACGTCCGGGTCCGGCTCGGGAAGGCTAGGATCGATCTCAACCGTCAAAGTAGATTCGCCGACCAAACCCGCCTCGCCGCCGAGGCACTGATTCGCCTCGGCCGAGAGCAACTCCACACTATCGCCAAGTACCATCAGCAGGCGGTACTCATGTCGCGCCCTACCCTGCGCGCCTCGGCTGAGTGCCGCAAGCAAGCTCGTCTGGCGATCCTTGGCGGTGCCCAGAGCCAGAACGACCTGATTGCCCTTGTCGGTCAGACAGAGCAAGCGGACGACATTTCCATCATCCTTCGCCTTCTGAAGCATGGCGGCCACCTGGTCATCGACCGCATCGATGCGAACGACCACGGCCGCAGCCTGTTGCTTCATGGTCTCAGGAGGGATGTTCCCGTCGTCCGAACCCGGCGAAGGAGGGGTTGGTTGCTGGTCGTCTTGCGCAGACGCCACCGTGGCCAGGCCAAGCGCCCCCACGAGCATCGCCAGCAGCATTCGAAGTTTTGCAGTCCTCATTTGACCTTTCCTCGCTTCGGCAGCAGATGCTTGCGCGACCCCATCAGAGTGACAGCGCCGCGCGCGGCGACGATGTTTCTACCATCAGGATGCATTGTCACCTCAATCGCAGTCATTGGGCAACGAAGGTGACGGGAACCGAAATTGCCGACGCTCCTCCCTCTGGTGGGGAGAAACGCCCACTTTGCGCTCTGGCCTTCACGCAGGCCACGACCGAACTCGGCAGATTGCCGCTCTTTGACGCGCTGACAGAGCTGACCTCTCCGCCAGGCCCGATACGCAACACCAGGTTGATGCGGCCGGAGATGTCGGGATTCTCATTGAGACCGCGGTTGTAGCAAGCACGGAATCCGGCACGCATTCGAGCGACCACCCGCGAGGCGTTCGAAACGGCACCTCCAGCCACGCTCGTTCCCCCAACGGAGGCGTTTCCCGTCGGTCCCTTGACCTTGACGACCTTACCACTGCCCCCACCTCCGGTTTTGCCGGTCGCCCCGATGTCCGCCAGCGACCCACCGCTCTCTCCCGGACGTATGGCACCGCCACCCGCGCTCAACTTGAGCCCAGCGGGGCCGCCGCCGGACACGCCCGCACCGCTAGCAGCGGCTTGGTCCATCACATCGGTCGAAATCGTGTCACTGCTCGACAGCACGTTGGCTGTGGCGGTATTGCCGAGATTCGCACCCAGTATGCCCAGATCCAGCTTGTCGAGCTCCTCAGAGAGCGCCGCAACTTGGGCAGCGTTCATCTTCTGCTTGGGACCGGGGGTCGGTTTCGCGTCGCTCTTGTTTTTGACCTTCTTCGGCTTGGGCGTGTCTTCCGCCTTCTTCTCTTCCTTCTTGTCATCCTCGACGTTCTTCTGCTCCACCTCGGGTGGTGGCGGCATGTTCTTCACGGCTTCGACGATGCTCGCCACGTTCACGTCGTAATCCACGACCGGGTCCAACCAGTCGTGGTAGGCGAAACTGATCGCCGTGAAGTGAATCAGGAACGACAGCGCCGCGATGATGGTCGTCGTCCAATCGACCCCAACCGCACCGCGGGTGACAGAAACCGGAAGTTGTGGCCGCGGCTGAGTGGGCGGTGGGGCGACGAATTGGAACAGGAAGGAGCAGTCTCCCACCGTCAGTTTGCCGCGCACATCCTCCGGCAGCCGCACTCGATACGTCCCTTCGACGTCATCGGCCTGGGCCTTGAGCTCGGGCAGCTCCAGGATGCCGCTAGGCATTGCCACCTTGCCGGACATCGCGTCGGTAAACTGCAACACGTAGCGTCCGTCTTCGACGTCAAACAAGACGAAGCCCGACGGCAACCCCTCTGCCGAAACCACGAAGACGTTCTTTTCGCTGCTACCGACGGAAACCGCCTCGCGCTTCTTCAGCACCCTCTCTTCGACGACTCGCCCATTGCGCAACAGCCCAAGACGCAGTGCCTTTGGGCCGCCTGGACCCGCAGCCCGCATCACGGCCGTCATCTGTCCACTTCGTGCTGAGGGTGTCGTGCTCTGCGTGTGTTCGCTCATCAACTAGTTCTCTCTTACGTCCTAACGAACACGCTCCAAGATAGTTGCCATGGTCACCGACGGCGATGCTCTGAAGCGTACAGCGACGCCCTCG
Source organism: Polyangiaceae bacterium (assembly GCA_050298815.1). Lineage (GTDB taxonomy): Bacteria > Myxococcota_A > Polyangia > Polyangiales > Polyangiaceae > SZUA-265. The sequence goes on from JBNKUV010000075.1 coordinate 297,520, forward strand.
CCCGGCCAACGGCGACCAACGAAAAATCGCTTCAATTCAGCGACTTGCGGACCATGGTGCAGTTCCTCCAATGACACTGGAAAGTCGGCCTGTGTCACCGTTGCTTCACCCTCGCCCAGTCAATGAATTGACTCCATCGTTCGCGCCCCTTCTGCCGTTGGTGTTCCGCAAGGGACGACCAGCGGGCGGCTGCCGCACCTGCGCACACACCCATCACTGCGATCAAACACGCGACTGTCCGGCTATCCCAGACAGTGAGCACGATGCCCCCGCCCGTCGCCGCCGCGCAGATCCGCCAGTTCATCTTCACCGTTTCGGAGCGTCGAAACCGATGTTCCACATCGAGCGTCAATTGGTTCAGCGCTGCCTCGAACGCGCGAGCGTCGGTTTCGCCTGCCAGTTCGACCACCAAGCCTGCGAGGCCGCCATCTTGGGCGGGTGTGTCACTCTTCTCCCGCGATTCGGTAAATATCGCTCGGGGCGACAGCGCGGCGGCCTGACGAAAACTCCCCAGCCGTCGATGGGCATCGACCACGGAAAACGCACAGGCCAGCGCCACCAAGACAGCAACGACATACACCATCAGGGCGCCCCTTGCTGCCAACGTCTCAGTGGAATGCCTCCGGCGGCCTCAGAAAGGCGCCCGGTAGATCGCTTCAGTGATGCGCTCCAGGAAGGGCTGGTGCAATTCCGCGAGCGTCATCTGCGGCTGGATCCTCGCGACATCGACGGCGGCGATGGGTTTCTGGATCCTGCCGACGATCGTGACCTCGCTGATCGTGACCACTTTCCCTTGAGCGTGGGCACCGCCAGACAGGCTGGCGCCGATCGCCAGGACGCTGACAAAAATCCCCAGCACCAACCAGCGGCGTGGTCGGGGCACCCGACACCCAAAGCGCGCTGGCTTGACCCTGCTATCGTTCACTGACCACACCTTCCTTCGCCCGATGCGGCGCACATCGAATCACTCACTGAACGTCGCCTCCTGCCCGGCGCCTTGCATCGCGTCGATGATGGACTTCTTGGTTCGGGCTCGCTTGAGCAGCTGCTGCGCGTCATCGCCAGCGATCGGGCGGGCAGACGACTGCATCTCGAGGTAGCGCTCGAATGCAGCGATCGCGCTGTCAGCAGCCTGGGCGTCCGTCACCCCGGTGATGGCCTCGGAGAAGAGATAGACCAGCCCGATGTTGTAGTAGGTCTGCGCCAGGTTCGGCGCTGCCTTGGTCACCCAATCGAGCTGCTTCAAGGCTTCGTCGGGTCGGCCCTGCAAGCGATAGGCATCGCCGAGGTTGAGGTGGATGAGCGGGTTGGCGGGTTCGAAAACGAGCGCCCCCTCCAACAACGGCACCGCATCGGCGGCATTGCCCGCCTCGAGCATGAACGCTGCGAGGTTGATGCGCGCCTCGACGATGTCGGGGCGCAACTGAACCACCTGGCGGAGCTCAGCGATGGCCCCTTTGCGATCGTCCTGCTCCTTGTAGATCAAGGCGCGAATCAAGCGAGCTTCGGCATTGTCCTTGTCGCGCGGGGGGTTTTCGGCTCCGTAGCCGTCGAGAATTGCCGTCAACGTGTACAGCGCCAAGTCCAGGCGCCGATTCCTATAATGGTCTCTAGCTAATACCACCATTGCCGGCTTGTAGTCTGGATCCTTTTTCAGAGCCTGCCTGGCGAGTTCCTGAGCCTGATCGGAATCCTTCTGCAGGCTCCGGACTTCCGCCAACCCCGTCAGAATCGCCGCGCTACCTGGCGCTTTGGCGCGTTGGGCGTTGAGGAAGCTCATCGCCTCGTCCACCATTCCAGCGCGCATGTAGCCACCGGCGATCTCGCGGATTGCCGGTTCGTAGTACGGTACGATCGACAGCGCGTTCATGTAGGCCTGCCGGGCTTGGGCAAACTGCCCCATGCGGTCGTACACGGTACCCAGTGCAAAGTGCGCTTGGTACGCGCGCCCGTCCTGAGTGACCGCCTGAGTCAGCTGAGCATGAGCGGTCTGTAGATCACCGCGCTGGAACGCTCCGATGCCAGCTTGGTAGGCGGCTGCAGCCGCATCGCTCATCTTCGGACGCGCCGCTCGTTCCTCTTCGATCTTCTTTCGCGCCGCGTCGTCCGTCGGCTTGACGGGCGCCTCGGGAGTGACGACCTCCTGGGGGGTGTCCGGCTCGGGCGCAGGTCCGCAGGACACCACACTGACAACGCCGCTCACCAGCAGAAAAACGGTCCTGCGCTGATTCACGGCGCCCCCCCCGCCGCTGGCGTCGGGCCCGGCAGCGCACTGGCCTCCGGTGCCGTCACCATGCCCGGTCGTAGCCGCGGGAACATGCCCGTCGAGTAAGATAGGTCTTTCACCCGAGACGCGTAGCTCTGCATCTTCGCCTCACCAACGACATCCGTCAGAAACGCCAGACGACGAATCGCGCGAGCCACCGCTGGCGTTGAGAGATTGTAGCGTCGGGCCAACACCACGGCGTTGCCGTATCGGTCAACGACAATCTGATCGGCGCTCGCCAGCTCTCGGTCGCGCTTTTCTTGCCACGCAGACTCGACCTTCACTCGAATCGCATCTGCCTTCTCCTGCAGGTCTAGGTTGTCGCTCTCTTCGGCCTGCTGCAACATGCGTTCGGTCTTGTCGTCGAACATCTTCAACTCCGGCGGACGCGTGTTGTAGAGCCCCGAGCGCAGTGAGTCGTACAGCGACCCCTGCCGCGCAACCGCCGCCGTCCCCCAAAGCGGTGACCCATAGTCATCGACGATAGCCTGGAGTTGATCGAACCACTCCTTGGCCGATTTGGCTGCGGTGTTGTAAGCGGCGATCACCTCTTGCGGTGTTCCCTTGAAACGGTGGTGCCCCGTCTCGTAGTCGAAGTTCTTGGCGATGTCCTCGTCGAGTAGTAGGTAGGCGCCCTCCGCGGCCATGCTGGCGTGACGAGTGCCAAGCGCAGCATTGACGCCGCGCTCGTTGTTGCCTGCGTTGGCTTTGAGTTGGCTGAAGGCAGCCATTGCGCGCTGCCACCACTTAGTTTCCTGAGAGTCGCCGCCAGAGCGCTTCATCTTCGCGATCCAGTAGGCGGCTTCGATCACGTACTCGGTCGCCGCGGGATCGGCCTCGTGCGACTGGTAGTACGACGTCATCACCGCTTCGGCCTGGCGTCGCGCAGCTCGATTGGCGCCCTCATCCGGGCTGAACTGGTCCCACTCTTTGAGACTGGCGCTCGCAACGACGAAGTCCGCCTGTGCAACCTCTTTGCCAGTCGCTCCCAACCCGGCGTAGCGGTCACGCGCTCTTCGCATGGCCGCGTCGTCTCCCAGACTCGCGTAGAGATTCATCGCCTGTTCGGCCGCGGACCTGCGCTGCTCCTCCGGAAAGTGAGGACTCTGCCCAATCGCATCGAAGGTGGTGGCCGCCTTGGGGTAGTCGAAGAACAACACGTACGCGTTAGCCAGCGCGTCGTATGCGCCCTTGAGGTACTTCGCGCGGGTGGCGTACTTCTTGGGATCGGCTTGTACCGGCGGGTCGGCATTGGGAGCGCCATCGCGTATGGCCTGCAGCTTCTCATTGTTGCCGTAGCGCGAGATGAACAGCTCGTACATCTCGATGGCCTTGTCGTATTCGCCGACCTGCTTGTAAGCGTAGGCGCCGTTCATCGCAGCCTCGGGGGCCTCGTCGCGGTCGGGGGCCGCATCGAGCGCGATCTTGTAGGCGGCCGCGGCCTCCCGCCACTTTTCGTCGCGAGCGTCGCCCTCGGGCATTTGTTCGGCCGCGTCGTAGAGCTTGCGCGCATCCAGATAGGCAACGCCCTGGCGCACCGGCTTGCGGATGGCTTCCTCCGCGACCCTGGTCGCTTCGTCGAACGCGCAGCTCTTGGAGTCCACCAGCTGACGGCTTCTGTCCGCATCGCCCTGGAAGTTGCTCATGCTGACGAGCTTTTCCCAGGCTCGGTAGCCCCACTCGTTGGCCCCGCAGTTGTTGACGTAGATGCGTTCGAAACGGCGACGGGCCTCGTCGAACTGACCATAGACGAAGTAGTAGTCCGCTGCCTGAAACGCGTACAACGGCCCGTTCTGCTCGGGGTCGTCTTCGCTATCGACAGCCTCGTTGTATTCGTCGCGGACGGCGGCTGCGGCGACCACTTCCCGCGGCAGTGTGTACCGCTTGACCTTGCGCTTTTCGCCCTCACCTTCGAACTCGACCGCCTCTCGACGGGCGACACCGCGCGCGCCACCACTCGCCTCGTGCTCGAGGTAACGGACGTCCAACAGCTTATCGGCCAAAGCAACCAGATAGTAGGCGGCGGGCTGAAGGTACTTGTCGTCTTCGTTCGAATCACGAACGCGGCGAGCCGCACGTGCAGCGCCGGCTACCTCCTTGTCCGCCGGAGAGAGCCCCATGTCCAATTGCAGATTGACTGCCCAATAGCGAGCATCTGCCAACCAGAATCGGTTCTCGTATGCATCGATGCCGTTCGGATCTTGGTCGATGACGCCCGCCCAACCCTTGGCCGCCATCCGATACTCATCGACTGCCCGCTGCAGTAGCCGATTCTTGGCAGTCTCGTCACTCATCTGCCCGGCACGAGCGACCAGCGCCCGCGCTGCGTTGGTGTGATCGGCTGCCGCGCGCTGCAATCCCAATCGCACTAGTTGCTCGGCGTTGTGGAGCGCCTCGGGATCTTCTTGATTGGCACGAGTCCAGGGCGTATCGCCCACGTAGTCGGCCAACTTGGTTCGGGCGGCGAGCGCCTTGTTGGTAGCTTCTTCACGCACGGCCGAGCCGTCCGGTGCCAGCTGGGCAATCGCGTCGTACAACGTTGCTATCTGGTCCTGAATCCGCGGAGCGTCTGGGTCGAGGGGGAACTTTTCGAGGGTCAGTTCCAGGGTGGCGACCGCATTGCGAGTCTGCGTGATCTCGAGAAACTCTTGAGCCAATGCCTTGTAGATGTCACCGGTCCACTTCTCGTCCTGCGGGATGAGGCTAGGGTCCTGAACCCGCACGATCGCAATGCGCAACCGTTCCTCGGCTCGCACGGGATCCGTTTCTTCGTCCAAAACATCACTGCGCGGGATGAACGGGTGTGCTGCAAGCGGCCCGTCCAAGTCCGTGTACGTGAGCGACCCGGCAATGTACGTGTAGGCCTCCGCACGAAAATCCGCGCCGGCGTCCCCCGTCTCTTTTTCTTGCTCGTCGGAGTAGCGCAACAGTTCCACGAACCACTTGATGGCTTCTCTGTAGCGCTGCTGCTTGTAGTACGTCCAAGCGCGCTTGTACATTGCTACACCGTAGAGCGGTGGCTTCTTCCACTCCATCGATCGCTCGTACGCGGTGGCCGCACGGTTGAAGGCGTACGGCCCGGCGCCCTCATCGAGCTGATCAAAGTGGAAGTTACCCAACTGCCACCAAACCTCAGCAACGTAGCGCGGCTCCTCGTCGGGCTTGACCTCCTGGGGCAAGGCCTCGCACCCAGCGTACGGGTCGACATACGTCTGCTCTTCGCGTCTCGATGGATTACGTTCGGCTCCGCGTTGGTCGATTGGGATCGGATTCTTCGCGTACCATTCGTTCCAGAATGCGTCGTCGTGATCTTGCGCCAGGGGTTCGGTCAGGATCTTCGACGCATCCTTGGGGTCGTCGGTCACACTGAAGTGGTTCTTGCAAACCAACGACCGCCACGCCTGTTGAGCTTCGTCCAAACGAGCCGCGTCGAAGTACGCGTGACCCAGATAGTAGTGGACCCCGGCTATCTCTTTATAGGTCGGGAACTCCGAAATGACGCGACGATAGAGCGCAATCGCTGGGCGCAACGCTTCCTCGAGCGACAGCTCCTTGTCTGTTCGCCCCTTCTCTTCGTACAGAGCCGCCAGCCGATACATCGCGTCCGGCGTCGCTTCGGGATGTGCACGAGGACCACTGTAGCGCTCGATGAAATCCGAGAGCCGCCGGATCGCTCGCTCCCGTGTTTGGCGCAACAGAACGCGCTCGCGAGCGATCTGTCGGTCCAGGTGGGTCACCAGGCGCCGGCGACGCTCCTCGTAGTGGTGCCGCACGATCTGGTCGAGGGTCTGCTGATAGTCCCGTGCACCCTCTTCAAACAGCTTCGCTTCAGCTTCGAGTTCACGCAGAACTCGAAGTTGGTCGGCAGACGGCGGAGGCAACCGATCTTTCTGGCGTTTGCCTTGCTGCTGCTGAGGCTCGATGCTGACCGGCGCGAGGCGGTCAGCGGCTGGCACCGCAGTCTCTGGTGCCGCTGGTTCGTCCGTGCGCGGCGTATCAATCGGAAACCCCGGCGTCGCCAAGAGCACCAACCCAAGGCATGACGCCACGCTGGCGAAACGAGCGAGCGCCCGACGCGACGACGCAACGGGGGCTGCGACCAAGCGGCGTCTCAAGGCTTCACTCCTGGGTTCATGCCCGGCGCTCCCGGGGAGCCATCTAGGAGCACGTCTTGGTACTCCTCGTTGAGATATTGCTCCCGCTCCGCCTTGGTTCGCTGCAGCTCCTGTACCATGTCGAAGTGCGACTGGCGGACTTCCCAGGCCTCTTGCGCAACGCCCACATCGGCGCGCAGTAAGATACTGCCCAGCTTCTCGCGCACGGTCATGAAACTGCGCTTGGCAAGTTCGCCAAACAACTGCCGCGCGAGTTGATCCAAGACGTCCAATCGGGCGGCGTCCGCTTCGACCTTCTGCGCCTCTTCGTCTACCTGTCGCAAGAGCACTCCAGAAGCCTCGGCTACCTCGCGCTCGTAGCCTCCTCTCATGGTGCTCAAGCGCTTTTCCGCCCGGGCGATCCGCGCCAACGTCGCCATCGCCAGGCGGGAGTATTCTTGTGCGGCCTCACCGGATTCGCCAGTGGCGGCGATTCTCATCTCACGACCGACGAACGAACTCAGCTGTTGCTTGACCCGTTCGTCCTCCTCGTACTGACTTCCACCGAAGCCGACCTGCAAGCGGCCACGTTCGACCGCATCGCGCAGCTCGCTGATTTGCTTCTGATACACATCCAGATCGCGCTCGCTGGCGCGAAGTTCGAGGGTCAGTTCCGCGCGCCGTGACGCAGAGAGCGTAATCCCGAACTCGTCGGATTCACGCAGCACGCGCCGCAACCCGTTGACGGTTGCCCGCATCTGATCCGTCTGCAAGCTCAGTTGCTGGAGTGTCTGAGAGGTCTCGTCCCATTTCTCATGGGCTTGAGCTTCACGCGCCAAAAAGTTACGAATCTCGACCGGCAGTGACAGCACTCGTGATGTTATCTTTCGACGCTCACCCTGAAGCTTCCCCGCCTCACCTGACCCCGCGCCCATCGCATCGTCCAAGCCAGCAGCGAGTGCTAGCTTGGCTTTGGCTAGCCGATTGCTCAACGCCAGCGTTCCCTGGAACTTCGCTCTCAGCGCCGGAAACGCGCGAGCACGTGTCGGCGCGCTCAAGACGCCCCCCATCGTGCGCGCCATACGACGAGATTCTCGCGTGAGTTGCCTAGAACGGGTGACGTCGTCGATCAGTGCAAAGGCACGTTCATCTTCAACCTCACGCACCCAATCCATCACGACCGGCGGTAGGCGCCCGGTGCGCGCACCCAGTCTCTGCTCGACGAGGGAGTCGTAGAAACTCGCCGGGTCGTCATTTTCCTGCAGGAACGCGTCCAGCTGATCGTAAGCGGGCGCAAAACGTCGCGTGACCCCTTCATAGGCGCGAAGCGCCTGGGGAAACTCTTTCGAGCGCAGCAAGAGATCGGCGCGCAAGAGCGCGCCTTCGGCCAGACCCAAGCTCTCTGGCGCCACCACCTCCAACACCTCCAAGGTGTGACGCGCCTGACTATAGTCCTTCAAGCTAACGTACACCCAAGCCAACTCGAACAGTTTGCGAGCAAACTCGGGCGAATCTCTACCCACCTTGTCGTAAGCATCGACCGCATCCAGAGGGTTTTCTGTTTCGTAGAACAGCCGCCCCAACGCGAGCCAAGCCAGGTCGACGATGTGCTTCTGTGCAGCGGTCTCAGGCTTCATGGCGGTGACCCGCTGAAACTGCAGAATTGCGCGGGCGAAGCGGCGCGACACCTCGGGCACTGCCGCGAGTTGAGCCTGACTCGCCGACGGCGCGTTGTCGCTCACGGTTTGGTTCGTGAAGATCACGCCGGCGAGGTAGGCCGCCTGGAACGCGAGCGGCGATCCCTTGGGCATCGCCCGCAGCTCGGAAATCGCTTCCTGATAGTGACCTGCGGCAAAGTGCGCCTTGCCGGCCGCGTAACGGATGGCGCCAACGGAATCCGTCGCCCCAAGTCGACTCAGTTGCTCGAAGACGAAGTCCAACTCATCGGGAAACCCCCGGCGCATGGCAATGTCCACCAACCGGCTCAGCGAGCGCCCGGCGTGTTGATTGTAGGCTTCGCGGTGACCTTCGAGCGCCACCGTACGAAAATGACGACGAGCGGACGGTAGCTGGCCGGTGTGAAAGTAACTCTCGCCCAGAAGAAAGAGAGCGTCTGCCCGAGTCGAGTCGGTTGCCTTGCCCTGCCGGTACAACTCGAGCACCTGGTTCAAGACAGCGATCGCCGTCGGATAGTCGCGGTTGCGCAGGTGCATGTCGCCGATGGCCAAGCGCTCTTCGGCGTTCTTTGGTGGCTCGACGACTTGGTTCTCCACGGTGCCGAGCTCGGCCTCCACCTCGACCACTTCGGCAGCCGCGCGATTGAGCGCCTCACCTTCGGACAGCGCCAGAGCCGGCGGCGCGATGAGCAAGCCGAGCAACGTCGGCAGACCGTGGCGCAGAGCCTTCTTCATCGAGATTCCGTCAGACCAGGCCCCGTTCATGGCGCGTCAGTCGTGAGATCCGGAGCGTCCTCGAGCGGCATCTCCGAAAACTGCACGTCGGGTCGCTCTTCGAGCGGGGTCGTCACGCTTCCTTTTTCCCAAACCGTGAGTTCTATCCGCACGCCCTTGCCTTGGCGCACCGTGAAACTGTGCGTTCCTTTGCGCTCGAACGTGTAGCGTTTGAGGTAGGAAAACACCCCGTAGCCATGCCCCTGCAGCTTCACCACGACCTGCAACGTGTGGTCACCCGGCGGGATGGCTCCGTTGAATATGGGCGTTACCTTCTGGCGTGCGTGGGGGGCATCTGGTCCACCTTCGTTGTACTGCGTGGTCCCGTCGAGAACGACCAACACGTTGGTGATGCGGAACGCGTTGCTCATGGCGCTGCGAAGGACGATCTCCGCCTCCGCACCGCCGACCCCCGACTCGAGCACAGATTCGCTGAGCAGACTCAGGCGGGTATGGCTGCGACGGATCTGTTCCTTGAGTTCGTCAACCCGGGATTCGAGATCACGCAGGCGCACGACGTAGGTGGCACCGTCGACGTCGCCGGGGGGTTCTGCCGAGGGCTTGCCAGCCTGAGCCCCCCCCTTGCTGGGTGCCTGCGCCTTGCCACCGCCTTGTCCAGCTCCGGTTGTCCCACTGCTGGCAGTAGACTTCGACGCACTCGTCGTTTTCGGGCTGCTGCCGCCGGCCGCTTTTTTTGTTGGGGCTGCGCTCGCTTTGGTCTCGGCTTTCGGGGTCGAACTCTTGGTCCGTGCACCCGCAGCCGCTTTGCTCTTCTCATCCTTCGACGCCGCGGTGGAGGCCTTGGCAGGACCATCCTTCGACGCCGCGGTGGAGGCCTTGGCAGGAGCGCTGGCGCTCGCGCTTGCTTTGCCGGTACTGTCCTTGGCAGAAGGCTCGGAGGTGGCCACGGACGGCATGGCGACCACCACGACGCCGATCACTAGAGCCCAAATCGCCTGACGAAGATTCATGATCCCTCTGTTCGTTCCTCGAGTGACCACTCCCAAGCACGCTGTAACTCCGCACGAGTGGACTTTTCCCGAGGAACTTTGGTTTGCACGGGCGCAGAACGCAACAGTGGTTTTGGGGAATGTGTGCGGAAGTTTGTGCTCGCTCGGGGGCGCGATCACCGATAGACTGGCTTGCCGAATCTGGCGTCTCCGCGCGAGACCACGAAGCAGCCTTCCAATGGTTCGGCGTCAAACCAGGGCCCACGACTAGGATCAGCCCTTGCAGCGCAAACGAGCCGTCTCCAACGCCAAAAAGAACGCTCTCGATAGAGACGCTTATACGAGCGACGAGATCAGCGATGAGCTCTTGATGGCGCGCTATCAGCGTGGGGACCGTGCTGCGTTCGCGTTGTTGGTGAAACGCCACAAGGTGCGCATTTACAACTTCGTCCTGCGTCAGGTGCGCGACCCAGCGGTCGCCGCTGAACTGGCCCAGGACGTGTTTCTCCGCGTGGTACAGCGAGCCGGGGAGTTCAAGCACGAGGCACGATTCTCCACCTGGCTTTATGCCGTGGCTCGCAACCTGTGCATCGATCACTTGCGTAAACAGCGCCACCGGCGCCACCCGTCGCTCGATGCCGCGCCATCGAGCGACGCCGAAGGGCGAACCTTAGGCGAAAGAATCCCAGATCCCCACCACGGCTCGAGCGTCGAACGAGCTGCATCCGCGAGCCAGGTCGGCGAGTCCATCGTTCGCGCGGTGGACGCTCTGCCTGAGGATCAGAAGGAAGTCTTCTTGTTACGTGAAATCGGCAACTTACCCTTCAAGGAGATCGCCGAAGTGACCGGCGTTGGGGAAAATACCGTCAAAAGTAGGATGCGGTACGCCCTGGAACGCCTGCAGCAGGCACTGAGCGAGTTCGAAGAATACGCGAGGGAGCTGAAGTAGAATGAACTGCGACCGCTTCGAGCGCATCATGCTTGACCTCCTCTATGACGAGTTAGACGAGCTCACCCGCGCGGCCGCAAACCGCCACAGCGACCAGTGCCAGCGCTGTCGGGCGCTGTTCGCGCGCCTGCGAACCACCCGGGAAGTAGGCGTACTTCCTTTAGAATTTGCCCCGGACGGGTTCGAGAGCCGAATCTTGGCGGCCGAACGGCAGGTACACCGAGGATTGCCTTGGACAAAGCGTTTGGCGCGCAGCGTCACGATTGTCGGTGGCTACGCAATGCGGCCCCAGCTGGCGATGGCTGCCCTCGCGATGCTCATGATTGGGACCAGCCTGCTGTTCCTGCGTCCCAAGCCAGGATCTCACGCCTCTTCGGTCCAGGTCACGCAACGGGGCGTCCCGCGAGTGGAGCCGGAGCAGTTCGTCGTCCCCATCGAAGAGGCTCCAACCGAGGCCGAGGAACCCGTCACGGACGACGCCGAAGCAGCGAAGGCGGAAGCCGTGGCGGCGGCCAGCGCTGAACCGGCACGCGAGGCGTCCCCCGTCGCTGCGGCCAGCGCTGCGGTGGCTGCCCCGTCCAACGCGAGCCCGGCGGTGGCGAGCAGTGCACCGATCGCCAGCGAGCAAGAGCTCGATCTAGCCCGTGAACGCGCCGAAGACCGAGCGTACACCGCCGCCATGAGCGCATTCCAAGAGTCGAACCACCTGGCGGCGCAGAGACAATTCGACGCCATCGTGGCCGCCGGCGGCCGCAACGCCCCAGCCGCAGAACTCTACGCAGCACTGGCGACGGAGGCAGTTGTCGGGTGCTCCGCGGCGTTGCCGCGCTTCGACTCTGTGGCAGCCAAGTACAGCGAAACGCATCTCGCTCACACCGCAACGTGGCACAGCGCGAGCTGTCGCTCGCAACTGGGGCTCGACCGGCGTGCAGCGCTGGACTTCGAGCGTCTGCTGCGCGTTCCCGCTTACTCTGCCCGAGCCAGGGTGGCGCTGAGTCAAGTTCACGCAGACGCAGTCGACCGAAATCGCGGGCTTCGCCCCAAGGACCGTGCTCCGTCACCCGCTGGTGCTCCCATGGAAGCAGTCACGGTGAGCAACCCCGTCGGCGGTACTCCGAGCATGGCTGTTCAACGAAGCGCCCCTCAGTCGCCGACTCCGAGGACCAAGGGCGCTCCGCCGGGGACGACAGCTAGCGAAACCGGGTCATCCAGTGACGCGAAGAAGACCGTCAAGACCAAGAAAAAGGTCAAGCCAAAGGCCAAGGCACCGAAGGCCGGCTCCACGAGCAAGCAGCGCCCGCCCGAGCGACGCTAGCCAGGACCCGGCGCAAAGCGGTGCTTCGGAGTTCACCCGCCCCATTAGGTGAGGGCGGGCGAACCCCTGCGCTGAGGCGCCCCTACGCCAGCTAGCCCTGTTTTTTGCCAGGAACTAGCTAGCGAGCGACGACACGTACACTTCCCGCACTGATGCGGTTGTCGTCGTGTTCGCCCTGGGTCACTTCCAGGCGCTTTTCGCCAGAGAACAACCCGAAGTACACCTGGTATCGACCGGGCTTGTAGTC
>JBNKUV010000076.1:0-1876 GCA_050298815.1 Polyangiaceae bacterium
TTGAGGTCGTAATGCTTGTAACGAGCCATGGCTCGCACAGAATAACCTGTCCGATCCTCCATGTATCCATCGAAAGTGCTTCCACTGAAGGCTTCGAGGACTTTTTCTACACCCTCAACGACCTGCCATTAACCCGCGAAGGCCGCCGGGACAACCCTTCAGGATGCGAATCCACAAGGAACAGCGGCGGCGATCAGCCGCCCACTGCCGGGGCCTGACAGCGGAGCGAGGCGCTGCTCGGCCTTCGTCGGAGTTCAATGGCTTGTTAGACCGCATGTCGCTCCTGTGTCACCAACCCTTGGACGTCGACACAGTCTTGGTTGGCTTGCTCCCCTGGAAGAATACGAAGTCGCGACGTGCCCAGTGGTCTCCGCGCAGTTTGACGATTAGCTCGAGCTTTCCGTCCCCATCGACGTCCGTGACCGAGTCGATGTGCGCGCCAGGTGCCCCCAGCGTGGAGGGAACGTCATAGCCTTTGGCCAAGATGCGGGTTTCTGGTTTGCCATTGGAAGCGAAGCGCACGCCAGCGAAGGACACCGTTGCCCAGCGAGGTGCTTTCTGGTTGGTTGCGCGATAGAAGTCGCGAAATTCCTGCGGTTGAGGCGCCAGATGCGAACCCGAGAATACAACCTCCTCGGTTCCGTCGGCGTCGAGGTCGATCCGGACCAGGGAGGTGAGCTTGGCGGACTGTGCTCCAAGTTTGACCCTCGCGAGGGAGCGATACGGCTCGCTGGTAAGCGGCAGATGCTTGAGCGAACGTGGTGGACCCTCCGGCTCCGTTTCGCTCGGAGCGTCCCAGAGGAGCTCGCATCGGTCCATGCGAACTCGACCAGGGTACTTGAGTATCTGGATAGAACCTGGGCCTTCACCGTCGGGTGGCGCCAGGATCGTCGCTTCCGACACGATGGTAGTGATGGGAACCCATGCGGCTTTCGATTCGGATTCAACGCGCGCGGGGTTTCCCATGTGCGTGGTGCTGGCTTTGCCGTCTTCCCAACAGATAAGCGGCCAGCCGTTGTCGACGACGGCCCGCGGCGTAGGCTTGGGGGGTGTGCCCGAGCAGAGAATCGCCGCCGTCGTCGCTGCGCCGCAGGCCGAGCCTAGCGAAAAGAAGTGACCAGTTATCCTCACCCTACGCCCTCTAGGTTGAAGGTCCGACTACAGTTAGCGTTAGCAGTGATGAACAGTGCCGTCCAGCGCGGAACGGTCGTGAAACCGAAACGGGCTCGCCAGGAGATGGCGAGAAGCGGCGGGACCGGTGGAGCGAGCTCAAGTGCGCTGGGCTCGACAGCGCGCGTTCCGCTCAGACATCCGATGCTGTCCAGCCAAGCGCGTTGCACGCTGGGCAGAAGGCACCGGAGCTGGATTGCGAGTCGCCTTCAGCGAAGACTCTGCCGACGCCACGGCAGACTTCGCAGTCGCGCGCGGAGGCGGGACGTTGAGGAAGCAACTCCGTAAGCCAAGCGTAGCGTTCGGAGCCAGCAACCAGTGCGGTGATGTGGAAGGCTGGGTCCAGAGGCTCTGGTGGTTTGCCGAAGTCAGAGTCCACGTCGAGAAAGGTCCCATCCGGACGCAGCAACCAGGTCGCTCCAATTGTTCCCATCAGCGCGATCCCGCCGTAGCGCTTGGCCTCGTCGTCGATGTGGTACGGACCAGGCGACTCCAGGGCGTCGAGCGTTTCGCGCATGCGTTGGACGATGTGACGCGGCAGCTTCATGAGCAGAACTAGTGCGGTCTAACGAGGCTGTAGGAAAACCCACCCACGCGCCACGGGCAACCCCAGTCCGTCCGCGAGCACGGGATTTCCCCTCTTAGGTGCTTGGGCGAAGCCGCAATCCGTCAAATCGTCCTACGCGCCGCCCTTTACGCGGTTTCG
>JBNKUV010000077.1:0-43055 GCA_050298815.1 Polyangiaceae bacterium
GTCGTGGACCTGCAGGAAGTCACAGGCCCAGACGGTGTGGTTTCGCAGGAATGTCCGCCAGCCTTGCCCGTCGCCCGGCGGGCGAACGCTACGAACATGGCGTTGGATCGTTCTCTTCGAAACCCCGATGCCGAGCTTCAAGAGCTCGCCACGGATGCGCTCCGCACCCCACGTCTTGTTCTCCATCGCCATTCGTCGAATGAGTTCGATGGTTTGCTGAGAGATCCTGCGGTGGAGGAGGCAAGTAGCCAGCACAGCGGTCAACAGCTGAATGGGTCACGGCGACAGATACACGAATGACCACGCTCCGGCTTTCCGTTCATAACGACGACGCTCAGGCAAACGGAACCCGCCTCGCGTCCACAGCTCGATACGCTGTATCGTCAATTGGTAGCCGCCCCAGTGCTCGGGACAGCTCGGCGTGCTCGAATTGACACGGTGTCCTCGCACGGCTTGCCCGTGAGCAACAGACAAGGCGTCCGGCGATGGCAAGGGTTGAGACTGGGCGCTCAGCGCGGTCGCAACCTGATGTTCCAAAGGACGGCTTGCAAAATACTCGACTGATTCGCCACGGGATAGCCGTTCCGCGCTCCCTTCGAGGCGCACCTGGCGGCCGCAACTCTCCCATAGAAAGACGGCCGCGAGCTTTGGGTTGTGCTCGAGTTCTCGCCCCTTTCGGCTGTGGTAGTTGGTGAAGAAGCGAAACTCCCCAGCAGCACCAGGTCGATAGGACACCACCCGCGCGCTCGGTTGCCCGCTGGCGCTCACCGTTGCCAGCACGAAGGCATTGGCCATCGGGTCCCGAGCCGCTTGCGCTTCCCGCTGCCACCTTGCGAATTGTCGAAGTGGTTCGAGCTTTGCCGGCGTTGGCGGATGGCGCGTCATTGCAGCAGCGGACCCCAGTTCTCGCGCAACACATCCCCAAGTGACGCGAGAGCTTGTCGAAGGATGTCCGGCGGGAGAAACGCGTAGCTCACTCGAAAGCCATGCAAGTGAGGTGCCCCGTAGAAGTGCTTGTCCGCCCGCTCGATGTGGACGCCCCGTTCGATCATCTGGTTGCGCAATACGTCGAGATCCACCTCGCGCGGTAGTTCCAACCACAAAGTCGGTCCGCCGCCGGGCTGGCTAAAGCGTACCTTCGGTGGCATGAGCTGCCAGAGCGCTTCGAGACAGGCTCGATAGCGGCTGTCTAGTTCGGCGTGGAGGGAATCGAGATGAGAGTCGTAGTAACCGCGGTCGATGAACTCGGACAGCGTGGCCTCGGGCAGCGCCGCGTTTCCCAAGGTGGAGACACGTTTGGCGGCGACCAACGTGTCGCGAGTGTGGCCAGAAGCAACCAGGTAACCCAGGCGAAGCGCGGGCCAGAGCTTCTTGGTGAACGAGTTGGCGTACAGAACGTTCTTGCCGCCGAGTGCCCGCAGCGTCGGCCGGTACTCGGTACCTGAGAGCATGTCCGAACCCCAGTCGTCCTCGAGCAGGGCAAAGCCGTAGCGCTCGGAGAACTCCAAGATGCGCTCCAACTCCGCGGTAGAGTAGGAGTAGCCCGTGGGATTCTGATAACTCGAAATCACGTAGACTAGCGATGGCTTGCGCTCGGCGATGATCGACTCCCAAGCGTCCAGGTCGACCCCTTTGAGCGGGTTGAGAGGCAGCCCGAAGGGTGTCCCGTCGAGTGATTCGAACAACTGACGCGCATACGCGTACACGGGGTTTTCCGTGGCGACGTTGCGGTGCAACAGAGAGCGCGCAACGAGATCGAGCGCCTGCTGAGATCCCGTGGTCAGGATGACGTCATCCGGAACAACTTCCATCCCGCGTTGTCGCAGTCGCTCCGCTATCGCGCCGCGCAGCGCGGGGTGCCCCTGCGCATCGTAAAAGGGTTGTAACCCCGGGGAACTCAGAACTGATCGAATGCAGTCTTCGAGCTGCTTGCGAGGTAGCAACTCGGGTTGGATGAACACTGTGCTGAGCTCCACGCGTTCACGCCGAACCGGTGCCGGAGGCGGCATGTCGATGCTGCGCAGCACCGCAGGTGAGGCGCTGCGAATCGGGTTGGCGGCGCGGCTCGGGCGCTCGTCTGCGACGAACACACCTTCGCGCAGGCGGCTGTCCAAGCGCCCTCGCGCAGACAGTTCGTCGTACGCTGATTGGGCGGTGTTCTTGGAGATCCCGAACTGGTGCTCCAGTGCCCGCACCGGAGGAAGGCGCATGCCAGCCTTGAGACGGCCTGTGTCGATTGCCTCGGCGTAGGCGCGAACGATGTCGCGTTTGCTCACCCGCACACCATCCTCCGGGTGGACGTTGACCGATACGTAGGGAGGCTTAGCCATGGCCTCGGTGTACAGGCCTGGTCGGTTTCCGTCGAGGGACAGGGCCGAGAACGACACAGGGACAGAGCCGCAGGCGAATGGGTTGTGCGAGACAGGGGAGCGCCACCGCACACGAGCCCACCGTTGCGAGCTCTTGAATATGAGGCAGGCTTAGTCGGTGAGCGACCCCATTGAGACGCCACAGTTCGTGCTCGAGTTCGCTACGCCTGACGAACTCGGGCGGATGCTCGACAGTGACCTGGCGCGGGGGCGAGCGTTCGTTCCTGGCGCCAACGCCGTTGTCGCACGAACACGCTGTCAACTGGTGCTCAGCTGCCGCTGGAACGACACGGCGTTCATCATCAACGCGGAAGCCGTGTGGAGCGATCCCGCGGGAGCTGGCGTCGGATTGGAGTTTGTGGATTGGTCGAAGCAGCGAGCACGCGAACTACGCGCGATGGCCGAGTGCGATGCGGCGAATGGGTCGGACGACCCAGACACCCTCCGAAAACTCGGTCGGCGTGAGGAGGATGGGTCCGAACCACCCGATCTGCCGGAGGAACCGGCGGATATTTCCAAGCCTGCCGGCGCCGTCCGGCGAGCCCCCAACGTCTACGAGCGAGTTCGCCGCCTCAAGCCCCACGAGCAACAGCAACTCGCACGCCACTGCGGACACGCTGAACGCGTCGCCTTGGAACGTTGTTTTGGAGGCGCCGTGTGGGAAGCTCTACTCCAGAACCCGCAACTGACAGGGCCCGAGGTCGCCATGATCGCCAAGAAGGGCAGCCTCCCGAGACCGGTACTTGCAAGCATCACCAGCAATGCCGCCTGGTTGTCTGTGCCAGAGGTGCAACGCGCACTGCTATCGAATCCGCGCCTCGATCCTGGCGCGATTGGGCGCGTGCTGCGCACCATGTCACGTGCAGACTTGGCGAGAATCCAGCAACAAACTCGCTACCCGGCGCGGGTCCGCAACGAGGCTCGTAGGATATTGAACGCCTGAGCGGAACAAAGGGCTGTTCAAGCGAGCATCGTTGCCTCAGAATCCCGCCCCGATGAAGACGCTCAGTATACTACCCCTGGCCATTTGCCTCGCGTTCACCTCGGCAGCCTGCCAAAAGAAGCAGAAAACTGAGGACGACAAAACAGAGACCAAGACTGAGGCAACGTCAGAAGCCAGCGGGATGTCCGCGGCTGCTGCAGCGAGTTCGGCTGCGGCAAAATCGGGCAAGCCACAAATTCCCGCGCCCGACAACGTCGCTGCTCCACCGCCGGAAGCTGAAAAGACCGCGAGTGGTCTGGCGAGTATCGTGCTGACTCCAGGAACCGGCGACACCAAGCCCACGGAGTGGGACAAAGTGAAGGTGCACTACACCGGTTGGATGGCAGACGGTACTTCCTTCGACAGCACCCAACCCAAGAACCGCCCGGCAACCTTCGGCGTCAAGGGTGTCATCAAGGGCTGGACAGAAGGCTTGCAGATGATGGTTGCGGGCGAGAAGCGGCGCTTCTGGATCCCCGCTGATCTCGCCTACGGTGACAAGCCGCGCCGTCCGGGCGCACCATCGGGTCAGTTGACCTTCGACGTGGAGCTCTTGGAGGTCATTGCTGGGCCAAAGCCACCGGAGGTACCGGAAGACGTGGCGGCTCCGCCCGCGACGGCAAAAAAGACCAAGAGTGGCCTCGCCTACCGCGTACTGACCAAGGGAACCGGCAAGGTGCACCCCAAGGAGACTGACCGAGTCCAGGTGCACTACTCGGGGTGGACGACGGACGGGAAGATGTTCGACAGTTCGGTCATGCGCAATCGTCCAGCAAGCTTCTCGCTGAACGGCGTGATCAAGGGCTGGACGGAAGGCGTCCAGCTCATGGTGGTCGGTGAGAAGACGCGCTTCTGGATACCGGCGGACTTGGCGTACGGAGAGACTCCACGCCGGCCTGGTGCTCCGTCGGGACAGTTGACCTTCGACATCGAGCTACTCGAGATCCAAGAGGCCGGCGCGCGGCCCAATCCCCATGGCGCGATGCTCTCTTCCAAGGGCAAACCGACGACAAAGCCTGGTGCAAGCGCAAAGCCTGCTAGCCCGAAACCCGCAGCTGCTCCCAAACCGGCAACTCAGCCAGCCACCAGCGCTCAATAGCGATCTCTGAACGACCCGTGAAGGGCGGTGAGCAATAGCTCCCGCCCTTCGTCAATTTGGCGACGCAGCGACTGAGTTCAGTCGCTGCGAACGCTCAGCTCAGAGCGCTTGGAACTGCTGTTCCTTCAGGGAGTCCGCGAGGCCTTGATGCACCTCGTGAGTCTTCGCCCAAGAAGGTAGGGAGCGCATCGTATCCAGCCAGCGCTTCACATTCGGGTACTTCGAATAGTCTACGCGGATGTGGTCCCCGACGGTAACCATGCCCGCCCCCAGGAAGTCCGCGATGGTAAGCTGATCCCCGCAAAGGTACTTGTAGTTCCCAATGATGTGGTCGTTGAGCACTTGCATCGCTGCGCCAGCGCGCTCTTTGCCCCAAAGCAACGTCGCCTCCTGGACGGCCTCATCCTGGCGCTTGTGGTGAGGAAAGATTTGAGGATAGGCAAGGTGGTAGCCGTACTCCCGGTAGAACTGCGTGTTCAGCCAGTCCATTCGCTCGTTGACGCGAGCGCGAGCGTGAAGCTCCTTGGGATAGGTCGGCAGGTTGTGCTTGTCCGCCAAATACTTCAAGATCGCCGCGCTCTCCGTGAGGATGAAGCCATCATCGTCGAGGACGGGCACGAGGCGGTTGGGGTTGATGTTGATGAACGGCTCTTGATGATGAGCCCCAGTCATCAAGTCCACCACCTCCATTTCTACATCCAAGTTGTTCTCCGCGATGTAGAGCATCAGTGGGCGTGAGGTGACGGATACTGGGTGATAGTAGAGTTTCATAGGTCCTCCTAATGCGTGTTCGCTTCCCTTTTTGCAAGCATCGACCCGAACGCCCAATTTGAGAAGTCCTAGCTTCCAACATCAGTCGCCGGACCGTCCCGAGAGCCCAAATCGTGTGCGGCGATGTGGTCGGCCAACACGCGGGCGTCGGCGCTTGCTACTGGTCGTCCTTCGCTGCTTGTCGCAGCGCGAGAGCCTCGGGCTGGGCACTTGATGGCGCGCCGCCGCGACGCCATCGGGGCTCCAGGTGGACGCGCAGGACGTCCCGCATCAGGCCTAGATGTGCGCAATGATCTGACGCGCCACTGCCTTTGAAGCCGCGCACGTGGAAATCACCCCGAGAGAATACGCTCCGGCGCTCGAGCCCCATGGGGTCCGCGCGCAGCGGCTCGGCGCTGTCCGGCCTACCCCCGACTCGCCACACTAGGTACTGAGCGGTCTCGGTCGTGGAAGCGTAGCCGGTGGTCAGGATCGACGAGTGACTGACGAAGAACAATTTGTCCCCGCGGGTGGCGGCCTTGGCGAGCTTGACGAACGGCCGCAGCCGCTCGCCATCCAAGGAGTGCCCAGTGTAACCCGAATGCAAACCATCGAGGAGAATCACGGAATCCACCAGCTGCTCGCCGAGCGGCTGCGCGAGTATCTTCTCCACGGCTCCAAAGCCAGCGCTCCACGAACTCAAGGCGACCCGCCCCACCCGAGCGCCATCGCCACCGGTACGCTTCGAAATCTCTGCTTCTACAGCCCGCAGCACACTGCCGAAGGTGCGCGGATCCGAAAACGCCGTGGCGTACGCGCCGGAGTCGATGCCAACGTCGACGGCAACCAGCACGACATCGTCCATGCTCTTGACCCACTCCTTACGAATGGGCTCTCGACCGTGGAAGTGGAAGACGACGTCGAAGCGCCTGGCAGAATCGAGACGCACCTTCGATGGCGGCAGTACGTGCGCCATCGGCGCGACCTGAACCCACTTTTCGTAGCTGCCAAACCCGGGGTCCGGCGCGACGCAGGGGTAGATCCCACCACGCGCCGCGTTGGACTTCTCGCGCTGCGTTTCCGGGCCCGGCCGTTCGAGCACCCACGCCGGGGCGATCTCTTCGAGGGTGCTGGGAGGAACCGTACGTTCGCTCGAATAGAGTTCTTCTGCTGCCTCAACTGCTGCCGGACTCGGCGCCGTGGGCGAGGTGCGGGCGATTGCGCTCTGGGTCTTGCCCGCCGTGGTCTTGACCGGAGCGTAGCTCGCCGGCGGAGGCTTTGGCGGCGGCGACTTGCCGGCCCGCGGAGGAACCCCGCTCTTGCTGCTCGTCAGAGCCGGTCCCTTGCTGCTCTTCTGTGCAGTTTTTTTCGGCGTTCCACCCTTTGCAGGGATGCTGAGTGTTTGTCCGCGCCGGATCTTTTCGCCGTCGAGCCCGTTCGCCTTTTGAATCGCTTCGACGGACACGCCGTACTGCTTGGCCAGACCCCAAAGGGAGTCGCCAGCCGTCACGGTGTGCGTACCGGCTCGAGCGGTGGCCGCGGCTGCAAGAATCAGGAGTGACGCGCAGAGCGTACCCCGTACACGATGCTCAAACTGGAATCCCATGTTCCGTTCTTCGCGCCACGGGGGTTTCTCGGGCAAATTTTCACCCATGTACGGTTCGGAGCGGAGTTTGAGGGGTTGGCCGACACCGCCTCGGTGGCTATAAGGCGCCCGCGCGAGACACCCGCCCTCAGACATCGGTCGGGTAGGCACGCCGCTCGCGAAACGACGAACTCATGAGTCTACTGCGCAACCTACGCGTCCAAAGCGTCAACCCACTGATCCCCCCGGCGCTGCTGATCGACGAGTTGCCAGCCAATGAAGCGGTCGCTGAAACGGTCTCGCGAGGCCGTAGAGAGGTCACAGACATCCTCGAGGGCAAGAGCGACCGCTTCCTCGTCGTGGTCGGTCCCTGCTCCATCCACGATACCGACGCTGCACTCGAGTATGCCGACAAACTGACGCAAGCGGCCCAGAAGTACGAGAGTGAGTTGAAGCTCCTGATGCGGGTGTACTTCGAAAAACCGCGCACGACCGTTGGATGGAAGGGCCTCATCAACGATCCAGAGCTGGACGACAGCTTCCAGATTAACGTCGGACTACGCAAAGCTCGCCGACTATTGCTCGATCTCAATGAGCGTGGCCTGCCATGCGCCACCGAATTTCTCGATCTAATCACGCCCCAATTCAACTCCGAGCTGATCACCTGGGGAGCGATCGGTGCTCGCACCACTGAGAGCCAGAGCCACCGCGAGTTGGCTTCCGGCCTGTCATGCCCCATCGGCTTCAAGAACGGAACCACCGGAGACGTGCAGATAGCGGTGGACGCGGTGACGTCGAGTTCACGACCGCACCGTTTTGTCGGCGTCACCGAACAGGGACACGCGGCCATCGTTCACACGACAGGCAACCCCCACTGCCACATCATCCTGCGCGGCGGAGCCACTGGCCCCAACTACGACAGTGAGAGCGTGGAAGCAGCGGGCAAGGCGCTAGAAGAATCCGGCGCTCGGCCCAACGTGATGGTGGACTGCAGCCACGGCAACAGCAACAAAGACTTCCGCCGGCAGTCCATCGTCGCGGAAGCGCTAGCCCAGCAGCTCGAGAATGGCCAGGCGTACTTGGTCGGGGCGATGTTGGAAAGCCACCTGGTGGAGGGTAATCAGAAGCTAGTCCATCCGGCCAAGCTGCGGCGCGGTCAGAGCATTACGGATGCGTGCATGTCTTGGGACAGCACCGTGCCTGTGTTGGAGCGCTGGGCGCAAGCTGTTGCCACGCGCCGGCGTTCACGATCCTAGGCGCGCGCGCTCCCTGTGTGCACTACAGTGCGATCCTCGGGGCCGCGGTCGGTGATGACGACAACGGACTCGAGGGCGAGCGGCGACGCGCTGCGCATCTTGTGCGCGCGGGTGGGCCCGCCAAAACGCGACAAGAAGTGCGGCGAATGCTCGTTTCCCATGTCGGAAACGAACAACAAAAAGCTTCCACTTTTGTGCCGCTTTCGGTCCGTAGCGTCATTTTTCGGCGCGGAGTTCCTGAAACGCACATCATCCGAATATCTGGCGATTTGGCATTGTTGCGGAGCCTCCTCGTGACCAAGACTTCCAGCCTACGTCCTTAGAATCAGTCTCATACAGGACTGATTCGCGGAGCCTTTCGACAAGAAGCCGCACTCCCGAGCACTGCCTGTAACCACGCGCGGAATTTGCGCTTAAGTACCGACCGCTCTCTTCCGCTTGAGCCACCATTGTGGTGCGGGGTTTGTACCCTTGCCTCAAGCGGGCGGCATCTCGCCAAACATGGGTGATTGAATGAAGAAATTGGATACCTCTATCGGCGCCGTCAACATGGCGTCAGTCATCGTTGCGACGCTCCTGAGCTGTGCGTGTGCAGAAGAAGACCCGGGCATGGCAACGACCCCCGCCCCGACCGGGATGCCCACCGTACCGAGCCAAACGCCGACCTCACCAGGGACGACGCCGATGCCGAGCACGCCCGCGACCACGCCGGGGACGACGCCGATGCCGAGCACGCCTGCGACAGCGCCGATGCCGACCACTCCCACGGGTCCGCCCATCGATGTGAACGTGATCGAGCCGATTCCGGCAGCGGTGGGTGAACCGCCGGCCACGTTCATGTCGGTCTGCTCGCTGTGCCACGGAATGGGCGCTGAGGGCTTCCCAGGCCTCGGCCCAGAGATACGTCACGTGCCGGACGGTTACTTCCAGCACGTCGTGTTGAATGGACGGGACGGAAACCCAGACTTGTTGGTCGCAATGTCCCCGTTCCCGAGCACATCGGAGGAGGACTTGACCGCGATCTGGACTTGGTTGGACTCCCAGCCCAAGCCCACCACGGCTCAGGGTCTCTACACCGACTACTGTGCCAACTGCCACGGTAAGGATGGCGCTGGCGTCCCCGGCAAAGACCTCAAGACGCTGGTGGAGATGATCCCCACCGTGGTGCGCGCCGGAGCGAACTTAGCCGACCCCGCCAACGTGCCGGAGTACATGCCCGCGTTTCCGGCTGACAAGCTGACGGATGCTGAGGTTCAGCTGATCGCTGACTTCGTCACCGCGCTCGCCAGCCAGTAGATCCGCAGCTGCTAGCAGCCGCACACACGCCGCATCGAACGGGGCCTCGCGCACCGGTCGATGCGGCGTTTCCCATTGGGCGCCAGAGCTGGAATTGAGCCCCTGCCCGGGAAGCCGTCAACGCTTGAAAGAGCGGACGTGGACCACGAGCGCATTCAACTTCGCCGCGTCTCTGGCGAGGTCCGGAGCCGGCGGCATGGCGGCGCTCTTACCAACGGCAGATCCTCCCTGGGCGATGATCTGGCTGATGTGCTCATCAGTCACGGAGCTCTGCCAGGCAGGGTCGGAAAGGTCGCGAGGCTTGGGATCCAAACTGGCTGCGGCCAAACCGTCTCCGGCTCCGGTCGCCCCGTGACAAGCACTGCAACGGGCCATGTAGAGGGCCTTACCAGCATCGCTGACAGCTGCGGTACTTTGGCTGGCAGCAGCGGTCGGTTGACCCTCATCGCATGCCATGCTGATCGAGGCGACGCCAAGAGCCCAAACGGCTTTCACAAGGCACCGCACGCTCACTTCGACAATCCTCATGCCCGCCCCGTAACACGCCGAGCTGATTGACGGTAGCCATCGGCTGCGGTGTGGGTTCGGGCACTGCCGGTTCGGAAGCCAGGACGCCTCATCGGCGGGTTGAAGCTCTCATTGGCGCCTAGACCCGGGGATCGGCGTGCGCGGTTGGTTGACGATTGCTCGTCGATTCGGAACGGACGCTGTAGGATGCTCTTGCAATGGGGAGTAGCGGCAGCTCGGAATCACGGAAGAACAACCTCGATAGCGTGGCTGCGGCGCTCGCGCGCGCGGGGATGTTTCGGCGCTGGATTGAGACGGCGCACGCCGGTTTCTGGGTCATCGACCCCCAGGCGAAGACAACGTTCGTCAACCCACGCATGGCTCAGATGCTCGGCTACGAGCCTCACGAAATGCTGGGCGCGTCCCTCGACACGTTCATGGATGAGCGAGGAAAACGGATCACCGCGCTGAACATCGAACGACGGCAAGCGGGAATCGATGAGCAGCACGACTTCGAATTCCTCAAAAAGGACGGCACGCGCATCATCACCAGCATGGAGACGTCCCCGTACACGGACGCCGAGGGGAACTATGCCGGGGCCGTCGCATTCGTCTCGGATGTGACGCTGCAGCGGGAGGCGGACAGGAATGCCAGGTACTTGGCGGCTGTCGTCGAAGCGGCCGAGGAAGCCGTCATCAGTCTGGCACCAGATGGATCGATCCGAAGCTGGAACCCTGCCGCCCAACGTATATTCGGCTACTCGCCGAAAGAGGTCATCGGGCAGCACATTGGCATCCTCAGCGCCGAGGGTGTGGACGACCATTCCAACGAACTACTCGCGCGCGCCAAAGCCGGCGATCCGCCGGTGCGCATGGACGTCAAACGGCAACACAAAGATGGCCACGAGTTGCGCGTGTCGCTGACGTTATCGGTGCTGCTCGACCAACTGGGAGAAGTCATCAGCCTCGTTGGGGTCATTCGAGATGTCACTGCCGTGCACGAAGCGCAAGAGCGGGAGCGCGCGCTCGAGGCCCAGATGCTCCACGCGCAGAAACTCGAAAGTCTGGGCCTTCTGGCAGGGGGCATCGCCCACGACTTCAACAACCTGCTCGTCTCCATCCTCGGCTACGCTGATTTGGCATCTACGGAACTCCCTGCATCGTCGCCCGTTCAGCCCGATCTGAGCGCCATTGTCGAAGCCTCACGACGCGCCAGCGACCTGTGCCGCCAACTTTTGGCGTACGCGGGTCGAGGGCGGTTCGTGGTCCAGCCAGTGGAGCTCTCGGATACCTTGTCTGAAATCGTGACGCTCCTGGAGGTCACCATCGACAAGGGAGTGTCCCTGCAGCTGGACCTCTCGAACACCTCCGTCATCGTGGAGGCCGATGTCACGCAGCTCAGGCAGGTGTTCATGAATCTCGTCACCAACGCATCCGAAGCCGTGGGAACGTCGACGGGAGTCATTCGGATCTCGACGGGAACCACAAAGGTCGATGGCGAATTTTTTGCCAGCTGCGTGGCCAAGCCCCAGCTCCCGCAAGGCCGCTACGCGTTCTTCGAGGTCGCTGACACCGGGTGCGGCATGGACGCGGAAACCGCCCGGAGCATCTTCGACCCGTTCTTCACCACCAAGACGACAGGGCGCGGTCTGGGTCTCGCCGCCGTGCTCGGCATCATCCAAGGTCATGGAGGAGCGATTCGCCTCCGCAGCGAACTCGGCCGCGGCACGTCGTTCAGAGTCCTGCTCCCCCTGGTGAGCGAAACCCATCAGTCTTCAGCGGCCACTCCCAGCACCATGCCCACTGCTGACGTCGTGCTCGTCGTCGACGACGAAAGCAGCGTCCTCCAGTTCGCGCGGCGGGCGCTCATGCGCGCCGGGTTCGAAGTCGTGACGGCCGGTAGCGGGCAAGAGGCGATCGCACGATTTTCCGCAGAGCCCGAACGGATGAGCGCCGTGCTCTTGGACGTGACCATGCCAGGCATGGACGGACATCAAACGTTCTCGGAGTTGCGTCGCATCGAGCGCAGCGTGCCAATCATCCTCTCCAGCGGCTTCTCCGAACAAGAGACGGTCAATCGCCTGGCAGATCAGGGGCTCACCGGCTTCTTGCCCAAGCCCTATTCCGTGCACGAGCTACTCACGTGTGTTCGCCACGCGATCGATTCGAAGGGCGTTGAGTGCAAGGGCAAACGCTAGCAGACCGTGCATCACGAGCCCTCGAGCAAGTCCCCACGCCATTCCGCTATGGACGCGCGCGCCGCGTCGAGTAGCGTAGGGCGACATGATCTTGATCTTGATCTGCGGCTTCGTCGGCCTGCTAGTAGATGGTTTCTTGGGGCTCCTCGTCGGTGCCCTCTTCGGCTACCTGCTCAGCCTTGCGGTGCGGACTGTGATCCGCCGCGGCCTTCGGCATATGCATGCGGTCTTCATCGAAACTACTTTTTCGGTCATGGGGGCCGTCTGCAAGGCTGACGGAGTAGTGACGCCAGACGAGATCCGCGTCACCCAGGACCTCTTCGACCGTCTGCGCCTTACCCCCGAGCAAAAGGAGGTTGCCAAAGCGGCGTTCTCAAGAGGCAAGAATCCGGACTTCGACTTGGACGCTGAAGTCGACCGCTTCGCGCGATTATCCCGGGGGCGCGTGCTGCATCACCTGTTCCTGCAGTTGCAGATGGTCGCGATCGCCGCTGATGGGCAAGTGCACCCCAAAGAGCACGCCATGCTCGTCCGAATCGGGCGTCGCTTGGGTATGACTGAAAGCGACGTCGCTCAATTGGAGGCGCTCCTGCGTGCGGCCGCCTCCGCCGCCAAGGGAGGCCCCTCCGAAGCGAACCTCGACGACGCCTACGACGCGCTGGGAGTTTCGAAAAACGCTGACGATGCCGAGCTCAAGCGCGCCTATCGCAAGCTCATGATCGAAAACCATCCCGACAAACTTGCCGCACGCGGCCTCCCGCCGAACATGCGGGAGATGGCAGAGCAACGTGCCCGTGAAATCAACGCTGCGTACGACCTGATCAAGCAGGCTCGACAGCTCTCTTGAGCACCGTGGCTCGTCGGGGCGTGCACCCATCGACGTCCGGTGCATGCACCGGTGCTATCACTCGCCCGCGGCGTGCGATCTTAGGCGTGACGGCCGTCGAGCGGCGTTCACTTGCCTATTGTGTGACGAATTGGTTACGGTCGTGTTACTCTCAGCCCCATGGGCAAGACCGCGCCCCCGAACTCGTCCGACGCTGACTCCTGGGCGATGCCGGCGAGTCCGTCAGTTTGTCTGCTCCCACTACTGTTTGCGACGCTTTCGACCGTCGACGCATTGCTTCACGACGCAACGACATTGCGCGGCCTGGTCGCAGCAGCAGCGCTGGGGACAACTGCTGGGATGTTGCTATCGGCGGGCCTGGCCGGAATGCAATGGCTCCTGGCACGATGCGGCACCGCATTGCAGATCACCGTCTGGACTGGCATCGGGCTCGCGCTCGCACTGTGGGCGATGGAACGACTCGCGGTGTTCGCTCGTATCAACACGGCCCATCACAGGCTGGCGGTGTCCGCGCTTGGAGCCAGCTTGATTTTAGGTGCCACGGTGGCGCTAGTCGGCGTGGGGCTTCAACCTCGGCGGCGTCATCCGCGAGGTTGGGCGTCAGTGGCACCCGCCCGGATCCGAGTTGGCGTGGGAAGCGTTGCGCTGGGCACCTCGGTCCTGTGCTTCTGGATCGATCGCACTGCCCTGCTCATCACCTACCCGGTGGCGGTGCTCATGCTGCGGAGCATCGGCCTCCTGTCGCTGCTCGTCGCATCCGTCGCCTGGATGACTGCGGAGCGTGCCACGCTAGTGGGTCGTTGGATGGCAAGGGTTCCCCGCTGGTACTGGATTGCTCCATTTGTCCTAGCGCTGAGCGGACTAGGGCTGGTCGATCCACGTGTGGCGGCCACTCTTCAAGCACGTCCCTATCCTGCGCTGGCACTGCAGACTTGTCGGTGGTTCATGGATCTCGACCGCGATGGCTACTCCGCGCTCCTTGCAGACGGCGACTGCGACGACATGGCAAGCAGCGTTCATCCCGGAGCTCGCGAGCTCCCGCAAAACGAGATTGACGAGGACTGCCGCCTGGGCGATTCGGTCGCAACCGTCAGTCCTATCTCCGCAGATGAGATCGCCGTTCCGCGCAACCCATCACCGTTCAGCGTCGTTCTGATCACGGTGGACACCGTCAGCGCGGAACACACGAGTCTGTACGGTTACGAGCGCCCAACAACGCCCCATTTGGCGCGCTGGGCAGCCGAGCGAGCCGTCATCTTCGAGAACGCTTACACGGCCGGGTCGTCCACCGCGATCGCCCTGTCGGCCAACTTTCGTGGTGTGTACCCCCGGCGTCTACGTTGGACCCGGACGGCGCGCACCTCCAACTGGCGCTATCCGACCGCAGAGCATGGCGAGCCTGAACTTGCCCCCGGAGAGAAAGTTACGAATTGGTATAGGTTTCCCCAATTCGAAGCTCGCCCCGCACTCCCATGGTGGCTGAAGCGCCGTGGCATGAGAACACTGGCTACAACACCGCTGCACATGGCGTTGCCCGACACTGGTGTGGTCGGCGCTTTCGACGAGGTCGTCGCGTTGCATGAAAAAGGCAGCACGACTCCGGATGACCGAGGCGCCACCCAGCAAGCGCTCGAGTGGCTCGCCCACGCGGACAGCAGCAGCCGCTTCTTCCTTTGGATTCACTACCTCGGACCTCACACCCCCACGACGCGTAGCCCAGAAGTCGCCTGGTTCGGGCCCAGCGTGGCAGACGGATTCGACCATGAGATCGCCACGTTCGACCATCACGTCGAGCCCTTGTTGACCGAACTCGCTCGGCGTCAAGATCGCGGGGAGAAAATCGCTGTCGCATTGACCGCTGACCACGGGGAGGAACTATCGCAACTCCGGTTTCACGGTCACGTGATCAGTGAGCCAGTCGCCCGAGTACCAATGCTTCTCTCCGTTCCCGGAACCAAACCCCGACGCCTGAAAGCACCAGTCAGCACCCTGGATCTCTTCCCAACCATACTTTCACTGACGAAGACCCCGCCGCCCGATGGCCTCGACGGGAAAGACCTCATGCCAATGGTGAATGGCTCCGGCACCCAGGGGAACGGGCGAGTCGTGATGTCCGAAGCCTGGGTGGTCGACGCAACCGACCGAGTCGTATCGAACAAGCTGACACTGACGGATGGCGTGTTCCGACTCACGCGAGATTTCATCACTCGTACCGACGAGGTTCTGGACGTGAAGGACGAACGCACTGGCCGCCGTGGCAGGAATCTGCTCGGCGAAGTCGACGTCCGTCACCTGGAGTTGGCACTGGACGAGTATCTCCAACAGACCGGAGTCGACCCGTTTCCCGCGACGAATCAGGTACTGACAACGCCGATGGCGCTGCACGAGTGAAACCTCGCTAAGCCGACGCTGAACAACTCCAGCTCAGCTACCACGCGCTTGGAGCTGCAACTCCAGGAAACGGATGGACGTGAGAGCTGCAACTTTGGCCGGATCCGTGGGAGCCCCCGCTGCGTCGATTTGCGCTTGAACGGCATCCAGAGTTGCCTGATCGGCCTTCTGCGTCAATTGACCGATAACCCGGGCGGTTACCTCGGTCAAACGCGGATCCGGCATCTGCGAGAGCAACTGAACCAACGCTGCGCGCTCCTTTTCGGTACCGAACACGCCCAGCATGGTCAAGGTCTTGTTCGCCACCTGCATGTTCTCTTCGCCGGGGCCGAGG
Organism: Polyangiaceae bacterium; assembly: GCA_050298815.1. GTDB lineage: Bacteria > Myxococcota_A > Polyangia > Polyangiales > Polyangiaceae > SZUA-265. The sequence goes on from JBNKUV010000077.1 coordinate 15,615, forward strand.
TTCGCCTTCAGCTCGCCGAGATAACAGGCAGGGTCTTGCTTGCATTTGACGGTAATCGCCTGGGAGCGCTCGAATGCTGGTGTGCCCGTCCGCCCTCCGTAGGCCTGGGAAACCTTGTTGGCATCCTTCAGTTGCGACTCCAGCGCGAGTTGTGCAACCGCCACGACAAGTGCACGCTGCAGATCACCTTTGCGAGAACCCGCCCCGCGCACACTGCCCGGCTGCTTCATCAGCCAGTCCGCCAGCTTCGGTTCGAACAGGTAGGGGCTGTTTTCCACCAGCGCTTCGAGAGCGCTCTCGCCAGCGGGCAGAGTGAGCTTGAGCGCCGTCGAGGCGTAAGTCTGCCTGAAGATCGCAAGCGAGTCGTCGTCACTGGGGAAGTAGGTCAGCGCCCGCGCGATCAAGACCTTGCTCTGAGGATTTCTCGTCTTGTTCCAAGCAGCTTGCAGCTCCGCTCGGCTACTCGGATGCCGCAACTTGATGAGCCATTGAGTCGCGTAGTAGACATGGGCCTCGGGCACGTCAGGACGCGCCTTCTTGGCCAACTCGACCAACGTGGCATCGCTGCCGTGGAGTAGGGCGTGAGCCACCCGAAGCGTCGGCTTGCCGATCGCGGCCAACGCAATTTCCGCTTCGGGGTGCACGTCCGTCTTCGAATTATCGAGCAGCACGCGCGCGATGGCGCCAACCGCGTCAGCGGCTCGAAGCGCTCCGAGCAATTCGACGGCACTCGTCTGCCAGAAGAGTGCGTTCTGATAGCGACGCACGGCGGGCTTGTCGTCGAAGCGCGCGGGACGCTCGATGGGGGCGTTCAGATACTCTCTCAAACGCGCACTCCACGAAGCGTCCAAATTGTGGCGCATCGCAGACATCAGGTGCCGACTCAAGCGACGACCATCGTCGCTCGCCATGTCGATGGCCGCGAACACCGCGAAGAGAGCAGGAGCGAGGCGATCGTCCTCGAGACGCTGTCCTGCCTGGCAGGCCCAGATCGCTTCATCGGCTCCGGTTCTGGACTGGGCGTACACCTGCAACGCTTTGACGTGCGCCGGCGTAGTGCGCTTGTCGTTGAACGAGACGAGCTTCGTCATCAGCGCAATGCGAAGCTTCTCCGGCAAAGCGTCGTGCCCATCCACGTACGCTTGTGCCAGCGGGCCAGCGTACATGTCGATGAACGCCTTCGCTTCATCTTTGAGGCTACCGTGCTGAGCAGCCTGGTCATACTCGGCCAGGAGCGCCTCGATGGTTTTCGCGCGCGTCGAGTCTTGGCCAAGCTCTGGCCGACGATCAGGGCCACCAGAATATGACGAGGATGAAGAGCCCACGCTACTGCTCGGTGTAGGCTCTTGGACCTCGGTGGCCTCGTTCGGTGCGGGTGTGCTGCCACCGCAAGCAGTGGTCCAGAGGGCGAGGCCGACGAGAGACGCCCACAAGAAAGCCCGGGCGGGCCAAATCGACGGTGCGACCAGATGAAAGCGCGTCATGGCGCCGGAGGGTACTCGCTTCGCTCGGAAACACCAATGGCTCAGTCCACCCGAACCATCATCCAACTGGGGTCATCGCTGGGGCTTGCTGGCTAGGAGCAATGGCCCGTCGTCCTCGGCGGGGGGCAGCGGCAGCTGAGTTTCGGGAACGAGCGGCTTCTTCGCGCCGAGCACGATGTCCCACAGATGGAACGTCTGGGCCACGATGTGATCCAGCTGCCACGTGCCAGAATCCATCGCTCCGGTCTTGCGCGGTATCGGCGTGAGACGTGACGGGTCGGGCAAGCAGTACGCGCCGAACTCGGAGCCCTGAAGCAAGTGCAGCACCCCAGGCGAAAACCCGCCGCCGGCATAGACGAGCACACTCGGGGCACGTAGCGCGGCCATGTCTTGCAGAGCGTAGGGGATCTTCTCGTCGGCTGTTCCGGCGGAGTCCTGATACTTGCACTCTACGACCAGGGGCTGGTCATTCGGTCCAAGCACGAACAGGTCGATGCGACGTTGCTTCCCGATGATGGACGTCCCGAGATTCACCTCCTCGTAGACTTCCAGCCCCCGCGGTCCATACGTGTTGGCAATGTAGTTGCCAATCAGTTTGCGGTAGTCGTTCCCGGTCATCGCCATCGCCGGCTACCCTACTCGATCTGGCAGCTTGCGTGCTCGGCGCCAAATGCGTTCGATGAGTACGGCGTGGGGTCGCGTACGTCTGAACCCGCTGGTCGAGCACCTCGACGTTGGACGCCTCGTCGCCCCGCAGAACGAATCAAAACCGGCTGATTAGCCGGCGACACTCGCCAGGAGGCCACAGGACGACCGGCAAGGACTTCTCTGGCAAGGACGGCTTCGGTCGGGTCGGCTCGACCGCGTTGCTGTCGCTCATCCCAGGGCGTTTCGGTGCTCACCGCACTTCGTGGCGCTTGGGGTCAGGTCCAGCCCAGAGTGTTGCACGGGAGGCGAGCCTTGCATGCCAGGGCACCGTCGGTAAGCTGCGGCGGAAGTCTAGGAATGTACCATGTTTGCTTCGCCATCTTGGGCTGATTGATAGACGCGAGATCGTGTCATGCGTAGCTACTCCGCCGCTTTCATGATGGCTCTCGTGCTGGCCGCGATGCTAACCCCGTTGGCACGTCGCCTCGCCTTGACGTTGGGTGCAATCTCCAGGCCCGGCGGGCGCCACGTCAACCAGCGGGCCGTGCCGCGGCTCGGCGGCGTCGCAATAGCGATCAGCGTTCTCGCGCCGCTGGTCACGCTGTTCTTGGTCGAATCGGGTGTTGCGCTCCACGTGCGCGCCGATGCTCAGCGCGCTGTCGTTCTTTTGGTGGGTGGACTCCTGCTATGCGCCGTCGGCGCTGTCGACGACGTGCGGGGGGTTCGCGCGCGCTACAAGTTTGTTGCTCAGCTCGCGGCTGCGCTTCTTGCCTTCCATTTTGGCCTGCGCATCGACGCGGTGGAGCTGCCGTATGTGGGCATCCTCAACATGGGTGTCTTTGCATTGCCGGTTACGTTGGCGTGGATCATCGGCGTCACCAATGCTGTCAACCTGATCGACGGACTCGATGGGTTGGCCGCTGGGGTCGTGTTCTTCGCCGCCGCCACGAGCTTTCTCGTTGCGCTGTTCGGGTATCAGAGCACGGGGCAAGTCGTGGTGGCTTTGCTGATGGCGTCCCTGATGGGCGCCTTGATCGGCTTCCTGTTCTACAACTTCAATCCGGCCCGGATATTCATGGGGGACTCAGGGAGCTACTTCCTGGGCTACCTGTTGGCAACCAGCTCGCTGCTGGCCCCCATGCAGAAAGCCTCCACTACGGTCGCGCTACTCGTTCCCATGGTCGCGCTGGGCGTCCCGATCTTTGACACGTTGCTCTCGGTGTTGCGGCGCTATCTAGCGCGCCGCCCCCTGTTCGCGGCCGACCGCGAACACATTCATCATCGCTTGCTTGATCGGGGGATCACTCATCGCAAGGCGGTCCTGGTGCTGTACTCTGTGAGTGTCGCACTGGCCGGCGCCGCCACTGCGATTGCCCTAGCGCGCGATTGGGTTGTCGGTTTGGCGCTGGTCGGGGCCTGCGCCGTCTTGATTGGTCTCGTCCGGTTCCTAGGTTACTTCAGGCTTGCCCACCACAGTCGCTTTCGCCGTGCCGAGCGGTCCTACGACGCGCTAGCCCAGGCGCTCAGACTCGCTCTACCAGGGCTGCTCGACCGGCTAGGCAGCTGTCGCTCCGAAGCACAATTGGAAGAAGCGTTGACGCATCTGGCTCAGCACGTCGGCTTCGCGCACCTCACCGTCACCCATGGTGGCACAACGAAGTTCCTATGGGGGAAGCATACCTCTCGAACCGACGTCTCGCCGGTGCGCTTCTCGTTGTCATCTGATGGGAAAAACCAAATCTGCTTCGGACTATCGGATGGGGAGGTGGCCAATCCCGGATCCGAAATATTGTTGCAACTCGTCGCAGATGTGTACTTGGCAAACGCACGACGGCTCGAGTCGGTCTGGGCTTCGGGCGCTTCGGGTGAAACGAGCGAGCCCGCCATATCTTCTTCGCCCAGCCCTGCTTGGATTCGCTGAGGTCGTCGACTTGTACGGAGCGTGGCGACATCTCCTGCTCTCGGAGAGGACGTCAGCGCCCCACCGCCGAAGGCTAGAGGCTGAGCCGTCGTTCCACGGCGTCGACGAATCTCGGTAGAAGGATGTCTCGACTGAACCCATCACGAATCACACGACGGGCGCGTTCGCCCATCGCAACGAGTTCTTCGTTGGGAGAGTCTGCCAGCGCTTCGATGGCGCGAACGGCGCCCAGAATGTCACCATTGTCGACGCGTAAGCCTGCTCCCGACGGCTCGACGAGCGGAGCGGCATGACAACGCGCAGGACCGCAAAGCAGAATGGGACGCCCAATCGACATCGCGCCATATATCTTGGATGGATGGACAATGCCGACGATCTCGTCGCCCACGGTGACGACGTGAACATCGGCGGCTGAAAGGGAGTACTTGATTCGCTCCAACGGTTGGTAGGGAAGGGAACGTACGTTGGGTGCACCTCGAGCGATCTCCGCTTCCACTTCCGCCTTTCCCGTGCCCCCTCCAACAAACATGAAGAGGATATCGTTCCGACCTTTCAAGCGGCGTGCAGCCTGCAACAACGTGGTGACTGGACTTGAAGGGCCATGGTTGCCGCTGTACATGACCACGAACTTGTCCTGCAGTCGCTGCTCGTTTCTGAAGGGGTTTTCGGCGTGGTCAATCGACTGGAGGTGGTTGTCGTGGGGCCACGGGGCCAGCACCTCGAGCTTGGAGTCGATGGGGAACTTGTCCTGAAGACGCCGGGCCATGAATTCGTCGAGGGTGACAACCAGCGACGCCTGGCGGAGTGCTGCTCGATTCAATGCCTCGAACGCTCGTACGACGAGGGCATCCTGCGCCACCTGCCCCAGTGCGACCGACTGGTCTGGATTGATGTCCATCACCCAGTGTACAAAAGGGACGCCACGCCACGCCTTGAACGCGAGCGGGGCCAGCGCGCAGAACGGCGGCGACGTGGTAACGAGCACAGCGTCCAAGTTTGGTATGGCAAGTCCGGCAGCCACCGCCTGCGCGACGAACGACATCCCCCCCAGGGCACGCGTCGCAAGGGACGCCTTGCCTGGGCTCGACAACGGCAGTCGTCGTACTTCCACTCCCTCGCGCATCTCGCGAGGTGGGTATCGGCGAGCGGGGTCGTCATAACCTCTATCTGCGGTGAGCACCAAGACGCGATGCCCCCTGCGAACCAACTCCCCGGCCGCGTCCGCCATGTGCATGCCGACTGCCCCTGGGTCCGGCGGAAAGACCTGAGTGACAGCGAGTATCGTCTTATTGGTCGCTTTGTCTGACATCTGGCTCTTCGAAGGGCACGCCGACGTGGTCGACTATTCCCTCCGCGCACATTGCTGCTATGGTTCCCCGAATTCGCAACCCACGCAAGGGCTGCGACCTTGCGGAAGGTGACGAGGGTGAAGAAGGAGGATCCGGTGATGCCGAAAGAGGAGCTCGAATACACGTTCGAAACGTTCGACTCTGGGCGCAGTCTGCACCGCAGGGAGGCCCGTCGCTATACCGAGCGTGTTCGCGTGGGTAACCAAAGCCGACGCCCGGTGGGAGACACCCGAACGGCGCTCGTCCTCGGCGCTGGTGGTTTCATTGGAAGTCACCTCGCCCGCCGGCTGAGGGAGGACGGGTTTTGGGTCCGTGGTGTCGACCTGAAGTGGCCCGAGTTTGCAAGCACCGAAGCGGACGACTTCATCATCGGAGATTTGCGCGACCAACGTGTGTGCGAAGACGTGTTCGACATTCCGTTCACGCACGTCTACCAACTCGCCGCAGACATGGGGGGCGCAGGTTACATCTTCACGGGAGATCACGACGCCAACGTCATGCACAACTCGGCGACGATCAACCTGAACATCGCCGAGTTGGCAAGGCAGAAAGGTGTCAAGCGCCTGTTCTACACCTCATCCGCCTGCATGTATCCCGCATACAACCAGGAGGACCCGGACAATCCAAAGTGCTCGGAAGACAGTGCCTATCCGTCCGCGCCCGACAGTGAGTATGGCTGGGAAAAGCTATTCAGCGAACGCCTGTATTTGGCCTACCACCGCAACTACGACTTGGAGGTTCGCATCGCCCGGTTGCACAACATCTTCGGCCCAGAAGGCACCTGGCAGGGAGGGCGCGAGAAGGCGCCCGCAGCCATGTGTCGGAAGATCGCGGTGGCCGAGGACGGCGGTGAGATCGAAATCTGGGGCGACGGCAAGCAAACCCGTTCGTTCCTCTATATCGACGCCTGCATTGATGGCATTCGTCGGCTGACGGAATCGGACATCACGGAGCCGTTGAACCTCGGCTCGGAGGAGATGGTCACGATCAACGACTTGGCGTCGATGGTCGCGGACATCGCCGGCAAGAAGATAGCTTTCAAGCATGTGCCGGGACCGCTGGGCGTGCGCGGTCGCAATTCGGACAATGCCCTGATCAAGGAACGTCTAGGTTGGGCTCCAGAGTACCGCCTGCACGACGGACTGGAGAAGACCTATGCCTGGGTAGCCAGCCAAGTGACCGCGGATCGGTGATGGTAGCAAGTGCGTCCCGCCCCCAACCCAGCGTCACTCAGGCGGTGCGTCCTCGGCTCGCGGCAGTTGTACATCGGTTGAGTCCCTACCATCGCGCCCGGTTCGATGCCGCGCGAGACGACGTGGACATCGTCGTTGTGGAAGCAAACGGCGTCGACGCGACGTACGATTGGGATGCGGTAGAAGCCGAAGAGCTGAACCGAACGTTGCTCTTTCCGGGAGCCGACGTCGCCTCGAAACCGAGCTGGGTGGTACGGCGCAAAGTCCGATCAGCATTGACGTGGGCGCGACCTGACGTTGCCCTGATACCGGGATGGGGGGATGCGTTGGCGCTCTGCAGCCTGTCTTGGTGCCTCGACCATGGGGTCCCAACCGTCCTTCTGTCGGACTCGACAGCGTGGGACAGCCGCCGTCATTGGTGGCGGGAAGCCATAAAGTCACGGCTCGTTCGCTTGTTCGACACGGCGTTGGTCGCGGGGCAGCCCCAAGTCGAGTACGTTGTTGGGTTGGGGTTCGACAAGGGGCGCGTGTTCACTGGTTGCGATGTCGTTGACAATGAGTACTTCCGCCAAGGCGCAGAGGAGGCGAGGCAACACGCCGAAAGACTGCGGCGGGAGTTGGACCTACCGGAGCGGTACCTCCTGACGGTTAGCCGTTTCGTCCCCAGAAAGAACTTAGAGCGCTTGCTGACTGCGTATTCTCACTATCGTGCGACGGCGCGAGACCCCGCCGGCCTAGTAGTGCTTGGCAGCGGGCCTCTGCGTGAGCGCTTGCTGCGACGAGCTAGCGAACTGGGAATTGAGCGGGACGTCCACTTTCGAGGGTTTGCGCAGTACCCCGAATTGCCACACTACTATGGGCTCGCGGACGCATTCGTTCTCAGCAGCACCGCGGATCAGTGGGGGTTGGTGGTGAATGAAGCCATGGCGTGCTCGTTGCCAGTCATCGTCTCGAATCGCTGTGGCTGCGCGCGGGATCTCGTCGCTGAAGGCAAGAACGGCACGACCTTCGACCCAGAACGCACGGATGACATCGCGGACGCGTTGACTCGAATCCTCTCCCCGGACACTGACCGTTCCGCCATGGGACGACAGAGCCAGCAGATCATCGCCGAATGGTCGTTGGCCAAGTTTCGCTCGAACTTGGACCGCGCGATGGCGCTGGCGCGCGACCTAGTGGACAAACCCAGGAACGTCGTCGATCGAGGACTCCTGGAGCTGACGATTCACCGATGAGGGTCGTTCAACTCGGTTGCATGGCGTCGCGCGCAGGGGCTGGAGTCACTGAGTCCGTTCGCGGACTCTCGAGCGGGCTATCACAGCTTTGCGAGGTCAGCATCATGGCGTCAGCTGCGCGGGGCCATGACTCCAAGTACTTGCTCTGGGGCGACACGCCCGTGTGCGCTTATCCGGCTTGGCAACCAGAGGGCTTCGCTTTCTCCCCCACACTTCAGGCGGACATCGAGGCCATGAGCGCAGATCTGCTGCATGTCCACGGACTGTGGACCTATGCGTCCTGGGTCAGCTGGCGTTGGGCAAGGCGGGCGGCACCGCGCCGCTACATCGTTTCCACGCACGGCATGCTGAACGAATCGGCGTTGGCCATCAGTCGTTGGAAGAAGCGAATCGCCACGCCCACGTTCCAAGAGCGTCAGTTGAACGCGGCAAGTTGCCTACACGCGTTGTGCGAACCGGAGCTAAACGCGATACGTAAGCAAGGGTTTCGCGGACCCGTTTGCGTCATCCCGAACGGAGTCGACGTGGGAGTCACTTCCACCGATGAACCCCCACCCTGGGCTCAGCTGGTCCCCTCGGACTCCAAGGTCCTGCTCTACCTGGGACGAATCCACCCGATCAAGAACTTGGACACCCTCGTCAACGCGTGGGCCAGCATCGACCACGCTCGCGACTGGCACATGGTGTTGGCCGGCTGGGGCCCGACTGATTACGTTCAGCAGCTGCGGCAGCTTGCGGCGGAACGAGCCCCCGGTCGCGTGCATTTCGTCGGTGCGACCTATGGCACGGCGAAAGTATCCGCATTGCAGAATGCAGACGCCTTCGTCATGCCGTCCTTGAGTGAAGGAGTGCCGGTGTCGGTGCTGGAAGCCTGGGCCCACCGCCTGCCAGTCGCCATGACGCAAGGCTGCAATCTGGGTGTGGGATTCGAACGGGACGCGGCCCTCCAGCTACCCGGATCCGCACGCGAGATGGGCCACACACTCAACGAGTTGACGAACGTGTCTGCGAGCAAACTGAAGCAGATGGGAGAAAATGGTCGAGCGCTCGTAGAGCAACGCTACTCGTGGGACCGGATCGCGCACGAGATGTTCGCCGTCTACAGGTGGGTTCTGGGAATGGGACCTCGACCCAACTGCGTGGAAGGGTAACGTGAGTGAGGTCCAAGACTACTTGACGGCATCACGCGCTACGAGGCGCCGCTTTCCGAGCTCGTCGGTTCGTCTGTTGCAGTGCGTGGACGCAGCGGGCGACAAGGATTGCCGCCACAAATCATTCCACGGGGCATGTCTCGAGTCACTACAGAACCAGCCTTGACGACACTGTCCCGTCCAACGACAACGCCGGGCCCGATGAATGCGCTGGCGCAGATCCACACGCCCGATTCGACGACGATGGGTTGGGTTATCAAATCGAAACTGGGTCGCTTCCAGTCGTGACTGCCAGTGCATAGAAAGGCGCGTTGAGAAATGCACACGTGGTCTGCGATTTCGATGGGTGCGAGGTCGAGCAGCCAGGCGTCCTCTCCGAGCCAGCTGTTGTTCCCCACCGACAACCGCCACGGAAAGGTGACCTTCACGCCGGGCTTGATCACAACGCCGCGCCCGATTCGTCCCCCCATCGCCCGGAGGGCTGCGATGCGCGCTTTGTTCCAAGGCATCACCGATGAATCGAACAACGCCTTTCGAGTAACCAGCCAGGCGAGCTCTTTCCAGGCGGAGCCTCCGCGGTCGAAGTGACGATTGTCGAACGTGTCCAGTCGCTGCAACGGATGGCCTGACATCACCTCAGCTTGCCAGCAAAGTCGTAGAGACGAAAGCGTGAGCGTCCGCTCGCCGGAACAAGGCCCCTACATGACAACCTAGATCAGAAACCGCTGGGCCTCGCACAAGGGTTCGTACAGCGCTTTGGTTTCGCCGTAGTCGCCGAGGCGCATCTTTGCGCCCTCCACCGCCGAGTCGAGCACGTCATTGCCCAGAAAGTGTCTGCCGCTGCGGAGCGCCGCTTCGCCAGCCGAACCCGAGCCCATGAACGGGTCCACGATGAGCTCGCCCGGCTGAGTACTCTGCTCGATCAGCACTTGGTTGACCTTGGCAGGCTTCTCCGTGGGGTAGCCGCCACGAATGCGGTCGCACTCGATGATGTCGGCCTGCCCGAGATTGTTCAAGCGGCGCTTGCCTTTCTCGAAGAACAAGACGAACTCATAGCGGGAGCGATAGTGGTAACCCATTCCGATCTTCCGCTTGTCCCACACAATCGGCTTCCAAAAGCGAAAACCCTGCTGCTCCGCCAGCGGCTTGACCACGAACATCGTCTCCTGATCGCAGAAGAGGTAGAAGTGCCGATCTTTCTTCAGAACGCGAAACACCTCACGCAGTAGCTCCGGAAAGCGTTCGTTGGGAAAGATGCGAAACCAGTCGTTGCTCGAGGCTTTGCTGTGCTTGAGCCGAGTGGTGGTCCCAACAGCACGATGCTTCTCGAGTGACTCGTAGGGGGGATCGGTCACCACCAAATCCACACTCTCCGCGCGCAAGCCGCGCAACCACTCAACAGCGTCAGCACACGCCAAGTCGAAGTTCGGTGTGGTGGGTCGGTCAGTCACCGAACGCCTCCTGTGCAAGCCGCCGTCGTGAGAGCGAACACCGCCACTGCTGCGGGCGGCAACGCCGTGGGTTGCCCCGCTGTGGGCACCGCCTCCGAGAGCACCGCCTCCGAGAGCACTGCCTCCAAGAGCACTGCCTCCGAGAGCACTGCCTCCAAGAGCACTGTGGTCGACATCGAGAACACTGTCCGTCATGTGGAAGGAAGGTACCACTGAGCGCTCGTGCAGTCTGCTCACTTGACGAGGTGCTAGGACGCAAATTGTCCGATCGGTGTCCTCTGATGGTACCTAATAAACTGATATTATTACATTTTCATGCACCAAGTCCCATGAGCTCGACAACCACGTACACTGCCGTCAACGACATGGACGGGCCCCTTTGCAGTGTTGAGCAGCTCGCCTCCATCGCCGACGACACGGACGTCGTCCTGGTGGACTGCCGCTTTTCTCTTTCCGAGCCGGATGAAGGACGTCGCCTCTACGACCAGGGCCACATCGGAAAGGCCGTCTATGCAGATCTGAATCGCGACCTGTCGGCGCCTGTCCAACCCGGAGTCAGCGGGCGGCACCCGTTGCCAGAGCCAGAAGTGTTCGCTCGGCAGCTGGGCGCTTGGGGCATCAGTACAGAACATCGGGTGGTCGCTTACGACGACAGTGGCGGAGCATTTGCTGCGCGGCTTTGGTGGATGTTGCGCTGGCTGGGTCACGATGCTTGCGCCGTTCTCGACGGGGGACTTCGGGCGTGGACCGACGCGGGCAACCCTCTCTGCACCGAACACGTGAAACCTCGACACACCACGTTCGTCATGCATCCGAGAAGCGACGTGCTCGCCACGGCGAGGGATGTCACAGCGGCCATCGCTAATCCGGATTGGCGGCTACTGGATGCCAGGGCTCCAAGTCGTTTTCGCGGCGATGAAGAACCCATCGACTCGGTCGCTGGACACATTCCGAGCGCAGTTTGCCTCCCCTTCGTCGAAAACCTCGACGAAGGCAGCTTTCGCAGTAGGGCGGAATTGCGGCAACGATTCGAACGAGCTCTCGATGGTGTAGCCTGCGAACACACCATCGTCTATTGCGGCAGTGGGGTAACCGCGTGCCATGATATCTTGGCGGCGACCCACGCTGGGCTGGACGGCATGAAGCTGTACGCAGGGTCGTGGAGCGAGTGGATCGTCGATCCCAACCGTCCAATCGAAACGGGAGATTGAGTGGATACCTCCGATCTGAGAAGGCAGCTCGCTTCCGCTACCACGCTCAAAGCTGAAGGGCGGGTGCTGAGCGTCGTAGGCCTCTGCCTGCGTTTGGCACTGCCAGGCGCGCGCGTGGGCGATCTGGTGCATATCGAGCGACGTGGCGAACCGCTCTTGGCCGAGGTTGTGGGGTTTGATGGGGCGGCGGTTGTTGCTCTGCCCCTGGGTGAACTGGCGGGTGTCGGACCTGACGACCGCGTCGTCTCCGACGGCAAGCCGCTGACGGTGCCAGCGGGGCAGGTGCTGCTTGGACGGGTGCTCGATGGCTTTGGCCGCCCCATCGACGGTTCGCCACTGCCGTCGACGGGCATCTCATGGGTGCCCACCGTCGCTAGTCCTCCACCCGCCCTCAAGCGACGCGCGGTGACTCAGGCAATGCCCACGGGGGTCCGCGTCGTGGATGCTGCACTGACGTTGGGCGAAGGGCAACGTGTCGGTTTGTTCGCAGGCTCCGGCGTTGGCAAGAGCACGCTCCTCGGCTCCTTGGCGCGGGGGGCTCAAGCCGACGTGGTCATCGTCGCACTGGTCGGCGAACGTGGGCGCGAAGTGGGTGAGTTCCTGCAAGATAGTTTGGGCGAGGGCCTGTCGCGATCCATCGTCATCGTGGCGACCAGCGATGCTCCGGCGCTCGAGCGTCTGGAAGCCGCGCGGACGGCAACCGCGTTGGCGGAGTATTTTCGTGACCAGGGCAAGCGAGTGATGTTGATGGTCGATTCGATCACTCGCTTCGCCCGCGCGCAGCGCGAAGTCGGTTTGGCTGCGGGCGAACCACCGGCGCGGCGCGGCTACCCACCGAGCGTCTTCGCAGAACTCCCGCGACTACTCGAGCGGACGGGACAAGGCGAGAGTGGCTCCATCACCGCACTCTACACCGTACTCGTGGAAGGTTCGGACATGGAGGAGCCCATCGCCGACGAGGTGCGCGGCATCCTGGACGGCCACATCGTTCTCGATCGCGAGCTCGCTGCACGCGGCTGGTACCCGGCGGTGTCCGTCAGTGCCTCGCTCTCTCGGGTGATGCCCCGCTGCGTTTCGGAGCGGCACCTCGCGGCCGCTCGGACCCTCAGGCGGCTATTGAGCACCTACGAGGCCAAGCGTGACCTGATCACTCTCGGCGCCTACAAGAAAGGCAGCGACCGCGAAGTCGATCAGGCACTGGCTGCTCTGCCCAAGATCGAGGCATTGCTACAACAGTCGCCAACGATGCCGAGCGAGTTCAACGCAACCATCCAGCAACTCGAAGACCTTGCAACGCGCTTCGGTGACTCCTGAGCACTAAGAACTAGCGCCTTCCCACAGCTTTTGAACGAATCGGATAGGTCCCAGCTCGGCACCGTAGTGCGGGCACTTGGCCAAACAGAAAGCGCCCAACACGACCGGCCACGCCTGGGGAAAGATGCGCCGAATCACCGCCCCTTTGGCGCGGGTCTGATCCGCCGTCCACGGTTCGTAGCCGCTGCTCCGCCCGCGATGCTCACACAAGACGCGCGGGCAATACATCACCTGATCTCCCCGCTTCAATAGTTCCGCCAAAAACAGCGCTTCTTCCCCAGAGGGGAACGGTGCTCCCAAACCATAGCGTTCGTCGAAGCGCACGCCGGTAATCTTCGAGCGTCTGAGCGCGACCTCTACCGAGGAGACACCCAACACCGTTCTTCGGTTGTGGTGCTGCGCGACTTTTTCGTAGCGCTTGCTGGCGCGCTCCGTAGCGGCGTCCACGAACTGAAATGTGATGGCCGCGGCGTGTGGGTATCGGTCAAACTCAGCTCGCAGCAACGCGGCGATCCCGCGCTGATAGCGGATGTCGTCATCAGCGAGCAGGACTATGTCACCGCGCGCCCTATCCAGGGCCCGATTGCGACTCTTGCTGAGTCCGCGCTCGGCGTAGGAAAACATGCGGTAGCCATCTCCAACGGCATCGGCGGGCGCGGCCCCTCGAGTCACTTGGTTGACCACCAGCAACTCCATGTCCGTGGTGGTCAGGCCCAGCGTCTGACGCAGACGCTGGGGGTTCTTGCAGTCCATCGTCGCCAACAGCACTTCGACGGACGGACGGACCTTGGGCATGCCGCAACAATACTCAGGAGCGTGGCTGGCGTCGAACGTCGATTGCGTGCGACAGCTCCGCCCGCGTCAACGCCAATTCCCGTGTCAGCTGCGTGACGTAGCCCTCGAACCGGCGCATGCGTATCGTCATCAAGAAGATGACGACCAAGAGCAGCAGCGTCGTCACGTAGTTGACTAGATCGGCACCGCGGTCGATCCCAACGAGCCTGGCCGCGTCACGCGTCAAACTGGGACGGTAGAGTGCGACGGCTGCGGCGAACCAAACCACCAGCCAGACCAACGACGACCAGCGCTGCCGGCCTCTCACCAAACCCAGGCAAGTGGCCACCGCCAACAGCGACAACAAGGACAATCCGACTATCTGAAATGGAGTCATGAGATAACCTTCGACAGCATGTAGTCCCAGAGAATACGAAACGCAGCGGCGCCCGACTGCCCTTTGGCGCGCGAGTACGGCGTGTAGCGAATGGCCACCGGCACTTCCACGTACACAGCTCCGCTGGCAATCACCTTGTCAATGATTTCGCTGGCGTGAGCCATGCGGTCCAACTTGAGCTCGAGCTCCTGTGCCACTCCGCGCCGAAACGCACGCAATCCATTGTGGGCGTCCGTCACCTTCGCGCCAGTCGTCAATCGAGTGAACGCAACCGCTGCTCTTATCAACCAACGGCGGGCCCACGGCACGGCAGCCGCATCCTCCAAAAATCGCGAACCGAGAACAACGTCAGCTCTCCCCGAGCGAAGGGGTTGCAACAAGCGCTCGACAGCCTCGGGACGATGCTGCCCGTCGGCATCGAAGGTGACCACAACCGCTGCCCCCTGTGACAGCGCGTAACCGATGCCCGTTTGCAAGGCTGCTCCTTGTCCTCGGTTGATCACGTGACGGAGGACCGTCGCCCCGGCCCCCGCTGCTTGCGCCTGCGTATCGTCATCCGATCCATCATCAACGACGACGACGTTCGGCCACAGAGCGACCAGCTCTTGCACCACTGTGGCAATGACTTTTCCCTCGCGGTACGCGGCGATGACGATCCACACATCCCCGGCGGTGACGGCTGCGGGTACTCCGGGACTCGCAGATGGCCGTTCGCTTGTGGCGAGAGCTGCTTCGCCGTCGATCTCAGCGACGCTGGCGTTGGGAGGCGGAGTCATGACGAGCCGGAGTGACGCGTGAGCGACGCCAAAGAGTAGCACGCGAGGCACGTCGAGTGCTAGAGCGGCTCAGGTGAGTGCCGAGTCCAATCCAACGTCGGTGACTCTCGTCATCCCGGCTCACAACGAAGGTGAACATCTCGACGCCTGCCTGAGCGCTGCGACGCCGCTTGTAGGGCAAAGTGGTTTATGTGAAATCGTCGTGGTCGACGACGCGTCCACCGACGACACGCTCGAGATTGCTGAGCGCTACCCCGTGCGCATCGTCCACGGCAACGGAAGTGGCCCCGGAGCGGCGCGCAATCTCGGCATCAAAGCGGCGAAGGGCGAACTCATCTGGTTCGTCGACGCGGACTGTGTGGTACAGCCACAGGCACTCGCGTTGTTACTGCTAGCCCTTGACGACGAACGGGTAGCGGCGGTCGGCGGCAGCTACAGCAACATGTACCCAGAGTCTTTACTGGCGAGCTTGATCCAAGAGGAGATCGCCGCGCGCCATGCACGAATGGAGAGCCGCGTAAACTTCTTGGCCACCTTCAATGTGCTCTACCGCAAGCGCGTGCTGCAAGATGTCTTTGGGTTCGATGAGAAGCTACGCAAGGGCCAGGACGCAGACCTTGCCTTTCGCGTTCTGGCACGCGGTTACCAACTCGCCTTCGAGCCTCGGTCGATCGTGCGCCACTTCCACGAGCGCTCCTTGCGACGCTACCTCGCTGTGCAGCGCCAACAAGGCTACTACCGGATCTTCCTCTACGCGGCTCACCCAGGACGTATGGGCGGAGACTCGTACAGTGGCATCGTGGACCACGCGCAACCGCCACTAGCGCTGCTGTCGTTGGCGCTACTGCCGTTGGCAGCAGGCCCCATTGCCGTTGTCGAGTGGGGTACGTGCGTAGCCCTCATGGCGGCCCAGCTCCCGATGACCCAACGCTTGCTGCGACGCACGAACGACCCGCGCATGGCCGCGTATGTCCCCTTCGGCGTCGTTCGTGCCTATGCGCGCGGTATCGGACTCATCCAAGGAGTTGTCCATGTGGCGCTGTCTCGTGCGCGCACCTGATCCCCTTGGACGATCTTGTTCCGACGTCACTAGGGACGGACTCGGGCCACGGGAGTAGTGCCACGAGAGCACCGGAGGCAGGCAAGTTTAACTTCAGGTGCAGCTTTCTGCGTGACGGGCCTCGGTTCGCCCCCGGAGGACAACAAGGCTTGTGCACGCCTGCGACTTCATGGGAGGGGTCTGCTCTCACACGTCGCTTGAGATGCGTTCTACAGCACCGACATCGGAGGTCCATCTACCGTGAAGTCCAACATACGAGCAGTACAATACGTGTTGTTTATTTCGACGTGCTCCCTGATGAGCATTGGCTGTGGCGAGGAAAAAGATGAGAGCGAGGAGACGGCAGTCACGGGAAATGCCGTTCGCGGAGGGCAGCTGTACGATGCGTACTGGAAGGTGCCGGGGGTACTGAGCCCCGTCGAGCCAACGACGAATCATCCCGTATGGGCAACGCGACCGGACATGGTCAGCAACACGCGCACGGGCCCGGACACTTGGCGCTGCAAGGAGTGCCATGGGTGGGACTACAAGGGCGCGTTCGGAAAGTATGGGTCGGGCAGCCACGCGACGGGTTTCGGAGGAGTCCTGAGCACGACCGTGAGCGCGGGTGACATCGTAGCGAAACTCGCCGATCCAGCGGGGCACGCCTACGCTGCGGTGTTGAGCGAAACGGACATGAATGATTTGGCTGCGTTCATCAAAACCGGCCTGATGGATACTTCAGCAATCATTGGCACGGATGGCGCTTTCATCGGCGGCGACGTGGTGGCTGGGCAAGCAGCATACGACGCAACGTGCAGCGTCTGTCATGGCGCAGACGGGCTCAATCCCATGCCCACCGGCTCTGCTGGTGGATTCGAAGACTTCCCTGGGCTCATCGCCAACGATAACCCGTGGGAGTACGTTCACAAGGTTCGCTTCGGGCAACCTGGTACCGCTATGCCACCACAAGACACCGTGCTGGACATGGCGGGGCTGAGCAACCTAGGCGCGTACAGTCAGAGTCTGCCGATGGCAGCAGCAACTCAGTGATCGCCGACTTGCAGGACCGCTGATCGCTGCTGCTGTGTCGCGCCGAGCGCGGGTCACGCAGGTGCCCAGGTTTTCAATCCTGGTCAGCCACATCGTGATAGTTGACCATCCATTGGATGCCAAAACGATCCGTCAAGTGGCCGTAGTAATCGCCCCAGAACTGATCCTCGAGTGGCATCCCGATTTGCCCTCCCTCGGAAAGGGCCGCGAAGATGCGATCCGCCTCTTCGCGGCTGGCTGGGTGCACGGAAATGCTCATGTTCGTGCCGGCCACGTGAGGAGGTCCCATCCCCTCCATCGTGTCGCTGGCCATGAGCCTCCCTCCACCGGGCAGATCCAGGCCCACGTGCATCACTCGGTTCTTCACCGCATCCGGCAGGTCCTCGCTGCCGGGCATGGTACCAAACCGGTGGATCTCTGTCAGTGTTCCTCCTAGCGCCTTCGCGTAGAAGCTCATGGCCTCTTCAGAGGTGCCAGGGAAGTTGAGGTACGGGGAAATCTGCATGGTGGTCATATCGGCGGCGAGTATGCCAGGATCGTCGTCGAGTGTGCAGACGCGTAGATCAAGAAGCGTCACCGCTTGGTCGGCGAGGACCACCAGCCCCCCTTGAAACCACACACAGCCCGGAACCGCTTCAGAATTTCGCTTCGAGTCCGAGGTTGGGCACCGTGATCGGATCGAACAACTGCTCGGTACACCCGAAGGCGTGACAGCTCGCTTCGATGGGCTCCTGCTGCAGGGTGGTATTGAGAACCTCGATCACGAAGGCCCACCAGGTATCGCGTGTCTCCATGTACCACCGCTTCTCCAACCGCCAATCCAGACGCCAAAACGGACTCGTGCGAGAGGGGGCTTTCGTGGCTGCCAGGTACGCCACGCGTGCTGGAACACCACTGTAGAAGAGTAGCCGTGTATCGAAACGCCAGTTGGCACCGAGGTCCTTCGAAACGGCCAGGTTCAAGACATGAGTGCGGTCGAAGTTGGTGGGGCCTGACGCTCTGCCCACGGAACGGGTCGAGCGCGACAGCGTGTACGACAAGATCCCGCCGAGGTCTCGTGTGAGCGAGCGCTGGAGCATGATCTCCATTCCGTGGCTTCGACCGAGCGAGCGGGCCAGCACGCTGGCGCCGCTGCCTTCGACCGTATCGTTGAAGCGCGCGATGCCCAGCGGATCACTGACGTTGAAGTAGAGGTGGTGAAAGAGCGACGTGCTCAGCACGAAGTGCTCAGGCAGCTGCAGTTCAAAACCTGAACTGTGTTGCAGGCTGCGCTGCAGGCCCCCTTCGAGCGATGGTTGAACCCCAGGAACCGGTATCACGAACGCTGGAAGTTGGTGGGCAATGCCCACGGCGTTCTGGAGCGTCAGCGACCTGGTGACTCGGTAGTCCAATCGGAGTCGGGGCTCGACGGCCAAGGCGGCATCTGGCCCCGAGACGTAAACGTCGAAACGGATCCCAGGGGTGAAACGGAGCGCGGGTGTGATGTCCCAAGTGACATCCGAGTAGACGCCAAAGACGTAGTCCTCGCGTTCACCCGTGAGTCGCTCCCTCACCTCCTGTTCCGTCTCGTCAGCGCGCTCGCTGGCAGTGCTTCCATCGGCCCCATTCCCAAGTTCGCCGGCGCTGCTTCGACTCGGGAAGATGCTCACGTTCGTCGGACGCGCGATGGGTTCGCCCGTGGGTTGTGAAAGCGGCTGAGTTTGCTCTTCGGAGATGACTGCTTCGCGCAGATCGACACGCGTATCAAACCCCACGCGCAACTCGGCGTCGGTCTCCAGCATCCACGAGCGGTTTCCGCGAACGCCGAGCAGATAGGAGCGGGCCTTGCCCAGCTCGTAGCCCCTGGTGGCGTCCGCCCCCACCGTTCCGGCAAGAAACGTCTGCTGACCATCATCGAATGAGGACCAGCGAACGTCGACTCGATGAAACGTGGAGCCGAGCACGGTCCGAGTCTCTTCCTCACCGGTTGGTAACCCGTCCTCGAATACCTGCTCTGCGGTACCCAGAGAGTCGTATGCACCGAACGCAAGCACGTCGATCCGCTGCCTTGGACCAAGGTCATAGGTGAACAGTGTTTGGTAGTCCCAGTAGGCGAGCGAAAGCTCCGGAGACAGCAGCGACAGAAGTAGTCCTGGGTACCCGTAACGTCCCCCGATCATCAAGCTTCCGCTCTGGTCGGCAAGCGGCTCTTCCAGCATCAAGCTCACGTCGGTGAGACGTACGCCGAACTGGTCTCGGCTTTCGTAGCGGGGCTGCGCCAGGTCCCCGCGGACGATGCCACCCGTTTGGCGTCCAAGCTCGACTGGGTATGTCCCCGCATCCAAGCTGACGCGCTCCACGAACGCCGGGTTCAGAACTGCTGGGCCGACACCGAGATGGTAGAGCCCCGGCACCGGCACGCCAGCGAAGTAGTAGCCAACGTCGCCCGGAGGTGCTCCTCGAACGTAGAAATAGGGCAATCCACTGAGCATCGGCGTCACGCCGGGAAGTGCCTCGATGGCGCGAAATGGGTCTCCGAAAGCGCCCGGCAGCTGGCGCACTTCCGCTTGGCTCAGTGAACCATGAGACTCCGGCCGATCACCCATCACGGTAACCTCGACAGACTCCGTGTCCTCTCCCTCATCTGCTGGGGCCTCGGGCGCGTCACCGCCTTCTTCTGACCGAGCGGGGACGTCGCCGTCGTCAGGTCGAGCGCCTGCCGGAAGCGTTGAGCTCAACACTCCCGTTAGCGCGGTGAGACAAGCGACCCCGATGACTGCCTTCGCGGACGTCACAGTTTTTGATAGCGTCCTTCTAGGTTTACAGGAAGTTCGAATCGTCCTAGGTTTCCGCTCATGGGTCAGTGGGATGCCCGCTTCGCGCTGCAGCGGTCACGGCTCCACGCGGCCTGTTCCCGCTGGTTGTGCGTATTCGGGTGCCTTGTCAGCTGTGCCCAGGACTACCCCCTCGACGTAACGCTGTGCGACGAATGGTGCAACGCGCGCCATCCAGTCATCTGTGATGACGAGGATCCAGCTGGCTGCGTCCGCGACTGTGAGGAGCAGGGCTGGGTCCCAGACCCAGACGACGAGTGTCACCAACGCTGGCTCGAGCTCAAGGACTGCTACGCAGCACTGGATGACGACGCGTTCCGCTGCGTGTCCTATCTGGCGCAACCAAAGCAACCCCAGTGCCAGAACCAGGAGCATTCGCTGCGTGTATGCCGTACTCCCGGGATCACGGCGTGCCTCGACGTCTGTGACCAGGCGGGCTGCCCGGAGAACGAGTTTTGCCAGCAACTGTGCATCACGGCGATGCATCACTGCGAGGAGGCTCCCAGTGAGTTCGTTTCCTGCCTCTGGACGGGCAGCGAAGGCTGTACGGCGGAGGGCCCAACCCTCGAATTGGAGCGACAGCTCGTCAACGAGTGCGCGCGGCAGTTCCCAAACGAAGCCGCTTGCATGCCGCCTTACTATCGCGGCGAGTAGGCGGAAAGTCCGGGGCCAACGGGTCGCGCATGTCCGCTGCCGCAGGTGCTTACATACTGCGCCCTGCTTGCCAATTCTCGACCCTGAGCTCCCGGCCCCTGCGAAATTGGCCCACTCGGTCTCCGTCCAGCTCGAACTCCTTCGGAATGCGCACGGCCTGGCTACGACCGTTCCTGCACAGTGACGCATAGCGTGCGGGAGGCGAAGAATCCGGCTGCATGTCGCGAAGCAGATGCCTGACATATGCCATCGTCAAGGAGACACTCCGGACACTGCATTCAGCTGTGCACCGAGGCAGCTCCCGTCGTCGTGAAGATGCGGCAGGCGCTAACAAACCACCAACACCGAGACACGCAAGAGCAGAAGCAACCTCAGCTCAGAAGGCATTTGCGACACGCTCGTGGACGCCTTACACGCTGACCTGATCGGACCCTTTCTGCCCGAGGGTCACCCTGACGCTGGCGAAGAGGTGCTGCGCAGAAGGGGCTGGACGCTGGCACCGAGAGCAAAGCGGACGACGCTGGGACTTCCGAGCCCGACGCCAAGCGCCGACAAACACTTCCCAGCATCGATGGGCCTGTCCGTGTTTCTTCCGCCAGGCTGCCTCAGACGGGTCGCATCGGCATACAGCTCGCGAGCCACGTTACGAGGTGTGCGCCTGTCACCGGAGCTCTTAGAGCGCCAGTTCCTCGAGCCACGTTCCCTCGTTGCTGCTGACGATCTCGCCCGGGGCTGGCTCGCCCCACGCTGATTGACGACAATCTCTCGTTGCTAGGACGGCGGGAGCAAGCACGCCGTCACGAGCCATGGCTAGTTCGACCAGTGCGCGACAGCCGGCGACGCCAGCCAAACGCCCACAGGCTCGGAACCAGCCACCACGCGAGATCACCAGAACTGTCTCTTGTCGGACTGAACGAGCAAAAGCCACCTCCCTGCAGCTTCACCGGAGGGGAGTCATCGAGCCCAGCGTCAGCTGCCATCCCCTCGTCTTCGTCGGTGGGCGCGTCGTCGGTGGGCGCGTCGCTCTCCGTGGCGGAGTCGTCCAGTGGATCGAGGTAGTCGGGAACGCCGTCTCCATCACGGTCCCTTGCGCCGTCTCCTCCGTCACCCGGACGTTCGTCAATAGTGGGGATGCCGTCACCATCATCGTCGGGGTCCAGGCAGTCCGGTATCCCGTCACCATCACTGTCGCGCATCGGGTCGTCCTCTGGACACTCCACAGAGTCCGGCAGGCTATCGCCGTCACTATCCAGCGGCCCGGCGCCCCCGTCCATACCATCATCCGGAGACAGGTAGGCGGGATCGCCACCCTCACCCTCGACAGCATCCGAGGGATCACCGTCCCCGTTGGGATCGGCAAGTTCGTCTTTCGTCGGAGTACCGTCATTGTCGTCATCGGCGTCGAGGAAGTTCGGCATTCCGTCCTCGTCCGTGTCGTCATTGCGAGGGTCCCCATTTCCGTCGAGATCTTCGAACTTGGTGGACAATCCATCACCGTCGTCGTCATCGTCTAGGTAGTTGGGCGTACCATCAGCATCCGTATCGTCGTTGCTCCAGTTCCCGTCATCGTCGATGTCTTCGTCTGATGTTGGGATGCCATCCCCATCGTCATCCGGATCCTGGAAGTCGGGCGCTCCGTCACCATCGGTATCCTGGGGCGGCTCGACGTCGGGATTCTGGTCCGGGTCGAACGCGTCATCCAGGCCATCGCCATCGCTGTCGTCCCCGGTCGGTGTCATGTCGGCAACGCCATCAGCATTGGCATCATGCCCCTCAACCGCATCGAGCACGCCGTCGCCATCACTATCCAGGTCGTAGGCGTCGTCATCCCCATCCCCATCCGTGTCCACGCCATCCCCAGATGTCGTCACGTTCGGATCTTCGGGGTCGTCGTCCACCTCATCCACCAGGCCGTCGCCGTCCGAATCATCGGTAGAATCAATGCGGCCGTCTCCATCTGCATCGAACTCGCCGTTGCCACGTTCGACGATGTCTGGAATGCCATCGCCGTCTGAATCCAGGTCGCGATCGTTCGGGATGCCGTCGCCATCATCGTCTCCATCGCCTTCTTCTGCGTCGGGGATCGAGTCGTTGTCCTTGTCCGCGTCCAGCGCGTCCGGAATACCGTCGCCGTCAGCGTCCGCTGGATCGTTGAGGTCACACAGGCCGTCACCGTCTCCGTCCGGACCATCGTTGGCGGCATCACCACCGCTGCCGTCTGCCCCGGTCACAGAACAATCGTCGCAGCCGTCAGCATCCGAATCTTGGCACACGTTCGGATTCGCCGGATCCGTATCGTCTACATCGTCTACGCCGTCGTCATCGTCGTCTGCGTCCCCGACGTCGCAGATGCCGTCACTGTCGTTGTCGGCTCCATCATTGGCGGGATCGCCTCCACTGCCGTCGTCGCCAGTCACTGCACAGTCGTCGCAGCCGTCGCTATCAGTGTCTCGACAAACACCCGGATCGGTGCGCGCATCATCGTCCGCGTCCTGCACCCCATCGTCGTCGTCATCGGGATCGCCTGCATCACACAAGCCGTCAGTATCGGAGTCAGTACCGTCATTGGAGGGATCGCCACCACTATTGTCGTTGCCCGTCTGTGAACAGTCATCACATCCGTCCGAATCGGTGTCCCTGCAGACATTCGGGTCATTGGCATCGGCGTCGTCCCCATCAGCGACACCATCGTTGTCGAAGTCGTCATCGGTAACGTCACAAATGCCGTCGCCGTCGGCATCTGGCCCGTCATTGAGAGGATCACCGCCACTTCCATCAGCTTGGGTGACGGCACAGTCGTCACAACCATCGCCATCGGTATCGAGACAGCTCGTAGGGTCGTTCGGAGCGATGTCTTCAGTGTTGTCTACCCCGTCGTCATCGGCATCCAACTGGGACTCCATGTAATCGGGAATGCCATCGTTGTCCGCGTCAGGGCACGGCCAAGACGCTGGACACTCATCGCTGTCGCTCAAGCCATCGACGTCACTATCACCAGGCCCACCGTTGTCGGCGTCGTAAGGATCCGGGATCCCGTCCCCGTCGGTATCGGGCAGTACCAACGAGGGGAAGCCGAAGGTGGTCTCGTCGGCGTCGACGGCAGCCAGCAAGCCGTCGTCGTCGAGGTCAGCTGCGTTGGAGTCCACCGTGCCGTTAGAATCAGTGTCGAACGCACCGCCGCCCGCTTCCACCAGATCGAACAAGCCATCACCGTCGCTATCGAGGTCGAGAAAGTCCGGGACCCCGTCCCCGTCGGTATCGAGAAGAGCCTTGGTAGGTATCCCCGAGTCCGCCGCGGTTTCGATGCTATCGGTGAGGCCGTTCGTACCGACGTCGCCATCCGCGATGCCGTCGTCGTTGGTATCGGGCGCGCCGTGTCCCGCTTCAACGTTGTCGGGAATGCCGTCGTTGTCTGCGTCGAGATCGTTGTGGTTGGGTATGCCATCGCCATCCTGATCGAAAGCGACGTCGAGCATATCGCAGATGCCGTCAGGTTGGGAGTCGGTGCACACCGGAGCGGTGCCGCTACCGTTGTCGTCCGCATCCCACCAATTGGGCACCCCATCGTCGTCCGCGTCCGCATCGGGATCGACCCCGTAAGCGTTCTCTGCGGTATCCAAGATGCCGTCGCCGTCATTGTCGAGATCCGTGTCGTTGTCACCGCCATCGCCGTCGGGATCGGCGGGCGTGCCGTCGAGATACACTTCATCGGAGACGGCTTCTGCGAGGGTGCCGTTGCCAGGCACGGATCCGGTCGCGGCCAAGTCGACGCTGATGGAGTTACCGTTGCTCGATGTACCCGCGACGAAGCGCACTGGCCGGTCGAGACTGATCCCGCCCAGAACCAGGGCGGACAGAGGTGTCGCAAAGTCGATGAAGTAGTCATCGTCCCCGTTGAGGGAGCTGCCAGCCAACGTGACCTGCACGTTGCCACCGGGACTCAAATCCACCGGGATGCTGCTCAGTTCGGTTTCTGCTGTATCGCTGGGATCGCCAACCGTACCGGGAGAAGTATTCTCCGCGAAGAGCACGCGCTTGGGATTACCGGTCCCGTCGATCAACAGCGAGAACTCGTAGGCGGAGAAATCACCATCGGTATCAAACAGCACACCCCAACCGTAGGGGCGCAGACTGCCGTTGTTGATGGGGTTGGTGTCGACCCGAAGGCGCACCATGAAGTCGGTGGTATCCGCCGTGATGTAGACCGCCGGAAACTCTTCAGTTCCCACGATCTCGCGCGCATTGTTTTGGCCGTCTGCCAACGGGTCGCCAATTTCGATGTCATTCTGCAACAGCGGCTTCCACTCGTTCAGATCCGTCGGGAACGCCGCCGCCTGTCGTGCAGTCCCCAGGGAGACATCGGGTTCGTCACTCTGGCAGGCGATGCTCACCATCGATAGCGACACCCACGCCGCCAAGCTGGAATGGCGAACGAAGGTATTTGCGAGGCGATTGATTTGGCGGCTCACTGGGCGTCTCCTTCCGAGGGCTTGGGCTGTACGCGACGGACGATTTGGAACTCGACGCGACGGTTGTTCTGCCTGCCGGCATCGGTATCGTTACTATCGATGGGTTTGTCTGGACCAAAGCCGGCTGACTTGAGCCTGCCCCGATCGATCCCGTGCTCTACGAGCCACGCTACGACGGCCTTGGCTCGGTCGGCTGACAGCTTTCGGTTGAGCCAACGCGAACCCTTGTTGTCCGTGTGCCCTTCGACGCTGACGAGCTCGATCTCCGCGTGCTCGTTGAGTATCTGCAGCACCGCGTTGAGCACATCGTCGCTTTCCGGACGGATCGTGGACTTGCCGGTGTCGAATTCGATGCGGTCGATGATCTCCACCTTGCTCTCGGTGATCGTGGCGCGGGGACACCCATTCTTCTTCGGGTCGTCCCGCGGGGGACCGGCTTTTTCTGGGCACGCATCCTCGGCATCGATGATGCCGTCACCGTCCGTATCGGGCGGCAAGGGGCAGCCGTTCTTCTCGGGCACGGCGCTGGCTACACCTGGTTCCTCTGGACACGCATCCTCAGCGTCGATGATGCCGTCACCATCGCTGTCCGGTGGGCAACCGTTCTTGGCCGGATCATCATTCTTTGCACCAGCAACGTTTGGACAGGCATCTTGGTCATTGATGATGCCATCCTCATCGTCGTCCAGCGGCGGCGGACAACCATTCTTCTTCGGGTCGTCATCGATGACCCCGGCAACGTTGGGGCAAGCGTCTTGTTCATCCACGATGCCGTCATCATCCGAATCCATCGGGGTCGGGGGCGGAGGGGGGGCTACCTTCGGCTGTGGGGAATACTCGATGGACGCCAGAACGCGCACCTTTGGCGTACCCAGCCCTCGAGTGATACCCGGACCGGCACCGAGCCCGAAGTTCCAGTCTTCATGGCGATAGTGACCGCCTAGTGCGACCTCCAGGGGCGTCGACTCGCGATCGAAACTGCCACCCTCACCGAGCACAGTGGAGCCCCAGAGCTCCGGTCCGAGCAACAGCTTCTTGTCCAGCAAACGGACCCCAGCGGCGGAGGTGAACTGCCACTCCGTTCCAAACGGCTCTCCGGCGAAGTCTTGATCGACGGTACGTACGTTCACGCCCGTCTTGGCGGCGTATTCGAACAGTCCCACCTGACCTGCAGCCGCCAGGCGCGGCTGAATGCGAGTACTGCCATCACCCACGTAATTGTCAGTGCCGCCGTTGGGAACGTAGACCCACAACCCGGCAGCCAAAGTGAAGGCCTCACCATACTCACCGAGCAACCGAACATCTGCGCCGAGACGGATGTCGCCTAGATCAGCGCCATCGGGAGCGATGAACTGGTCCCCACCGGATGTAACGTCGGTGCCGGCGCTGTCGAGGAGCACTGGGAGGTCAACGCCGAAGCGAAGCCGATTGATGAGCACGTAGCTCGCTCCGACATGCAGGTAAGTTTGCCGAGAAATCAACGCCGGCAGTGCCTCGTCGTTCTCGTCGTAGGGAACGAGGGGCTTGTGCGCGTAGTCCAACGTAGCGCCCACGGCGAGACGCCCCTCACCCCGCAGATCGAGCGACTCAGCAGCGAACCAGTCGCTCCCTCGCTCGGCAGGTTCGTATCGATTTACCGCGAACCCCCGCGTTTGTGCCAGGCACACCTGTCCGACAAACACCCCCACGAGAAGGGTGGCGATCCCCAAGAGTCTCCGTTCCACGGACGCGACAACGGCTCAACGAGTGAGGACTATTAGCTCTGGGCGCCGGAAAATACTCTGTTGACATTCGGCTAATCGGCGCATTCGTCTTCAATAATTCGATACTGAGGTCGACGCAGTGCGCCACGAAATTCCCTCAGACGTGCGCCCGAACCCGACGCGGCCGCGGGGGCCTGTCGACGTGCGCGTCGAGCGGCCCGAGCTCGCGGAAGGCGAAGAGCAGGAGGAGTCGCAACAGTTGTCGGAGCGGGCTTCAGAAACGGCCACGGGCGAAGCCGTTCGCTCGACCGTTACCTTCGCGGGGCTACGCGACGCGATGTCTTCCCAACCGATCTTGGTCGCCGTCACCGAGAACGAAGACGGCTCTGCATCGGAGATAATCTCCTACGACACCCTGATCGATGGCACCGTCTTGCTGATCTCCGTTCGCCCTGAGGAGGCGTCTAGTCCTCTTGAGCTGCCGCGTATGGGGTCTCTACGAAGAAGGTCGGTGCACTCCCACTTCGGTTCCGCCGATGGTGCGTTCGCCGAGGATCTTGCTGGGCTCCTGTTTTACGACACCGTTTCGGAGACAACTGCCTGGAAGGCGAACCCGCTGTCGGTTGATGCGTTCCGAGGAGAAATGGAAACCGCATCGTTCTACGCCGCTTTCGATGACCCAGTGCTGTGGTTCAGCGCCACCTTCGAACCAACGCTCAGCGTGCAAGTTTCTGTCGCAGAGGGGGCGGATGTACCACCTAGCAAGGGCTCCTACACGATCGCCTACATGGCACCGGCCGAGGTCG
>JBNKUV010000078.1:0-139549 GCA_050298815.1 Polyangiaceae bacterium
AGCGCCGGCTGCGGCGGGGATCCCCCAGCTCCGCCCCGTAGAACTCGTCAGCTACGTCGCCCGACAACCACTCTGCGGCATCCATCCCAAGGGTAGATCACACCAGATCGCCAGATTCAACTTCTGTATGATCATGAGCCCTACCGGGCCGCCGGTGGGAACGGAGCGGTTGATGTGGGACTGATGTTCACTGGCGGCCCGCTTCGCCCCTTCGCCGTCCTCGCCCTCGGATGCGGGCGCTGGGGGGAGGGCGGGGTTCCTCCCGGCGCGTGTCACTGAATGGTATCGGTGGCTTCGTGAAAGGCGATTCAAGCGCCACCAGTTGTCCGGCGCGGGGTAACGAACCCCGACACGAGTGGCAGGCAGCCGCAGCTCCGGTTGATGCCTTTCCTCTCGCCCTTGCGTGCCAACGCTTGGTTCAGCTTCCAGCATCATTGGGAGGCGCCAGCCAGGCAGCGTTCAAGCGCTTGCTTAAACAGCCTCGTCCGGGCTCACTCCGTCGAACTGTGTGCTGAGGCAAACTTGTCCCTCGTCCGTCGGGCGTCCCGTGGCGAGCAAACTGGATACAGTAGGGGCCATGATGGACTGGTTGCTCCCGATGAAATCAGTAGCGTCGGGTGTGAGGCGACCGTCACGCAATCAGTCAACCTGAAACTGCCAGAGGGCGTCCAGCAGGTCCCCGGTCACAGCGACGCGTATCCCGATCTCGTGGAGTTCCACGATGGCGGGCTCGAGGGTGAAGGGATTGAAGCCAACCTCGAGCGCCACCTCCCGAGCTCTTCACAAGCTGGGCAATAGACGGCTATCACGCCACGATGCGGCTGGATGGTCGCGCTGGCAAAAAGATCCACCTCCAGGTAGATCCCTGGTGTGGATGCTTTGTCTGATGTGCTCAGCACCATCAACCTTTCCGGGGTCATCTTTCTGCGGGCGAACATGGGTGGCCGTTACGGCATCTCGATGCCCCCGCCTACGGTGTTTCACCCGATCATCAAGCCGCATTCTCCCCACCACCGCCTCGTGCTATTTCACATCGTTCGCCAGGGAACCGGCTATGTGCAAATCGAAGGGCATGACACGTCACGGCTCGAAGAGGGTGATCTCGTCATCGTCTTTGATGACATCTTCCACTCGGTCGTCGACTCGCCGGGTAGAGAATGCATCCCCTCCTCAGACGTCGTTCCTCGGTTCACCGACGTTGCGGCGCCACCCGCCGCTACCATCGGTGACGCCGAGCCGAGCATGTTCCTGGTTTGTGGGATGCTCCAGTTCGTGGATGGCGGGTTCAATCCTGCGTTCATGAGCCTTCCGCCGTATCTCCTCATCAAGCGTGATGAGGGGCCATCTTCCGAATGGCTCCAGGCCAACCTCACCCACATCCTGCGCGAGGCCGAGTCTGGTCGGCCCGGAAGCGAAACGCTCCTCAGCCGGCTGACGGAGCTGCTCTTCATCGAAACGCTCCGTTCGTACCTCGATCGACTGCCCGAGGGAGAACGCGGTTGGTACGCTGGCCTGCGCGACCCAACAATCCGAAGAGCGCTCGAACTCATGCACTCCGCACCAGAGCGGAACTGGACGGTTCAAGAGCTGGCACGCGCCGCGGGCACGTCGCGATCGACGTTTTCGGCACGGTTTTCAGAGCTGCTCGAAATGGCCCCGATGACCTATCTCACCCGCTGGCGGATCCGCGTCGCCATGAAGCTCCTCGAAAGTCGAGACAGGACGATTGCGGAGATCGCTGGCCTCGTGGGCTACGAGACAGAGCCGTCATTTCACCGCGCGTTCAAGCGGGAGACCGGAGTCCCTCCGGCGACATTCCGACGCCAGGTTCAGGCGGGTCTGCCGTTGGAGCGTTCTGACTAGCGCGCTATTGGGGCTCGAGGCCAAGCGCCAACCTGCCGGAGAGGCTGTGCTGACGTTTGGCTTGAAGCGGATGGTACTGTGCGGCGCACGCATCCCGTCGGAGTTGTTCGATGCCTACGCTGCGGAAGAACGCCGCGCCACCGGCGAGCGCCATGGATTTGTCGACGACACGGACGACGCTACTGGCGATGGCAGTCTTGGCCTCCGCAGACCGACACGCTCGGTCGAATTCGGGGCTAAAGTCCAATTCCGCCGCGTTGTCTACGTGGGCGTGCCACAACGCGCGCGCCGTGAATAGCTCCGTGCAGAGCTCGCCCGCCAGGTATTGAACGTCGACGTCATCGCGGCGCTTCTTGGCCTGTTCGACCGCGATCGCCGCCGCGCGCTCGGCAATCCCGACATAGGCGCTCATGATGATCGGCAGCGCCGCCGTCACGATGACGATGAAGGCCGGATGCCACGCCCCGCGAACTCGACTCAGCGCGATCGCCTGCTCGGGAATGAACGCGTTGTCGATGATGACGGTGTTGGAGCCCGTCCCGCGCATGCCGTGCACATCCCAGTCGTTGCTCGTTCTCACCCCCTCTGCCCGAAGCGACAAGGGGAAATGGAGCACCAGCGCACCCTCCGTCGGGTGGTCATAGCGACCGCTCGTGATCAGGATGTCGCCCATGGGGCTGCCGCTCGCGAACGCCTTCTTCGCGGTGTAGCGATAGCCTCCTTCCACTCTCGTCAGGGTTCCGTTGGACTCGAGCCAATCCCCCGCTCCGGTGCTGACCAGAATCGTACCCTCGACGACCTTTCGCAGCAGGGCTTCCCCTGGTTGCCCCTTCTTGTGCTTGAAGACAGCGGCAGCCACCAGGTGCGTGTGCATGGAGTAGGCGAGTGCCGTGGCCCCGTCGTAGTGCGCAATGGTTCGAATGAACTCGCAAATGTCACGGTACCCTGCGCCGCCGCCGCCCAAATCCCGGGGCACGAGCGCTGCGAACAACCCACCATCTTTCAGTGCGCGGTAGCTCTCCTCCACGAACGTTCCATCTTCGTCGTGGCGGGCAGCGTATTCCGCCAGTGTCGGACCCAGCTTCTTCGCCCGATCAATCCATGCATTCTGTGTCGCAGTCATCTCAGTTCTCCGTTCGCGTAGGCACGTTACTTGGCACGCGTCGCGCCCGCCGGGTATGGCAGCGCGTCCAAGGAACCTACCCGAGCGTCCGGAAATGCTGTCGCTGCGCAGTCGTGAAGGGCAAGGCTGGGGCAAAGCCTGCCTTGGCAGACTCATTCCCAGCCCGACCCCGCACCTCTTCACGCGCTACCGGCAGCGGAAGCTGTCAGCACTCTCGACGTCGCCACCCACGTAAACCGCAGTGCGTGGATAGGCGCACAGCGGGCGAGTGCGGTCGGGCGACCACGTAGGCGGTGCGTCGAAGTTCGGACCACCCGGATTCGTCAAGCCACGCACGCTCGCCTCCACCCGCTTCGGCGCAATGCCCTGCTCGACCCAACGAACCAGCGGCGTCAACATGTCGAACTGGTCCGTCGACGGTCCGCCAGCGCAGTGGCTCATGCCGGGCACCATGAACAAGCGAGCGACATGTTTGGCGCGACGTCCACCCAGGCCTTCGTACCACTGGCGCGTGTCCTCGACGGAGAAGATGGGGTCACTCACTCCGTGGTAGACAATCATGCGGGACCGATGGCGACGTAGCTTGTGAAAGTCCAAGTCCGGCGGCGTCATGAACGACTGACCCGACTCGGTGTACGTCGCGTCGGTGGCGTAGGTCGCAGCAAACATCTGGTCGATGCTCCCCGTCAGCGCAAACAACGGGGGAATGAAGGTGGCGGGATTCGCCGGTGGTGTGCCAAACACGAACCCCACACCACCCGAGTCGAGAATCAACGGAGCGATATACTCCCAGAAGGACGCATCCAACGCTGCATGCCCCCCATCGAATGGGAAGCTCGTGTAGACGGGATCGCCGGTGCTGGTAGTGGCCCCTGCGAAGACGTTCCCGATTGCCACCTTCTGAGCGGCGGTTAGGCACGTCCCGTCCCGGGGACCTGGGCACGTCGGCACATGGGCGTCGAGATCGAACACCGCCTGGCAATCGCTCGTACTCTGAACCATGCCATCGATCACGCCGTCAAGGCCGTCGCATTGCTCCAAGACCTTTGCCGACAGAAGCTGCCGCTCCCCTTGGTCAAACGCTGCAGACAAATCAGGAAGCCCAGCGAACGGTCCGCCCGGAATCGATGCACCTCCTGACAGGGGCGCGTACTGCTGCGCACCGTAAATGTTCGCTACGGCGGCGCTCGGCAGGTTGAACCCGGGGGCACCCACCAAGTATCCGTCGTACTGATCTGGATACCGAGCTGCGGCCACCATCGCGTGACGACCGCCGTTGGAGCAGCCACCGATGTAGGAATACTTGGGGCGCTTGGCGTAGGCCGTGTGCAACACGTCTTTGGCCATCGGCGTCAGCTTCCCGACTGCCTGGTAGCCGTAGTCGAGGCGCGCTTGTGGGTCCAAGCCAAAAAGCGGATTCTGTGCCTCTGTATGCCCAGCATCCGAGCTGACCACGGCAAAACCTTGGAGCAGAGCGCTGGTCAACGGCCCACCGCCACTAACGGCACCCGTCGCGGGGGCGACGACGCCGTCGATTCCGCCGTTGGCCTGGTAGAAGAATCGACGATTCCACTCCAGAGGGAGACGCATTTCGAAGCCAATCGCGTAGGACTGACCGTCGATGGAACTGACGCGCTCGTGCATTTTCCCGGTCAACAGGCAATGGGCGGGTAGCGTCTGGCCCGGTTGCTCGAGCTCGCCCTCTGCGACATCTACCGCAGAGGTGAACGTGGTATCTGGATAGTGCAGTGCGGCGACGAGCTCGTCGCAGGCGACCGCCAGAGGACGAGTCTTGTCGTCGTGGCCGTGGCGTTTCAGCGCCATCTCCACAGTTGCCACCTCGTCCATCGAGTCCGGCTCGAGGCCGTCGTCGATGTCACCGCAGCCAGGCGAGGCAGTGAGTGCCGCAGCCACACCCAACCAATACACGTTTCGATTCATATGCTGTCCTCCATCATCAATTCGAGCTCCTTCGTTTCCAATAGAGTGCCTGATTGCGCTCCACCTATTCAGGGACGATTTTGTCCCTCCCTAGTTCAGTTCGCCACCGTTGAGGGGCGCATAGGAAGAACTAAGGTCGAACGAGCCCCAAATGAAACTCAGGCAAAGTAAGCCCAAGCCCGACCTGTCCCACGCGTAGCGCGCCCAGACAAACTCATTCTACTCCCTCAGGTGGGTACAATGAATTTGTCCGCTTCAGGTGAACGAAACAGGAACGAACCGCTGTACTTCAGTCTGGACCCGCGATTCCGCGCATCTCGCGATGGCCCCGGCCAGGGCGTCGAGTGAAGCAGCGCCTACCGTCCGACACGTTGGGCGGGTGCCGACCAGCGCAAAGTGGTCGGGACATCCCAGCACGTATCGTTCTGGTACGTGATTGCTTCCATCTCGCCGCAGCGTTGTCGCCAGTTTGGAGCAAACGTCGGAACGTTAACTCTATGCATATATATCGCACACGACTCCGCGCGTGGCGTCACGAGAGCGCCACGAACCGTTCTCGGCGTTCAGGCCGCTGGACCTGGGCGTCGAGAGCGGAGCTCGAGGCGGTGCTGGAACCTCTGCCGACCTGAGTGAACCACACCTCGTGGCTGGGCGGATACCCGCACGCAGCCGCAAACCTCGAACGCTTCGCGCCCACATCGTCGGACACGTGCCCGCACAAAAGGGAGCACGCCAGTGTCGAGAGGGGGGGACCGACACTGACGCGCTGAAGAAGGGCACAGCGGCAGGTTGAAGGGGGGGAGGGGAGGCCCACCGCCGTGCGAAAAACTCGAACCCGACCGACGCCGTGAGGCAGCGCCGCAGGTTCTGGATCCAGGTAGTGCGAACTCCATGCCAACCACTCACCGCACGTTGTCGCCTACTTGCGCGCCCACGACTCGTGAAACGGTTCACTCATGATAACGACCGTTCAGCCTTGGAGGCTACAGGGCAACCCGGCGCGATCACCGTACCTGAATGAACGGGCTCGGCTAGGGACTGCCGCTCTTTGTGGCTCCAAACTCGTCCGAGTCATCGACGATAGAACCCAGCAGGCCATAGCTCAATGCCTCCTCTGCGCTCAGCCAATGATTGCGGTCGGTGTCCTGTTCGATCTGCTGCACGGTCTTGCCCGTGGCCTCAGCAAAAATGCCGTTGAGGCGCTTGCGCATCGTCATGATTTGCTTGGCCTCGATCTCCACGTCTGAGGCGGGTCCTTTGACGCCGCCAAGTGGTTGGTGCAACAAGAACCGAGTGTTGCGCAACGCCATGCGGTGCTCTCGCCGAGCCGCCACGAAGATCAAAGCCCCCGCGCTTGCTACCCAGCCGGTGCCCAGCATCAAGACCGTTGGACGAATGAAGCGGATCACGTCGAAAATGGTGTCCCCCGATTCGACGTGGCCTCCAGGTGAATTGATCACCACACGAATTGGCTCTGCGCTGCGTTCGGCGAGCGCCAGCAGCTGAGCGCTGACCGATTCTGCGAGTTGGGTCGTCACTTCCCCGAAAATCAGCACCGTCCTCGCAGCGAACAGGTGGTCTGCGACCAGTGGGGATGGCTTGGGGTGGGCGGTTTCTTCTTCTGTCGAATCGCGCATCGAGTCGTCCCTGTGGGTTCTTGCGGCTCACACGATGTGGTCGTTGCTAGTCGCAGTGGTGACCCCGGAGACTGACGTCGCCGTGGCGGATCTGCCATGCTTCAGCGTCTCAATCCGATGCTCGATGCTCTCAGGTGTGGACGTCTCAGGAGCTGGAGTGCAAAGTGCGCGGGTGGGCAATGATGATGCGGTGTTGGACCTGGCCGTTCGTGTAGAGCGAGTGCGCGGAGATTTGAAAGTCGTGGCCGCTGGACAACCCGGGGGGGAGTTGCTGAGCGTGGAGGTGACGTTCAGTGGGGGGCCGCGCGGCATGTGGTTTCAAATCGACCGAGGTGGTCGTTCGCAGCTCTTCACCCATCCGACGATCGCGGAGCACCCCGCACTGTCAGCCGTGTTGCGACTGATCGGTGACGAGGTGGACCTATTGAAGGCGGGTGCGAACAGCAAGTCGTTGCTGGCGTTCTTGTTTCGCAGCTTGCTGATCTACGTCGGGCGTATGTCAACGGCCGTACCTCGCCCGAATTGGGGGCGTCCAATTCGGGACAAGCGCATCGAGCGGGCATTGGAACTGCTCAATTCCGACATCCAGAAGCGTTGGACCGTCGAGTTGCTCGCGCGCGCCGTGGGCCTGTCCCGTGCGGTGTTCGCGCGGCAATTTTCTCGTATTCTCGGACTGTCACCCATACGCTACCTCACGCAAGAACGCATGCGAACCGCGGCAGCGCTCTTGCTGACCACTGATGCGACGTTGCCCGAAGTGGCTGCCCAGGTCGGGTACCAGTCGGAGTTCGCCTTCAGTCGGGCGTTCAAACGTCAATATCGCGTGCCCCCGAGCGAGTACAGGAAGCAGCCTCGCATTCAGCCGCGTGCTGTTCTGCTGGCAGCGTGAGCTCGTGCTGCGATGCTCGTTGAGGCATTCGTTCACTGGTTGTTCCACGAGTTGCTGTCACCGGATGCAGACGAGCTTCGAACGGGTGAAACAGAGGATGCCGCGCCGACGGAGAATGAGTCCAGCACAGGCGATGGAGAGTCCGCAGAAGATGCTGAACGAGACGACGGCGAGGGCGAAACGGACGCCACCGAATCCGATGGCGGCAGCGAGCTGACCGACGACGCAGCGAGCTCAGGAGCCCCAGGCAAGAACGGTGACGAATCGTCGACCACGACGAATGGGGGATCCATCCGGGATCCCGACACAGAGCTCACCGTCACCGATGGGAACGCTTCAGGGAGCGACCTGACGGGGACCGACCGCTCCACACCAGACGCGACCGATTCTGCAGACGATACCGATTCTGTGGAGACGACCGACGGAAGCCGACAAGTGGCGTGCACTTCGGAGACTGGTTCGGAGTACACGTGCGCATGTACCTCCGGCGATGTTGGGACGACCTTCGACGTTGTGACGGCAGGCTCCGAACAAGCAACCTGTGAAGCTGCGATGGACGAATGTTAGAAACTCGTCAAGCCGCATTTCCCCTACGGGACCTGCCTGAACGGCTGCAGCTACACCGCGTCTGAGTGACGGAAGCAGGCCGCGTTGTAGGAATAGGTGATGCTGCGGTAAGAAGGGGCAGTGCATCTCGTTTGCTTGGGTCTGGTAGCGGCGGTCGTGGGCGTGTACGCCGTGGCGGGCTTTGCGGGTTGGCTGTTCGCTGCCACAGCGACGCTGCACGCCCATTCCTAGGCCTTCCCCCCGATCCCCGGCCCTCATGCCCTCTTCGCAAGTTGGTGCGGTGTGGAGTGCTCACCTTCTGTTGGCTAGAGCACTCACACGATGACCTACGACACAGTGGTGACAAGCCGTTCCGTCACACTGCGAGAAGCCATCGACACCCGCAAGAAGTCAGTAGCCTCCGTCACACGCGCCGTCAACGGCTGTGCACGTGCGGCGGTGATTCGGCACCCAGTCGACACCGATGTGTTGCGCACACGCAATGCCGGGTCGATCAGGGGCATGGAAGCTCGATCTGAGCGCACCAGTGTTCAACGCAGTAGAAATCCGTGGCAGAGAGGATCTTCTGGGTCGAGCCAGAGTTCATTCCTGCCGGTTACGAACGCACTGCCCGTGACCTCGGGCACGATGGCGGACACTCCGCCCACCGTCGTTTGGCGTACTGCGCGTACGTCGAAACGGGAGCGCAAGATGCTTTCGATGGTCACCGTCTCGCCGAGGGCGAGGCGACCGCGTGAAAACTCGATGGCGGCACGACCACTGACGCCGGTTCCGGTGGGGGATCGGTCGACTTCTCCTTCGGCAAAGATGCACACGTTGCGACTGTGAGCCCCGTCGTCTCCAGGCCAGACGAAGATGGTGCCGTACAAGAAGTTCAGATCTTGTTGACCTTCTGGGTGAACGATCGAGTGCGTCCGCATGATCGCGCGCTTGATGCGCATACCAACGTCGATCAGAGGAGCGGGGGCGTCCGGTGAAAGACCCAAAGCGGCGCCCGACACGTACGCGTAGAACGCGCCGCCGAATGCGATGTCGCACAGCACCGTCCCGAGCCCGTCGATCTCGACGACGAGATCTCGGGTGAGCAAGAAGGATGGCACGTTCTCGAAAGAGACGCGGGCCACGCGCTCGCCGTCCCAGTGCGGCATCGCCGTGACGCGTCCGGCGGGAGTGTCGATGCGGACCGGAGAAAGCCCCCGGTTCAGCAGGCCGCACTGTAGCCCCACCGTGACCATGGCGATGATCCCGTGCCCACACATGGTGCTGTAGCCTTCGTTGTGCAGGAACAACACCCCGAGGTTGCCATCGTCGGTGACGGGTGCGGTCGGAAGGCAACCGTACATGTCCGCATGTCCGCGCGGCTCCAACATGGTTGCGCGCCGCAAGTGGTCTAGCTGTTGCTGCGCGTAGCGTCGTTTTTCGAGCATGGTGCGTCCCGGCGGCTCGGGGAAACCGCCGGTGTAAATGCGCAACGGCTCGCCCGCTGTGTGGGCATCGATGCAGTGGATACGTGGCCAGTCTTGGGGGGGAGACCAATCGGAGGACATCATGGTTCTACAATCACAATTCCAGGGTGCGGCCCAGCTGGGCGCGCTGGGCCGCTTCCAGCGCCAAACGCGAGATGGCCACATCTTGCACGGCGTGGCCGACGGATTTGAAGAAGGTGAGCTCCTCCTCGCGCTGTCGACCGGGATGCTTGCCAGCCGCTACCAGCCCGAGTTCAGTCCAGTGCTCGCGACTGGTCAGGCCGTTCTTTTCACCGACGATCAACTCACCCGCTTCGCCCAGCGCCCCTGCCATCGAATCGACGAAGATGCTCGCGCGAGCGACCACATTGCCATCCACTTCGTGCATGGCCTCCGTGATGCTGCCGATGGCGGCCACGTGAACACCGAAGCCCAGTGCCGTGCCGTCGAAAACGGGCGCGTGGGAGTTGGTCGACGTGACCACGATGTCCGCTCCCACCACGGCCGCACCCGGAGTCTCCGCGAGCACGAGTTCCGCCTCGACTTGGGGTTGCCACTTGGCGACGAAGAGCTGGGCTCGTTCCAGCGTGCGAGAGTAGACGCGAATCGTGTCGAGGGAGCGCGCAGCGTCCATCGCGCACAGTTGCATCGCGGCCTGTCCGCCGGTGCCG
The DNA here is from genome assembly GCA_050298815.1 of Polyangiaceae bacterium. Lineage (GTDB taxonomy): Bacteria > Myxococcota_A > Polyangia > Polyangiales > Polyangiaceae > SZUA-265. The sequence continues at coordinate 10,158 of JBNKUV010000078.1, forward strand.
AACAACGCGCCCACCCGGGCGTTCTGTCGTGCCAGTAGATCGATGGACGCTCCCGTGCCTGCGCCGGTGCGCAGTGCGGTGAGATACGTGCCATCGCAGATGGCGGTGGGCATGCCCGTTTTCGGATTCAAGACCACGATGAGGCCATTAACAGCCCGCACTCCCTTGTTGGGATTGTTGGGGAAGTAGGCGACGATTTTCGTCGCCAGGCCTTGGTCGGGGAGCGCCGCACCCATCAACAGGACCTTGCCTTGCTGCTCGGCCACATCCACGTGGGTCCGAGGTGGGGCGGTGGCGGTCCCCGTCGACAATGCGGCAAAAGCAGACTTCATGGCATCGATCGCCGCTCCCATGGAAATGCGATCGCGCAAGTCTTCGGCGGACAGCACCGTCAGCTTCACGGAAACGACACTAGCCGCTTTGCTGCCGCAAGGCCATAGCCGTTGGGCCGCCAGCGGAATCCACTTCCTGGCTAGGGTGTCGACTTATGCCTCCGTTCGTGAGAGGAACGTCCCATGAACTCCAGAACTCTCTTCACCGCAACAGTGCTTGGGCTTGCGTCGGTGGTGGCCGCTCCCGACGCCTTTGCGGGGCCAAGCGCTGCCTTGTTCGGCGGCTATGGTGTTCCCTTGCAGGAAAGTGGGGACGACCTGTTTGGGGTTGGCTACGGCGCGCGAGCCGGCTTCACCCTGCTGTTGCCCATCTACTTTGGCGCTGCGGCGACCTTTCACTCGGGCACGGAGGGGGACGAAGTCGACGCGTCGCGCAACCATTTGAACTACTACGGGCTGGAGGTCGGCGTGGAACTGGAGCTCGGCAGTGTGGGCATCCGGCCCTACGCGACGGGGGGGCTGGCGGATGTCACGTCGTCCCGGGATGCCGGTGGAGAGCTCTACTCCGCGTACTTGGGAGCCGGCGTGGCTCCGTTCTGGAACTTCTTCGACACGCCGCTCTTGGACCTGTTTGTCGGGTTGGACGCGCGGTACATTCGGCTGCTCACACCATTGGACGACTACGGCGACGGCACGCCAGCCTACGGCCTACCAGTGTACTTGCACGTGGGTGCCAGCCTGTAAGCCGCGCCGATTCGACGCCGGCCACGGCGGCGAGGCGCGCGTGGTCCTGAGCGGGGCTAGCCCAATCAGCGAAGAGCGATGCTCGCTCAGGCGATGGCGAGTCGCGCATTCCGTTTCGCGTCAGTACATGTCGAAGTCAGCAAAGAGCGGCAGGTGGTCCGAAGCGCTGCGCGCGAGGCGGGAACGCCCGACGTTGTGGTCGCGAATCGTCAGATTGCCCCGGTAGAAAAGTCCGTCCAACGGCCGTACGGGGTACGCCGCGGGGAACGTATTGCTGAGGCGGCCCGCGCGCACCAAGCCGGATGGGGTGAGGTGTTTCGGGCCGAGGCTGCCCCACAGGTCGTTCAAGTCACCCCCCACGATGAGTGGCGTCTCCTTGTGAACGCGTGCAAACGGCGCGGAAGCCATGAAACGAGCCAGCTGTTTACCGCGCTCGCTGCCAGCCAGGCCGAGGTGCAAATTGTGAACGACGAGCGTTCGCTGATGCCCGCTCCAGCGAGCGCGGACGTGAGCTTGGACCAGCCCTCGCCGTTTGCGGAAGCCGATCGTCAGGTCCAGATGAGTGACTTGCTCCAGGGGCCAACGGGACAGGATTAGGTTCCCATAGCCACCGCGTCGGAATTGGTGCTCAGGATGGAAGGCGCCGTGAAGCTGCAGACTGTCCATCAGACGTTGGACTTGGTCGTCGCTCTCGAGGCTCGGCATGTCCTTGGCGACTTCCTGCAGCAACGCGACGTCTGGGTCGTAGTAGCGGATGACGTCGATGGTGCGGTCCAGGTCGTAGCGTCGATCGACGCCGCCGATCCCCTTGTGGATGTTCCAGGTCATCACCCGCAGCCGAGTACTAGTTGCAGGATGGAGCTCGCCCACGGCTCGTAGTGTGGCTTCGAAGCGCCCCGATGTGACCAGAAATCCGCGTCGATTGGGTTTGACCGGCTCGGCAGCTGCGTCACGTGGCCAAAGATTGCGTGCTGCCGGAGCCCCGCATGATAGGTGATCGGGTGTGTCGAAGTTGGCGGAGGAAGTTGCCCAGCGGATTGATCGCCTCGAGCTGCCGTTCAACCCCTCGGGGATAGACGCTTACGGGATCTCCAAGAAGTTTCTGCGCAAAGCGGCGATGGTGTTTGGGCGTGCCTACCGTAACTACTTCACCACGGAGTGTCACGGCATCGAACACGTGCCCCCGCGCGGGCGAGCCATGCTCGTCGCCAACCACTCTGGCGGGTATGCGATCGACGCGACGATGCTGGCGGCTGCGTGCTTTTTCGAACTCGAGCCGCCCCGCTTGGCACAGGGCATGACTGACCGCTTCATGGGTCAACTGCCGTTCGTCTCCGAGTGGGCCTCGCGCGTGGGGCAAGTAACGGGGCTACCTCAGCATGCCCGTCGATTGCTACGAGACGAGCGTCTGTTGATGGTGTTTCCGGAAGGCACTCGAGGTACCGCCAAGCTGTTTTCGGAACGTCACCAGCTCGTCCGGTTTGGCAGCGGGTTCGTCCGGCTGGCGATGGAAACTCAGACGCCGATCATCCCGACGGCAGTGCTCGGCGGTGGGGAGGCCGTGCCCACGGTAGCCAACCTCAAGAGCCTGGGCAAGCTCGTTGGCATGCCGTACGTGCCCATCACGCCATACCTTTTTGCCGTACCGTTGCCGACTCGGATCATGATCCGTTTCGGCCGCCCTCTGTACTTCGAGGGCACGGGACAGGAGGACGATACGACCATCAACAGCTTGGTCGACCAAGTCAAAGCTTCTATCATGCAGCTCATCGAGCAGGGCAAGGCGGAGTACAAGTGGTTCTGAGGGTGGTGGTAACGGGCGCCTCGGGGCGCCTCGGGAGGCTCATCGCCGAGCGACTTCTGGCGGATGGTCACGAGGTCATAGGGATCGACAAACGAGGGTGGCACGAGGCCCCCGACGGCGTGGAAGTCATCGAAGCCGACCTTCGCAAGCGGCCTGCGGAGGATGTCTTTCGCACCCGACGCCCCGACGCGTTGGTGCACATGGCGACCGTCTCCCACCTTCACTTGCCGGAGCCTGAGCAACACCGCATGAGTCTCGGCGGTACCAAGGCAGCGATTGACTATTGTGATCGCTACGACGTGGCTCGTGCGGTATTCGTTGGTCGACACACCTACTACGGCGCAACCGCGGACTCTCCGCTGTATCATGCAGAGGACGAGCCACCGATGGCGGCGGAAGATTTCCCAGAACTCGCCGACTTGGTGGCAGCCGATCTGTTCGCTGGTTCCGCACTCTGGCGCTACCCCAAGCTCTCCACCGCTGTGCTGCGCTTGTGTTACACGCTCGGCCCGAGCCGCCACGGAACGCTGGCGGACTACCTGCGTGGTCCAAAGGTTCCGACTGTCCTGGGATTCGATCCTCTCTTTCAGTTCATCCACGAGCTCGATGCCGCCAGAGCGGTGGCGCTGGCGCTCGCCCATGAGTTGCGCGGTGTGTTCAATGTCGCGGGGCCAAATCCGCTGCCACTGACAACGTTGATTGATGAGACTGCGCGCGAGCATGTACCGCTTCCGGAGCCTCTGATGCCGTGGATGTTAGGGAAGTTCGGCCTACCCTGGCTCCCCAAGGGCGCCATCAGTCACCTGAAGTACCCCGTGGTCATAGACCCGGAGGCGTTTCGGAAAGAGACTGGTTTTGTTCATGAATTCGACGAATACGACACCCTCCAGGCGTTCTGCGAGCCTTGATCGGTCATAGAGCCGATGTGGAGGCACTCCTTATCGGTGAGGTCGCCGCTCCCGTTTACTCAATAGGCACGCTAGGCTATTGGGTGGCGCAACTGGGGTGGACGCTTTGGTGGGCGTCGCTACCTTAGGATGCGTGGTCCGGCGGTCCGGGTCTTCAGGCAAACGACGAATGTCCGATCTACGAGGGGTGATGGGGTCCACAACTCAGAGCAGCGGGGAAGTCAGATTGGTTGACTTCGGCGCACTCGTGGGAGCGGTGGCCAAGGATGTCGGGGAGCGGGGCCGAGGACCACGTATCGGCATGGAGGTCTCACCTGGTGCGTTCACGATCGAGGCCGATCTGCCAGAGGTGCGCGATGTCGTTTACGCTCTCATCGGGGCCGTGCGCGCATTCGGCAGGCAGGAGCAGGATGCTCGAACCGATACGCCTCCAAGTGGTGGCGATCAGCGGCTGACCGTCTCACTCAGTCGTGCCGATGAATTGCCGTCCAAGGAAGACGAGCCCTTCATCGGTCAGCCTCCGGAAGGTGACTCGTTCGTCGTCTTCACCATCCACGAGCCGTCAGCGGAGGTCGATCAAGCGGGCGTCCGACGTCTGTTTGAACCCATGTTTACTCCAACCAAGTTGTTCACCCCTGACCAACGAGGCGCTCGCGGACGAACGCACAATCCCGCAGGCATGGCAACTGCGCTCGGTATGCTGCACGCACTCGGCGGAGGGCTTCGTGTGTTGCAGGCGGACCCCGGCGGTCTGCGTTTCGAGGCGTATTTTCCCTGCTCTCGGCAAGAAGGAGAACAGGCGGGGCAGTCCACCGCGGCTTGGCGTGGCCATGGGCGCATCTTAGTGGTGGATGACGAACCCTCAGTAGCGCGCCTGACCGGGCTAGTACTGGACCAACAGGGGTTTGACGTCGAAGTCGCCGGGAGCGGAAGCGCGGCCCTCGAGCTGATCGAGAAGGGGCCCAAGCACTACCGTTTGGTCATCGTGGACCTGTCGATGCCGGATTTCACCGGCGTGGAAGTGATGCAAAGAGCTCGGGAGCTCGGCTGTTTGACGCCAATGGTGCTGACCTCCGGCCACTCGAGGAGCGAGGCTGGCAGCGATGTCAAGCACTCGGAGTTCGCTGGGTACCTGCAAAAGCCCTACCGACTCGAGCGACTCTTGGAAGTGATTCGCGGCGCTCTATCCGAGCTATAGAGCCGACCGTCAACGAGTCGCGCCTTTGAAGTCCTCGAGTCGCAGATCGTAGCGCTTCATCCAGCGCTGAATCTGAGTCCTGGCCTTGCCAACCTCTCGGGCGACGGCGCTTACGTTGCCTTCGTGCTTGCGTAGAAGTTCGGCTATCTCGTCCCGGTGTTGTTGCTGCTCAGTCGTCAACTCACGCAGGCTCGACCTCGCTGCTTCGTCATTGCTGAGGGTATCCGGCAGGTGTTCGAGCTGAACAGGCGCGTCCGCCGCGAGCAGCGCCGCCGTACTCAACGTATTGGAAAGCTCTCGAATGTTCAGCGGCCAATCGTAGCGGTACAGCTTTCGAATCGCGTCGGGCGCGAAGCGCACGTCCTGAGGGTTCGAGGTCAACTTTGGGAGCAACAGGCCGATCAGTATTCCAATGTCTTCCTTGCGCTCGCGTAGCGGTGGCAGACTTACGCGAAATCCTGCCAGGCGGGCGAACAAGTCGTGGCGAAATCGCCCGGCGCTCACCGCGGCGTCCAGATCTTGATGGGTGGCTGCCACGGCCCGAAAATCGACGGAGAAAGGCCGTGTGGCGCCCACGGGGGTGACCTCGTGTTCTTGGAGCACACGGAGCAGAGCCGCTTGCGACGCCAGGGGCAGATCCCCGATCTCATCGAGAAAGAGGCATCCGTTGTTGGCGCTTCGCACGAGGCCGAGGCGGTTGTTCGTGGCCCCGGAGAACGCTCCCTTGACTGAGCCGAACAGTTCACTTTCTACCAGATTGGCGGGCAGCGCCCCGCAGTTGACGCCCACGAAGTCGCCGGGCATTCGGGACCAAGCCGCGATTTGTCTGGCAAGAACTTCCTTGCCTGTCCCGCTCTCGCCGTTGATCAGGATGGAGATGTCCTTGGACGGGGCGATTGTTCGCAGTTCATCGAAGCTTCGTGCCAGCGTGGGGTTGAGAGTCAGCGTCGATTCCGAGTCGAATGCGGCAGTGTCCAGGTCATCCGGACCGTCCAGGGCAACCTTCGAACGGAACAGAAACACGGTGCGTCCGAGTTCTATGAGATCGCCATCGGTCAGCTGATGCTGGTTAATTGGCTGGCCGTTGATGCGCGTGCCGTTCTTTGAACGACTGTCTTCGACGAACCAGTTGTCTCTGACCCGTGCGACGATGGCGTGGTTGGAGGACATGCGCGCGTCCGGGACACGCAATACGAGATCACCCGCCGGCGAATCTGTCGGACGTTCCGCACTTCGCTCCCGCCCCCGGCCCAACACGACGTTACTCGCGTTCTCCAAGCAGTGGCGGGACGACATGGCCAACGGCCGATCCCCCTCCAACAAGACGTAGAGCATGGGCCCGAAGCGTGTTGACCTGGGAGGTGACTTACCCAAGTCTTCTTCTGCGAGCGTGTGCGAGAGAGTCGCGACCATTCGGCTGACAGTATATACGTCATGTAGCCCCGCTCAATCATCGGGCTGTGCTGCACCCGCGGATCGCGCGGTGGCGCCCCGGCTTTCCGTCGGTACGGACTCGTCTGGGGCCTCTACTGGGCGCATTCTGCGGAGCCCACCACCCTCTGGTGCCTCATCCGAACTTGCAGCCAACTAGAACGCGTTGGGCAGCCCCGCCGCGGGATCGCCCTCGCCGACCGTTTCCGCCGTCATTTCTTCCAGCACTTGCATCAGGTTCTCGCCGCGCGGCGGCGGTACCCTAGGCCAGAGGCGTACGGACGCGTCGGCACTTGCCGTGGCGATCCAGTCGCCTTCGACCGGCGAGATATCGACGTCGAAAATCGGCGCGCGGTGCCCTTCGAAGATGCGGTACTCCTTCCGCTCGATGTCCCAAAGGTAGAGCACGCCCTCTCCGCCGCCCGTCGCGAGGTACTTCGAGTCCGGCGTGAAGCGCATGCCACGGACGACGCTGCGATGAGCGTCCAAGTCGCTGCATATCGACGTGCGGACTTCGCAGAGCCACAAGTGAGGAGTGGCACCGGCAATCGCCAGCCAGCGCCCGTCGGGAGAGAAGGCGATCCCGTGCGCTCCAAGTAGCGGGCTCCAGCTCACGGTTCGCCCCGACGTCAGGTCGCGCAAGATGAGGCGCCCGCTCTTGTCCGCGGAAGCGAGCCAATGACTATCGGGTGAGAAGGCGACTGCATGAACCTCGCCCTCGTGTTCCGAAAAAATCTCCTTCGGAGTGATACTCGCGGCATCGAACAGGCGCACATCGCCAGCGCGACTCCCGGTGGCAAAGAGGGTGCCGTCTGGGGAGAACAAGACGGTGGTTACGTCGTGGTCGTGGTACAGCACGTGCGCACTACCGTCATCCGTGTTCCAGACGCGGGCGGTATGGTCTTCAGAAGTGGACGCCAACCACTTGCCGTCGGGGGAGTACGCGAGTTCTTCCACGTCCGCCTCGTGCCCCAAAAGCACGTGCTCGATTTTCGCGTCGCGCACGGACCAGATGCGCACGGACTGGTCGTCACTCGACGAAGCCAAGTGCCTGCCATCAGGAGAAAAAATCACACGGTATACGTGGTCTGTGTGACCCAGAAGGACGCGCTGTGTCTTGTCGTGGCGGTTCCACAGACGGACGGTGTTGTCGTGCCCGCCGCTGGCAATCCAGTTGCCATCGGGCGAGAAGCGGACACTGTGTACGCCGACTTCGTGTCCGAGCAATACACTGCGTTGGTCGTGGAGCTCATTCCGGAGGGGCCAAATCCGTAGCGTCTTGTCCCAGGATGCGCTGACCAGGTAGCGCTCGTCAGGGGTGAAGACCAGGTCACTTACGACGTCGGTGTGGCCGCGCAGGGTCTGGTTGGCGTCTGTCGTCACGTCGAAGAGCCGAACCTGGCGGTCCCAGCCGCCGCTGGCGACGAAGCGCTGTTCTGGGGATACCTCCAGCGCCTGAACTCGCTCGTTGTGCCGACCGAGGCGTCGGGCCGAGCGCGAAGTCAAGTCCACCTGAAAGACATCTCCTGCCATCGTGGCAGCGGCCGCGTAGCCCGGCTCAGCCGTGCTCGTCGAAATTCCCATCACTTCAGATCCGAGCTCCGCAATCTTGGCGAGTTCGGAGTCTTGAGTGTTCCACTCGAATAGCTCGCCCGCGCGTGTGCCCAAGACGAAGGTGTGAGGTGCTTCCCACAAGCGAGCGCGAGTTATCGGCGAGGGCAGGGGTGGCGACTCGACGTACTTTCCGTCGACAGACCAGAGTCGGAACCGTCCGGAGTGAGGCCCTGACAGCAGGCTGAACGGGCCGGGGAAAGCCAGTAGTGGCCAGCGCACGTTGCGCGCTGGATATGCCGTGTAACTTCTGTCGGAGAGATGCCAGAGGCCGACGGTCGAGTTGCTGCTGGCCAAGGCCAGGTATTCTCCGTCCGGGGAAAACGCGATGGCCTTTACTGCGCCGCCCTGTGCGGGGAGCGTATTTTCCTGCAGATCCGCGGCTGACAGCAGCTTCACGTGCCCGTCATAGCTCGCTGTTGCAATCAGGCTTCCATCTGGGGAAAAGGCGCAGTCGGTAACTCTGTCAGTGTGGTATGTGAGCGCTCGGCCCTCCGTGCTTCCGAACTTCCACACAATGACGTTCTGGTCCTCACCTCCCGAGACAAGCTGCGTGCCATCCGGTGACACGTCGACGCAGTTGACCGAATCAGTATGTCCGCGCAGCACCCAGCGCGCGACTCCGTATTCTTCGGCTTTGGCCGCGACGCTGGCCGCGCCGTCGATAGCTTCCTCGAGATGTTTGAGGTGAGCAACAGCCAGGGTAGGGTCTGATTCGGTCAGAGCCATGGAGCGCGTGACAATCAGTGCTTGTTCTCGTTGGCGGGCGATCGTCAGCTGTTGTTTGGCTGTGCGCTCGCTTTGTCGTGCCAAGTCGCGTTCATTGCGCACCTGGATGACGCTATAGCTCGCGAACACAAGGAAGAGCACAAAGGCGACGGCGGCGGTGCCGACTGCCGCCCCGTTGCGCTGGATGAAACGGCGGAGTAGGTCGCGAAAGCGGTAACTGTAGGCCCGCACGAGGCGACCCTTCGTGAAGCCAGAGAGCTCTTGGGCCATCTCCGCGCCATTCGCGTACCGTTCCTCCGGGGACCGCGCCATGGCCTTCTCGACGATAGCCAATAGGTCTGGTGGTAGGTCCGGTTCGAGCTCGCCTAGGGGAATGGGAGGTCCTTCACGGATACGGTCCAGAACCGAGTGCTCGGAATGTTCCGAGTATGGTGGGTGTCCGGATAACGCATGGTAGAGAATGGCCCCCAATGCATAGACGTCGCAGCGTTCGTCGACGTCGTCGCCACCGGCCTGCTCCGGTGGCATGTAGGGTGGCGTTCCTACCACCAAACCAACGCGCGTGACGCCGGCTTCCGGAGGTGTATCCCGCTCGGCGCGCTGTACCTCGCGCTTGCTCAGCAGTTTCGCAAGGCCCCAGTCGATGACGACGGTCTCTCCGAAGCGACCTACGAGCACGTTCGCGGGCTTGAGATCACGGTGCACGACGCCCTCGCTATGGGCGAACGCGATCGCTTCCGTCACATCGAGGACGGTTGGGAGCAGTTCCATGCGCGAGGCTAACGTGGTGCGGGAACTGATGACGTCCAGCAATGTCCGCCCAGCCACGAAGTTCATTGCATAGAACAGCTGCCCGTCGGGCCAACTCCCCGCTTCGTGAATGGCTACGATGTTGGGATGCTGCAGTTTGACCGTCGCCTGGATCTCGCGCAGAAATCTCGCCTCGCTCGCGGGTGACGGGCGGATTAGTTCCTTGATGGCGACATCCCGATTGAGCCGGAGGTCCCGGGCGTGCACGATCCGCCCAAGACCCCCGCGGGCTACCTCGGCGCCAAAGCGGTAGCTCGAGCGCGCCACCGTCATCAATTGCGACTTGGGGGGGACGGACCGGGGAACGATCTCCGCGCTTTGTTGGGTTGGTGCGGCGGCGTCGATCGTCGACGGCGCGGCACCCGCATCGCGGTCCGTCAGCAGTTCGTCGTCTAGCGTCTGCCCTGACTCGAGCTCGGGCCGAGGGGCCATGGAGATGTCATAGGATGCGCCGCGGGACGCGTCCATGGCTCGTGCCCGGCCCGTGGTTCAGTCGTGGCCAGGGCGATAGGCTTGCGATAGCGACTTGGCAAGTTCCGTCATCTTGGGGACGTCACCGACGGATGGCGGCGTCGAGTCGAACTGCTGCAGGTGTGCCGCGAGTTCGCGCTGTGCCGCCTCGTCCAGGGAGGCGACTAGGGGGAACACATCGTAGTCTTCCTTCTGGATGTGGGCGCGCATGGACATGATGAACTCGTGAAGCTCAGCGGTCAGGTGGCGAATGGCTTCATCGTCTGGAGTCGAGTCTTGCGCTGCGAGCTGGGCCATCGTGCGCATCAGGTAGCGCTCCTGGCGATGCTCCCGTCGGGCATCCGCTAGCGGACCATCGTCCCAGCGCGCACCGTGCCGCTCCAGTGCAGGAAAGAGTACTTGTTCTTCCTTGCTGGCATGGTGGACGTCAGCAAAGGAGAGGAAGAAAGCGGTGAAGCGCCGCAGCTGGTCCCGATCAAGCTCCCGCTCTTTTGCCAGGCGCCGCACAAACACTTCCAGAGCGTCCAGCACCTCGGAGATAAGTTGGTGGTCTTGAGTCAATGAGTCGAGCGTTGCCATCGAAGATCCTCGTCGGAGCCGTCGGTCCTGGCGCTGCGCCTCGCAGACCGGCGCGGCCGAAATATCATGTGCGCAAACGTTGCTCCTGGCTAGTGGGTCTCCCCACACGTGCACAAATTGCACGAGTCAAAGCTCTCCGGCTGCATCGGGCGGGTTTGGTCCGCCCGTGCAGGTCAGGGTCAGTCGGTGCCGGCAAACGAAACGATGCAGTAGACCACCGCAGCAGCTCGTCCAGTGTTTCGGTAGGCGTGGGGCTGATCTCCTCGAAACACGACGACGTCGCCTGCGCGGTTGTCATAGCGCGTACCTCCAACCGTCACCTCGACTTCTCCGAGTTCGCAGGTCGAGTACTTGCGCGACCCCACGCTGTGCGGGGGCATGTTGATTTGCGCCTTCGGCGGTAGCGCGAGGCGCTCAATCTCCAGGCCCGCGACGGTTTCCGGGAGAAGACTACGCACGGCGACCCGACCTCGCCTCTTCGAAGGCAAGGCTTCAGCCGGTACGACGCGCGCGCTGGCCAGCGGTGGACGCAATAACTCCTCGACGCTGACGTTGAGGGCGGAGGCCACCTTGGTGAGCACAGCGATGGTGGGGTTTGCCTGACCCGACTCCAGGTTGGCCCAGGTCGGGCGCGGCACTTGGGCGACGTTGGCCACCTGCTGTTGGCTCAGACCCAACTGTTCGCGGAAACGCTTCACGTTGCTCGCGATGTTCGCCGACAGCGCATCCATGCGAGTGCAGCATGGTCCCTCGCCAAATCAATAGCAAGACCGTTGATGAATTACCCAGGTCAAGGCAGCGCGACGACCCGCAGCCCGAAGCTGAACCAACCGTGGGTCGTGCCTCGGTCCAACGTCTCCACCACGCGCCGCTCTGCGAGTGAGCAGAAGGTGTCGCGCTCACAAGTTAGAGTCCGCGAACTGAAGGAGTCCACGGAGATGCTGAGGAATGGACCCAGGCCCAATCCTGTGGTCGGTTCCCATTCCGCCCCAAACTGCGCGTTCAACAGTTCCCAGCCCCGGGTGCTCGATGCGCTGCGTCGCTCTTCGTCGATAGCGACGTTGAGCAACTCTTGACCGATCCCCAGACCGACCCATACGTTTGTGTTGCCCGAAATGAACGGGCGATACTGCACCTGGGCACCATAGCGAACCCAAGTGTATTGGCAATCGGGGCAGCGGGTGTCGGCCGTGGCAGAGCGCAAAGCCAAGCCATAGTGACCGTACGCACCGACGAACCAACGTCGTGCAAATCGGTAACCCACGTCCAACCAGAACGGGATGGCGCCCGCGACGTGCTCGCGCAGCGGCTCACCCCGCTGCAGTGTGCCGATCGGGCTGGCGTACCCGGTGCGTGCGGCGAGCTCGGGCCCGGTGAGCACGGAAGGGTTCCCCGGCACGTCCGTGTCCCCTCGCGTATCCGGAGACGATGGCGCGCCCTGGGCGGCGGTAGTTTCCGTAGCCAGCAGAACGACGCACCCAGCAGCCATTTTGGCGGTTTTGCGAACGAGCTCTCCCACGCCCTCGCGTTATAGTCGCTTGTCGCCTGCCTACCAACGCAAGCGCGCGATTTCAGGCCGATTGCGCAGTTCCGACCGACGCCAGGGCGAGCGGGTAATACTCTGCGACGCGGCGCAGTTGCCCTTCGATCTTGGCAAGGCGATCCGTCATGTCGTCGACGGGGATGCGCCCTAGCTCCAGTTCCAGTTTACGGCAGATGGTGGCGATGCTCGACACTCCGACGCTCATACTGCTGCCGAACAGCGTGTGGGCAGCTCGACGTCTGGCCTTTTCGTCCTTGGAGTGTCGAAGAGTCTCGAGGTTGGCGCTGGCCGCCTGAAGATAGTTCTGAAACAGGGCCTCTAGAAACGACGTGTCTTCACCTTCTACTAGCTGACACAACTGCCTCCACGTGTTCTGGTCGAAGAGCTCTTGGGGCATGATTGAGGGGGACATCTGGTCTGCTGCTTGCGGTGCTTGAACTGCCGGGATAGACAGATCATACGGCTCGCATCGGCGAACGCTGAGTGGCGCTGGGCCGGTTCGCACTAACCGTGCGAAAGTGGAGCAGCGAAGAACATGCAATATCAGTGGCTGGAGAATCCGAGCATCTGCTCGCCCGCGGGCTGGTCGGCCGGGGCCGTAGCCGCGGGCATCAAGAGGTACGGACCTACCCCGCGCCTGGATGTAGGCCTGCTGGTGGCGGACCGCCCCTGCAACGTTGCGGGTATTTTCACGACGAACAAGGTCCCTGGGGCGCCGGTCGAATTGTGCCGCCGACGAGTCACCAGTGGCGCAGCGCAGGCGCTGGTCGTCAATTCGGGCTGCTCCAACGTCGCCATGGGAGAACGGGGACGTGCCGACGCGGAGCGCATGACCGAGCTCGCCGCCGAGCGTCTCGGGTTGGGGGCTGAAGGTGTGCTCGTCGCGTCGACGGGCGTCATTGGTCGGCCGCTGCCGATGGACCGCATTGCCGACGCCGTGAGTCGGATCGAGGTATCTCCCGAGGGAGGGGCCGACTTCAGTCGCGCCATCATGACGACGGACACCGTTCCCAAAGTCCGCGCCGTGAGTTTCTGCTACCGGGACGTGACCTACACCGTAGCGGGAACCGCCAAAGGGAGTGGCATGGCGCATCCGAACATGGCAACCGTCTTTTGTTTTCTGACCATGGACGCCAAGGCTGACTCGAAGTGGTTGGATGGTGCGCTCCGGCGAGTCGGCGATCAGACCATCAACATGGTGGACGTGGACATGGACACATCCACCAGTGACATGATGATCGCGTTTGCCAACGGCGCGGCATCCGATGCTGACCTGACTGACGAGACTGAGGGGGCTGCGCTGCTCGAAGGGGCCATGTTGCAGGTGGCAACCGCCCTGGCAAAGGAGCTGGCTCGGGATGGCGAGGGAGCGACAGCGCTGCTCGAAGCCGAGGTGCGCGGCGCCAAGACGTTGCAAGACGCGCGCCTTGCTGCTCGAGCGATCGTCTCTTCACAACTGGTCAAGAGCATGGTGACGGGACGCGACCCGAACTTGGGGCGTGTCCTGATGGCGATCGGTAAATCCGGAGCAGATGTCGATCCCGAGCGTGCCAGCGTTTGGATTGGAGAACACCAAGCGTTCGCCAATGGCGCGCCAACGGAGCTCGAATTGTCCAAAGTAAGTGCTGCGATGGAAGGTGAGAGCGTTCGGATCCAGGTGGATTTGGGCCTGGGCGGTGAGTCCGCTGTCGCGTGGGGGTGTAACCTCACGGAGCAATACGTCCGGATCAACGCGGACTACACGACCTGAGGGCGGTTTCCCCTCCTCGAGCCCTAGGTCTGATTGATTGGGTTGTCGGCGCGGTCGACGCCCGCTTTCTGTTCCCCACCAGCCGAAGCCCCCTGGGCTTGCAGCCAAGCACGAACCTTATCTCGCTCGAACCGCCACTGGCTCCCCACCTTCACAGCGGGGATCCCACCCTGCTCCAGCATCTTGTACAGCGTCTGCGCTGAGACCCTCAGCATGGCTGCCACTTCCTTCACGGTCAGCAAAGTGTCCATTGTGCTCAGTCAAACTGTACGGCACGGGACCAGGTGGGCTTAACCCGAGTCGTGGCGTGCCCGGGCAGTGGCGCCGAGGTTTCGCACCAAAGTGGACCTTGCCCGCGGTGCGGAAGATATCCGTCTCCGGAGGCCAGCGCTATTGCGGTGGGACGGGGCCGACAGAAGTGGGTCTCGACGCCCGGCGCCTCAGGATCTACCCTACACACATGTCGCAGCTCGCCCCCGGACTCCTCCTGGCAGCGCCGCCCCTCGGCGATCCGAACTTCGAGCGCTCGGTCGTGCTGTTGGCGGCCCACGGCGACAGCGGCGCCTTCGGTTGGGTCATCAATGGTGCCGAGTTGATGACGCTCGGGGAGTTGCTCGAGCGTACTGACGTTTCCCCGAAGGTCGACGTCGAAGGTACGGGAGTGGTGCGTTCTGGTGGTCCCGTCGGCTCTGAGCAAGTGTGGCTCCTGTACCCGACCTCGGAAAAGCCCGACAGCATCGACGACCAATTCGATATCGGGTGCGGCATCACCGCGTCGAGCTCTCGTTTGCTGCTCGATGAGCTAGCCAACGGCAATGCGCCTCGCAGCATCGTCGGGGTGGCTGGATATGCCGGTTGGGGGCCCTCCCAGCTGGAGGAAGAGATTCGTCAGGGGTCCTGGATGCCGTCAGAAGCGGACGCTTCGCTGCTGTTTTCCGGGGACCCGAATACGTTGTGGTTGCGCGCCTACGAGCGCTTGGGCATGAGCGCCATTGCCTTTTCATCGCGTATTGTCGGCTCAGCATGAGAGCGCTTGCGTTTCGTCGAGAGCGCTTGGTAGCTCCTTGGTTCTTTCTCGTCGCGGGGCCGCTCGCCGCCGTCTTCTGTGCGCTCGTCAGTTTCGGCGTTGCGCGTGGCGCAGAAGGGCCTTGCCCGTCGGACATGGTATCCGTGCGGGACTTCTGCATCGACCGCTACGAAGTATCCATGGTGGATGCCAAGACTGGCAGCCGCTTGTCGCCGTATTATCCGCCAGAGCCGCGGATGTTGCATTTCGTCTATGACCGCTGGCAGGAACTCGCCCCGACAGTTGGCAGTGAGCAAGCTCGTCGTATGCCGCTGCCTGAGCTCAGTGAGTTCCAGCGCTCGGCGGATTATGAACCCAAGGCCGTGAGCGAGCGCGGGGTCGTCCCCCACGGGTATCTGTCCTACTACTCTGCGAGCCGCGCATGCGAGAAGGCGGGCAAGCGACTGTGCTCGGAGAACGAGTGGGTGGTCGCGTGCCGCGGCCAACAGAACACTCAGTTCCCCTACGGCGACAAGTATCGACCCGAGCCCTGCAATGTGGGCAAGATCTTTCACCCTGCTGCGGTGCTGCACGGCTTGTCGTCCAGTGGACACCTCGACCCTCGCTTGAACCTCCTCTCCGTAGCGGGAGATGAACCCGTTCTTCGGGTGACCGGAGCCTCTCAGAGCTGTGCAAGCCGTTGGGGGGGGGATGCAATCTATGACATGGTTGGCAATCTCGACGAATGGGTGGCCGACGAGGCAGGCGTTTTTCGTGGTGGCTTCTACGCCCGGCGCACTCAGGGAGGGTGCGATAGCCAGATCAAGAATCACGCGGCGACGTATTTCGACTACTCGACGGGCGCGCGTTGTTGCCGCGACGCTCGGACGGACTCTCGTTAGAGCGGGCTGTCGTTCGGCGTCTGCGGGCCGCTAGCTTGGGTGCTCAACTATGCAGAACCGACTCGAGCGAGCAAGCTCACCAGCTGCTCCATGCACGCGTCGACTGCTTCTATGATCTCGTCTGCCAGTTCGCGGGGCGGTCCCCATTCGGACCAAACCGCGGCTATCAGTCGAGCCGCGGGATCAGTAGGACTTGGCAATGTACGAAAGACCAGCACTGCTTCCCCTGCCGCATCACATGTCAGCGCGATGTCTCTTCCGGCAATGTTGGTCATGACCTTGCCGGACAGCACGATGCCTTGAGGCAACGTTAACTCGTATCGTTCGCCCTGTGCGGCGATTCCGCCCGAGCGACAGAGCCATCTGCATAGATGCGGGTCCGTCAACGCCAGGTAGACTAGCTGGGGGCTGGTGCGGACCTGGCGCACGAGCCACTCGACTCTGCGCTGGCGGTTCGGGTGCCGTTCGACGCAGTGTGCGAGTTGAGCCAGGGCCAACTGCCAAGAAGAGTGGAGCCCTTCGACGTCATCCTCCGCTTCGAGCCCGCGCTGCACCAGCGTCACGCGCCCGGGCTCGAAATGGAAGTCGACTTCCGTCTGCCCCTGCTTGAGCGTGAGCTGGCGCTCGGGCTCGAAGCGAATGATTTCGAGTTCGACCGTGGACTCGAAAGCCGACCAGTGCAGTTGAAGCCTGCCCCCTCGCCGCGCCTCTCCCTCGGCTTCGTCCGCCTGCCAATTGACGAGACCGCGAGGCTCCGCGCACATTTTCCAGATCAATGCGACCGGAGCGTCAATTGATTGCGAAAGTTCGATTTGGCGGGGCATGCAATGGGATTTCGCGAACCGTGTACCATGCGCGGAGCTCGGGCAAGGTTGGCAAGCGTGCGGCCGCTCGTTCAGCGACATCCCTGATCGGGTGCAGCGCGCAGCCAACCGCCCTGAGTGACAATTTTTGTTCCCGGGCTCCGTTGACCACCCCGGAGGCGTGGTTAGCTTCAGCCGCATCACAGAAACCTCCGACAACGGCTTGATTCGGCCACTCCAACGGGTGTCCCACCCACAGCTCGGAGCTGAAACCGCGGATCTTCCGGCGGCTCAGCCCCAGCAAAGTCTACGGGAAGCGGCCACAGAGCCAGCGACAGCGGCCAGGCATTCGGGCCTGACTCGATTGAGGTGAAGCTCACAGCGCGACGGATTTCGCGGCCAACCGCGGCCGTCAGCGACCAGGGAGAAAATGAACAATGGGTAAGATCATAGGAATCGACTTGGGAACCACGAACAGCGTCGTCGCGGTGATGGACGGCAAAGAGCCGACGGTCATCGTCAACGAAGAGGGCTCGCGGATCACCCCGAGCGTGGTGGCATGGGATGACAAGGGCGAAATCCTGGTCGGGCAAATCGCCAAGCGTCAGGCGGTGACGAATCCGGAGAACACCGTCTACTCCGCCAAACGCTTCATCGGTCGTCGCTTCGACGAGCTAGGTGAAGAAGCCAAACGGGTGCCCTACAAGGTCTCCAAAGGCAAGAATGGGGATGTTTGGATCAGCGCGCGCGGCAAGGACATGGCTCCGCCAGAGGTCAGCGCCCGGGTGCTCGGCAAGCTCAAGAAGGCAGCTGAGAACTTCATCGGGGAGGCGGTCACCGAAGCGGTGATCACCGTTCCGGCGTATTTCAACGACTCCCAGCGTCAGGCGACGAAGGACGCGGGCAAGATCGCTGGCTTGGAGGTCAAGCGCATCATCAACGAGCCGACGGCAGCAGCGCTAGCCTACGGTCTCGACAAGAAAGAAAACGAGATCATCGCCGTGTACGACTTTGGCGGCGGCACCTTCGACATCTCGATTCTCGAGGTGGGCGACAACGTGGTGCAAGTGATCTCCACCAACGGTGACACTCACCTAGGTGGCGACGACCTCGACGACGCCGTCATGACGTGGTTGATCGACGAGTTCAAAAAGAGCTCTGGTCTCGACGTCAGCAAAGACAAGATGGTCATCCAACGCCTCAAGGACGCGGCGGAACAGGCCAAGATCGAACTCTCCTCGACTCAGGAGACGACCATCAATTTGCCCTTCCTCACAGCGGACGCCAGCGGCCCCAAACATCTCCAGGTCACTCTGACTCGGTCGAAGCTGGAGCAGATGATTCAGCCGTTGATCGAGCGCACCATGGAGCCGGTTCGCAAAGCGCTGGCTGACGCCAAGAAGAGCGCCAAGGAAATCGACGAAGTGGTGCTCGTTGGCGGGTCGACGCGTATTCCGCTGGTGCAGAAGACGGTGACAGAGTTCTTCGGCAAGGAGCCCCACAAAGGTGTCAACCCCGACGAGGTGGTTGCCATTGGCGCGGCGGTTCAAGGCGGAGTCCTGTCGGGTGACGTCAAAGACGTGGTGTTGCTCGACGTCACGCCTCTCTCCCTCGGCGTCGAAACCCTTGGCGGCGTGATGACCGTGATGATCCCCCGCAACACGACCATCCCGACCCAAAAGAAGGAAATCTATTCCACGGCATCCGACAACCAGCCGTCGGTCGAGATCCACGTCCTGCAGGGTGAGCGAGCACAGGCGGGCCAGAACCGCACGCTGGGCAAGTTCCATCTCGATGGAATTCCCCCAGCACCGCGCGGTATGCCCAAGATCGAGGTCACCTTCGACATCGACGCCAACGGCATCCTGAGCGTGACTGCGAAGGACACTGCTTCTGGCAAAGATCAGAAGATCACGATCACCGCCAACAGCGGTCTCGATGAGTCCCAGATCGATCGTATGGTCAAAGATGCTCAGGAGCACGAGGCAGAGGACAAGAAGCGTCGTGACGAGGTGGAACGTCGCAACAAGCTCGATAACCTTTGCTACACACTCGAGAAGCAGATCAGCGAGAACAAGGAAAAGCTGGAAGGCATGGACTTGGCGACGATCGAAGGCCTCATCAAGGAAGGTCGAGAGGCTGTCGAGCAGCAGGACGACGACAAGGTACAGAGTGTGCTCGAGCGGTTGGAGAAGGAAGCCCATACCTTGGCCAGCAAGCTCTACGAGACGCCCCCCGGCGCGGCTCCTGGTGCGGCTCCTCAGGGTGGAGATGCTGGACCAGCATCGGGCTCCTCAGCCCCGAGCGATGTGGTCGACGCGGAATTCGAAGAGACCAACTGACACACGCAGTGTGACCACACAGCACTGCTGACAACGGTGGCCGCGGCCCGGCTGGTGAAATGCCAGCTGGGCCGTGCTGTTTCTGGGGAGATTGCGTTGCTCTCCGTGCAAACTCTTTGCACCGCGCGGGCAGTGGGATAGCGTGTGCGCATGCGCTGGATGAGGCCGCTGGGCACGTGGGGATTATTGTCACTGGGGCTTGCTTGCTCGTCCTCGCCGCCGCCCGAGCCGGCGGTGGCAGCTGAGGCGCCGAAGGCACAGACTCAGGCCGTCGAACAGTTCGAGTCTGGGCCCGTTGAGTCGGTCGCAGCTCCCAAGGAGCTCTTCGGAGTCGCTCGCATCAACCATCCAGCGCTGGTGGCCGACCTCGTTTCGCAGTGGATGAACGTACCTTTGCCTATCAAGGCTGTGCTGCAGAAGGAGCTGCCCGAACTGCACGAACTCGTACGCTACGACGCGCCGGTCGATTTCGCTATGGCGCTGGATCCCGAGGCATTCAGTGAACCCAAGTTCGTTGCGGCGTTGTCGGTACCGGTCGCGGATTATCAGACTGCGCTGGACAAGCTGCGCTCCGGCGGGCATGCGCTGGAACGGTTGTCGCGGACGATGCAGCTCGTCATGTTGAACGGGAACCAGCCGTGCGTCGTGGCACGAGCCAATGGCCCCACCACGGCGCGATTCATTTGCAGCGATTCGCGCAAGGACTTGGACGTCTTGGCTCCGTACATGGCCACCACGATGCCGTCGGAGAATTTCGGAGACGACCAGGTGTTCGTCGAATTGCGCGCGGAGCCCGTACGTGAGCGCTTCGGTAAAAAGGCTGGCTGGCTAAAAGTGGGGGTGCCCGTGTTCTTGCGGGAGCTTGCCACCGGCAATGCGCGGCTGGATGGGGCCGTGGCGGACGCCACACGCGCAGTCGTCAATGAGCTGCTAGCTCTCATCTCCGACGTCGACCGGTTGATACTGCGATCCAAGGCGACTGCGGCGCGCGATGCGCTCGACGTTCACTTGGGTCTAGTCATGGCAGGACAGAAGAGTTGGAGCGCCCAGACCTTGGCCCTACGGGCAGCGGAATCCGCTGCGCCTCCCGCCTTGTTCTGGCAGCTGCCAGACGACGTCTATCGTGCCACCTATACAGCTGGCACGAACCATCCTGAACGGCTCGACCCCTTGGTGGAGGGGATTGCAGAGCTGCTCGAGGGTGCCTTGGAACACTACGATCTGAGATCCAAAGCGATGCTGGATGTCGCCAACAAGCTGCGCAAGGTCGGCGAGGTGCGCGGATCGTGGATTACGGCGGAGGGGCCGCTTGGCGCGAACGCCACTAGAGAGCAGACCTTGGCTTCGGCAGTCGGCTTTGGGGGCTACTCCATCGTTGCTGGTGCTGATGAAGAGGGTGCTGTAGCCGACCTTTATGTCGCTCTCGCGGAGGCGTTCAATGACGCCTCGTGGCGGAACACTGCCCAGAAACATCCCGATCTCGAGGACCTTGCCGAACTACCGCGACTGAAGAAACGCGCCGCGCCTGCTAGCATGGGATTGCCCGCTGGATCGATCTTGTATCAGCTCGACCTTCCCGGAGAACTGTCCCAAGCGCTGCTCTCCAACGCCAAGCGCCCTGCTGCCGAGCAGAAGGCCGCCAAAGCCGCCCCGATTCGATTGAGCTTCATCGTCGCGAAGAAAGACGGCACGTCTTGGATTGGTGCCGGGGCTGACGAAGAGCTGTTGGCGAACAAGCTGTCGGTCGCGATCGCGAACAAGGCGCCAAACCTGTCTGCCAACGTCGCGTTGGCAGGGCTGCGCACGCAGTCAGCCATCAGCGCGGGCTTCTTGACGCTCTCGGGCGTTGTCGACCGGTTTGCCCAATACGCGGGTGGTGCCGAAGACCCCGCGGCAAAGAGGCAGCAGTTCCTGCTCGCGATGCCGAATGGCGGCAAGACTCCCATCCTCGTCTCCATGACGGGCAGCACCCGAGGTCCCGAGCTTTGGCTGTCGATGCACTTGCCGCGAGCGGCGATGGAAGACGCGGCAGCTGGGGCTGTTGCGGTTGCCGCCGAGGTGGGCGGGAAGTTCTGAGTTTGGCCCTGGACAGGAAGTTGGCCCGTCAGGCTCTGCAGATGTAGCCAAAAAGAGCAGTGGTGTGCTCTCTTCGTTTCCTGATTTCGCTAGCGCTGTTGGCGTTGGTCCAGTTTTACCCGTCGAAGGCGTCGGCCTGGGTCACCCAGCGCGTAGCGGCGGACAGTGCGACCGTGGAACTCAGCCCCGACGGTACCGCCGTCGTCAGTCATGAACTGCTGCTGCGTGTGCGTGGCGGGCCGCTCAAAGACTTCACACTACAGGGAGTGGATCCCGATGCCGTGCCTGTCGGCGGCGCAAGTCTGACACGAGCGCGGAGTGGGCAGGCCGCTGGACCACCGATACCGCTCGAGCCTGCGTTTGACGAGTCCAAGGCCACGTTCGAAATTGCTGGCAAGCGTGGCGTTCGAACCGGGACCTATGTGGTCCGTTTTGCGTATCGGACGAATTTTCGCACGCGCGAGCTGCTACGTCGCTCGGGCGATTGGGTCGATCTGCGTTGGGACGGTCTCAGCTTCGATGATGGCATCGACTCGCTCTCGACGACCTTCGTCGTGCCGAGAGGGAAGCAAGCACCCCGTCTGCCCGAGTCGGCAGACGACGACACGGTGGGCATGGTCGTCACAGAGCAGGGGGTGTTCCTCAGCGAGCTGTCCCGTGGGGCAGACCGAGATCGGTTTACGTTGACGCGTCCCCATGTCGCGAAAGGCGAACAGGTTACCTGGTCGGTCCGGTTGTCGGCGGAGCAATTCGACGCGGCCAGTGTCGAAGTCGCCGCGGACGAACCGTCGGCGGTCACGCCCGACCCGCCGCCTGCGGTGACCGCGCCAAAGGCCCTGTCAGCACCCTACTGGATGTGGGGCACGTCACTGCTGGCTGGAATCGGGTTCGCCCTCTTGGTGGCTTTGCGCCAACGCCTGGGTGCGAGTAGTTTCGTTTTTCGTGTTCATCCCAGAGTCAGGTACCTGGGGTTGCTCCTGTGCATGGGTGGCAGCGTGGCGCTGGCGCTCGTATCTGAGAACGCCTCGCTTGCGGGGGTATTGTTGGTCGGCGCGATGTTGCTGACGTTGCAGAAGTCCAGGCGTCCGCCCATCGAACCCAAAGGGCCAGGTCGCTGGAGGCAAGTGGACTTGGAACAGGTCGAGCTGCCCAAGTTGCCAAAGCTTTCAGGCTTTCGTTGGCTGGATGCGAGCAGCGGTGTTGGGCTCGTGGTCTTCGCCGCAGCGGTGATCGCCTTTACCGTCGCTGGACTGCGCTTGCTTGGTACGTCGCCCTACCACTCGGCGATGACGCTCGTGTATTCGACCGCCTTAGTCCCCTTGTTCTTCACTCTGGGTGCGCCTCATCATCGGTCCTTGGTCGAAGAACAGTGTGAGTTCCTGTTGCGTTTGGCCAAACGGCTCCGACGACGTAGCGCCCTCTCGGTACAAGCTGTTGGACGGTACGGACTCGACGCTGTCCTTCCGGACGAGCTTCGGCTGAGGGTGAGTTTCGCCGAGCCTCGAGGCGGCCTGGCGAGTATCGAAGTCGGGCTTGGCTTCGTCGATACGTCACTGAGGCGCTTGCTCGTGCCGGCGGTGATTGTTCGCGTTCGAGAGGACTCCCCAGCCCATGCAGCGTTGCCACGCGATGCCCATTGGAGTCGAGGCCGCACAGCAGAAGAACGGGTGGCGGTCATCCGAACCCCACTTCCGTTCTTGAGTTCGTGTGTGGATACGCTGCTAGACGTCGTCGCGCGCCTGCGAAAAGCCGCACCGACAGCCCATAAGGGGCGCCGGCGGCGCGCTCAGCCCGACCACACGAGCGCGAGATCCGACGGTAGGGCAGAGGTGATATCGAAGCTCGGCACGCCATCGCTGCCAAGCCATGCCAGTCGCTGAGCGTGCAGAGCATGGCGTCGAAGGCCCGGCACTTCCCTTCCGCCGTAGAGCTTGTCGCCCAAAAGCGGGTATCCAGACATCGCCAAGTGCACCCGAATTTGGTGTCGGTAGGCGGTGTGGACTTCAACCGAAACCAGGCTTGCGTGGCTTCGTGGCTCTACCCGAACGATCATCGTTTTGGACGGCACCAGATTACCACGCGCCTCCGGTCCGGTCGTTACCTTGCGACGGCTGCCTCGTCGCGGACCAAGGGGGAACTCGATGCTTGCTGGCGACAGCGTGCACGAGCCGTCAACCAGCGCCAGGTACCCTTTGGTGAGGTATCCGATCGTTGCGCCGAGCTTGAGCGTGTCGAAAGCGCGTCGTGTCTTGGCGCAAAGGAGCAGCCCGGACGTGTCGTTATCCAGGCGACTGAGCAGCCCAGCATCCTCCGGTCGGTATCCGATGTCTCGCATCTGGGGATAGCGTTGCAGCAATTGTTCAGCCACCGAGAGCGCCGAACTCGAGGCGGCCTTGGTACTGGGTTGACCTGCCGGTTTGTCGACGACCAGGAGGTTTTCTGTCTCCAGCACGATTCGTAGGGGCCGGGTCTCGGTGGAAAGGGATGCCGCCTTGATGGTCACTCGGCTGCCAGCTCTGGCGACGTCGCCTTTGGATGCAGGGCGCCCGTTGACGAAGACGTGCCCAGCATCGAACAACGCCCGGATGGAGCCCCTCGAGGAGTCGGGTAGATGGGTCGCCAGGACCTTATCCAGCCGCATGCCGGCGTGCTTCACAGAGATGGTGAAGTCAGACGACTTCACCACTCCCCGGCAGCCCCTGCGGCCCACGGCCGAGGCCCGATGTTTTGCCCGAAGTCCAGCTGGGTGATCATCGGGGTGAGTCGTTTCAGGAAGGGTAGGGTTGTGGTTCTTGGCTGTTCGTCCCGCGTCAAGGCGTAGCCAAGAATGCCGCCGAGGATGGTGCCGGTCAACACGCTCCCGACCCACAGCCGCGTTTCGGTCGGCGTCACGGTATCCCCGACCAAAGCAGGGCTCGCGCCCGCGGCTCCGGTGAGGCCGCCGAGGAAGGCGCTCAAGTCGATGTACACTAGGCGTGTGGGAGATGGATCGGGGACCTGGGTGGCGGCAACACCTGCCACGAGCGTACCCGCGGCTAGCCCAATACCGAGCCCGAGGGTAGGTCGCTGATCAACATCGGCCTCCACGAGACGCTCGGTGAGGGCTCCAAATACACCGCCGAAGACGGCGCCGGAGTGCGTGAGGAGCGCTCCTCCTGGGCCAACATCTGAGACACTGATGGCTAACGTCCCGAGGCTGAGGCCTGTGGCCGTGCCGAGCAGCCCATAAGCGTGGCGGTTGGAGGCACGCCGTTCGCTGAGACCGTCCGAGATGAGCAGAGCTGATGTCGTCGACCAGAGCGTCGTGGCTGACAAGTACCAGGCTTCGCCTGTCGTCACTTGCCACTCGTCCGCCGCTACCAAGGATGCCCCGACGCCGACGCCGGCGCCGAGGGTCATGAGGGGGTAAATCAGCTTGGCATCGCTCGAACCGGCGATGTGCTCTAACGAGAAGCCAACGTACCCACCGATCATCGCACCCGTGACTGCCAGGTACGCGCGCCCATCTGCCTCACGGGGGGCTGGTGGTGGCTCAGGCTCCGGCGCCGTGCCCGGCGCGGCCGCCGTGCAGAATGCGTGGACGTCACGCAGCATCCTCAGCAATGTCACTTCGAGGGTATCTTCGGTGACGTCGCCAGTCATGGATCGCAGTATACGTTCACCTGGAGCCACCGCCGTCAAGCGTAGCTTGATGTGTTGTCCTTGGCGCGTTAGTTCTGCGGCGATGGCCCAGCCGCTCGCCGCCTGAGCCAACAGCTCTTGCTCATCGGTGTTACCAGAGGTTGGCGATAGCGTCCCGACTCCGATAGCCAAGTCCTGAAAGCCCTCGGACAGAGTCTCATCTGCCAATTGACGCATCCGTTCGAGTTCAGCGTCTATTGCCGGGGGCTTGGGGTCGATGACCGTTGAGCCAGCGGCTGTGGGGGCTTGGGTCTCTGTCGGGTTCTCGGCGTTGGTGCTTGTTGTCGGTGGGGTCGTCAGACCGTCAACGTTCAGTTCCTGGGGATCCGCACTTGGCACTGGGCGAGCGTCGTTGGACGTCGCCGCAGATTGATTGCCGCCAGGTAGTCGGGTTGTGTCTTCGTTCGAGACACCGGCAGCCGATTGCTCCGGTGTGGGTTCCGCTGCTCCGGGGACCGGTCGCTGCTTTGGGTCGTGGGTGGTGGGTTGGGCGATGGCGCTCGTCACTAGTGTGAAAGCTATCGCCATGCTGGCGACGCCGAGTCGCCACTTCGACGCGGAGATGGGCGTGGCTAGGGGGTGTCCCGAGTTTCTGCTCGTCGCGAGAGGCAGGAGGCGCGAGCGAGAAGCGCGCCCGAGGAGTGAGCACCGGAGGCAGGCTGAAGCCTGGTGAGGAGCGGAACGACGAGGCCGCGCTTCGCAGCCGCGAAATCCTGCTTCGCAGCAGAGCAAGAAACTTGGGACACCCCCTAGTTGCCCTGGTCGTCGCACGGGTGGTACCTCCATCCCGACTAGAACATCACGGTGGCGTTCAGCCAGGCGTCAATGCTCGAAGATGAATTGACGCGAAAGCGGCGGCCGGGAGTGTTGACTACTTCGCGGTAGTTGGCGTTTGGGATCCCTGTCGCGTCAAACGACCCAGAGCGGCTGTTGCGACAGGGGCCAGCCTTGCCAACATCGTCCTTGAAATCCGGATTACACGGCTGGTCATAAGTGATGAGGTGTCCTTGCACGAAGGTGTACCCGAAACCCAAGTTGAACTTGATGTACTCGCCGGCTGTCCACGTTCCCTGAGTGCTCAAGGTGTATACCCCGTACGGTTGCACATCTGTGATGCCGGTCATGTATATCTTCTCGGAGTTTTGGTCCACGACAGACGGGACCTCGCCTGAGTTCGACCCTTCGTTGGCCTGGTATTCGGCGAACCGTGGTTCACGCAGGGAGGTTGCGCTGCTGCTGCCCAGTGCATCGAACAGCTCCGAGTAGTCCCGCCCTTCGGAGCGATACGTTCCCGCAAAGCGAAAGTCGACTTCGACTCGCTGGAACCGCTCGAGTTGCTCCCACGGCATGACGCCCATGCCGACCACCAACGTGCCTTGGAGCGGGGGATGATTGACGAGAGCTCCCTCGACTTCGGTCAGCCCGAAGTCGCTGTCGGAGTTCTGGAACTCGAACAGGGCTTCGATCCCGGCGTACGGTTCGATGTAGCGCACGCGCTTGGACATGTAAGTGTTGACGGCAAGGGCCGTCGTGCCGCGGGACACGCCAGGATCTCGGCCCCCGGAAAAGCGATCCCCCTCCAAGTCGGACTCTCCGGCGATGCCGTTCTGATTGATGTCTGCTGGGTGTGCACACTTGACCCGATTGTCTCCGGCTGCCAACGGCGCATCATTGCAGGCATGCATCGGCTCCGACACGTTGAATCGGCCCTCGACACCCACGACCCAAGTTGGCCGCGCGGGGTTGCGCCACTGGTTCATCAACCCGAACTGAAGACCAGTGGCCAGGTACTCGATACCGCTGCGCTCTGGTGAGTGGAATGGCAAACTGAACAAGCGCTCTCCGGGATAGCCCTGCAACGCCAGATTCTGCAGTTCTTCGCTACCGTTGAGCCCCTCCAACTTGCGGTCGTTCGACAGTATCACCGGCATGCGTATGACCGCGGCGATATCCTTGTAGATGCCAAGGTCCAGCCGCATGTTCATTCGGGTGGTGACTTCTGTGTACTCGGCCACGTTCAGCGTGCTGGCTGTAAACCCGCCGCTCGAAAACTCTGGTTCGGAGATGGACGTCTCGCGGGTGATCTCAGCTGTCTTCCACGTCTGTTGGAAGCCGAGCGTGAAGTGCAGATCAAACGGGTCGTTCCCGTCGAAGGCATCCACCACCTGGACGACGCTCGCTGGCTCACGCAGGACTCCGGGCTCGGTGACGCTTCTGGGTTCAGCTGCCGTCAGGCTTGGAGCAATGGTGGAGAGCAGAGCGGCTACGCCCAGAGCGCGCGGCGCAGCACCGAATCGGCGGTTGGCGCGGGGCCCGGCGCGCCCGGTTCGTATCTCGTTCCACATCCTGCAGCAGCCGTTCATGGTGAGCCCCACCCCAGATCAGGCTAGCCACCGCCCGTACCTCCCGGTCAGGCGGCGCTCAGGGTAGTGCGACGCGACGCTACCTGTAGACGCGCGAAACTGCAACGGAACTCGACTACGCGCACGGGCACCTTCGGGTGCCAGTCGGCCCCAGGAGTCGCGCAGACACCTCAATGCTGATGTCGCCGTCGGATGCCGGCTCAGGCAGGGATTTCAGCCACTTGGGGCCGTCGCGCGCATTCACGGTGGCGCAGAGCTCGCCTCCTCGAGCCGAGCCCCTCACGCATCAGGGTCAGGCGGCGGTGGCAGCTTGTTGGTCAGGCGGTCGTCATCGTCCACCTCGTCCAACATGAACAGCTCCTCGGTGATGTCTTCGGGCTCGATTTCTTCGGCCAGTTCCACGCGAGCCGCGCCAAGGTCCCGTGTTGTTTCGGCCAAGCGTTCCGCGAGCACTCCGGTGAATTGCCACAGCAGCTTCACGGCGATGCGCGGTTGATTGCGCAAGATCTCGAAGAACTCCGCACGCCGCATGACCAGCATCTCGGTGGTGTCCGTGGAAACCACCGTCGCCGAGCGCGGCTGGTTTCTGATGAGTGCCATTTCGCCGAAGTTTTCGCCTTCTGACAACGTCTTGACCACGGTGTCACCGCGCAGAATCCGCACCGTGCCCGCCAGAACGACGTAAAAGCTCTCGCCGCGTTCGCCTTCGGTCACGATGGCGTCGCCGTCAGAGTAGCGGTGGACTTCGGTCACTTGCAGTACCCGACGTAGCTCCCGGTCGTCCAGATGGCGGAACAGCGGTACCTGCGCCAGGACGTTGCGACGGTGTTGAAGTTCCCTCAGGCGCTCTTGATCCTTGGAGCCGAGTTCTCCAACGGCGACCAGCACCGCGGTGATGTTGTCTTTGCCGCCGCGCTCGTTTGCTGTGGAAATGAGCTTCTGGGTGATGCCGTCTAGATCGGAGCCGCTGAGGATGGCAGCGAGTTCCTCGCTGCTTCCATGCGGTTCTTCGAAGTATTCGCTCAGGCCATCCGTGCAGAGGAGGAAGCGGTCACCTTCCGCTATGTCCATCACCAGCGATTCTGGTTCGCAACTATCGTAGACACCCACTGCGCGCGTGATGGCGTTCTTGGGGGCGAGCTGCACGACTCGTTCACGGGTGAGTTTCTTTCGTTTGATCAGCTCGTTGTAGACGTTGTGGTCGTCTGTGAGCTGCTCGAGGGAACCTGATCGAAGCAAGTAGAGACGGCTGTCGCCCACGTGGGTGATGAACGCCTGGCTTCCCAGGAACATGATCGCGACCAAGGTCGTGCCCATGCCGCGCTTGGATGTGTCAGCCTGCGCTGCCTCGTGGACCTTGTGCGAGGCTCGGTTTGCGGCGAACTCCAGAACGTTTAGGATTTCGCGTTTGCTAACCTTGTCCGCTCCTTGTTTGCCCGCGATGTAGTCCTGGAGGATGTCCTCCTCTTGTTTCAACTCTTCGCGTATCGTCGACGCTGCAATTGCGCTCGCGACCTCTCCGGCGGCGTGCCCTCCCATGCCGTCGCAAACGACGAACAGAGACAGCGCGGAGTCGACGAGGAAACTGTCCTCGTTGTGGTCGCGCTTTTTGCCTACATCCGACAACGCGGCGAAGTTCAGATTCGGGGCTTCCATGCTCCGGGGCTAAGGTACGCGAAAGCCGGCGCACATTCCACGGTTGTACGAACTGGTGGGCGCGACTTGCCGCTGTGTGGGGGAGGCGATGTCGCAGGCTCACGCCGCATCGAGTACCCCGAGCGCCGCGACGGAACTCGCCCCGCCACGGGCCACCACGACATGATCGAGTAACGGGATCCCCAGCACCCCGCACGCGTCTGCCAGGCGTTCGGTCATGCGAATGTCGTCCTCGCTGGGGGTTGGATCGCCGCTTGGGTGGTTGTGCACGACTACCACCGCTGCGGCGGCATTGCGAACGGCTGGCCTGAGCACGTCCCGAGGAGTCACCGCGCAGCCTATCAGACCACCCTGAGCAACACGTTCGGCTCGTTTCAAGCGGTTTCGACCATCTAGGCACAAGAGCCAGAGCTCTTCGTGTTCGAGGTGCACGAGGCGAGAGCGCGACCAGTCGAGTACGTCCAGGTGGGAGTCAAAAGTCTGCGGGGTGGGTCGATCGAGCAGGCAGCGCCTCCCAAGTTCGAGGACATCGACCAAGCGCCGGGCTCGCCGTCGGCCCAGTCCGGGAATGAGCAACAAGTCGTCCACGTTTGGCGCGTGCAGCTCGCTCAAATCGCCAATGTGGGCGAGCAGCGCGCTGATGGTTGGGTTGTTGGTGGATATCCCGAGGACCCGGGCTAGCAGTTCTTTGTCCGATGAGATGGTGGCCATGGCTCGTGTTGAGCACGTTCTGTGCCGGCAGGCGGCAAGGCGAGCCGGGCGCCAAAAATAGCTGGCGTCCGCTGGCAGGTGCCGACGGACGCCAGACCTGACGACCGAGGTGTGTTCGAGGGCCTCCTCAGGCGCGACGCAACCCCCACTGTTTGTGGGGCGCTAGGATTCGGCGCGCTCCACCCACTGTGGTTCGCCGCCAGGCAAAAGGGACAGGAGTGTGCCCAGCGCTGCATCGGCGAGTTCCAGGTTCGAGGCGTCCAAGGTGATCTTGGTACGATAGGTGTCGTCGAACCACTTCGGGTAGGAGCCCACCTCGCAGTGCTGATGTTGTTCCACCACCTGGTCGAGTAGCGGCTTGAGGTCGCCTTCGTCGAGCTGGGTGTAAACCGAGTGGGTAAAGAACTGTACGGGGCCACACACGTGTTGGCGCAGTGCGGCAAGCTTGCTGCGAAACAGCTCCGGGACCCCCGGCAGCACCCAGGTCTTTTCGACGACGACAGTGGGCCAGGACGACGCCCTCGCGATCACGACCTCAGCGCCTTGGGGCACACGCGCCATCCTGAGATGAGCCTGGGTGAGACGCTCCTGATAGACCTGCTCCAGCAATCTGCGCAGCTCGGGATGCTCGACAAGCGGCTTGTCGTGGGCCTTGGCAACAGCCTCCATCGTTAGGTCATCGTGCGTTGGACCGACGCCGCCACTAGTGACCACCAAGTCTGTAGTCGCGTTCAGCGTTCTCAGTTCCGTCACCAGCACGTCGAAGTCGTCCGGGACGAAGTTGGCACGCGACAATCGGATCCCGACGCTGCGCAGTGTGTTGGCCAGCGCGAGGAGGTTTTCGTCCCGGACCTTCCCCGTCAGGAGCTCGGTGCCGATCAAGAGAGCAGAGGCTGTTTCGACGGTGCGCATCTCATTTCAGTCGTCGGCGTCCAATTCCTCGACGATCGGCGTGCCATCTTCGCTGATTTCCAACAGCAGCTCCACACGCTTCTCTGCCGCGTCTAGGGTCCGCTGGGAAGATTTCGCCAAGAGCACGCCTTCTTCAAACAACCGGAGGGACTCCTCGAGGGGGTGCTCTCCGCTCTCTAGCTCTTCGACGATTGCTGCCAGGCGTTGGATGGCCGCTTCGAAAGATGGGGTGTCTGAAGGCTGCTCTTCCACGGGGGGCTTTGCTTTGCGAGTTGCCATCGACCGAGGGATAGCCTAAGCGCCAGGCAACCCCAAGCGACTCACGGCGAACGGGGGGCCCACCGGACGTTGACGGGCTGATCAGAAGATCCCAATACCACCACTACCCCGTCCGGTGGGGCGCGGAGGCAGAACGCATCCCCAGCCCCGGTCGTGAGAAAAACGAGCTGTCCCCCGGCGCTCCTTCCTAAATCCAGCCACACTACCTGGCGTCCTCCGACCCGGTCGTGGACCGCTCCTGTTGCCGCGAAACGGGCCAGCTGCCGAACTCCCGGATCCGGATCGAAGTCTCGGGCTTGCTGCAGCAGGCGTCGCCTGGGACCTGTCGCTGATTGACGAGACAGCCCACGGATCGCTGCGCGCCGTGTGTGCGGATCTGGGCTCCGTCCGTAAGCGTTTCTCAACAGCCCCAGCGCCGCCGGTTCGGGGTTTTCACCCAGCCCGTCGAGCACGGCCCGTTCGACAGTGGCATCTGCTGGTTTGGCGGACGGATGGAACGCGCCCGGTAGTGCTCTCGCTGCGCGCCACTTTGCTGTGAGCAGCTCGAGCTCGGGCTGCAGTTGGTTCAGACGATTCAACGTCGACGTGGCCACATGTTGGGCACCCGACGACCGTGCCAGGGCAGCGGCGAGCAACGGCAGCAGTGTCCGATCGTCAGACGCATCCAACAGCATGGCGGCGTGCTCCACGACCTCTTCCGGCTGCACCAAGAGCGTCGCCGCGGCCGCCCCGACCGACTCGGCGTCTTTGCTTTCCAGCAATTGACGGGCTTGGTCTGGTGACGCTACCGCCCTCGCCCAATCGGCGAGCCATTGCTGGGTAGGGTTCTTGGATGCAGAAAAAGTGGCGAGCACGTGGTCGAGCTCGGTGATTGATTCCGAGCGGAGCCAAGAGCGAACCACCAGGGCTCTCACAGCCGAGGCTTGCTGTTTGCCGTCCAAGTGTTCGACTAGCAGATCCTTCGCTCTGGGCGAGGGCGCTCGGGCCAAGGCCAACGCTGCCGCGTGTTCGAGCCCGGCGGTTTTCAGCGCTCGTCCCAGGCGATCGGCGTCGGCCGCTTCGTTGCTCGTCGCCAGGGCGTCGAGGGCAAGTCTTCTCAGGGGGACAGCGAGCTCGTCGAACTGAGCGGAGAGCGCCGCCAGACCATGCGGACTGGGCACTCGACGCAGGAGGTCGATGGCGCGGGTCGGGTTGGTGCTCAGCAGCTTCTCCACCGCCGAGTTGGCGGTTGGTGCCGAAACCGTGAGAAGTATCTCAGTCGCCGCGGCTAGCAGTTCTTCATGCTCGGTGGCCGTGTCCAGCCAGTGCTCTGCGAGCGCGACCGTTTCGAGATGCCCCATGCGATGTAAGGCCAGTGCGGCGCGGCCCGCGACCTCTGGCGAACCTCGGCGGACCAGTTCGCGCAGGGGCATGAAGGCACGCTGGTCACCAAGGAGCTCCAGGGTTTCGATGTAAACCTCGGTCGGTGCACCCGGCGCCTGGAGGATGGGCGCTAGATCGCGGGGCGGATGCGCGAGCAGCCCCGTCTGTCCGAGACGTGCGAGCGTGCTGCCTTGCCGCAATGCACGGCCCAGCTTGGTCAAACTGCCGTTGCTGCCCAAGCGCGCTAGCGCGACGGCCGCAGTGCCACGAGTGAGCGCTTCGAATCGACTGTCGCCAGGCGCCGCCGACAGCGGGGCACCACCGAAGATGCGACCTAGCCAATCCAACGATGCGCGAAACCGAGCGTGGGGTGCAAGCGCTCGGCAGACCGCCAACCACTCCTCCAGGTCCAGAGAAGCGGCGTCCTCGTCAAGCCAGCGGGTGATCACTTCGATGGCAGCCTTGCTACCGTTGGTCGAGAGGCGAGCGAGGTTCCTCAGGCGCTCCTCCCCACGCTGGTTGAGACCTTGTTCCAAGCGCTGCAGTTCGAATACCGATCGCAGGGATTGCTCGCCCCGCGGCGGTGGGTTTTCCGAGCCGTGGCTGCTTGCGGCTCGTCCGCCTTCGGCGCGGCAGTCCGATGCTAGAGTTACGGATCCCAACGAGAATGCCGTCCAGGCTGCGGCCAGAGAGAACCTGGCGCGAGTTCGGCGGAACGGGTTCACCCACGGGAGCGTAGAGGCTCCAAGCCGTGGACGCCGCGTCGAAAACGTGCGAGACGGGTGGCCGGTCGTGGTCTGCTAGGGCGCCTGCTTGCACATTCGGCGGTGTCGGCGTACGCGCCCCACACCATCATGGACGCGATCAAAGTCGTAGGCGGCCAGCGCCTCGAGGGACGGATTGTTGTCGGCGGAGCGAAGAACGCGGCACTTCCGATCTTGTGTGCAACCCTGTTGTCAGACGGCGTCTCCCGACTGCGAAACGTCCCCGACCTGCGCGATATCCGCACTGCCTCGGCGCTACTGCGGTTTCTGGGCAGAGACGTCGAGGTCAACTGTCCGGAGATCTCCACGGGTCCGAGTTCCGGCGAGGCGCGTCCCGAGGCTCCCTATGAGCTGGTGCGCCAGATGCGCGCTAGCGTGCTCGTCCTCGGGCCGCTGGTCGCACGCTACGGCCGGGCAAAGGTGTCGCTGCCCGGTGGCTGCGCCATCGGAGCACGCCCGATCGACCAACACCTCAAGGGGCTGGAGGCTTTGGGTGCAGAGATCAGCGTCGAGCACGGTTACGTCACTGCCCGTGCGCCTCGATTGAAAGGTGCGGAAATCGTCTTCGACCTGCCGACGGTGACGGGCACCGAGAACTTGATGATGGCGGCTGTGCTGGCTCGCGGAGTGACCATTCTGGTCAACTGCGCTCGTGAGCCCGAAGTGGAAGAGCTCGGCCGGGTGTTGAACAAGATGGGAGCTCACGTCGAAGGAGCCGGAACGAGCATCATCACCATCAAAGGTGTGGACGAGCTGGACCCCTTCGACCACGCCGTGATTGCCGACCGTATCGAGGCGGGCACCTTCATGGCTGCGGTAGGTGCCGCCGGTGGGGAGGTGCTGCTCGAAGGAGCACCGCTCGACGACCTGGAGCCAGTGGTCGTACGTTTGCGGCAAGCCGGCATGGAGATCGAACGCCAGGGCAACGATGTCGTGGTTGCACGCCGCGGTGAGATCAAACCCGTGAATGTGACGACGGCGCCACATCCGGGATTCCCGACGGACATGCAAGCTCAGCTGATGGCAATGATGTGCGCTTCGAATGGGCGCAGTGTGCTGACGGAAACCATCTTCGAGAACCGCTTCATGCACGTGCCCGAGCTACAGCGTATGGGGGCTCACATCGATACCCGCCAGAACACGGCCATCGTCGACGGTGGACATCCGCTGCAGGGCGCCAGCGTGATGGCGACCGACTTGCGGGCGAGTGCGTCCCTCATCATCGCGGGGCTGATAGCGGAAGGGGAGACACTAGTGCGCCGTGTCTATCACCTCGACCGGGGCTACGAGCGAATCGAGAACAAACTGGGAGGTGCGGGCGCCCACATCGAGCGCGTGCGCATGGAAGGAGGGATCCCTTGACGCAAGTGACGATAGCGATCCCCAAGGGGCGTATCAGCAAGACTCTGATCCCTCTTTTGGAGAAGGCGGGAGTGGACTGCGGTTGCCTGGAACAAGACGACCGAACGCTAGTGCGAACGACTGCCGATGGTCAGGTCCAGTTTCTTCTGCTCAAGCCCGACGACGTGCCCACGTACGTTGAGTCTGGGGTAGCAGACCTGGGCGTTAGTGGGCGCGATACGCTGCTCGAACGAGGTTATCATCTCTATCAACTGGTGGACCTCGGCATCGGCAAGTGCCGCATGGCGGTGGCGGCGCTCGAGGGCGTCGAGCTGCCGGAGGTGCCGCGAGTGGCGACGAAGTACCCGAGCATTGCACGCCGACACTATTCCGCACGTGGGGTCGTGCCGGAGATCATCTATCTGCAGGGTTCTGTCGAGCTCGGTCCCATCGTTGGGTTGAGCGACGTCATCGTCGACCTCGTGGAGACGGGCTCTACGCTTCGAAAGAACAATCTCCGAGAAGTGGAACTCATCTGTCACATCTCGAGTGTGTTGGTGGCCAATCCGTCGCTCTTCAAACTCCGCCGCGACGTGCTTCAGCCGCTCGTCGAACGGCTCCGCGCGGCCGTTTGAACGGCTGTGCGAGTCGTCGGCGCAGCAGCACGACAAGCTCGAACTGCTCATCGGTGGCCGGTGGCGCTATGCTGGCTGCGATTCTGCTGTTTGGGCGCACTCGACGCCGGCTTTGAACGGCGCACGAGTTCGTCAGCATAGCAGCCATAACCGTGCATCACAGGATCCCCACGGTCTAGGCGCCGCATCTCGGAGGAGTGTCCCTCCGCGCGTGCGCGTTTAAGTCATCAGGGCGTCCTGCCTGGACACGCGCAGACGCTGAAGGTGTGCAGCCACGCACCTGTGTGTGACGCTAGGCGAATGTTTGGTCAGTGATTACCCTCGTTGCTCGACGTGTGCCTCGTCGCTACTGAACGAATCGGCGGATTTCGTCCACCCTACGCGGAAATGACGACGAGTAATCGTGTTTTGGCGGAGTCGTGGCAATCAGTTGGCTCAAAGGTGAACTCCATTGTCGCGAGCTCGACTTTCGTGTCGGATTGGCTCGGGCGCGTGTCAAACTGAGCAACTGTGACTCGCAACAAGACGCTAGAGGCTAGCGTACACGACCTACATCGACCAAAATTGCGTACACCCCGGCCATGGACTCCAGGTCCCGGCACAGCCAGGTCTGGAGAATATCTCGTCCCTCGCAACGATGGCCCAGCTGCAGAGAGCTATGGCGATGGGCACCCGGACCTAGCTCATGAAGAGTGGCTGGTTATAGGCGAACACATTTCTGGTGAACGCCCCGCGGTTCGTTCTGAGCATGCAGAGGAGTCCGCTTGGGATGCCCCAGAGGGTGCGTTCGAGGCCGAAGAACCGATCTCCCTCGAAGCGGAGCCGCTCGATGAAGATGACATCGAGGCGAGTGCTTCGAGTGGGTTCGGATTGAGCTGGGACTACCTCCTGGGCCAGAGCACGGTGCCCGTTGGGATACAGCTCAGAGCATTGGTCGAAGCACTGAAGGCACTCGAGATATTGCATACGGGGGGCGAAAGTGAGCCGTTGATCCAGGGCGCCGTCAGCCACCACAGCCTCATGTTTCGACGGGATGGTACTGCGTTCTGTCTCCTCGACGATGACAGCGCTCGACAACAGCCGGCTCAGTACCGCGCCCCAGAGGTCCTCGCTGGGGCGGAGCCTTCAGCGCAATCTGATGTGTTCTCTGTGGGTGTGATGGTCTTGGAGACGCTTACCGGCCTGGCGTTACTGCCTCGCGAAACGAGCGGCATCCGCACCGAGGACGTTGGGCAGCACCCCGTGTTTTCCCGATACGCGCATGACCCCCTGGTACTTACTGCCCTGCGCGCCATCGCAGAACGACCGCAAGCTCGATGGTCCAGCGCGGGCGAGTTTGCCTACGGTTTGGTCAAGGCGGGCGCTGGCCGCATAGAGGATGTCCCGACGTTCGTCAGCTTCCTGCGCGATAGCTTGCAACGCTCTGAAGACCGCGCCACACCGTTGATGGCGCCGCCGAAGAGCGGTGACGCCCTCATCTACGACATCGACGACGCTGACTTCGAGTCGGCGGAGGTTGTCGCCCTGGAGGTCGCGCCCGATGCGATCGGACGAAGGACGGATGAGCTCATGGACGCTCCGCCCGAGGCCCACGTCGCGTTGTTGCCCTATGAGCCTGGTAGCTGGCAGGTCGTGCCGGAACAACTCCACGCCGTGCCCAGCGAAGAAACCAGTCTCGAGTCGACCGAGGAACTGCCGGCAAACATCGGAGCCCTCGACTGGAGCCAGTACCTGCCAAACGACACACCACCCGGGGGCATTGCTCGGCACTCGCACACGATGGTCAGCGCGGATGCCGCGCGGACACCCGGCAAGTCCTCCAAACTTTGGTCTCGATTGCTCGTCCTCGCTGGCCTCGTCGGCACGGCGTCGGGTGCTGTCGCCAACGTTGGTGTGGACCGCACGCTGGCCTGGCTGGGGGCATCTTCGCCCGTCGTTCCGCGCGGGGAGCGGGCGCAGACCGGGGCGGCTCTGACCAACCAGACTGCGACACCGGACGAGCTGCAAATCCAAGCCAACCACACCGTAACCGCAGGGAAACCACAGGTCGGCGTGGGCTCGCAATCCGAGTCCAGCTCGCCGCCGTCGGTTTCGATGATCAAGCCCACGGTGAGCGCCGCAGCCGCGCCCGGTGCATCTGCTGCGGCTGGTATTGCTCAGCCGACCGGCAACTCGCAAGGTTCGGCGACCCCGAAAGAAGTCTCCAAACGGAAGCCGGTCACGAAGGTGCGTCGCGTGGTTCGTAAACCCAAGGCAAGCAAACTCCGGAGCAAGCCAAGCGCTGCGTACGACGACAAGATATTCGGCAAGCGCCTGTAGTCCGTGTCGAGCATTCTCCCAGGTTCTGGCGCCAACGGATGCAGTCGTTGCTACGGCATCTGCATCGTCCGAGGAAGCTAGAGCAAGAACGATACACCGATGGTGACCGCCGGGTAGCCCAGGCGCAGTGTCAGCGTGGCGTCCTCGCTGAAGTGCCAACGTCCGCCGCCGGAGATGGAGAACAGGTTGAAGCCCACGTCGTCGTCGGCGACGTGAAAAAACATCCCAGGTTCGCCAAACGCAGACCAACTGCGCGAAAGCCAGAAATTCCACTGCATGACCACCGGCAAGATCAGGTAGTCCGCGTCGCCGCCGCCGTCGACCTCGGTGCAAATCCGAGTGTCGTTGGGGCCATCTTCGAAGCGCGTACAATCGCCGCGACGGTTCGAATCATACCGAACCCAATCCAACCCCAATCCCAGACCTACGGAGTCGTTGAGCTTTGGGAGGAAACCACGCGGGGCGAGTTCGATAGTGGAACGCAGACCTGCGCCGAAGCCCGTGGAAACTCCGGGTCCAGGCGGGTTGAATGCGCCGATGAACAGGTGGGGCTCCAGCTCGACGGAGTAGGCGGTGCGCGCGCCAGGTTGTCGAATCGTGCTCTGTGCCCACGACTCATTGGGGTAGAGGAAGAGCGCCAGCGCGAGCCCGGCCAGCGGGGCGTAGCCTCGACGGAGGCGTCGAGGCGCAGTTCGTCGTTCAGCAGCCACCACAGCCGATGCCCCCTTCTGCGCACTGTTGCGGCGCGTCCCCTCCCGCGCATTCGACGTTGCACGCCCCGGCGCCGGTAGTGTTGTCGCACTCGACCCGGCAGCTGCCGAGGCATTCGACCTCGCAGGAACTGACGGAGCGACAAGTGACGGTGCTGCCGTCCCCGACGCGAACCCCGCAGCGGTCCACTTCACGGCACTCGTAAGTGCAGTTTTCTCCGCAAAAAGCACCACAGGCACCTGCGTTGTGGCATTCGATGTTGCAGTCCTTGCCGCACGATGCGGAGCATGCTTCGAGGTCGTGACAGCGTAGGCTGCAGTCGTCTTCACAGACGCCGCCGCAGTCGGGTTGATTGTGACAGTACAGGTCGCAATCGTCGTCGTTGCAGTTGAGGTAGCAGGGATCTCCGTCACCGCATTCGCACAGCTCACCGCCATCGCAAGCAGTGTCATCACATGCGGGAAGCGAACAGCAGACGGCGAAGAGCGCCCAGTATGGGAAGCGGTTCCGGAGCGTTGGCCAGCGTCCGGCAGCAGGCCGATTCATGGGCGTGGTATAGGCTAGTCGATTGTGAAATTGGCAGGACAAACACCGCTGCCATCGACAATCAGCCGCGTGCGGCGCGGGCCTTTCTCGCGAGTCGTTCGAACAGATCGCGCTTGGGGGTCAAGTCGATCCAATGCAGCAGTGACAGGCTCCTGTCGTGTGCAATATTTTTGAGCAAGTGGTTGAGGTCGGTTGCGACGTGCGCCGCGGCCAACCGTCAGCTGTGGTTTGCCGAAGCGGTACACCTGTTGCTGCGGCCCGGCGGCAAACAGCAGACGTGTCGCAAGGAACGGACACCTGTTGCCAACGCGATGTGGCAGAAAAAGCACAATCGTCGAACCGCTGCCGACGTGCCAAGCTCGCTGTGTCATGCGCGATCGGACTACTGAGACATTGGGAACGGATCCAGCGATGGGCGCCGCATCACGTCGGTCGCGAGAGGCGAGGCCAGTGGACACTCTGCACTCGTCGCCTTTCGGTCTCGCTCGTTCCGTATCGTTGGGGCACCGATCGCTTCTGAGGCCCGCGCTCGGCAGGTGCGGGGCGGCAGCTTGGATCGCGCTGGGCGTGCTCGCTGCGGGTTGTGCCTCGGAATTGGCCTGCAAGCGGGTCGAGGGGCAGGAAAAGTGCGTGATGACGGGTGGTGAGAACGCAGCGATCGGTACGGGCGCTGCTGCGGGAGCGTTGTGGATAGCGGGGGGAGGCTGTGCGATCGGCGGTTGCAGACCACCCATGGTTTGCAACCGCCGAACGGGCTATTGTGAGCACCTTCCTTGTGGCGAGGGTAGCGGCCAATGCCCCGATGACCTGGAGTGTGATACGCGCACGCGAACGTGTCGGTAGTGAACTTGGGGCACGGGCGCGTGGTGTCGTTCTGCTGCTAGTTTTTCGATGGGTCCGGATCGGCGCTGGGCGCTGGGGCGGGGGGGGCCAACGGGGCGGGGGGATCCAACACGAGGTGCGGAAGCATCTTGCGTAGGCTCTTGACCCCAATACCGCGAACCCTGAGAAGGTCCGTCGCACGTCGAAATCGCCCGAGCCGCTCACGCAGTGCGACGATCTTCCGAGCGC
Organism: Polyangiaceae bacterium; assembly: GCA_050298815.1. GTDB lineage: Bacteria > Myxococcota_A > Polyangia > Polyangiales > Polyangiaceae > SZUA-265. The sequence continues at coordinate 49,548 of JBNKUV010000078.1, forward strand.
GCTTCTCTCCAACACCGGGTAGACGTTGAAGTTGCTCCGGAGTCGCGGTGTTCAGGATCACTTTGCCGTCGGCGGTGAGGCCTGGTGGGTCTTTTGTTGGGTCCTCCTGTTCACTCGCGCCCTGTTGTCCCACCGCGTCGGGCTCCGGCGCTTCTGTTCGGTCGTGTGCCGGGGCAGAGTCAACCGGCGAAACCAGCGCCCTCGCCGTGTCGGTTGCAGGAGTCGTCACAGCGCGGGTTGTTGGCCGATCTGCTCGGGCGGGCAATGACAAGTTGCCAGCCAGCCAGGTGCTAGCTTCCGCTAGCTCGGCCGGGGGGACGCCCCCCTCGATTTCGCTCAACGTGGTGAACATTCCGATCCCGGCAAGACCGAGCATGCCAGCAGCGACACTTGCCGTCCTGACGACTAACGGTCGCCACAGTGGACTGCCGATGGTGTGTGCCAGGCCGCGGAGCCCCCCCGGGGTAACCCCCGGGGGATCGACAACCTGTGGGTTCTCGTTCCGAGCCAACGCTCGGTTGTTCGAGTCCGTCATTGCGGTCTCCGCGGCTCAGGCCACTTGCGCAGGCATGGGTTCACCGCCCGCCCAACGACCATTGCCACCGTTGGGTGAGTCTTCTCTGGGCACGTAGTCGCGAATGTGGACTTCGCCGTTAACCGGCAGCGACTCGAGCTTGACGTTCAGTGAACCATCGCTGTTGACGAATGCAACGCCACAACGACTCCAAAAACTGCGGCCGTTGCGCTCGTTGATCACGTAGACAATCTTCATCTTGCTTGCATCCATTTTTCAATACCTCGCTTCTGGACCGTCCCTGTGACGGTCACGCCCAGGTGATTGCTAGACGCGTGCCCGCTCCTTCTCGGCAATGGTTTCGGATTGTTGCCGTCGTTCTGTGCGTGGCCGCGCCGGGCAGTTGCCGGCACTGGCCGACTTCGCCAATTGGCGAAGGCCGCGCTAGGTAACAGCTCCGTTCGCGTTAACGGGCGCGGGCGTGCGTTCAGGAATGCCCGTGTCGGGCGAACGACCTTCGGCGGCCGCCGTCGCTCTCGGCGCCACGCAGAGCGTCAGTGCCCGACGATGAACGCTAGCACCAAGGAGACCATGTAGGCCCCGAAGCACCCAACCCAGAGCCAGGCAGCCCTCTGCATGCCCGCGCGGTACCCCCAGTAAGGAGCGAGCCAGGCGACGACGGGAACGAGGGTCAGCCAGCCACGCCAGCGCGGTCGGGAGTGCAAGATCAGCCGGAAGGCCAGGCTGTAGTGCGCTGTGACGAAGCACGCGAACGACAAGAGCAGGGCTATCGAGGTCGCGAGTTCCGGGCTCATGGTCCTGTCCTAGAGGGTGTCCGAAGTTTCAGTCCGTCGTGAGAGGCAGGCCGCGCTTCGCAGCCGCAAAATCCTGCCTCGCAGCAGGTCAGAAACTTGGGACGCCCTCTAGCATCGGGGCTCCGCCCCACCGACGCAAGGCTGCTGTCGGCAGCACGCTCCGAGCTCGTGCGGGAGAGCGCGCTTCGATATTGGTTCAGAGGCCTGGCTCCGCCTTGGTACGGACGCTTTCGGGCACAATCGGATACCGAGGCCTAGGCGTTTCCCTGGCCGGTGTTAGACTCACCCGCCGTGCTACGACGCCAACTGGTCCCACTTGCTACTCTTTTAGGCCTACTCGCCACGCTGCCCATCTCAATCGGGACCGCTGCTGACGGTAAAGCCATGCGACCTGATGTGATGCCGGTGGCTCAGGTGAAGCCGGGCATGAAGGGTTATGGTTTAACGGTTTTTCAAGGCACCAAACCGGAGAAGTTCGATGTCGAAGTGATCGACGTACTGAAGAACTTTCGACCTCGACAGGACCTGATTGTCGTCAAGACCGCTCATCCGCGTCTGGAAGTCGCAAAGGTGGTGGCTGGCATGAGTGGGAGCCCGATCTACTTCGACGGCAAGATGGCCGGTGCATATGCGTACGGGTGGTCCTTTGGATCAGAGCCCGTCGCCGGAGTTACGCCGATTCGAAGTATGCTCGACGACTTGGAACGACCCGTTCCTCGCGTGCTCTACGGTTGGCCACTTTTTCCGGGTGCGTCCGCTTCGAAAGCATCCAAACTGAGCTACCGTTCGAACCCGGGCAACAACAGATACGCAGGGGACCCGCTCGGCTATGATCTGCTGGAGCATCGCGATCAGATAGAGCGTCGGGTCGCCAGCACGCGGGAGGGCAGCACGCCAGTGACGGCGGTCAACACGCCGCTGCTTCTTGGTGGGATGACCCCTGAGTCTGTGGCGCTCGCCAGTGAGCTGATGTCGCCGCTCGGATTGGAGCCGCTGCAGGCCGGAGGTGCGGGCGGGGTGGATCCGACAGCGCCGACACGTTTCGAAGATGGTGGTGCGGTGGGTGTGCAGATGGTGCGCGGTGACATGAGCGCCATGGGGCTCGGCACGGTCACGCGAGTCGAAGGAGATCTAGTATCGGGGTTCGGGCACCCGATGATGAATGCAGGACAGACTGCCCTGCCGACCACCGTGGGCAAAGTGCTCTGGTTCTTGGCGAGCCAATCCCGCTCGTTCAAGCTCGGTATGCCCGCACGGCCCTTGGGGGCGCTCGTCAACGACCGACAGGCGTCCATCGTCGTGTCGCACAGTGCGCAGGCGCCCATCATCCCGGTCAGCGTCAAGATCGACGGAGTGCACGGGGCTCCCTACACGAGCTGGAACTTCGAGGTAGCGCACGAGAAGTTCATGGCGCCGACATTCCTCGCTTTGGCGGTTGGCAATGCGTTGGGCACGACGGCCTCGGAGCGTCAAGACGTGACTTGGATGCTCCGAAGCCGAGTTCGCTTCAAAGGTCATGGGGAGATCATGGTGGAGGACTTCGGTGTTGCCGTTGGAGGTACACCTGAGGTGCGTGACATTGCCCGCTCCAACCTCACAGCGGCAGTTGGCGCAGTGCTGAACAATCCGTGGGAGCCTGCACTCGTCGAATCCGTCGATGTGGACGTGAAGCTCAGCTACTCGCGGGATGTGTACCGTCTGCGTGGCGTCGAATTGTTGGATCCAGAGGTGATGCCCGGTGAGCCAGTGCGCATCCGCATGACGTTGGTCCCCTATGATGGCAAGGTAGTCAAGCGCACCGTCAAAGTGCCGATGCCGAAGAGCGCCGCCGGGGAGAAGGTGACCATCGAGCTCAAGCCCGGTTACCTCGTGGAGAAGGAAAAGGCCCCGCCAGAGAATCTTGCTGATCTGGTCGCAAGTGTCCAAGACCCCATCTATCCGCCCCGGTCGATGGTGTTCTCTTACGACACTGGGGTCGGCGTAGCACACAAGGGGCAGGTCGCACAGAACTTGCCCCCCGGGGCTGCGGACATGGTGAACCCCAAGTCGACTAGTCTGGCTCCCCAGTCGTTCAAGGCCATGCGGCACCATGTGGTCAATCTGCCGGCTTTCGTGTTGGGTACCGACAAGGTGGTTGTAGAGGTCAAGCCTGCGCGATGAGCGGGGCTCAAGCGGCAGTGATGGAAGCGAGCTGCCGCTCCTGCGCTAGATTCTAGAGGTCTATTGAGAACATGAAACGATTCATCATCGGAACATCCTGCGTAGCTGCAGTCGTGGCTACGGTACTTACTTCGGCAGACAGCGAAGCCGTCGGCACCCGCCGAGTAGCTCTTCGCAGCGGCGAAGATTTTTCTTCTGGCGAGATGGTCGGCGTGGCGATTGACTCGGTGGGCCGGGTTCGCGCCGGGCTCAATCTGGGCTCGGTGCCCGTATCGGAAGCAACGACCGTTTGGGCTGCGCTCCGCGTGGGCGGCAAAGTGTTGCTTGCGACCGGCAACGAAGGCAAGCTGCTCGAGTACTCTGGCGGAGCCGTGAAAGAGGTCGCGTCGGCTGGCGAGATGGCGCTGACTTCACTGGTTGAGGCTTGGGGTGGAACTGTCATCGTCGGTTCACTCCCCGGCGGCAAGTTGTACGAGTACAAAAATGGCAAGCTAACGGAGTGGCTCAAGCTCGAAGGCGCCGAGCACGTACTACAACTGGCCTACGACGAGCGTGAGAAGGTCATCTACGCAGCCACGGGGCCTGAGGGTAAGCTCTTTCGGATCACTCGAGATAAGAAAGCTCAAGTCTTCTTCGATGCTGAGGAGGAACACCTCGCGAGCGTTGCGGTCGGCAACGGTAGGGTGTACGCGGGGGGTGGGGACAAAGCCAAGCTGTATGAGCTGACCGGACCCGGTAGAGCCCGGGTCCTCTTCGACTTTGGACGCACTGAGGTGCGCGGCATTGCCGTCGGGAGCCGTGGCGACGTGTTTGCCATAGCCAATGAGCTAAAGCGCAAGCGCTCACTCCCGAAGTCCAACGGAGCTAGCGACGAAGCGAAACCTGCAAAGGCTTCCACTTCGAAATCCAGCGGCAAGGGTACTCTCTATCGATTCGACAAGAACGGGGTTCCAGAACAGCTGTTGGACGACAATAGCGAACACTACACCAGCCTCGAGCTCGACGAGTCGGGCAAACCCTTCGTCGGGACGGGCGACCAGGGCAAAGTCTACACAGTTGACGACAATCGAAACTCAGTTCTAGTGGCGGACGTCGATGAGCGCCAGGTTACGGCTCTGTTGCTGTCCGGCAAGGAGCGTTTGGTGCTGGCCTCCGACCCGCTCGTGGTTCGTCCTGTGCGCGGGGTCGGCGGCGAAGACGCGGTCTGGACCAGTGCCGTCATCGACGCTGGATTGCGTGCGCACTTCGGACGGCTCGATTGGGTGGCCGAGGGGCAGGTAGAACTGTCGACACGTTCGGGCAACTCGGAGGAGCCGGACGATACTTGGAGTCCTTGGAGTGCATCGTTAACTCAGGCGGGTGACATCCAGAGCCCAGCCGCGCGTTTCTTTCAGGTCCGCGCTCGGTTTAGCCGTGACCCGCGCGCGGTGCTCTCAGAGGTCAGCATTCCGTTCGTGACAGACAACCTGCGGGCGATTGTGACTTCCGTAGACTTCGAAAACGCCGGCACTCGGGCGCTATCAGGACCCGATGACAAGCTCGGCTCCTCCGGCGGACCGATCTCCGGCAAGGCCGATGATGACATCGAGATCAAGTGGGACGTCGACAATCCGGACAAGGACGACCTCCGCTACTTTCTGAAGTATCGCCAGGAAGGCACCGGAGATTGGTTCGACATACTGAAACCTACCGAGAAGCTCACCAAGACGAGTTACTCCTGGGACACCAGTGATCTGCCGGAAGGTAAGTACCGGGTCGCGGTCATCGCTTCTGATGGTCTCGCCAACCCGCCGGAGTTGGCCCTCGAACACCGCCTGGAAAGTCATATCGTCCTGGTGGACAACACGCCGCCAGTGATCGATGGGCTGACGATCAACGGACGTACCTTGAAGGGGTCAGTCGTTGATGGGGTGGGCCCCATCGCGCGCGTGGAGGTTTCGGTAGCGGGTTCGGACGAGTGGTATCCGTTGGCTGCGGGCGACGGCGTCTATGATGAGGACCGGGAGGAGTTCGCCACGGACGTTCGCGCCGTGGTTCCCGCTGGATCAGCCCTCATCACCGTCAGAGCTTACGACCAGGAAAAGAACCAGGTCGTCCAGAGCATCTTGCTGCGGTAGTCGCCCGTCGGCAGCAGGTCCCGCCTTCCCGGACTTCGCGGGGGCGTCCCCCCGCATCCGGTGACGTTGCCACCACAGCACGAACTGGGCCAATTGGCCGATTTTCGTCGAGCTGTAGGATAAATTCGACCGTCACTGTCGGAGAGTCCTTGGCATGCCCAGCCGGTAGGAAGGGTTTGCGACAGGAAGCGGCCCCCGTCGTGCGCAGGTGCTAGGCTGGTATTTCTTACTACTTACTTCTTTCACCCTCTTACCTTCACTTCCCCATTTCTTATGAACCGCAAACGCGTCCCCATACGCTGGCGCGTCGGCGTGGCCGCGTCGACGTTTCTCCTCCTTGGTGCCTGCAGCGTCAAGCAGCAGCCGGACTCCGCCGGAGTGGCCTGTACTCCCGAATGCGACGCCGGGATGGAGGAAGCCGACCTGGTTCCTACGAACATTGACGCTGGTGCCGCTGAGCAGGACGTCATCGAGGAACGGGCAGACGCCGGACAGGTGGTCATCTGCCCGGGTTCCTGCCGTCCAGATCTCGCAGCAGAGTGTTCTGCGCACGTTGAGCCCACCGAGGTAGCAAGTACCCAGACGTTGGCCGTGGCGCCGTCGCCTCCTGCGACCGACGGAGGCACCGAAGGTGCGCTCGCGGAAGCGGACTCGGCCGACGCGCCGGGGGCGCTGAGTCCTGACGCCGGCGCTTGGGCCGCGGCATCGGAAGCCCTACCCGACGCGAGCGCCAGTGCGGACGCGGCGGTTGGCGAAGGCAGCAGCGAAGCGCCTCCAGAAAGCCAGGAATACGCGGATGCGAGCAAGCCCATCGTGCCGGTGGATGCGGTGGAGCTAGCGGATGCGGGCGAGCCGCTCGAGATGCACGACGCCGGCCCGACTCAATACTCCTGCCAGATGACCCATAGTGAGGAAGGCATGTTCGCTGGGTGCGCGCCAGCGGGCAATGGTGGCTCAGGCGAGACTTGCTCGTCCGGACGCGACTGCGCTGCCGGTTTTGCGTGCGTCGAAGGGCGCACCGGTACCGGTCAGTGCCAACCCTACTGCTGCGATGGCCGGACAAGTTGCGAGGCGAATCAAATCTGTGTGGAGCGCAGGCTGCTGGCCGATGGCATGCCTGCGGACCTCGAGTACATGGTTCCCGTTTGCTCATCCCCCGAGCAATGCGATTTGAGTGACCCGTTCCCCTGTCCTGCAGGAGAGCATTGCGCGTGTCCGCCCGGGAAGGCCTGCACGGTCGTTGGGCGTGATGGTGCCAAAGATTGCGCCGTGCCCGGCACAGGTATCGAAGGCGACGCCTGCCCCTGCGCCCCGGGCTACTTCTGCTCGCCCCAGCGGGAACAATGTATGCAGCTTTGCCAGTTTGGACGGGAAACCTGCGGCACCGGCAAGTGTCAGGGGGTTGGGGGTTTCCCAGATGGTGTCGGGCTGTGTGTTGACGTCGAATCGGCGGAAGGGGAGCTCTGAATCTTCGGGGCCACGTCCGTCGAATCAGGTTCATGCGACTTGCGGCGGGTGCCCGCTGGCGGTGAGCTGCCCCGGCGTGCCTGTCCCAGCGGGGGTGGGAGTCTGTTGCTCACCGCGGCGATTTGCTCTTCCAGGTAAACGTTCAACTCTGCTCCGACGAGTAGCGCGAGGCTACAAATCCAGAGCCAAGCCAACAGCACTGCCACCGCCGCGAGGCTGCCATAGTAGAAGGCATAGCGGGCGATGTAGCTCGCGTAGGTAGCAAAGCCGTACGAAGCCAGCGACCCGATGGCGAGGGTTAGAGCCGTGCCCGGCCACACGACGCGCTTGGGCACGTCTCGACGCACGCCGAGACGGAAAAACGCGGCCACCATCAGCGTGACCGTGGCAGTGCTGACCACGAACCCGATGACCTTGGTGGTGTCCAGGTGAGTGCTCGGCGGAGCCAACTGGTGGACCAGCTCGTCCAACCCGCTGGGCAGGCCCGTCACGTTCAATGCCAGCCAAGCGCCGAGGCTGAGCCCGCTGAGGAAACACGGCACGCTGATGATCGCAATCCCGCGGCGGACCCACCATGGCCGGGGATCGGACGGCGCGGTGCGCTCGAACGCCGCCATCACCGTGTCGAAGGCCCCTGAGCCAAGCCAAATGGAACCAACGAACGCAATCGGGGCGATCGCTCGGCCGTTGAAGCGTTCGGCGTGTTGATTGATCACGCGACGCACGTCATTCGGCGCCAGATCCAACAGCGCCGAGAGGTTGTTCATGGTGGTTTGATCCCCCTTGAGCACCAACGATACGACCCATCCGCCGAGCGCTAGCAAAGGCACCAGAGCCAGAAACAGGTCGAAGGCCATGGCGCTCGCCAAGTGGAGGCTTTGGTGTCGAACCATAGCGCCCACGAGTTCGCTCAGGAGCCTTCGGATCGGACCGCGCTCGAAATACGACACGAACCGCTCAGCGGCACCGGCGACGAGTTGACTGGGGCGGTCCATCTTCACTATCTGACCACGAACGAAACGTACGCGGTAAGAAGGTTTCTTGAGAAGTGCTTCTGGAACGAATCGAGCCCCCGACCCAAATTGGGGACGTGCTCGACATCGTTCGAACATCGGCCGGACCCGAGGGCCCAAACAAGGCGAGGTAGCGTGAAGACCGTCCACACAGAGCTCAAGATCCGTACCCGCGGCAGGGGTTTCATCGACATTACGGCGGAGCTGCAGAGGGCAGTGCAGGGGGCGGCTGTGGTGCAGGGGATCTGCAACGTGTTTGTCAAGCACACCTCTGCCAGCCTGACCATTCAGGAAAACGCCGACCCCGCCGTGTTGCGTGATCTGGAGCGGTGGATGAGCGATTTGGTGCCAGAATCGCGACGTTGGGAGCACGCTGATGAGGGGCCAGACGACATGCCCGCTCACGCTCGTTCCGTTCTCACTCACACCAGCGAGACACTGCCCATCGTCCGTGCTCGGCTCGATATCGGCACCTGGCAAGCGGTGTATCTCTGGGAGCACCGCGCTCGACCTCATGAGCGGCGCGTGTCCGTCAGCATCATCGGCGAGTAGGGACTCCGGCAAGTCCGGTTGGTTCACGGCGGGCAGCGGTCGCAGGAGGGCAACGTTGGGGGCGTGTGGTGGGATATCGTTGCGTTCGAGGCCCACCGCGGCTACACCGACTGACCACGTGTTCGACCTGCGTTCCAATACACCTCACGCATGGCTCGGTGTCGTGATGAACGACTTCGACGCTTTCATGCTCGACCACACCCTCTGTGAGCGCAAGGCCAGTGCGATGGGAATGAGTCTGGTCGCCAAGTATCCAGATCGTGAGCTGATACTCGATGACCTGATCGCGTTTGCGCGCGAGGAGTTGGAGCATTTCCACATCATGTATCGCCTAGTTGCGGAGCGCCGCCTGGTGTTGCCCAGCGATGAAAAGGACGCCTACGTCGGCGCCTTGCGGCAGCTCATCGATGGTTCCAACGCCGACTCGCTGTTCCTGGACAGGTTGCTGATACCAGGCATCGTCGAAGCTCGCGGGTGCGAACGTTTGCGATTGGTGACGGAGGAACTGGATGAGGGCCCGTTGAAGGACATTTACCTCGAAGTCACTCGAGCCGAGGCTCGTCACCACGCCCTGTTTTTCCGGTTGGCCAAGCGTTACTTTCCGGAGGATAGGGTCGTTGACCGCGCTGGCCACCTCCTCGACCGCGAGGCAGAGATCGTCGCCTCCCTGCCATTGCGCGCTGCTGTTCACTAGTTGCGAATCGTGTTCTGACCAGTGGGCAACCCAAAGGGCGCACTCAAGTACTTGAGGGTTCACGCCAATCCCTGCGCGAGAGCTTGGCTGACGACCCTAGAGCGGGTGGGCGTGGCCAAGTACGGTGGACCTTGGGAGCGTGTCTTGGTGGTAGCGGCGTACCGCGAGGCAGAAACGCTCATCGACGGTTTTCGGACTGCTGTGGCGGCTTACCCTGGCCCTGTGCTGCTCGTGCTCGTGATCAACGCGCCGACGACTGCCTGTGACGCGGACCGACGGGAGAACGCCGCCCTCCTGACAGCGATTGAGAAACGCTTCTCGTTGGAACCGGTAGTCTGGGCGGCGTCGGAGGCTGAGCTGCCGCCGTGCTTTGTCGGACACGATGGCGAACTGACCCTCCTGTGCATCTTCCTCAATCGCCCTCCCCATGACGTTCCTGCGGAGCGCGGAGTTGGCTTTGCTCGCAAGCTAGGTAGCGACGTCGCAATCGCAACCCGGCAAGCAGGCGCCTTGACTAGTCCGTGGCTCTATCAGACGGATGCGGACGTGACCCTGCCTGAGGACTACTTCAAGCGACCCCTCGAAGGGCCATCCGGGGCCGTCCTCTTCCCGTTCCGGCACGTTTCGGGTGGGGATCCCGACATTTATCGGGCAACGCTACAGGTGGAAGTGCGTCTGCGCTATCACGTGCTCGGATTGTCTTGGGCAGGTTCGCCCTATGCGTGGCATTCCATGGGCAGCTGCATCGTGGTTGACGCGGATTGCTATTGTGCGGTTCACGGGTTTCCCCAACGCGCCGCTGGAGAAGACTACCACCTACTGCAGAAGATTCAGAAAGTGGCCCATGTCCGAAACGTGCCCGGCACGCCGCTCGAGATTCGGAGCAGACGTTCCAAGCGTACGCCCTTCGGAACTGGTCCCTCCGTGGAGCACTTGCTCGACACTCAAGCGCTCTTGCTCGACGACCCGCGGTGCTTCGCCGCCCTCCGCGCTTGGCTTTCGCGGATCGAACGTTTCGTCGTCAGTAAGGACCCACACGACCTCGTGGTCGAAGAGCGAGACCGAGATCCACTCGCACTGGCCTGCCAGGAGGCTTTGGAGGGAGTTGGCGCCTTCCAAGAAATGAGGCGGCTGGCGCAGGAAACTCAGAAGGAGTCCGATCGCCGAACCCGCCTCCACACGTGGTTCGACGGTCTCAAGTCACAGCAACTGATCCACGCCTTGCGGGAACGGGGTTACCCGCAGGTCGCAGCCCACAGCGCTCTGGCATCTGCGCCCTTTACCGCTGGGCGGTTTTCGCGCGATTCGTTGCGGAGCGTCGAAGAATGGGACTGGGCGCGCGGGGTTCTGGCCCAGCTGGAGGAAGCATGAGGCAGTCAGCTGCGGCGTTACGCGGGCTGGGGCTCGGCACTTGCTGGTTGGCGCTGGTGCTGTCCTGGGCCGTCGGTGCGGTGGCCCAGGGCGCATCTTCCGAGGCACCAGCGCGAGCCGCCGGTCCAACGCCGACTGCCGACTCCCAGCCGCCCGTCGAAGAAGTCCCGTCGGCGTTTCTGTCGAGGGCTACGGAGGCAAGGCCAGCGACAGCTCCGATGGCGGTCAGGCCACTCACGTTGCCCAAGCAGACGCTAGTCTGGGGTGAGCTCGTCGTGCCCCAGAACCCTCGGTGGCAACCCCCCGTTCTTCATTCGCTGGGCCTGATGACGGGCATGCGTCTGACAGAAGCGTGGTTGTGGCCAGATCCGTTTGCTGAAACACGTCTCGACGTGATCGGCGACCGCTATCGCGAGGCGTTCACACGACCGCCCAAGTGGGACTCTGACCAGGCCTTCTTCGAGTGGGACGGTGATCCGTGGTATATCAATGCGGTCGGTCATGCCGCACTGGGGGCGGAGCTCTACTATCGACCCCGCGCCTGTGGCCATGGGCCGCTTGCAGCTCTCGGCTTTGCTGCCGTGGGGGCCGCCGTCTGGGACTACGCGTATGAAGGCAACGGGGTCCGTCCAAGCGCGCTCGACCTGTGGTACACCCCGCTGTCAGGGGCTCTCATCGGGGAAGCCAGGTATTGGGGGTACCGCGCCGCTGGCTCGATATCCTCCCGGACCTGGCGGGTCGTCTTGCAGACCCTGGTCGACCCGTTTGGGCAACTCGAACGCTCACTCGGAACGTCCTGCTGATACCTCGCCAGTTCCCTCCGCTTTGGACGGCTGGAGTTCCTCTTCCAACTCCTGGCGGAACTGGTTGTAGCCCTCACGCATGTCGCCTCTGGCCTCGCGCCCGAACTCGCGCAGCCGCCCCTTTATCAGTCGACCCACCAACGACAAGATGCTCGGTTGCTTCGCCATGCCAGTAGCCTAACTCAGCTGCCGCGGTCCGGCCACGGCGGTCCGAGCCGAGGGGTTGCCGCCCGGCGCGGGCCCGACGATGCTAGAACGCCTGGATGCCCATCAATTGGTTCCCGGGCCACATGAACAAGGCGCGCCGGCAGCTCCGCGCGCGCGCGGCGAAATCGGACATGTTCGTGGAGGTGCTGGACGCGCGCTTGCCGAGATCCAGCCAGAACCCATTGCTCCACAAATGGTGTGGCGAGTTGCCGTGCTTGCGCATTCTGACCAAGGCAGATCTCGCGGATCCAGAAATCACGAAACACTGGCTAAAAGAGCTGTCCGGGACTTCTACGCGGGCGCTTGCCATCGTCACCTCAGAACAGAAGCAAGCGCAGCGCGTCGTCAAGGCGTGTCGCGCGTTGGTTCCCGGACGCGGGCGGCCCGGTTTTCCAGTACGGGTGATGATCGCCGGAATTCCCAACGTCGGCAAATCGAGCTTGTTCAACCTGCTCGTCGGTAAGCGGAAGGCCGCCGTTCGCGATCAACCGGCCGTCACTCGAATGGAGCAGCGAATCGATGTGCCTGGTGGTTTGGCGCTGGTCGACACGCCCGGAGTCCTCTGGCCGAAGTTGAGCGACGAACAGGGCGCCTATCGACTCGCGGCGTCCGGCGCCATTCGGGATTCGGTGTTGGACCCCCAGGATGTGGCACGGTTCGTCGTCAGGTGGATGCACCAACGGCATCCGCAGCTCCTCGTTGAGCGCTACAAGCTGAACGCACTGGATTCGGATCCTGATGAAGTGTTGAGGGCGATCGCCCACAAGCGAGGCTGTCTTACCCGGGGCGTTGGACCCGACATGGCCAAGGTGTCTGAGCTGTTGTTGGTGGAGTTGCGTGCGGGCAAGCTAGGGCGCCTCAGCTACGAACGTCCGAGCGACTTTCAAACGGAGCGTGACTCTTCCTGAGCTTCGCTGGGCGCAAAGAGTCGCGTGCTGTTGTACGATAGTCCGAGATGCAACACGATGTTCTCGCAGCCCAGTTGATCCGCGCTCTGCGAGGCAAGCGCTCCCAAACAGCGTTTTCCCGGCACCTCGGGTACCGTTGCAACGTCTTGTACACTTGGGAGTCTGGTCGCCGTTGGCCTACGGCCGCAACTTTCTTGCGCGTTGCGCAGCGCTCGAAGATCGACGTCGGCGCGGGACTCCGGCAGTTTTTGGGTAGCTCGCCTCGATGGTTGCGGGGTGACGTGGCTCGGTCCGAGGTAATTGCGAAGGTCCTCGAAGAGTTGCGGGGAGGTACGAGCATCGTAGAGTTGGCTCGTCGAGTCGGGACCAACCGCGTCAGCCTGTCGCGCTGGCTGCATGGCAAAGCCGAACCACGCCTCCCAGAACTGTTGCGCGTCGTTGATGCTGCGTCGTCGCGTTTGCTAGATTTTGTCGCCATTTTCGTCGAGCCGAGAGAGCTACCAGAGAGCGCCGCAGCATGGCGCGAACTGGATGCGCAGCGCAGGGTGGCATACGGGTTACCATGGAGCCACGCCGTGCTGCGGACGCTGGAATTGCAGGAGTACGGAGCGTTGCCCGAGCATCGAGAGGGGTGGATCGCCAGTCGTCTAGGCATCGAGCCCGAGTTGGAGCGCACCTGCCTGGAAGCCCTTTCCGCTTCGGGGCTGATTGTGCGCCGCCGAAAGCGGTGGGTCGCGAACAAGGTGCTGACGGTGGATACGCGCACCAATCCGCGGGCAGGTTTGCAGCTCAAGGCCCATTGGGCAGATGTGGGTCGACAGCGCCTGACCGCGCTAGAGCCCAACAAGGAGGACTTGTTCTCCTACAATCTGTTCACCATCTCCGAACAGGATTGGCAGCGGCTGCGCGAACTGCACATTGCCTATTATCAGGCACTGCGGAGCATCGTCGCGCAGTCCACTGCCGCCGATCGTGTCGTGTTGGCGAACCTTCAGCTGATGCGGTTGGACGAGCCGGTCAGCAGCGGCGACCTCAGTCCGACTGCGGAAGAGCGTCTGCCCAGTGCACCAATAGACGAAACGCCTTGAATAGAAGGGCATCCAACGACATCGCGGTTCCAGCTTCACCTTCTGGATCACCCGGCAGGTGGCGCAGCTCGTAATCGTCGCTTGGCAAACGGACCAAGAACGCCCCCGGTTCGCTGAGGAGGCGTTGGTTGTGGGTCAGGCTGTTCTTCCTGCTGGGCAAGAGGTGTACGTGAATCAAGCCCCCCAGAGTGTGGCTCGAGTAGATATGCACGCGGGCCTCGTCCAACCCCAGGCACAAGAACCGGATCTCGGGACCGCCGTCGGGAACGCGGATTGCCGGTCCGCTCGGATACTCCACGGCCAAAGGGTGCCCCGTTCGCTCGCGGAAGTGTTCGGAGCGCGTTAGCGCTTGCCTCTGCAAGTCTTCCATGAGCCGGCTCGTGGCTGCTCGGCTCCAAGCCTCGAAGTCTTCGAGCGCGGCAAGCTCCTCAGCGATGCGTTGCTCTGCTTCGAGGCGGCGGTTCTCCGCACCGCAGTAGTGCGCGTAGAGCTCGTCCCAGTCATTCGGCTGTGAACCGGACACAAGACACAGCTTAGAGTAGCTTTCGCGGCGAGCCAAGCGGACGAAGACCTTCAGCGGTCATCGAGTAGTTTGAGTTGCAGGTTGACTGCTCCAAAGCGGATGCTGTCGCCGTCGCGCACCTCGCGGGCACCCTGGCCGGCGATTGGGCGCCCGTTGAGCAGTGTACCGTTGGCAGAGCCGCAGTCTTCGAGGGTGAAGTTTCGGTTCTCGCCATCTAGATGTAGGATTGCGTGGTTGGAGGACACAGTAGGGTGCTCGATCGCGACGGCGAGCCCTTCCGCAGCACCTTTGCGCCCGACGCGTTGGCGGCCGCTGCGCAGCACCCAATACTCACCCTGGTCGGTGGTTTCGAAGCTGGCAAGAAACCCAGCGAGCTTGCCGCCTGGGTTGCTCGTCCTGTCGGCGCCTGACTCCGACCCCGGGCTGTCCAGTGCTTGTGGTGGCTGAGCGGTCGGTGGCGGAGTTGGAGCACCGGGGGCTGGTGCGTGGCCCCCTCCCATTGGATAGGGCGGTCCGCCGTGGTGCTGGACATGTTGAGGCTGCCCGCCGGGAGGAGGCTGAGGTTGTCCACCGGGATGGGCGTGCTGGGGCTGACCCGAAGGGACACCGTAGTGTTGAGGCTGTTGCGGCGACTGCGGGTAGCCCGGATTCTGTGGGTAGCCCGGATTCTGCGGGTAGCCCGGATTCTGTGGGTAGCCTTGTCCCGGGGAGCCGGCGGGGCCAGGCGGCTGCATACCGCCTCCCGTTGGCTGAAGCCCCGACCCGCAGGCGATGCAATTCTGATTGGAGGGAGCGTTGGCGGTGCCACACCTCGGACAGTGAATCATGCTCGAAGACTAACCTGAATCGTGTCTCGGGGTCGAGGAACTCGCGTTGTTGGACGGATCACGTGTAGTCGGCATCGAACTCAACCAAGGGCTGGTGTGCGCGGAGCGCTCACACGTTGGACCTAGCCACCAAAACACGACGTAGCCGGAGTCCCACTCGACGCTACCCTACCAGAGTGCATCCTGCGTGCTATCAAGTGGTCGGCGTGGCCGTCGTTCTGTTCGCGAGCGCCTCCTGCGCCGGGGGTGTCGATTCGTCGAGCGGCACTGGCTCCCCGAGCCCCGAAGAGCAGCCGCTGGCACCCTCCGGCATGCGCCCTCCATTGTTGGGCACCAGCGTCGCGTCCGCCTTCGTGGAACTCGCGCCTACCGAAGTTCGCCTCGGTGCCGCGTCCGAGCCCGTGGTGCAAGTGCCCGGCGTGCGCATGTTCTATCGCCTGGCGCCTGCGTCCGCTGAAGCGGGGGAGGCGCGTTTGTGCGTGGTGTTCAATGGCGGCCCCGGCGTTGCATCAGCGTCTTTGTGGCTGCAGCTCGGTCCGGCTACGCAGAACCGACTGACTCGCCTCTGTCACGCCTTGTTCATCGACAGCAGAGCCGCGGGGCTTTCGTACCAACTCGTGCAATCGCCTGAAGACTACGAACCCTCGTTCGTCGAGTTCAATGCCTACGTTGATGCGCTCGATCATCTGCGCCTGCTGGCTGCGTTGGTGCCGGTATTGCCAGGGCAACTAGATGAGGTCGTGTTCGTTGCCGAAAGCTACGGTGGTGTACGCGCCACGCTGATGTTGGACACGTTATTGGCGCCAGACCGCCAGCGCCCCTTCGAATGGCAGGACCTTCGGGGTGAGCTAGCGCCGTTGTTCGAGCGTTGGGGGCCAGAGTTGACGGAGGTGAATCTAGCCCAAGCACTAATTCAACCGACTTTGGCAGGTGACCTACAAGACGCAGAAGTTGGAAGGCTGCTCAAAGAAGAGGGCTCACCACTCCGGCGCCTTGCCCAGTCGCTCTCCCACGAGCTTGCGCCGTGTGGCGCTACCTGCGACGGGTTCCCTTGGATGCTCGATGAACTTGAGCGTATGGGGCGCAGTCCCTATGACAGCCGGGCCTCCTCTGATTGGTTGTCGCGCCAGCTCAGAGCGACCCAAACGTACGTAGCGGAGGACCTGCTACAGGAGCTGCAAGTAGCAGGGCTCCCCCCTGGGCTGCCTCCAAACCAGCGCGTCGACGCCTTCAAAGCACAGCCGTCGGCAGGGCTGCCTGCGGATCCAACCAGCTGGACCGAAGGGTTGGGAACGCTGCCTGAGGTCGATCGCTACTTCGTGGCGTTCAATACCGAGGTTTACTCCGCGTTTACGTCCGAGTCCGCAAGGGACCGTCGCATCGACGCGTTCGAGTACTCGTTTGCAGAACTATTCTTGCAGAACCTGCACCGAGTTTCGACGCTCGTGACTCGTGCAGAGTTCGACCTGCTCAACTACTGGCCGGCGGTGCCCCTCGCATTGGAAACCTCACCAGTCGTCGCGAACATCTCCGTTGATGACGAGGCTGGCATTTGGACGGTGCGGTACACCGATGGGGAAGCGCGAACGGTGCAAGCACCGCACTACATCGCATCCCACTCCGTGGCACTGGATCAACCACAACAGCTGCTCGTCGACCTGCAGGACTGGCTGGAAGGTGGACGAGCGGGCACAGAAGACGCGCCCTAGTTGATCCAGCGCGCTCGCTGACGCCGCTCGACTGCGCGGGTCGCGACTCGCTTCTGACACTCCGAGAGCAGCATCTCGACACTCGCGAGTTCCCAAACACACTTCGCGTCGGTGCCTTCGATGTACACCCGAAGTAGCATAGTGGACAGGTAGGTGACGAAGTCCCCAAAGGTCTTTTTGAGGAATTCATCACTGAGGCTGTCTACTCCTAGGGTCTTGGTGAAACGCGCAATATCGGTCGCAGCAATGTCGATGTTGTGTTGCTGGTAGTCATCCGCGAGGTGAGCGAGTTGAGACAGTCGATGGTGAATCGATTCCGAACTCATCGACTCTTCCTTTACGAGTTCTACGAGTGCTTCGACTTCGCTGAGCGCACTCGTGATGAAGCGCTTCAGATTGCGATTGGAGCGTACCAGGATGACGCGCGGCTCGGGCGTTGCGTTCCCATCCGGTTCGGTGAGGTCTTTCAGAAACTGATCGGCGATGCCTTTATTCATGTCGGGGTTCACCTAGTGCGAGAAGCATGCCGGCTTTTTCGCTCGCGTCGTTCGCTACTTACGGCTCACCTGCTTTCATGGTTGATATGAACAGGCCAGCGCCGAAACGGTGAAGGCTCTGTCATGGAGGGTGGAGAGGGCTCGTGATTCGTATGGGGTCTCCGGGGTGCAGTTCGGCACGGTGGCGGCGCGATCCGGGGCACCAGGTATGGAGTGAAGTCTGGTGGGAGGCGTGGTGGGCATGACGCGGGGTGGGAAGCAACAGCTTGACGAAATCTCGGTGGTGGACGTCGCGACGATCATGTGAGACGCCGCCCTGGCACAGTCTGGCACCCAGCCGTAAGCCCCGGGCGTTGTAGGAGAAAACACAAGTCGTTGGGATCGTAGTGGTTTGTCAGGTGCCGCGAGAATGGGTTGGAAGGCACGGGAGTTGCTAAGCGTATCCCCATCGAGTCTGTGCACTTATTCTGCTCAGGCCGAGCCGCTTCGGGACCCAAGGGAAACGGAGCCACTGCAGAGACGGCGCTTCGAGGTGTGCCGTAGGAGAGGAGAATCACGAAAATGGGTCCGCTAGAAGCTACAGAAGGTACCGCACCGAGCGTGGGCGCTCGGGACTTTGGATCTGGTGTTTACTACTTGCAACCACAGCAGCAGGACGCACCCCTGGCTTCGGATGCTGACGTGGTGGCAAGCACGCTCGAAAACGTCAGCACGCTCCACTCGCTGCAGGCCGCTCTGGAAGTGGGGGAGATCGTGTTTCGACGCATATTCAAGGGGGACGAGAGGCTACTGCGCGCTCGAGGCAAGAAGAACGGCTCCTTCCGGAAGCTGGCTTCTCACCCAAGCCTCGGAATGAGCCCCTCGTCGCTGTGGCGGGCCGTCGCCATCTTCGAACTCTCGCGACGCTTCCCGGAGCTGTCGCAGTATGTTCATACTGGCGTTGGACACATCAGCGTTGTGCTCGGCTTGCCAGAGGCAGAACAGTTCAAGCTGTTGCGAGCCACGGAATCAGAGAGGTGGACTCGTCGCCGTCTACAGAAGGAAGCTGCGGCGGTGCGCGGGGCACGACGGGAGGCTTGCCCACTCCCGAAGTCCAAGTTCTTGGACCGTCTCGCGGGGCTCGAGCTCTTGGCTCACGACTCGTGTCAGGCGGAGCTGTCGCGTCTTCCCGCAGAGGAGCTAGAGGAGGCTGCCTCCGCGCTGGGTCGGGTGCGGCAACGACTCGCCGAGGTAGAAGGCAAGCTCCAACAAGCGATGAACCTCTGAAGGGCTAGGTCGGGGACCGATAGGTCCCCGACTTCGTTGGTCTCGCGCGGGGGGACCTTCAGGGTCACTCCCCCGGCATCGTGTAGTGTCCGCTGACAACCGCACCGAAGTACGTATCTGAAGCTCCCGCCGCGACGGCGTGCTGCAGTCCAGGGGTTGTGGTGCTGTAGTTGTTGAACGGATCCAAGTTGTTTTCCCATGGGCCCGGGTTGGCGTCGATGCCGTAGTATCGGACCTCTCCTCCGATGTCGACGGCGAGCTCATCCGTCAACGCCACAGCGAACGTCACGTGGGCATCCACTCCGAACCCTACCGCGTTGGGGAACCATCTCTCCTCTGAGAAGTGTCCCTCGTCGTCCGCAAGTGTGATGAGTCGATAGCCGATGCCGGTGCGAATCGGCAGGCCGAGCTCGAAGCTCAGATCGGGCCCGAAACGGAAATAGGTGTACTCGACATCTGGGACGACGCCAGGGTCGCCTTGCGTTTGTCCCATCGGCGTCTCGTTATCGCCGTCCACGATCAGCGACTGAAAGCCCCAGCCGGCGTTCACGCCGGCCTCCCAACTGCCGGTAAGTGGGATGCGTCCGCGCAGACCCAGGTTCAGCTCGGTGAAGCTCGTGTCGAAAGCCTCCTCGGTGGTACCCGTGTTGACAGTCGTACTGCCGCCAAAGGTCCGCGTGTAAGCCGCATAGATTCCGATGTGAGCAATCAGACCCCGGGAGAGATAAGCCCCGGGGTAGAGGTGTAGGCCCAGGGTGAGTGCCGGTGCGGCAATCGAGTGGGGTTGCAGACCGTGCTCGTAGACGTCTCCGAGTGGCGAGTTGTAGCCCAAGTTTCGCTGCACGGCGCCAACGCCGACCCAGGCGTCCAACGGAGACACGGCGGGACCGTCCAACTCATCGTCTCGCTCAGGTGCTTGATCGATGGGGACGCTCGGCATCTGCCCCTCTGGCACCAGCGTGACCTCGGAGACGTCGCCTTCCTCGCTGGCGCCGCTTGGTAGGGAGGTCTCCGCCAGGGGGCCCTCGAGGACTCCCATCACGTCGGTATCGATCTTCTTCAGGAGACCAGGCAACCACCCAGCTGACAGTTTCGGCTCAGCCACTATCTTGCCGTCCGCCCCGTTTCGGACCCTTAGGTGCAGGGTCCACCCCTTGTTCGACATCGTCGTTTTGGCGTGAATGTATGCCTTGATGCCGGTCTTTCTGGCGACCTCGACGTAGGCGTCGGGCTCTTCGGCGAGACTCACACCCTCCTCGAACCCCGGCGGGATGAGGATCACGCCTGCAGACTCCAACGCCTTGACGACGGTGCTGTGCAGCTTCTGAGACTTCGGGCCTTCGAATGGGCGCACCATTACGCCAGCCTCTGCTTCAGTGAATTCGCTCGGTCTCGCGTCTTGGCTCTCGGCACTGCCCTCGGCTGTGAGTTCCACGGTGCCCTCGGCGCTGACGTCTTGGGCAGTGAGCAGAAACGCGCCAAGGAATAGGCAGATGAACAGTTGTCGAATGGCTCGCATCGGTCCGGTTCTACGACCCGTAGTGGGTAATGACTGGTTGGAATGAATGAAGAAGTGAGAAAGACAGCAACGTGCTCGACATCGCGGGCGCTGGCATCAGTTGGCGGATGCGGCGACGGCGCGCGTCCACGCAATGATGCAGTCGCGCTCTGCGTCCGTGATTTCGCCGCCGACATAGGGCATGGCGGCGCCACATGTTGGCGGATCGCTGAGCTTGGTGATGAGAAGGCTCGCGTCCGGATTGGCTGGGTCAACCCAGAATGAGTCTACGCAAGCACCAGTTCCGGGCTTGTTCACCAGGCGAGTCGTGAGTGTATCGACTTCGAAGCCCAAGTCGCCGAAGACACCCGCGCCTGAGGGCGAACCGTGACAACCCAGACCGCCACACTTGCCTTCCACGCCGAAGATGGTGCCCGGCACGTCTTCGCAGCCAGGAGGAAGCGACGCGAACGGGTCCTCAGCCGGTGTTGGGCCCGGAACCTCTGGACTGCTGCCAGACGGCTGGGGCGTCGCGGGGTCCGGCTCGGAGGGCACCGGTGCCGGTGTCACCACAGGCGCTGGTGTGGCGCTTGGTTCCGCCGTGACACAGGCCTCCGGGTTGACGTTGCTCACCCCGCCGACGCCGCTGATGTTGCCCGGAGGCTGGTTGGGGTTTCGGGGCGCGGTGAGTATTTGGACCTGGCAGTTGAGGTACGCGCTCTCGTCCTCGAGGTCGGTGTAGCAGCCAACACAGAACGGAAGCGCCAGGGCACTTGCGAGTAAAAGTCGGGGATTCATCGGTCTTGTACGTCGTTTCCAGCCTTCGCTCTGGTAGCGTTACCAGAGACGTCACGACTACGCTGCTATCAGGCGCATTTCAATCGTCTGACGCTGCCCCGGAACCGTGCGGCTACTTTTTGTGAACGCTGTCATCCCTAATGCCTGCGTTCGCGCGAGATGAGCTGCGCGAAGTGAGAATGTGCCACAGAATGTTGCAGAATTCCGCTAGCGTGGCAGCGGTGTCGACACCCGCGACGGCGCTGCTGCGCGTTCTTCCAACGGGCTGAGTTGGGTAGGTCGCTCAGTCCAGACTCGGAACGATGGGCCCGAAAATCGCGGGTCTTGCTTGCTCCGCCAGAAACTTCAGACCAAAACGTCGCTCAGATGCCATGAAACAGCGGCGAACGGAACATTGGCGGCTTTTCTGGATGCTACCGCTGATCGGCGGGTGCGGCGCGCGAAGCGTTGCGGTGGCGGAACCACCACCCGTTGAAGCGCGGCGGACTGACGCGCCGGCCCAGGGTCTACATTATCTGGAAGAACCGACGTACGCGTTTTCGGCTCCGGACCAGGGGCGAGCGGCCCTGGATACGCCTTTCGTCAGCAATGCGCCTGAGGCCTCCGCTCCGGTCCCTGCGGAGCACCCCCTGCGCGGCATGTCGCAGGGGGAGATCAAGGCGCTCCTCCAAGCCGACCCAGAGAAACTTGGATCGATTAGCATCGGGAATCCCAGCAGTGGGCGACTGGTGAACGGAGTGCAGTTGCCAGAGGATCGGCGCTGGGTCGTCGTTGATGCGTCCCACGCGTACGGCACGCGGGAAACCGTTCAGTTCCTCGAAGCCGCGGTTGCAGGAGTGCATCGGCAGTTCCCAGACAGCGCACGCCTGCACATCGGTCACATCAGCGGCAAGAATGGTGGCCGCCTGAGTCCCCATCGAAGTCACCAGTCCGGGCGCGACGTGGACGTCGGCTTCTACTACGTCGACGGAGAGCAGTGGTATCGGCGCGCCACCAAGGACAATCTCGATTTGCCACGAACCTGGGCTCTGGTTCGCGCTTTCGTCGTAGAGACAGACGTCCGTTTCATCTTGCTCGACCACCGTGTCCAGGCTTTGTTGCGCGAATACGCGCTCGAGGCAGGGGAGGACCCGGCCTGGATCAAGGACCTGTTTGACGGGACCAAGGGATCGAACAGGGCGTTGATTCGGCACGAGCCCGGCCATGCGACGCACATGCACGTGCGCTTCTACAATCCGATCGCCCAGGAAAGCGCTCGCTTGAGCTACGCGTCTCTGGTCGAGCTGAAGCTCGTCGAGCCCCCGACTCACTTCGTCTATCACCGAGTCAAAAAGGGAGAAACACTCATTCATCTCGCAAGGCGCTATGGGACGAGCGTCAAGGAGATCAAGCGAGCCAATCGTCTTCGGTCAAACAAGATTATCGCGAGAAAAAGCTACAAGATCCCCCGAAAGGGGCCCGCCGCTACAGGTGGTCCCTTGGAGATCCCGCCACGGCGCTACCCACCAGACAGCCCTTCCGAGCCGGAGCAGGGTAGCTGACGCTTGAGCCGTCGAGCATCGCGAGGGACAATGGCCGTTTCGATGACGGATTCGAACCTGGCCAGAGTCGCTTCGTTTTTGGGAGCCCGCTTTCTGGAGGTGGCGCAGGTCACGGGGGGAATGGGAGTTCTCTTCGGCAGGATCGGTTCCCGCATGGTGCGTTTGGACTTCGACCGCTCGGAGCTGATTCGCAATCTCTATCGCATGGGAGTCAACTCGTTACCGATTGTGGTAACGACGGCGCTGTTTGTTGGGGCGATCATGGTCGTTCAAGCTGCGCCGCTCGTGAATCGATTCAATGCGCGTGCGCTCCTGGGGTGGGCTGCGGGCTTCTCGACCCTGCGAGAAATTGGACCGCTGCTCACGGCGCTGATGCTGTCCGGGCGAATCGGCGCAAACAACACTGCCGAACTGGGTACGATGGTCGTGACGGAACAGATCGACGCGCTGCGCGCCCTGGCTATTGATCCCGTGAGCTACCTCCTCGTGCCGCGTTTCATCGCGATGGTGGTCACATTCTTTCTGTCCACTGTCTTTTCAGACGTGTTGGCCCTCTGCGGCTCTGCGATCGTGGGGCAAGTCGTTCTGGATGTGGATGCGATCACGTTCTACCACGGCGTCACTGGGGACAAACTCACGTTCGGCGACGTCGCCCATGGGCTGTTCAAGAGCATTACGTTTGGTCTCGTGATCGCGCTGTCGAGTTGCACGTATGGCGTGGCCACGACGGGCGGTGCACCTGGTGTGGGTCGGAGCGTCACGGCAAGCGTCGTCGTGAGCGCGGTTGGGGTGTTCGCGCTCGACTACTTCATGTCGTTCTTGGTGAGCTAGGGGGTGTCCCAAGTTTCTGCTCTGCTGCGAGGCAGGATTTCGCGGCTGCGAAGCACGGCCTCGTCGTTCCGCTCCTCACCAGGCTTCAGCCTGCCTCCGGTGCTCACTCCTCAGGCGCGCTTCTCGCTCGCGCCTCCTGCCTCTCGCGACGAGAAGAAACTTGGGACACCCCCTAACCCAGGGACTCGTCAGTACCAGACGAGGAAGCGCACTCGGCCGAACATTGCCCGTCGGTTTGCGTCAGCGCCGATGGCGCTGTCAGGGCCGAAGCGAAAGTTGGCGTCGGCCAAACCGAGCACCAGCTTGATGTTGGCTTGGCGGAACACGGTTTGTTGCAGCGCTCCGTAGAGCTGAGTGTGATCGTAGAAGCCGCATATGTCTTCCATGAAGGGCTCTGAGCCGGGGGGCAGCGGTGCGCCGGTATCGGTCACGAGATTGCCTTGATCGTCCCGCAACGGGCGCTGGCCGCAATCCTCGTTGGATTGCTGGCTGTAGTTGGCGCCGAAGCCGATCATCGTGCCAGCCAGTGCAGACGAGAGAGCCTCGAAGCGGGCGTTGAGAAACCCACCCACGGAGGTCGCTTGGTAGGAGGCCTCTCGGTTGATGTTCCCTAGCTGGTTCCGCACGCTAGTTTTCGCGATGGCGCCGCTCACGCCGCCTTCGACGATGCCATTGAGGATGCCGATGATGCCGCCGCCGACGCCGGCTCGCTCCTCGCGCTTGAGGTCGTCATCAACGCTGGGATCCTTCGTATCGACGAACTCACCCGCCGCCTTGATTTTTAGAAAGCCGAAGTCGAGGATGGCGGCGGGGCGCCAGCCGAGAATCTCGTCGTTGTTGCGCACGCCGACCAGGCCTGCGACCTCGAAGCGCATCCAATCGAGCGGGTAGAAGTGCACCGCGAGCTGTCCGGGTTCGTCTTGTCGATACAGCATGAAGTTGACTTCGTAGATGTCGACGTTTGGAACCGGGTCGGAACCCTCTGGTGGAGTAGCTCCCAGGTCTTCCAAGGTGTCTCGCTCGAGTCCGAGGCCCTTGTGATATACTTCCCAAGCCTCGAAGCGACCGACCTGAAAATCGAACAGATCCCAGTAGCCGATCTTGAGCCAAGCGTCGTCCGTGTCTAGCAATTGGCGACCGGGAATTTCCTGGGCGTGAGCAAGAATCTCAGCTTGCGCTTTGATGAACCAGTGTTTGTCGAAAGTGAATGTCGGGGTCACCCGAAGGTTGAAACGCCCTTCTTGCAGAAACTTGTCCTCGTCGACCCCAACGACCTTTGGCTCGCTCTTGAACGAACGATAACCTGTGTCGATCCAGGTATCGCCGCTGATGACGAGCCCCGTGTCGCGGTAGTCCATCTGGAGTCCGTGCGGGTTGAACCCTACGGAGCCGAAAGGTAGCCCCATCAGCCTACCAGTGCCGAAGCGATAGCGATTGCCGAAGACCACCTCCGCCTTGATGTTTGCCATCGGCGTGCCGAGACTCACTCCGCCCGCTCCTTCGGCGGGGGCGCTCTCGGAGGCGCCTCCTGAGTCACCTTTTTCGGTTTGTCGTTGTTCAGGTTCCGGCTCCTCAGCATCCTCAGCGCGCTCTGTCTGCGACGCCTCGGCGCCGCCCGAAGTGTCGGCCTCCGCCGAGTCTCCGTCCGCCGACGCCTCAGCTTCGGCGCTCGCACCGAGGTCGAGTTGTGCGTTCGCGGGCAGTGCGACCAGAGTAGTCGCCAATGTTGCCGCGATGGGCAGCAGGCCGGTGCCTGCCCAGCGGAGGAGCCCGCTCTGGTAGGACGACGCGCAACGGGTCGAGGCCCAGGGGATGGCGCCGCATTCGGCGGTTGGTGTCATCTCTGCTTCCGGACGAAGGTTGGGCATATCGGCCATTTAGGATCTCCTGGCGCTCGGAATGCGTGAGCGCTTGGCCTGCCCTTAGTACTCGATTTGAGTTCGCATACAAGAGTGACGGGCGCGCACATTTCGTTGCCAAGTCCACTCCTCGTCGAGAGTTCCTACGCGGACGGTGCGCTTGCGAAACGTCCCACTGAGCCACCGAAATTCGCCGACGACATCGCGGTGTGCGTTCCCCGTGCTGTGATCAAGCGCGATCATTTACAACCCACCGCGGTTCGCGCCGGTGAAGCGGCTGCCCATAGCTCGCCAGCCACCCCGCGGGGGCGGGGCGGGTTGTGCGTCCTGTTGCGGGGGCTATTGCACGGGAACTGTGGCGGTGAATGCGATATCCCTCGAGTTCGCTCCGACGTGTATCGTGTGCGGACCTGTCTCGATCGCCCAATCGCCGATGGCTGGATCGAAGTACGTCCAGTCCTTGACGGGGAGCGGAATGCTGATCGTCCGTGGCATCCCGGGCTGCAAGTCTTCGACGCGGGCAGCTACCTTGAACTCCTTGACCGGCCGCGGACTGACCCCGCCAGGGAACCCCACGTAGACTTGCACGACATCGGATCCCGGTATCGTTCCTGTATTCGTCACCGTGAGGGATACGCGCACCACGCTGTTCTTCGTCGCTTCGCTGCAAGAAACGGCGAAGTCGCTGTACTCGAATGAGCTGTAGCTCAGGCCGTAGCCAAACGGGAACAGCACGTCCACGCCGTTCGCTTCGTACATTCGGTAGCCATGGAGGTACTCGAATTCGAACCGCGCCACATTGCTGCCGGTAGGGCCAGCATCTGCCATCGCGATGGGCCAACTCTGCGGCAAGCGACCACTGAAGTTTGCTTTGCCGTACAACAAGTCCGCGATAGCGTTGCCCCCCTCTAGGCCCGGGTACCAGGCCATGAGGATGGAGCTGACGCCAGTTTTCCAGCTTTCCATCGTGATCGGGCCACCCCCCTCGAGGACGACGACCACCGGCTTGCCGAGGGCGCTCGCCGCGGCGATGAGTTCGGCTTGGCCGTCTTGGAGTTCGAGACTCTCCCGGTCGCCGCCATTCTGCCACTCCTCGCCTTCGTCGTAGCTGGTCAAGGCCGCTATGACGACAATCACGTCCTGGTTCGCAGCCTGCGATGCCGCGACTCCGGCAGCGTCGACTGTTTCGGTCGTGAGTGTCATGCCTGCTGGGAGACCGTTCTCCAATCCCGCGAACGGGGAAACTCGGTAGCTCGGGAAGACTTGGCTACTCCCTTTGTCCCCGAGGCGCGCAGCTGCTCCCCAGCTACCGGCTTCGCGCTCCCAGTTGTCCCAGAAGCTGGCCATGCCTTTGGCCCCCTCGTCCGGAAGTGGGGCAGCGATCGCACCGATGCTGGTGTACTTCTCCGGGGTCAACGGCAGCACGGCGTTGTCGTTCTTCAGCAACACCGTTGCCTTGGTCGCGGCCTCTCGGGCGAGCTGAAGGTGATCGGGATGCTCCAAGTAGCTGCGGTCTCCCAAACGCGCCGACGCACCTGGCGTGTGCTGAACCGTGTCTTGATACCCAGTGGAAGCGTCAGCCCATCCGAAGCGGTACTTCTGGGTCAGGATGTTGCGGACAGCCGTGTTGAGCACGCTCGGATCGACCTGTGTGTCGATGCCGTTGTAGTAGTGCCGTTCGGGCATTTCGACCTCGAGTCCTGCTTCGGCGCTTGGGACTGCGCTACGCGCGGCCGCCCAGTCAGAGATGACCACGCCCTTGAAGCCCCAGTCGTCGCGCAGCAAGCTACGCAACAGGGTTTGGTTTTCCGTGACGTGCACCCCGTCGACCGAATTGTAGGAGGCCATGATGCATGAGACATCGGCGTCCTTGACCGCCATCTCGAAGGGACGAGCGTAGTTTTCACGCAACGTACGCAACCCGACTTCGCCCGGGAAATCAGCGCTGATGCTCACTCGGCCCGTCTCGACCTCGTTGCCGATGAAGTGCTTCGCGCACGCCTGAGCGTACTGCTGGCAGCCTGCGATGAACGCCACCCCCATTTTGCCGCTCCACCACGGGTCCTCACCGTAGGATTCTTGTGCGCGACCTGCCGCGGGGTGCTTGGCCAAGTTGATGGTGGGGGCGAGCATGTTGTTCCAACCAGCTCCCAACAGCTCAGAGCAGACGGCCTGACCGATTCGGTATTCCATGCCCAAATCGAAGGCGGCCGCACGCGCCACAGACACAGGGAATGCTGTCGCTTTGCGATCCGGATTGTTCTCCTCTTCCCATTCACTGAGGCCACGGGGCCCGTCGCGGAAGCGGAAACCACGAATACCTGCAATATCTGGCGTACTAAACTGCTCGTTTCGGCTGTAGCCGCACGCCCAGTAGTCCGCCGTGCACAGAGGCCCGCCCATCATTTCGACTTTTTGGCTCGAGCTGAGGTTGTTGAGGGTCGATGTCACGGTGGCCTCAATCGTGTCGTAGGGGAACGTGACTCCAGGCGCCGTCGGATCAACAAACTGTTCATCCCCGCACGACATCGCCACGACCGGCACGCCAGGCTCGACGGGCGTGACTGGAGCGCCAGGCACGCCAGGCTCGGTGGGCGTGCCCGATGGAACGGGTGCTCCGGGGGTGGCACCAGGCACCGTACCGCCGCCTGATGGCGCGGCGCCTGGCGTGACGGCGGTGTCCTCGAACGTTTGCCCGAAGCCGCCACCGGAGGTGCTAGGTGTTTGCGTCGCTGGAGTCGTGGTGCCGGGGTTGGCGCCCGCGGCGCCAGGGGTCACCGCCCCGCCAGCTGCTGGAGTACTCGGGCTGTTCGCGCCAGCGCTGGTATCGTCGGACACTTCTTCGAGATCAGGGACACAGGCGACGACGCTTGCAACCGCCAAGAGCCAAATCCGTCCGAGGTGTGTTGTGCTTCGCATGCTCATCTCCAGAGTGCTCCGGGGCAGACACCGTTCCGAGGAACGGCGGATAAAACGGGGAGGGGTCGTCTGCCTTCGCGTTGAGGGGCGTTGGTATCCGGACCCAAGAAAGGGCGCAACCTTAACAGAGCTGTCATCGAAAATCAGTGGACTGTCTTGGTTGTTTCGGCGCGGTGGGCAACGCCAATCATGAACCATCGAAGCGGTTCTGCACGCAATAGCGGCGTCCCCGATCGGGCAGATCGCGGAGTTCGTTCTCCGCCCGGACGCGCGCTGCTGGATACGCAGGATGCCCGCCGCAAAGTTCCAGACCGGCTGTAGGTAGCTGGCGTTGCGCGATCGCGCTGATCTTTTACCGACTATGGAGCGTCGATAGTGATGCGTTGATTGGCCCGCACGTTTGTCAAAACGGACTGGTTATTCGTGTGAGGCCAGTCCACGGAGACTTTCGCGACCGTGCGGATTGCCCCAAGCCCGAAGTGAGCGACCGGTGGGTCCTGGGAGACGAAGTTGTTGCTGGAGGTTATCGTTCTGAACTGTTCACCAGTCTCTGTCTCGATGGTGACGCGCGCGCCGATGCCGACCAAGTTGGTAGTGGGTCCGCGCAGCCACACACTGACGTAGTTTCCACCGCCGCCGTCGGTCGGGTCGAGGGCATTTTGATACAAGCGGTGTGGCCCTGCTTGGTTGGCGATGAGGACGTCTTGGTCCCCGTCATCATCAAAGTCGAAGCAGACCACCCCGCGTCCCTGGCCGTCGTCGGCGATGCCAGCTTGGGACGCTGCGGGCACGAATGTCTTGGGAGGGTCCGTGGTCTGCAAAAAGAGGCGAGCTTGGTCCTCTTCGAACTCCACGTAGGCGCTCGGATCCTGTGGTCCGATGGCGCCCCAACCATTGACGTGAAAGATGTCCAACAAGCCGTCGTTGTTGAAGTCGGCGAAACAGGCACCCCATCCCCACGACCCTCGGCGAATTCCGGCGGCTTCAGTCACGTCAGCGAACTCACCGTTGCCGAGGTTTTCGTACAGGCGGTTGCCAGTGCGCGTGACATACAGGGGAGACTCGTCTGCGTAGATGCTGGTAACGAACCAGTCCAAGTCGCCATCGTTGTCGTAGTCGGCGACCGCGGCGCCCATGCCGTTCTCCTCGTTGATGACTGTGCGGTCGGTGATGTCGCTGAATTCGAGTTCGTCGCCGGAGTCGTTTCGCAGAATCGCGCTTGTGCCGAAGTCCTGCACCAGCAGGAGGTCTGGGTCACCATCCGCATCGATGTCGGCGAAGTTCGGGGCGAACGTCGTCTCGGACAGTTCGCCGTTGGCCGTCATGCGGGTGCGCCGTAGCGGGGGTGAGAACGCAGCCGTGACGTCTACGAACGTGCCTGCGTCATTGCGCCAAGTGATTCCGGCTCGCGTCGTGATTGTGCCTTCGTCCCCAGGGGTGTAGAACTGTCCCCAACGAGCTAATATCAGGTCGAAGTCGCCGTCGCCGTCGAAGTCGGCGTAGTTGGCGCCGACGGTCGGTGCTCCGGAGACAAGCCCTGACTCGGATGTGGCGTCGGTGAATGCGGCTCCTTCGCGATTGCGCAACAGTCGGACTTTGTCCTCACCGATACCAGCAACGAGCAAGTCCATGTATCCGTCACCGTCGTAGTCCCAGCACATCGGGCCCGATGACAGCGGGTCCAATTCTAGTTCCATGCTGTCCGTGGCGTCCGCAAAGTTGCCGTCACCAGTTCCGAGAAAGACTCGCGCTCCTTGTTCGCCGCCGAGTGTTACGACATCGAGAAAACCGTCGCCATCGATGTCGCAACTGGTGGCGCCGCTGATGATGCGGATCAAGTCGCTCGTCGGGTAGGACACGCCTCGTAGGTAGTCGGTTTGGAGCTCGTCGCTCAGATGGTGTCCGTGTTCGATACCAACGCGCCGAGCGACATCAACGAAACTTGGCACACGCATCACGTCGTCCTCTGGCGTCTGGGGCGCACAGGCGCCGGGCAGCAGGAGCAGCAATGCCGCTGTATTGACGTGAACCTTCATGCGTGGGATCCCCCCACTATGCCATCGAGGTGGGCCGCGGTAGCATCTGTTTCAGAGTAGCGCAGTTTACCTGGCGTAGCCGTGCCGGCGCGAATACGGGCAGGGGAAGCTCAAGGCAACGGACGCACAACCGTTCCGAGGTCGTGATGAGTCGTCTCGGCCGCCTTCTCCTCTCCGTGTGGACCCTCGCGTTGTTGCTAACCGCGCCGGCGCGCGCCGCGGGGGACAATGTGCATGTTAGCCGCGGGGCGGCCGAAGTCGTCGCCGGTCGCATCACCGTGTCCTCGGCCGGCGCGCGGCTGACCTTCCCCGGTGGCTTGACCTTGGACGCAGCAGCGGGGACACAGCTTTCGTACTTCGGAACGGACTCGGTGTGGCTGGGCGCTGAAGGCAAGCGCCAAGCTCACCTCTTCTACGTCGAGCGCGGCGGGTTACACGGCAACATCACCGGGGACGCGGCGTTGCCCGCCGTGTTTCGGACACGGCAGAAGCTCGTCTCCGTCTTGCGAAGCGGAACGCTGGGCATGTTCGTGGAGCGAGAGGCGGTGTTTGCCAATCAGGGCGGAGACGCTTCGATCGGTCGACGCGATGGCTGGGTTCGTTTGGGTCTCGGAGAGGTGCTCAAGAAGGTAGAGGGCGAGTCATTCGTTGCTGTTGGCCATCTTCTGAAGCCACCTGAAGTCGAAGAACAGCGACGGATCTGGTCAGGGATCACGGGGCCCGCGGCGGTCGGAGGGTTGCGCTGGTCCGAGGTGGTGGGTGGCACCGCCTACGACGTTCGCGTGACCTCCGGCACTGCAGTCGTCTACGAAGCGCGCGTTTCGGTGCCGCGCCTGGGTCCGCACGCTTTCCAAGCGCGAGCAGGGGTGTATCAATTGCGGGTGCGGAGTGTGGATGAATACGGCTTCGTGGGGGAGTACTCCGAGCCCTACGAGTTCCGCGTCGTCGGTTTCGTTTCCGGCACGGACACCTTTCTCGACGAATCGGGAGTGGTGCAAGTAGGCACGGACCAAATCGCAACTTTCTCGAACACGTCGGGTTTGGAGATGACCTACGGCACAGCCGGCGCCTGGATTGACGCCCCTACCCAATTGTTCTTCCGTCGCGACGAGAAGACTATCGTGCGCTTTCGCTACCCGGGCGCAGAAGGAATCGTTGCTGTGCCGGTGGCCCAGCAACGTGTTCGGGCCCGGGTCAGGATTGGCCCGAAGACGGCGATCTGGCCTCGAGACGACGTGGAGATCCTAGTGCGTCTCGAAGACAGTGGCGACGGTCAAGCGGCTGCCAAAATACGTCCCCGTATCGTCGTCATGCTCGGCGTAGAGCGTGTCTTCGTGCGCTTCCGGCGGGAGGGAAACGTATTGCGGGGGATCTTGCCTCGGCAATCTGGCGAGGGGCCGTGGGTCGTTCGCGCGGTCGTGACCCACCCATCGGGCAAGGAACTCGGACGTGACTTGCTCGAGATCGTGGCTGACCCGAAGCGTCCGCACATCGCTCTGCGTTGAGGTTGTCCCCGCCCTAGTGCCGTGCGCGTCCGTGAGCGGGCTGCCTACTCGTCAGCTGGTGGTTTGCTCGAAGAAGCTGGCGGCGAACTCGAGCTCGAGGCTGGGCTACCAGCGATGGTGGGGTAGCGCGACACAGGTTGTCCGCCGTCCCGGGCGCCGCGGTTCAGCAGCAGACCAATCGGCACCAGCAACAGCGCGGCCGCCCCGAACAAGACCCAAAGCCATCCGCTGCCGCCTTCGTCCTCGTCGTCTTTGTTCTTGCGTTTGGAGCGCTTGATCGGAATGTCAGCAAGGCCCAGTGCGGCAGGTTCGTCCACGACCTTGGGGGAATCGCTTGGAGTTGGCGGAGTACCTGGCGGGGAGTCGCTGGTCTCGGCCGCCACCGGATCTCTTTCGTCCCGATCGTCTTCACCGCTTGGCGCGCTGCCTGGGGATTCTCGGTTACTCAGCACCGTGACTCCATCATCCGACTCGATGCGGGTCTTGGGCGAATCTCCGGCAGGTGACGGCCGCCCCGAGCTGAATGGGGGACGCGGTTGAGGCGTCGGAGCCGGAGCTAGCAGAGGAGGCTCGGGTGCGGGTTCGGCGGGTTCGGCTGGTTCCTCGACGACTTCCTCGGCGACTTCGATCCCGGGTTCGACCTGTTCCTCTCCGTCTTCACCCTCCGCCTCGCTCGGCGCTTCGGCGGCACCCGCATCGGCGTGAGCGAGCTCGGCAAAGCCGACGGACAGCGCGACGTACAAGCACACAGCGATACTCAGTCGCACGGCGATGCTTGGGCGCACGGCGATGCTTGGGCGCACAGCGGTACGCCCGAGTAATAGCCCCGCAAGCCAGGTCGTGGCTGTGTGTCGCGCGTTGGGTGTGAGTCGGTCGGCACCCAGCATGGTTGGAGTCTAGGCGAGGGGCAGGGGCGCGTCCAGGCTGCTCGGCGTTTGCGGTGCGGCCTTGGGGGACGCCCAAGTTTCTGACCTGCTGCGAGGCAGGATTTCGCGGCTGCGAAGCGCGGCCTCGTCCGTCCGCTCCTCACCAGGCTTCAGCCTGTCTCCGGTGCACGCTCCTCGGGCGCCCTTCTCGCTCGCGCCTCCTGCCTCTCGCGACGGACTGAAACTTGGGACACCCCCTAGTCCCCGAAACAAATCTTGTATCGTTGCACCCGCAGCGCGTCCGAATCGGGCGTATCCCCCGCCTCGATCCAGGAGACTGCGATGCTGTCAGGGACGACGGTGGCGAGGGCGGGCCAGTCTGGTGCGTTGTCCAGTGTGCCTGCTGCCAGGGTGCGCTCTTCGATATTCAACGGACCTGAGGCTTCTCCGCCACTTTCGTTGCCGAAATCCACGCGGTTTACCACCAGCGCCAAGTCGGCGGATTCGTCGCCCGAGCGGGCCAACGCGAAGCTCTGGTAGATGCGATTCGCCGGATCGCCGGGCCTGGCAAGAGTTCGCGCGACCAGGCTGCGCGCAGTGTCCAAGACTCGCCCAGAAGGCGCGGGATCTGGGCATTCGCTGGCCGGCGGCTGCACCACCAAGTCGACGCAGCTAGACGACTGGCACTGCAGGGAGGTCAGTTCTCCCACGAAGTTCGAGCCCCCGCGCTTGCTCCAGAATGCGGTCCAAACGTTGGAGATGCTTCGTGCGGCGTCCAGGCGATATCCGGTATAGCCGCTCGCGGTGTCGCACTGCACTAGCGGACTGGCGGCTTCCCCGTCGGCGAACCCTGTGTTCACCTCGACGCCAGTAGGGGCGAGGTTGCTCATCCACATGGCTCCTGGCAGCGCTTCGGTGGTTACTGCGGCCAGTCCGCTCACTGCGAGGGGATCTGCGATGAAGTTGTCCCCCGGTGCGCTTGGGTCCAAGCCGACATCCCCTATCTGGAAATACAGCCCCCCCCGACCGTTTGCCGTGGGCTCGGTCGCGACGCACCGCCCGCCGGCAGTGGTCGTCGTCGTCGTGCAGCCATTCCATACGACGTACGGATCCTCGTTGGGGGGCTGGCCAGCAGCCGGGCCCAAGAAGTTGGAGGAGACCCGGTAGTTGGCTTCGGTTGACACCGAGATTACGCCGTCACCTACCAGGGCCAGGTTTTGGTTCAATGTCATGCGAACGACTTGGCCCGCCATGTCGGAAGCCGCTGAAGCGGAGCGGATGGCGACGTAGACGTTCAGTGTCAATCCTAATCGCGTATCTGCTACCAGCGCCGCGGGGCTGACCGGTACGCTGTCGCCCACGCTCACGTCGGGAGCTAAGTCAGCGAATGCCTGGGAAAGCGAGTACTCCGCCAGCGGTTCCGTCGCCGTTCGATCGAAGCTTGCTAGTCGGATGTCTGGGCTACCGTCCCAGACTCCGTAAGTGGCCCGAAAAAATCGGTCACCTGCACCAATGAGTTCGCTACGATACACGGTATCGGCAACGACAGACTCGTCATAGTTGTCCTTGACGACTCCCAAGAAGGGTGTCTCCACACATTTGCCGTCGACGCAGCTTGCCTCCATGCACGGGTCTTGTGCTTGGCAGACGATAGGCGGGTTGTCACAGCCGGCGGACGTACAGACGTCTTCCGTGCAAGGGTCATCATCGTTGCAGCCGTTGCTACACAGGCCGTCTCCGCCGTCGCCGAAGTCCTGCGACCCCGCGTCCGTTCCCTCGGTGACGTCCGTGACGCCGGTATCGTCCGTTGGCTGATCGGTTTCGTCGATGACGCCGGTTTCTTCGGTGTCCGTGCCGCCGACATCCGACTGGGCATCAGTGGAGTCGGTTGCAACGTCGTCGGTTGCGGTTCCGGTATCGTCCGTGGCGGCATCCGTTTCACCTGTGTCTGCGGTGGCAGTGGCGTCCCCCTCGAGCTCGTCGAAATCCAGAAGGAACGAGCAGCCACTACTGCTCATCAACGCGATACCGCACAACCACCTGGCGCCCACTCCCATGCAACCAACCTCAATCCGCGCTCGTGTCAAATCACACCCTGTCCAGCCCCGGCATCAAGAATTCTACCTGGCATTAGAATCGTTAGAATCGAACGACCGCTCCTGCTCCCCCCAGGTGTAGTCGCAGGCTCGCTTGGGGGGCTGGAGCTTCGGAACTGCTTTCAGAACTCCACAGTACAACACCAACGCCGACGCCGACGACAGCCAAACCCGTGAGGATAGTCGAAGTCAGGGCTAAGGATTTTCCACCCGACGTCTCATCGTCGGTGCAGGTGCCCCCACAACTGGACTCCAGCTCATCGTATTCTGACTGGGCCATCAAGCCGGTGATGACGGCGCCAATCCCTGCAAGACCGCCAGCGCCGAATGCCACGTACGCCGGAACTCTGCTCGGCGCTGCACCCTCGGCCACCGGATCTCGAACGGGTGGCTCCTCGGGACCTGCCGAACTGGCTTCGGGCACGGCCTCCGGCTCTGCCGCTGGCTCCTCCGTCGACGCCTTCTGCTGTTTTTCCAGGCGTTCTGCCAGGTTGTCACGTCGCAGCCGAATCGTCTCGAGCTCGGGATCGGACGGATTTTTGAGCATGTACTCATCGAGGGCCGCAACGGCTTCTTCCAGGTGCCCCAATCGCTCCTCGACGATGCTGATGTTGAGCAGGATCTGGTGCCGGTGGGAAAGCTCGTAGGCCTTCTTGAAGGCCTTGAGCGCGTCCTCGTATTCGGCCTCCGCAAAGTACGCCGCACCCGATTCGAAGTGACGTCGCGCCAGCTCGTCCTTTTCCTGGGCGAAAGCGGGAGCCGTGGCGAGTACCACGAGCGAAAACGCCGTCATCCCCATCCACCACACATTCCAACGCGTTCGGGCCGCCTTGCCGAGCCCCGAGGCCAATCCCTGCATGCACGTTATCCTTAGCACAACCCCACGGGTTCTCGGCAGCTTTTGCCGAACAAGACCTGGCTCGCAGCCACCGTGAAAGGCGGTCCGCGGCTGCTCGGCGCGGCAGATTCTGGGCCTCTGAAATTCCGCCTTGGTTGATCGTCGCCCGGTGAGGCACCGGTGGCGTTCCGGCTCGCCAGGCGCTCGTCCACCGGCTCCGACCAGAGATTGCCCACCACGGAGCGACCCTGTGGTAGGAGCGTGCGCTAGCGCCTCCCCTCTGGCGCGAGATCCCCATGCCGAAACGCGAAGACATCAAGAAAATCCTGCTGATTGGGTCGGGTCCAATCGTCATTGGTCAGGCCTGCGAATTCGACTACTCCGGCACGCAAGGCGCCAAGGCCTTGGTGGAGCTCGGCTACGATGTGGTGCTGGTCAACTCGAATCCGGCGACCATCATGACGGACCCGGAACTGGTGCGACGCACCTATGTCGAGCCGATTGAGAAAGAGACGCTCAAAGCCATCATCGAGCGTGAGAGGCCCGATGCACTGTTGCCAACGCTTGGTGGCCAGACGGCGCTCAATGCTGCGCTGGAGTTGCACGAGAGCGGCATTCTGTCCAAACACGGCGTGCAGCTCATCGGCGCTCAGGTTGACGCGATCCGTCGGGCAGAGGACCGCGAGTTGTTCAAGAGGGCGATGGACAACGCTGGCCTCGAGTCGGCGCGCTCTGGTTACGCCCGCAGCGTGGCCGAGGCGCGTGAAGTCGTCAAGAGCACCGGCTTTCCTGCCATCTTGCGGCCGAGCTTCACGCTCGGAGGCGCTGGCGGTGCTGTGGTCGAGGACCCTGCGGAGTTCGATGCCAAGGTCGCCTGGGCGTTGGCCCAATCGCCGACCAGCGAGGTGCTCGTAGAAGAGAGCTTGCTGGGCTGGAAAGAGTTCGAGCTCGAGGTCATTCGCGATCGTGCGGACAACTTCATCGTCGTCTGTACCATCGAGAATATCGACCCGATGGGGGTTCACACCGGTGACTCGGTGACGGTTGCGCCAGCAATGACGTTGACGGATCGTGAGTACCAGCGGCTCAGAGATGCGGCGCGAGCAGTGATGCACGAGATCGGTGTCGAGACCGGTGGGTCCAACGTCCAGTTCGCGATCAACCCTGCGGATGGGCGCGTCATCGTCATCGAGATGAACCCCAGAGTGTCCCGATCGAGCGCGCTGGCGTCGAAGGCCACCGGCTATCCCATCGCGAAAATCGCGGCGAAGCTCGCTGTGGGTTTCACGCTGGACGAGCTGAAGAACGACATCACGGGAACCAGCGCCGCCTTCGAGCCGACCATCGACTACGTCGTCGTCAAGTGGCCTCGTTTCGCGTTCGAAAAGTTCCCGGGGTCGGATCCCCGCCTAGGGACCCAGATGAAGAGTGTTGGTGAGGCCATGAGCATTGGTCGGACCTTCGCCGAAGCGTTCCAAAAAGCTGCACGCTCCCTCGAAACCGGCAAAGATGGGTTCGACTCTCTGATTGGTCGCGTCGATTACCGGCAGATGAACCACGCTACCCCAGAGCGTGACTTGACCCGTGATGCCCCGCCCGAAGTGCGTCCCAAGCAAACCCTACCGCCTCCGAGCACTCCCGAGCTGCTGTCGGCGGTCAAGCGTCAGTTGGGAATTGGTACTGCGGAGCGCCTCTTTTACGTCGGTGACGCGTTGCGCTTGGGGGTGACACCGGAGGAAGTGGTGCAACGTACGGCCATCGATCCGTGGTTCGTTGATCAGTTTCACCGCATCACGTCCTTTGAAAAGACGATTCAACAGGCCACAGATTTGGACAGGGAGCTGCTGTTCGAGGCCAAGCGCCTCGGCTTCAGTGATCGTCAAATCGCAGGTCTGCGCCAGACGGATGAAGATACGGTACGTGCGCAGCGCGTGAAACTCGGAATCAAGCCCGTTTACGCTCGGGTGGACACCTGCGCCGCGGAGTTCCCTGCACTCACCCCTTACCTGTACTCCTGCTACGAGACCGAGAGTGAAGCAGGTATCAGCAACCGCAAGAAAGTCATCATCCTAGGTGGCGGCCCGAATCGGATCGGGCAAGGTATCGAATTCGATTATTGCTGCTGTCATGCCGCATTTGCGCTGCGGGAGATGAACATCGAGACCGTGATGGTCAACTGCAACCCCGAGACGGTCTCGACAGACTACGATACCTCGGATCGGTTGTATTTCGAACCGCTGACTTTGGAGGATGTCCTCGCCATTTGCGAAGAGGAGTCCAAGAGCGGCGAGCTGTTGGGGCTGATCGTCCAGTTCGGTGGCCAGACGCCTCTGAAGCTGGCGGTCGCTCTCGAGCAACGGGGCATCAAGCTGCTCGGGACCTCAGCTGATGCGATCGACCGCGCCGAAGACCGCGAACGATTCGAGAGCCTGCTCACCAAGCTCGATCTCAAGCGGCCAGCGGCTGGCATAGCCAAGGGGCTCGAGGAGGCACAGGAGGTAGCCGAGCGAATTGGCTACCCCGTCCTGGTGAGGCCTTCGTACGTCCTGGGCGGTCGAGCGATGATGATCTGTTGGAACAGCTCTGAGCTGGAGGCATACGCGGGACTCGCTATTGACGCGGCCCGGGAGGCTGGGGCGCAGACGCTACTCATCGACAAGTTCCTCAAGAACGCCGTCGAGGTCGACGTCGACTGCGTGGCTGACGGAAAGCGCTGCGTCATCGGCGGTGTGATGCAGCACATCGAAGAAGCTGGTGTTCACTCTGGCGACTCCACCAGCGTGTTGCCCCCCTTTTCTTTGGACTTGGACGTGGTGGCACGCATCGAAGAGCAGACCCGGGCTATCGCGGTCGAACTCGGGGTAGTGGGTTTGATGAACGTGCAGTTTGCCATCAAAGACCGAGAAGTATTTCTGATTGAGGTCAACCCTCGCGCGTCGCGCACTGTTCCGTTCGTTTCGAAGACGACTGGGCGCCCCTTGGCAAAGATCGCCGCACAAGTGATGGCGGGTAAGTCCTTGGACGAGCTCGGCGTCTTTGATGAGCCGTTGCCGACTCACGTAGCGACCAAGGAGTCCGTGTTTCCCTTCAACAAGTTCCCAGGGGTCGACACCATCCTGGGACCGGAGATGCGCTCGACAGGCGAGGTGATGGGGATCGCAACCAACGCCGCACTCGCTTTTGGCAAGAGCCTGCTTGCGGTTGGTTCGACTCTGCCGCGTTCTGGAACTGCGTTCATCAGTGTCAATGACGACGACAAGATACAGGCCTGTCACGTAGCGCGACGGCTCAGGAACTTGGGCTTCACCGTCCTGGCGACCAGCGGCACAGCGGAGGCATTTCGGCGTGCCAGGATACCGGCTCAGCTCGTTAGCAAGATGGGTGAGGGGTCGCCACATTGCGTCGATGCGATTGAAAGCGGGCAGGTGCAGCTCGTCTTCAACACGAGCCAAGGCGCAAGGGCCATCCGCGACAGTTACGCAATTCGCCGCAGCTCACTGCTGAAGAACATCCCCTACTTCACCACGATGGCAGCGGCAGCAGCAGCGGTTGAAGCTTTGGAAGCGTGGGCGATGACAGCGGGGGGGGCGCCTCAGGTACGCAGTCTGCAAGAGTGGCACGCAAGAGTGCGCCAGGCGAACAGCGACGTCGAAGAGTAGCCGCTTGCTCGGAGCGATTGACGGGAGTCTTGCGACAAAGGCCTGCCAAAGCATAGGGAGCGTTGGTTGTCGTGTGGATGGCGGCCGTCACCTCGGGGCAGGAACTGCCACCTCGAAGTACCGCTCTGCACCCTCGCGTGTTGCTCGAACAACGCCCGTCATGGGGCCGGTGGGGGGGCGCTCGTATTGAAGCTCAACCGACAGGCTACCGTCGAGTTCTGGCGCGTTGCTGCAATCCCGGTCTTCCGGTCCTAGCGGGGCATCGGGAAAGAACTCGTGCAGGGTCCACCCTGGGGCGGGTGAGAATCGCAGTCGAGTCACGGTCGGCCGCTGGCTCGTCAGGGTGGTAGCGCTCGGGCCAACCGGCACGGGTAGCCGGGCGAGAGCCTCGGCGACATCGCTGGATGCCGCGGTGCGTAGATCGAGACGAACCTGGGCGGTTTCTCGCACGCACACCTCGCGGCAGGAGAGCCAACTCGCCGACGCCTCGATGACCGCCGGCCCGCCTTCGAGCATGCGCGCCGCGGCCAGGAGCGTCACCTGGCGATCGTAGCCATAGCTGATGGTTTTCCCCTCGCCGACGAAGCGGGTGGGCCCTGGATATCGAAGTGGGGAGTTGATCTCCACCGCACCGCTTGCGGACAGCTCCACGCGAGTAGCGAGGCCTGACTCTCCCGGATTCTTCCAGTAGATGTGCGAGCCGGGCGGGGGCAGGAACTGCGCGCCGACCCAGAACGTGGCGTCCGGCGCAGGCGTGCGAGCGCTGGCCAACAAGGAAAATTGAACTTGGGGAGACGTCGACCGCCGACTGGGAGACGCCGGCTCCAACGCTCCAACCAACGCGGGGCTGGGCAACGGCGGGGGGAGCCTGGTGGGCGCGCTGGGTTCGCCTGACGCGCTCATGCGCGCGGGTTGTGACGCGTCCGGGTGGGCAGAGGGAGCACATGCGCAGGATATGCCACACCCGAGCAACACCGGTGCACAGAGCCGACCTGGGCGCCTCGGTGTTGGGGAACCCGCGCCAAACATGCCTTTTGCTTTCGACACCTTCCAAACTGTCCTAAGCTGCAGCTGAAACATCGTGAGGTACAACTGATGAACAGCGCAAGTGTGATCCTACTCGCCTTTTTCACTTCCCTCATCACAGCCACGGGGACGCTCTTTGTGGTTCAGCGCACAAACCTCCTCGCGCCCCAACAGGAGGAGCAAGTGTCCGTCCCGAATCTCAAGGGATTGCCGGAAGAGGACGCGATGACCAACGTGCGCGCGGCGGGTTTGGTGATGATGATCAGTGCCCGTGAGCCAAGCGCTGAGGCAAGACCTGGCACCGTGATACGACAAGCGCTGCCTGCTGGGCAGAGCGTCAACAAGGGCCAAACAGTTGCAGTCACCTTGGCCGAAGAGCTACCCAAGGTGCCTGATGTCACCGGACAAGGTCTGTCGGAGGCAACGGTGATGTTGGAGGAGGCGGGCTATCGCGTGCAGAAAGGCGATCCGGTAGCCGACGACACGGTGCCCGAGGGAAAGATCGTCAAGCAGGTGCCGACTCCGGGAAGTTCACTCGACAAGAACAAGACCGTGCTGCTCCACCTCTCTAGCGGTTCCAGCGTGGTGGAGATCCCGAAGGTCGTTGGTCTGACGCTCAGCAATGCCAAAACGCAAATCGAAAAGGCCGGTTTCAAGGTGGGCAAACTGCGCTGGGTTTATGCAGATGAGGCGGGTTACATGGCGGTTCTGAATCAAGATCCAGCAGCCGGCGGCCAGGCGAAGCCGGGCACCGAGATCACCCTGGCCGTCAATCGAGACTGAGCACAGCGCGTTGTCACCCACGCTAACCGCGCAGGTCGTCCTGCCATGGCGACCGGCACTCGGGATCGCCGGCAAAGAATAGCGCGGCGCGCATTTCGATGTGCTCTCGGAGTGCCATCCGAGCGAACGTGGCGGGGAGCGCACCAACGTCCATCCCCTCCCACTGAAAACTCGCCAACTTCTGCACACGACTTCGCAGCCCCGACGTCTGACATTGGTCCGCAGCGCGGTAGTGTCGTCGGAAAGCGGTTGCTAGGGCTTGGGCGAAGCGCGGTTGGGGACTCAATCGCTCTGGCATGGCAATTTCGTCTAGACCAGCGCAGAAGCAGAGCCAGCACAGCATCTGCCATTCTGCTCGAGCAAGGCGCATCAGATCGGCGGTGCTCAGCGCCTCTACTTCGAGGTCTTCTTTGACAACGATCGTGTCACTGCCGTCAGCGAACTCGACGACGAACTCGTAGCACTCCAGGCGTTCGGGTTGGGACGTGCACAACGCTCCAGTGTCCGGCGGCAACAATTCGGCATGCAGACCACTCCCCAGAAGCGCCTGTCGAATGATGTCGACACGCTGTGCTGATTTGCTGATGGCGCGACGTAGTGCCCCAAGATCCTGGGCGACGGTCTGGGGAAGTTCAACAACCGCGCGCTCATCGAGGGACACGACTCTGGGAACGAACGAAAAGCTCGGGTAGGTGACTCGTAGCGCCTGGCACAGGTAGTCTGAGGAAGCATGGGAATGCTCTGTCAGTCTGGCCACGGCGCGCCGCGCCTCGTCCACCTGACCGACTTCGATGCAAAGAAGGGCGAACGTGCCCAGGGCGTCCGAATCGTCTGGGGCCAACGCCACCGCATGACGTGCAAACTCCAGCCCAACGCGAGGTCGGACCAGTAGCAGCCCGGCAAGTTCTCGCGCGACCCGCGCCGGGGCGACGCCCCAGTTGACCAGATTGCAGATGCGCGCCAACAGGCGAGGCATCTCGAGCTTTTCTTGCCGAACCTCCCTCAGCATTCGCTCTGTTTCGCGCTCGGAGAGTCGCACCGACGTCGATGGCACCCGCAGATCTTCCGTGTCAGCTGTTTCCGGCGCGATAGCTTGCTGTGGGTGTCCCCAGTTGACCGACGTAATTTCTTGGCCTGCTGAGTCCTGAAAGCTCCAACGACCGCTGGCGAGGCCTTCTTCGAACTCGCCCTGCCGAGCGACGATCGTCGTATCCACGTACGTTCCAGCGGCAACGCGCTCGTAGCTGTCGCCATGTCGCACGCCGTGCCTGAACTTGAGTCGAGTGACAAGGGCGCCCTGTGGGTCGTAGCGCTCCCGAGTACCGTGAAGCCTGCCGTCCTCGAAGGTGGCGATTTCTGCCAGCGTGCCGTCCTTCCACCACCACCGCCAGAGCCCCTGACGCCCGGCTTGGTCGCCGCGGCCGAGTTCCCAGCGTTGCGTGCGGCGGATGAAAGTGGCATCGGCGGGCACCGAATCCGGCCAGTCCGGATGTAGTGAGCCATCCTCGAGGAGTCTTCGGCTCTGCGCGTCGTAGAACACCTCCGATAAGCATCGGCCATGCTCGTAGCGAGCCACCATCGTTGTGGCCCCGCTCGGCACGCAGCAGCTTCGAAGCTGCTCGTGGCGTCGGTCAGTGGAAGCGAAGGCTACGACCTCTCCCTCGAGTTGACCTCGGGTGAACCTGCCCGCCTTCGCGACCTCACCGTTTGGGTGAAAGCGCTGAAAGTCGCCGTCGAGCTCGCCATGCTCGTAGGTGAGCTTGCTCGCGAGGGATCCGTCGCTGCGAAACACAGTGTGCCTACCATGCGCCCGTCCCTCGTCGTCAACAGGACCAACCTGCCAGGTGTCCGTACGTCGGACGTATCGTGCGTCTGCCGGCAGGCCCGGCGGGATCGACGGGACTTCGCTGGACGGGTCATCGTCAGATAGCTCCCGGCTGGGGTCACTCACCATCGGCGACACGATACCTCCCTTCACCAGCGGTATTCCATACGGTTGTCGTCTGAATACCCACAACCGGTCAGGTTGTGCGGGTGGATGATTTGCTCGTACGTGCAAGTGGCGGGAACCATGTCACTGCACTCGTTGGCGGAGCAGATGTATGCGAAGAGCTTTCCGTTTCGCCCTGACACGAAACGAGCAAAGCAACGCGGTCGGCCGCTGTGCGTCGCTTCACATTTGCCGTTACTCTAATAGATATGACTCATGGTGCCAAAGCACATGACGACGAACCGATCGAGGAACCCACGGCCACAGATGCCAGTGGGTTTCGGCGAGCGCAGGCGACACTAAACGACTGTGATCGATCGAGCGTCACCTCGCTGCCTCCATCTGCGCGAGATCGGGCGGTCTTGACGGTCCTCAATGGTCCGGCACGAGGGGTTATCGTCGCCTTGGATTCGAACTCGGTGACGATTGGCCGCTCTGCAGACTACTCCAGCGTGGTCATCCCGGAGCCCAGCCTCTCGAGAGCCCACGCCCAAATCCGCTGCATGCAGTGGCCTGGTGGCAATCAGTTCTTCATCGAGGACTTGGGCAGCACCAATGGCACTTTCGTCAACCGCAACCGCGTCACTCGGACGACGTTGTTGACTGACGGGGCGCGCATTGCCTTGGGGCGCAGGACCTTCTTGAGGTTCAGCATTCAGGACCGCTTGGAACAGGAGGCGCTGATACGCGTCCACGAGTCAGCGCTGCATGATGCCCTCACAGGCGTCAGCAATCGCAGCGTCTTCGAGGAGCGCATGCAATCGGAGCTGGCATACGCCAAGCGCCACAAGTGTCGGGTAACGTTGATAATGGTCGATGTGGACCACTTCAAAGGCTTCAATGACCAGCACGGTCATCAGGCTGGGGACGCGGCTTTGCGGTTCGTCGCCAAGCGAATGAAAGCATGCTTGCGACCCGAGGACCTGCTGGCGCGGTATGGCGGCGAAGAGTTTGTGATTGTGCTGCGCGACGCGTCCATCGTCGAAGCTTCCGAATTGGTCGAAAGTGTGCGCCTGGCCATCG
This sequence comes from Polyangiaceae bacterium, assembly GCA_050298815.1. Classification (GTDB taxonomy): domain Bacteria; phylum Myxococcota_A; class Polyangia; order Polyangiales; family Polyangiaceae; genus SZUA-265. Next base: position 93,347 of record JBNKUV010000078.1, read on the forward strand.
CTGAGCAGCCCTTCGTCTGGGGCGAACAGTCGTTGTCGGTAACGGCCAGCTTTGGGATGGCCCACTACGACGGCTACGGTGAACTGGTATCAGGTGACCTGGTAGCCGTGGCTGATGCCGCTCTGTATCGCGCAAAGCGGGCGGGTCGGAATCGCTCGATTGACGCGGGCATCGTCGGTACAGACGCAGGCTAGCGATCACGTCAGTCGTTCGTTTCGCTCCCTTGCGTTGGTAGAACCCTGCGGCTCTGCCACCTTGCTCAGGCTGATTGGACTTTGGGCGCGGAATGCCAGTTGGGGTTGCTGGCGAACGCCGCGGCGCAGGTCAGAGAGCAAAACCAGTAGTGTCGTCCCTCGTGGGTGAGTCGACCTCGCGCGCTTCGCCGGTCGATCGGCGCCTGGCAGACGGGGTCGATGGGCGTCTCCATTGCCCCGAGCACCAATCCCAAGGAGTACAGCGCTACGGGCTCCTTGACGTTCTTCATCAACACGTCGCCAAGTTCAATCACGGGGATCCCGCTTTCCTCTGCGGCGTGGGCGATGGGGTGTGTGCCCAGCACTTCGCCCGGATGAGCTTCGGCGGCGACTCGTGCAGCCAGATTCACGGTGGCACCAAAAACGTCGCCATCTCGCTCGACGAGTCTTCCGTAGTGCAGGCCTGCGCGCAACGCCGGCAGGCCCGTGGCGCGGATCAGTAGCCTCTCCACCAGCGACACTGCCGAACTGGGGGAGGGGGACGTCACCATGACCGCATCACCGATAGTCTTGACCAGTCGCTCCCCCGGACTGAGAGCTGCGCGCGTCAAGTCGGCGAATTTGGTAGCGATATTTGCTGCGTCCTCGTCGCCTTGGGTCTCCGTCAACGCAGTAAACCCGGCGATATCAACGAAGCAAACAGCCTGGTGTCCAGGTGAGCGGCGGGTCGAAGTCGGCACAGTCATGTCAATCAAACAGTAAGTTGTCGCAGGAGCCCAAAGCGACTGCTCTAAACGTTACCACGCGTGGTGGGGTGCCGCGACGGCGGCTAGTAGTCCCTGGCCAGTTCTGTGGGAGGCCCGCTGACGTTGCGTCAGATGTACGAGATGCGGCTTTTTTGATGGCGTTGAAGCTGCCGTCCGCTCCTGGAGGACGAGTCCCCATCGTGCGCTTGGGGGGCGGCCTTGGGCCTCTGTCGCGCTGGCGGAGCGTGGCGCCCATGCCCACGAGCCCCACGAATTGCCAGTGATCCTGCGGCGATGTGCCCACAAGTCGCCCAGTCGGGGCGTTCTGCGCTACAGTCGGTGTCGTGAAGAAAGGATCTCTAGAGCTCCTCGGCCGTGTGCAACAGGCTGCCGTCGATGTCGCACTGCGGGACCTCGGGCAGCACATGGATGCGACCCGGCAGGCGGCAGGCGCTTTGACCGAAGAACTCGACCGCCTGCAAGGCGAGCGCCAGGGCAGGATCGATGTCGTCGAAGCGGAGCGGGAGCGTGCGCTACGAGACAGCATCCCGGTGGGAGATCTCCAGCGCCTCGGCGAGTATTGCGATGAGTCTCGCCGCCGAGAACGGGGCTTGGCGGAACGAACGGAACGTGCCCGCGAGCGCCTCGACTCAGCCCATCATGCAGAACTTTCGGCTGCGGAGCGACTGAAAGATAGAAAGGTCGAGCAAACTCAGGGGCAGCGCCTGCTCGAAATCGAGGCTGCCAAGCAACGAAAGCGCGAGGAGCAGAGGAACGAAGAGGAGGCTTTGGAGGCGTGGAGTTCGCGACGCAGATGAGTAACGCGCTTCGTTCGACCCGCGCCCGGGCATTGGTTGGGCTTGGTGCGTTGTTGCTCGCGACCAGCGTGGTCGCCGGTTCGTGTGCCAGTGAGTCGTCGAATAGTGCGGCGAAGGCACAGACCACGCCGTTTGGTGTCAGCTCTGCTGAACCAATCGCCCAAGCTGGCGCTCCTGCCCAAGACCCGCTGGAGTTGGAGCGCTTTTCGCCAATCCTGCTCGAAGGGCGGTTCGTCGAGATCCAGCAGGCAATCCTGGAAGAGCGCCACGAGGACGCGTTTGTCGCCTTTGATCGCGTGCTCCAGAGCGATCCGGCCAGCGCTGCAAGCGCCGAACTCCAGATGCAGCGGGGCAGACTGGCGGAGGCTGCGCACCGCCCCGCAACGGCGATTGAGAGCTACGCCCAGAGCGCCAAGGGACAGTGGCCCCTGTCGGATTACGCTCACTATGCCGCTGGTAGGGCAGCACTCGGCAACGGCGAGCCGAAGGTAGCTCTCGAGCATCTCGACCAGGTGAACGCCTCGCTGCCTCTCCCCGTCAGCCTGCATCGCGGCGAAGCCCTGATGCTGATTGGAGATGAGTCACGTGCAGTCGTGGAGCTACGCAAGTTCTTGGGTAGCAGCGAGCGTCCGAACGGGTGGGTCAGAGCTTCGTTACTCTTGGCCAAGATGCTCGCGCAGACGAAGGGGGAGTCGTCGCTCGATGATCGACTCGAGGCGCTGAGGCTGGCGCGTCAAGTGAGTGTGGAACTAGCTGGGTCCGAGCGTGCGCAGGAGGGGGCTGAGCTGGAGAGGAAGATTCTAGCCGACCTTCCAGCAGGAGAGTTCGAACGACATCGCGTCCTCGAAAAAGAAGAGCAGCTCGTGCGCTTGCAGCGCTTGGCCGATGCCAGACGATTCGGGGACGTCGGCGTAGCCGCAGATGAGCTGCTGTCCAACTTGGGCAAGAGTGACCGCTACTCGACCATCGGCTGCGAGGCGCAACTGCTCCGAAACAAGGCGCTGGCGGCAAAAGGCCAATGGGGAAGAGCAGTCGACGCTTTTGACGACGTCATCCGCCACTGCCGTGACGAGGACCTCCGGGCCCGGGCGCTGTTCCTCGCGGGGCGCTACGCTGTGAGCGACAAGCGCTATTCGCAAGCTACCCGCCTATTCGGACGCCTCGAGGAGGAAGCGCCCAAACATCGGTTGGCCGACGATGCCCGCATCAAGCGCGCCGAAGCCTTTCTAGAGCTGGGGGATGGTGCAAAATTTACATCGCTGCTGACGACCATCGCGGAAGACTACCCGGACGGTGATGTCGCCCTGGACGGGACCTTTGAGCTGGCCTTGCGTCGCATAGAGAAGCGCGACTGGGCGGGTGCGGCCAACGTGCTCGAACGCGGGATCGCAGTAGCCAAGCGGGCTGACCAGGAGCGCGACCACGAAGTCGCCGGCAGGGAACGATACTATTTGGCCCGTGCCTGGATGGAGACGGGGGAGAAGGAACGCGGACTAGCAGAGCTCGCGGCGCTCGTGACCGACACTCCGCTTTCCTACTACATGCAGCTCGCCTATTCTCGTCTGCTGGACGTCGATCCTGGGCGCGCAGAGCAGGCCCTCGCCGCAGCTAAACGCCTTTCCCGTGAGCAGCCATTCGAGTTCAAATGGCGTCCTGAATTCGACACGCCGGCGTTTCAGCGGGCGTTTTCGTTGTTGCGATTGGGCGACGTGCCGGCGGCGGCCCGAGAGATCGAGTCCTTGGGCACGGCCGGGGAGGGCGCAGCACCAGAGGTATTGTGGACCGTCGCCCTGCTGTACGACCGTGCTGGTGATCCCAACCAGGCCCAGCAACTCTTGCGCGGTAGGCTCACCGATTGGCTTCGCCGCTGGCCGGAGGCCGACTGGCGCAAGGCATGGGAGCTCGGATTTCCCCGTCCCTTCCACGCCATCGTCCAGCGGGAGGCAAAGAAGTACGAGCTTCCGGAAGCGTTGGTGTTCGCGGTGATGCGGGAGGAGTCGGTTTTCGATCCCCGAGCCGTGAGTCATGCGGATGCTTACGGTCTGATGCAATTGATCGAGCCGACAGCCAAGCACTTCTCCAAAAAGATCGGTCTGCCCTATCGTCGGTCAGCGCTGCTCTTGCCTCGAGTAAACATCGCGCTCGGGTCCAAGGTGCTACGCAGCTACTCGGACCGTTTTCCCGATAACCCCTTGCTGGGCATTCCGAGCTACAATGCGGGTCCTGGTCGTCCCAAACGGTGGCTCAAGGAGCGACCAGAGCTCGATTTCGACGTGTGGGTAGAGATGATCCCGTTCCGCGAGACCCGTCGCTACACGAAGCGGGTGCTCGCCAGTCGTGGGGCATACACCGTGCTGTACGAGCAAGAAGGCGCCGACTTCCGACTCCCGATACGGCTCGTCGCACCAGAGGGTTGACCAGCCACAGGGCCGAGCTCGCGCGGAGTGTCCACGCTTGCGGGCGGGCATAAACGCACTATCTGCCGAGTTGCCCGCGTTGGTCCCTATGCCTTCAGAGTGCTAGGTCGATACGCAGCATCACCCAGCGAGTCATGACCGGAGTACACAGCGCAGCCAAGCGGACACCCTCCGCCGATGGATCGGATACGCCAAGCAATACGGGCGAGAGCGCGGACTTGTCCGCCGTCGAGCAGCTCGAGCGGGAGCTCAGTCGACGAAGCTCTCGCCGCTGGCTCAAACGCGTTGTGTTGTCGGTCGTGCTACTTGCCGGCGTCGCGGGGTACCTGGCCTACCAGCGCACCCAACAACCGCCTCCCCAGCCGCGCTACCGCACACGAGCGCTGGAGGTGAGGGACATCGTTCAACGTGTCGAATCTACGGGCAGGTTGAAGCCGCTGACCGAGGTGCAGGTCGGAGCACAGGTTTCGGGCCGAGTCGTCGGCGTGCACGTGGACTTCAATAGCAAGGTCTCCGAAGGGGACCTTCTCGCCGAGATCGACCCACAGTTGTTCGGTGCCCAGGTGGGGCAAGTGTCCGGTCAGTTGGAAGCCGCAAAAGCTGACCTGAAACGGGCGGAGTCCCGGGTGCGGGCAGCGAAGACTGACCTCGCGCGTCTGTCCATCTTGGTGCGTGAGGGTATCGCGACGCAAGCGGAGCTAGACCAGGCACAGGCCGCGTTCGATGTGGCGACAGCGGAGGTCGCGGCATCGACTGCGATGATGGCGGGATTGCGATCTCAACTGAGCAGCGCCCGAACGACTCTCGCGTACACGAAGATATATTCACCCATCGACGGTGTCGTCATCACCCGTGCCGTTGAGCCTGGGCAAACGGTGGCTGCGAGCTTTTCTTCACCAGTTCTGTTCGTGATCGCCGAAGACCTGAAGCAGATGCAAGTCCTTGCTGACGTCGATGAGGCAGACGTCGGGAAATTGTCGGAAGGCATGCATGCCAAGGTGACGGTGGATGCATTCATGGGCGACACATTCGAAGGCGCGGTCACCCAGATCCGCTACAGCCCGAACGAGGTGCAAGGTGTGGTCACCTATTCCGCTGTGATCGACGTCGGTAACCCCGAGTTGAAGTTGCGCCCGGGCATGACCGCGACCGTCTCCATCACCACGCAGGAAGCCAAGCAGACGCTGGCGGCGCCAAACGCAGCTTTGCGCTTCAAACCGGAGGATCCAGCGGGCGAGTTGACGCCACTCGAGCACGGGCAGGTCCGTGTCTATCGGATCAGTGGTGGGGCAGTCGGAGAGGAACAGGTTGCGCCGTTCGTCATCGAGAGCGGCATCACTGACGGGCTGTGGACCCAAGTGCGCGGTGAGGGACTGGCGGCGGGCACGGAGCTGGTCACGGAGCAAACCGACAAGAGTGAGAACAGCCGTCGATTCTTCGGATTGTTCTGAGGCGATGGGTGGTGGGATGACGGAGCGGGCGCTCATCGAACTCCGAGGTGTCGAGAAGCACTATCAGAGCGGGCCAGAGGTCGTCAAAGCGCTCCGTGGCGTCGACTTGCGGGTTCAGCGTGGTGAGTTCGTCGCCATCGTTGGGGCGAGTGGCTCTGGCAAGAGCACCTTGATGAACATCCTCGGTTGCTTGGATCGACCCACCGTCGGAAGATATGTCCTTGCCGGCGTCGATGTCGGGGCACAATCAGCAGACGAGCGCGCGCTCGTGCGAAACCGGTTGATAGGGTTCGTTTTCCAGGGGTTCAATCTGCTCGCGCGCACCACCGCCCTCGAGAACGTCGAGCTGCCGTTGCTGTATCGTGGCAGCAGCGCGTCGGAGCGCCGCCGCGCTGCGTTGTCCGCACTTTCAGAGGTGGGTTTGTTGGACCGGGTTCAGCACACACCCAACCAATTGTCAGGAGGACAGCAGCAACGAGTGGCGATCGCTCGCGCGCTGGTCACGCGTCCGCCGCTCCTGTTGGCGGACGAACCCACGGGCAACCTGGATTCGCGGACTAGCTACGAGGTGATGGCATTGTTGCAGGACTTGGTGCGTGGGCAGGGTATCACCTTGATGTTGGTGACTCACGAGCGAGACATCGCGGCGTGTGCGTCGCGTATCCTGGTGGTGCGGGATGGGTTCATCGAGAGCGACGCGCCCAACGATCCCGTCGACCCTCGCCACATGCTCGAACAGCTCTCTCTGGCGGGACAATGATGCCGCGCTGGATCTCAGCCCCGGGTGCGAGAGCGGAGTCTTCGACGTCGTGGTTGTCCATGCCTTGGTTGTCCACGCTGTGGTCGGCGGTGCGGCTGGCGCTGCACTCGTTGCTGCGGCAGCGCTTGCGCACGGTTCTGACGTCGCTCGGGATCCTCATCGGCATTGCGGCCGTCGTCATCGTCGTATCATTGGGCAAGGGTGCACGGGAGCGCGTGGGCAGCCAGCTGCAAACGCTTGGCGAAAACGTCGTCTACGTCTTTGCTCAGCCCACAGCAAAGAGTGGCGCGCGCTCCGTTCTCGAAGGACCGGGCGGGCTGACGCTTGCGGATGCGGTGGCCCTGCGTCGCGAAGCGACGGCACTCGCGGCTGTCACGGTGTACGCCTCGGTGCGTCTGCCGGTGCAGAGCGAGTACCAGAACGAGCAAATCGATGTCGTTGGTGGGGACGAATTCTACACGCAGGTACGGGGCTACAGTCTTGCTAGCGGGCGTGACTTGACCGCCGAGGACGTTGTTCAGAAGCGGAAAGTCGTCCTCGTCGGCACGACCGTCACAGACAAGCTCTTTGGCCCGATTGACGCTGTGGGGCGTCAGATTCGCATCGGGCGCCACAGCTATCGGGTAGTTGGGGCTCTGGCGAGTAAAGGTCAGTCACCCTTCGGCACCGACCAAGATGATCGCATCGTGATGCCCATTGGCAGTTGGTTCAGCCGAGTCTCACCCACCATCGGCGATCAGGTTCAGATCATCATGGGACAGGCACGAGACGGCTCCGTGGTGGGGCAGGCGGAACGTCAGGTGGCGGAAATCATGCGCCAACAGCATCAAATCCGTGACGGTGAAGAGGAAGACTTCACCATCCGGACTCAGAAGCAGTTCCAAGAAACGCAGGACAGTATTGCGGGTGTGATCTCTGTCCTGCTCCTGTCCGTGGCGGCAATTGCTTTGTTCGTGGGTGGCGTCGGCGTGATGAACGTGATGCTAGTCACCGTCAACGAGCGCAAGCGGGAGATTGGCTTGCGCATGGCGATCGGCGCGCGCCCGGCAGATATTCGATTGCAGTTTCTGGTTGAGGCGATCGCATTGACACTGTTGGGCGGCGTGCTCGGTCTGCTGCTCGCCGCTGGGGTCGTGCTGGCGATGCAGAGCTTTTTTGCCGGTCTCCTCGGTTTCGATACCTGGAGTGTTGCTGTAGCCTTGGGCACCAGCCTGGTGATTGGTATCGTCTTTGGATTCCTACCCGCCCATCGTGCCGCTCGACTCGACCCCATCGAGGCACTGCGCCACGAATGAAGGCCATGGCGGACGCAACCTCGAACAGCTGGTCTGCATCGCTTCGCTACTTGCAGAACACCTTGCGTATGGCGTTCGGCGCGTTGGCACGATGGCCGCTGCGCGCAGCGCTGACGTCATTCGGGATCCTGATCGGAGTCGCGGCTGTCACCGTGACTGTTGCACTCGGAGAGGGGACCCAACGCAAGGTCTCGGCACAAGTCGACAAACTCGGTTCGAACGCTCTAGTCGTGCAAGCCACGACTCGCTCGAGGAGTGGCGCGGTCGGGCAGGATGACCTGGCGTTGCTCACGGAAGCCGATGGTGACTCCATCCGCGACCACGGCGAGGGCATCGCGTACGTCGCGCCGATGCTCATTTCCCGGGAGCAGCTCGTCTACTCGACGGGAAACGTCAACGGTGAAATCGTAGGGACGACACTCGACTTCTTTCCGATCCGAGCTTGGAGCACCAGCCAAGGTGACCTTTGGGATGAACAGGCCGAGAGCACTGGAGCAAAGGTGTGTGTGATTGGTAAAACCCTGGCCGAGGAACTTTTCGGTGAGGGAGATCCGGTTGGTCGCGTGATCCGCATCGGGCGCCACCCGTTTCGGATCATCGGCTTGATGGAACCCAAGGGCCAAGACGCCTTTGGACGGGATGAAGACGCGCGCGTCTTGATGCCTATACGAGCGGCACGATCCAAGCTGCGCCCGGCTCAATTCGGACAGGTCGACAGCCTGCTCGTCAGCAGCGACGCGCCTGAAGACTCTTCGCGAGCCAAAGAAAGCATCACACGGATCCTTCGCCAACGTCACCGTTTGGCAGAAGGAGTGGAGAATGACTTTCGGGTGCGCTCCCAAGCCGAATTTCGCGAGGTGCAAGGCCGTGTTCTCGGTGTACTCAACGTGCTGTTGGTTTCCATCGCCTTGGTGAGCCTGGTAGTCGGAGGAGTGGGGATCATGAACATCATGTTGGTCTCTGTGAGTGAACGAACCCGAGAGATAGGTGTTCGCATGGCAATCGGTGCGCGCCAACGAGATATTCTGATTCAGTTTCTCGTCGAGGCTTTGGTGCTCAGTCTGGCTGGCGGGCTCTTGGGCGCGCTGATAGCTGCGGTGCTAATCGAATTTCTTGCTAGACAGCTGGATATCCCAATGCAGCTCTCTGTCCCCGCGCTAGGAACAGCTCTCGTCATCAGCATGTCGATTGGCGTTCTTTTCGGCTTCTTGCCGGCGCGCCGTGCTGCGGGCCTCGATCCGATTGATGCGCTGAGAGCTGAGTAGCCCCGAAGGGAGTGCAACACGACTCGCCGAAACGCCCGTACACTGGGTGTAAGCCGAGCGCTGGTGTCCGACGTTCATCTGCTGTCCGACACGCAACGGCAGAGATGCGAAACGAGTGAGAAGTGAGTGAAGGTAGGTCTCGTGCCGGAACCCACACAGCGACGCGTGCGTCGGTGGTTTGAGGCGTTCACAGATTGACGGCCACGGGACCGTGACGTCTACTGCCGTGATGAAGATCCAGTTGGGGAGCGGGCTCCTGGTCGCGGCTCTGCTGAGCGCCTGCATGGCGCCGCAAGGCCCCCGTATTCGCGTGGCAAACGCTACGAAAGCGGAGCTCGATGAGGCTCAGTCCGAGCAAACGGTTTGGTACGAGTTTCAACCCGGGGATATCGTGCCGGTTCAGTTCGGCTTTCTCGGTGCGATTGAGGGTGGCTCCGATGGACCGGCGGTGTTTCGAGCCAAACGCCAATTCTTCTTCGTGACGACGAGTCAGGGCTTGAAGATCAGCTTCGACGGCAAGTCCTTCGCTGGGCCGAAATCGAGCCAGTCAGTGATCGCCGTGGTTCCGCGTCGAGATGGCAAGGGTGGCGCGCTCGTATGGGCGATCTACGTCGGCGAGTCCGGGGATGCGGAGGGTGAACTCGATCGGATTCTGGCGGAGTCTGGGTCATCACCACCACGATGAGCTCCGGGCGCGCCCATCAGGAGGGCGGACAAGCAGCGTGTCACCTAATTGCCACCGCACTGCACTGAGATTTGCTCTAGGGTTGGTCTCATCATCTGCTGTCGAACAGCGGGGTTAGGTGAACCTATGTCTGATAAGAAGAAGTTAGAGCTGAAGAGCACCGCCAGTCCCAACGAACTGAGGGACCACCTCGTCGCCCTGGCGGAGAGCTTTGCGAAGGGACGTGTCGTGCTAGAGCAAGGGGGGCGCTTCGTTGCCCTCGAACCCGCCGAGCAAATCGAGTTGGCAGTCCAAGCCGAGCAGAAGAAGGGCAAAGCCAAGCTGTGCCTGGAGATCAGCTGGCAGGCACCAACGCCGGCGAGCTCCACCGAACCCCTCCGGATATCGTCTGAGGTGCCAGACCTTCCCGAACCCGAGGTTGAGGACGGCGAGCCGGGCGCGGACGAGCTCGACCTGAACCCCACGGCCTAGGTCGGGCGCGGGCGGGGCCAATTGCCGGCGCCGGCCGCCAAGGCCGCATTTGCGAAAATCCAGCTGCTTCGCCTATCTCCAGCTTCTGAAATGTGCCGTAGATAGGCGAAGAGATGGCGGGCGACGACAAGACGGAAGGCGGTGAAGTTTACGAGATGCTGTGGGACTGCAAGCATTGCGGTTCCACCAAGCTTCTGGGGCTGAGCCATCGGCATTGCCCCAACTGCGGGGCACCACAGAATGCGGAGGGGCGCTACTTCCCATCGGACGCAGAGAAGGTGCGGGTGGAAAACCACGTCTTCTTCGGCAAGGACATCGAGTGCCGCTATTGCCAAGCCTACAACGGGCGCCGGAGCAAGCACTGCCGCGAGTGCGGTTCGCCTCTGAGCGAGGGTGCAGATGGTCAGGTGCTCGAGGACGTCACCCACGCCGAAGAAACCTACGGCGGGCACGACGGCAGTGAGCCTGGTGTCGTTACCAATCCCGCAAAGAAGGGCAGGTCGAAAGTTGGGGTGGTCGTCGTTGGGGCGTTGTTAGCGTTCGTCGCATTGGTCGTCGTCGCAGTGACCTGGAAGAAGGACGGGGTGTTCGAGGTGACCGGCCAGCGTTGGGAGCGCGCCGTGGAAGTCGAGCAGTTCGGGCCCGTCAAGGCCTCGGATTGGTGCGACTCCCTACCCGAGGGGGCGAAGAAGCTCCGTTCCTACCGCGCTGTTCGAAGCCGCGAAAAGGTCGCTGATGGGGAAGACTGTAGGATCACGAAGGTCGACCAGGGCGACGGCACCATGCGAGAGAAAAAGGAGTGCGAGCCCCGCTACAAGAGCAAACCGGTCGAGGACGACAAGTGCGACTACGAAGTCAACTCGTGGTCCGTCATCGAACGGGCAGCTTCAGAGGGGCAGGGTTCGGCTCCGGCACCCCATTGGCCGCCGGTGGATACGGGGCCCAGCTGCAACCGTGTGGGCTGCAAGCGTTTGGGCGATCGTCGCGAGAAGTACCTCGTCGAATTGCAGGCGAACGACGGCGATTCGACGAGTTGCGAGTTCGACGAACAGCGCTGGCGCGGGTTTGCCAACGGCCAGCGTTACGCCGCGAAAGTGGGCGTCATCGGAGGCTCACCCGATTGTAGCTCGCTCCAGCGCAAGTGAGACATCGCTCGGGCTCAGCATCCAACGACCACCCCAATCACTTGGCATTCGCGGGCACGACGAGCACTGGGATGGTGGCCTCTTTCAGTACTGCCTGCGCGATGCTGCCCGCAATCAAGTCGTACAGGGCGGAATGACCATGGGAGCCCAAGACCAGGTAGTCAGCCCCCAGCCCCTCCGCCTGCGACAGCAGCTTTTCCGCCGTCGGGCCTTGGACCATCAGTGCTCGAACTTCCACGCCCCGCTCTAGGGCGTGCTGGCGCCAATCCTCGAGCTCGCGATGCTCGCGCCGCAGAGATTGTGCCACGGCGTCACGCACCGTGTCCGGCCCCACGTCGTAGCCGACGAACTCCGGTTCCGGGGCTCCCACGTGTAGCAACGTCAGTTCAGCGCCAAGAGCACCTGCCAATCGGGTGGCAGCGCTCACGACGCCTTCAGTGACCGGGGACAAGTCCACGCAGGCGAGCACCAGCATGGGCGCACAGTACCACGTCTGCGTCTCTCAACGAACTCGCAGCTTGCGGCAAGACGGACAGCCCGGGCCACCGCCAGGACCGTTGTCGCAATCCTCCGGGCCATTGACGATGCCGTCACCGCAAAACTCGCCCAGGGTGCAGTCTGCGTTACAGCCACCGTACCCGCCCACGTTGTCCTCGTCCCCGAGGTCGCATTCTTCGCCGAAGCTCAGCACGCCATCGCCACAGATCGCCGTGCATTCGCTGGGGGTTGCCTCGAAGCCCGACAGGGTGAGCTTGAACGAAGAGCCCTCCGGCTGTCGCTCGGCGTGGAAGATGGTGATCTTGTAGACGCTGCCCTCTTCAAGGCCGAATTCGTCGGTCGAAAAGCTGTCTTCGAACACGGCGATCGGCGGCTCGTCAATGGTGGAGTCCGGTTCGATGACTTCCGTAGTGACCCTGCCAGCGCCGGCATTGATGGTGACGGACCCGTTGATTGGAACGTGAACGCCGCCGATGTCGACGGCCAGCTTGCCATTGACGAAAACCCAGACGTCATCGTCACCGGTGAAGTCGAGCGTAGCGTTCATGTCAGCATCGTATTGGAACCAGTACTGGACTTCGCTCGTGAAGTGAAAGTTGTGTTTGGTAGCTCCCGGGAAGACGTCGAACTCGTAGGGCCAGCCGTTGTAGCCGTACTGTGCGGGGACTTTGGCGCAATCGTCGTTGTTCATTGTCGAGCACGGGCCCAGGTTGCCGCCGATCTCGTCTACCGGGAAGAACAGGGGAGTACCTTCCCATTCGATCACTTCGCCTCCGGTGCAATACTGATCGGGACTGCTGCTGCAGGGCAGGCAGGTGGACGCACATTCGGCTGTGCCGGCCTCGATACCCTCTTCACACTCGACCGCGCAGTCGTCGGCAGCGGTTTCCGCTTCCTCGAGTGCGGTTTCCGCCGCGGTCACATCGTCCTGAGCTTCCACGATTTCGGGAGCCGGCGCGCCAGCGTCTGCCCCGACGGGCAGTGGTCCGTATTGGTCGATTGCCTGCCTCAAGCGATCGTTGGCCTGTTGCAGTTGATCGGTTGCCTGCTGCACGGCTCCCGCCAGCGGATTGCAGTAGTTGTTGCAGCCCGCATTGAAGTCCTCGTTGGAGACGTAGCCCCGGCAGCTTTCCTCGCAAGCGGCAAGTGAATCGCCGCCCGGGTAGGACTCCTCGTTTGGGCCGCCCGTGGACGTGAAGTAGTTGCCTTCGTTGTCGAAGCGATTGACGTAGCCACCCCGACCGTTGTCGAAGAGGATTAGCTCGTCAACGAAGGTCTCCGCGGAGTTCCCGTCGCGGTACCACTCCGAGAAGGTGTCCGGGGAAGTGATGTACGCCGCATCGTAGTTGCCGTTCGGAGCCAACACCGGGCGTCCGTCTGCGTCGAGGTCCTCGTTGACGAGCCCTCGGCGCAGTCGGGCCATTTGGATGGTGCCAGCTGGCACGAAGTCCGGATGGTTCGTGAAGTCTCGGAACACGGACGGCACGCGCAGCACGCACTCGCCATTGATCATTTCACATGCGGTGTCGCGCACGCACATGAAGCCGGCCTCGGGCTCGCACGTCGACGAACAACCGTCTCCGTCGACGGTGTTGCCGTCATCACAGCCTTCGTTGATGACCAGCCCATCACCGCAGTCCGAGGTGCAGGACAAGCCCTCGCAGTTGGGTTCGCGCAGGCATAGCGAGGAGCAACCGTCGAAGGGACTCGTGTTGCCGTCGTCGCAGGCCTCGGCCCCTTCACGCACGCCGTCACCGCAGGTCGTGTCGGTGCACTCACTCGGCTCGCCTTCGCACTTTTTGCCCAGCTCCACGCGGCACCTTTCCGAGCAGCCATCACCCGCGTCTGGGTTGCCATCGTCACATTGCTCGGAAGGCGCGACCAAGCCGTCACCGCAGCGAGCGATCGGCTGGCACTTCTGCCCTGGCTGGGCGCAGCTGAAACCGGGCAGCACGCTGAGGCAATCGGGGTTGCATCCATCATCGCCATCGTTGTTGCCGTCGTCGCACGCTTCGTCTTCGGTGAGAACCCCGTCGCCGCAGCCCGCGGGAACTACCGTAGTACCTTCGACGATGATGCCCTCGTCGTCTTCGATGAACACGCCACCCGGTGTCGTACCACTTCCGGGAAGTGGGTCACCGGTCTCTGGATCGATGGGGACCGGATTGCCTTCGGAGTCGACCACCATCTCCTCGCCGTTGGGACCGATGACGGTCATCGTTCCCCCGCCGTTCGTCACTTCGGACTTGTCGGGAGCGGGGGGAGCTTCGTCGCCAGCGGAGCAGGCGACGGATGCCACGAGGAGGGGCGTGAGTACGAAGATGCGGCTGCGCATGATGGGCGCATCATAGCGGCGCGCGCCGCGCCATCCAGCCTCGATCCGACACCAGGTCGGATGAGTGCGATCCACCGGCGTACCGTTGTGCCCTTGCACTGGTGGGTCCGCGTCTGACGGTAATATTTCACCTCCACGCATGGGACCCACGACAGGATGGCTCCGGCAAGCGCTTTCAGATCGCGGCACTTTTGGCACCCTGTGTATCCGGCGGCACTTCGCGAAGTCCGGGCGTGCGCGTGGAAGGGCGGCGCCGAGCGGCGCAATCTCCGTGTTCGCGGAGTGCTGCGACGCGTCGAAGCCGGCGCGTTTAGCGTTCGCTTGGATTGCGCAGCGCCCATTGCCGAACCGCGGCGAGACCCCCGAGTCCATGTGTGGCCAAGTGCACCGAACGCGCCCGCCACGGGCGTTGACCGGTCGCTGTCGCGCGATGGTCAGTCAGCCTTGAGCCCGGCGGCAATCTGGAACGCGTTCCAGGTCGCCGTCATCGAGTCGAATCGAGCATCTGGGTCCACGGCGAGCGCACCTTCCACCCAGCCATCCAACTGCTCCGGTAGATCCGCTCGGATGGCGTGGAGGCTCGGTCGTGGTGCGGTGGGCACAACGCGCAGGAGGTGAATAGGATCACCTTGGAACGGAGGGTGCCCGGCGAGGGCACGAAAGATGGTAACGCCAAAGGCGTACACGTCGATCTTCTTTGTCAGGTTCTTGTTGCCGCTTCGCCAAGCTTCCGGTGCCAAGTAGCTGGGGGAGCCGGCAACTTGCCCCGTTGCCGTCATTGATTTCAGGCGCTGGAACTTGGCAAAGCCGAAGTCGATGACGCGGATGGAGCCGTCGCGGAGGACAAACAGATTCTCCGGTTTCAAGTCGCGGTGAAGGATGTCGTTGTTGTGGGCGACCTCCAGCGTCTTCACGACCGGGTCCAGCAAGGTTAGTAGGTCGTGTGGTGTTATCTTGATACCGCGGGTCTCGTCATCTCTGAGCCGTTGCTCCAGCGTGGTGCCGTCCAACCATTCCATCACCAAGCAGAGCAATTCGTCGTTGGACCAGCACTGGTCGAGTACTTTGACCGCTGCGGTGTCGCGCAGGAGGGTGAGCGCCTGCGCTTCCCGCATCAATCGCTCGCGCCATTGTGCGTCTTTGGCAAAGTGAGCGTGCAGAATCTTCACGGCAACGGTGGCGCCCCGCTCGCGATCTGCGGCACGATAAATCACGCCCTGACCGCCAGACGCAACCCGATCTAGCAGCTCGTAGCGCTTGGCCACGACTTCACCTTTGCGCGGATCTCTGATGGGTTGGCTGCTCACGACGTCACAGCCTACACCCGTGTCTTCGGCTGACCAAGGCTCAACGGTGGCGTCAGGGCACCTGCTTGACGCAGGTGCCGCGAGGCCGTGAGCACCAGGAACTTTGGGCGCTCAGAACTCGAACTTGCCGACCGCCCCCAGGTCCCGGAATGCTTCCACTAGGCGAGCCGCCATGCCCTTTTCACCAAGGTGCAACCAACTGCGGGGATCGATGTACTTCTTGTTCGGCTGGTCCGGACCTTCGGGATTGCCGAGCTGCGATTTCAAGTACCCATCCCGCTCGTCCATGTAGCTCTTGATCGGGTGCAAGAAGGCCCATTGTGTGTCCGTGTCGATGTTCATCTTGATGACGCCGTAGGACACTGCTTCTGCAATCTCTTCCTTGGTCGAACCGGAGCCACCATGGAACACGAAATTGACGGGCTTGTCGGCGGTCTTGCGCTGCTTTTGAATCTCGACCTGGGAGTTCTTCAGGATGACGGGAGTGAGCTTGACGTTGCCCGGCTTGTACACGCCGTGGGTGTTGCCGAAGGATGCCGCAACCGTAAACTGTCCGACTGGGTTGAGCGCGTCGTACGCCGCCAGGACCTCCGACGGTTGTGTGTACAGCTTGGAATTGTCGATGTCGGTGTTGTCCACGCCGTCTTCTTCGCCGCCGGTGACACCCAGCTCGATTTCGATGAGCATGTCCAGCTTGTTCATGCGTTCGAGGTACTTGGCCGAGATCTCGAGGTTCTCTTCCAACGGTTCCTCGGAAAGGTCGAGCATGTGGGAGCTGAAGAGAGGCTTCTTGTGCAGCTCGTAGTACTGCTCCCCGGCGTCGAGGAGGCCGTCGATCCAAGGCAGCAGCTTCTTGGCGGCGTGGTCGGTATGGAGGATTACTGGCACCCCATAGGCTTCTGCCATCAAGCGGACGTGGTGCGCACCTGCGATGCCTCCGGCGATGGCCGCCTTCTGACCGTCGTTGCTGATGAACTTGCCGGCGTAGAAGGCGGCGCCGCCGTTGGACAGCTGCACGATGACCGGCGCCTTGGCTTCACGCGCGGCAGCAAGCGCCGCGTTGGCCGTGTGCGAGCCGATGACGTTCACCGCCGGCAACGCGCACTTCGCCTGACGGCAGTAGTCCAACAGTTCCGTCAGCGCTGTTCCTGTGATCACTCCGGGCTTCAGTTTCATCGTACTCATTGCAAACTCCTCACGGGTTGAGGGACCAGCTCCTTGGACAGAGCTGAGGTGAAGGTCAACGAAGTGCCGTCGTTCCGCAAGCGCGCAGTCTTCGCGTGAAGAACTACTTCGGTCGAGGCACGCTGGACATCCGTCCGAAGGAGCTGGTTAGCACGTCTTTCCCCGCGCCTCCCAGGGGTTTGTTTCATGGTCGATAGCCTAAGCCTCCACTTCGTCGGGAACGTTTCAGAATAGACATCAGTTCGGACATCAAGGCGCATCCCTGGCGTTGATCGCTCAGCCGATAGGTACGGTTCTCCGCGCTTTTTCACGACCTGGAGGCCCTACATCCAGCCGGACCACTCACAGGTGGAGACTGACGTTAGTTCCGACCGCAATGAAATGTCCTCCCACCGACAAAGGTGGGTCCACCGGCGCCGGGAGCTGACGGTCCGAGAGCAACCCCACTTGCAGGTGGGAGTCCCAGCGCAGGGAACCCCGTTCACTCGGTCCGAAGCGAAAGAAGCCCAACCCAGTGCCAAATGATACGATGTGGCGATCGCTGTCTACCAGGTTCGCCGCGCTCCCTCCGACGACGGGGCTTGGTTCGTAGCTGTAACCGGTGCGGAGGGCCCAAGTCACTGCCTGGTCGTCATTCGAGCGCCACTCCAAACCGAGTCGAGGCACGATGCGGTCGCGCAGGCCTCCTGTTTGCTGCGCACGGCTCGGAGGCTCAGCCAGATCGAGAATGAGTCCCGGCGGTTCGTCGACGTCCAGTGTCCCTTCAATGGCGCTGACAGGGCTCGGAGCCTGAGACCACTGGACCCAGGTGAGGTCGAGGTGGGCGTCGAGGTCACGCAAGACGCCGTAGCGGCCCCCGAGGGTAACCTGACGGGGCAAGAAGGAAGCCACAGTCTGCGACGCCAGCACGTACTCGATAGGGATGAGGATGGTCGCCCAATCCACGGCGCCTGCAATGTTGGAGTCGATGTCCAGGTTGACGGCGCCTTGGCCTCGATACACCAGGCCCACATCCAGTGTCTCCGTTGGTGAGAGCGTGGTCGAGAGTAGAAGCTGGCGCACGCTAACCAAGTCGGCCTCGACTTCGTGTTCCAGGCGGGAGTCGTAGACGTTGGTGGCGACCGATGTGCCAGTCACGTGCAGTGTGCCAGTCGTCGACGAGACGAAGGAAATGCCAGCCCCGACTGCGAGCCACGGGGTCAGCCGCGCAGCGAGGTTAGTTGATAGGTACAGCTGCTGTGGGCGGGCGTCGTACAGGAACCAGCGCTGCTCACTCTCGGTGAACGTGTGGATTCGAGCGAGACGGTCACCCGTGACGTGAGCAGCCAGCCCGAAGGCAACGGGGACGTCCAAGACCGTTCCGGGAATGACTAGACCAAGTTGCCAGGAATCCAGGCTCGGCAGGTCTTCGGCGCGCTCATCCAGCTCCAAGGTGGGATCGACGTGCACGTAGCCTAGGGTCAACTGCGTGCTGTCAGCCAGTGCCAGCGATGAGGGGTTGTAGTAGTTGGCGGAGAAGTCCGTAACTCGGCCCCCAACGGCGCCACCCATGGCCACCGAGCGACTGCCGATGCCGAAAGTGTCCGCAGGGCTGGCGGATGCCAGACGCGACATGGCGAGTAGCCCCAAGGCGGAGAGAAGGCCAGTCGCCCAGTGCCCCCGTGAGTTCAAAACCCGACCTCCGCCGTCAGGCCCGCCAACAGAGCATGGCCGCCCGAGTGCGAGGGCTCGGGCTGCGTTGGATGCACTCGTCGGGTGAGCAGGTGATACTGCGCAGCGAAGTTCAGCGCGAACTCCGGGAACGGGTCAGAGAGGGCGATACCGTACCCAGCCGTCAGTACGTTTCTCGGGTTATCGAACACGCGCAACTCGTCGCGTTGAGCCGGAAACGGGGTTGCCTCGTGAAAGTACCCCAGCCGCAGGTGAGCCGTCGCACCGGGTCGCAGGGATAGCGAACGACTGATAGCCACTCGTGGCACCAACGTGTCCGCCAAGGACAGTTTGATGTCCCCGAGAGCCGCGCAGTCGGATTCTTCAGGGGGGCATTGAACCGTGGCATCTCTGAAGCCGTCAATCGCGGACCATCGCTTGTAGGTGATGCCTGCGATGAACAACCATGGCCCTTGTTGATGGGACAGTTCTGCGCTCAGCTGCGCTGGGTCCACCTGGGCTAGGCCGTTGACGGCCAAAGGCGGTACGTCGATTCCGAGGTTTTGCACGGTGACCACTAGGTCAAAGTCGGCTCGCAGCTGTGAACGCCAGCCAAGCCCGAAGCGCCAATTGGGGGTTGGCTCGAAGGCAACTCCCAGTACGGGGGCGTGGTCGAGGATCAACTCATCGTTCGTGACGTTTTCGGTCGTGCCGTTGGCATCGGCGTCCACGAGTACCGTTCCTTGTAAACCAGCGAGCACCATCGACCCGGCGCCGATGTACCACCCTCCCGGCAGTCGCGCGCCCAAGCCAATGTTGAAGTTCAGCGACTCGGCACGGTTGGCCAGTAGCGGGAACTGCGGCCGTGTTTCCTTGGTGATGCGCACCCGAACCAGTTTTGAACCAGGTGCCGATACGGAGAGACCCAAGACCAAGCGGTTCGCGACGGGGGGCGGGAACGGTAGCGGTGCGTGCACGCCGAACTGCAGTGCCCCTGCCGAGTCGTCGAGTGACACGCCATCCGCTGGATCGGCATCGAGGTTGAAGCGCACCGACTGGACCCCCAACGCCAGGCGCTTGGTCGGTGTTTTCGCCAACAGGCTTGGGTTCGTGTAAGCGGCGCCGTAGCCAGAAAGGTGGCTCACTCCTGTGCCTGCAAGTGATTGACTGACAGCTCCGGGGCCAAACTGCTCCGCGGGGGACGCTCGTCCACTGCCGCTGAGCGACCACAGACACAGGGCAAATACGGCCCACAGCCATGACTTCGAGCGCTGGCGCCTCCGCATCGCCCTTGGTGTAACATCAGGGGCGCACGTCTGGCGAGGCCTCAACGCACACTGCCAAGCGCTCCTGTTGGGGTACGCGCTGCCACGACACCGAGGCCGGCGCGGTCCCCTCCGGGAGGTCACGGTGTTTGCGGCCGAACTCGAGAAAAGTGATAGACCTGATAGGTCCGTGTCAGAAAAACCCGCACCCACGACTTCTGGTACCGTTGGTGCCGGAGAGCTCCGAACGCCGTCGAAACGCTCGTTGCCGTTGGCGCCCCTGGCTCCCAAGGCACCCCGGGATCTGCCCCTCGATGTTGTCGCGCGTGAAATCGATCGGCGCACCCGACCCATCTATGCCGTGTGGGAGATCACCCTGGCGTGTGATCTTGCTTGTCGTCACTGCGGTTCTCGCGCCGGGCGCGCCAGGCCGGAAGAGTTGTCGACGGAGCAGTGTTTCGAACTCGCTCGTCAGATGGCGGAACTCGGAATCAAAGAGGTGACATTGATCGGTGGTGAGGCGTACTTGCGCGAGGACTGGACCGACATCATCGGAGAGGTTCGGCGCTTGGGCATGGATTGCACGATGACCACCGGGGGGCGTGGCATCACCGAGCAAAGGGCTCGCGCCGCCAAAGCCGCGGGGCTGATGAGCGTCAGCGTTTCCCTCGATGGTGACCGAGCAGCGCACGACAGGCTGCGTGGGGTGGTTGGCAGCTATGATGCGGCAGTCGCGGCCTTGGCGAATCTTCGCGCCGCTGGGGTGCCTGTTTCCGTCAACACCCAGATTAACAGGTGGACCTATCAGGCGTTACCCGAGCTGCTCGAGGTGCTCATCGCTCGAGGCGCCCACGCGTGGCAGCTTCAGCTGACTGTGCCGATGGGACGCGCGGCGGATCAGCCCGACGTGATGCTGCAGCCCTTCGAACTGCTGACCGTCTTCCCGCAGGTGGCCGATCTACTACCACGCGCGGAAGCCGGCGGCGTCCGGGTCTACCCAGGTAACAACTTGGGCTACTTCGGTCCTTACGAACACCTGCTTCGAAAACACCTGCCACGAGGTCACGCCGGCTCCTGTGGTGCCGGGCGCGCGACTCTGGGCGTGGAGGCCGACGGCACACTCAAAGGCTGCCCTTCGCTGCAAACGGAAGAATGGGCCGGCGGAAACATACTGGACTCCACGCTTCGAGACGTGTGGGAGAGGTCTGAGCGCCTGCGTTACACGCGCGACCGCACGGTGTCCGATCTTTGGGGCTATTGCCGCAGCTGCTACTACGCCAACGAGTGCCGCGCCGGCTGCACGTGGATGGCACACAGCTTGTTCGGTAAGCCTGGAAACAACCCATACTGCCACCATCGCGCCCTCGAAATGGAGCGCAATGGCAAGCGCGAGCGAGTCGTGCTCGCTCTGGCCGCGCCCGGGCTCCCCTTCGACCGCGGACGGTTTGACATCGTATTGGAGGACGTTGCCGCGGAGGGTGGTGCCGCGGTAGACGCGGTCGTCCACGAACAGCCGAAATGAGCAGCTACGCGGCGTCGCCTCATTGCCGAAGCCAGCGGTAGGTCAGACTGATCCGCTCGCTCGTGACGCGCTTTCGCTTGGGAAGGCAGTGTACGAAGTCCTGCTGAACAGTGCCGTGCATGACGACGAGATCGCCGTCCGACAATTCGAGCGCCAATGCGTGCCCTTCATGACTTTGTCGTGGTTTGAACGAGAGCGTGCGGCTGGCGCCGAGCGATAGACACGCAATGGTGGGATTTTCGCCGAGGGACCGCTCATTGTCGGCGTGCCAGCCCATGTGGTCCGATCCAGTGCGATAGCGATTGAGCAGGATGTGGTTGAAGGGGACTCCTACCAAGTCTCTGACTTCAGCGGATACCTCTTGTATGCATGTCGGTTCCTGGCGCGGTGCAAGCTCCAACCCCGAGTACTTGTAGCTCGTCGATCCAGCCCAAGTGATGAGCCGTGGTTGGAGCACAGACTTGCCAAACAAAGTGATCGCCTGGCTCTCCCAGGGGAGTTCGGATAGCAGGCGGTCGAAGAGTGCTGTCGTCGTGCGAGTGCCGAGCCAGTTCGGATAACGGTCGACGAACGCCGTTCGGCTGAGTTCGATGCGCACGTTGGCGGGGCGGCTCACGACCCAATATTAGCAGTGTCTACTTCTTACCGGAGATCAACTCCGGGGGTTCGAGCACGGTGTTCCCGACATCGATGAACGTTTCCAGCCAATCGAGCTTCGGGCGCAGGCGTGTGCGCACCGTGCGATGTGGCGTGCGCCTCGCCTCCGTCTCCCAAGACCACAGGTTCGCTGGTCCGGCGTTGCCGGCGATGGCGATCGGAACGCCCGAGAGGGGATCGGTCTCGTAGACGAAGAAGGAGTGCGTGTGCTCTTCGTCTTCGTCCCACGGCGTCATTCCGCGGATCAGGATCACGTCGCCAGCGTCGAAGTCGTCCACCCGAGACTCCAACCATGCGAAGAACTTGTCTTTGTAGCCAAGTTCCACCCATTCCTGCTCCGTGAAGTGTTTGACGTCGAATCGTTCTGGATGCGCTTCTGCGTAACGCACGAAGAACTTGGTTCTGCGCATCTGGTCAGGTTCGACATCCCCCCAATCCAGCTTGCCCAGAGTGCGCTCGCGGGTCCCATCGGTTTTTGGGCGCCACCAGGACCCAGATGCTCGTTGGAATGCGTCCACCATGAAGTCGATACAGACCTGAGGTACCAAGGGCTGGCCGTCGGAGTTGAAGACGGAGTAGCGGTCGTCATTGTAGAGGTAGCTGCGCTTGCCTTCGAGGTAGGCGTAGCGCCACTCCCGTCGTAGCTTGCCATCCTCTTGTCCGAACTCCGTTTTGGGCTCGTCGAAGGGAAGCCCTTCGTCGATGGCTGCGCGCATGGCGTCGCGTAGCCCGGAGACCACCAGCATACGGCGCTTGAGCAGTCCGCGTTCCGCCTCCAGCTGTTCGACTTTGGTGGGTTCGACCAGTTCGGCGACAAGCTCCAAGTGTGCCCCTTGTCTCTTGACGACCGTCGGCACCACGAGCTTGTCGTAAGTGAGGTCCAAGAGCAGGAATTCGTCGGCAAGGTGTCTAACCTGAGCACTTCGGAAGTACAAGCGGTAGCGAAGGTTCCGCAGGTCGACGTGCATTGGCTCCGGTATGGGGCCGGTACCGATCCGGTCGAGGTGCAGGAGGCGAACGCGCTTCCCCTCTTCACTACCGTCACTGTAGAAGTAGCGGCCCTTGTCACCCTTCTTGGCGTGGAAGACTCGTTCCCCGCGTTGAACCCAGATCTCCTTCTCGTGGAAGAAGAGATCCGGGCGCAGCAAGCTGACCAGCGTGAAAGCGTGGTTGGGACTCTCGCTGTAGAGGTAGCCGTCGCTCAAGAACAGTTGTCGGAGCGCCTTGAAGTTGTGTTCGAACTGTCGCCTGAGGTCGCGCAGGGTGCGCCAGGCAAAGTCGGTCTTCCGGAAGTAGTCGCGCTGGGCCTGCACGCCCTTGGACGCGGTCAGGTCCGGTCCTGGCCGACGCAAGAACAGGATGGGCTCGGACTTTGCGCGCGCGACGAGTTGGGCGCGGTTCTTTTCGAACTCAGGCGCACCAGGGAGCGCGGGCAGGGTAAGCACTCGTTCGATTTCGACTTGAGCTTCGCGGTACTTCTGTTGGCGCTCGTCAACCTTTGGCTCCGGCGTGGGGGGTGGCTCCGGCGTCGGTGGCGCCGCCCCTATCTCGACCGGCTCCTCCCTGCTGCGTTCGGTGGACGTACAGCTGAGTGCCAATAGCGCACACGCTACTACAGTTGCTAGGAGTCGCATCGACCGTCCCACTTCGGGCAGTCTAGCAGACGATAACGTTGAAGGAGCACAAAGCAGCGTGTTCGTGCCGGGTCTCACTGCCCGGAACTGACCGCCAGCGTGTTGCTGCGGCGCTTGAAGTTCAGCTCGTACCGATACAAGCGGTTGTCCTGCTGCCGCCCGGCGTAGGCCGTCAGATCCGGCCCATGGATGTCCGAGCTCTGCCCGTAGACGACGAACCTTCCCGGCGCGTTCCCGGGCACTACCGCCGGTGCGCACGTGTCGCCGCGTGAAGGCAAGTCTCTCATGAATGCGAATTCTCGGCTGGATCGGTCGTACCTCCACACCGAACAACGCTTGGCTGTCGTCAGTTGTTCCGCTTGATTGCGGACGACTCTCCACAGCCCCTTGCCCTTGCCCTGGTCGTACTTGCCGTCCGCGCTCAGCTGGCGTTGCCCGACGAGGTAGACCTCGCCGTCGTAGGTGAATGTGGTCGCCGCGCCATAGTTCTTCGGGTCGTTGACACAATCCCAACGTGTCCACTCACTGCTGGGGGCTATGCAGACCGAAGAGCCCCACCCTGAGTCGTCGCCCGCTTCGTTGCGGACGACGGCTAACAAGTTACCGTCACCGCCACTGCTGAATGTTGCGTCCGTGCCCCCACCCCGATACACCGAGTTGCCGCCAGCAGTGGGAGTGTGCCAGCTCCATCCGTCGTTGGTCGTCAACAGGCGGACGGCTATTTCATCATCCTGTTGGAAGACGTCTGCGCCTCCGGTGTGCGTGGTCATGAGGGGCACGGAATCGGCCTGGGTGACGCGAGACACGACGTGCCCATCCAGACCGATGTCGCGGAGGTCCGTCCAGTCACCTCGTTCATCCAGTCGACTAGCGAAGGTCTTCGTGCCTCCTGGGGCAGAACTCGATTCGACGGAGACATACACGAAGAGCCCGTTTGCGAGACTCATCAGACGGGGGCCGAACAGTCTTTCGGTTCTCGAGATGCCGAATTCCCACCGCCAAGTCTTTTCGTCTTCGCTGCTCAAGACCTCCACGTGGGACCCGCGCATCGTGCGGCTCGTGGTTCTGGTAGCGAGGTAGATACGACCTCGATGCCGTACCACGTCCACGCTTCGGAACGACCTGCCGTCTGTCGCACCCCGCTGCGCGCTGTCCAACGAAGCAACGTCGGCGCTCAGTACATCGAGGTCGTGACGCCCTGGCTCTGGTTTCGGAACGGCATAGCTCGATACGTCGACGCTGTCGGGGGCCAAGCTAGCGTAGACGTCCACTCCTTGATGCAGGAGGGCGCCCAGCATTGACGGGGCGAGGAGGGCGAAGGTCCAGGAGTTGTTCACGGCAAGCGTTGGGAGCTAGCTGCATGAGCGGTCAAAACCTCACGCAGCTGAAGTCGCAGCCCGCGATGCATGAGGCCATCTGACGAAGCTGCCTACAAAATGTAGCGCACGTCGGCGTTCTCGCAATGCCGCGTCGGGCCATCAAAGGCATGGAAGATCGACGCGTTGAGGCCGCGGTTCACTCCAGCACTCCGCCCGTCCCAATTCCAGCTTCACGGTCGGAAAGGAAACTAGGGAAAATGCCCAGCCGAGAACATTTTCTCCAGTGAGACTTGCACCCACGTGACGGGTGCCGCATCCTCTACTAGTTCGCTGGTCGTGTTGGATGAACGGCGTTGGGCGTCGCGGTCACCCAAACACACTGACCCAAACGCCCTGACTCCCAAAACGAGTTACGGCCCTGAGCCCTCGCGTTGATACGCCAGTGACACAGGGCCGCACACATCCCGAAACGAGCGCACCGGAGCGCGCTGCGAACGAGCCTTCAGTAGCGGTAGTGGTCGGACTTGTAGGGGCCTTCCACTGGTACACCGATGTAGTCAGCTTGTTCTTTGCTGAGCGTAGTCAGTCTAGCACCTAGCTGATCCAGGTGTAGGCGCGCGACCATCTCATCGAGTTTCTTGGGCAGAACACGTACCTCGTTCTTGTACTTCGATTGGTTCTGCCAGAGCTCCAACTGAGCGATAACCTGGTTGGTAAACGACGCGCTCATGACGAAGCTCGGGTGTCCGGTGGCACATCCCAGGTTCAGCAGGCGACCTTCCGCTAGAATCAGCACGCTGTGGCCGTCGGGGAACGCCCACTCGTCGTATTGTGGCTTGATGTTGATGCGCTTGATTCCGGGCGTCTTGGCCAAGCCGGCCATGTCCACCTCGTTGTCGAAGTGGCCGATGTTGCCGACGATCGCCTTGTCCTTCATCTTGGCCATGTCGGACGCCATGATGATGTCTTTGTTGCCCGTGGTGGTGATGAAGATGTCTGCCGTTGCCACGACATCCGCCAGAGTCTTGACCTCGTATCCCTCCATCGCCGCCTGCAAAGCGCAAATGGGGTCGATCTCCGTTACAACGACGCGTGCACCCTGACCCTTGAGGGATTGTGCGCAGCCCTTTCCGACGTCACCGTAGCCGCAAACGACCGCGACCTTGCCCGCCATCATCACGTCGGTGGCGCGGTTGATGCCGTCAATCAGTGAGTGCCGACAGCCATAGAGGTTGTCGAACTTGCTCTTAGTGACCGAATCGTTGACGTTGATGGCGGGGAAGGGAAGGATGCCATCGTGCTGCATCTGATACAGGCGCATCACGCCAGTGGTCGTTTCCTCAGTGACGCCCTGGCAGCCTTCTGCAAACTTGGTCCACTTGCCGGGAGTCTCCTTGGCAACTCGTGCCATGAGTTTCAGGACTTCACCCCACTCCTCGGAGTCAGTTTTCTCGTCATAGGCGGGGATCTTGCCTGCTTTTTCGAACTCCATGCCCTTGATGATGAGCAGGGTGGCGTCTCCGCCGTCGTCGACAATCTGATCCGGGCCGCTGCCATCGGGCCAGGTGAGCATCTCGTTGGTGCACCACCAGTACTCTTCCAAGGTTTCACCTTTCCAGGCGAACACAGGGACTCCCTTCGGAGCACCCGCGGTACCTTCCTTGCCGACGACGACGGCAGCTGCGGCGGGGTCCTGAGTGCTGAAAATGTTGCACGAAGCCCAGCGCACGTCCGCGCCAAGCTCCACCAGGGTTTCGATCAGCACGGCAGTCTGAACGGTCATGTGCAGGGAGCCGGCGATTTTCGCGCCCTTGAGGGGCTTCTCCGCGCCGTGCTGGGCACGCAGGGCCATCAACCCCGGCATTTCTTGTTCGGCCAAGCGGATTTCTTTCCGGCCTTGTTCGTGCAGGCTCAGATCGAGCACCTTGTGTTGGGGTCGCTGTGACATTGATTGCAGTCTCCTTGGGTTGCTTGAGGAAAGCCGCGCCGAGTGTTCGGCGGGGCACGGTTTGGTGAAGCGGCGAGCGTCAGTCGAGCGTCTGCTCGACGTTTGACGTCCTCGCCGCGGTACAGACGAAGAGCGCGGGGCCCTTCGCAGAAGAATCCGGCGGGAGCTTCACGTAGTTGGCGGACAAGCCGGCGGCAGCCAGCCAGTCGGAAAGCTGACTTTCCTCGAATCCGAGCCACTGGTGACCCATCGATTGACGATAGGCCTCGTTGTCGTGGGGTTGCATCTCCACGATGATGAGGCGTCCGCTCGGGCGCAAGATACGACGCGCCTCGTCCAGCACAGCCTGAGGCTTCGCAACATAGTGCAACACCAACACCAAGAGCGCCAAGTCCACACTCTCGGTCTGTAGAGGGATGCTCTCGAGTTCGGCGTGCCGCAAGTCGACGTTGTCGAAGCGCTGGAGCCTATCCTGGGCGCTTTGAATCATCGCTTCCGATGCGTCCACACCGACCAACTGATGGGCGAATGGCGCGATCGCTTCAGCCAGCTTCCCGGTGCCACACCCCAGGTCGGCAACGACAGCGTTGGGGGGCAGAACAGCGGGCAGGATCCAGCGGTCGAGATCCGCGCCGAACAACTCGGCCCGGTGTCGGTCCCATTCCAACGCCGCGCCGGCAAAGAAGGCTTGGCTGCGACTCTGGCGCTCCAGCAGGACGCGCGAGAGGCGAGCATCGTCAACGCTTCGGTTCGGAGCACTGCCGCGAACCAGCTGCCAGAGCTGGTTTTGCTGAGGTGAGAGTTGATTCATCGCCAAGCGGTAGAGCCGACTCGTTGCCTCTCGCCGCGCGCTGAGCCAGCCGTCGTCAGTGAGTGCCTTCAGGTGCCGGCTGGTGGTCGACTGAGGCAGCTGCAGCACCGAAGCGATTTCGCCTACACTGAGCTCGTGATGCTCCACGAGGCGCATGAGGCGCGCCCGCATCGGATCGGCGAGGGTTGCCAGCTGTTCGAACATTATATCCGTCAATCCGGATGGAAGGTTGAAGGAGGTGGCGGCGCACGTCAAGGCTCCACCCCGACCACGGCGCGCTTTGACCGTGTGGGTCGGCGGTCCGACGGCTCCCCCTTGGTGAGCTACTCTTGCCGCCCTCGCCCTCAATCCGCCTTCAATGAGGCGAGCTTGTCTCGGTGGGGGCTCTGCAGTTCGTTGTAATCGCTCTGCTCGAGGCCCAGCGAGGTGGTGAGTTGGCGCAGCAGCACGGCTTCCGCGTGGCTTATCTCGTCATCCGCTGCCGCCACATCCAGCAACATCGACAACACCTGTAGACGCAGGTCGCGGTCGCCGAGCTGCTTGAGCGCTCGGGCGTAGCGCGGGACTTCGACCGTTGAGACATGAACGATATTGTCGTGGAGGGTCTGAATGATGCGACGTGCTGAGCCCGCGTCGATACCCTCGATGGTCTGGAGCAGGCCCTCGACTGCCTGGCGCTCGGCTTGTGAGAAGTCTCGGTCGGCGTAACTGACGGAGCCGAACAGGCCTGCGACGGCCGTGACGATCTGCTGAGTCTCGGCGTCCGCTTCCGGCAGGGTGGTGGCAATCAGTTTCGCGAGCTCGGACGCGAACTCAGGCTGAGGCTTCTTGCTTCGGAAGAACATATGCGCGCCGAGACATAGCGCCGAAACGATCCGATTTCCAGTCCAGCTCAGCCGCCGTTGCGGCCCGTTGCTCGCGTGATCTGAGCGACTGATTGCGTCATCTGATCTGTTAGCTGACCCCAATCGAAGCGCCAAGTCCAGTTGTGCTCCCCGACGGTTCCTGGCGTATTCATGCGTGCGTCGGAGCCCAACCCAAGCACATCTTGAAGCGGGAAGATGACGGCGTTGGCATTGCCAGCCATCAAACGGTGAATCCCAGTCCAATGGACGTCGGTGCCGTCAGTGCGATAATAGCGCCGGAAACGGTCGCGCTCGGCCGCGAGCTGCTCAGGGGATGCCAGACCGCCGGCTTCGGGCGATGTCTCATACCAGCCCACCATGGTGTCGTTATCGTGCGTTCCGGTGTAGGCGACACAGTTGGTAGGATAGTTGTGTGGGAGCAGTTTCTCAGGGCCACCGAAGCAGAACTGTAGGACCCGCATGGTGGGAAAGCCGAAATGGTCGCGCAGTTCCTCCACATCTTGGGTGATGATTCCCAAATCCTCTGCGATTATCGGCAGGTCGTCTCCCAGCGCCGCGCGCACATGCTCGAACAGAGCCT
This sequence comes from Polyangiaceae bacterium, assembly GCA_050298815.1. Taxonomy (GTDB): domain Bacteria; phylum Myxococcota_A; class Polyangia; order Polyangiales; family Polyangiaceae; genus SZUA-265. The sequence goes on from JBNKUV010000078.1 coordinate 122,171, forward strand.
TGCCCGGAGCCGGCTCCCAGTGTCCGTTCACTGCCGTCGGCTCGTCCGCGGGGATCTCCCAGCACGCGGCGAACCCTCGGAAGTGGTCGATGCGCAGGATGTCCGTCAGCTGGAGCGTTCTCTCAACGCGGCGTATCCACCAGGCGAAACCCTCTCGTTCGTGGGCTGACCATCGATACAGTGGGTTGCCCCAGCGTTGGCCATCCTTGGCGAAGTAGTCCGGCGGCACTCCGGCGACGGATTCAGGGGTCCCCTCCGGTGTCAGTTTGAAGAGGTGCTGGTTTGCCCAGGCGTCCGCGCTATCCAGCGCGACGAAGATCGGCAGATCGCCGATCACTCGAATTCGTTTCAGGTTCGCTAGTCGCCGTACGCTTTGCCACTGCTCCTCGAACAAGTACTGCAAGGCCTGCGCCAGTTCGATTTCCTCGGCCAGTTCGGTATCGACGCTTGCCAATGCATCCGGGTGGCGCTGGCGCAACTCGAGGGGCCAACTCTGCCAAGAGTCCCCCCCGCGAGCAGATTTGAGCGCCTCGAAGCGGGCAAAGTCTGGCAACCAGTCCGTCTGGGAGCGCTTGAAGTCCTCGAACGCCTCTCGGGTTTCTGCGGGGGCCCGCTCCACGAAGCGTTGGGCCGCTGTGCGCAGCAGCGGCAACTTCGTCTTCAAGACGAGTTCGGGATGCACCCTTCCGGCAGGCAGCTCGATCGCACTGAGCTCCGCCTGCGAAACAAGCCCCTGCTGCATCAGGCGTTCGGGGCTGAGCAACAGGGGGTTGCCGCCGAAGCTGGACGTGCAGGTATAGGGCGAGAAGCCGTTGGATACCGGGCTCAGAGGCAACACCTGCCAAAGGCGCTGTCCGGCCTCGGTGAGCCACTTGACCCACTGGAGGGAATCCGGCCCAAAATCGCCGATACCGTACGGCCCGGGGAGGCTGGACGGATGCAGAAGGACGCCGCTTTCTCTTTCGAACATCGCGCTCTTAACCGGTCAGACCAACGTGCGTAGTAGAGCTGCGCTGGTTTTTCCAGCTCGACCGCTCGCTTCTGGTGAGCAGACCTCGCCTGCTCCGCGCCTTCAGTGCAATTCCCGGCCCACGTTCCGACCTCGACCGCGCTCTCTGCCTGTGGAGTGTCGCGCTGGGTTACATCTCGAAGCGTCGTTGCGGAGGAGTACGAAGTTCGGACTCGGCGGGGTCGTCCTTTGGGCGAACGTTGGCAACGGGCGCGCGAGTTGCGCCATGGCCTCGCAAAAAAAGCGCGTTTGCTCATCCAAGTTACAGTTACGTTACCTGAGCGACATGCGTGTTCTTTGTGCTGACAATTGCTAGCGTTCAGCAGAGAACCCGCCAATACTGTCGGCTCCAGACCCCCAAATTTTGAGGCGCCATGCTGCAGTTCCACATCCTCTCCTTCGAAGGTCCCGACCCGTACGCACGTGCTGGTGGCATAGCGAGCCGGATCGCTGGGTTGGCACAGACGTTGGCCAACGCCGGTTTTGAAACCCATCTGTGGTTCGTGGGTGACCCTAACCTTCCGGGACATGAGATCAAAGGAAACCTGCATCTGCATCGCTGGTGTCAGTGGATTAGCAAACACCACGCGGGCGGGGTTTACGATGGCGAGTTCCACAAGGTCGACGATTACGCGGCCTCGCTCCCGCCCTACATGGTTCGAGAGCACATGTACGAGCACGCCCGCAAAGGCGGACGTATCGCAGTGCTCGCCGAAGAGTGGCATACGGTGCACGCCGTGTTGCACTTGGACTGGTTGCTCCACCGCGTGGGTCTGCGGGACAAGGTTCACATGCTGTGGAACGCGAACAACACGTTCGGGTTCAACCTCATCGACTGGAAGCGGCTGGACAAGGCGACCACGATCACGACCGTCAGTCGGTACATGAAGTACCGGATGCATCCTCTGGGGGTCGACCCCTTGGTGATTCCAAACGGGTTGGAGTCAGACGCTTTTGCAACGCCAGACCGCCCTGCATTGGTGGAGCTCCACCAACGCTTCAGTGAACGTCCTCTTCTCGTCAAGATGGCGCGCTTCGATCCGGACAAGCGTTGGACGCTGGCCATCGACACCCTGGCGGAGCTGAAGCGTCGGGGCCGCAAGCCGCTGCTGGTGGCGCGAGGGGGCAAGGAAGCCCACGGGCACGAAGTGCTGGAACGTGCGCGGCAACGTGGCTTGCGCATCTCTCCGCGCACGTTGGCCACCTCGGGGGCGCGCGGTTTGCTCGAGGCAATGTCGAACATCGATTCCGTCGACATGCTGCTGATCGATTCTCACGTGGACCCGGATGCACGTCGCGTGCTGTTTCGTGGCGCGAGCGCGGTGTTGGCGAACAGTGGCCACGAGCCCTTCGGCTTGGTGGGGTTGGAAGTCATGGCAGCCGGTGGGGTTGCCTGTACGGGTTGTTCGGGGGAGGACTACGCAGTCCCCGGGCAGAATGCCCTCGTGCTAGAGACGAACAATCCCCAAGAATTCGTGCAGCTGTTCGAGCGGCTCAATCCCGATGACGAGCAGGCTCTCCGTGTGTCCGGTCGCCGCACGGCATATCAGTACACGTGGGACCGCGTGGTCGACAAGGCATTGTTACCGCGGGTGGATAGCAGTGTGCGCTCCATCTTGCCGCTTCCCGAGCGCAAGTTGTCCTTGGTTACCGATGTGGACGAGCGTGACCCGGAGAGCGGCTACCGATCAAGCGCGTTGCGCAGTGTTGCCGGCTGAGGGTGTTGCCGGCTGAGGGTGTTGCCGGTGTTCAGGGAACCTGGTCGGCCTTCAAGAACACCGCGCCCAAAGGGGGAACCGTCAGCTCGAGGCTGAACTCGCGTCCGTCCATGTTGTCCGGAACTGCGGTGCGTTGGCCCGCGTTGCCGACGCCGCTTCCGCCGAAGTATCCGGCATCGGAGTTGAACACCTCGGTCCACGTGCCGCCGAACGGAACCCCTAAGGTGTAGCTCTCGCGCACGACGGGTGTGAAGTTGAGCACCACGAGGATGCACTGAGTGTGCTGCTTGTCGAATCGAAGGTACGACAGCACGCTGTTGTTCCCATCGTCGATCCGCGCCCATTCGAAGCCCGCGTTGTCGAAGTCGGCTTGGTGCAGCGCCGGTTCGCTGGTGTACAGGCGGTTGAGCTGAGTCAGAAGGTCCTGCAACTGGCGGTGCCTGTCCCATTGCGTCAGGTCCCATGACAAGCCGACATCATGGTTCCATTCGCTCCATTGCCCGAACTCGCCCCCCATGAACAACAGCTTCTTTCCGGGCAACGTCCACATGTAGCTGTAGAGCAGGCGTAGGTTGGCGAACTTTTGCCAATCGTCCCCCGGCATCTGGCTCAGAAGCGAGCGCTTGCCGTGAACGACCTCATCGTGGGAGAGGGGCAGCATGAAGTTTTCGTTCATTGCGTAGATCGCACGGAACGTCAGCTCGTTGTGGTGGTAGCGCCGGTGAATCGGATCACGTCCAAAGTACTGGAGCGTATCGTGCATCCACCCCATGTCCCACTTCATGCCAAAACCGAGACCTCCGACCTCGGGGGGGCGGCTGACGCCTCCCCACGCCGTCGATTCCTCGGCGATCATCTGGATGTCGGGGCACTCCGCATAGCATGCCGTGTTGACCTGCCGCAGCAGCTCGATTGCCTCGATGTTCTCGCGGCCGCCGTATCGGTTGGGTACCCACTCCCCATCTTCGCGTGAGTAGTCCAAGTACAGCATCGAGGCGACGCCATCGACCCGCAAACCATCGGCGTGAAACACCTTGAGCCAGAAGATGGCGCTCGACGTCAGGAAGCTGCGAACCTCGTTGCGCCCGTAGTTGAAAATCGCGCTTTGCCAATCGGGATGGAACCCCTGCCTGGGGTCTTCGTGCTCGTACAGGTGCGTGCCGTCGAAATGGCCGAGGCCGTGGCCATCCGTGGGAAAGTGCGATGGCACCCAATCGAAGAGCACGCCGATGCCCGCCTGGTGAAAAGCATCGACCAACTGCATGAACTCTTGCGGGGAGCCGAAGCGACTGGAGGGGGCGAAGTAACCAGTGACCTGGTAGCCCCAGGAGCCGAAGAAGGGGTGCTCCATCACCGGCAGGAACTCCACGTGGGTGAACCCGAGCTGCTTGACGTAGGGGACGAGCTGCTCGATTGCTTCCTTGTAGTGTAGGGAACGTCCGCCTTGGTCGATCACACGGCGCCAGGAGCCTAAGTGCACCTCGTAGACAGACATCGGCGCATCCAAGCTGTTCGCATCCCGCCGCCGCGCCATCCACGCGTCATCGTTCCACTGATAGTCCAGATCCCAAACTACCGAGGCCGTGCGCGGCGGACTCTCGTGCAGAAAGCCCACTGGGTCTGCCTTGTCGATCCAAGGTCCTCCATGTTTCGGCTGAATGCGGTACTTGTACAGAGCTCCCTTGGCGAGGCCAGGGATGAATCCGGCCCATACCCCGGAGGACTCCACGGGGCTGAGCTCATGTCCGTCGTTCCAAGCGCAGAAGTCACCGACGACGCGTACCGAACTGGCGTTGGGCGCCCAAACGGCAAAACTGGTACCTTCGACGCCATTGACGCTCGTCAAGTGAGCGCCGAGTTTCTCCCAAAGGCGTCGATGTGTTCCCTCGTTGAACAGGTGGAGATCCTGGGGGCCAAACATGCTGAACTCGATCATGACATCTTTAGGTGAGCCTGATGACCTGGACAATACAACGGCCGCCAGGCCACGCTCCATCGACTGAGCCTCTGGACTACCACGGCCGCTCCAAAAACGATACAAAACCGAAGGTTGTTGGGTGCAGTTGCGTGCCCACAGGACAGGCAAGAATAGATGGAGATTTGGCCAGGCGACCCCTACCCACTGGGAGCGAACTACGACGGATTCGGGACCAACTTTGCGATCCATTCCGAGGTTGCTGAGAAGGTCGAGCTCTGCCTTTTTGATGACAAAGGATTCGAGACGCGCGTCGCCCTTCCTTGCGTGACAGCCTTCACCTGGCACGGGTACCTGCCCGAGCTCGGTCCCGGACAGCGATATGGCTTTCGCGTGCACGGTCCCTTCGACCCGTCGCGCGGCAACTTGTGCAATCCGAACAAGCTGCTCATCGATCCCTACGCGCACGCCATTGATGGAGCCGCACATTGGCACCCGTCACTGGCCGACTATGACACTCGAGCCTCAGAGGAGCGCTTCAAGCAGGTCGATACGTCGTCCCGCGTGCCCAAGTCAGTGGTCGTAAATCCGTACTTCGCCTGGGGTGACGAGCGCAGGCCACGCACGTCTTGGCACGAAACCGTCATCTACGAGCTCCACGTCAAGGGGTTTACCGCGTTGCATCCCGACGTCCCCGAGCACCAACGGGGGACGTACGCCGGCTTGGCGCACCCCTCAGTGACGCACTACCTCAAGGAATTGGGCGTAACCGCGATTGAACTGTTGCCGGTCCACCACTACGTGACGGAACCGTTTCTCCAAGAGAGAAACCGCAGCAACTACTGGGGGTACAATACCATCGGCTATTTTGCGCCACACTCGGCGTATTCTAGTCGCGGTGAGTGTGGTCAACAGGTAAACGAATTCAAGTACATGGTGCGCGAGCTACACGCGGTTGGGCTCGAGGTGATTTTGGACGTCGTGTACAACCATACCGCTGAAGGTGGGCGTGGCGGCCCGACATTGAGTCTGCGCGGCATCGACAATGCCCGCTACTACCGGCTCGATCCCGCCGACCAGCGCTACTACGTCGACTACACGGGCTGCGGCAACACCATGAACATGCGTGAGCCCTACGTCCTGCAGCTGATGATGGATTCTCTGCGCTACTGGGTCGTGGAGATGCACGTCGACGGCTTCCGGTTCGACCTGGCATCCGCTCTAGCCAGAGAGCTGCATGCCGTCGACCGGTTGAGCGCTTTCTTCGACTTGATTCAACAGGACCCAATTCTACAGACCGTCAAGCTCATCGCGGAGCCATGGGACTTGGGAGAGGGGGGCTACCAGGTTGGCAACTTCCCGCCGAAGTGGTCTGAGTGGAACGCACGCTATCGCGACAGCGTTCGAGATTTCTGGCGCGGCCAGGGTGGTCTCGGTGAGTTCGCCTACCGGCTCACGGGGAGTTCGGACCTGTACCAAACCAACGGGCGCAACCCTCACGCCAGCATCAATTTCATCACTGCCCACGACGGCTTCACATTGCGCGACCTGGTTTCGTACAACCACAAGCACAATCTGGCCAACGGCGAAGATAATCGCGATGGCGAGTCGCACAACCGCTCGTGGAATTGCGGTGCCGAAGGGGAGACAGACGACACGGCCGTTGTTGCCCTGCGCGCGAAGCAGCAACGTAACTTCCTGGCGACGCTGTTCCTTTCACAGGGGGTTCCGATGCTGATGGCCGGCGACGAATGTGGGCGCTCCCAAGGGGGCAACAACAACGCTTACTGCCAGGATAATGAAATCTCTTGGTTGGACTGGGACGGGATGGATGGAGCCTTGCTCGAGTTTTCTCGAACCCTGGTCCGCCTCCGCCGAGCTCACGCAGTATTTCGGCGAGCACAGTTCTTTCAGGGGGAGTCGATTCGTGGCTCGCAGCTGACAGACATCGGTTGGTTCAAGCCGGACGGCCATGAGATGTCGGACTCTGACTGGAAGGTGCACTTTGCCAAGGCTCTCACGGTGTTCCTCAACGGGCAGGGACTGAAGATGATGAATGACCGCGGTCAGCGCGAGCGGGATGACAGCTTCTTACTTCTCTTCAATGCCCATCATCAGGAGATGAAGTTTCGCATCCCCCTTAGCCTCGATGATCACATCTGGCACGAAGAGCTCAGCACCAGTTGGGACTCGCCGTTGGTAGCCACGCGCGCGCTGTTCAATACGGGTCAGCTGGTGTCCGTCGACGCTCACGCATTTCGTCTGCTTAGACGGCAGGAGGGGAGCTCAGCCAGGAGGCCTCGTGCGTCTCCCAAGCGGTGGTGGCAGGTGTACAAGGCCTTGCGTTCCTGACCGCGTGTGTGGCCAGTTGGAAGGCCACGCCGGCCGCGGTGCTCACAGCACCCACAGTCCGATGCCGAATGCGACCAGGACCGCCGCGCACAAGCCAAGGAGCCTGGTCGGTGCTGGCACGGCTGGCGACTCGTCGACGTCGAGGGAGCAGAAGTGTTTGAACTGGCTGAGCGCGGCGACGGGTACCCAAGCTCCCGTGGGCGTGCACTTGGCCCACTCGCGACCCGATAACCGCTGGGCAAGCAGCTGCTCGACGACATCTTGAGTGCCCATTGGACCAAGCACCGCGCCGGTCGTCGTGCGCACGTGCCAGTGGGGCTGTCGCGACGGTTTCATGATGTTTTCCCTCGCGGGGCCAGCGGTACCATCGCCTACCTCCCCCGCGGGGCTGCTGACTCTCATCAATGGGATGGACGGCCGAGGTCGGAAAGCCTTTGGCGTCACAGGGTGGAGAAAAGTCTTTTCAGCAGCTGATTGACCCAGCTGCACTTCGGTCGGCGGGGCAGTGGCCTCTGGTGGAAGTGACTCAGCTGTTCTAGTCTGCCCGGGCCTACCGGCATCGCAGCTTCGAGGACAAATGAACGATTTTTTGTACCAACCCATCCTGCCGCTTGGAGACGACACCACCCCCTATCGGCTTCTCTCGGCGGAACACGTTTCGGTTGCGGAGTTCCAGGGGCAAGAGGTGCTGGTCGTCGAACCGGAGGGGCTCGAGCTGCTCGCCGAGCAGGCGATGAAGGACATCGCGCACTTCCTGAGGCCCGGCCACCTCGCTCAGCTCTCCAAGATCTTCGACGATCCCGAGGCCACGCCCAACGACCGCTTCGTCGCGATGGAGCTGCTCAAGAATGCCAACATTTCGTCAGCTGGAGTGTTGCCCATGTGCCAAGACACCGGCACCGCCATCGTGATGGGCAAGAAGGGCCAACTGGTATTTACCAAGGGCGATGACGCGGCCGCGTTGTCCAAGGGCATCTACAACGCCTATCAGCACGCCAACTTGCGGTACTCGCAGATGGCGCCGCTGACCATGTACGAGGAGAAGAACACGCGCACCAACCTGCCGGCGCAGATTGACCTCTACGCTACCCAGGGGACGGAGTACAAGTTCCTGTTCTTGGCAAAGGGTGGAGGGTCCGCCAACAAGTCCTTTTTGTACCAGCAGACCAAAGCGTTGCTCAACCCGGACTCCTTGTTGGCATTCGTGGACGAGAAGCTGCGCAGCCTGGGGACGGCGGCGTGTCCGCCCTATCACCTCGCGTTCGTCATTGGAGGGACGTCCGCCGAGGACACACTCAAGACCGTGAAGCTTGCGAGTGCCCGCTATCTGGATTCATTGCCGACCGAGGGCAACGACCGAGGGCGAGGCTTCCGCGATATCGAACTCGAGAAGCAGATACTCGAGGTGGCTCAAAAGACGGGCATCGGAGCGCAATTTGGCGGCAAGTACTTCGCCCACGACGTGCGTGTCATTCGCCTGCCCCGGCACGGCGCGTCTTGTCCCGTCGGCGTTGGTGTCAGCTGCTCTGCTGATCGTCAGGCGATGGCGAAGATCACCAAGGACGGCATCTTCCTCGAACAGCTGGAGACGAATCCAGCGAAGTATCTGCCGGAAATCACGGACACAGAGCTCGGGGGCGATGTCGTTTCCGTCGATCTCAACCGCCCCATGCGAGACATCTTGGCGCAGCTGACGAAGCATCCCGTCAAAACGCGGCTCTCTCTGAGCGGTACCCTGGTGGTGGCCAGAGACATCGCCCATGCGAAGATCAAGGAGCGGTTGGACGCTGGCGAGCCCATGCCGGAATACCTCAAGAACCACCCGGTATACTATGCGGGGCCAGCGAAGAAGCCCGAGGGTTACGCCTCCGGCTCCTTCGGACCGACGACGGCGGGTCGCATGGACTCGTACGTCGGCCAATTTCAGGCCGCTGGAGGCAGCATGGTAATGCTGGCCAAAGGGAACCGTAGCCGGCAAGTCACGGACGCTTGTGCGAAGCATGGTGGGTTCTATCTCGGGTCCATCGGCGGACCCGCGGCGCGCTTGGCGGAACACAGCATCCGCAAAGTGGAGGTCCTAGAATACCCGGAGTTGGGCATGGAAGCGGTGTGGCGGATTGAAGTCGAGGACTTCCCCGCCTTCATCATCGTGGACGACAAGGGTCATGACTTCTTCGCGGATTTGCAGCCCGTGAAACTTCGAACCACCAAGTAGTGCGTTCGACGGACGCCTGCTCGAGTACCGACAAAACATCAACTTCAAGAACGGATTTTTGCGATGAGCATCGTAGACCAACTCACCCTGTCCTCCGAGCAACTCAAGGACGTCGCTGACGCGTTGAAGGCTCGCATCGAGGAGGGGCTAGGAGCGGAAGGCCAAGAGATCAAGGCACTGCCTTCCTACTTCCACTCCCCGGATCGCTCCGTAGGAGGGTCTGCCGTGGTGCTCGACACCGGCGGCACGAACATGCGAGCGGCTGTGGTCGAGCTGGCGGCGGGCGAAGGCAAGGTCACCCATGGCCCGTTGAAGAAGACATTGCCGATGCGCGAAGGGGAGTCGCTCTCAGCTGAAGAGTTCTTTCGAGCGCAAGCCCAGCTAGTGGCGGAGCTGGGGGCACCGCCGGGGCTGCCGGTAGGATACTGCTTTTCGTATCCATCCGAGAACACCCCACAACGTGATAGTCGGCTCCTGCGTTGGACGAAGGGTATCGACATTCCGGGCGTGGAGGGAACCATGGTGGGGACTCAGCTGGCGCGAGCGCTGTCCGACGTCGGGTACAAGCCGGGTCCGGTGCGCGTCCTAAACGACACTGTGGCTAGCATGTTGGGCGGTGCTTCAGTGCATCGAGAGGTACCAAGTGAACGCACGATTGGACTGATCGTCGGCACCGGTAACAACATGGCAGCCTTTTTCGATGCCTCGCAGTCGCCCAGGATCCCGTCGAACTTCAACGGCAAGATGGCGATCAACTTGGAGTCGGGAAACTTCACACCGCCGCACCTGACGCAGTGGGACGACGATGTAGACTCAGCCAGCGATAACCCAGGGTACCAGCGCTTTGAAAAGGCAGTCTCGGGTTTCTACCTGCCGTTCGTTTTTGCGCGTGCGCTCCCCGACCAGCTCGCTTTCGACCCCCACGCGGGCACCGGTCCACTCGTCAAGTTACGAGACGAAGGAGTCGGTGGGCTCCCCAGGGAAGTTGCGGAGGCATTGTTGCAGCGTTCGGCCGATCTCGTCGCAGCCTCGCTCGCGGCGGTCATCGAATGCTACGCGCCCGCGGTAGAACCTGTGGGCATCTTGGCGGAGGGCACCTTCTTCTGGGGCGATCTGAAGTACTCACCGCGCGTGCAGGTGACCTTGGGCAAACTTCTTCCGGAAGGTTACCGTGCCACGGTGCTACGCACCGATGAGGCAAACCTGATTGGATCTGCCGTCGCGGCGTTGGAGCTCTGAAAGCAGCAGGGCGTCACCTGGAGCCCGCGCCCCGCTCATGCTAGAGCTTGGATGAGTCATGCCTGCGTATTCGCCTCGTCCAGAAGAGCTCTCTGCGCGCCGCTGCGGATGGCCGGTGACGGTGCGTGCGCTGATGCTCTCGGCCGTGGTGTGCGTCATGGGATGCGACCAGGCGGAGGAACCCGTCGAGGGAGACGCAACTGAGTCCGAACGGGGCGAGTCCGACGCAGAAAACGATGCCGAGCCGAGTGGGAGTGACACCGAGTCGAGCGATAGCGAGTCGACGGACGAGCCGCCCACCGGCACCGACATACCTGCGCCAGACGAGGAAGATCCCTGCCTGCAGACGCCCCCCGGCGCCGACGAGCTACCTTCGTCCAGCGGTTCGTTGCGGATCGAGTTGGGCGCTCGTAATGCCGAAACGGGAGTCGATTTCCTGCCTCTCGGCGAGACGTGCGTGATCCCCATTGGCGGCATCGGACAGGCTGGCTTGACGGCGCGGTTGGCGCTTCGAACCTGGAGTGAAGAACCCGTGCGCGATGCTTACGTGCGGATCACTCTCGTCAATTTCTCCGATCCTGAACGAGATCCGGCCCCGAACAACGGCCCCGGGGTAGTCCGTCGTTTCGATTGCCGAGAGGATGGCTGGTGTTATCTCGTACCCATCCTGGTCGAGATCAGCCATCTCAACCGATTACCTGAGCTCGAGGGCACGGTCGTTACCTTCAGCGCCGAAGTCGTCTCCTCCGAGGATAGCGACGTTTCGGGGGCCAGCTACGGGTGGGGGCATTTCGTCTTGGAAGACGAGATCGCCCTGAGCGATGCGGGGGCGCCCTGAGGGGCTCGCGCATTGCCACTAATCTTCCGCAATTAACGCAGCCACCACAACAGGACACCGCTCAGAGCTACCGATCCGGCGATGAGCATTGGGAGCACGAACGAGCGCCGAGCAGCGCTTCGCGCCTGCTCACCCGTCAGGCCCCGCACCTCCACCAAGTAGTGCGATAGGGCTCGAGTTGGCACCGTGGTGGCTGCTGCCACCAAAGCCACCCCGGCGGAGGCTCCGCGCACCGACACGGCCCACAATAGGCCCAACGGCGAGGTCATCAAGTCCCAACCGCAAACGTACAACGAAAACCGCAGGCTGTGCGAAACGGAGCCGGCGTGGGGGCCTTTGCCTCGGATCAGCGCTTCGAGGCAAATCGCCCACAACAAGTGCAGACTGACCATCAACGCAGCGAATGCCAGCGTCGCTGCGCAGAACCAGCCCCAGCCATGGTGGCTCGTCAACATGCCCATGGCCGGCCCAGGCAGCACGGCGACGAACCCGATGACCGCGACCGCTCCGAACGAGGCGGCCGCGCCAAGCTCTGCCAGCATCGCGAAGGCCAGTGCTCGTGGCGCGGACGCCGAGCCTAGCTCGGATGACCAGCTGCGCCAGTCTTCGACACTTTGACACACCGTCGACCAGAAGCGGTTGGCGGTCGTCCCGCTCCGTGATTCCCAGCTGAGCGTCATTGCTGTGGATGAACGGGGAGCGCACCCGGGGCACGAGACTCGGCCACAGCTCGTGCAGCTGATGACCGGCGGGAACTCCGAGTCTGGCGGATTTTCAGAGGCCAAGGTGGAACCGTGGGGGGGACTTCATAGGGTGGTCGGTTGGAGGGATCGAAGCAAGGGACGTGCCGTTTGGACGACGCCCATTGTGTGCCACGGGGCGTTGTGCGAAGAATCGGCCCATGCGAGCCGTGATTCAGCGGGTGACCCACGCTCAGGTGGACGTCGACGACGAGACTGTCGGCAGGATCGAGCGCGGCTTGTGCGTGCTGGTCGGGGTAGGGGAGGATGACACGGAGGCAGACGCGCGGTGGCTGGCCGACAAAGTGACCCGGGCGCGTATCTTCACAGACGCCCAGGACAAGATGAATCTGTCGGTTCAAGACGTGGGCGGGGCAGTGTTGGCGGTTTCACAGTTCACGCTGCTGGGGGACTTGCGCCAAGGCCGTCGTCCCAGTTTCGCTCGCGCAATGGAGCCGGAGCGCGCGCGGGAGCTGTTCGACGTTTTCTGCTCAGCTTGCCGCGAGCTTGGAGTTGACGTTTCGACGGGGCGCTTTCGGGCGCACATGGAAGTCAGCTTGAACAACACTGGACCAGTGACGTTGCTGCTCGATTCCAAGAAGCTGTTCTGAACCGGTTCGTTCATGCTTTTCGCAAGCCTCGACTTTCTGCTGTTCTTCCTCCCGGTACTGTTCGTGTACTGGATGCTTTCGGCGCAGCCGAGATTGCGTTGGCTTTTCGTACTGCTGGCGAGCTACTTCTTCTATTGCGCCAGTTCCAAACCGGCCGGGGCTCAATTGCCGACGCCCTGGTATTTTGTCGGGTTGCTCATCATCTCGACGCTGGTCGACTACGTCGCGGCGTTGGTCATCGACGGCGCTCGGCACAAGGCGTCGGTGCGGTGGGCCGCGCTCATGGCGAGCTTGCTGACGAACCTCGGGTTGCTCGGGTACTTCAAGTACACGGGCTTTGTGGTCGAAGTGTCGAACGACGTTGCGGTGTGGGTGGGCTCAGAAGCCATCCTTCCGGCGATGCAGACCGCGCTGCCGATCGGCATCAGCTTCTACACGTTCCAAAGTCTCAGCTACACCATCGACGTCTGGCGCGGCCGGCTGACGCCGGAACGCAACCTTCTACGCTTTTCCGTGTTCGTGGCGTTCTTTCCGCAACTCGTGGCCGGCCCCATCGTTCGGGCATCAGACTTTTTGCCGCAGCTGCGCAGGAGGCTCCGCGTCGACACGGAAGACGTCAACTTTGCGGTCTATCGTATAGGCAAGGGTCTGTTGAAGAAGGTTGTCTTGGGCGACTTCATCGCCGCCTACTTCTCGGACATCGTATTTGCCGCACCCACGCAACACTCCTCACTGGAGAACCTGCTCGCTCTCTACGCGTTCACACTACAGATATACGCGGACTTCTCGGGGTACTCGGATATCGCCATTGGAGTCGCTCGCTTACTGGGTTTCCGTTTGCCCGAGAACTTCGACCGCCCGTACCAGGCGCAAGACATTGGCGAGTTCTGGCGCCGTTGGCACATCACGCTCTCAACCTGGCTGAGGGACTACCTGTTCTTCCCGCTGGGTGGCAGTCGAGGCACCGAAGGCCGCACTTACATCAACCTCTGGCTCACTATGTTCTTGGTCGGCATGTGGCACGGGGCGAGCTGGAACTTCGTCATCTACAGCAATCTCCAGGCCGCCGCCATGGTCTACAGCCGCTTCATCCGACTGCGGTCAGCGCGACGCGGGCTCGGCGTGGGAGCGGACACGGTTCTCGTCGGCATCGGCGCCCTGGTACTGTGCCTCGGGTTGTTCTACGCGGTGCTGGGCGTTCCCTTGGCCAACGCTGCATTGGGTGCCGCCGTGTGCGGCAGCATTGCCCTTCTCAACTGCGCATTGCCGCGTACGGGATCGCGCGGGTGGGGTGTCGTCCATGTCGTGTTGCTGTTCCACTTCACGACGCTATCGAGAGTGTTCTTCCGGGCTGACAACCTGGAGGTGGCGCGCGGGATGGTTGGCAAGTTGCTTGTCTGGGACGGTTTGGGCGTGCGGGACGGGATGTTCCGAATGCAGGGCTTGCACGAATGGCTTGCGGGTCATGCCGCGCTGTTGGGGGGGGCAGCGACTCCACTGCAGGCGCTCGCCCACCACGGCATCTTGGTGTTACTCGTCGCAGGGATCGGCTACCACTTTGCACCGGCGGATTGGGTGGAGCGATTGGGCGCGCGCGTGGTGCGGGCGCTGCCAGCGTCGGCGCTTGGCGTCGGCCTCGCCGCCATCGCGCTCTTGATATCTCAGCTTCTTTCTGGCCCACGGGCGAACATCTACTTCGCGTTCTGAGGCGGAGGGCCGTCGTGGCGCCGGTTCGGCCGCAGTGGTGGTGGGTCGCCGCTGTGGTTGTTTGAACGTTGCTTTTTGCGTCGCGGCGGGCCAACTTGTCGTCCGTGCGAGCCAGTGCGGACCGTCCGCCCGAGGAGCGAGAAGGAATCCTCGACGGAGATGAAGAACGTCGCAACGTGCGCTTGCCTTCCGAGGATCAAGCGGCGGATTCGGGCATCAGCCCCGCCGGCAAGCGGCGGCTGGCCGTGGCCGCCGTGACCTTGGGGGGGCTGATGCTTGCCACCTACTTCGTTCCCGGACTGGAGACCATCCGGCCTTGGCGATCCGACGAGGGTTACATCCCGTTTTGGAATGTAGTCGGGCGGGAAGTGTTGGACCAGGAGGGGCAAGCCCGTGAGCACAGTGCGCACATGGCGCGACTGCAAGCGATCGCCGAGCAGGCCGCAGACACCGACGGCGCGGCGCGTGACGCGGTGGTAACTCGTGCCATCGAGCCCCCGCCGACGAAAGAGCAAACGCCGACGACGGAGCAGGAGCTGTACCCTCCCTACGAGCCTCACGCGGACGATGAGGCCAAGGTCCAGGTCGCCATCGACGCGGTGGATCGCCTGGCCTACTTCTACTCCAAGCTGACGCTGACTGACTTGCGTAAATCCGGTGCGATTACTCGCGCGAGTCATTGGGGCGATTCGGTGCTCGGGGGGGACGGAGTGACTCACGCCATCCGGCGTCGTTTGCAGACTCGCTTCGGCGACGCGGGGCACGGGTTTCACGCGCTCGGGCGCTACAACCTGGCGTACTCTCATCGCGGTATCCGCTTTGGCGATCGCGGCGGCTGGCGGACGTGTGAGATCATCTTCAAGTGCGAACGTGACGGACGCTACGGATACGCTGGCGTGAGCTCGACCTCGTCCGGCGGGGGGACGAGTCGTTATCGCACCGCCAAGAAAGGCTTCGGCAGCAAAGTGTCGCGCTTCGAGGTGTGGCACGCCACGGCGCCCGACGGCGGCCGCCTGCAGGTCAAGGTGGATGGCGAAGTCGAGCGTGTCATCGATACCAAGAGTGAAGTGCCGGGGGACGCCGTCGCCACGTTCTCAGTCTCCGATGGGGAACACGGCTTCGAAGTCCGTGCCATTGGTGACGGGGTGGCACGCGGGTACGGCGTCGTTCTGGAGCGCGACGGCCCCGGCGTCGTCTGGGACGAACTATCGCTGATTGGGGCGTTCACGCAGCGGCTGGATTATCAGGACCCGGAGCACATTGCCTGGCAGGTCCAGCGTCGGGACGTCGATCTAATGGTGTTCATGTTTGGCGGTAACGATGTACAGCGCCAGAAGATGGATCTGTATCGCACGATGCAACCGTATGAAGACGAATACACAGCGGTGATACAGAAGTTCCGGAAGGGTAAGCCAGATGCCGCGTGTATGATCATGTCCCTCGTCGATCACGGCGAACGTGTCGGCAAACACGGGATCCAAACGCGCCGCATCGTACCCCAGCTAGTCGCGTCTCAGCGCAGAGTCGCGCTGGCAGAGGGCTGCGCGTTCTTCAACACGTTCGAGGCCATGGGCGGTGATGGCTCGATAGGTCGCTGGTATCACGCAGAGCCCCGCCTCGCCAATCCAGACTTCGCTCACCCGACGGTGGAGGGGCAGGAGGTGATCGCAACACTCTTGTATCAGGCACTGATGAAGGGATACGCCGAGTTTCGTCGAGCCAGGGCGGGTCAACCGTTGCCTGTCTTCGAACCACCGCCGTGGGTCTTGCCGGTGGAGGCACGCGACGCGGGTTCGGGGAATTGAAGGTCAGGCGGGTTGCATGAGTTGCGCTCTGGTGTTTCGACCTGTTAGCCCGAGCTGCAAAGGGAGCCGCGGGCCGATGCTGCTCCATCACGGCCTCCCAGGCTTGGCTTCGCGCGGCCTGCCCCGTAGGCTACGGACGTGCTGATCCCGTCCAATCCTAGCTGGCTTCGTGTCCTCTTTTGGGGGCGTGGAACGACCCTGCCAAGGACCTGGCTTCGCATCCTACTGGTCACTCTGCTGGCCGTAGCCGTCACGGTGGCTAACCACCACTTCGGCATCTTGATTGAGCTCACGGTCGCGCCGTTCACGGTGGTGGGCCTGGCGTTGTCGATCTTCTTGGGCTTCCGCAACAACACGTCTTACGACCGCTTCTGGGAGGGGCGTAAGCTCTGGGGCGCGCTCGTGAACACTGCGCGGACAGGAGCGCGGCAGGTACTCACAATCATCGATTGTGACGATACGCGGAAAAAGCAGTTAGTCTACGCACTCATCGGCTACGTGCACGCCTTGCGGCTCCACCTGCGGTCGATCACGAACTACGACGAACTCGAACCCTTCCTGCCGAAGGAGCTCTTCGCGTCGCTTCCGACTGAGAAGAACCCGCCGATCGCGATCTTGTTGTGGTTGGGTCATCAGTTCAAGGCAGAGTACGCGGCTGGGCGAATTCACGCGATGCACTGGCCCCTGCTCGAAGCCACACTCGAGCAGCTGACCAACGTGCAAGGAGGCTGTGAGCGCATCAAAGCCACGCCCATCCCATTCATGTACACGGTCCTGATGCACCGGGTGGTCTTCTTCTATTGTTTTGGGCTGCCCTTCGCGTTGGTCAGTTCCGTCAAGACATTCACGCCTGTCGTGGCAGTGTTCGTTGCGTACGTCTTCTTCGGTCTCGATACGCTGGGGGAGCAGATCGAAGATCCTTTCGGTACCGACGCCGCAGATCTCCCGCTGGACGCGATTTCTCGCATGATCGAGGTCAACTTGCGTCAGGCGCTCGGAGAGGCAGACCATCCTCCCTTGCTCGAGCCAGTTGGCGACGTTCTGACGTGAGAGTCGCTCGCCCGAGTATGGCTCGAGTTGGGTCGAGTAAGCGCCGAAGGATGTGGACCCATCACGTTGACGACGACAGGCGCGGGCTCAGCCTGCCCGAACGAGTCGGTTCTGTCGTGGCCAGCGCCGGACTGACAGCTACAGCGTGACGGGCTCCTTGCCCGCGGGCATCGCGTCCAG
>JBNKUV010000079.1:0-6070 GCA_050298815.1 Polyangiaceae bacterium
CGACACGAAGCGAAGCGGTGAAGAGGTGACGGTGTGGGGGACGAAACGACAGATCGACATGGGGGCTCCTTCAGGACAGTGCAGCGCTGCTGCGTTTGGCCCGGCAACGTGGCCCCGAAAGCCCGCTTACATCGCCTGGGCCGCTTTTCTGAAAAAGGCCCCGGACTGCGAGTCGGGACCCCAGTCCGACTGCGTTTCGAGCTGGGCAACTTGAGATTCACCTGCGGCCGGCGGTAGGCGTTTGTGACATGGCCGGGGAGCGAGCTGGGCACGTCCACATCGCCTTAGCAGCTTCCGTAGCGCGCAAGCGTGAGCGGTCGCGCGTCTATCCGCGCAAGGCTTGCGCTTGGTGGTACGCCACGCGGCTGGTGAAGCGGTGTTCGACCTTCGGAGGGCTGGGCGACGTCGCTCGTCCGCGATGGCACACGGGGTGCAGTCGTAGCGTTGGCGGTGTCGATCGTTCTGCTGTTGCTGGTGTTGATCGTTTCCTTGGCGTTCGTGCGCTTGGCGGCCATCGGCCTCGAACTCACCGGCATTCCTTGGGACCGCGCGAAGTTCCACGCGCTTTCAGCCTTCACGAATACCGGCTTTCCCAATCGCGAAGCCGAAGAAGCCGTCAACCATCCTGTACGTCGCAGGATCATCAGCTATCTGGTGATTCTGGGGAACGCAGGGTTGATCACGACAGTGGCCTCCCTAGCGAGCTCGTTGGTGGAGACCAGCTTGCTCTTCGCGTTGCGTAACCTCGCCTTGATCGGTGTCGGCGTGGTGAGCATCGTTTGGTTCGCCCACCGCCCAATGATCGCCAAGCCGCTCCGCGCGTGGTCGCAGGCTTGGCTCACGCGACGGTACTCCTTCTCGGAGCCGACCGGTGCTTCCCTGGTGGGCTCTCACGGCGCGCTGTGGCACGTCGAACCGACGCCCAACGCGCTGGCCATCGGCTGCAGCGTGGCGTCGTTACGGGACGCCGATCCGCGAATTGAAGTGACCTTGATCGAACGAAGCGGTGAGACCCTCCTTCACCCCGATCCGCAAGTCGAGATCCACACCGACGATCGCCTGGTGGTGTTCGCTCAGGAAGAGGCTGTGCGAAGCGTCTTCGGCAGTGAGTGCCCGCGAAAGGTGTTGCTACGCTTGCCGTCGTCTGTCCCGAAGGACGTTACGATTTGAGGTTTTGCCTGGGGCGGGAAGGGGCGCGGTCCCTCTAACCTCCCCCACCGCCGAGCCCGCAGCGCGTCGCCCTCGACGTCACCCGTGAGCGGTGAGGGGCAGCGCGGCTTCCAGCGCAGCGCGCAGCTGGTCGAGCTCACGGTGGGAGAGGTGGCCGAACACGAACTCCACCGAGCTGCCATCCGCCAGGAAGAACTCCGCGACGCCGAGGTTCGCAACGGCATCCGTGTGGGACCCCGTGATGCCGACCATGCTCATCGACGCTTGTTTCATCACCACGTTGAAGCGCTCGATCTGGTCCATCCGCACCCGACGCGTGGCCCAGACGAGCTCATCACCGTGTCGGCCAATGACGGTGTTGGTCCGCTTGGTGCGGTTCGTGAGCCAGATTGCGAAGAAGATCATCGCCCCCAACGAGCCGAGCAGGATCAAGAGCCCGGCGGCGGCGCCTGGGCCCGAGACGAGCCCCCCTATGCAGATGACGACGCTGGTCGGAACCCCGTAGAAGAGCCAGAAGAGCCGGACGCTTCGGCGCTGTGCGTCCCGATCGACGGTCCGTTCCCAGATGATGTCCATCGACTTGCCCTGCCTTCATGCTTGCCGGAAAGCGCGAGCCGGTCCTCGGAAGGCCTCCGTAAGCAGTCGTCCTACCGCGACGCGGCCTGCGCCTCCACCCGGGTGATGTGCCTGGAGTCCTCGGGCTGAACGGTCGACGGGCCCGTCAGGAAGCACTCTAGTCACGATTGATTCGCGCGAGTAGCTCGATCAGGCCCGTGCGATCTGCAGTCTCAGGAAGCAGGTTCGATGCGCGCGTAGCGGCCTGAACGGCCGAGGCGGTCCTACCCGTCGCGGCAAGCGCCACGGCGTGGACCAGCCAGCATCGAGCGCACCGCGGCCAAGCTTGCACGGTGCTAGCACTCAGCTCCGACGCGTTGGAAGGATCTCCAAAGGTAAGCTCGAACCGGGCCAACGCGATCGAGCGCCCAGCGCTTGCTGGTGCCTGCCTCAAGCGCTCAACCGTGCGAACGAGCGTAGGTCGCGGATGTGGAGGTTCGTCCTGTTGGGACAGCTGCAGTCGTACCTCGAGCAAAAGGGGTAAGGCATGCACCTGACCGGGTTCTCGCATCAGCACGCTCTCCAGCGCTGCTTCTGCATCCGTTAGCCTTTCGGCCTGCAATAGGATGACTGCCTGCAGTAGACCCGTGCGCACGGCCGTACTTGGGTCGCCTACCGCTCTCACCAGGCGGTCGAGCAAGGCTGTGTCATCAGCGCCGCTACCGGACAACCAGTTCATCCGCGCCAGGTGCAGATCCACCTCGGCAGGCGAGAGCATTCGGCACGCTGGTGCCTCGTGCTGTCGTGGTTCGTACTTGAGGTCCGTGTACGGCAACGCGTCCTGTTGGAGGTAGGACGCCAGTCGAGTCTGCAAGGTTTGAGTTCCAAACTCAGCATCCCAAGCACTCCCCGGGTCCTGCCGTCCGGAGGCGATCGCCCCGAGGTACGAATGCCACTTCGATAGTAAGTCAGGGGCACCTAGCTCCAGGAAGTGGACCAAGCTCCAGGCGGCCGCGTAGTGGGCAACACGGCGCTGCTTGGCTGATGTGCCCGTATCGGCGAACGCATAGAATTCCTCTACGCTCAGCTTCGTCAACTCGTTTGGCGCAGGCACGTCCGACAGGGGGACTTCGTGGATCAGTAGGCCACGATAAGTGAGCAGTTGGATCGCTTTCGCGTCGGCGGCTGGCCAGTAGGGGGCAATCCCGATGGAGAGTCGACCGTCACCCGCGTCGGCCGTCTCTATGAAGCTCGCCAAGCCTTCGTTCAGCCAAGCGGGCGCACCTGGCATGCACTGATGCACCAAGCGGTGCCCCATCTCGTGTTGGATGAGCTGACGGGCACCCCTGCTCAGTCGATTCCGCACGACGACCATGCCGGTGCCGCCGATCGCTTCGTCAAACGTGGAACCGCCGTAGTAGCCATCCGTCGCAGGGGGGGCAACCAGTTCGTACGCTTCATCGCTCAAGACAGTGAGCTCGAGACTTCCCAACGATGGAGTGAAGGCGCATGGCAGAACGGAGGAAGCCAAGGCGTCCCACATCTCTTGCACCGACGCGGCAAGCTGGGAGATTGCGTGCATCTCCATCTCGCCACGAACACGCACTTGCTCAGTTTCCGCCTGGGTCCAGACCCGGGGTTCCTTCGGCACGCAACTCGCCAAAGCGAGCGCGGCCACACAATGAGCCACCCGCACCGAAGCAATGATGACCGCTTTTGCGTTGCATGCCAGCTAAATAAAGCACGACGCCCGTAGTGGCGTAGGGTGTGCGCTCTTGCCTTCACCCTCTCGACGCACTCGTCACCGTCCGGCGTTGCCGGTGCGCGACGATACTGACGTCGAGACATCAGCCAGCGATGCAACGAGCGACGTCACTACCTTCCAGTGTTTCGTGGAGGTGGATCCCGGCCGCTGCTTGGAAATCTGCCCGACCGCAACCCCCAGCGTCACCCTCTCTTCGTAGCAGGAGGTCGACGCCCTAGCACAGAACATCCGTGCCATTGTCGGTATCCTCGGAATTCAAGCAACGCTCCTGGAGGACTTGATGGGGCTGGACGGCTTGCTCTTCCTTGGCGAAGAATTCGGCCTCATCGACAACACGGAACTGACCACCATCAGCGCTCTGGCCAACGTCATCGCACCCGAGGTGGCCATCGCGCTCCATGACAACGTGGTCCTGGAGACACTCGATGGGCTACAGGGTTTTTCCGATCCGGCGAGCATTCTGTTCACGAATAACTTCGCTTTGACGGACGTTTCCGCCCTCTCCCCCACCACCTTGGGTTCGCTCCACATCTCGGGCAATCTAGCGCTCCGCGACGTACGTTTCGAACGCTTGCACACCATCGAGGAAGGCCTCTTGGTCTCGGGAGAGACGGCGTGTGAACGCCTCGAGTTCCCACTGCTCGACGACGTTGGCGGCGACATCCTCATTTCCGGAAACCCCGCTGTGCTCGAGATCGATCTCTCGTCGCTGAGCCGCGCTGGCAGCGTCAACATCACCACGAACGAGGCGCTGACGACCCGCGACATGTCCCAGTTCACCAGCGCCGACTCCGTAGCGATAGCCAGCAACCCCAACTTGCCCCAGTGCGAGGTGGACGCGCTCGCCGCCCGCATCGGCGGCTGCGAAAGCTGCACGCAAAACGATCTAGAAGCGACGTGTGACTAGATCGTCGCCGTGACGCCTGGCTCTAAGGCGGCGCGCCATCGCAGAGGCCGTTGACGCAAAGGGGCTAGGGCGTGGCAGTAGTAGTCCCAGTCTGCCTGTGCCAAGCTCCACTGCGACGGCGCTTCCGTATCAGCGTTGACCACGTTGGATCCTAGTGTAGCGCCATGCAGCGGCAGTTCAGGAAGGCTGGGATGAAGAGCCGCAGGTTGTCGACGAGTTGCAGCAAGAAGCTCTGCTGGGAGTTCGCGGACGATTGACGACCAGATGCGGTTGGTTCGCCAGTTCTCGCCGAGCCTCGACAGCGACGCTGATGGCGGAGCGTAGGAAAAGGGCGGAGATAATCGTTCCCACGAGGATGTCTGGCCACGCGGAAGCAAAGAGCCACACGCCACCGGCCGCCGCCAGCACGAGCGAGTTTGCAACCAGATCGTTGCGAGAGCAGAGCCAAACGGAGCGCATGTTGAGATCCTCAGCACGGTGGCGCCACAAGACCGCGAAACAGAAGGCGTTGGCGAGGAGTGCGAACGAGCCGACAAGACTCATTGTGTGGACGACAGGGAGTTGCGGAAAGGCTAGCTTGTAGACCAGTTGCGAGAGCACGAAGACGCCGGATAGGGCCATGACGACCGCCTTTGTGAGGGCGGCTCGGGCCTTCCACGCGGCCCCGCGTCGAACGACGTACAGGCTGAGTGCGTAGACGAGAGCGTCGGTCAACATGTCGAGCGAGTCAGCGAGCAACGCCAGGGAATGCGCGAGCAGGCCAAAGAGCAACTCGACAAAGAACATCGTCGCGTTGACGAACAACACAATGGTGAGCGCGCGGCTCTGCACGGTCCAAAGTCGTTCCAGTTGCTGGCTCTTGCTGTTGCAGCAGGCGTCCATGAGGGCTGAGAAAGTAGCATCACCTCTGCGCAACGGCAACCGCGGGGGCGCAGACCGCGGATGGGGCTGGCCGCGAAAGCGTCGCGAGCGCTGGAGGTCAGGAAACGATGTGTTCACTCAGTGCCCAGAGCGAAGGCGAGCACGCAGTTGACAATGAATAACTGGACTAGAAAGCCCACGCGCCCGCTGCGTTGTTGCAGTGTCCCTGCCCGTCGATGTTGCCCACCTGTCGCACAATGCGGTCACTCGCGGGCAGCCACACACGGCCACTCATCTCGGTCGCAACGGAGCGCAAGATCGCATCGGATAGCGTCGTGACGTAGTAGCATGGCAAGGTCGGCTCCTTGTGAGATCGACCGACGCCCGAGTCATCCGTCAGGAACACATAGCGACCGTGAGTGACCTGTGCGGCGGAGCGCATGGTGTATTCGGTCAGCTCGTCCACCCCGCTCGATGCGACCGGATAGATGTGAATATCGCTTCGTTGAGCGGCCAAGACCGCATCGCGCAGTGCCCGCGCCCGTTCCTGGTGGTGGGGTGCATCCGTCACCCAGAACAGCAGGCGGGCAACGTCCTTTCCTCCTCGCCAGCGCAATTGGGCGGCCGTGGAGAGCGCTTGATCCGGGGCTTCGGGGTAGTCGCCACCACCGCCAAATGTTTCTTGGGAGAGATCGACTTGGAAGCGCTCGAGGCTCGGTGTGAACGGCTTGCTACGCACCACATACTCGTCTCCTTCGTCGCGGTAGACGATCAACGACCAACGCTGTTCCGAGTTGGGGTAGGACGAAGCG
>JBNKUV010000080.1:0-4041 GCA_050298815.1 Polyangiaceae bacterium
GGGTGGCGGAGGCCTGACCTCGAGCTGATCGTGATGCCCGAACCGCGCAATGATGGGTCCGAGGCGCCCTCGCCACCCCCTTTCCCCCTGCACAGGTGCTCACCAGCTTGCCGGTTTTGACAGTTCGTTTTGCCTTAGCCCCCCCACAATCGGACTTGGGGCGCGGAACGCATTCGCGGCGAGTTACTCAAGCTCGGCATTCGAGTCGCCAAGCGCTCCATCCAGCGGCACATCCTCGCCGTCCGGCCAGCAGGAGACGGGCAAAGCTGGAAGACCTTTCTCGCCAACCACACCGTCTGGGCCTGCGATCTTCTGCAAGTCCATGACGTCTGGTTCCGGCCATTGTTCGCGTTCTTCGTCGTGGACGTAAACACCAAGGAGGTCGTCCACGTCGCTGTCACCCGCGAGCCCTGCGAGGCCTGGACTGCCCAGCAGTTGCGGCAGCTCACGCCGTTCGGCGAAGGCTCCCAGTTCATCATCCGTGATCGCGACGCCAAGTTCGGCAGCGAGTTTGACCGCGTCGCCAAAGGCGCGCGCATTTGCGTTCTGAAGACCGCCGAACGCGCGCCTCTTATGAACTCCACCTGTGAACGCTTCCTCGGCAGCGTCCGCCGCGAGTGCCTCGATCACATCATCATCCTCGGACAGCGCCATCTGCAGTTGGTGCTCCGCGATTACGTCGCGTACTTCAACACAAGGGATCCAGCAGACAGTCCCGGCTCCAGCCTCAGAAGAAACCTTGGCTCCATCCGCCAAGGTTGTCGCTTTCCCAGTCCTCAACGGACTTCATCACGACTATCGGAGGGCGGCTTGACGGCGTGGGTGCGCTAGGTAGCCAGCACAGCGGCGCATCGTCATCGAGTTCCTGCTGGTCCAGATTGACGATGTCGATATCGACAGCGTGCGCGGCCTCCGTACCCCAAACGACGTCTGCGCGATCCAGGATCTTCGTGCCGTAGCGGTCAGCGCTCGCGACGAGCTTGTGATCGTACGTCGCGAAGGTCACGCCGGATCCAGCGATGCGGTCCACTCGGGGTGGTTGTCCTCGCTCACGTTGTCGACGGCGGCAAGCGACTCCGATAGAATCGGGCGGCGATGACGAACGACGACCCGATTCGTGCCTTCGCGAGCGGTAAAGCGTTCGGACGATGGCTCGCCAAAGAACACGCGCGCTGCACTGGCATCTAGCTCAAGATCCCGAAGAAAGGCGCGCGCGCCCGGGGGCCCTCCTACGCGGAGGCGCTCGAGGAAGCGTTGCGCTTCGGCTGGATCGATGGCCAAAAAGCGAAGCATGATGACGACTTCTATCTGCAGCGGTTCACACCGCGCACTCCGCGCAGCAAGTGGTCGAAGATCAATCGGAGTAAGGCGGAAGCCCTCATCGCTGCGGGCCGCATGGAGCCGGCAGGGCGAGCAGCGGTAGCTGCTGCGAAAGCGGATGGGCGATGGGCGGCCGCGTACGACCCACCAAGTACGGCGACCGTGCCCGCCGATCTGCGCGCGGCGCTCGCCGCCGACGAGAAGGCCTCCGCGTTCTTCGCAACGTTGAGCTCGCAGAACCGATTCGCGATCCTCTACCGAGTCCAAGAGGCGAAGCGCCCTGATACCCGCGCTCGCCGCATCGCCAAGTTCGTTGCAATGTGCGCGCGGGGTGAAACGATCCACTAGAGCGACGGATAGCTCTCGATACCAAATCTCTTCAACCGTCCGCCCCTTTCGCGCCGCTACGGGACAGGGCTGGTACGTCCGCTCATGGCGAGGACGTTTGATCAGTTAGGTGGGGAACGCGCGGACAATTCCAGGGCCCGTGCTATCGGGGGCTGGGCAAGTGTGGTCGGGCGAGGTAGCGTGCCAAGGTGAAGCATCGTGAGCGCCATACAGCACCGTCCCACGCGGTCGGTTGCGCGCTACTGGTGGGGCTGCTCGCCGTCGGAGCGTGCGGGACTGAAGCGTCGGAAGGGAACGAGGAGCCGCTCACAAAGCTAGCGTTTGTCTTGGGACTTGCCAAATGTGCCGCGCCAAGTGTCCGCCGGATCTGAGTGGCTGAGATCCCGCCCTCTTCAGACGTGACGTGACTGGACGAAGAATGCGACACCGGACTGAGGATACGCTCATGATCCGCCCGAGTTCTTCTGGGCCAGGTACTGGCGTTTGAGGCCCTCGAAGTCCGGACGGAACGGCTGGTCGTGGAGGAGCCGAACTCGACGGATGCGATCCATGCGAAACATCCGCGGTTGGTTGGAATCCGCATCTCGGCTCAATAGGTACCAGGCCGGAGGCTCGAGCAACAAGCCATGAGCTTCGACCCGCCGCACCGTCGCGTTCCCGTTGCGGTCGACGTAGTGGAACCCGAGGCATACACCATCAGCGAACGCCTGCTCGAAAGCTGAGAGCAACTCTGGCGGCGGCGAACCAAGCGTCGACACGACGTTGGTGCTAGCAGGTCTCCCGATCACGACGCGCTTGACCAGCCTTCGCAGTTGCCGTTGCCTGTCCTCGGGCACGCTCGCCAACACCTTGTCCAATGCCGTTCTTGCTGCCTTGCCCCAAGGTAACGTCCCCATGCCGAGTGAGAGCTGGGACGCCACCCACAGGGCTGCTACCTCATCCACGGCGAGGTGCACCGCGCGCAACCCACGGTCGCGGTCCAAGTACACACCACCACCGGGCCCAGCTTCGGCCCGGATCGGCCAACCACGATTGCGCAGCGAAGCCACGTCTCGGAGTACGGTACGCCGACTCACCGACAGGCGCTCCGCAATGGCTTCCACGGTCAACGCCTCGCTGACCCGCAGCAAATCCAAGAGATCCATGACTCGATCCGTGCGCGTCATTGGTGACAGTTTCTGTCACCAATGCCCGGCAAAGCAAGGCGCATGACTACCAAACGACAAACCAAGACCGCCCACCTCTACCTATTCGACCGCTTCGCAGACTGGGAAATCGGCCTGCTCACGGCACACCTGAACTCGTTCGAGGGACAATTGCTCCCGTCTGCATATCGGGTAGTGACCGTCGGGGTTGGTCGCGATCCCGTGATTTCTATGGGAGGCTCGAGGGTGACGCCCGATGCCACTCTGGATGAACTGGACCCTCAGGATAGCGCAATGCTCATCCTGCCGGGCGGTCTCGGATGGGAACGAGGCGCCCACACTCAGGCGGTGCGCCGAGCGCGTGAATTTGTGGCGGCGGGAGTTCCCATTGCCGCGATCTGCGGAGCGACGTTCGCGTTGGCTCAGGCAGGTCTCTTGGACGATCGACGCCACACCAGCAACGCCAAAGAGTATCTTGCCGGCTCTGGTTACGCCGGCACCGCGCTCTACCAAGAGGAGCTTGCCGTTCGTGACCGATTGGTGATCACTGCGAACTCCACCGGCGTGGTGGACTTCGCGACGGAGGTATTTCGCGAGCTCGAACTGTATCCACCGGACATGTTGTCCGCGTGGCACGGTCTATTCAAGACCGGGCAAGCCTGCTACTTCGGCAAGCTCATAGAGAGTCTGCAGCGCGCTCAGACATGACGCGCTCAGACACAGCGCGCTCGCCGGGGGGTGCATCGCCCGCATACCAGCCGCAGCGTCGCACCCAGCGCCAAAGGCCCGCGGAAGGGAAAGCTAGACGACCGTCGGCCGATCCTCTTGCTGTGGCGGGCGGGCCCGTACACCCGCCGGACTTGGGGGGCCCCGCTGGTAGCGTCTAGTTGCAAGCGTCGGGGGTTCGACCCGGGCTTTCAACCCTGGCTGGTGCACCGCCCATGCGCTCAGTACTCGGGTGGCGGGGTGGTTCCCGCCAGCCCCGCAGCCGGGTTCGAGTACGTTTGCCGGTCTGATCAGGAGCTCTTGGTCAGCCAGGCCTTTGGTAGTGCCTCCCAGCTTCTCTGTTCCTGGTCGTGACTGGCTGAGCCCTTGGCTGGAGCAGTTCCTTCGTGCCGCCTACAGCGCACTCAACCAATCTTTCAAGCTTCGTTCAGTCGGTGCCTGCGCACGATTCCGAAGCTCGCTTGGCGAAGACTCGAACGCTTTCTTGAAAGCGCGAAAGAAA
>JBNKUV010000081.1:0-5336 GCA_050298815.1 Polyangiaceae bacterium
CGTGGGGCGCCGAGCGCATCCGTGGCGAGCTCTTGAAGGACGTGAGCTTCTTGTGGCTGGTCCAACGCCGCGCTGGCACTTCCGGAAGGCGTAGCTGCTCCAAGTGCACACCGGTGTCGACCATGCGCCGAGCCACGCGAGCCAGGTGACGACTCAGCGAGCCGTTCGAGCGCCGATCCCCGGGGTACGCTTTCCTGGAGTTCAAGAAGGCGAACGCCGAACTCGCCCCGATGGGTCCTGCGGACCCGCTCCGGGTGCGAGCCATTGCGCGCAGGGAGAGTGCACTAGCCGTGATCTGTCGTGAGCATGGTGAAACATCTCGAGTCTCCCATTCTGGGGCGAGTCTTCCCGTGAGCCTCGTGGGCTTGCAATCGCGCGCGGGACCCGCGGTTGCGGGGGTTCCTGTTCGCGCGTAGGCTGTCACCAGGTCGTCCAGAGCGGTCTGGGACCGCTGCTTGACGTATGGGAGACTCGTGAATGAGATGGGTACACGAATCGGGATTTCGGTGGCTTGTCGTGCCCTGCTGTGTGGCGACGTTGTTCGGATGCGGCGCGGCTTCCATAGGGGACACACCTGATGCCGGCGAGGTAGATGAAACCGATTCAGTTCCGGTCGAGAGCGACCGGAACGGCGAGCTTGCCGACAACGGCACTGCCGACTCCGATGATGACGACGGCGCCACAGATGACGACAGCGCCACAGATGACGACGGCGCCACAGATGACGACGGCACCACAGATGACGACGGCGCCACCGATGGCGACGGCGCCACCGATGACCAATGCACGGACGCCTGCGAACAATCACGATGTGGTGACGAGATCGTCCAAGAAGACGAGGAGTGCGACCACGGTCGGGACAACGGTACTCCGGGCGATGATTGTACGGAGGATTGTAAGCGGAATCAGTGTGGCGACTACCACCTGGGCCCCAAGGAGGCGTGTGACGACGGACCCAACGGCGGCGAGCTGTGCACCGCCCTCTGCCGTCGGCCGCACTGTGGGGACGGTGTCGTCAATGGGTACGAAGAATGCGACGACGGCAATGCCCGTGATGGCGACGGGTGCACGACAAGCTGCCTCTTGCCGGCGTGTGGCGACGGTATCGTCAATGGGGACGAAGAGTGCGATCTTGGCGTGGCCAACGGCGCGTTCGAAGCGCAGTGTACCAGCGAATGCATGTTCAACGTGTGTGGCGACTATCACATCGGTCCCGGCGAGTTCTGCGACGCGGGTCCCGGCAACGAGTATTGTAGCCCTTCGTGCCAGGTCCTGAGCGAGTGTGGTGATGGCGTCGTCGTAGCCAGTGAAGAGTGTGATGACGGAAATGTCGACAACACCGACGGTTGTACCGTGACGTGTGAACTTCCCAGGTGCGGTGATGGCTACGTCCAGGATGGTGAAGAGTGCGACGACGGCAACGCCAACTCGGACATCGTCGCCAACAGATGTCGCAGCAACTGTGAGTCCCCTAGTTGCGGCGATGGTGTGATTGATAGCCAAAACGGCGAAACTTGCGATGACGGCGACGACAACGGTACCGATTATGTCTGTTCGGAGATATGCACCCTGTACGAATGTGGAGATGGCTACGTCCAGGCAGGGGAAGAGTGTGACGACGGCAACTACTACAACCATGACAGTTGTCTGAACAACTGCCTGTGGAACGTCTGCGGCGATGGCGCCGTCTACGTCTACGTCACGGATGACGACAACGACGCACCTCTGGAGGAATGCGACGACGCCAATCTGGTCGAGAGTGACGGTTGCCTTTCCTCCTGCGAATACAACGTCTGCGGCGATGGCTTTCGGCTCATCTCACTTTGGACTGAAAGCGACCTCAACGATCCCGACGGTACGGGTCCGATGACGGCTCAGCGTGGTGGCCAGAATGATTCCTTCCACCACGACGGCTGCAACCCCGCCGATCCCAACGACCCTGAAGCAATGCCGACAGGTGATCCCTCGGCGCAGTATTGCGACCCACCCTACCTGCACAACATGCCAGATGCGACCGCGTCGACCCTGGACTTCACCGAGATCCAGGCGGAGGCGTGTGACGACGGCAACCTGTCGAATGACGATGAGTGCACGGCCGAATGCACGGAGCCAGGTTGACGTGAGTCGTTCGGTGCTCCCGCAGCGCAAACATCGTGCACCAAGTAGGACATCTTGCCCACGTCCTGTCCGGCAACCAGAGCGTCCGTTTCTGTCAGTCGCTTGAGCAATGTGGTTGGGTCCAGCGCTGTGGTAGCCGACGCCCCCGAAACGCTGCCTCTCATCAGCTTCGAGATCGACGTGAGCTGCAGCGCGAAGGACGGGCTGGTCCGAGTCATTCAAGTCGGCCACGCAAACGGCGATTTGGTCTGTGGCGTGTACCACTTGCCTCGCGAGGACACGGAACCGGAAGCACCGCGCCTCCAAGAGGTCTGCACCAACGATGGACAAGAGAGCGTGTGCACCGAGTACTTGATCGCCCCCTCTCTACCGGTGAGCTACGCGTCACCGGCACTTTCAACTTCATCTACCAAGAGCAGGTGATCGGTAGGTGATGCGGCCCCTCCTGCTGCCACACTAGGGAGCCCGGCCGAAATTACCTGGGGCTGGCCACGTTGTGGAACGGTGTGGCCTCTTCGCTCACTTCCGCATCTGTGACCGCAATCATCAACAATTGCGCTCCCAAATGGTTCAGCGCTGTTCGGCTCGACGTTCATTCGGCAACCTTCGTTAACCAAAGATGGTTACTCCGGACTTTTGGAAAGCCTCCAGGTGACCGTTTACGAGCATGTGGACACAAAAGACGAACTGCTCGTGGTCCTGACAACTGGTGCCGAAGATGGCGGCCGTCGGGCGGCGCTGGCATTCGGTGCGGCATTGGCCGAACTCGCAGACGGTGGTCAAGCCACCGTCTTCTTATCCTTGGAATCCGCTCGCTTCGGCACGCCATCCGGAACAGCCGGGATCCAGCCGCGCGGCTTCTCCGACTCCCTCGATGAGTACATCGGCCACTTCGTGGAGCTGGGGGGAAGACTCGAAGTCTGTTCCTCTTGCTACGAGGAATATTGCCGTGACTTCCCGAAAGGAGTCGACGGGCGCACATTGCTGCGGCCCAACACGTCTGTCGCGAGTCTCGCGACGATCGCAGACCGTTCGAAACGGTCCGCTGTCCTCACCTTCTGAGCCAACTCATGAACCACACCCCCCAGAGGAAACTCAACCCGATCCTGTTCAATTGGGCGAGCGGAGTGCGTGAGCTACCTCTGCTTCGGGTACGCTCCATCATGGAGCGGTACATCAGCCCAATCATGGTCGCGAGCGTGTTCGAACGCGCGCTCGAAACCCCGGGAATTGACGGTCGCCAGCGGACGGTTGAGGAGGTCGTCGAGCACTGCATGGTCGGATTGCGACTCTTCGTGCCAGCGGACCAGCTTTCCAAGCTGATGGTCGAGCTCGCGGAGGTCTTGGTCGACTGATGAGCGCTTCCCAACGGGCCGTGCCCCTACACGACACCAACTCGACCGAAGCGCGGCTGCTGGCGCTCGAGACTCAATTGGGCGAACTCCGTGCGGAACTGGAGAAGAAGCCCGAAACCGTTCCACAGGGACAAGTCGAGCAGCTATCACTGATCGTTTTCAGCGGAAGTCTGGACAAGCTGATCGCCGCGTTGGTGCTGGCGACTGGTGCGGCCGCGAGTGGAATGGATGTGCACCTCTTCTTCACCTTCTGGGGCACGTCTGCTTTGAGAGACGCTTCGCGAAAGACCAAAAAGACTTTCCTGGAGCGCCTGGTCAGCTGGTTCCTACCCAAGAACGTCAGCAGCATGCCCCTGTCCCAAATGAACATGGGTGGAGGCGGTCCGGTGGCCATCCGGCACATGATGAAGAAAAAGGGTGTCGCGTCCGTGGACGAAATGCTCGAGATGTGCGCCGAGCTGGACGTCAAGTTTCACGTCTGCACGATGAGCATGGATCTGTTGGGGATGAAGGAAACGGAGATGCTCGACTACCCTAACCTGAGTTTTTGTGGTGTCACCAAGTTCCTGGAGACTGCAGCGCCAGGCAAGCTGACGATGTTCGTTTGAGGAGACGTGATGAAGTCCGTAGACGCTCGAGGAAAATCCTGCCCACTGCCTATCGTCATGACCGCACGAGCCATACGAGAAGTAGGTGCGGGCGAGGTGGTAACGATCCTAGCTGATGACCGCGCCTTCGTCGCCGATATCGATGCTTGGTGCAACAAGACAGGCAACGAGCTGGTCTCGTTGGAGGAAAAGACCGGCTTTTCAGAAGCAACGGTGCGCAAAGCCGGCTGAACTGGGCGTTGGGGCCCCGGGGAATCCAGAAGTGTCCCCCAACAAACACAGCACGCCCGGCAGGATTCGCGCCAAAAAGCGAGGGTCGCAGACGCGAGTGTTTGCCCCGAAGCCGCCGGGCGAGCGCAGACCGCCAGCAGGCTGGCGGCCAGCACGCCCGGCAGGATTCGAACCTGCGACCAATGGCTTAGGGTAAGCCCCCAAGCTGCATGCCTTCGGCCTGCAGCTTCCCCCTGAGCGTCCTCGCACTTCGGGCTGCGGTTTCTGGGGGAAGGGCTCGAATCGCGACTGTCACTGTGCGGAATCGTCGGGGAGCTCCTCCCCGCTGAGCTGAGCCTGCCCTCAAGCCTGCAGTACCCTCCGGGGCCCCGCCCGCCACTGCATGCGGCGCACGCATCGCGCCGCGGCGGCGGGAGTCGACGTTGTGACGTCGGGAGCAGCTGGGCCGCGTCACGCTCCCTGCGCCAGTGGGCAGTGTCGGGCGGAGCCCAGGAGGTCAGCATGGTTCATCGGTCACGGTCAGTCAGTTTACATCAGCGGGGGTTACTTCGGCAGCGCGCGTGGCTGCTCTGGCAGGCGCTTCGAGGTGGAAGTCTGGGCGCGGTTTTCCGGGGCCACAACGAGCAAGAAGACGGAAACGGCCACGCCCGATGAGCCCGTCGCAACAGCTCTCGGCGTCAACATATACGCCAAGCAGCTGGTTGACGGCAGAGACCCTCGCTCAAAAACGTCTGGAAGGACGGCACTCATGCTCTCAATCTGGAGCCGCACGCCCAGCTGGTCCGGCTCTGCGCAGCCATTCCGCCACCCTGGTTTAACATGGTGCGCCACTTCGGCGTCTTCTCCAGCCACTCCAAACACCGCAGCCGCGTGGTGCCCAATAACGCCGACCCCGAACGCTTTGCCCACAAGCCAGCTGAGGGGGACCAGCTGGAGTTGACCTTTGATGGCGGCGTCGACGACGACGCTCCACAGCGCTCTCGTCGCTCGCGGTGGGGTTGGCTCTTGCGTCACGTCTTTCGAG